>JBDXHU010000010.1:0-608141 GCA_039989475.1 Halieaceae bacterium | reverse complement strand
AGGCAACGGCGTCTCCACCCCAAACCTCAGCACAGACACGGGTCAGCGCCGCTGTCAGCGTTGTCTTACCGTGGTCTACGTGACCGATTGTTCCCACATTGACGTGGGGCTTATTACGCTCAAAATTCTCTTTTCCCATTTCGACAGTCTCCTAAAACTGGCCTAAGTCACGCTATACCAAAAAATCTCTCTACTTTCCGTCTACCAAACACAGGGAATGGAGCTCATAACCGGATTTGAACCGGTGACCTCTTCCTTACCAAGGAAGTGCTCTACCGACTGAGCTATATGAGCCCTGTGTGCTCTTTCCAACTACTGGAGCGGGTAGCGGGGATCGAACCCGCATCATCAGCTTGGAAGGCTGAGGTTCTACCATTGAACTATACCCGCCAAACCCAATCACCATGCGCTATCCAAGGCGCAAACCTGGTGGAGGGGGGTGGATTCGAACCACCGAAGCTTTCGCGTCAGATTTACAGTCTGATCCCTTTGGCCACTCGGGAACCCCTCCGAAAGGCGACGTATTGTCCTTACGAGCCCCCCCTTTGTCAACAACTAATCCCAATAAAATTATCGACTTACGTATTCCTCGCCAAGCCGCAAAAACTCTGGCTTGCAAGGTCTTCAAGGGAGCGCAGGCTGGGTCCCGGAAGCGCCTGTGTCGGGACCTGCTGCCAGGCGCCGCCAAACCACTACTGGAATGGCCGCAAATAACCTTTTCCCGCCCGGTCAGACAGCCTTTGCAGAGCAAAGTGCCGCGAAAAGAACACCGGGAGAAAATGGAGCTGGCGAGAGGAATCGAACCCCCGACCGGCTGATTACAAATCAGCTGCTCTACCTACTGAGCTACGCCAGCCAAATCAAAACCTATGAGTTGGCGTCCTGCCTCCGCGGCGGTGCCTCAACACCACCTGCCCGGGCTTCCTGCCCGGGCGTTCGCATAACTGCGAATTGCCACTGGCAATTCGGTTCATGCTTACCCTACTGAGCTACGCCAGCCAAATCAAAACCTAAGAGTTGGCGTCCTGCCACCGCAGCAGTGCCTCAACACCACCAGCCCGGGCTTCCTGCCCGGGCGTTCGCATGACTGCGAATTGCCACTGGCAATTCGGTTCATGCTCACCCAACTGAGCTACGCCAGCTTTGTCCGCGTCGACCAATCCAGAACCCGGTCGACGAGAGGCGCGCAATTCTAGACAAAGCGGGGTTGGGTTGCAATCCTAATAGCGGTGGATGTTTTATTGCTGATCCATATCATCAGGGCGGTCCGGCGACTATCGTCGGGCGGACTTTCACGCTATCCTGCAGCAACCCCTTTAGACTGGCTCTTTTCAGCGCTTTGCTACGCTGGCTGGGCCGCATATTGTTTTCAGAATGGAAGTAACCATGAGCAGACCTTTGTTTACCACGCTACTCGGCGTGGCCTCTATCACGCTGGGCAGCAGCCTGGCGCAGGCAATGCCCCCCATACCGTCAAGTTCCGGCTGGAGTGGCACCATCAACCTCGGCGTCGGTGCAGCACAGTCAGAGAACAACATGATTGACGGCATCGCTTCTTTCGACCTCGGCGAGGACCCGATTTCCAGCCTCCAGGACAGCCCTGGCAGTGAAAACCTGGTGTTGCCTGCGGCCCAGTTCGCGCTGGCTTACACCCTGGCGGACACCCGCACCCAGTTCTACGGTGGCAACAGCACCGCCGACAAGCTCGGCTTTGATATCAATACCATGCTGGAGACACGCATTGGTATTCGCCAGGAACTGACCGGTATCGGCACTGTCGCGGCGGCCTTGACTTCATCGTCGTTGCCAAGCGATGTCTGGAAGGACCCTTATATAGTTGATCAAAGTCGTGGCGATACTGAACTGACGAACTCCGGCCTGTATATCGGCTGGGAGCAGATCATGGGAACAGCGCTGGCATTTAACTGGACGTCTACGGAAACTGATCTCGACGATGAGCGCAGCGGTGAAGCCCTGGGGCTGAACGATGATCAACAACGACTGCTGCGACGTACCGGCGACGTAAATCGCCTGAGCCTGTCTTACAACTGGCAGATCAACGACCACAGCAGCCTGGTGCCGACTATTGGCTATCTGGACTACGACCTGGACGGCAAGGCGATGGCAGAGAATGGTGCGATCGTGCAGCTCAAGTACTCCTACGCCATGGAGCGCTGGAGCTTTGTCAGCCAGCTCTACTACCAGAACCTGCAATCAGACGACAACAACCCGATTTATGATGATGAGGCCGACACGGACTCCATGGGCGTGACTGTTACGGCACTCTACGACCAACCCTTTGGTCTCAAGCAGTGGACCGCCAATGCCACCGCTGCCTATCACGAGGAAGACAGCAACATCGACTTCTATGACTCCAGCTTCGGTTTGATTTCCTTCGGCATGCTCTACAGGTTTGACTAAATGAATAAGCTCATAAGCAACAACTACCTGCGCTCTGCACTAAGCGGTACACTTTCCGTTTTCCTGGCCGCCCCGGCTCTTTTCCTGGCCGCCCCGGCGCTGGCCGGCGGGCCCGCATTTACCGGTATTATCGCAGAGGCCAACAGCGCCGAGTCGGCCTTCGCCGCACCAGCCGGCATGTCTCGGCTTAGCGGCACTCGAATCACGGTGCAGGGCCTGGCCGCCCTGCCGCAAGCCAAGTTCGATGTGGATGAAAACAAAACCACGGTTGATGGCGGCGACCCGGATAAGGGCGAAGACCCCATCATCATTCCATCGCTGTATTACGTCAGGCAACTCAACGACAAATGGCATGCCGGCTTCTCCCTGACCGTGCCCAGTGGCTTTGGCTCGAACTACGGCAGCGAATGGGCCGGGCGCTACCAGACTGTCGACTATTCCCTGGTGTACGTGGCACTGACACCAGCCGTGGCCTACCGCGTCAATGACAAACTCTCCCTGGGCGTCGGGGTGGGCATCAACTACACCGCGGAAGATAGCGAGACAAAGCTGCGCCAACCGCTGGGTGAAACGGACGGCAAGATCAGCTCGGACCTTGACGGCGTCGGCGTCAATGTGACGCTTTCCGCGCTCTATGAATTCAACCAGCACACCCGCGCTGGAATAGCCTGGACCAGCGATTCTGATGCTGACCTTGAGGGCAATATCAAATTGCGCAAACTGGGGCCGGTGCTGGACCCCATCCTGACCGAGAAGGGCCTGAAGAATATCAATACGGAGCTCACCAACACACTGCCACAGCGGGTGGTGGCCGGCATCTACCACGAGTTTGCCTCAGGCAACTTCTTTACTGTCGATGCGATGTGGATGAAGTTCTCTGACTTCACTATCAGCGACATTAAACTGGAGGGCGAAGACGTCAACGTGTCGGCGCCAGAGATATACGACGACATCGGCGCCCTGACTATTGGCGCCGGCTTCCCGGTCAATGATCGCCTGACCTACCGGGTGGGTGCCATGTACCTCTCAAGCATCGTCGATGATGATGACCGGACCCTGTCCATGCGCATGGATGCCATGTGGGGTGTCGGTGTCGGTGCTGAGTACCAGCTCGGGGAAAATCGCAGCGTGGATGTAAACGCCAACTTCATGAATGTTGGAGAAGCACCCGTGGATGTCGACGGGAGTAACGGCAGGGTTGTGGGCGAGAGTAATGACCCCTATGCCTTCCTGTTCGAATTGTCTTACCACTTTTAAGCAATCGAGCGCTGCGGCGGGATTGATTTACTGGCGCGGCAACAGCTCCTCGACAGGGCAGTCGCGCTGCCGCAACTGCAAGCCCTCGTATCCGGCAAGCAGCCCCGCCGTATCAGGCCATTCCAGAGCCTCACGCCCGGCGTCGTCGAGAGCAATCCAGGCCTCTTCCCGACTGCGCGGTCGTCGGTATATCTCCGCCGGGTAGCCCTGCCCCCGAACTTTTTCGCGCACCGCCACAGCCCGCTCCTCACTACGAAACAAACCCAGGGACAAACTGCCGGCCAGGGCGCCATCGGTGATCGGGAAATTATCAATGCCGGCCTCGCGCAACTCCCTGGCCAGGCGCCGCACTTCGGTCTGCTCGGCGGGCGCCGGCAGGTAAACCCAGTGATCGGGTGGAGCTGCGACCGTTTGCAGGATCAGGTCCATGCTGATTGCGGCGGCGGCGAAGTCGGCATTGAGACGCTCACTCAGCTCATTGTCCTCTACCGGACCCGCCAGCCAGCAGCGCTGGGGCAAACTGAGGCGTTGTGCCGTAATACGAATTTCCTGCAACTCATCGCCGTCAGGTGCGGCGGGGTTTGCCGGTGTCGATTCGGCGGCATTATCTGTCGCATTATTTGCCGCACTATCTGCCGCAGTTTCCGCCAGGGTATTAGCTATCGCCTGTTCAGTTTCTACGGCCACTGTCTCAGGTATCAGTCTGGTTTCCGCAGCGACTGAAGGCTCCATCTCCTCCAGCAACACCAGGCTCCGGATTCCAGGTGGCGGCTCCGACACACTGGCCTGCCTTTTTTCCGGCGGCCAGAGGTAAACCACCACATTGGCGATTAGCGCCGCCAGAATGCACCAGCTTAACAACGACACTCTCATCGGCCGGCCTCCGCCAGGCAGGCCAGGCCGTCCAGCACCAGGTCTTCGACAATAACACCACCCTGCTCCAGCAGCCGCTGTAGCTGGGCGCCGTTGCCCCCGGTGAAATACAGGGTTTCTGTACCACCAAAACGTTGCAGTGCCAGCGCCACCGCGCCAACCTGGGAGAGCTGCAGACCATTCAGTACGGCCTCGGCAGTGGAGCAACCGGGTGTCATGCGATCACGCGGTGCATCCTCAAACCGAACCCGATCGGTATCGCTGAGCAGGGCTCGCTCCATACTGTCCAGGCCCGGCAGGATATAACCGCCGGTATGGACGCCATCGGCGGCCAGGAAATCGATGGTGAGGGCGCTGCCGGCGTCGACCACACAGAGCGCCGCCCGGGTCTGCTGCCAGGCAGCAATCATCGCCAGCCAGCGATCCACTCCCATGCGTTCAGGCTGCGCATAGCTGTTGGTCACGCCGCAGGCCTGGCTTTCAGAGCTCCCGAACCAGGGCTTGATATTCCACGCCTGCTCTATAGAGCTCGTCAGCTCCGCCTCGAGCGCCGTACCGGCGACACTGGCAACCCAGACCTCCGTTGGCGCCTGTTCCAGAACCGGCAACAATTGTCCGGCGTCCCGCAGCAGCTGCCCGCGAGCGTGGACACTACCGCTCTCGCATAGCCGCCACTTGCAGCGCGTGTTGCCGATATCCAATTGCAGGATCACGCGACTGGCCTCAGGCTCACTTCACCCCCAACAATGGTGTGCAGCGTGCCACCAGCGTCGAGCAATAAGGCACCGCTGTCCGATATACCCGTCGCCGTTCCGGCCAACTGCTGTTCACCGCTGTGCACAACAACGGCCTTTCCCGCATAGGCATCCCGCGCCGACCACAGGTTTTTCCAGGGCGCGAAGCCATGGTCAGCAAAAGCCGGCAGCAGCGGCAGCAGTTTGTTCAGCAACGCCGCCAACAACTGGTTGCGGTCCGGTGCGGGGCTGACAATACTGCCAATATCAGTCCAGTTCTGGTCGATGTTGGCAGCCGCCGAATCCGGCATTTTCACATTGAGACCGATACCGATAACCACTGTGCAGCCGCCCTCCCTATCGCCACCTATTTCAAGCAGTATGCCACCCAGCTTGGCTCCGGCGTGGAGAATGTCATTAGGCCATTTGAGCTGCAGCCCGGGGACACCGCAGTCGCCCAGCGCTTCGGCAACCACCACACCCACCGCCAGGCTCAGGCCCTCCAGCGCCGCCACACCGCCGGTAAACTCCCACACCAGGGACAGGTATATATTGCTGGCGAAGGGACTTACCCAGGCACGCCCACGACGCCCGCGCCCGGCCAGTTGCTGCTCGGCCGAGCACACCAGCCCGGAGCAGGCACCCGCTCTGACACGGCGCATGGCTTCGGCATTGGTAGAATCGACCTGCTGATGCAGGTCCAGCTCAGTCAGCAGCTTGCGCGCCGGCGGATCCAGCGCCGCCAGCACGCGATCGCGATCGAGCAAATCGAGTGCAGCAGCTGCAGGGCTGGGAACATCTGTGGATGGCATTCATTCAAACCCGGAAATTGAAGAGTGGATAATCTGTCAGCTGGCCGGCAAAAGTCAAAGTGGCTGGCAGCAGCCCTGGCACAAGAAGGTACAGGATTGGCGTGAAATTACTTTGTAATACATATATTGACTTTTGTATTACATTTAGAATACAGTTCTTGCTTCATTGAGGCGCCGACAGCATAGAACTGCGGCCGCCACTGGAGGCAAGCATGTCTGAATCGAGCAAGCAGGGTCGACGCAAGCAACGCCAGACCAAGGACCGGGTATTGCAGGCGCGCATTCCGGAACAACTGGACGAGGAACTGCGCGACCGCGCCGAACAACTGGGCCTCTCGGTCTCTTCCATCGTGCGCAACGTATTGCTGAATACCTTTGACCTGGTTGAAGGCGTGGTCGCCGACAGTGCGCAGATCGCGCGGGCTATGCAGGGGCGGGAGAAAACGGCGGCGGACGCTGAGGCGGAAGTGATTGGCTGGCAGGAGGCGACCTTGAATCGCAATGCCATCTGCCAGCAGTGCAATGCGATTCTCCCGATGGGAGAGCGCGCCGCCGTTGGGGTACCGGTCCAGGCCAGCCCGGTGGTGCTCTGCCTCGACTGTCTCGCACAGCTGTCCACACCCACCAACGATCCGGGGGCATCCGCATGAGCGCATCAATCCAGACAGTGCACGGCACCACACGACTGGCATTCGACGCCGTAGAGGGTATTACCAATAGTGTAGAGAAAATGCACGAGACCATCGCCCGCCACCCTATGCCCTGGTCCAAACCACCGGCCGCGCCCAGCCGGGCGCACGGCTTGATTGCCAGCGCGGTGTACGCCACGATCCGGGCCACAAACAGCACACTGCGCGGGGGCGTGGATCTGGGGTTTGGGCTACTCCCTGAAGCCGGCGACAGTGCGCCGGGCTCCAGCACCGAGATTAAAATGACGGCTGCGCTGAACGGTGCCTTTGGTGATCACCTGGAAGTCACCGACAACCCAATGGCTACAGACATGGGTCTGCGCACATCACAGCAGCCACTGACACTGGCGCCCGATGCCATAGCGGCAGCCCTGCCCCAGGCCAGCCCACAGCTGGTGGTATTTGTGCACGGCCTGAGTCTGTCGGAGCTGAGCTGGCATGGAGTAGCTGGACCCAGTCTGGGTGAGCAATTGCAGAGCAACCTGGATTGCACGACCCTGTATTTGCGCTATAACACGGGCCGGCATATTTCCAGCAACGGCCAGGACCTGGCGCAGCTGCTGAGCGAGTTATGCGCGGCCTGGCCGGTGCCGGTGGAGTCACTGTCCCTGGTGGGCCACAGCATGGGTGGCCTGGTGATTCGCAGCGCTTGCTGGTATGCCGAGCAGACCCAGAGCAACTGGCTGGAACAGCTGCAGCGGGTGGTATGCCTGGGCACCCCGCACCACGGCTCACCGGTGGAGCGACTCGGCCATGCGCTGGATGTACTGATGCAGAAAACCCAATACACAGAGCCGCTGGCATTTGGCCGGCAGCGCAGTGCCGGGATCAAGGACCTGCGCCATGGCAATCTGCTCGATGAAGACTGGCAGGGACATCACCCGGACCAGCCTCGACCCGACACGCGCCAGTTGGTGCCACTGCTGCCGGGCGTCGACTATTACTTTGCCGCCGCCACCATCGGGCGTGACAAGAGTGATCCTGTGGGTCATGTGCTGGGCGATCTGCTGGTGCGACTCGACAGCGCTGTCGGCACCCACCATGACGACTTGCGCAAGCTGCATATCAAGCCCGAAAACTGCGCCATCTTTCACGAGAAGCATCACTTCGACCTGCTCAGTGATGCAAAGGTGCACCAGCAAATAGTCGACTGGTTTCGGTAGGACTAATACGCACGGCGGGACAGGCAAAGGCATAACTGCTAGAGTCTGCGCCCTGCCGGCTAACAGAAAGCCCGCAGCCCAAACCTATACCGGAACCACTGCTGAAAATTCATGAAGCCAGGCAAAATAACCGCGACAATTATTCTCTGCCTTACGCTGGCCGGTTGCTTCCAGACCAACCTGGGCGGATCAACCGGCGCTACCGCGCTGGACATTGCGCGATTGCGGGCAACGGGTAATGTGCTGGCAACTGGAACCACACTGAGCCAGGCGGACTGGATTAATGCCTCCAGCCAGCAGGCATGGGATGAGATCAACCCATTGACGCGATTGCTGTTGATCGGCGTCGCACTACTGGACACCCAGGCGTTAGACCCCGACGCGCTGTACCTGGTCACCGCCACTGGTGGCAGCGATTACGATCCGGAGACCTCCGGCAGCATCAGTGACAGCCCTGAAACAGTGCAGGGGCTGTGGCATGCCATTGCCACTGGCCAGCGCATCATGGATGGCAACATCCAGGTGTCCGCCCTGTCAGAGGCGAGCTATCGACAGGTGGCGGCACGACTTAACAATCTGACAGATGCCCAGATTATCGAGCAAATGGACGCCGCGGCCCGATTAATGGTCACCGATATTGACGCAGACGGCGACGTCGACCACAGCGATGTGTTGCGCTGGAACCGAACCCTGCACGCCGGCAAATACCTGGGCGAGATCAGCGCCATTGATGCGCTGGCAACAGCACTGCGCGCAGGCCAACCGGCGGACATGCTGGACACAATGGCCGCCGATGTACTGGGCAAGAGCCGCGTCACGCTGCAAACCAATTTCGGCAGCATGGAGCTGGAAACACTGAACTGGGAAGCGCCACTGACGGCGGATAATTTCCTGCGCTACGTCACAGACAACTTTTACGACAACATCGTGTTCCACCGTACGATCAACAATTTCATCATTCAGGCTGGCATATGGGAACTGCAGGCGGGCAGTAACGTGGTAGCCCAGAAAGACACACGCGCGCCAATCCGCAATGAATCCCGCTACAGTGTTTCCAACCAGCGCGGCACCCTGGCCATGGCTCGCACCAACGATCCCGACAGCGCCAGCTCGCAGTTCTTCGTCAATCAGGTCGACAACAGCTTTCTAGACTTCGGTTCCAGCACTAACCCGGACGGTTACACCGTCTTCGCCCGCGTCATCACCGGCCTCGAGGTGGTGGACGCCATCGCCGCACTCCCCACCGGTTTCGTCAGCGGCATCGGTAGCGATGTCCCCAGCCAGCTGGTCCTCATCGAATCCACCACTCTCAACAACTGACCCCATTCACCTCCGACCCCATTCACCTCCGACCCCATTCACCTCCGACCCCATTTACCTCCGACCCCATTTACCTCCGACCCCATTTACCTCCGACCCGATTCACCTCCGACCCCATTTACCTCCGACCCCAAAGTTGACGTTAACGTAAACGGTAGGTATAGTTTCGGCCTCTGTATTAGTCCGGGTAGCAGGCATGATCCAGAATACTTACAGCATTTCCGATCTGGCGCGGGAGTTTGATATCACCACCCGCGCCCTGCGTTTCTACGAGGAGAAGGGCCTGTTGCGCCCGGAGCGCGAGGGCCAGAAGCGGCTGTTCAGCCCGGCTGACCGGGTTCGCCTCGAACTGATACTGCGCGGCAAGCGTATTGGCCTGACCCTGGAAGAGAGTCGCGGCATCATCGATATGTATGAACGCGGGCAGGACAACGCCGAGCAGCTAAACTCCCTATTAGGCAAAATCGATGAACGGCGCCAGTCACTGCGCGCCCAACTACAGGATATCCAGGCCATGCTGTCAGAGCTTGACGACGTACAGGCCCGCTGCCAACACGCCTTAAAGAATATTGAAGAGGAAGCCACCGCATGAATACGCCCTACCCCACCCTCAATTTTGGCCTCGGCGAAGATATCGACATGCTGCGCGACATGGTCTACCAGATGTGCCAGAACGAGCTGGCGCCCCGCGCCGAGCAAATCGACAAGGACAATGAATTCCCCATGGATATGTGGCGCAAGTTCGGCGACCTGGGTCTGCTCGGCATCACGGTGGAGGAAGAATACGGTGGCAGCGGCATGGGCTACCTGGCTCACTCCATCGCCATGGAGGAAATCTCCCGGGCCTCGGCCTCGGTGGGCCTGTCCTACGGCGCCCACTCCAATCTCTGCGTAAACCAGATCCGCAAGAATGGCAGCGAAGAACAAAAGCAGAGGTACCTGCCAGCACTGTGCAGCGGCGAACACATCGGCGCCCTGGCCATGTCTGAACCCAATGCCGGCTCCGACGTGGTCAGCATGAAACTACGCGCCGACAAAAAGGGTGACAAGTACATCCTCAATGGCAACAAGATGTGGATCACCAACGGCCCCGACGCCCACACCTTCGTGATCTATGCCAAGACTGATCCTGACGCCGGTCCCCGTGGCATTACCGCATTCATTGTTGAGCGCGACTTCCCCGGCTTCTCCCGGGCCCAGAAACTGGACAAGCTGGGAATGCGCGGCTCCAACACCTGTGAACTGGTGTTTGAAGACTGCGAAGTGCCTGAAGCAAACATATTGGGACAGCCCGGCAAGGGCGTGAAGGTATTGATGTCCGGCCTCGACTTCGAGCGCACTGTGCTCTCCGGTGGCCCCGTCGGCATCATGCAGGCTTGCCTGGACCAGGTGGTGCCCTACCTGCACGACCGCAAGCAATTCGGCCAAAGCATCGGCGAATTCCAGCTTATGCAAGGCAAGGTTGCCGATATGTACACGGAGTTAAATGCCTCGCGCGCCTATCTCTACGCCGTGGCCGCCGCCTGCGACCGCGGCGAGGACAGTCGCAAGGACGCCGCTGCAGTGATCCTGTTTACCGCGGAAAAAGCCACTTTAATGGCTTCCCAGGCCATCCAGGCCCTGGGCGGTAACGGCTACATTAACGAATACGCCACCGGTCGCTTGCTGCGCGACGCCAAGCTCTACGAGATTGGCGCCGGCACCTCGGAGATCCGCCGCATGCTGATCGGTCGCGAACTGTTCAAGGAAACGGCCTAAGCCCATGAACACTATTAAAACCAAGCTCAATGTCCGCGACGCTGCTTTCGCCGAAAACAGCGAACACATGCAAGTCCAGGTGGAAGACCTGCGACAACAGGTCGAGCGCATCAAGCTCGGCGGTGGCGAAAAATACCAGGCGCGACACAAGGCCCGCGGCAAGCTCTTACCGCGGGAGCGCCTCGATGCGGTGCTGGACGAGGGCTCGCCCTTCCTCGAACTGTCGCAACTCGCGGCGCACCAGGTCTACAACGACGACGTGCCAGCCGCCGGGATTATCACCGGTATCGGCCGGGTCAGCGGCCAGGAGTGCATGATTTTCGTCAACGATGCTACCGTCAAAGGTGGCACCTATTACCCGTTGACCGTGAAGAAACAGGATCGCGCCCAGCGCATCGCCGCTGAAAACGGCCTGCCCTGCATCTATCTGGTCGATTCCGGCGGCGCCTACCTGCCCATGCAGGACGATGTCTTCCCCGACCGTGAGCACTTCGGACGCGCCTTCTTCAACCAGGCCCGCATGTCTGCGCGCGGCATACCGCAAATCGCTGCGGTACTGGGTTCCTGCACCGCCGGCGGTGCCTACCTGCCGGCCATGGCGGACGAATCGATTATCGTCAAGGAACAGGGCACCATCTTCCTCGGCGGTCCACCACTGGTAAAAGCAGCCACCGGCGAAATTGTCAGCGCTGAGGAACTGGGCGGCGCTGACGTGCACTGCCGCACCTCTGGCGTCACCGATCACTTCGCCAACAACGACGACCACGCCCTGCAATTGGTGCGCCGCTCCGTGGCCCGCCTCAACCGGGTTAAATCCATCGACCTGGACTTGCGCGCCAGCCGGGAACCTCTGTACCCGGTGGAGGAGATCTATGGCGTCATACCGAAAGACACGCGCCAACCCTACGATGTGCGTGAGGTCATCGCTCGTCTGGTCGACGGCTCGGAGTTTGACGAATTCAAGGCACTCTACGGCACCACCCTGGTGACCGGCTTCGCCCGCCTGCACGGCTACCCGATTGGCATTGTCGCCAATAACGGCATCCTGTTTGGCGAGTCCGCCCAGAAAGGCGCTCACTTCATCGAACTCTGCGCCCAGCGCAAAATCCCCTTGCTGTTCCTGCAAAACATCACCGGCTTCATGGTCGGACAGCAATACGAAGCCGGCGGCATCGCCAAGCACGGGGCCAAAATGGTCAACGCTGTGGCCTGCGCTGAAGTGCCGAAGCTGACTGTCCTGATCGGCGGCTCCTTTGGTGCCGGCAACTACGGTATGTGCGGGCGCGCCTATGACCCGCGCTTCCTGTTCATGTGGCCCAATGCACGCATCTCGGTGATGGGTGGCGAGCAGGCCGCCGGTGTGCTGGCGCAGATCAAGCGCGACCAGAAAGAAGCTAACGGCGACAGCTGGGATACTGCCGAGGAGGAAGCGTTCAAACAGCCCATCCGCGACAACTACGAGGCCCAGGGCCACCCCTACTACGCCTCGGCCCGACTCTGGGATGACGGCGTTATCGATCCAGCGGACACCCGTATGGTGCTCGGCCTGGCGCTGTCCGCCTGCCTCAACCAGCCGATTGGGGAGACACGCTTCGGCGTGTTCAGGATGTAAGCCCATGTCTGATATGACAGTAAGCAGCAGCACAGATAGCCGCGGCGTAGCCACGGTCACACTGAACCGGCCCGACAAGCACAATGCGTTTGACGACGCGATTATCGCCGAGCTGGACCGGGTTTTCGCCACGCTGGCCAGTGATGAACAGGTCCGCCTGGTGGTGCTGGCCTCCACCGGCAGGAGTTTCTCCGCCGGTGCCGACCTGGCCTGGATGCAGCGCATGGCCGGCTATAGCCGCGAAGAAAACCTCAAGGATGCTCGCGCCCTGGCTGAAATGCTGCGCAAGCTTAACGAGATGCCACAACCCACGATTGCCAGGGTCCAGGGTGCCGCCTACGGTGGTGCCGTGGGGCTGGTCAGTTGCTGCGACATGGCAATTGGCTCCGAACATGCAAAGTTCTGCCTGTCCGAGGCCAGGATCGGCCTGATACCCGCCACAATAAGCCCCTATGTTATCGCCGCCATCGGTGCGCGCGCCGCCCGCCGCTACTTCACCAGCGCCGAGGTCATCCCGGCCCAACGGGCCCAGGCGCTGGGATTACTCAGCGAAGTATGCAGCGCCGAGGCTCTGGATACGACACTGGAAGCAAGCCTTCAAACCTTACTCGATAATGGCCCACAGGCGTTGCGCGATGCCAAACGGCTGGTGCTCGACTACGCGGGTAAAACCATCGATGCCGAATTGATCGAAGACAGCTGCCGGCGCATTGCCGACATCCGCGTGTCCACCGAGGGCCAGGCCGGCCTGCAGGCCTTTCTCGATAAATCCGCTGCGCCCTGGAGACAATCAGATGTTTAACAAGATACTCATTGCCAATCGCGGGGAAATCGCCTGTCGTATTATCCGCACGGCGCACCATATGGGCATCAGCACCGTGGCCGTCTACTCCGAGGCCGACAGCAATTCCATGCACGTGGCCATGGCTGACGAGGCTGTTGCCATTGGCCCAGCACCGGCGCGGGAATCTTACCTGTGCATCGACAAGGTGATTGCCGCAGCCCAACGCACGGGTGCCGAAGCTATTCACCCCGGCTATGGCTTCCTCTCGGAAAACCCCGAGTTCTGCCGTGCCTGTCACACTGCCGGCATTGTGTTCATTGGCCCGCCGGTTAAAGCCATCGAGGCCATGGGTTCCAAATCAGCTGCCAAGCAAATCATGGGCGATGCCGGCGTGCCGCTGTTGCCTGGCTACCACGGCGCCGCTCAAGAGCCGGCGCTACTGCTGGCGGAGGCGGAGAAAATCGGCTTCCCGGTACTGCTCAAGGCGATTGCCGGCGGCGGCGGCAAGGGTATGCGCAAGGTTTACCAGGCGGCCGACTTCGAACAGGAATTACAGGCGGCACAGCGTGAGGCCAGCAGCAGTTTCGGTAACGATGAGATGCTGGTCGAGAAATTCCTCGGTCGACCGCGGCACGTGGAAATACAGGTTTTCTGCGACCAGCAGGGCAACGGTGTGTACCTGTCCGAGCGCGATTGCTCGGTGCAGCGACGCCACCAGAAAGTGATCGAAGAAGCACCGGCCTTTGGACTCAGTGAAGACCAGCGCAGCGCCATGGGTATAGCCGCGGTTACCGCCGCCCAGGCCATCGACTATGTCGGCGCCGGTACCGTTGAGTTCCTGCTCGACGAGGACGGCAGTTTCTATTTCATGGAGATGAACACCCGCCTCCAGGTCGAACACCCGGTCACCGAAATGATCACCGGGGAGGACCTGGTTGAATGGCAATTACGGGTCGCCGCCGGCGAGGCCCTGCCGCGCCAGCAGGACCAGATACGGCTTAACGGGCACTCCTTTGAGGCCAGGATTTACGCTGAAGACCCGGACCGCGACTTCCTGCCAGCCACCGGCACCCTGGCCTTCATGCGCACCCCCGAGGAAAACGAGCAGGTGCGGGTAGATACTGGCGTGCGCCAGGGAGACGAGGTCAGCATTCACTACGATCCCATGATCGCCAAGTTGATCGTCTGGGATACCGATCGCAACAGCGCCCTGCGTCGACTCAGCTCAGCCCTCTCCCGCTACCGTGTTGCCGGCGTGACCACCAATATTGATTTCCTGTACAACATCGCCACCAGCGCACCGTTTCGCGACGCCGAGATTGACACCAGCTTCATCGAACAGCATGAAGCTATCCTGTTCCACCAGGCCGATGTGGACGAGGGCCAGGAGTTAGCGCTGGCCAGCCTGCTGTTATTGCTGCAACGTCGCAACGAGGCACGCCAACATGCGGCCGGACATGGCGACCCACACTCGCCCTGGCACGCGAATTCAGCCTGGCGCATGAACGAACCCCACTTGCATCAAATCAGGCTGTCCTATCGCGAGCGCGAGGTCGAGGTGCAGGCGGAGCAGGTTGGCACCGAGCAGTATCGACTGAGCTTCGAACAACACAGTACCCTGGTCAGTGGCGAATTCGATGGCGAGCAACTCAGCGCCGATATCGACGGCTTCAGGCAGAAACTGTCCATTGCTGAACACGATGGCTCTTACTCCGCCTACCGCAGCGACGGCGCCTTCCGTTTCGCGGAACAACAACCGGACCTGGGCGAGGCTGCGCAGGCAGGCCCCGGCGGCAACCCCCGCGCACCGATGACCGGTGTCATGGGCGCACTATTGTGCGAGGTCGGGCAATGGGTGGAAGCGGACACGGCCCTGCTGGTAATGGAAGCCATGAAAATGGAGCACACCATCCGGGCGCCGATGGCCGGTAAAGTAACCGAGTTCTACTTTCAGCCCGGCGACCTGGTCGACGGCAACGCTGAACTGCTCAACTTCGAATGCGAGGAGTAAGCCATGGCGCTGCCGCAGCAAGTCAACATTGTTGAAGTAGGTCCACGCGATGGCCTGCAGAATGAGCCAGAGCCCATCAGCGTTGCCACCCGCATTGAGTTGGTCGAGAAACTTGGCAGAGCTGGCCTCAGCACCATCGAAACCGGCAGCTTCGTCAACCCCAAGTGGATACCGCAAATGGCCAGCAGCGAAGAGGTCTTCGCTGGCATAAGCCGCCGGCCGGGTGTTCGCTACGCCGCGCTCACCCCCAATATGCAGGGCTTCGAGCGGGCCCTGGCAGCCGGAGCAGACGAGGTCGCCGTCTTCGCCGCGGCCTCAGAAGCGTTCAGCCAGAAGAATATCAATTGCAGCATCAGCGAGAGCCTGGCCCGCTTTGAACCGCTGATGGGCGCTGCCGCAGCCGCTGAAATACCGGTGCGCGGCTATGTGTCCTGCGTGGTCGGCTGCCCCTACGAGGGCGCCATCGCCCCCGAGAGCGTCTCTCAACTGAGCCAGACACTGTTGGGAATGGGCTGTTATGAGGTATCCCTGGGCGACACCATAGGCGTGGGCACCGCCGGTAGCATCTCTGCCTTGCTGGAGGAACTGCTGGCAAATATCCCCGCGCAGCAACTGGCCCTGCATTGCCACGACACCTACGGCCAGGCTCTGGCCAACATCCTGGTTGGGCTGCAACATGGCATAGCAACCATCGACGCATCGGTTTCCGGCCTCGGTGGTTGCCCCTATGCCAAGGGCGCCAGCGGCAATGTGGCCACCGAGGATGTGGTCTATATGCTCCACGGTATGTCCATCGACACCGGCGTCGACCTGCCGCTACTGATTCAGGCGGGCAACTATATCTCGGAGCAATTGGGTCGTAACAGCGACTCCCGCGCTGCCCGCGCCCTGTCAAGCTAAGTAATACGCTGGTCGGCGCAGCCAATCCCCTGTAAATTCTTGCAGCAGGAATTCACAGGATTGAATCCATGCCGGTTTATGCCACCCGCAAACTCCGTAATCTCGCCGCCACCCTGATGTTGCTGTCCGGTATCAGTCATGTCGGCCAGTTGTGGTTTCGCGAGTTGGACGGCATGGCATTGATAACCGCCCTGCTGGGAATGTTCTACCTGGTGCTGGCACTGGGCCTGTCGGGGCAGTCACGTTTCACTCTCTGGGTCAGCTCGGTAACCGTCTGTGCCAGCGGCATGGCCGGTAGTCAACTGCTGGACCTGGATGCGCCGGACCCCCTGTTGGCCTGGCACCTGGGTGTCGATGCGCTGGTGGTACCGCTGTGCTTATTCATCCTGTTCCGTACCCGTCACTCTGAGATGGACTAGTACCGTGTTTGACCCCATTAGTATTATCTGCGCCCTCTGCCTGGGTATGCTGGCCCGCAGCGTCGGCCTGCCGGCATTAATCGGATATCTCGCCACCGGCTTCTTCCTGCACGAGTTTGGTTCTACACCCGGCCCCTTGCTGCTGGAGCTGGCGGACATCGGCGTCACCCTGCTGCTGTTCAGCATCGGCCTCAAGCTGCGACCGGCTGACCTGCTGGAAGCCAAGGTCTGGGGATCTGCGACTGTGCACATGGTGCTGACCATAGGCTTGCTGACGCCGACCCTGTTAGTGGCCTCGCAACTATTGCCCGGCATTACCCTGGACCTTGGCAAATCCGTATTAGTCGCTTTCGCCCTCAGTTTTTCCAGCACCGTATTCGCCATACAGGTGATGCAGGCCCGCGGCGAGATGTCATCCCGACATGCCGGACTCAGCATTGGCATCCTGCTGCTGCAGGACATAGCGGCGGTAGTCTTCATCGCCGGCTCTACCGGCAAGATACCCGAGTGGGAGGCGCTGGCGCTGCTGCTACTGATACCGGCGCGGCCACTGATCCTGAGGCTGATGCGCCTGGCGGGGCACGAGGAATTGTTTACCCTGTTCGGGCTGGCCCTGGCCATAGGCGGGGCCGAGGTGTTTGAGATGCTTGGCGTTAAAGGCGACCTCGGCGCGCTGATCCTGGGAGCATTGTTTGCCGGCCACCCCAAGGGTAAGGAGCTGGCCAAGAACCTGCTGCAATTCAAGGATCTGTTCCTGGTAGGTTTCTTCGTCAGTATCGGGCTATCGGGATGGCCCGGCACCGAGATGATTTATATCGCCCTGCTGGCCGGCCTGCTGGTGCCCCTGAAAGCACCACTGTTTTTCTGGCTCATGGCCCGTTTTCACACACCGCCGCGGACCGCCTTGCTGAGTGCAGTGGCACTGACCAACTACAGTGAGTTCGGACTGATCGTTGTCGCTATAGCCAGCAAGGAAGGCATGCTTGGTGCGCACTGGTCCGCCACCCTGTCCCTGGCCATTGCCATCAGCTTCCTGATCTCCTCCGCCGCCAATATGCGCATTCACCAGATCTACTACCGGAACTATGCACTCCTGCGCAGCTTCAAGAGTGAACGCCTGCGCGTGGCAGTGCCGGACACCAGCGGTGCCCGCATAATCGTATTGGGCATGGGCAATATTGGTCGCGGCGCTTACGCGGCTATGCAGGAACGCCACGGCGACTGCGTACTCGGCGTCGACGATAACGATAGCAAGCTGGAGCAGTGTCGCGACTGCGGACACCGCGTGGTCGCCGCCGACGCCAGCGATCCGCTGTTCTGGAGCTACGTCGACCTGGGGCAGATCGAGCAGGTCATGCTGGCTTTAACCAACCACCGCGAAAACATGCTGGTCGGCGCCCTGCTGCGTGAAATAGGCTATTCGGGCCTGATCACCGCCATTATTCGCTTTAGCGACGAGGAGGAGGAGCTGAGAACTTATGATATATCCAGCTTCAATATGTATGCCGAAGCCGGCAGCGGCTTTGCCAACCACGCCGACCGCGGTCGCGCCGAAGCGCGCACTACCGGCCAGTGATGCAATCACCTGCAAGGACTGAGTTATGTTGAAACGGCGCACACTACTACAGGCCGGAGCCGGACTGCTGCTTGGCAGCCAACTCAATCGCGTGAGCAGCGCAACAGCCGAGATCATTACCAGACCCATACCGGCCAGCGGTGAACTGCTACCGGTAATGGGCATGGGCTCCTCGCGCACCTTTGACGTGGCGCCCGACAGCGACACCATCAAACAGCTGACCGAAGTCATGCAGCTGTTCTTCGACATGCAGGGCGCGCTGATCGACTCCTCGCCCATGTACGGCGCTGCGGAGTCAGCGCTGGGCACCGTGCTGGCCAACACTCAAAACAAGCAAAAACTGTTCGCCGCTACCAAGGTCTGGACCTACGGCAAGGAGGAAGGCATTACCCAGATGCAGGAGTCCAGCCGACGCATGGGCGTACCTGTGTTCGACCTGATGCAGATTCACAACCTGCGCGACTGGCAGCTACAACTCGCAACCCTGCGCCAGTGGAAGGAAGAGGGCAAGATTCGCTATCTCGGCATTACCACCTCACACCAACGCTCCCACGCGGAACTGGAGCAGATCATGCAAACAGAGCAACTCGATTTTGTACAGTTCAGCTACAACATCGACAACCGCCTGGCCGAGGAGCGACTGCTGCCGATTGCCGCGGATCGCGGCATCGCCACCCTGATTAACCGGCCCTTCCAGCGCGGTGCGCTGTTCAGGAACAGCAAGGGTGCGCCGCTACCAGGTCTGGCAAGCGAACTGGGCTGCAAGAGCTGGGGCCAGTTTTTCCTGAAATTCATCATCGGACATCCCGCTGTGACCTGCCTCATACCCGCCACCTCAAAAGTGCATCATATGCGTGACAATATGGGGGCTAATTTCGGCGCCGTGCCCGACGCCTCCCAGCGTCGGGAGATGCTCAAGATATACCAGGCCCTGTGATGCCGGGCAGGATTTCCAGGGAACCGGCGGCCATGCTGTTGGCGATGGCTTTCGTCATGCCGCTGACCTTCTCGGTGTGGAATGCACTGCTGAACAATTTTGCGGTAGAGCAGGTCGCTTTCAACGGCCAGGATATCGGCATCCTGCAGAGCCTGCGGGAGATTCCAGGCTTCCTCACCTTTACCGTGGTCTTTCTGCTGCTATTTATCCGCGAGCAGCGACTGGCCCTGCTGTCCTTGCTGCTGATGTCAGCCGGCATTGCCGTTACCGGTTATTTCCCAAGCGTGCTCGGGCTTTACATCACCACGGTAATCATGTCGATTGGCTTCCACTATTTTGAATCTCTCAACGAGTCCCTGACCCTGCAATGGTTGCCACACCAGGAAACCGCACATTTTATGGGCCGGGTACTGGCCTTCAAGGGCGTTGCCGCACTGCTGGCCTACGGCAGCATCTGGGTGTTGATGGATCAGCTGGAGTGGGCTTATGCGCAGATGTACCTGCTGGCCGGTGGTATCGGCATTATTGCTGTGGTCGGTATCTGGGCCTGGTTCCCCCACTTTCGCGAAGCCAGCATCCAGCACAAGAAGATCATCCTGCGACGCCGCTACTGGCTCTACTACGGCCTCACCTTCATGGGTGGTGCTCGACGCCAGATATTTATGGTCTTCGCCGCATTCATGATGGTGGAAAAATTTGGCTACAGCGTCGGTGAAATCAGCTTGCTGTACCTGGTCAATTACGTGTTCAACCTGTTTTTTGCGCCCCGCATTGGCGCCTGGATCGGCAGGGTCGGCGAGCGCCGCGCCCTGACCCTGGAATACATCGGCCTGTTTATCGTGTTTGCCAGCTACGCCTTCGTCAGCAACGCGATGTTGGCGGCGACGCTATTCGTGGTCGATCACTTCTTCTTCGCCCTGGCCATTGCCATCAAAACCTATTTCCAGAAGATTGCAGACCCTGAAGACATCGCCGGCAGCGCCGGGGTAGGTTTTACCATCAACCACATTGCTGCGGTGGTAATACCGGTACTGCTGGGGGCGGTCTGGATGGTATCCCCGGCCGCCGTGTTCATCACCGGAGCCAGTTTCGCGCTGATCTCCCTTGGCCTGGCGCGACTTATTCCTGACTCACCGGGGCCGGGCTCAGAAACCCGCTGGAGCGCGCCAGCAGTGGCAGGGACAGCAGGTTGAGAAGCACGTAGGCGAGCACGGCGAGAACCAAGAGCAGTTCATAACCCAGTGACCAGCCGAGAGCGGCGATCACGGCCAGCAGCGCCAGTCGACCCACCTCAAGACCCGGTAAACGCGCACCATCCAGCCAGTGACCGGTGCAAACCATGGTCAGCAGCATCAGGGCGACGATAACAGCATTCACCGTCCAGGCCTGGCTGGGTACGATCAACAGGGAAATCCCCACGCTCAACACCGCCACCAGTTGCAGCATTGCGTAGATGTTCACGGCGCGACTGACCGGCGGGTTGAATTTGTGGAAATGGGCCAGGTCGTTCTTCTCGCGCGGGTAGGCCTGCGCCACATCGGCCGGTCGCCAGCCGGTGCGTGCCACCAACACCCGCAGCTTGTCACCCCAACTCCGGGTGCGCCAGGCGTCCTGCACCATACCCACATAAATGTGCAGGTTGGCCCAGAGCGGACTGAAGGTATGCAGGGGCCCGCGAATACCATAGATACAGGGCTCGTCTTCCTGTTCTTCCTGAAAACTTCCGAACAGGCGGTCCCAGAGAATGAACACGCCGCCGTAGTTGCGATCCACGTAGAGGTCATTCTGGGCGTGATGTACCCGGTGGTTGGAGGGCGTGACAAATATCCATTCATACCAACCCAGCTTGGGGATGTGCTCGGTGTGAACCCAGAACTGGTAGATCAGGTTGGCGGAGGCCACGGTCACGAACACCTCGGCCGGTACACCCACCAGGAACATCGGAATATAGAAAATCCAGCCCAGCAGAAAGCCAGTACTGGTCTGACGCAGCGCCGTGGTGAGGTTGTACTCCTCGCTCTGGTGATGCGCGACATGCGAGGCCCAGAATAGCTGCCGCTCGTGTCCTATACGGTGATTCCAGTAGTAGCACAGGTCATAGGCGACAAAGGCAAACAACCAGGTCCCCCAGTGGCCGGGGTCCATACGCCACAGTGCGTAGTACTGCTGGATCGCCGCAAATACCGTAGCGCCAGCGCCAATAATGACCAGCTTGCTGGCGGTGCGCAGCGAGCCCATAAACAGGCTGCCGACACTGTCGTTAATGCGGTAGGTGTTGCGCCGGTGCAGCACACCCCAGCTCAATTCGATAACGATCGCCAGGAAAAAGAACGGGACCGCGTAGGGAACCAGATCCATGGATTAAGCGACCACCGGTCCTAGTCGCCGAGGGCGTCCTCAATTTTCTGGTCAGTCTTGTACTGGCTTAGTGCGTACACCGACCAGATTGCGGCGGGGATCCAGCCGATGAGGGTGCACTGCAGAAGCAGGCAGATGATGCCGGCGAAGGGACGACCAATGGTGAAAAATTGCAGCCAGGGCAGTAGCAGGGCGAGCAGTAAGCGCATGTGTAACTCCTATCAGGTGCTTTTGAGACTTTCTATGAATTCATCCGAGCTGGCAATGGCCTTGCGCACTTCCGCAATCAGCACATCAATATCCTTGTCGATCTGCCCGAACTCGACTTTCAGCGAGGCCACAGCCTGCGCATTTAAATTGTGCTTCAGGTACAACACGTTGTCCTTCAGGGCGGCAAGAACCGGCTCCATGCGCGTTTCAGAACGGCGCATGACTTTAATCAAGCCGGCGTAGCGGCGCTGGGTTTCCTTGAGTTTGCTCTCACTGTCACGGCGCAGCCGGGCGTTGCTGTATTCATCGAGCTCGGCAGACCATTCATCAAACAAGGCGTCGGCAACATCCTCAATCGCATCGATACGGCTGGTCACCTCATCGGCCGCTTCGCGGGAGGCCTCGTATTCATCTGACAGGTCCTCATAGACATCCTGTAACTCGCCGCCATCAAAGTTAATCAGCGTCAGTAATTGCTCCTGCGCCGACTGGAACTGCTCCTCCGCATCCGCCTGGGCATCGCGAGCATCAACCACGCGGTCCACCATTATCTCCCGCTTGTGGTAGCCCACCTGCTCCGCCGCCGCATAATAGGCCGACTGGCAGCCGCTCAGCAGGGCCGCCAGTGTCACCAGGGTCAGCAATCTCTTCATCTGAATCTCCATTCTGCAGTGCATGCTACTGAAATACGGGTCGAATACAACCGTGACAACAAGGGCCGATTATGGCTAGTTCTCTGCTGCCGCTACGCTATAGTGAACTCATGCAAACACTTGACCCCGAACTTTGCCGCCGCGCCCGCCTGGCCAGGGACCATCGCTTTGACGGTGAGTTTTTCCTCGCCGTCAAAACCACCGGCATCTATTGCCGACCGGTATGCCCGGCGCGACCACCGCGGGAAAGCAACGTCCGCTACTACCGCAGTGCCGCCGAGGCCGCCCATGCCGGTTATCGACCCTGCCTGCGCTGTCGGCCTGAATCGGCCCCCCAGAGTCCGGCCTGGCGTGGCACCGAAACAACCGTTGGCCGCGCCCTGCAACTGATTAACGAGGGTTACCTCAATCACCAGCCGCTGTCCGCCCTGGCGGAGCGACTCGGTGTCGGCGAGCGTTACCTGCGCAAGTTGTTCAAGGCGAAGGTGGGTGTGGCCCCCATTACCGTCGCGCAAACCCAGCGCCTGCACTTTGCCCAGAAACTGCTGCTGGAAACCTCGCTGCCCCTGACCCAGGTCGCCTTTGCCAGCGGTTTTGGCAGTGTGCGCCGCTTCAACAGCGCCACCCGCGCCAGCTTCGGTTGTGCAGCCAGCGAGTTACGCCGCAGACCCGGGGCTTCCAGGGGCATGACGGGCATTACCCTGGAACTCAGCTATCGTCCGCCCTACGACTGGGACGCCGTGTTCGCCTTCTTCTCCCGCCACGCGGTGGCCGGTATTGAAGCGGTGACGGATGGCGTCTACCTGCGGCATTTGCGCACCAGCAGTGGCTGCGCTGTTATCAGGGTGTGGCCACATCCGCGCAAGCATGCGCTCAACTTGCACCTGCAGATGTCCGACTACGGAGAACTGATGGCTATTGTGGCGACAGTGCGGCGCATGTTCGACCTGGACGCTCAGCCCGGTGATATCAGTACCGCGTTGCAGGCTGATCCTGCCCTGGCGCCGCTGGTAATGCAGCGCCCCGGGGTGCGCTCACCGGTCACCGCGTCGCCCTTTGAATCCTGCGTGCGCGCGGTCCTGGGTCAGCAGGTAAGCACCGAGGCCGCGCGCAAGCTATGTGGCGCGCTGATCGCTGCCAGCGGCAGCACTATCGAGGTAGAAGGAGAGCGCCTGGCGGTATTCCCGACGCCGGCGCAATTGGCCAGCGTGCCCGACAGCGCCCTGAAGATGCCAGGCAGCCGACGCCAGACCATGCGCACTATTTGTGACTATTTTGCCGAAGCAGATGCCGGTGACGCCGAGCGGGTGCTGGCCGACCTCGCCGCCATGCGCGGTATCGGGCCCTGGACCATCAATTTGCTGGCGATGCGTGGCTACGGCGACCCGGACCGCTTCCCTGGCGCCGATCTCGCCCTGCTCAAGGCAGCCGCGACCCTGGGCATAGACAGCAAGAAAGAACTTGAGGACCGTAGTCGGTCCTGGCAACCCTGGCGCTCCTATGCCGCCAACCTGCTCTGGAGGAGTTTAAGCAATGGCTGACACGATCAATTACCAGTTCCTGGATTCACCGCTGGGACGCCTGCGCCTGGTGTCTGACGGGCACGCCCTGCTGCGCATTGAGTTTGCCGGACAACACGGCACAGATGGGGCCCAACAGGACGACCCGGTGCTGGCGCAAACTGCGCGACAACTGCAGGAGTATTTCAGCGGCCAGCGCAAGCACTTCGAGTTGCCACTGGGCGCCCAGGGCACCAGCTTCCAGAGCAGTGTCTGGCAGGCCCTGTGTGAGATTCCCTATGGTGAGTTACGCAGCTACCAGGATATTGCCGACAGTATCGGCAAGCACCGCGCGGTGCGGGCCGTGGGCGCGGCCAATGGCCGCAATCCCATCCCTATCGTGGTGCCCTGTCACCGCGTGATCGGCAGCAACGGCCGCCTGACCGGTTTTGCCGGCGGCCTGCCGGCCAAGCAACTGCTACTGGAACTGGAAGGGGCAGAATTCAGGAGCTGCTGACTATAAACGCGATCCAGTTATCCTGGTTGATAAAGCCGGCACCCCAGCTTGCCCACTTCTCATCCAGGCCACGGGCCTGGATGGCTTCCAGCTCAAGGCCTTGTTTCATCATAGCGCGCACCTCGGCAGTGGTTGCCAGCAACATGTCGTAATAGCGCTGCAGGTCATCGCGATTGGCCAGCGAGCCGTGGCCGGGCACGATGATGGCAGTCGCGTTCACCTTGCCCAGCAGAGCCTTAATATTCGCCAGGAAGCCCTCAACACTGCCACCCGAGGCCAGATCAACGAAAGGGAAACGGTCTTTGAAAAAATGGTCGCCCAGGTGCACCACGTTGGACTCAAGGAAAAACACCACGCTGTCACCGTCGGTGTGGCCGCTGGGAAAATGCTGCACTTCGACGGTATTGCCATTCATGTGCAGGGCCATCGAGTCGGCAAAGGTCAGTAAGGGCCAGGCAACTGCCGGGCTGGCTTCGGTGACGCGTCCGAAAAACTTGTTCTCCTGCGGGGTAGACATTCGCTGGCGCACATTATCGTGCGCAACAATAATGCTCCCTGTCTCTGCCCAGGCGGCGTTGCCACCGGTGTGGTCGCCGTGCCAATGGGTGTTAATAACAAAGCGCGGCAAGTCATCGCCCAGCGCCTTGATGGCATCGAGGTAAGCCGGCTGGTAATTGGCGTAATCGTCGTCCACCAGCAGCACGCCATCATCACCAACAGAGGCCAGCACGTTGCCGCCGCGACCCTTAAGCAGGTACAGGCCGTCCTTTATCGCGGTGCTTGTTACCGAGGGGGGCTGGGCAAATGCTGGAAGTACGCAAAGCCACAGCGCTATCAATGCTGCGGGGAATTTCATTCTTGGTCTCCTGTCAGGCGTTCAGGTCGGGGATCAGATCATCTTTAAGACGTTCGATGGTGTCCTTGATGAGCAATTTCTTCTTTTTCAGACGCTGTAGCAGTAATTGGTCGCAGTAGGGAAAAGCATGCAGCTCGGCTATCTGCCCGTCCAGATCACGGTGCTCCTGCTGCAGCCTGAGAACACGCATAGCAGGACTGACTTCTACAGTCATCTCCTGCTCTATATGCTCATTGGGGGGAATTGGATCACTCACAGGTGCAGGTATAGCCGATAGCGGTCAATAGGGCAACCGCCTGCAAGGGGATCAACGGCGCAGCTGCAGAAACAATTGCTGACGCGAGTGAATCATCTCCCGACAGGTTTGCTGCTGGGAGAAATCCACCTCGCCTTCACAGTCTTGCAGGCTTGCCAGCTGTTCCTCAAGCGCCTGGATCTCCTCCACCAACTGCTCCCGCAGCCTGGTGCTGCGGCTCCAGTCCAGCGGGTTATCCAGGTCTATGCAGTCACTCTTGTGAAGGCCAAGCCGTTGGTAGTTATTATCGGACACAGCCATTTCCGGAAGGGTAGATACTAGTTATAGACCAAGTTGGGGTCGCTGGCGACGATTTGCCCCTGATTCAGGAAAATTGCTGCCACAGCGAAGCACCAGGATCGGCAACTGCCAGGAAATGCGGGCTCAACAAGCTCTCTCTCTGGTTGTAACGCAAGGGCTGACCACTGGTCTCCAACACCGCGCCCCCGGCACCTTCCAGCAGCGCCTGCCCGGCCGCCGTATCCCATTCACAGCAGGGCGCGAAGCGGGGGTAGAAATCGGCAACACCCTCAGCCAGGCGACAAAACTTAACCGCGCTGCCCACATTGTCACGCCGCATACCGCCCGGGTGCTGTGCCACCTTGTCCAGGCAGGCCTGTAGCAGCGGGTCCCGGTGGCGCCGGCTACTAAGCACCGCCACCGGCTGCCCTGGAGTTAGTGAGCGGCAGTTAATTGGCAGCCACGCTCCCTCCTCCCGCCTCCAGGCACCGAGTCCGGCACCACCAGCGTAGAGTTCACCCGCTGCTGGTATGGCGATCATGCCGAAGCTGGGGCGACCCTGCTCGACCAGGGCAATATTGATGGTGAACTCACCGTTGCGGTCGAGAAATTCCCGGGTGCCATCCAATGGGTCCACCAGCCAGTACGCAGACCACTCGCGCCGCCGCTCAAACTGTTTCCATTTGGCCGGGGACTCTTCCGACAGCACCGGTAGCTCGAAACCTGCCAAACCCTGCAGCAGGGTGGCGTGCGACTCCAGGTCAGCTGCTGTCAGCGGAGAATTGTCAGATTTGGCCTGCTGCGGTATCGCCCCGGCGACATGGTAGTGGGTGAGAATAGCCCTGGCGGCAAGATCACACAGTGCAGCCAGCGGCGCCAGTAAACTGCGATCAGCGGAAAATGCTATGGCGGCGGCTCCAGTCGATGGGCAACCGCCACAGCATAATGGTCAGTAGGGCAAGAAGTCGAAGGAATAATTCACCCGGGTGGAAATGACACTCTCCGCCTCAAAACGAATCATGCGAATGCGCGCCAGGATCTTCTTGGTCAGGCTTTCATCCGTGAGCTCGCTGGACACCAGGGTCAGTCCTGATATCGACCCGGAGGGCTCGATCTGCATTTCGAACACCAGCTTGCCACTGAGGGTCGGGTCCTTGCGCAGGGCGCGGTTATAGACCGCGAATATCGCCCCCTTGTTGCGATCCATGACCCGGCGTATGGACTCGTCGCTACGACCACCCAATTGTGCCGACTGCCCGCCGGCATGCTCCACCGCGTTCGCCGAGATAGTGCTCTCCACCCGGGTCGTCTCGCGACCGGACAGGGCAGGACCACCGGTATCACGGCTGAGGGCGGCGGTCTTGATACCGCCGCTACCACCGCGAGCCGCACCAGCAATGACCGCGCGTTGCACACTCTCTGCATCAGACTGGCCGCGACTCAGGCCCGACTGGTTGAGTGACTCGACATCGAGGCTATCACGCATATCAGCCAGGGCATCCTGGAAGGCCAGCACACCCGCTACCGCTGCTGCCTTGCGCGCCTCAGCCACTTTGTCCACGGGCTTCGGTTTCGGCTCTGGCTTTGGCTCCGGTTTGGGCTTCTCGATGGGCTCCGGCTTCTTCTCCTGTTCCTCGGGCTTGGGCTCCTCCTTGGGCTTGGGCTCCACTTTTGGCTTCGGTGGAACCGGCACGGGTTTAGGCAGGGCCTTTTTCTCCAGCACAACACGCGCCAAATGCGGGGGTAGCTCTTCCTGTTTTTCCCGGCTCAGCTCTTCCACTGGCAGGAAGGGCATTAACAGGGAAAATGCCAGCAAGGCGGACAGGAGGTTGCGCAAAATCTTGCGAAAGCGCGCATCTTCCTCTGTGCTGGATTCCCAGGGCAGTTGCAGTTCCAGGTTATAGACAACAGTAGACATCAGTCACCTCCCCCGGCCAGCAAGGGCTCCTCGGCCAGCGCCACCGACGCACTGTTCACCGCCAGCGAAATATCGCGGTAGTCGCTGCCGGCACAGGTGCTCATGATGCGCTTGAGCAACTTGTAGGGCATATCCTGGTCACCCATAACAATGACCTGGCGACCCAGCTCCTGCTGCAGCTCGGTCAGGGCAGGTGCGCGGGCGGACTGGTATTCCAGCTCCTGGCCCAGGGCCTCGATGACGTTACCAGGCTGCGCCAGCACATCAGCGACCCGGCTGACGCTGCGGCCCTGTACGATAATGTCCTCACTGCCAATCTTGATGGTCAGGGCAATTTCGGGCTTTTGCTCAGATACCGAGTCGGGCAACGTGATATTGCGATCCGCCTCCAGCACCTCAACATCACCACTGTTAACCATCAGGAAGAACACCAGGATAGTAAAGATGTCCATCAGCGAAACCAGGCTGAGCTTGGCCTGCTGGTTGAGCCGCTTGTGGTTACGCGCCATCCGACGCATTCTCGCCTTACTGCTCATCCTGCACCCCCTGTGCCCTGGGAGGGCGCATTTGTCAGCGGGGCATCACCAAAGGAAATTTCCGGAAACAGCGCGGCATCCACCACCGAGGCGGCCACCACCGCCTTGAACGAGCGCACGGTGTCCATTGCGGTGACGATGGTCTGGTAGTCAACGCCCTCTTCCGACAGCAGGGTAATAGCCTGGCGCTCCAGGCCCTTCTCGCGCAGCTGTCGTTTGACCTCCTGCAGTACCACGCTCAACAGGGCAAAGTCATATTCACCTTCGGCGTTCTTCGGAATGCGCTTGAGCATGATTCCGCGTGGAAAATCCACGCGCATGTAGTCCTCACGAATCACCAACTCCACCTGCTGCTGATCATCGGCATCCTCGGCACTGTCGCCCGCAGCAAGTGGCAGGTTCACCTCGATCGAGGTGACCTGCGAGAACACCAGGCTCAGCAACAACACCGGTACCAGCACGATCATGAGATTCATGAACGCGGTGATATCGAGTTCGGCTTCAACCCGGCCCTTGCGGAAACGACTGCGTTTGTTTTTCTTCATGATGAAACCTCCGGGGCGCTTCAGCCCCTGACCGGATCAGGCGTCACTGTTACGCGTCTTGGCCCGCAGCTGATTCACGTCAGCCAGGGTATTCATCACCTTCACGCCTGCCATTTCAAAACTATCAACCAGCTCCGTGGTCTTGGTTTGCAGCAGGGCATGCAGCAACAGCAGTGGTATCGCCGAGATCAGGCCGAAGGCCGTGGTGTTCATCGCCACGGAAATACTGCTTGAGAGCATGCTGGCCTTTTCCGCCGGCGCCGCCTGTGCGACCGCGGTGAACGCGGCGATCAGGCCCACGATCGTGCCAAGCAGGCCCAGCAAGGTGGCCACATTGGCCAGCGTCGCCAGGTACTGGGTGCGTTTCTCCAGCCGCGGGAGCGCCTCCATGACACCCTCTTCCATGGCCGATTCAATTTCATCGCGACGGTTGCTGCCGGTGAAGCGGACAATGCCGGCGGCAACAATCCGGTACATTGGCACCTTGGAATCCGCGCCCGCGGTAATGACCGCGTTGTACTCACGGTTTCTCAGCGCCGACATGATGCTGTCAAAAGCCCGGCGATTGGAAAAGCGCGCCGCTGACAACACCAGCCAGCGCTCTACTGCGATGGCCAGGCCAATCACCAGCACCACGGCGATTGGATACATGAACGGTCCCCCGTTCTGAAAAAAACGTACGATCAAGTTATAGCTTTCCATGGTCTTCCCCTTGTTACTCTTGCTTAATCTTGGTGGTCCGGCTCCGCTGACCCAGGGGTCAGCATCTCCCGGTATTCCAGTTCGCGCACAAATTCGTCGCGATCCAGTCTCTGGAAAAGGTCCTCGGCCAGCGCGGCGGCCGGCTGATATTCAAATTCGGTTGCACCCGGTTGCTGCCAGGGCACGATGTACATCACTTTTGGTTGCTCCCGGTTCCCGGTTACCGTCGCCCGCAGGGTGACGACGGCCTCCTGGGCCGTGGCTGTCAGCGACAGCAGCAACAGGCAAATAGACCAGCAGCTGCGCATCACTGCCCCCCCTGCGCCAGCGACAGACGCTGACGCTCCAGGTCGGCGATCCAGCCAGCCACAGCGCGGTCCTGGTCGCCGGTTAGCGCCTGGTAGCGGTAGAAGTGCTGCAGCGCCGCCTGGCGCTCGCCCCGGTAAAGGTCATAGAGAACGCCGATATTGCGATGGGTTTCGGCATGGTCTTGCCACACCGCCAACGCCGCCAGGTAGACCTGCTCGGCTTCCTCGAAGCGGCCCTGCTCGCGCAGGAACACCGCATACTGGTTGTATCCGGTCAGGTTGCGGGAGTTGACCTCCAGGGTGGCCTGGAAGTACTGCTCCGCCTGCTCGAGTTCGCCCAGCTGCTGTTGCAGCAAGGCCATATTCAGGTAGGGACCGGACAGGCGCGGGTAATTCTCGATCAGCCATTCCAGGTCCGTGCGCGCAACCTCCAGGTCCCCGCTGGCCAGGGCCGCATTGGCACTGGCAAAGCGACGCCTGGCGGTTCCATTGACCGAGCCACGCTTCTTCAAATAGGGGTTTTGCGCCTGCAGGGCCTGCGGGTCGACTACCATGCTGTCAGCCTCACTGTCAGCCTGCGCCGGCGCCTCAGCCTGCTGCACAGCCGCGCAGCCCGCCAGCAACAGCGGCAGTAGGGCGAGCACTAATAGACGGCGCAGGATAGCCACTAGTAAATCTCCTCACTGAAGGAGACGGTGAGCTCAGTCTTGGCATAGCGCCCTGGCGATAACTGCGCCAGCGCCGTGAAGCTCTGCTTGATCCAGGGGTCATACCAGCCTTCCCAGCTGCGTCGGGCATTGGTCTCGTGAATGGCTATCGCCTTCTCCTCAAAGGGATAGGCCTGCTCTTCCAGCAACAACTCATACTGCTCCAGCGCCAGTTCATCGAGGCCACGCGGGCGCTCGGAGTCGATCAGGTCGAGGCTCAATTGCTGGTAGATATCACCCATGCGGAACGTCGCCAGGGAGGAAAAATCCGCCACGCCGTAGGCATTGGTCTTCTGGTAGGCGGCCAGTGCCTTTTGCATGGCCGCGTTCTTGCGCTTCAGGGAGCGCTTGAGCGGAGCCTGCAGGGGCAGACCTTCGAAGGCCTGGTATTGGTCGTCGGCGAAGACACTGGAGGCCTGTGCCGCCAGGTACAGGGAACGTTCCGTCTGGGCACTGCCAGCCGCCGCATGCGCCGCCATGATCTTGCGCAACCAGAAACGCCGCTTATCAGCCTCGTTCCAGTCCAGGTAAATTTCACTGAGCCGATTCATGGCCTCCAGTCGCGGCGCCAGGGGCTGCTCCCACTCGTGGGCGTAATTGCGATAGCGTTGCAGGGCCAGCTCACTGTTACCCGCCCGGTCATAATACTCGGCGCTGAGATAGAGCATTTCCCGGGCGCGCTCGCTATCTTTCTCGGACGGCAACAGGCTATCCAGCTCCGCGGCGGCCAGTTGCCACTGCTCCAGCTGTTCGTAGTTGTAAACCAGTTTCAGTGGCACTTGCTCAACCAGCGGGTGGCCGGCGAAGCGCTGGCGGAAATCCATCAGCAGCCGATTGGCCTGTTCGTAGTCCTCGGCCAGCATGTAGTTAGCGGCGGCATCAAACTGCGCCTGCAGGCGAATCTCGGTATCCGGCGTCTCCACCAGGACGCGGGCAAACTGCTGCGCCGCCAGCTGGTAGTCCTCGGACTGGGCGGTGATTTCCGCCTCTCGATACAAGCTGGCCGCGAGCCGTTCCACTGTGCCATCGCGGCGCTCGTCAGTGCGCGGCATATCGGTCAGCGCGCGCCGATAACCCTGGCCCGCTTCCGGGTAATTCTGCAACTCAAAATAGCTGTGCGCGATCACCAGCCAGGCGGGAATCAACAGGGAATCCGGCGGCGCCGGCTGCCAACGTGCCAGGGTGGCGGCCGCGATGATCGCCAGCGAGTAATCAGAGAGTTCCAGGGCACTGGCGGCGGCATCATTAAGTACCGCCGGTGCCCGCGCATCAGCGGTAAAAGTCGCTGCGTAACGCAATTGGCTGTCCACTTTACGTTCCTGCAGCAGCAAGCGACGCTCTCCCTGCTCAGGCGCCAGCAGGCTGTCATAGCCAATAATTGCCGCGTAGCCGGCATCGGCGGCCTGGGCAAAGTCCGGATAACTGTAGGCCACCCACTCGTAAGCGCTGATTGCCTCGACCATCATGCCAGCCTCGGAGCGACTCTCGGCCAGTAGAAAGCCCATTTCCGGCACACGCGGATCGTCACTGAAGCTGTCTATGTAAAGCTGGTAGTAGTCTCCCGCCAGCAAATAATATTGCGCGGCATCGCCCGAGGCTTCCTCGGCACCCGCTTCAGCCTGTGCCAGGGCATGGTAATGAGTGGCCAATTCATCAATGAACAGCTTCAGGTTTTCACTGATTTCCTGCTGTACCTCTGCCTCGCTGTTCAGCCAGTAGTCCTCGCTGATGCCATAGCTGGCGACGTAATCGCGCTTCTCGGTCACGATCAGGTCGCGAAAGCCCGCATCCTCGTAGATGCCGATCACCCGCACATGAAAGCGATGGGCGTAGAGAGAATCAGGATAGCGACGGCTGAAGGCGCGAAAGGTCTCGGCACTGTCCCGGAAGCGCTCTTGCTTTAGGTATAACTCGCCCAGTTGCGCATACAACAGCGGCTGGTAACTGCGCTCGCCCAAAGCCTCGTAAGCCGCGGCAATAGTCTCAACCCCCTCGAGGTAGCTGAAGATCACCGCCAGCACCCGGAAGCAATCCTCTACCAGGGCGCGATCACCAGCAGAAAGAACATCCAGCTCATTGTCGCCTGGCATCAACAGGTCCAGTGTCTCGGTATAGGAGCGAATCGCCGGCCGGTACTCTCCCTGCTTGAACTGCGACCAGCCGTGCATATACAGGGCATTGCGGTAGTGGGGGCTGGCGTCGCCGGCACTGATCACCTGCTGGTAGGCACGCTCGGCGGCGGCGTAGTTGGCCTCTACAAAATAGTTTTCAGCCACCCGAAACTGGGCTTCAACGTAATGTGAAGACTGCGGGTAGTCCGTACTCAATTGCTCCAGCGCCGCCACCGCATCGGCGCTATCACCGGTCATGTCGTAGGCGCGGGACAGTTGGTACAAGAGCCTGTCATTACCGGCAACACCGGGGTTTTCTTCCAGCAAGCCGCGATAGGAGCGGATTGCCTCATCAAACAACTGTTGCGACATACCGTTGTCGACCAGTGCCTCTTCCGCCTGCAACATTTCAATATCCGCCAGTCGCTGTAATACCAGCAACCGAGTCTGGTGATCGCCACTGACTTCCAGCACCTGGCGATACACCTCGGCTAATTGCGCCAGGTCCACACTGGGCAGTTCACTCTCACTGGCCGGTAATCGCGCCGGCTGCAGATCGGACAGGGTCGGCTCCACCGGCGGCGAACGCAGGTAACTGCAAGCGCTGGTGAACAGTAGCAGTGTTAGCAGCAGCACTCTCATGGAGACACCCCCACGCTGCCACGATCATAGAGCCGGGCAATGGCGAGTCGCGACTGACCCAATGAGCGGGACAGCTGCTGCGCCTGTGCCTCCAGTTCTGCTACCGCCACCTGGCGCAATCCCTGCTCGGACTCGGCCAGCGCGACATCCACCGTGGCCAATTGCGCGTCGATGCGCGTGCCCATGACGGCGATTCGAGGTGCGAAGCCTGACTCGCGGCGCCGCCCAATGGTCTGGTCCAGGGCTGCCAGGCCCTGTTGGGACTGCTCTGCCAGACCTTGCAGCTGGGCCAATTCCCGCTGCGCCTGCCAACGCTTTTCCGTATAATTTTCGCTGTCATCCCAGATCAACAGGCCCCGGTACAAACGCAGCATTTCCTGCTGTTGCGGTTTATCCAATGCAGCGGACAGTTGTTGGGCCCGCTCTACCCGCTGCCACTGCTGCCTGCGTTCAGCGTCAGCGAAGGCACGGCCATCATCCTGTTTCTCGGCGCTGGCAATTTTTTGCTCTACTGCATCAAGCTGAACCAGCAATTGCTGGTAGCGCTGTTCCAGCGCATCGCGGCCACCCTCTTCAATGACAGACCTCCAGCGCAGTTGCTGTTCGTCATCGGCCTCACCCAACACCTGCAAGCGCTGGGCGGATCTGCTCAGGTGCAGATCGATACGCTGTAAATCGCGCATTTCCTTCATCGCTGACTGGAATTCGTGGCTGGCGATCAGGTGCCGCAGATAAGGTGCCTGGTCGCTGAGTGGCAGGATATCGTCACCAAACAACCACTCGTCAGAGCCCTCTACTTCCAGTTGCAGCAAGCTTTGCAGGTCACTGGCCTGGAACAGTTCGATGGCTGCGCGCACAGCATCCAGCTCAGCTTCCAGGGCTGCGGCGGCATCCTGGTAGTTATGCAGGGCCAGGCCATCGCGGCCAAGTTGTTCATAGGCGTAGGGAATCGCCAGCAGGCTTTCGCGCACGCTCTGGCTGACCGGCGGCTTCTCACTCAGCACCTGCCAGGGGCTCAGTGCCGCCAGGTAATCCTCGGTTTCAATCGAGGCCCAGCCATAGCCCAGCAAGGCTCGATCCGACATGGGACTGGTGAGGCGTACCTGGGTGAAATCCGCTTGCGCCCCGGCATAGTCTGCCGCCGCCATTTGTGCATAGCCGGAGGCGGTATAAGCCCGGTCGCGCAGGGACTTCAGTTCCTCACTGTAAAGATCCTCATCGGCAAAACTTCGGAAGTAATCAGACGCCGACTGCCATTGCTGGTCCGCCGCTGCCGTCGCACCCATGTTGTAGGCGGTGTAAAAGTACCAGGGGGAATCCAGCGGGATTGCCTGTGCGGCAGCATTGGCGGCCTGCATGTCACCCCGGCGCAGTGCAATCGAGGCGCGCAGGTAGTTGGCTTCATGCACTAATGCCGGCTGCTGCAGTTGTCGCAGCTGTGCCAGGGCGGCACTGGCCCGGTCCAACTCACCGCGCTGCCAGGCTACCTTGGCCAGGTAGAACCAGGCGCGGTCGCGGTCGACTCCCTCGCGGGGCTCGCTCAACAGGGCCTGGAAAATCTGTTCGGCTTCCCGGTCCATGCCATAGGACAGGCTGACACCACCGCGCAACAGCTCCGCGTTATCCTGGTGCGGGCCCAATTGTGCGAGTTCCTGGCCGACCATCAACTCGGTCAGCGACTCAAAATAGTCGCCCTGGTACAGGTAGTAGAGGCTGACTCCGTAACGCAGCGCCTGCACCGACTCCGCGGCACTGGCTACGCCCGCAAACAGCAGCGACAGCGCGAGCAGTGAACGCGCTGCCAGGGCAGGGGTGAATATGCCTGCCATGCCTTACCACTCCTTAACCACAAAGTCGGGCTGGCGAGTGTCGGTGGAGTCGACAATCTTCAACTCGAGATGTTTGGGACCGGTAGTCTTGTCGATCACCAACTCAGTACCGCGTCTATAGTCACGCCCCTTGGGGCCGAAGCCGGTGAAAACCGCAACGATTTCATGTTCGCCGGATTTCACATTACCCAGATAAAGACGCTGCACACCACCCCGGCGCAGGGCGCTGAGCTGGCGGTCGGTATAGAGGTAGTTGGTAACAACCTTGCCATCGAGCGTCAGCTTGACCGCATCCAGCTTGAAGAATTCTCCGACATCCAGCGACAGGAATACGGATAACTGGGTATCACTGGGATACAAAAGCTCTTCTTCGAGGATAAAAAGGTCCCGGTTCAGCTCCAGGGTCTGTTGCTTGATGGTCTGGATTTGCTCATTCAGCGAAGCATCCTGCGCAGGACTCTGCGGTTCTACTTCATCTGCCTGGAGCACGGGTGCCAGGCACAGGGCGAGACACAGCAGCCAGGCTGCAGGGTATTTGGGGGGGCGAGTTGTAGGGTACATGTCAGCCGATAACCCCCCCACTGATACTGGCCAATGGCTGGAAGGCGATATATCGATCGCGGCCGCCAGCGTCGCCCAGTCCCTGGGAGGGAAAGAACGGGTCAGTATCAAACAGCCCGGCTTCGCCGTGCAGTGCCATGTAATTCAGTATTACCATGTCGACCATCAGGTTGACGTTATTCGCCGCCGGCGTGGCCGAGGTCTCGACCGAGGCATCACTGCGCATCCAGCCAATCTGCTGGTGGGTCAGTGGATCGGAGATACCGTCGTCGATCAGCATGGGGCTACCCGCGGGATCGTAAACCAGGAAGAAGGAGGCGGCGGTGGATGAGTTGTCGCCGCTCCAGACACCTTTCTCCACGCCATTCACCATTTCCACGCCGCCATTATTAGCCACCGAGCCGTCACTGAATATGTAAATCATCAGCGGCGTAGCTGTGCGGCGTGCGTAATCCAGGCAGGCACCAATACACTGGCCGGCCCGGAAATCCCGATCCTCGCCAGTGCGGCGATCACCGGTATGGTAGTCGTAGCCGCCCATCTCGATGGTGCCGGCACCGGCAATCCCGTCGACGACCAGCTTCATTACCGAGGAGGCCTTGCGGAACTCCCGGTCACCGTCAAACTCGGCGGCGGTGAAAATACCGGTATCGCCGACAATATTGGCGTCCTGCTCAGGATTCAGCGCATCCGGGTCGGAGAAGTTTTCCAGGGTGTCAGCACTGCGCAGGTACTCGCAGCTCAGCCTGTCCTTGAGTCGCTGGTCCTCGTCGGAGGGATTGCTGACGCGGGTATTGACCAGGTCCAGCTTGAAGTCGGTAATCCGTTTCATGGACTCCAGCACCGAGACGATGTCTTCCGGATCGTCCAGCAGGTACTTGAGGTCGCCGACATCAACCAGTCCACTGGCATCCGAGGGGCGATCTACCTTGGTGGGCCGGGCTTCCGGATCGATCAGCATGGCCGGCGCCATTGAATTGCCACCGGACACGGAGTTCTCTGAGCCGATCAGTTGCAGTATCTGGCCGCGTAATCCGGCCTTGTAAATACCGTACATCGGGTTGTGCGGGTTATTGCCGGTATCGTTATCGGAGCGACCCGGTATCACCGCGCCATTGACGAAGCCTCGCATACCGGTGGCCCGGTCCAGGATGCCGCGCAGCATGGCGCTCTCGCTGTGGAACAACAGGCCCAGGGTATCGTCGGTAAACATACCGGTCAGGGAATTCGGGTTATTGGCGAAGGGCAATATGTCCGGCGGTAGACCCAACTTGCCGTAGCCGGAAGTGCTGAGCGCATCAAACTGGCCACCGGGTCCGCCAACGATCACGTTGGAGCCTGAAATATTGGCGCCGCCGGCCAGGTCAAAGCAGATAAAGGGAATCTTACGCCCCGCCACCTTGCCAAGGTCACAGCTGCTGTACTGGGTAAAGGCCGGGTCCAGCAAATCCGGTGATATCCCGTGTGCGCGCGAACCCAGCAAGCTGAACAAAGAGGTTCCCAGCATCGCCGCACCACCTGTTCGAAAGCCCTGGGACAGGAATTCCCGACGGTTCACCGGCCGCCGGTGATCCGGGTGCCGCAGCGCCTCGTCGAGAGCAAAATATTTGTTACGCCTGCGCATCTTTCTCCGCCTCCGGATTCATCTTTACTGGGCCAGTACCATGGCGCTGCCGAGCACCGCGGTACAGGTCGCTTTAACCACATCTGCCGTGCGCGAGGCCGGGCAAGTGGCATCGTTCAGGCAATAGATCAGGCCGTCGCGCTTATTGTGTAAGGCCGGGTCCGGGTCGGGCAGCCACTGGCCATTAATCAGCGCAAAGGGCTTGAGATCCCGACTGTCGGTGATCAACAACTCCAACTCGTCGAGCATGCCGTCGCGATAGCTGTCCGCCACCAGCCCGGTATTTATTGCCCGGTCCACCAGCGGCGCCACAATATGATTGCGCCAATCGATAGCGGGGTCCGCCACCGGCCGGTTGAAGTCAAAGGCGGGAGGCGCCGGGAACAGTGTTTCCCGCAGCGCAACATCCTGCACCAGGGCGTCGCAATAAGCTGCCGCCAGCTGGGTTGCCGCCATGTGATGAGATGACTGGAAGCCCTGGAAATCTTCCACACTGGGCAATTGCCGACGAATCGTGTTGTAGGTCTCGGCCACGGTCTTGCCGGTGACCACACTGGGCGTCGGGCTTGCGGTAGGTACACCGGTCAGGGCCGAAAAGGTGGCATTAATTTCATCAAAGGTGCGCATGCCGATATCGGACGAGGGCTGACCGGGCAGGCTGTAGCGGAATGCTTTCAGCTCGCCGTCATCAATCGGCGAGTTCAATCCATTGGCCGCGTCGAAGGCGAGGAAGAATATATCCTGGTCGGTGCCGTTTTCCAGCGGGATGATGGTACCGGTTTCCGCCAGCGGCTCACTGATAGCACCGAGGCTGCTGCTGGCTACCGCCGCCACGTTAGTGAAGCCCTGGCCAATTTGCGCCAGCTTGCCGTTGATGCCTATGCGAATACCGCGCACATCGAAATCAACGTTGCTGCCGGCGGGATTGATATTGGCAAAGAATGGCGTTTCAAACAGGTAGGCGCTATCGTCAAATTGGCTGACCTGGAACACCACGTAGCAGTAGTTGGTGCGCTTATCGCTCTCATCAATACTGGCGCAATCCGTTTCCTGCGCTGCTGCGGCACCAACACCGGCACCGTCTATCAACTCGGACACGCTGAACATCAAAAAGTACTTCTGCCCCACACCCACGTCGAAGTTCTGGATGATCTGCTCGGGGGTGAGGGTGGCGTTGTGGATCGCAACCATGCGGATGGCGCCGGCCCAGGGGTGGGAATTACTGGTGTCATTGCCCAGTACTATCGCGAACACCTCGCTCCAGTTATTGAGCAAGCCGCCGCCCGCCTCGTCGACATCGCCAGTATCTTCACCGTTGACGTAGATCTTGCGGCCGCTCACCGGGTCATAGGTCAGCACCACGTGCTGCAAGGTTGCCTGGGCACGCTCGTCATCATCCGCTGTGGCGAGTGGTGGCGAACCGGAGTTATTGCCCTCGGTGGCCGTACTGCGATTAAAGAACTCATAGTTGTACAGGGTCTGGCTTAACAGCAGGTTGCGATTTTCCGGACCGCCGGCGTAACCGAAAATCCACGCCTCCTCCTGACTGACATTATTCGGCGCTACCCAGGCTTCGATACTGTACTCACCGGTGCCGGTCAGCAGGTCGTAGAGCTTGGCACTGCCGTTGACACTGCCCTGGGCCTTGCCGTTGACCAGTCGCACACCCCAGCTCCCCATCCAGCTATAGTCACCGGACAGGCTCAGGGGAATCTCCGGCTGCACGCCACTGGTATCGGCGGTGGTCGTTCCACTGCCCTCGCGGAACTCCCACTTGGCCACCAGGTTGGTCTCGAAGCGTCCGCCACTATTGGCGATGATGCCATCACGCTCCAGTATCTGGGCCTTGCTCACCACCAGCTGGGGGTCGACCTCAGCCTCCGGTACCAGGTCGGCGATGCGTGTGACCGCCGCCCCCAGGGTATCGGCATTGTTCGGACAGGAATCCCAGCAGTTGTGCGATTCCGGATCAAGCCGCAGGACGATGCGCGAGGCATAGGGGTCGACCAGGTCTATGACGCCGCGCAGGGCAGGATAAGCAATCAGCGGGTCGTTGCTGGCAAAATAGGGTGACTGCGGAATGACAGCGTCATCGGCATGACATTCGTCACAGTAACGGTTAAGCAAATCCATCAGCTCGCCAGGGTTGTCAAGCTGCGCCCCCATGGCAAGCAGATCATCCAACTCTGGCGGCAATGACTTGGTACTGGAGGGGTCTACCGCGGGCCGGGGTAGTAACTTCACCTCACTTTGGAACTCAGACACACCCTCAGCCCAGCGCTCCACGTAGCCGGTAATCGTGGTAGCACAAGTAGCAGCCTGGCTGGCACCCAACCAGCAGTTGTGACCATTGGCCACCCGCTGCACCACGGCCGAGGCTGCGGGATCCAGCAGGTTGACCACGGCGCGTGCTTCCTGCCAGGCCTGGTTGACGTCGGTCTGGTCGACAAACTTGTTACTGCCGGTACCGCCAGGGGTATGGCATTGACCACAGCGGTCGTTGCCTGCCAGGGGATCATAGAACTCGCGTTTGAAATCCTGGATGTCATCACTGGCCGGGGCCGGGCCTTCATAGCTGAATTCACTGCTGCCCGGGTCCGCGGTCAGGTCTACCTCGCGCACACTGCCACCGCCACCGCTACCGCCGCTACAGGCCTGCAGCAGCATGAGCACACAGGCAGCGACGCCGACGCGCAGCGGATTGCTGAAAGGAGCTGCGATTGTATTTAGGTAAGCCATTAATCGTCTCCGCTATAGATGGCTGGCACAGTAGCCTGCCACTTCCGCAAACACTTGCTTGATATCGTGGCTGGCATTGAAGCTGCCAACAAAACCATCAACAGCCGAGCTTTCCACCGGGCTCGACTCCGGCTCGCGCAGACACACAGAACGGAACACTTTCTTCACCTGGCAATAGGAAAACGCATCGCTGTTGGCCAGCTCCCAGCCGAGGCTGGACGCGCCATCACCCTCAGAGAAGGCATCATTCACCGCCAGATCGACAGTACCGTTGCTGGCGGCCGGGTTGCGCCAACCGACGCGGGCACTGTTTTCACCCAGGCGCCAATAGTTGGTCCAGTGATCATTGGGGGTTACATAACCGGGGGCAAAAGTCGCGGCATTGATCAGGTACTTGGGCTGCACCTGTCCGGGCGTGTAGATCATTTGCCCCAGATCCTTGCGTTCATCCAGGGACAGGTTGGGGAAGTCGGCTTCCGCCGGGTAATCAAAATTGTAATAGGCAAAAGCCTGGGCCAGTGGGTCCATCCCGTTGTGACAACTGACACATTGATTCAGGAACAGGGTGCTGTCGCCACCGGGACTGCGCGAAACATCCTGCCGAATTCTATCGGTGGGGCGGGTAGTGTCCTTGAGTTGCTCCATGTCCATGCACAAATGGTTGAGCAAGGTGAAACGGAACATCGCCCGGTTGGTGCCATCGACAAAGAAAGAACGCGCCGCTGCCCTGGTGGTCATGACGCCGGCTGCGCCTCCAACCGGGATGCCGGTCACCGCGCTCTGGCTGTTCATCACCAATACCGATTGGTCGCCGAGATTGGCGCCGGAGTTCTCCAGGAATTCGTAATGGGCGTTGCTGCTCGCAGAGTAAGCCGGGATGCCGGCCACCGCGCCGGTGTAGATCAAATCCCCTGCCAGTAATTCGCGGAAATCAATCTCATCGCGAATCATGCCGACCACCGTGGCCGAATAATCATTCAGCGGTGCGAAGCTGTCCTGGGACTCATTGGTCCAGGGTGTAGCCCAGTTCTTCACGGTAATGGTGTAGAAATCGCCATTGGCGGCCACGCCGGGTGCGCCGTCCATCGCGTAGTAGGCAGCAGTCATTTGGCCGTCACTACCACTGCTGATCGCCTGCTCCATTGCATCGAGCATGGCGTTGCTGGGCGGCACACCGGTTAGCCGGTCATGGATGCGCTTGGCCTGGTCGCGCGGGCCAGCCACAGCCGTGCCTGCCGCCATGGCACACAATATAAACCCTGTAATAAGCCAATTTTTCATAATTTCGAACCGCATTTCCTTCCCGACACGGTGCACTATCTGTGCGCATTATGGTTGTGCATTTTTCACCTTTCCTCTGCCTTTAACGCGATTTGTGACAGTAGCCACAGAATCAATTGCGCAACTGAAAATTCCCTAGGGCGGAGCCGGTCAGCGACTTAGACTTCTCCCTAACGAGACATGCAAACACGACACAAAGGTAGCGAGTGCTCGCAAGAAAAAAGCAATGCACAATCACCCCGCCAGCAAGCATGGTCCGATTTCGGGTCTGCTTTCGATACTGACACTCACCGCGCTGCTCAGCGCCTGTACGGGTGACGGCGGCGATAACATCACATTGACATCAGAGAGCCAGGGCGACGATCCCGTCGTGCTGGAGGTACCGGTCGCCTATGTGCGGCGACCACTGCCGGAAGATCCACCCGACCTGCGCGATCCGCTGGGCTTTGAATCGGGCGCCAGGCTCTTCGTCAAAGACCGTTCCGCGGTTGATGCACCCGAGTTTGAAATCACACCCCAGATCCTGGCTATCGTTGCAGATGAAGAAGGCGTGCTGGCCGAGGAACTGGCGATTGACATCAAGGACCTGGAGAGCTCATTCGATGGCAAGACCCTGGTATTTGCCGCCCGGGTCGTCCCTGAGCCAGCAGACGCGAACCTGGAGAACACAACCTGGAATATCTGGCTGCTGGACATGCTCACGCTGGAACCCAGCTACCTGATCAGCTCGCGCATTAAACGCAATGACAACATGGAGGCCGGCGGTGGTCAGGATATCGCGCCGCACTTCCTGGGCGATGACCGCATCGTATTCAGTTCTACCCGGCAGGTTGCCACCCAGGCGCGCCAGTTGAACGAGGGCCGCGCCCAGATTTTCGCCGCCCTCGACGAAGACGGTGACGGACCTGCCGCGGTTCTGCACGTTTACGACCCACAGCAACGCGACAGCGAGTTCGAACAGATCTCCTTCAACCTGAGCCACGACCTGGACCCGGTGGTGCTGGAGAGCGGCGAGATCATATTCAGCCGCTGGAACAATACCGCCACCAATCACATCAGCTTGTACAGGATTTCACCCAGGGGTCTGGAACTGTCTCCGGTCTATGGCTTCGATTCCCAGGACAGCGGTACCGATGGCAGTGCTATCGAGTACACGCAGCCCAGGCAGCTGGATGACGGCAGCCTCATCAGCGTGGTCAAACCCTTTGCCTCGGAGACACTGGGCGGCGCACTGGGCATCATCGACGCTGCCAACTTCGCCTCTGCCGACCAGCCCACCTGGGACAATCCGGGTGCCACCGGAGGCCAGGAACCACTGACCGATACCGAAGTGCGTACCGACGGGGAAATATCCAGCGGCGGCCAGTTTGGTTCAGTTTACCCCCTGCGAGATGGCACCGGTCGCCTGCTGGTGACCTGGAGCGAGTGCCGGGTAATTGAGCAAAATGAAGACGGCGGCGCCGAAATAGATCCGGAGAGTGGCCTGCCACGCCAGCGCTTTTTACCCTGCAGCCTCGACCCGGAGAACACCGAGGCAGCGCCGCCGCTGTATGGCGCCTGGGTTTACGATGCGATCGCCGACACCCAGCGCCCGGTGGTGGTAGCCGAAGAAGGCTTCATGGTTAGCGAAATCATTGCTGCCGAGCCGCGTAATTTTCCCGGTCTGGCGCCGCAACCCGACAACTTTAACGCGGACCTGGCGATCGAGAACAAGGGCCAGCTGATCATCGACAGTGTTTATGACCTGGATGGCGTCGATGTGTCTCCGATGGGCATCGCCAATCACGCCGAACCCGGCCAGCAGGCCTACACTGACCGGCCCGCGCGCTTTCTGCGGCTGTTCATGCCGGTGCCGATTCCCGACGACGATGTATTCGATATTCCACGTTACGCCTTTGGTGTGACCAGGGCTTTCTCCTTCCGCGAGATTCTCGGCTACGTTCCGGTGGAGCCGGACGGCTCGGTGGCGGTTAAGGTACCGGCCAACCGGGCATTCAGGTTCAGCGTGCTGGATGAACAAGGGCGCCGCACCGGAGCGAGTCACAACTACTGGCTACAATTGGGTGCGGGCGAAGTGCTGCGCTGTAGCGGCTGCCACAATCGCAGCGACAACGTGCCCCACGGCCGTCTCGACTCACAACCCCTGTCATCAAATCCCGGCGCCATCGACCTGCCCACGGGCGGCGCTGGATTTCCCGGCACCGATACCGATGCACTATTTGCCACCGAGCCGGGCAAAAGCATGGCCGATACCTGGGACTTCCACCGCCCGCTCGGCAACCCGATTGCCGCCGTACGCGATATTGATGTCACCCAGAGCTACGTCGACCAGTGGGCGGGGCCCGGCATCACCCCCGACCCCGCCATCCTTGACCGGGCCTACGACCCGAACTGGGAGGGCGTGCCCGAGGCATACCCCATCATCGTACCCAGCCTGGATCCGCTGGAGCCCGATCGCATCGTGATCAACTACATTGACCACATTCAGCCAATATGGGAGCGCAGTCGCAGCCCAATGCTGGATGTGGACGGCAACAGTTTTGATAACTGCCTCGGCTGCCATAACAGCCAGTCCAACACGGTGGTACCGCCGGGCCAACTGGACCTGGAAGCGGTAGCCTCGGACATTGACCCGGACCAGCTGCGTTCCTACCGGGAACTGCTGAGCACCGATGGTGAGCAGTGGCTGGACAACGCCGGCAACGTCGCCGACCGCCAGCGCATCTGCACGGACGTGGACGAAGACGGCAACATCCTGACCTTTACCATCACGCTCAATGTTGCCTCCAGCATGCGCGCCGGCAGGGCCAATGGCAGCGGCGGTTTCTTCGGCTGTTTTGAAGGTGGCAACTGTGGCGTCAACCCGGCGCCGCCGCTGCCCGCCAATTGCACTGAGGATGGCGGCGTACCCGAGCCTGCCACCATGAACACCGTCAATCACAACGGTGTGCTCGATGCCAATGAGTTGCGCCTGCTATCGGAATGGCTGGATATCGGCGCGCAGTACTTCAACAACCCCTTCGACGCGAGGCTGCAACAATGAGGTCGCGCGCGAGCCTGCTGTATCTGCTGCTGGCAGTGTTGGGCCCGGTCCAGGCCTGGGCCGAGGCCGACAACAAGTACCTGCAGAGCACGGTCGCCGAGGCCTATATCGAGATGCGTACCGCACCCGGCCGCGGCTACCCGGTGTTCTACATCGCCGAACGCGGCGAGCAGGTGTCCCTGCTCAAGCGCAAGACCGACTGGGTCAAGCTGCGCAATGACAAAGGCGTTGAGGGCTGGGCCCATATCGACGAGGTCGGTCGTACCCTGGACGCCGCCGGTGAACCACTGGCCTTTCGCAGCCCCGACCTGGAGAGCTTTTACCAGCGACGCTGGGAAGCAGGCATTATGGCCGGCGACTTTGGCGACACCGACGCGGTAACCGGCTATGGCGGCTGGCACTTTACCCGCAACCTGTCGCTGGAAATCAACCTGACCGAGAATTTTGGCGATTCATCCGACGGCCGCCAGGCGACCGTCGACCTGGTGCATGAAATGTTCCCCCACTGGCGCTATTCACCGTTCCTGAGCATCGGTGGTGGCGTTCGCGAAACCCGGCCGCGTTCAACCCTGGTTTCCACCGAGGACCGCACCGACAACATTGCCAGCGTTGGAGCTGGCTTGCGCATATACCTGACCCGGCGCCTGATGCTGCGCATGCAGTACAAAAACTATGTGGCAATGACCGACCGGGACGATGATGAGGAGATTAACGAATGGCAAATTGGAATCAGCGCTTTCTATTGATGGCCGCACTCGTCGCCACCGGCACTGGATCGGTTTGGGCGCAGGAGTCGGATCGACAGGAGCCGGTAATCTTCCCTGAAGTAGAACGCAGGGAGATCAAGCCGGCCGCCATCGACACCGAGGACTTTGAGATGGGTCCCTTTGCCGGCATCATTTCGATCCAGGACTTCGACAGCGATGTAGTCTATGGCGCACGCGCTGCCTGGCACGTCACCGAAGACTTCTTCTTCGAGGCCAACTACGGCGTGTCCCAGGGTGACCTGACCAGCTATGAGAAGCTGAGTGGCGGTGCCCCCCTGTTCGACGACGATGATCGCGACTACACCTATTACAACCTGAGCCTGGGCTGGAACGTGATGCCGGGCGAGATATTCCTGTTCGACAAGCACGCCTTCAAGTCAGACCTGTACCTGATAGGTGGCGCCGGCAGCACTGAATTTCTTGATGACAACTGGTTCACCGTCACCCTGGGTGTGGGCTATCGCCTGCTACTGAACGACAGCTTCGCCTGGCGCATAGATGTGCGTGACCACATCTACGACCGCGATGCCTTTGGCGAAGACGAGACCACCAACAATATCGAATGGACTACTGGACTGACATTTTTCTTCTAGGCCCAGGCCGAAGAATAAGGAGAGTAAGCATGAAAAAGCTGATTGTCTGCCTGTTGGTAATGGCACTGACCCCCCTGGCCTCAGCATTGACCGGTGATGGCAAGGCGGCCAACTTCACGCTCAAGGACGCCGACGGCAACAACGTGCGGCTCAGCGAATATCGCGGCCAGGTCGTCCTGATCAACTTCTGGGCTTCCTGGTGTGGTCCCTGCCGCCAGGAGTTTCCACACCTGGACACGCTACACCAGAAGTACGAATCGCTGGGCTTTACCGTGTTTGGCGTCAATGTGGAGCAGGACCGCAGCATGGCGGACAAGGTATTGCGCGACATTCCGGTCAGCTTCCCGATCCTGTTTGATGATGAAAACCTGGTCAGCCAGGAGTACGACGTCGATGCGATGCCAGCCACGGTGCTGGTCGATCGCAACGGCGAGATCCGCTTCATGCACCGCGGCTACAAGCCGGGGTATGAGGCCCAGTATGAAAAGCAGGTCCGCGCCCTGGTGCGCGAATAGGGAGAATGCCCGTATGAAAATCTCACCCCCGAGATTACTTATCGCAATGCTATTGTTGGGCTGCCTCGGCGCCTGCAGCAGCATCGGCGACTTGAAGCCAACACCCTGGGTAAAACCCTACGAGCGCCAGTTACTGGCTGATCCGATCATGAGCTTTGACCGCGATCCCGTCGCCAGTTCATACCTGCATCATGTCTATCAATCCCGTGAAGGCGCCCGCGGTGCCGAGGGCGGTGGCGGAGGTGGTTGTGGCTGCAACTAGGTTACTACTATTACTGGTGCTGCTGGCAGGCACCTGGCAGGCACAGGCCGTGACCCTGCCGGTGGAACGGGGTGACGCCATGTATCACCGCTATGACGGCGGCGGCGTCACCATTGATGGCCCTTCCGTGTTAATGCGAAAAAATTTCGCGGAGACCGTTTCCGTCAGTGGTAATTACTACGTCGACAATGTCAGCAGCGCTTCGATCGACGTAATTACCAGCGGTGCCAGCGAGTACTCCGAGCAGCGCACGGAATACAGCCTGGGCGGGGATTACCTGCACGGCAAAAGTATTTTCAGCGCCGGCTACACCCACAGCGATGAGAGCGATTACACCGCGGACACCTATTACGCCGGCATCAGCCAGGACTTCTTTGGGGATCTGACCAACATCAGCTTTGGCTATAGCCGCGGCGACGATACCGTCGAGCAAAACGGCAATGATGCGTTCTCCGAGGAAATCGACCGTCACAATTACCGGGTTGGCATTAGCCAGATATTGCGACCTAACCTGATCATGGCATTCAATTACGAGGCGATTACCGACGAAGGCTATCTCAACAACCCCTACCGCACCTATCGCTACCTCAGCGACCCGCTGGACCCCAGCGCAGGCTTTCAACAGGCCACCGAGGTCTATCCCAATACCCGTACCAGTGACGCCGCCGGCCTCAAGTTTCTCTATCATTTACCCTGGCGTGCCACCCTCGGCAGTGGCTATCGCTACTTCACCGATGACTGGGGCATTGACGCGAATACCGCGCACATAGGCTATACACACGTACTGTGGAAGCACTTTATCCTCGACCTGGGCTATCGCTACTACAAGCAGGATGGAGCGGATTTCTACAGCGACATGTTCCTGGTGCCGTCACAGGATGAGAAGGACTACCGCGCGCGGGACAAGGAGCTCAGTGACTTCGACAGCCACACCCTGTCCGCCTATCTCAGCTATGAGCGACCACTGAGCTACAGTGGCATCGAGAAAGTGGCCCTGAGTCTGCAGTGGGACCGGATGTATTTTAACTACGACAATTTTTCCGACCTGCGCGACCAGAGCGCTGTCCCTGGCGAAGAAAAGCTCTACGAGCTGGACGCGGATGTATTCAAGGTCTTGTTTACTCTGTGGTATTAGCTACCACGTTGACTATGATCTTGCCGCGGGCACGCCCTGACTCGGAGTAGGCGACCGCCTCAGCCACCTCACTCAAGGGGTAGCGGCGGTCAATCACGGAGCTCATCTCGCCGGACGCCATTAACTCCGCCAGGAAGGCGAGATCATCCTGGTTCATCACCGCCATCAGCATGGCGAAGTCATAATCGACAAAGGGTGACCCGACCACTGCCTTGAGCGGGTTGGTGAAGGGGCCTATCCAATTACCACTGGATCCCCCGACGATGACCAGCATGCCACCCGGCTTTAGAACATTCCGATAGGCGAGGAAGGAGTGATTACCGACATTGTCTATGACCAGGTCATAGCGCTCCTCGCGCTCGGTGAAATTATCTTTCTTGTAATCAATCACGTGATCCGCGCCAATGGAACGGACCATGTCCAGATTGCGAGTGCTGCAGACACCAGTAACCTCGGCTCCCATGGCCTTGGCAATTTGCACGGCGTAGGTACCCACACCGCCCGAGGCGCCATTGATCAGTACTTTTTGTCCCGCCTGTAACTGCCCCTTGTCGCGCAGCGCCTGCAAGGCGGAAACTGCTGCAATCGGCACCGCCGCCGCTTGCTCGAAGCTCACGTTGTCAGGCTTCAGGCTTATGGCTCGATCTTCGGGCATACTCAGGTACTCGCCGAAGGCTCCACCGCGGCCGCCAAATACCTCATCGCCGGGCTGGAAGCGCGTGACATCACTGCCAACCGCCTCGATAGTGCCAGCAAAGTCGACACCCATGCTGGTGTCTGCAGGCGCTCCCAGCCCGGCACCCATCAGGCGCATGACATACGGGGCTCCACGCATATAGTGCCAGTCCAGTGGATTGACCGATGCCGCCTCGATCTTCACCAGCACTTCATTGTCTGCCACGGTGGGCATTTCCCTGTCCTCGAGCTGCAAGACTTCCGGCGGGCCATAGCAGCGATAGACGATGGCCTTCATGGTGTTGCTGCCGGCGGCCAGCTCGGGTGCCGTGGGGCAGGCCTTATTGTGGCTCAGCACCAGCGCCAGCGACGAAAGCGCCAGCACCAGCAATACGACGATCGTCCCGCCAATCTTGTAGCGTAATTTCATAAGAATTTTTCCGTTTCGGTTAGTACGCAGCCAGCACTCAGGGCGACTGTTCGCGCAACAATCCGTCAGAATAATGGAGCTTGCCTTCGGCGTCGATGATAATCGCATCCACACCGGGCAGGCTGTTGATCAGGGCCAGGCCTTTTCCCACCCCCAACACGAAGGTCGTGGTTGATAAAGCATCGCTATCGATGGCCCGGTCACTGAGTATGCTGGCACTTTGCATGGACGCCGAGGAACGGCCAGTGCCAGGGTCGAGGATATGATGCACCCGCACCCCATCCTGTATGAAGAAGCGCTCATAATCACCGGAGGTGGAAATCGCCGTATCGGCCAGCGGGATCATCACCGCAAACTCGCCTTCCTTGCGCGGATGACGAATACCGATAGTACGCGGACGATCACCCAGGTCACCCAGAATCCGGCTATCGCCACCGGCGCTTACCACGCCGCCGCGTATACCCTCTTCAACCAGGATGTCGATGCCGCGATCCACCGCATAGCCCTTGGCAATACCACCCAGGTCCACCTGCAGCCCCTCGATATCGTAGCTGATGCTGCGCGACTGCGGGTGCAGCTTGATGGCGCGGTAATTAATCTTGTCCCGGTATGCCGCTACCCGCTCAGCATCCGGCGCCTGGGCCGCTCGATAATCATAGAACTGGCCCACCGAGGCAAAGCTGATGTCGAATGCCCCCTCGCTCAGGCGGGAATAGTAAAGGGCCCGCTCAATCACCGTGTACAGCTCGGCTGACACCGGAACCGCCCTGTGCTGCGCCTCGCGATTCAGCAGGGCCAGTTCGCTGTCCTCATCCCAGGGGTTCATCAGCGCGTTGACCTGCGCCATCGAGTCCATGACCCGCGCAATGGCCCGCAGGGCCTGCTCTTCCCGCTCCGACCAAAGCTCCACTTCGATACGGGTGCCCATCATGTCGCGGCTCTCCCGGTGCCACTCGGCGGCGGCCGGCAGGGGTAACAACAGGCATAGGAATAGTAACAATCGCATGGGCTCAGGTTGCCACAGCCGCGGACGGGCGGCAAACTAGCCAGCCACCTGCCAGGAGCTGCCGGCCACGTGATTGACTGGGACCACATTGATACCGTACTGCTGGACATGGACGGCACCCTGCTCGACCTGCATTACGACAACTACTTCTGGTCCAGACACGTGCCCAGGCGTTACGCGGAGATCCACCGACGCGACGAGGCCGAAAGTCGCAAGCAGTTGGCGCAGCGTTTTGAACAGGCACGCGGCTCCCTGTCCTGGTACTGCGTGGACTACTGGTCGGAGCAATTGCAGCTGGACATCCCCTCACTCAAGCAGGAAGTGCAGCACATGATCAGTGTGCGCCCGTATGTGGAAGACTTCCTGCGGCGACTGCAAAAGAGTGACAAGCGAGTACTACTGGTGACCAATGCCCACCGCAAGGTACTGGACCTGAAGCTATCCGCCACCGGTATCGGCAGCTGGTTCGACGCCATGGTGGTGTCACACGAGTTGAGCGCGGCGAAAGAGGAAATCGAATTCTGGCATCGACTGCACGCGCTGCATCCATTCCAGCCGGCCCGCACCCTGTTGATCGACGACACTGAAAGCGTACTCGATGCCGCACATCGCTATGGCATCGCCCACCTGCTGACCCTGCTACAACCCGACAGCAAATTGCAGAAACGTCTGGACACACGTTTTCCCGGCATTCATCATTTCGATGAGATCATGCCCGGGACAGAGTGACGCAAACCATGGACAAGCTGCGGTTGGACAAATGGTTATGGGCGGCGCGTTTCTACAAGACGCGCAGCCTCGCCAAGCAGGCTATCGAAGGCGGCAAAGTGCAGCTGCAGGGCCAAAAAGCCAAGGTGAGCAAGGAGATCAGCGTCGGCGACAGTCTCAGTATTCGCCAGGGCTTTGATGAAAAAATGATTATCGTACTGGCCCTGTCTGACCAGCGCCGTGGCGCCCCCGAGGCGCAGCAACTCTACCAGGAAAGCGCCGAGAGCCTTAAGCGGCGTGAGGACGCGGCGGCGGCTCGCAAGGCCGCCGGTGGCATGCTGCATCGCCCGGAGACCCGGCCTACCAAGAAACAGCGCCGCCAAATTCACAGGTTCAAGCAAGATATATGAGCGACACCAGGGACCTGACACGCAAATTTATATTTGAGCAGGCGGATATCCGCGGCGAGGTCGTACATCTCGATAAGGCCTACCGTGAGATCCTCGATATTCATCAGTATGCCCCCGGGGTCGGCCGGCTGCTGGGTGAGTTCCTGGCAGCCTCAGTACTGCTCAGTACCACCATCAAATTTGAAGGTCGGCTAATCCTGCAGGCACAAAGCCAGGGCCAGATCCCCCTATTGATGGCGGAGTGCAGCAATGAACTGGCCGTGCGGGCCATTGCCCGTGGCGCAGAGCAGGCTACCGCCACTGAATTCAGCAGCTTGCTGCGCGATGGGCAGCTCGCCATCACCATCGAGCCGCTTGAGGGCCAGCGCTACCAGGGCATTGTGCCACTGGACGGTGGCTCGCTGGCGGCCTGTATCGAGAGCTATTTCGAAAACTCCGAGCAGCTGGCGACACGACTGTGGCTGGCCAGCAACGGTGAAACTTGTGCGGGGCTGTTATTGCAGCAACTACCTGAGCAGGTCACGCACGACGCCGGCGCGCGCGAACAGCAGTGGCAGAACGTCTGTGTCCTGGCCGAAACCGTGCAAACAACTGAAGTATTGGAACTGGAGCAGGAAACCCTGCTCTACCACTTGTTTAACGAAGAGCAGGTGCGCCTGTTTGACGGCCACAGGGTGCAGTTTGCCTGCAGTTGTTCGCGCGAGCGCTGCCACCGCGCCTTGTTATCCATTGGCAGCAGCGACCTGGTCGAGTTGCTGGAAGAGGAAGAAGACATCGTAATGGACTGCGAATTTTGCAACCAGCAGTACCAATTTACGCGTCAGGACTTTGCCGAGCAGCTAGGCCAGCTGAGCCCGGGCTCAGTTCACTGAGGACTCTGTCAGCAGCGACTGGCGCCTGAAAAATCGATCCTGTAGCTGCTCTCCAAGCAGGTACAGGGAGGGTACCAGCACAAGCGTGACCCCGGTTGCAAATAACACGCCGTAGGCCAGTGAGATCACCATCGGTATCAGGAACTGGGCCTGCACGCTGGTCTCGGACATAATCGGCAGCAGGCCGATGAAGGTCGTCATAGAGGTCAGGATAATCGGGCGAAAACGGTCCTGGCCGCCCTGCAGCAGTGACTCCAGCACCGACAGGCCTTTATCGCGCAGCTGGTTGATACGATCAATCAGCACCAGGTTGTCGTTGACCACCACCCCGGCACAGGCCAATACCCCCAACAGGGAAAACATGCTGATCTCGCGGCCCATGATCATGTGGCCGAGAATCGCCCCCATGATACCGAAGGGAACCGCGGTGAGGATCAAGACCGGCTGCCAATAGGAGCGGAACGGTATCGCCATTAATCCGTAGATGATGAGCATGGAAAGACCCATGTACTTGATCATGGCGCTGCGGAATTCCTGCTCCTCCTGCAATTCGCCATCCAGTGCCATGCTCAGTCCGGGATACAGGGTTCGCCAGCTGGGCAGCCGCTCTCGCAGGATCTCGTCAACAATCGCACGCGGGCTGACTTTGCCCGCCACCACCTCGGCGGTGACCTCCAGGGTGCGTTTGCGGTCCAATCGCTCAATGGTCTGGTAGCCGGGAACAAAGCGCAAGTCGGCAACGATCTCGAAGGGTACCTCGCGACCATCGGGGGTGCGAATACGCATTTGGTTGAGATTATCCACAGAGATGCGCTCTTTCTCCGGGTAACGCACCATCACTTTGACATCTTCGCGGGTGCGCGGGATACGCTGCGCTTCAGCCCCGTAGAAGGCACGCCGCACCTGGCGCGCCAGATCCGCACGGGTGACACCGAGGTTCTCGGCCGCCGGCTTCAATTCCAGTTCAATCTCTTCCCGCGGCGCCTGCAAGCTGTCATTGACGTTATACACGCCGGGGTAGGCGAGCAGGGTTTCGCGCAGCTCCTCGGCGACCAGTTCCAGGTCGGTCACCGAGGGTGAGGCCAGCACCAGCTTGATGGGCTTGCCACTGTCACGCAAGGTGTAGGCGAGGGTGAAATCCTCAACCTCACCCAGGTCGCCTATTTCCTCACGCCACTGGGTCGAGATATCAGCGATATCCAGGTCCGGGTTTTCCACCGCCATCCAAACGCTGATCTGGTTCTCCTGACCCCAGGAGTTGATGTGGCCAATGGCCGGGGCCTCTGCACCGGATTCGTCAGAACTGTTGTAGCCCTGCTTGACCCGCACCGCGGCCGCTTCCACCTGCTGCAAGGTATCCAGCGTGCCCTGAAAGGCACTGCCCTCCTGCAATTCAACCCTGGCCACAATCCAGTCAGCCGTCACGGAGGGAAAGAAAGACGACTTGATCCAGCCGCCGGCGTAGATACTCATGGTCAACACCAGCGCCACAAAGAACAGGCTCAGGGTCAGCAAATTGGCGCGCAGGCAGCGTTCCAGGAAGGGGCGATAGGTATTGGCGGCAAAATTGAGCATGCTGGCGGCACAGCGCTCGCGCAGCCGTTCCAGCCGCGTCAGCCAGGATCGATTACCCGGTTCGACAGCAGGCATGTGCGCCAGGTGCGCCGGCAGGATCAGCAGACACTCCAGCAGGGAAAAGCTCAGTGCCAGCATCACCACGGTGGGAATTGCCCTGGCGACTTCGGCCATATCACCGGGCATAAACCACATGGGCAGGAAAAAAATCATGGTGGAAATGACCGCGAACATGACCGGCTTGACCACGCCGATAGCACCCAGTATCGCGCCGTGGTCACCCATATCACCCGACGCCTGCCGGGTGTGTATCGATTCACTAACGATTATGGCATCGTCCACCACGATCCCCAGTATCAGCAGGAAGGAGAACAGCGAGATCATATCCAGCCGGATACCGGTATAGGGCAACAGGAAGAAGGTGCCAAGGAAGGCCACGGCAATACCCACGCATACCCACATCGCCAGCAGAGGTCGCAGGAATAGCACCAACACCAGGAATACCAGGACCAGGCCGCCAATACCGTTTTTCACCAGGGTTTCGACCCGACTCTTGAAGGGTACCGATTGGTCGCGCCACATCACCACCGACACACCCTCTGGCAACCGCGCCTGCACGTCCTCTACCCAGGCCGTCACAGTTTCGCTGGTCTTGAGCACATTGGGCCTGGAGGTCACGTACACCTGCAGGTCATGCGACGGTTCATCATTGAAGCGACTGCGCACATCCTGGTCGGCGAAGCCATCGACAATCGTTGCCACATCACCGAGCAAGACGCGGGTACCATCGCGCTTGCTAAGCAGCACAATGCTCTCGAAATCAGCCCGCTGATAGGCCTGGCCGCGGGTTTGCAAGCGAATATCGCCGGACTCAGCCTTGATTGATCCCGCCGGCAGGTTCAGCGAGGAGGCGCGAATGGCGGTGAGCACATCATCAAAGCGCAGCCCATAGCGGCGCAAGGTGTACTCGGATACTTCCACCGATACCTCGTAGGGTCGCGGTGAGGAAATTTCCACCACTGACACATGGGGCAATGCAGCCAGTTCGTCGCGGTAGGATTCCCCCAGTACTTTCAGGTTTTCTTCGCCAATATCGCCAGAAACCGTGACGGTAACCATGTGATGACGGTGAGCCAGCTCAGTAATGATTGGCCGCTCAGCCTCGGCCGGGAAGGTGGTAATTGCGTCGACCCGGGTTTTCACCTCGGATGTCAGGCGCTGCATGTCGTAGCCGCTCTCCGCTTCGATCAGGACCGTGCCGCTGCCCTCGCGAGCGGTAGAACGAATTTCCTTAACCCCGTTCAGGTCGTGCACGGCCTCCTCAATACGCACGCAGATCTGCTCTTCCACCTCGGTGGGACCGGCGCCGAGATAGGGCATGGTGACGCTGACGGTATCCATCTCAAAATCAGGAAAGAATTGTTTTTCCAGTGCTGGAATGCCCGTAAGACCACCGACAACAATCAAAATCATCAACAGGTTGGCGGCAATGGGATTGCGCACAAACCAGGCGATGATTCCGTTCATTGCAGGCCCCCGGCCAGGGTCTTGATTTCTCGCACCGTGACCGCCATACCGCTCACGGCCAGCGCCGGCTGCGACACCACGACACGTTCATTGAGCCGTATACCCTGCACCCACACCTGGCGCGGACTGCTCTTCAATACCCGCACCTCGCGCGACTGCAAGCGATCATCCGCATCCACCAATAACACGCTGCCATCGTTGCGCAGGGCACCCCGTGGCAATGTGGCGACCTCGGCAAGCTGCCGACCCTGGATTTCGGCCTCTACAAACAGGCCAATACCCAGCGGCGGACGACCGCTGGCGGTGTCGTGCTGAAACGGCTGCTCCACTTCGACGACTGCGTAAACCACACGACTGTCGACATCAATGCTGGCATCAGTGCGCACTACCCGACCGTTCCATTTCCATTCGCGGTCAGCAAAGCGCGCCCGCAGCAGCACCGCCGCACCGTCGCCATTCACAGCCACGTCCTGGAAGTTCAGCGGCAGGTCCAGCAAGGCGACCTGGCGGTCAGTCAGGGGTAGCCGCACTTCTACCACATCGGTGTCGTAGACCCGGGCTACAGTCGTTCCCGGCGCTATGTACTGACCCACATCGACATGTTTCTCACTGACGCGGCCATTGAAAGGCGCACTGATGGAAGTGCGTTGCAGATTGAGCCTGGCCTGGCCGAGATCGGCCTCTGCGGCGCGTAAATTCGCTTCGGCACCGGCCAATTGTGGCTTGCGCAGAAACAAGTCGTTAGCCTCGGCATTACCGAGGTCGCGCCACTCTCTCGCGGCCTGGCGATTACGCCCCTTTTCCTGGGCGACGATCTGGGCGGCATCGGCGACTCGCGCTTCCGCCCTGACCAGGGCGAACTGGTAATCCGCATCTTCCACCTTGACCAGTTCTTCGCCAGCATCGAAAAAGCCACCCTCGGCGAAGTGCTCGTCCACATTTTCCACCAGGCCACCGACCTGGCTGACGATATTCACCTCTCGACGTGGGCGCACGGTGCCCTGGGTAGTCACCGTTAACACCAGGTCAGACGGCTCGACGCTCATGACCTGCACCAGCGGTGGCGCGGTTGCTTCCGCCTCCACCGGCACCGGGCGCGGCTTACCCATTACGACCAGGAAGGCCAGCAACAGTCCACCGCCAGCCACGGCTAGAGGAAGAAGAATTTTTTGACCCTGGGGCATCGACAAACTCCGTCTATCTGCGCCGAACATGGCGCCGCACGCTAGACAATCTTTGAGTTTAACCCATCCTTGAGGTTCCCCGGCAGGGGCAAGGATCAAGAAGTGTTAACGCATAGCGATTACGCGCGAAGCGTTGCGCTAGATCAAGGGCACCCTGGTCCGGCCAAGGGTCTCGCGCAGATGCGGCAACCAGCGAAACGGACGCCAGGCGCCTTCCTGCTGGGCCAGTCGATCAGCCAGCGCATACATAATCAGCGGATTGTGGGTCATGCCCAGGTGACTACTGGGTATATGCAGGTTTTCGGTGAACTCATCTTCCTCGTCGATGCAGTAGCTCCAGTGGGCCACACCGTCTCCCTCACTGTAGATCGCGGTGGACGGCACCGGCGGTGGCTGGCGCCAGGTAGGTTCGTGCACCAGCATGGGGTCATCCAACTGGTTGGGATTCATGCGCTCATACAAACGCGCCACCGCACCGCTGACTGCGCCGTATTCACTAATCGCGAAAGGTGAACCGAGGGTTACTACCTGACGCACGCTGGCGGGGACACGATGGGCAATCAGGCGCGCATAGATACCGCCCAGGCTCCAACCCACCAGGCTAACCGCCCGGCCATGATCCTCCTCCAGTTCCAGCACCCGCGCCTCAAGCCGTTGATACAACTCGTCGCGAATACCAGGGTTGCGGCCCTCCTCCCAGGCATAGGCCGTAAAACCTTTTGAATTCAGATACTTACGAAGTCTAGCCGTGCTTCTGTCAGCCGCGAAAAAGCCCGGGAATACCAGCACAGGCTGCCCTTCTCCGGACGGCGCCAGGTTCAGGATAGGTTTGGCCGGACCAATCGACAGCACCTCGAACAGGGCGCGAAACTCAGCCAGGGATTGCCACAGGGCCGGGCGGGGAATTGCGGGGTTGGCGCTCATAAACTGGCTCCACTAGCGACGCTTTGCACGTTCTTTCTACGCCCACTATAAGCGGCGAAACCAGGTGCGTACACCTGCCAAGAGGGTTCTGGGACGCCGGTCACCGCTATTTTGGTCTGATTTATTAAACCAATTTACAGCGAACTCCAGGACAGGCACACAGCCGTGAGCTGCAGTCGCCGCCTCTCAAAAAGTGGCCCGGTTAGTATGCACTTTCTAATTATTACCCGTAGCTTTATGGGTATCCGCTGCCGACCTACTGCCTGGTCCGGCTGCGGTATTACCGATCGCAACCAGGGGATTCACAGCATGGCTACTGCCACCGCCGGGACCAAAGCCAGAAACGGGGCGAAAGCCAAGAAAGCTTCCGCTCGCAAGACGACTGCGAAGAAAAGTGGTCCGCGCAAAGTCACAAGCAAAAGTGCCACAGCCAAGAGTGCCACAGCCAAAAAGGCCACAGCCAAGAAGGCCACAGCCAGGAAGGCCACTGCCAAAAAGGCTGCGACAAAGAAGCCGGCGCAGCCGGAGGTGGTCGTGAAAGCCCAGGAAAACGCCCGCAATGTATTCCTGGCCGGCCTCGGTGCCTACGGCAAGGCCTTCGAAGAAGCCCAGTCCCAGATTGAAGAAGCCCAGTCACGGATGAAGGAAAACCGCGCCAGAGCGGAAGGCCTGTTCAAGGAACTGGTCAAGCGCGGCGAGAAAGTTGAATCCAGCGCCAAAGAGAAAATCAAGACGCTGGATCTGCCAGAAGTAAAAATGCCTGAGCTGAAGCTGGTCGACCACGAACAGATTCGCAAGCAACTTGAAGCGCGCCTGGACCGGGCCCGCAAGAGCTTCGACAGTCTGCGCGACGCCATCGCGTCCCAGGACTGATCAAGACAATTTCTTATCCCCGCGTGCCCGACACGCGGCTTTTTTGGGGTCACCATGTGGCCCCCTTTTTTTAGTATGATAAGCGGCCCCCTCGGAGGAGTAACGCAGCATGAGCGATGAAAAATCGAATGTGAGCGACAAGGCCAGCGAAATTGCCAAGAATATCTGGCTGGCCGGCCTGGGAGCCTATGGCAAGGCCTTTGATGAAGCGCAGGATCGCCTGGACAAGGCGGCCAAGGAACCACCCCGCCTGTTCAAGGACCTGGTCAAGAAGGGCGCACGACTGGAAGATGAGGTGCGCGATTCCCTCTCCAGCATGCGCAAGACCAGCACCAGCTCGGTGGAGGAGCGCATCAACAAGGTGCGTGAGAGTTTCAACTTCAACCTGCACAGCCGCGGCCAGGAACTGGAAGCCATCAACGCCAAACTCGACGCCCTGACCGCGAAGGTCGACGCCCTGGCCAGGGCCATGGATTCTGGCGCCAGGACTAAGGCCAAGGCCAAAGCCAAAGCCAAGACGAAGACCAAAGCTAAAGCCAAAGCCAGGGCAAAACCGGCCAGCCGGCGCTAGCCAGCGACCGCGCTCACCCCTAGCCTATGAAGACCAGGGACCGGATACTTCACACCAGCTTATTGCTCTTCAACCAGGAAGGTGAACCCAATACCACCACAGTTGATATCGCCAATGAGCTGGATATCAGCCCTGGCAACCTGTACTACCACTTCAAGGGCAAGGACGTCATCATCGCCGAGCTGTTCGGCCAGTACGAGCAGGGCATCAGCGAGATACTCAACGCACCCCTCAGCAAACCCCTGTCGGTAGAAGACAACTGGTTTTATTTCTACGTGCTGTTTGAGGAGATGTACAACTATCGCTTCCTCTATCGCAACCTCAGCGACCTGCTCGACCGCTACCCCGAATTAAAGCGCCGGTTCCGTCGCATCATCAATCTCAAGCACGCGGCGACCTCCGCCGTGTGGGAGGCGATGTCTGCTGCCGCCGTGGTCCATGTGCCGGAGGACGAGGCCGAGGCCCTGGGCGACAACGTGGTGCTGCTACTCAATTACTGGCTCAACTACGACCACCTGCTACACGATGACCGCCCACCAGCGCTGATCATCCACAAGGGGGTCTACCAGTTAATGACCATGATTGCCCCCTACCTGGGCGAGCACCAACGCGAGTTCTATCAACAGGTGCGCGATATCTACCACCAGATTATCGTTCCCGCCGCAGCAAAATAACGTCACTGCCGATAAGCTCCAGCTCCGCGTGGAAATGCCGGGCCCACCACTGCCAGGTGGCCACAGAGAAAAAACAGACATGGGTCGGATCGTTCTTGTAGTGCCAATTGGCAAAGGCCTGGGCATCAATCACCAGCTTGGTCATCAGGCCGAGATAGCCACCGGGCTCCAGCAGACTCCACAGGCGGCTCAATTCGACACCGGGATGGTGGAGGTGCTCGACCACCTCGGTGGCGGTTATAAAGTCGTAGCGAGACTCAAGTACGGCCGTATCGGCGGCAAAGAATGGATCGTACAGAGCTATCGTACAGCCGGCCTCGCGCAGCATCTGCGCCAGGGCCGGGCCGGGACCACAGCCGAAATCCAGGCCACTGGCGCCGGCCGGCAAGCGTTGCAGCAATGGCTCAGCCAGCCGCGACAGGAAGTGCCGATAGCCGCTGTCAGCGGGATCATTTTCATGTAATTCGTACTCGGCCCGCTCCGCCGTCGCCTTCAGCTGGTAGGCCGGTGGCACAAACACCAGCTGACAGGCCGCGCAGCGCAGGTAATCTCGACGCTGGTCCCGATGAAAGAGTGCCGTTTCAGTTGCGTTGCACAGGGGGCAATCCATCAACAGCTCTTCACTCGTATAACTTCAGGTCTATAATCAATGGCGGTGAGTGCATTGGGCATTCACTGTCTTTCAGCAACAGCATCACAACGGAGATTAACATGACGATACAAGTAGGCGACAAAGTACCCAGCCTTACCCTCAAGACCATGGGGGCCCAGGGTCCTGAAGACATCGCCACCGACGCCATTTTCGGCGGCAAGAAAGTGGTGCTGTTTGCGGTGCCGGGGGCGTTTACGCCGGGCTGCTCCATGACTCACCTGCCGGGCTTCGTCGTCAATGCCGACAAGATCAAGGCCAGCGGAGTCGACAGCATCGTCTGCATGTCGGTCAACGACGCCTTCGTCATGGGCGCCTGGGGCGAAGCCCAGAACGCTTCCGAGATCCTCATGCTGGCAGACGGCAATGGTGAACTGACCGCCGCCCTGGGCCTGGAACTGGATGGTTCCGGATTTGGCCTCGGCACTCGCAGCCAGCGCTTCGCCATGATTGTCGAAGACGGCAGCGTTACCCACTTGAACGTAGAACCCGGTGCCGGCATCGAGGTGAGTTCAGCCGAAGCCATGATGGAGCTGCTCTAGTACCGGAGCAGTTCATCAATGCATACGCTCGGGTGCTGGAGAACTCCGCGCCCGATAAGTATTTTGAGCCCCTGACATGACGGTTACCGGGGCGGCCCCGGTCAAACGGCGAGAACTGTTTGGCTGGGCCATGTATGACTTTGCCAACTCCGGCTATACCACCGTCGTCCTTACCGCCATTTTCAATGCCTACTTTGTCGGCGTAGTCGCTGGCGGCAGCGGCGGCCTGGAACCGGGCACTGCCACCCTGCTGTGGACCTCCACCATTGCTGTGGCCAATATTATCGTCATTTTCAGCGCGCCGATTATCGGCGCCCTGGCCGACCAGCGCGCCAGCAAAAAGCGCTTCCTGCTAATCACCACAGTCGGCTGCGTCATTGGTACAGCCCTGCTCTCGCTAATTGGACCCGGCGACTACCTGTTAGCCATGTTTATCGTACTGTTTGGCAATGTCATGTTCGCCAGCGGTGAATACCTGGTGGCAGCGTTTCTGCCCGAGATCGCCGACTCGGAACATATGGGCCGTATCTCCGGTTATGGCTGGAGCCTGGGTTACGTCGGCGGCATCATCACCCTCGGCCTGTGCCTGGCCTATGTGCAATGGGCCCAGGCTAAAGGCCTGCCGACTCAGCAGGTGATAGCACCCACACTGCTGATTACCGCCGCCATGTTCACCCTGGCCGCAATCCCCACCTTCCTGTTCCTGCAGGAGCGTTCCACGCCCTTGCTGACCCGGGGTGATTTCTCTGTGGTGGCGCGGGCGGTGCTGGCCAAGCTGTCCCAGTCCATGGGCGAAGTGGGCCAGTTCAAGGACCTGCGTCGGCTACTGATCAGCATCACCATTTACCAGGCCGGCGTCAGTACAGTCATCGTACTGGCCGCGGTTTATGCCAGCGAGGTTATGGGCTTTGATACCCAGCAATTATTAATGTTGATCCTGGTCGTCAACATCACCTCCGCTATTGGCGCCTTCCTGTTTGGCTTCTTCCAGGACCGCATTGGCTCGGTGCGAGCACTCAGCATCAGTCTCTGTTTGTGGATTGTGGCGGTGGTTTTGTCACTGGTCGCTGAAGCCGAGATCAGCTTCTGGATTGCTGGCAACCTGATTGGCCTGGCCATGGGCGCCAGCCAGTCCATCGGCCGCGCCCTGGTCGGGCAGTTCGCTCCGACTGCCCGTACCGGCGAGTTCTTTGGGCTGTGGAGCCTGGCCAACAGGGTCGCCGCTCTGCTGGGCCCGATGAGCTATGGTTTGATCAACTACGCAACCAATGGTGACCACCGCGCCGCCATGCTGTCGACACTGGCCTTCCTGGTTGCGGGCCTGCTGCTACTGCGCTCGGTGGATGAGCAGCGCGGCATCGCTGCTGCGGCCGCCGAACTGCCTCAAACCAAACGCCAGTAACAAACCGCAGTCACCACGGTGACGCCCACCAGGTTCAACACGAATCCCTCGCGCACCATGCGCTGCACGGCAATACGGCCACTGCCATAGACCACCGTATTCGGCGCCGTTGCCACAGGTAACATAAAGGCACAACTCGCGGTCATCGCCGCCGGTATCATCAGGACTTCAGGCTCAATGCCGGCGGACAGTGCCGCGGCCGCCAGGATTGGCATTAACAGGGTGGTGCTGGCGGTATTACTGGTGGTCTCGGTGAGGAAGGTCACCACCAGGCAGATCATGGCTATCAGCCCCCACAGTGGCAAATAATTTAGCGAAGCCAGCCAATCACCCAGCAACTGACTGAGGCCGGAGCTGACAAAACCCTTGGCCAGGCAAATACCGCCGGAAAACAGGATTAAAACTCCCCAGGGAATTGTCACGGCGCGCTCCCAGGTCAGCAACTTTTCACCCTTGCCATTGGGAGTCACGAACATCAGCACCACGGCCAGCAGCGCCACCGAGGCATCGTTAGCCGAATACAGGCCCAGCCACTCGCGCCAACCACCAAAGGGCTCGGTGCGGGTAATCCAGGCCAGCGCGGTCAGTGTCAGTACGATCATGACCCGGCGCTCCTCGGTCCGCCAGTGTCCAGGGTCCGGCAACTCGACGTCACTGGAACCATGCAGGTGACGTGTCAGCCATAGCCCGATTATGGGCACCAGCACAATCACCACAGGCAAACCGACACTCATCCACTGGGTGAAACTGACCGACTCGCCGGTCACTTCTTCAAACACCTGCATGAAAATCAGGTTGGGCGGGGTACCGATGGGCGTACCGATACCTCCGACGCTGGCCGCGTAGGCCATACCCAGCAGCAAGGGCACCGCCAGGGTATCGCCCCTGGCTTTTTCAAGGATGGCCATCGCCACCGGTAGTAGCATCAGGGCAGTCGCGGTGTTGGATATCCACATACTCAGGGTGGCCGCGGCCGCCATAAAGCCAAACACCAGGCGGCGGTCACTGTGGGCACCAAACAAGCTCATCATATAGAGCGCGACACGGCGGTGGGCGCCGCTGTGCTCCATGGCCCGGGACAGAATAAAGCCGCCCAGGAGCAAGAGAATGAGCGGGCTGCCGTAGGCCTGGCCCACCTGGGCAGGCGTCAACACACCGAACAGGGGCAGCAAGGCCAGCGGTAGCAAAGACGTCACTGGAATGGGTACCGGCTCAAATACCCACCACAGCACACACCAGACAGCCACCAGTCCAGTTACTGCGATATCGGGTCCCAGCCCGGCTTGCGACAGTAGATAGGCCGTCAGCCCAGCTAGCGCAGGGCCAGCCGCGAGCATGGTGTTACGCAGGACTATGACGCTCAATACATTTGCTCCATGGATAGCTTGATCAGGCCAGCACCGGTGCAGGAACCGAACCGGAACGAAGGGCTTTGTTCACTCCTTCCAGCCACCGCTGAAAGGAATCGCCTGCCCGACAAAGAAATTGGACTCCTCAGAGGCCAGGAAAACTGCCAATAATGCGTCCTCCTCCGCTGTTGCCAGACGACCGGCAGGCACCGAGGCCATCATCTTCTTAAAGGTGTCGCTCTGCTGATATTCTTCAGAGTAGTAGGCTGGATTCTCGACAAAATTCTGGGCGATCAGGTTCACTTGCACGTTATAGCGCGCCACCTCCGCGCCCACGCTGCGCACGTAACCCACCTGGGCGCTGCGCGCGGCACTGTAGGGCGCCGCCCCCGGCGCCGACTTGATGCCAGTGGCACTGCCCACCACCAGGATCTTGCCCCGCTGTCGCTCCATCATGGCCGGCAGGGCGGCACGCACCAATCGGTGCAAGGGATGCACCATGACATCAAACAGGCTGTGCCAGTCTTCATCGGATACCTTGCTAACCCAGGCAGAATTAGCAGGCGCTGCCAGGTTGGCGACCAATACATCAATGTCCCCGGCGGCCGCGACCACCTCTTCTGCAGCGGCGACCCGGGTCAGGTCAGACTGATCTTCAATCACCTCGGCCCCGTGCTCGCGAAACGCGGCGCTGAACGCCGGCCCCATAAACTCAGCAGCCTGGGTGATTAGAATACGTTTACCCTGCAATCGTCCTGCCATGGCCAATCCCCAATGCTATTTATATGCCAGTGTAACTAGTGACGCCGGTGGATTCACAGTAAAATCATGCGCCATGAACTCACCTGCCCCTCGCCTGGTCGATCGTTTCGGTCGCACTGTGGATTATGTTCGCCTCTCGGTCACCGACCGCTGCGATTTTCGCTGTGTCTACTGCATGGCCGAAGACATGAGCTTCGTGCCCCGGGCCGAAGTACTGAGCCTGGAAGAGATATTCAGGGTGGGACAGGCGTTTACCCAACTCGGCGTGAAAAAATTGCGCCTGACCGGCGGCGAGCCACTGGTGAGACACAACATCATGCACCTGGTGACGCAGCTGGGCCAACTGCCCGGACTGGACGAACTGGTCATGACCACCAATGGTTCGCAATTGGATAAGTTCGCCGAGCCACTGCGCGCCGCCGGCATGAGCCGCATCAATATCAGCCTGGACAGTCTCGATGCCGACAAATTCAAGCGCATTACCCGCACCGGCGACCTGGGCCAGGTGCTACGCGGCATCGATGCCGCCACCGCCGCGGGTTTTGAGCGCATCAAGCTCAACGCGGTAATTCTCAAGGGTCGCAATGAAAACGAGATTCTCGACCTGGTCGACTTCGCCCTGGACCGGGACCTGGATATTTCCTTTATTGAGGAAATGCCGCTGGGCCTGATCGACGACCACGACCGGGCCCTGAGCTTTTGCTCCAGTGAGGAGGTGCGCGACATCATCGGCCAGGAACACAGCCTGCAAGCCAGTGATGAAACCAGCGCCGGACCCTCGCGCTACTGGCGTATCGAAGGCGCCGGCAGCCGCATTGGCTTTATTTCACCCCACAGCCACAACTTCTGCCACCTGTGTAATCGGGTGCGGGTGACCGTGGAAGGCCGCCTGCTGCTGTGCCTGGGCAATGAACACAGCATGGACTTGCGTGCAATGTTGCGCGATCCCGCCATTGACGACGACAGCCTGCGCCAGGCCCTGGTTGAGGCCATGGACCTGAAGCCGGAAAAACACCACTTTGACCTGGACGCCGAGCCCGACATCGTCCGCTTTATGAACATGACCGGAGGATGAATGAACCGCGTTCTTGAGCACCTGGGTAGTCGCTACCCGATTATCCAATCACCCATGGGCTGGATTGCCCGTGCCCAGCTGGCCTCGGCTGTCTGCAATGCCGGCGGCTTCGGCATTATTGAAACATCCTCCGGAGAGACCGAGAACTGCCAGCGGGAAATTCGGGCCATGGCTGAGCTCACCGACCAGCCCTTTGGCGTCAACCTGCCGCTGCTGTTTTTGCGCGACGACGCCATGGTGCGCTTCGTGGTGGAACACGGCGTGCGCTTCGTTACCACCTCGGCGGGCAACCCGGCCAAGTTTATCGGCATGCTCAAGGAAGCCGGCATCATCGTCTACCATTCGGTGGCCACCCTGCGCAGCGCACTCAAAGCCATCGAGTGTGGCGTCGATGGCTTGATTGTTGAGGGCACCGAGGGCGGCGGCTTTAAAAACCCGGACCCGGTGGGGCTACTGGTGTTGCTGCAGGCCATTCGTCGGCACAGCGATATTCCCATGGTGGCCGCCGGTGGTATCAGCGATGGCATAGGTATGGCGGCAGCCTTTGCGGCAGGTGCCGAGGGCGTACAGATGGGAACCCGCTTTGTATCCGCGCTGGAAAGCCCTGTGCATGAGAATTTCAAGGCGGCTATTGTCGACTCCAACGAGACCAATACCTGGCTGGTCAACAATGCCGGCCTGCCGCCGGTGCGGGCCATGAAAACCGAGACCACCGCCGCCCTGCGCGAGGGCGCCGATGGCAGTGCCACCCTGTCGAATATTCTTGAGCTCTATTTCGGCGGTGACATGGAAGCCAGTGTCGCGCTTATTGGCCAGTCCGCCGGGCTGATTGATGAAGTCGAACCGGTGGCGGACATTATTGAACGTACCGTACAGCAGTTTTTCACTGTGCAGGAAGAATCCGCACGACGCGCCGCAGAGCGCTGTTTCTAGATGCCGGCGCCCGGTTAACGCTACATTTCCGCTACAATAAGCGACCCTTGCTACAGGACTGAATGTGAATAACCTGGATTTCCCCCAACTGGCTTCTGCAGAAGTCATTGAACAGGGCTTCGAGTCCCACGGCTACATTTGCAGCCGGGAGATCGCGACCGCGGTGTTCCTGGCCTGCCAGCTGCGCAAGCCGATACTGGTAGAGGGCCCGCCCGGTGTAGGCAAGACCGAGCTGGCCAAAACCACGGCTACCCTGCTGGAGCTGCCACTGATCCGCCTGCAATGTTACGAGGGCCTGGATGAAGCCAAGGCACTGTATGAGTGGAAGTATGGCAAGCAACTGTTGTACACCCAGGTACTGAAAGAGAAGCTGGGTGACCTGTTACAGGGCGCCAAGGGCCTGGCCGAGTCGGTGGAAAGACTGCATCACTTCGGCGACATTTTCTATTCCGAGGATTTCCTTGAGCCGCGACCCCTGCTGAAGGCCATGAGTGAGGCCGATGGCACCGTCCTGCTGATCGACGAGGTGGACAAGTCCGACTACGAATTTGAATCCCTGTTGCTGGAGCTGCTGTCTGATTACCAGATTTCGATTCCGGAGATCGGCACCATCAAGGCCAAGACCTCACCTATCGTGTTTTTGACCAGCAACAACACCCGTGACATTTCGGACGCCCTGAAGCGCCGCTGCCTGCACCTGTATATCCCCTTCCCCAGTACCGACCTGGAAGAGCGCATTGTGCGCAGCCGGGTGCCCGACGTGGATGAAGACCTGCGTCAGCAACTGGTGGAGTTTGTGCACTCGCTGCGCCAACTGGACCTGAAAAAGGTACCCGCCATCAGCGAGACCATCGACTGGGCCCGCAGCCTTCTGCTGATGCACGCCGAGCAACTCGACGAGGAGCTGATTCGCAGCACACTCAACGTCCTGTTGAAATACCAGGACGATATCGAGGCCACGGAGCCGGAAATCCGCAGCCTGCTGAGCACCCGCTAAAGCCATGCCCTCCAAGCTGGTGAGTTTCATCAACGTCTTGCGCAGCCACGACGTGCGTATCTCACCGGCAGAAACCCTGGACGCAGTAGAAGTCATCTCCGCGCTGGGCTATACCGATCGCAGCGCACTGCGCACCGGCTTGTCACTTACCCTCGCCAAAACAGCAGAAGAGAAAGCCATCTTCGCCCAGTGCTTTGATCGCTTTTTCTCCTACCAGCTACCGGAGAGTGCCGCCAACGAGGAATTTCCCGAGGCGCTGGGTCTCGACCAGGAGCAGTTGGCCGAGGCCGATGCGGCACTGGAGCAGATGCAACAGGACACTGCCGGCGAGCCAGGCGAGGATCACGCCAGCCTCGACCTGGAGGGAGAGATAGCTGCCGACCCCGCCCTCTCGACACAACTGGACACGCCGCTAATGGAGATGCTGCAAAGCGATGATCGCAATGGCCTGACCCTGGCCATCGCCCAGGCCGGCGAGGGCGTGGGCCTTGCCGATATCCAGATGTTCACCCAAAAGGGGCAGTTCACCCGCCGCATTCTCGATGCACTGGGAGAGGAACACATTCGCTCTGCGGTTATCGACCTGGAAAATCGCGGCAGCGCCGCCCTGCAGGAACTGCAGTTGTACCGCGACCGGCTGCGGGAGCTGGTGCGTGACCACGTGGAGCGGGAATATCTGCTGCACGCCCAGGGTCGCAACAAGCAGTTCATGGACGAGGTACTGTCCAAGGCCAAGCTCAACAATATCGAACACCACTACCTGCACCGGGTGCACGACCTGGTGCGGCGTATGGCCAAGAAGCTGGCGGCCCGCCATTCGCGCAAGCGCAAGATCACCAAGCGGGGCCAACTCAATATGGCCAAGACCCTGCGCCGCGGGATTCCCAATGACGGTGTGATGTTTGAGGTGTTCTGGAAGTCAGTCAAAAAGGACCGGCCACAATTGCTGGCGATCTGTGATGTCAGCGGTTCGGTGTCCGCCTATGCCAAGTTCCTGTTGATGTTCCTCTACAGCCTCAACGACATCCTGCCGCGAGTACGCAGCTTTGCCTTTTCCAGTCACCTGGGAGAAGTCAGCGAGCTATTTGATCAACACCCGATCGAAAAAGCCATTGAGCTGGTTAACTTCAAGTACGGGGGCGCCACGGACTACGGCAACAGCTTGCTCGACTTCGCCAGGCTGGCCATGGATGACATCGACAGCAATACCACGGTGATTATTCTCGGCGATGCGCGCAACAATAATGGCGACCCGAAGCTGGAGGTGATGCAGAGTATATATGCCCGGGCCAAGCAGGTGATCTGGTTGAACCCGGAATCGAGAAAGCTATGGGGTAGCGGCGACTCGGAGATGCCGCGCTATTTGAGTGCCTGCAATTTCGCCGCCGAGTGTAACAGCTTGCAGCAACTGGAAAAGTTTATCGATCGGCTGCTGCGCAGTACCGGCTAGCCCGCCAACAGTTCCTCTTCCTCTTCATCGTTTATCGATTCAAGGCTGAGATTTAGACCGCCGTCCTGCGCCACACCCCCTTCCTTGGCGAACTTGATCTTGAGGCGCACGTTGTTCTGGGAATCGGCGTTCTTGAGTGCCTCCTCCTCGCTGATCTTGCCGTCCTGATAGAGATTGAACAGGGCCTGGTCAAAGGTCTGCATGCCGATGCCGGTAGACTTGTCCATGATCTCCTTGATGCCTTCGAACTCACCCCGCAGTATCAATTCGGAGATAGTCGGAGTACCCAGCAGTATTTCTATAGCGGCAGCGCGCTTGTTCTCGACCGTTGGAATCAGCCGCTGCGAGACAATGGCGCGCATATTGCTCGACATGTCCTGTAGTAACTGGGCACGACGTTCCTCCGGGAAAAAATTGATAATCCGGTCCAGTGCCTGGTTGGCGTTATTGGCGTGCAGGGTGGATATCGCCAGGTGGCCAGTCTCGGCAAAGGCCAGGGCGTGTTCCATGGTTTCACGGTCACGGATCTCTCCAATCAGAATCACGTCCGGCGCCTGGCGCAGGGTATTCTTCAAGGCCGCGTGCCAGTTGCGGGTATCCACACCCACCTCGCGCTGGTTGACGATACACTTCTTGTGCCGGTGTACGTACTCCACCGGATCTTCAATAGTAATGATGTGACCGCCGCTGTTGCTGTTACGGTAGTCGATCAAGGCCGCCAGCGAGGTCGACTTACCGGAGCCAGTACCGCCAACAAACAACAACAGGCCGCGCTTTTCCATCACCACATTGGTCAGGACTTCCGGCAGATTCAGGTCTTTCCAGAAGGGGATATCGGTAACGATGTTACGGGCAACAATCCCCACCTCGTTGCGCTGCACAAAGATGTTGATACGAAAACGGCCGACTTCCGCTATCGAGATCGCCAGATTCATCTCCAGCTCCCGCTCAAACTCTTCCTGCTGAGTGGGGTCCATGATCTCGTAGGCGATTGTCTTGATTTCGCCAGGCTTCAAGGACTCTTTGGCGACTGGCTTGAGCTGTCCCTGGAACTTGGCGCAAGGCGGCGCCCCGGTGGACAAGTACAAATCTGATCCGTCATTTTTGGCGAGGATCTCCAACCACTGGTTAATTCTCACGACGTTCCCTGTCCCTACTTCTCCCAAAAACTCACAGCCAATTTAGCAGCTGTCGTCGACCAGGTAATCCACGACATGTTCATTCTGTGCAATGGATCACAAACGGCGGCGGACGTAGAAGCGGTAATAGCCCACCATGTTGCTGGCCAGGAAAAAAGTCTCCAGTAATACAGCGCCTGGTGACCCCGCCAGCACGTTGTGCACGATCCAAACCGCGATACCCGGCATCATCAGCTGGCGGAAACGTTTGTCCGAGGGCAGAAAAGACGCAGTAGTGGTGATTACCGCGCCCAGGGTGGCCAGCAGCGTAATAAGTCCTGCGTAACTGATGACCGCATTGGCCAGCACCAGGGACAGAAACAGGCCCAGCAACCAGCGCGAATGACTGAACATCGCGGTAAGGAAGCGCGCCGCCGCGATAAATCCCAGCACTGACGCGGTGTAGGCTTCCACCAGGTAGAAGTGCCATCCCATAAGCAGGCCGGAACCAACCAGGCAGGCCAGCACATGGCGCTTCTGGCGAAACTGGAAGGAGGCGAGGTCAAAACACAAGACCACGCCGACCAGCAGCTGTGAGAGTACAAAGTCCGACACCGGATCAGCCCAGCTTGCTGAGGACCTCGTCGTGTAGTTTGCCCAGCCCATCTACCGGGTTGGCTTCACGCATGGCCGCCAGCGGGACGTTAAGACGGTGCACGCCAAGATCCGCGTAGGCCTTGAGTTCATCAAGGCCGCCGCGCATGGTCCACATGGCGGTAATTTCAATCTCACCATAATCGCGGCCCTCAGTCGCACACACTGCCTTGAGCTCATCCAGGCGTGAGGCCAGGTCTTCAGGGCTCTTGGTGGGTGCATACCAGCCGTTACCGTATTTTGCGATGCGCTCATAAACCTTTCCCTGGGCGCCGCCGATGACCACGGGCATGGGGCTTTGCACGGGTAGCGGATAACTCTTGAAACCGGACCAGTCGATGAAGTCACTCTGGTGTTCGACAACCTCGCCAGACCAGGCCTTGCGCATGGCCTGCACATAGTCATCAAAGCGGGCGCCGCGACGCTCAAAAGGCACACCCATGGCCCTGAACTCCTCCTCCAGCCAGCCAATACCCACACCCAGCATAAAGCGGCCTTTGGACATGAAATCGAGGCTGGCCGCCTGCTTGGCGATGAACATGGGATTAGACTGGGACAGGATATTCACCCCGGTGCCGAGGCGAATGGTGGAGGTGGCCGCCGCGATCGCCGCCAGGCATACCAGCGGATCGACAAAGTTGGTCTCGGGCGTGGCACCCATCTTGCCCGACTTGTCATAGGGGTATTTTGATTCGTAGTCCATCGGCACGACCACGTGCTCGAAAGTCCACAGTGACTCGACCCCGGCCTGCTCGGCCTGCTGCGCGAAATCGATAATCAGGTCGGCGTCCGGGAACACCAGGTTTACCGGGATTAATCCAATTTTCATGTCTTCTCCTCAAACAATAACTTCTAACGAAAAACCAGGGTCGGTGCGCAAGCGCATTAGGGGCGATCTCTTATTCGCTATACCCTGATCCCATTGCCAGCCCCTTTAACCCAGGACCTGCGGATTCAGCTGCCATAAAGAAAAGTTGAGAGCAGAGGCGAAACTGACCCACAAAAGGTAGGGAATCAACAGAGCAGCGGACACAGGACTGACGCGCCAGAAAGAGACCAGGGTGGCGGCAATAAGAGCCCAGAGAAACAGGATTTCAGCAAATGCCAGAGCGCCGTGTTGCCAGACAAAGAAGAGCCAGCTCCACAAGGCGTTAAATGCGAGTTGCGCCAGGAAAAGCGAGAGCGCAATGCTATTGGCACGAAATCCTCCTGCACGCCAGACCAGCCATGCGGCGATCGCCATCATGGCGAACAGCAAGGTCCATACCGGGCCGAAAAGCCAGGCCGGCGGCGCCCAGGCTGGCTGGCTTAGCTGGCCGTAGAAAGCCTTGGCCTGGATAGACGCAATGGCGCCAATTGCGGAGGTCGCAAAGCTGATCAGGAACCAGCCGATGAGACCCAGGGCTTGTTGCCGAGTTGACTGCTGCACCCTATAGAATCTAGTCAGCGACCCAGTTGCCGTGGAAGCCAAAAGGCACACGCCTGGGCAAGTGAATGGTCGCGACCGGTTCTCCGCTGAAGTCCTGGGCGTTAAGAATCACCACATCGCTGCTGTCGGTGCTTGAATCGTACAGGTAGGCCATCACCCAACCGTCGTCCTCATCAGACCCGGCACTGCGTGGCACGAATACGGGCTCCATAAATATCCGGTGCTTGCCCTGATCCTGGTTCTCGCTACTGCCTTTGAGCAAGTCGTGCTTGAGCAGACCGCCCATGGCAAAACCCTCACCGACCAATGCTGAGTAGCCATAGCGGTAGCTCTTGCCCGCCCGTCGCTCATCCAGCCGCGGAAACTCTTGCCCGCGATCATCCAGCCGCTCTTCCTTTATGCGGGTCTGGCCGGGATCAATAGTCCAGCGATCCAGCGTTGTGGTGCCCTCATTAGGCCCCAGTTTATCAGTGGCGAACATGCGCGGATGACGCACCACATCCAGCACCACCCGCCCCTGCTCGTCTTCGTAGCCATTCAGGGGATGGAACACGTAGCAAAGCTCCACTTCGTGCCAGCTTACATCCTCGGCGCTGCCATTACGTGGCAGCAAACCGACACGGGCGCCGTAGTCCGGTGTCCAGCTATAGGGAAAAGCTGCCCCGGAATTGAGAGCCTCCACATCGAACACCACCGGAAAATCAAACAGGATGAAATAGTTGGCGGTAAACATGCAGTCGTGAACCATGGGGCTGCCCGGCGTGGGTACATCCACGCTCCTGGTGACAACGCCTTCGGCACTCACCGACACATACTGTATATGCTGCCACAGTGGTGAATAGACAGCCGTATGCAGTTCACCCGTATCCGGATCCCGGTGCGGGTGGGCGCTGAAACCGGCTGGCAAGGTACCGTCAAAATTACTGCGCGCGACCGTCTCTAATTCATAGTCCAACTCAACCGGCAGATTACCTGCTTCGACGATGGCAAAAGTCTTGTCCCCAATACCGATGATATTGGTATTCGCTACACCGGGGCCCAGCGGGAACTCCGGTACCGGACCTGCAACCGGGTCCCAGGCTTTTACCTGCACCACTTCGTCATCACGCACATAGCGACTGCGGTACCACTCGGCCCTGCCCTCTCTCAGGCGCAAGCCGTGGGCCATGCCATTGCCGGTGAACCAGTGATAGTTGTCGGGCTCTGCGGCGACCGGGTTGGGGCCGATGCGCAACAAGCGGCCCGAGAGTTCCTGCGGAATCTCTCCGGTCACGGGCAGGTCAAAACTGGTCAGCTCTTCTTCAACCGGGGCGAAGTTGCCCTCAAGGTAGGGGTTTGGGCTCATCCTGGGTACTCTCCATCGCTAACGGACTCAGGCTACTTTAGGCCTGTTTCTTCATACGCGCCACCACCCGCTGCACTTTCGCAGGCCGCGGTGCCTGAATCTCCAGTTCCTCATAAGCGATGACCTGCATGAGCGGTCGGGTAAGGTCCAGCAGCTCTTCAGGCTTCAGTAGAAAGTCGGGGTTGCTGGGGCGGCCAAACTTCTCGTTGCCGACAGCGAAAGTCTCGTAGATCAGCAAGCCGCCAGCTGCTACCGACGCCAGGATATGGGGAAAGAGGGGGCGGTGCAGGTAGTTGCTGACCACCACTGCGGCAAAGCTTCGACCGGGCAATGGCCAGGGCTGGCCAGCCTCCAGGTCCGCTTCAATAATTTCAACATTCACGGATGTACGCAGGTCGGCGACTTTGGATACATCCCGGTCCAGCAAGACCAGCGGGTGTCCGCGAGACAGGAACAGGCGACCCTGACGACCGCCGCCGCAGGCCAGATCCAGCACCTGCCCACCCTCGGGCACCAGCGTCTGGAATCGCTGCACCCAGCCTGATGCCGGTTCTTTGGCTTGCCTGATGCTCAAGGCCCAACAGGCCGCCTGGAAGATGGCCGGTCAAATGCGCCCTGGCGGAAGTCGCTGGTTTCCATGTCCATTGGCGGGCTCTCTCCGGTGGTGCTGCCCTCATGCACGCATACTCGTTGAATAATTCGCCATTCGTCGCCCCGCTTTTCGTATTCATCCAGGTAGCGTCCATACCAGGTATCCAATACGGCTGAGTCGGCTCTGAACAGATAGGTGACGTTATAAATCTCACCGCGGGCGTGAACGCCATCGGTATCAAGCTCGATTCGGTGATTGAAGACGCAGTGCATGGTTGAACGCCAGGCGTGGTGGGCCTCCATGCAAAAGTCGCAGAACTCCCAGGCATTGCCTTTAAACACGCCGTGATCGTCAGTGGCTTCCGGCCAGTAGGCCAGCTTCATGATGTCAGGGTCCAGTCTGTCGACGCCGCGGGAATACTGCTTACATGCGTCTTTTATCGCTTCTATGTCGGATAATTGCGCCTGGCTGTAGGCCATGTCATCTCCTCTTTAAAAGAAGGGTCTGTGTCGAGATAAATTTTACTCTGACCCCATTATTGCAATAACTTTTCTCAGTAACTCTTTTCAATAGCGAGGGCTTTGAGCGAGTTTTCCACCTCGTTCATCCGGGGCTTCATGTCATCCAGTAAGTGCGCCTGGGTCGGAATATAAAACAATCCCAGGTCCATGCCCCGCAGCGCAATTTCCGCACATTGCTCCGGCATGATCAGTTCAAGCTCGGGTGGCGCCTGGGATGGATCAAACTTTTTCGAACCTATTAGAGGCGTATAGACTGCGCCGGGCAGTAATACGTGAAGATCCAGAGGTCCCTGCTCTTGCTCGATACGAATCCACTCCATGGCGACCAGTAGCGCATGCTTGGTGGCAGCATAGAACGGCAGCTCGCCTTTGCGAACCGCATGCGGAACACTGAGCGAGTTTTCCGAGGCGGTCACCATGAACCGACCGCGCTCCCCGGCTTTATCAAGGCGTCGTGTGTAGGCCTGGGCCAATTTCAGGCCCGCGAAAAAATTGATCTCAAAGAGCCTGGACATGGAGTCGTCACCTTCAAAGGTCGCGCTGGCCAGCGAGCGCTGATAGCCAATACCCGCATTCGAGCACACCAGGTCGAGGCGCCCTGCAATAGCGTAGGCCTGGTCAATGAGTCCCTCTGCCGCGGACGGGTCGGAGAGATCACAAACGACGGCCTGGGCCTCGCCACCAATCTCTTGTGCAATTTGACTAACGCCCTCACTGTCAAGGTCAACACAGATTACTTGCGCGCCGCGGTCGGCAAGGGCTGCCGACAGAGACGCGCCAATTCCCGATGCGGCACCGGTTACCAGCGCTACTTTTTCTTCAAAATCGATCACGACCCCAACTCCTCTGCACGCTCACTCAAGCTAACTGCGAGCTATAGTAAGCTTCGCACGCCCAGACCGGAAGCGCTCAAGCTGGAGCGCCATGAAGGTCGGCTATACTGCAAAAATGCAGAGCCCTGCTTGAGACATATGAGCTATGACCCCGAGAAGGACCCAGAGAACTTTCTGCGCGACCTGAACAATCTCTGGGAAGGCTGCGCGTCGACTGATCGCGCTGCTCAGGAGGCATCAAGAAGTTCCTTTACAGCCGGCCTGGTATATTTTCGACCGGATCAGCACCATCGCCGTGATCATATTCACCCGCATCGAAGGCCTCGTAAATTGCATACGCAGGCTGTGCAAGATCCCTGTTGTGCTCACAAACATCGTTGATCATCAGGCCAAAGATCGTATTCATCGCCAAGTCGGCTTCTGCGAAAGACATACTGCCCTCATCGAATCGCTGTGCCACATGCAATGAAATATGGTTGTAGCATTCGTCCACCGTGATGCCTTCAGCCCTGCAGTAGGCCGCGATGGCCGCGTGGTCCAGAAGATTCGCGCTCGCCACCAGCTCTGCCAGGGAACTCAATATCGCTAACTCGGTTTATCCAGTGTTCTCAGTTATCCAGGACCACAAGTTCCCTGTCCTCGAATCGCGCATCATTCAAAAAAATACGTATGCGATACTTCCCGGCCGCCAGCTCGCCGCTATGGAGCGTGAAGTAGGCCCAGATCCAATGCTCGCCGTCAGCTTTCGGCACAAACGGATGCCACTGCTCTGCAACGAGTCCATCCACGCCCCATATCTGCCACTTCTGTTCGTAGTATCCCTTTGCACTCAGACCCAGCCACTTCACCGATAGGTAGAACCTCTCATCGAGCCGAACCTCCGAAACGAAGTTCTCAGGAACACCCTCTGTTACCTTCGAAGATATATACAAACTATGGCCAGAAGGCGTGGCGCCCTCTTTGGCCTTGAGACCCGCGATCTGCGTCTCAAGATCGAGAAGGCGCGCTGCCGTTTCTCTCATCCTGTCATAGTCAGCCTGGGCGACGGTGACCCGCCCCGACACCTCGATTATGGTTTTATATGCGCTAAAGCCGGCCAGAAACCCGGCCAGGAGCATTGTAAGCAGCCAAATTGTGGGGTTGTTTTCGATCTTTTGACGCAAGTTCATGACTCATACTCCGACGACTACTGCAGATACACATCCATACTCTTCAGTCTAGTTCACAGCGAGAATTGCACAGGCAAACCAGCGAGCACGAGGCTGGCGCCTCGCGGGCACCTCCAGTAGGCTATCGGGCCCAATCACCAAACGCAGGACGACCCGCAGTGGAAGAGCAGCGCCCCACCCCCCTGGTAGAGGACCTGGAAGGCACCCGGGTCAAACTGGCAGCCTGGCTCAGCGCCCGCAAAGGCACGCCGGTCGCCATCTCAGACCTGCAGATCCCCGAAGCTACCGGCATGTCCAATGTCACCCTGATGTTTGACGCCAGTTGGGAAGAAAACGGCAAGCCACTTAGCGAGGCCTGTGTTGGTCGCCTGCAACCGGAGATTGAGCGGCCGGTATTCCCGGATTATGACCTCAGTTTGCAGTACCAGATCATGGAAACCCTCAACCAGCAAACTGACATACCAGCGCCGACCATGCGCGGCCTGGAAATGGACCGGTCGGTGCTGGGCGTACCCTTCTACATCATGAAGAAAACCGAGGGTCGCATTCCCACCGATATGCCGCCTTACAACATGGACGGCTGGATGATGCACGACATCAGCATCGAGCAGCGCGCCAATCTCTGGAACGCCGGGCTCGACACCCTGGCCCGCTTTCACCAGCTCGACTACCAGGCTCTGGGCCTTGAGTTCATGGACCAGCCCCAGCTGGGAGACACGCCCCTGCGCCAGCAGCTCAACTACTGGCGCAATTATCACGACTGGGCCATGGAGGGGCGCGAGCATGTCATTTGCAAAGCGGCGCTGGATTGGCTGGAGCACAACCAGCCTGCGAATGAAATCACGCGACTGTGCTGGGGCGATTCACGTATCGCCAATATTATTTTTACCGAGGACTGCTCCGCCGTGGCCGCGGTACTGGACTGGGAAATGGCAGTACTGGGCAACCCGGTGCAGGATCTGGCCTGGTACTGTTATATCGATTCCAGCTTTGCCGATGGACTCGGCATACCCCGGCTGGAAGGGCTGCCATCCTACGAGAGTTCTGTGCAGCGCTGGCAGGCGGCGACCGCTTACCCGGTCGAGGACTTTGACTATTACATGGTCTTTGCCGGAATGCGCTACGGCCTGATCCTGTCGCGCATCATGCTAGCCACCGGGCAGGAGTCGGAGATTCAGGGCAATTTCGCGGTGCAATTGCTGCAGCGCACCCTGGACAAGCTTTAGGCAGCCCCCGCTTAACGCCGCTGCAAGCGCACCGGCATGGCCTTGGGTCCATTGACCATATTGGAACGGATGCGCCTGACCGGACCCAGCGACTCAATGCCGGCGTAGGCACGGAAAAATTCCTCGAAAAACACCCGCGCCTCCAGTCGTGCCAGGTTGGCACCCAGACACAGGTGAATGCCATAGCCAAAGGCCAGGTGCGGGTTGTCCTGTCGCGTGATATCAAAGCGATGCGGATCCCTGAATACTTCCGGGTCGCGATTAGCGGCGCTGTACATCATCACCACGCGATCGTTCTCGGCTACCGGCTGCTCACCAATGGCTGTATCCGCGGTGGCGGTGCGGCGGAAATAATGCAGCGGGCAGCAGAAACGCAACATTTCTTCCACGGCCGCGGGAATAGCCTGCGGGTTTTGCTCCAATTCCCGGTATAGCTCAGGCTGCTCAATCAGCTGCTGCATACCGCCTGCGATGAGCCCGCGCGTGGTTTCATTACCGGCCACGGTGATTTGCACAAACAGGGATGCGAACTCAATTTCGGAGATCTTTTCCCCGTCTACCTCCACGTTGACCAACAACGAAGTCAGGTCATCACCGCCCTGCTCGCGCCGTTCACAGGCCAGTTGATAGCCATAGCTACCCATCTCTATCGAGGCCTGCTGTATTTCCTCGGCAGAGGCGCCCAGATCCGGGTCATCCCCAGAGGTTTGCATATCCGACCAGATCCGCATCTGCTCCCACATGTCCGGCGGCACACCCATCATCTCGCCGATCACGGCGGTGGGCAGGCGACCGGCCACATCGTCAACAAAATCGCAGTCGCCCCGGGCCTCGGGCCTGGCGAATATGTCCCGGCACAGCTCGCGAACCCGCGGCTCCATCTGCGCCAGCATGCTCTTGGTAAAGCGACTGATAACAAGCCTGCGAATCGGACCGTGTCGGGGTGGATCCATACCCAACAGTTGTGAGCGCACCTGCTCGAGGATGTCATCCGGCAGATCGTCCACCATGACGAAACCGCGCTCGGAGGAGAAGGTCCTGTGGTCACGGGATACCGCGACCACGTCGGCATGCCGGGTCAACAGCCAGTAATCCCCCCCGTCCGGATGCGGATGGCGAAAAACCGGGCACTCAGAGCGCAAGCGGTCCATCGCTGCCGTGGGTAGCGCGTCCACATAGTTATCCGGGTTATAGAGATCGATGTTCTCGCTTTTGCTGCTGTCCGTCATCGCTACTTCGTTCCTCGCCTGGCTACAGCGGCCCAGCATACCGCAAACGCGGGTGGCGGGCGGCGGCGCAAGTCTTGTAATGGAACCGACACTGCCTATACACTCACGGGCTCCCACGGCAGCGCCACAATCCAGAGCGCCACAATCCAGGTTGAGGTACCGGTTTGTCATCACTCTACGAGCGACGCCTGCAACAGCTGGCGGATGCAGAACAGGCAAAGCTGCTTAACAGCATTCAGCGCGGTATCGAGAAGGAAAGCCTGCGCATTACGCCTGATGGTCGCCTGGCACAAACGCCGCATCCCCAGAGCCTGGGCTCGGCCCTTACCCACAGCTATATCACCACCGATTACTCCGAAGCCCTGATGGAGTTCATCACACCGGTGTACACCGATATCGACAGTGCGCTGGGCAAATTGGACGAAGTGCACCGCTTTGCCTACAGCCAATTGGATGAGGAACTACTGTGGGCGGCAAGCATGCCCTGCGTACTGGGTGGCGACGACAATATTCCGGTCGCCCAGTACGGCAGCTCCAACGTGGCGCGCATGAAGACCGTGTACCGTTATGGCCTGGGTCATCGCTACGGTCGACTCATGCAGACCATCGCCGGTATTCACTACAACTTCTCCATGCCCGAGGCCTGGTGGCGATTGGCCCAGGCCGCCGATGGCGACAGCGGCGAGTTGCAGGACTATATTACCCGCCGCTACCTGGACCTGATTCGTAACTTTCGGCGCTGGTCCTGGCTGCTGGTGTACTTGTTCGGCGCCTCCCCCGCGGTTTGCTCCAGCTTCCTGCGCGGTCACGACAAGCATGGGCTGATTCCTTTCGACCCCGACAGCAAGAGTTTGCACGGGCCCTTTGCCACCGCCCTGCGCATGGGTGACCTGGGCTACCAGAGCAATGCGCAGAAGAACCTGTCTGTCTGTTACGACTCACTGGACGCTTATATCGATACCCTGAAGCAGGCGATCAGGGAGCCACACGCGGACTACCAGGCGATCGGGATCGGCGAGCAGGGCCATGAGCAGCAGCTCAACACCAGCCTGCTGCAAATCGAAAACGAGTTTTACAGCCCCATCCGCCCCAAGCGCGTCGCCAAATCCGGCGAGACTCCCCTCGGCGCCCTGCGCCGCGATGGCATTGAGTACATTGAGGTGCGCGTGATAGACGTGAACCCCTATCTGCCGCTGGGTATTGATGCCGAGCAGATTCGCTTCATCGATACCTTCCTGCTGCATTGCCTGCTGGCCGACAGCGATCCCTGTGACGACGCCGATGGCGAGCGCCTGAAGGAGAACATGGCGCGGGTGGTCAATGCCGGTCGCGAACCGGGCCTGCAGCTACAGACGGCTAGTGGGGAAGCGTCCATGGCTGCATTGGCGGATGAGCTGATGAACGCGATGGCGCCGATCGCCGCAGCACTTGACCAGGCCAACAGCAGTAAGGACTTCAGCGCAAGCCTCAAAACGCAGTGTGACAAGCTGGCCGACCCGGCACTAACACCGTCGGCGCGCCTGCTTGCGGACATGCAGGAGCAAGACCAACCCTTCTTCCGCCTGGCCATGCAGGCCAGTGAGCAGTGGGCCGAGAACTTCCGGCAACGTCCTCTTAACGGCGACAGCCTGGCGGCTATGCAGCGCGAAAGCACGGAGTCACTACAGCGCCAGCAGGCGATTGAAGACGCCGACCAGGTCGATTTTGAGACCTACCTGGACAACTACTACCGGCAATACGACGCGCTCTGAGATAGCGAGTGGCGCATGAATTACCTCGCGCATTTTCACCTGGCCTGGCCCGAAGAATCCCTGGTGGTCGGCGGCCTGGAAGGGGATTTTCACAAGGGGCCGCTGCCCGGCAAGCTGGCACCCAGCCTGCATGACGGCGTGGCCCTGCACCGGGCCATAGACGCCTATACTGACAGCCACCCCTGCGTGGCCGAGGCCCGGCGTCGTTTTCCTGCCGAACTGCGCCGCTACGCCGGCATCTTGATCGACCTGTGCTTTGATCACTTCCTCACCCAACACTGGTCTTCCTTTAGCAAGCTGTCGCGCCTGGAGTTCAATGCCGAGGTCTACGCCATGCTGGGCCGCCACTCGGACCTGCTCAGCCAGCCCGCCCGCCACATGGCGGAACGCCTGCAGGAGTTTGATGTACTCATGCGCTACGAGCACTTCGACACGATAATTGGCAGCGCCGAGCGCATTGGCCAACGCTTCAAGCACAGTAACCCAATGCACCGCAGCGGCGAGCTGCTACCGGCACTGTTGCCGGAACTGGAGCAAACTTTCCTGGTCTTTTATCCTGAGCTTATTGGCTTTAGCCGTCGCAGTGCTATGCTTGCCGACCCCGAATAAAGGAAGCAATTGATGACTTCTTCGCTGCTCGCGAATCTTCCCGCGCCCCGGCTCACCAACTGGCTGCTTGTGGCGGTCTGCGCGTTCACCATGGGCGTGGTCTATTACCTGGACGGCGTCCTCGGCCTGGTACCCTGCCCCCTGTGCATGACCCAGCGCGTATTCCTGCTGATTAGTGGCGGATTCTGTCTGCTGGCAGCCCTGCATGGCCCGGGTATTCTCGGCCGGCGTATTTACGCGGCACTGGCCGCGGTGTTTGCACTGGTTGGCGGCGGCGTGGCGGCCAGACACGTGTGGCTGCAACACCTGCCCGAAGGCCAGGCACCCGCCTGTGGCCCCGGTCTTGAGTACATGTTGGAAAACTTCCCTTTCACTGAAACCCTGGAACTCATACTCATGGGCGACGGCAACTGCGCCGATGTGGTGTGGACCTTCGCCGGCCTGAGCATTCCCGAGCAGGCTCTGTTACTATTTACCGGCCTGGTGCTGGTCAATATCTGGCAAGTCATGCGCACCGAGGGCACCTGAAGGGGAAGCGGTCATGCTCGACAATTGCAAAGACAGCCGGGAAACCTGGAACGCAGTTGAAGAACTGCTGCAAGGCTGGCTTAAAGAACGGCGCGAGTTGCTGGTGAAATATGCCGCGATCGCTGCCACCCTCGACCGGGATGCACCGGAAGCCTCGATGACTGCCGGCCTTGAGCGACTCTGCCAGCTACTGGTGGATTACGTGTCGGTGGGGCATTTTGAAGTATTTTACGCACTGATACGTGAGGCCGAGATGTTCGCCGACGGCAGCGACAAGCTGGCGCAGGAGATCATCCCCAGTATCGGTGATACCACCGAAGTGATTCTTGGATTCGATGAGAAATACCCGACGGCTGATGCCAGCAACCTCGATGCAGACCTATCCCTGCTGGGGGAAATGCTGGAATCCCGTTTCGAAATGGAAGACCAGCTGATCGCCTGCCTGCATCGCAGCCACAGCAACCCGGGCGCCACTGAGTAGCAACGCCCGGTTTTCTGTCCTACTCGCCAGCTTACTCGGTGGAGGCTTCGGGCTCCGCACTCGGTGCCACCTGGATCAACTCTACTTCAAAGATCAGCGTTGCATTCGGCCCAATCACCGGACCGGCGCCGCCATTGCCGTAAGCCAGTTCCGGCGGAATGAAAAACTGATACTTGGAGCCTGCTGGCATGAGTTGCAGACCCTCTGTCCAACCGGGAATTACCTGGTTCAGGGCAAAGGACACTGAGCTATTACGCGCATAGGAGCTATCGAACTCGGTGCCGTCGATCAGCGTACCGCGATAGTTCACTTCCACCGTGTCTTCAGCCGAGGGCTTGGGACCGTCACCCTCATTAAGCACCTTGTACTGCAAACCACTGTCGGTAGTCATCACACCCTCGGCCTTGGCATTCTCAGCCAGGAAGGCAGCGCCGGCAGTAGCATTCGCCGTTGCGGCTTCTTCCGCCGCTGCGGCGCGACTAGCCTGCTGTGATTCCTGGTAAGCCTGCATTTCCTGGCCAATCTCTTCCTGGCTCAACAGCTGCGGTGTGCCATCGAAGGCATGCTGCAAGCCCAGTGAAAACGCATCGATATCCAGCGGCACGCCATCGGTCTTGAGTCTCTCACCCAGTCCATAGGCAATGCCGTAGCTGAGCCGTTCCTCGGTGGTATCCAGGTCTACCGGCTCTGCCGCTGGCGCCGCATCCTGCTTACTACAGGCCACAGTCATTAGTGCCACAAGGGCTACAGGCACGAAATTCAGTTTGTTCATATTCACTTCCGTTTGGTCTGGTCAAAAGAGCGCTAATACTACTATCGAAGTAAGGCCGGGTGCCAGCATCGGCGGCAGCTTAGTGGACATCTGTCACAGGCAGCACCGCAGGCGCTGACCCGGATTTTTGGGTGTTGCCAGCTCTTGCAGCAAATACCCCACTCTATGCTACAGTTTAGGGTAGATCCGCAGGCAACCGGGGAGGCACATCAGGCACATGCATAGCGACGACAACCGCGGCGCGGGTCCGCTGCGTGTAATCCCCCGTGCAGATCCGCGCACAGTGCTGATCGCCAATGCCAAGGGTGGCTGTGGCAAGACCACGCTGGCCACCAACCTGGCCGCCTGGTTCGCCCGTAGTAACCATGCCACGGCACTGATGGATTTCGACCCCCAGGGCTCCAGCGCCCACTGGCTCAAACTGCGACCAGAGACAGCGCCCCCCATATCCGGCATATCGGCCCATACCCGGGTCAGTGGCACCGAGACCCGCAGCTTCCATAACCGCTTGCCACGCGGGGTGCAGCGGGTGGTCGTGGACTCCCCGGCAGGTTTGTCGGGCACGGATCTGTATCACCGCATCAGCGAAGCCGACCTCATTCTCGTTCCCATTCTGCCTTCCCCGATCGATATACATTCGGCAACCAATTTTATCCGCGATATCCAGCTAACCGGCTGCCTGCGCGAGCGCAATAAAAAGCTGCTGGTCATCGCCAACCGGGTGCGCAGTAACACTGTGATGTTTGCCAGGCTCAACGAGTTCCTGCTGGAGCTGGGCTTGCCGCGGCTTACCTTCACCCGGGACAGCCAGTTGTACACCCGGGCTGCGGCCAAAGGCCTGGGTATTACCGACATGCACATAGCCCAGGCCGAGAAAGAACGCGCACACTGGTCACGTATTGGGGAATGGATCGAACACCAATTAGACCTGCGTCACAAATCTCTCTACCAGGCACGGCAGCAGTCTACGGATCAGCGTTCAGGCTAGTGATTCAGGGGCGTGCAAGCGTTTCGAATTCCGCCACCGCCGCCACCGGCAGACCATAGAAAGCAGCCAGCGCCGCCAGGTTTTCAGCCAATAGCTCGCCACTAAATCCGGACTCAGGCCAATCCCCTGCCGGTTTACGCAGTTCCCACATACGCCCCTGCTGCTCCTGCTCGGCGCTCAATTCCGCCTGCTGCACTAAGTCACGCAGGGGAGTCGCCTCGGGCAAGCGCCGGCGCAGCATCCGCAGGGGCTTCACGACTTCGCAGCGCCACTCCTCAATCACTGCGTCCATAGCGTCAAGATCCGCTTTAGCCAGTGTCACGCCGCGGCCGGCGGCAAAACAGGCATAGAGCAGCACATTGACATCTACCCCATGCTGATCCTGAAGCGCCAGGCACGCTGCTGCCACGCCCGGACGCGCGTAGGTATCGAGGGAGAAGTCCCAAAATGGATTAGCTGCTGGCATACCGGTAGAATCCGCGCCGATGATTATCATGCGCAATATTAGTTTAAGGCGGGGCGCCAAGATACTGCTGGAAGAGGTGGACCTCACCATCCAGCCCGGCCAGCACCTGGCCCTGACCGGCGCCAATGGCTCTGGCAAATCGAGCCTGTTTGCCCTGCTGCTGGGTGAACTGGGGGCTGACACAGGCGAAATTGAAGGCCTGGCCAGTATGCGGCTGGCCGCCATGGCCCAGGAAGTCGAGCTTACCCAGGACATCGCGCTGGATTACCTGATTGGTGGCGATGCCGGCATTGCCGCGATCCGGGCGCGCCTGAAAGCGGCGGAAGCCGAGGAAGACTACGAGCGGGCCGGACAATTACACCTCGAACTGGAGGCCGCCAACGGCTACGACATCGAGCGTCGCGCCGAACTGATGTTGCTGGGGCTGGGTTTTGCCTCCGGCGACCACCTGCGCCCGGTCAACGATTTCTCTGGCGGCTGGCGCATTCGCCTGAACCTGGGCCGGGCCCTGATGGCCCCTTCTGAGCTGTTGCTGCTGGACGAGCCTACCAACCACCTGGACCTGGATGCCACCCTGTGGCTGCAGCAGTGGCTCAAGGCCTACGCCGGCACCCTGATTCTGATCTCCCACGACCGGGAGTTCATTGATGCTACCTGTCAGCAGGTGCTGCACATTGAGCACTCACATATCCAGGCCTATCGCGGTAATTACTCCAGTTTCGAGTCACAGCGCGCCGAGCGCCTGGCCAACCAGCAGGCCAGTTACGAGAAGCAGCAACGCCGCATAGCCGAGATTGATGATTTCGTGCGTCGTTTTCGCTACAAGGCCACCAAGGCGCGCCAGGCCCAGAGTCGAATCAAGGAGCTGGAGCGCATGCATAAAATTGCGCCAGCCCACGTTGACTCACCCTTCACCTTCAGCTTCCTGGAACCGGAACGGGCCAGCGATCCCATCCTGCAATTGTCCGATGCCAGCCTCGGCTACGGCGACCAGCCCATTCTCAACCGGGTCAACCTGGCACTGGGGCCAGGCAGCCGGCTTGGCCTGTTGGGCAAGAACGGTGCCGGCAAGTCCACCTTGCTTAAATCCTTGATGGGACAGTTGCCGCTGCTGAGTGGAGAGCGCACCGAGGGCGCCCACTGCCATATCGGCTATTTCGACCAGCACCAACTGGAAGCCCTGGATCTTGAGGCCAGCGCCGCCGTGCACCTGCAGCGCCTGCGTCCCGATGCCCGCGAGCAGGAGATCTACGACTTTATCGGTGGCTTCAACTTCCACGGTGATGTGGCCACCACCCCCATTGCTCCGTTTTCGGGTGGCGAGAAAACCCGCTTGGCACTGGCCATGGTCGTGTGGCAGCAACCCAACCTGTTGATCATGGACGAGCCCACCAACCACCTTGATATGGAGATGCGCCACTCCCTGACCATGGCCCTGCAAACCTACCAGGGCGCGGTAATCGTGGTGACACACGATCGCCACCTGCTGCGCAACACGGTCGACGAATTGTTGCTGGTACACGATGGGGAGGTGGAAGAGTACGAGCAGGACGTCAGCGCCTATGAGAGTTGGGTGCTGTCGCAGCAATCAGGCGATGGCAAACCGTCGCAGCGCACTTCAGCTGAACCCAACCGCAAGGAGCAACGCAAGGCCGCCGCCCAACGCCGCGAGCAAATGCGGCCGCTGCGCAGAAACATCGAACGCACCGAGCGGCAGATGGCGGAGATCGAGGAAGGACTGGCGGCACTGGAGCTTAAACTGGCCGATACCACGCTGTATGAGGCCGAGCGCAAGGCCGACCTCGAGCTTTTGCTATTGGAGCAGGGCCGACTGCGCCAGCAGGCCGGTGAGCTGGAAGAAAGCTGGATCGAGTTCCAACACGAGCTGGAAGAACTGGAACAAGCGCCCCAGGCCTAAAACAGGTGACCACCCCCGCCGCTTGTAGTAAAAAGGACTCTGACCCCATTTATTAGCACCAAGCAGGAGTCTGGACATTGCCGGTCATTTACGAATTGGACAGGACGTCCGCGCTGATCCGCACCCGCTGTGTGGATCAAGTGACGGTTACCGAGATAGCTGCACACTTCCAGGAACTGCTGGGCGAGGCCGAGCTCCCCAATCCGCTCGATACATTGCTGGATCTGAGCGAGATGCAAGGCGTACCGGAGGCCAATGAGCTGCAATCGGTGGTCACCGAAATGGCCCTGCTGAAGCAACGCCTGGGCCTGGGTGCTATCGCAATCGTGGCCGAGGAAGACATCATGTTCGGTATGATCCGCATGTTTACCGTATTTTTAGAACCACATTTCACCGGCGTATCCGTGTTTCGCAAGGCCCAGGAAGCCGAAGGCTGGCTGAGCGACATTGGCGGTGCAGGCGCGAACCGGTGATTATAGTCTGGGGCAGCATCGAAGCGCTGGGAGGGAGCCTGGAGGAAGTTACTCGACTCAGCCTGGAACATGTACGGCGCTCCCGGACTGAACCCGGCTGCATCAGTCACAGCGTGCAAGCGGATGTTGAGAACCCCAGTCGCCTGATTTTCTTCGAGGAATGGCAAGACATGGTGGCCTTGCAAACACACTTTGCGGTGCCTGAGTCCGGCCAGTTCGTCCAACAGGTCAGCGAACTGGCGGCAGCACCGCCAGACATCAAGATATTTGAATCGACACCAGTCGGCTAGTACTCGGTGGCAGACCCGGAATCTAAAGAAACCAGCCAGATAGCGACAGCGGGCCTGCCAGACGCAGCGCCCTTTGTTGATGAGACCCTGCGCGAGAAAGGCATTGACCCCGACCGGCTGTCGGTTCTCAAGCTAGGCACCATATACCGCTTCCGTGCTGCACCACCTTGGTTCCAGCGACTGCTGTTCGGCTTCGCACTGCTGTTATTGCATAACTATATCCTCCAAAGCACCGCCAAACCGCCGCTGGCATTTCTGGCGAGCCTGCAGCTGGTGAGTGGACTGATCATTTTGATGGCGGCCTGCGAGCTATTGGTAACAGCTACCGAGCGCCTGGCCGCACGCTTCCACTGGAACCACTACACCGCCGGCACTGTTGCCGAGATTCTGTCCACTGCTCCAGAGCTGGTGGTGATCGCCTTCATCATCCCCATCAGTCCAAGCGCGGCCTTCGTCGTCGCCCTGATAACCATTTACAACAATGCCCTGGTGTTCAGCCTGTACTCCTATTTCCTGCCCAAGGACAAGCACGGCAAGTTCCTGATGCCGGTACCGATTACCGAAGCAGGGACGCAGATACTCATTGGCGGCGGTGCCATGGGACTGATACTGGGCCTGGTCATGCTCACCTTCAACTCCTCGGGCCAGGCCAAGAGTAGTTTCGACTCCATTGACCTGGCCTTCGTCAGCCTCGTCCTGTTATCAATTTTTAGCGTCTACCTGTACAAGCTGGTGACCAGTTACGCCAGGGAAGAAGCCGCTGTCAGGGAGAACCTGTCCATGTCCGACAGCGACATCGAGCAGCGCCTGGATATCGTCTATGCAAATATACGGCCGACCAAACTGATAACAATTGCCTTGTTCTTCTCCATCGGCGTAGCGGGAGCCTTCTTCGGTGGTCACCAGATATCCGGTTTTGCGCAATTCATGCTCAGCGACCTGCAGTTCAACCCGATTCTGACCGCCTTGATCCTGGCACTGTTTGCTGGCATGAGTGAATACGTGATCCTCTGGCAATCCCACCGCAAGCAGGAATACGGCATCGCCCTGGCCAATGCCTTTGGCGGCATCACCCAGGTCATGTTCCTGGTCTTGCCCTACACACTGCTAGGCATAGCGGTCTATCAGTCATTTCTCAATCCTGATCATCCCGACCTGCCGCTGGCATTCTCTGTATCCCATGTATTGCTGCTACTGTTTCTATTCCCCACCTTCTACACGCTTTCATCCCTGCTGGAAGAAGACCACACCCTGGGTATTCTCGACACCGTGATCATGTCGGGCATCTTTCTATTTCTTATTGTCCTGCTTGCCACCCACGGTGGCAGCGCCACCTGAGTTCACATCACAAAGCGAGAGGGAGCAAGAGATGTCCGACAATCCCATTAGACTCGAAGTGGCCTTCAAAGATGAGGAATCCGCCGAGAGGGTCAGGGAGATCCTTGAAGCCGCACAGCAGTGGATATTCTCCGAGCCCGCAGAAGAGCGATACCTGGGGGAATATATTGCACAGGAAAATGAGGCCAGCGCTGTTCAATTCAGTTCCTACTGGGTTCCCAGCGGGGACATTCAGAGATCCTGCGCGACCCTGCAGTTTGAGTGCGTGGGATCACCTGGTGACGATTGGCCCGATGACATTGTGGTCTGGCTGGGCAAGCAAAAAGCGGTAACAGTGAAGGGTAGCTTAACCATCAGCGGGACCGGCGATGTGGTGGAAATCCATGAGGTCTATCAGTGAGGATTAAAACCTTATCCTGAGCCCTCTAGCCTGACCCCTCTATCCTGACCCATCTACCTTGCGCAACTTCTCAGCGCGGGACAGTTTCTTGATTTCAGACTCGCGCTGCTGGGCCGATGCGCGGTCAGCGCAGGCTTCAGTCCAGACCAGGCGGACCGGACGGCGACCGCTGGTATAGCGGGCGCCACCGGTCAATTCGCCATTGTGTTGCCTGAGCCGCCGCTCGATATCCGTGGCTACGCCGGTATACAGACTTCCGTCGGCACAGCGCAGCAGGTAGACATGCCAGCCACTCATCTAGCCGCCGCGGCGCCAGTTATGCAGTTTCTCCACCCAGTTCAACAAGCCCTCGGGTTTGCGCGCCTTGCGCCATTCACCGGCGACGAACTTATTGGATTCCGACAAGGTGGGGTAGACGTGGATAGTACCAAGAATCTTGTTGAGGCCAATGCCGTGCTTCATGGCCAGCACATACTCGGTCAATAGCTCCGCCGCGTGATAGCCGACAATCGTCACACCCAGGATGCGGTCCTTGCCCGGCACGGTGAGCACCTTGATAAAGCCATGGGCCTCGCTGTCGGCAATGGCGCGATCCAGGTCGTCAATGTCATAACGGGTGACCTCGTACTCGACACCCTGCTCCCGCGCCTCCAGCTCATTAATGCCGACCCGGGCGACTTCCGGATCGGTAAAGGTGGTCCAGGGTACGATCGAGTAATCCACCTTGAACTTGCGGGCGAAGCCAAACAGGGCATTCACCGTCGTGAACCAGGCCTGGTGACTGGCCATGTGGGTAAACTGGTAGGGGCCAACAATGTCACCACAGGCCAGCACCGTGGGTACCGTGGTGCGCAGGTATTCGTCCACCACCAGGGTGCCGTTGGGATTGGTCTCAATGCCCAGCTCCTCAAGACCAATATTTTCCGAGTTAGCCTTGCGGCCCACGGCGACCAGCACCCGGTCGAACTCCAGGCTGCGCGCCTCCCCGTCACAATCGAAGTCGGCGAGATTGCGCTCGCCCTCACGACGAAAACCGACCGCCAGGTGGCCGGTCAGTACTTCGATACCACTATTGCTAAACACCTGCTCAACCAGTGCCGCCACCTCGACGTCCTCGCGCGGCATGATCTGTGGCGCCATATCGACAATCGTCACCTGGCTGCCAAGCCGTGAGAATGCCTGGGCCAGTTCACAACCGATGGGCCCGGCACCCATGACCAGCAAGCGCCTGGGCAGCTCACGCAATTCCCACAGTGTGTCCGAGGTCAGGTAGTCCTGCTGTTCCAGCCCGGGCACCGGCGGCACGAAGGGCCGGGCACCGGTGGCAATGACAATATTGCGGGCACTGCGCCGCACACCATCAATCTCGACTTCCCAGGGTGACACCAGGCGGGCGTTTCCAGCAATGCAATTCACGCCGAGGCCGGTGAAACGCTCTACCGAGTCGTGCGGCTCGATCTTGCCAATCACCGCCTGCACCCGCTCCATCACCGCAGCAAAGTTTACCCGCACGTCCACCGGGGCCAGGCCGAACTCCTCGGCCCGGCGCAGGTATTCGGCAATGCGCCCGGAGCGTATCAGCGCCTTGCTCGGCACACAGCCAGTGTTCAAGCAGTCACCACCCATTTTGTGACGCTCAACCAGGCTTACCCTGGCGCGGACTGTGGCCGCTATCAGGGCCGCCACCAGCCCGGCAGACCCTGCGCCCAGCACCAACATATTGTCATCGAACGCCGCCGGACGCTGGTACTGACGCAGCACGCGCCGCGTCCTGATACCCGCCAACAGCCACTTGGCCAGCAAGGGGAAGATACCCAGCAAGACGAAGGAGCCAATCAGCCCCGGCGACAATATGCCCTGCAAGCCCTGCAACTGGCCCAACTGGGTACCGGCATTAACGTAGACGGCGGTACCGGCCAACATGCCAAGCTGGCTTACCCAGTAAAAGCGCCAAAGGGAAATCGGCAGCACGCCCATGATCAGGTTAATCACAAAAAACGGAAACAGTGGCACCAGTCGCAGGCCAAACAGGTAGAAAGGTCCATCACGCTCAAAACCACTATTGACTGACTTGAGCTGCCGCTGAAAGCGCTGTTGCACCCAATCGCGCAGCAACAGGCGCGACACGGCGCAGGCCAGGGTGGCGCCAATGCTGCTGGCAAAGGAGACCAGCAGCAGTCCGTACCAGAAGCCAAACAGGGCGCCGCCGGCCAGCGTCAGCACGGCCGCCCCAGGCAGCGACAGGCCGGTAACCACGATATACACCAGCAAATAGGCAATGCGGGTCAACCAGGGGTGCTCGCTATAGTAAGCGCGCAGTTCGCCCATGCTGGCCTGAATGGCCTCAAGGCTTAAGTATGAGCCCACATCGAAGCTGAACCAGGCAGTGATCGCGCACAGCAGCAACGCAAGGATGATGACTTGTTGTTTATTCATTTTGTGTCGGCCTCACTGCCCTTATGATCCTTTTGAGAACACTTCCCGTAAAACAGCTAGTAGCTTGCCCATACCAGACGGTTAGGGTGTACGGGAGTTCACTGCAGCTTAGACCAATTGGGGCTATTAAAATGACAAATTCCTCTAAAGCCCAGGGGACATTTCTTGTGCATGGGACTTGCAATGGTATGATTGCCCCCCACATTAATACTCAGCTGTAGCGAGTATACGAATAACGCTGGCGGATATTTTTGCCGGCTCATCACGGAGAACCACTATGAGCGAACATATTGTTCATGTAACCGATTCAAGCTTTGACAGCGAAGTACTGGGCGCAGACGTGCCGGTACTGGTCGACTTCTGGGCTGAGTGGTGTGGACCCTGCAAAATGATCGCACCGGTGTTGAGCGAGATCGCCGACGATTACGCGGGCAAGATCAAGGTCTGCAAGGTTGATGTCGACGCCAACCCGGACATTCCGCCCAAGTTTGGCATTCGCGGCATCCCCACGCTGATTCTGTTCAAGGATGGTAATGCCGAAGCGACCAAGGTCGGCGCCCTGTCCAAAACCCAGCTGACCGAGTTCGTGGAAGAAGCTATCTAGGCGGCATTTTTTATTGCCCGGGGGGTATGGACGCCCCCCAGTCGCCATGCTACATTCTCTCCAGTCGCGCGTTCCTGCACGACGTTAAAACCCTTTGAACGACTTTTTACGACCCTTTCGCAGCCCTCGTGCGCGCAAACCGGTTTACTAAAACCGCTCACCCACATCCCAAAATTACTCTCTCTTACCTCTATCCTATGAATCTGACTGACCTAAAAACAAAATCAACCCAGGAACTCATCGATATCGCCAAGGAAATTGGCCTCGACAATATCGGTCGTTCCCGCAAGCAAGACATTATCTTCTCTATCCTCAAGCGCCACGCCAAGAGTGGTGAGGATATTTACGGCGACGGTGTCCTGGAAATCCTGCAAGACGGCTTCGGCTTTCTGCGCTCTGCTGAGGGATCCTACCTGGCGGGCCCGGACGACATTTACGTCTCGCCCAGCCAGATTCGACGCTTCAACCTGCGTACTGGAGATACGATTTCCGGCAAGATCCGCCCACCCAAAGACAGTGAGCGCTACTTCGCGCTGTTGAAGGTCGGTGAGGTCAACTTCGCCAAGCCGGAAGATTCCAAGCACAAGATTCTGTTTGAGAACCTGACACCGCTGTTTCCCAACCAGCGCCTGACGCTGGAAAAAGGCAATGGTTCTACCGAAGACCTGACCGGGCGCATCATCGACCTGGTCGCGCCAATCGGTAAAGGCCAGCGCGGTCTGCTGGTAGCGCCGCCCAAGGCCGGTAAAACCATCATGATGCAGAATATCGCCCAGGCGATTATCAGCAACAACCCGGAATGTGACGTCATCGTCCTGCTCATCGATGAGCGGCCCGAGGAAGTGACCGAGATGCAACGCTCCGTTGGCGCCCAGGGCGCAGAAGTTGTGGCATCCACCTTCGACGAGCCGCCTTCACGCCACGTGCAGGTGGCCGACATGGTGATCGAGAAGGCCAAGCGCCTGGTTGAACACAAACGCGACGTGATCATCCTGCTCGACTCTATTACCCGCCTGGCGCGTGCCTATAACACCGTTATCCCCAGCTCCGGCAAGGTGCTGACCGGTGGCGTTGACGCCCACGCGCTGGAGCGCCCCAAGCGCTTCTTTGGTGCAGCACGCAATATCGAAGAAGGCGGCAGCCTCTCGATTATCGCCACGGCCCTGGTCGACACCGGCTCAAAAATGGATGAGGTGATCTACGAGGAATTCAAGGGCACCGGCAACATGGAACTGCACCTGGATCGCAAGATCGCCGAGAAACGTATCTACCCGGCTATCAACATCCGCCGCTCCGGCACCCGCCGGGAAGACCTGTTGACCGCCGAGGAAGAACTGGCGCGCATGTGGATCTTGCGCAAATTGCTGCATGGCATGGAAGATACAGCCGCCGTAGAGTTCCTGCTGGACAGGCTCAAGGACAGCAAGACCAACGAGGAGTTCTTCCTCTCCATGAAGCGCAAGTAAGCATCCGGTCCCTGACCGGCTGGCGAACAGGGGTGGCAAGCAAGCCATGAAGCACCGGGATTTACGTGAGTTTATTGATTTCCTGGAGTCCAGGGGTGAGCTCAAGCGCATCAGCGCCGAGGTCGACCCCTACCTGGAAATGACCGAAATTTGTGACCGCACCCTGCGCGCGAAAGGTCCGGCCCTGTTATTTGAAAACCCCAGGGGCTACAACACCCCGGTTCTGGCCAACCTGTTCGGCACCGAGCAGCGAGTCGCCATGGGCATGGGGCAGGACAGCCTGCAGGCCTTGCGAGAGGTGGGCGAACTGCTCGCCTACCTGCGCCAACCCGATCCACCCAAGGGTCTCAAGGACGCCTGGGACAAGATGCCGGTGTTGAAGCAAGTCCTCAACATGGCGCCAAAAATAGTCAACAACGCGCCCTGCCAACATCATGTACAGAGCGGCGACGAGGTCGACCTGGGCCGCATCCCGGTGCAAACCTGCTGGCCCGGTGATGCCGGACCACTGGTCACCTGGCCGCTGGTAATCACCCGCGGACCGGAAAAAGAGCGCCAGAATCTCGGCATCTACCGCATGCAGCTAATCGGCAAGAACAAGCTGATCATGCGCTGGCTGTCACACCGCGGTGGCGCCCTGGATTTCCGAGACTGGCAACTGGCCCATCCCGGTGAGCGTTTCCCGGTTGCTGTGGCCCTGGGTGCTGACCCTGCTACCACTCTGGGTGCCGTCACACCGGTGCCGGACAGCCTGTCGGAATATGCCTTTGCCGCCCTCTTGCGTGGTGACAAGACCGAAGTGGTGCGCTGTTACAGCGACCCCTGCCGCGCGCACGACTTGCAGGTGCCCGCCAGCGCCGAATATATTCTGGAGGGCTACCTGGAGCCGGGCGAGATGGCCGATGAGGGTCCCTTTGGCGACCACACCGGTTACTACAACGAGGTTGAGTCCTTCCCGGTGTTCACCGTCGATACGATTACCCACCGGGAAAACCCCATTTACCACAGCACCTACACGGGGCGCCCGCCAGACGAACCCTCGGTGCTGGGCGTGGCCCTGAACGAGGTATTGATTCCCTTACTGCAAAAGCAGTTCCCGGAGATCGTCGATTTCTATTTGCCGCCCGAGGGTTGCTCCTACCGGATGGCGGTGATCACCATGCGCAAGGAATACCCGGGGCACGCCAAGCGGGTGATGTTCGGCGCCTGGTCCTTCCTGCGCCAGTTCATGTACACCAAGTTCATTATCGTCACCGACGCCGATGTGGATGCGCGCAACTGGGAAGACGTGATCTGGGCCATGACCACACGCATGGATCCGCAGCGCGACTCGGTGTTCATCGACAACACCCCCATTGATTACCTGGATTTTGCCTCGCCTGTATCGGGCCTGGGCTCCAAGGTGGGCTTTGACGCCACTAACAAGTGGCCCGGTGAAACCGAGCGCGAGTGGGGCAAACCAATCGCCATGGATCCCGCCGTGAAATCGCGCGTAGACGCCATCTGGGATGAGCTGGGCCTGGCCCCGCAAAGCCCGTAGACTACCAAGCAACGTAAACACTGGACTGACTCATGCGCACGGTAAACCGTTACATCCTGGTAGTTCTCGTATTGATCCTGCTGGTTTACCTGGCATTGCTGGATACCCTGGCCAAACCGGTGTTTGAAGAGCAAGCCACCGAGTTCTATGGCGCCGAAGTCAGCGTCGACTCCCTCAAACTGTCCCCCTTCGTCGGCAAGGTGACGCTATACCAGTTGCAAGTGGCGGACCGTCGCAATGCCGCGCAGAACCTGGTCCAGGCCGATCGTGCCTACATTGATATCGACATCATCAAACTCGCCAGCGACATCATTGAGATCGAGGATATGGAAGTCGATGGCCTGCTGGTTTTTGGACAACGCCAGCAGCCAGCGACCATCCTGCGGCCACTGCTGCCGGAAGACAGCGACATCGCCCAGGCGGGCTTACCCCGGTTTGACTTGCCCGATGTTGACAGCCTTGTCGAGCAACAGCGCGTAGCGCTGGACAATGATATCGCCCAACTAAATGAGTCCTTCGCCAGCACCCGGACCAAGTGGCAGGAAAAGTTCGCGTCAATGCCCAGTCAGCAAGACGTCAATGGCTACAAGGACCGCATTCAAAAGCTAAAAGAGACCAGGGGGGTAGCGGGTAAGCTGAAGGCCTTGCAGGAAGTGAACGCCATCTACACCGAGGTGAACCAGGACATCGCCAACATGCGCTCCATGAGGCAAGAGTTTCACGGCGATATACAGCATATGCGGGAACAGATTGACCTGGCCACACAGTTGCCGCAGAAGCACGTCAACGCGCTGATTAGTTCGCTGGGCTTGAGCAGCGAGCAGATGGCACATCTGGGCAGCCAGATCCTGCGTGGCGACCTGGACGGCCTTATGGAACAGGTGCTGGCACCACTGACTTATTCCGCCGATGGCGACATTGACCCGGAACAGACCATACCTATCCTCATCCGCCGGGCCGTGGTCAGTGGCGCCCTGCTGCCTTCAGCGAAGGGCCTGTCAGCCAAGGGCAGCATTGAGAATTTCGCCTGGCCCCTGGAGACTGCACAGCACGCTGCAAAACTTGCCCTCAGCGGCACCAGCCCTGACGGCGGGTCACTGCAGGTCAACGCCCTGGTGGACCACCGCGGCGAACCACTGGACCGGGTAACCGTTGAGATCGAGCGACTGCCCCTGCGCAATATGCAGCTGGCCGGTATCGAAGGCCTGGACCTGGAACTGCTGCAAGCGCTGGCCAATGTATCCGGCAACCTGGAAATCAATGGCGAGACCCTGCAAGGGGATTTCAACCAGCGGTTCAGCAAGGCGCTGTTTGAGACGACGCTGGGGGAGAACGCCGGTGCTGCCGCCCGCCTGATTGAAGCCGTTTTGGCCAACAGCACCGACTTTGCGCTGCAGGTCAACTTCGCCGGCACCTTGCAATCACCACAGCTGAGCTTCAGCTCAGGCCTGGATCAATTAATAGAAAGCACTCTGAGCAATGCCATCAGCGCCAAGGTGGGAGAGCTTACGCGGGACCTGCAAAATCGCATCAGCAGCGAGATCGGCCCGGAAATTGCCGCCGCCCGTGCCCAGTTCGCCAGCCTGGAAAAGCTGCAGCAACAGTTGCAGCAAAACTTGCAGGCGCTCAATTCCGTGCAGAAAAAGCCCGGCTAGCGGGCGCGAACCGAGCGTGCCTGCTCGCGCTCGGGTAAAGGCAACTCCGGCAGGTTTGATTCCCGCAATAATAAGCCCTCGCGATAGTACTGGGCGCTGCGTTCCCGCTCGCCGAGACTGAACAGCAGCCGCGCCAGCTCGGCGCAGGTCTCGGCACTGGGCTCCAGTCTATGGCTGGCCTCGAAATAGTCCCGCGCCTGTCCCCACAGGTTATTGCGCAGCGACAGACGACCCAGGCACAACATGAGGCTGGCGTCTTCCGGGTGCTTCGACAACCAGGATTCGGCCAGCTTCAGGCGGCGCGCGGGGTCACGTCCACGGATACGGCCGTACTGGGCGACCAGTCGCCCGTCCCATTGCTGCTTGATCGCCTTGGTCAGGACTTTCTCTGCTTCCAGGTCATCGCCTCCCTCAAGTAGCAGGCGCCCATAACATTCAACCAGGCTGGCATTCTTGCGCTGCTCAGCCGGAAAACCGGCCCAGTTCGTCTTCAGTTCGTTCGCATCAGCGCCCAGCAGCAGTCCGGTATAGGCGCGCTGCTCCATGGCGGCAAGCTCCGGCACACCAAACACCGCCTGCTTGCGAAGCCTGGGCATTAACTTGATCACCTCGGCCCAGTCGCCCTGACCCATATGTGCACGCGCCAGCAGGCGCAATTCCTGGGCGGCCGGCCTGGCACCCGCCGCTGACACTGTCTCAATAACAGCGGCGAAGTCTCCAGCATCCAGCTGCATTTGTGATTTGGCCAGCTGACGACTGTAGGCCCGACGCGAAACCCAGTCAGCCACCAGCTCACGGGTCGCCAGCAATCGCCTGGCCAGCTTGAATACCAGGTGTAACACCAGGTAGAACACCATCAGCAGTAGCAGGCCCACCCAGACACTGGTTTCCAGGGTAGTCAGTCCATAGGAGATCAATACGTAACCCGGGTCGGTTTCAATCAATGCCACCAGGCCAACTGCGGCCAGCAGCGTGAGCAGGACTAGCAGGAACAGGCGACGCATTTCAGGAACCATCCCCGGCTGCGCGTCGGGCCGCCATCACATCCTGTATCACCGCCAGCGAGTTGCCGATATCGGGATAGTCGCGGGTGATATCAATGGCCAACAGAGCTTCCAGCTCCGCGTCCAGGGCCTGGGTAGCGGTCGCATTAAAGCTGAAGAACTCGCCCAGCCAGCGCCGGGTATTCTCCAGGCTGGCCCGGTACAGGGGCGCATTGCCACTCAACAGGGCCACCTGCGACTGCTCCAGCAGCATGTGTAAATTCTGTCGTACCAGGCGCTCCCATTGGGGATCCATCAGCGGTTGATAGGCTGTGTCGCGGCGACGGATAACCAGGTAACTGGAGAAGCGCGCCATACCGGCACGAAAACCCTGTTGCAGGCGCTCTTGCCAGCCGGCATCCGCAGGCAACTCCTCAATCTCAACGACCCGCTCGGGCAATTCAAACAACAACAAGGCATCTACCTGGCTTGCCAGGGCCTGGATGCGCAGCCAGATACCTTCATTGTCCAGCGCCGGTATCGCTCGCAATGCCGCCAGGTCCGCCGCTATCGCCGCGCGGGCCGGATGCAGATCGCTGGCATCAAGTTCCGCCAAAATGGTATCGGCATTGCTGAGTAAGGCCTGCGCCGAGGCGCTGTCCTGGGCCATCAACAGGCGTTGGTAGGCCAGCCGCAGCAGATACTCCACCTCGGCCAGCGCCCAGTCGGAGCGATCCGCACCACGCAGGGCCAGCAATTGATTTTGCTGCTCAAGCAGCCTGCCCTGCAGGGCGTCCAGCCTGGACTTCAGGCCCGCCTCACCCTGCAGGCGTTGCTGCCGCTGCGCCTCCAGCAACTGCGCGGTCTTCTGCACAGACTGGCGGCTGGCATCCACCGCCTGCTGAATAGCCGTCGCCGACTGCTGCGATTGTGTGTCCACTTTTTGCAACTGGGCAGCAACGACGTCGCCCTGCTGCTGCTTCAGATACTGCTGCCATCCCGCCAGGGCCAGCGCTGCCAGGGCCAGCAACAAAGCCAACCAGGCCGTTGCGCCACGCCTGGCAGGCGCTGTTGCCGGCGCAGCCCCGCCTGCAGGTTTCGCGGGAACTGCGTCAGTATCCCCGGCGCCGGTCTCCGCCGTTGTCAGCTGCTGTTCACTCTTGTCGTCTTCCACCCTATACCCCGCTAGCCAAATACTGCTGTACAGCATCGATCATGGCATCGTCTGTGGCGTTGGCGGCCTGCGATACCCGACTAAAGCCCAATCGATCCGCTTGTTTCGCGACCCGCGGTCCGGGAACCACGAGACCTAGCTCACGCACTGCCGCCAATTCCAAATCACTTAGCAATGACACCATATTGTGCAGACCTTCGCCACTGCTCACCAGTATCAAGCGGCAGTCATTTTCGCCAATAAGCGCGGCCAGCTCACCGGTAGCAAGTTGGGGCGGACAACGGCGATAGGCGGCCAGCTCGTGGACCAGCGCGCCCCTGGCGGACAGGGTTTCGCGCAACAGGGTACGGCCACCCTCCCCCCTGACAATCAATATGCGTTGATCGGCCACAGAGGCCAGCTGGGGCATTGCCAGCAAACCCTCACTACTCAAGTCCTGCTCTGGGCGAATTGACTCAATCCCGTGCAAGGCCAATGCCGCCGCACTGCCTGAACCAATGGTGTACCAATTGGGACCCGACGGCGGCTGCGGCCAGATCTCCTCAATCCAGCCCATGCCCTGGGCAACCGCGTTGGCACTGACAAAAATAATATGTGAATACTCAGCCAGACCGGACAACATTGCGCGCTGTGCGGCATCGGGCCTGGCAATCGGGACGATTTCCAGCATTGGGCAACACACTGGCCGGCAGCCCATCTGCTGCAGTGACTGGGCCAGCGCCTGGCCCTGTCCCGCAGGCCGCGTTACCAGTACCCCCGGCTCAGCCATAGGCGGCGGCCAAAAGCTCAGCCGCACCCTGGGACAAGAGCTCTTCGGCCACACTGACACCGAGCGCCTCTGCCTCCGCTGCGCTGGCACGGGCCTCGGCGCGCAGTATTTCAGTGCCGTCGGCTCGCCCAACCAAACCCCGCAGCCAGAGTTGATCCGGGTCCTGTGAGTCATACTCGGCAAAGGCTGCGATCGGCACCTGACAACCACCTTGCAAGCGCGTATTCAGCGCTCGTTCCGCACGCACGCAGGTCGCGGTGGTGGCGTGATGCAGAGGCTGTATCAGGCCGGCGACCCGCTCATCACCGACACGCAATTCAATGCCGACCGCCCCCTGGCCACCGGCCGGGAGTGAGAATTCCACCGACAGAGACTGGCTGATGCGATCGCCCATACCGAGCCGGATTAACCCGGCACTGGCCAGGATAATGGCATCGTATTCACCCGCATCCAGTTTGGCCAAACGGGTGTTGACGTTGCCGCGCAGGAAGTTGACCTGCAAATCAGGACGCTGGCTGCGCAGCTGACACTCGCGGCGCAAACTGGAGGTACCGACAACACTGCCCGCCGGCAATTCCTCGAGACTGTTAAAGCGGTTGCTGACCAGCGCGTCACGCGGATCTTCGCGCGGGCAGATAACGCCAAGCTCGAGCCCGGCCGGAAACTCCATCGGCACATCTTTCATTGAGTGCACAGCGATATCCGCCACGTCCTCGAGCAAGGCCGTCTCCAGTTCCTTGACGAACAGGCCCTTGCCACCGACCTTGGCCAGCGGCGCGTCCAGCAATTTGTCACCGCGGGACGTCATGGTTACCAGCTCCACGTCCAGCCCTGGATGCGCGCGCTGCAATTCTGCCTTGACGTATTCGGCCTGCCACAGGGCCAACTGGCTCTTGCGAGTCGCGATTCGAATGAGATTCTGCATGAGTTAAACCGGGCCGGGAAAGTTGTCTATGATACGGCAGGGGATGAGGAATGTCCCCGTCAGCGCTGCTTGAGCTGCTCCTTGAGCGGCGGCAAATGGCGCCTGCTGACCGCCGGCTGTTCTTCAACACCGTCCAGCGACACGCACCATCCCTCCTCGCCATCCCGGCGCAATACGTCGATGTGGGACAGGGCCACCAGCGCATTGCGATGCACCCGCAGGAACAGCCCCTCGAACTCTTCCTCCAGGTCCTTAAGGGTATCCGGAATCAACAGGCTGCCTTCGGGATGCACAGCGCGTACGTATTTCTGTTCCGCAAGGAAGCAGCGCACCTCGTTAATCGCTACCATTTCCAGGCCACGGGGACCTTCACTGGTGACATGGCTGCGCGCCGCTTCACCGCCGTCCAGCGCCGCCAGCTGAACCCGGTTAACACGCCCGGCTCGCTCGATCGCTGCGCGCAATTTCTCCTCGCGCACCGGCTTTAACAAATAGGCCACCGCCTGGTTTTCCAGTGCTTCCAGGGCGTAGTGATCATAAGCAGTACAGAATATGATGGCTGGCGGCTGTGGCGCGGCCTGCAATTCAGCAGCGACTTCAATACCGTCCATGCCTGGCATGCGAATATCCAGCAATAACAGGTCCGGTTGCTGCGCGGCTACCTGCTCCAGCGCCTGCTGGCCGTTACCGGCCTCGGTGATCTCAGCCTGGGGCAGAATCTTGTGCAACAGGCGCAGCAAGCGCTCCCGTGCCAGCGGCTCATCATCGACCACCAGCACCTTCACAGCAGCATCTCCTCTCCAACCGCAAGACGCGGCATGGACAGCTCCACCTCGTGCAGCTCAGCTCCCGGGCGCAGCTCCAGGGAAGCCCTGTCGCCGTAGAGTGCGGTCAGGCGTTGCCGAATATTGTCCAGCGCGATCTGGTTGCCGCCGGGACTGGCGCCGCCTGCGGCGGGTACCGGGTTAGTGACACGCAGCTGCAAGTGATGGGCGTCACCGCTTAACTTGATTTCGATCTTGCCACCCGTCGGCATACGCGCAACACCGTGATACACCGCGTTCTCGACCAGTGGCTGCAACAACAGGGCCGGCACCGCGGCATCGAGCAAGGACTGGTCCACCTGCCAATCGACCTGCATGCGCTCGCCCAGTCGCAACTGCTCAATCCTGAGGTAAAGCTCGCACAGGTGCAGTTCATCGGCCAGGGTGGTGCTCTCATTACTTTCCATCAAACTGGCACGGAAGAGCTCCGACAAATCCTCCACTACTCGCTCGGCTTCTTCCGGGCGCGAGCCGATCAGGCTGGCAATACTGTTCATGGTATTGAACAGGAAATGGGGACGAATTCGCGCTCGCAGGGATTCGATGCGCGCATTCAACTCCGCTTGCTCCTGGGCCCGCAGCTGCTGCTGCAGGTAGAAATAGCGCAACGCGATACCACCGAATACCGCGGCGACCAATTGATTGCGCAACAACCACCAGGCGTCCACGCCGGTATAGATGGAGTCGTCAAACGCCAGTATGGCGGCCAGGCTGCTGGCGAGGGTGACCAGCAAGATGATAAGGAAGCTCAGCATGACGCCCGCCGCCAGTGATAAACGCACCAGCAAGCGCCGCGATGCGCACAATACAGCGGCACAGGCCAACATGGTCCACTGCACGAACAGGGAAGCAAGCGCCAGTGTGCCCCAGGAAAATTCGGGCAGGTCACTGGCCGCCAGCACATAGACCAGCACAATCAGCTCAGCCAGGATAAACATGACAAGCACTGGCTTGGTCGCACAGAGATCCGGGATGAAGAACTCCGAAGCACTACCTGGTTCAGATGGTTTGGCCATGAATTCGCGAGTGTTCGCGACCCCTATAGTTGTTTTTGTGCTGTTATACTTGCATCCCTGTGATTTTCCAGCAAGCCCATGGCGGCCTGCAAGACAACGAGTTCAAGTGCATGAGTGACAAGGAAGAAACCAGCAAGCTCTGGGGCGGCCGTTTCAGCGAGGCCACCGACAGCTTCGTGCAACGCTTTACCGCCTCGGTCAGCTTCGACCAGCGTATGGCCGGGCAGGACATTGATGGCTCCCAGGCCCACGCCCGCATGCTGGCCGATGCCAGGGTACTCAGCGCGGAGGAATACCAGCTGATCAGCGATGGGCTGGAACAGGTTCGCGGCGAGATCGCGCGCGGAGAATTCGCCTGGTCGATCGCACTGGAAGATGTGCACATGAACATCGAAGCCCGGCTCACCGAGTTGATTGGTGTCGCCGGCAAGAAACTGCATACCGGTCGTTCACGCAATGACCAGGTTGCCACCGATATACGCCTGTACCTGCGCGCCGCGATTGACAGTGTCAGCGCAGAACTTGGCCGGTTACAGGCCGGGCTGGTAGCCCTGGCAGCCGCCGAGGCCGATACCATCATGCCCGGCTTCACCCATTTACAAACGGCACAGCCGGTCAGCTTCGGTCACCACCTGCTGGCCTGGAATGAAATGCTGGAGCGAGACTACGGCCGCCTGCGGGATTGCCGCGAGCGCCTCAACCAGTGTCCCCTGGGCGCCGCCGCCCTGGCCGGCACCTCATACCCGATTGACCGGCACCAAACTGCCGCTGCGCTGGGATTCAATGGACCTACCGAGAACTCACTGGATTCTGTCTCTGATCGGGATTTCGCGATTGAGTTTTGCAGCTTCGCGGCGCTGTTGCTGACGCATATGTCGCGCATGTCGGAAGAACTGGTGCTGTGGACCTCGGCTCAGTTTGATTTTATTGAACTGCCGGATCGCTTTTGCACCGGCTCCTCGATTATGCCGCAGAAGAAAAATCCCGACGTTCCTGAGCTCGTGCGCGGAAAAACCGGACGGGTTAATGGTCACCTGGTGGCACTGCTGACACTGATGAAAAGCCAGCCGCTGGCCTACAACAAGGACAACCAGGAAGACAAGGAGCCGCTGTTCGATGCCGTCGACACGGTCATGGATTGCCTGCGAGCCTTCGCCGACATGGTGCCAGCCATCAAGTCAAAGCGGGACAATATGTTGCAGGCGGCACGATGCGGCTTTTCCACCGCGACCGATCTCGCGGATTACCTGGTAGGACGTGGCGTCGCCTTCAGGGATGCCCACGAGATTGTTGGCAGCGCTGTCGCCCATGGCCTGGCGCAGTCGCTGGACCTGTCAGATATGAGCCTGGAGACCCTGCAGGAATTTTCCTCGGCGATCGAAGCCGACGTGTTTGAGGTGCTGACCCTGGAAGGCTCTGTGGCTGCCCGCAATCATTTCGGCGGCACGGCACCGGAGCAAGTCCGCGCCGCCGCGGCCCGGGCTGGCGAGCGCCTCGCTGGGCGGCCTGTCGCTTAGGGTTCAGGACTGCGGTAACGAACGCCCAGCTGCAACACGAAATCCGGCGCCGTATCCACGGCAATATCCTCGCTAAAGCTGAATTCCGTTTCCCAGCCCGGTGCCGGCAGCCAACTAACACCAGCGCTGAGCTGCACCGAGGTATCTCCCATTTGTGTCAGGGTCGAGTCAGCGACTGCGGCATTGCTGTCCACCTGCAGTTTCAGGTGTACGCTTTGCCAGGCCCTCCATTCCATACCGAGACCGGCAAACCAGAGATCCTGCTCTTGTATGCTGCCCAGCAGATCGGCATCACCGGCTCGCAGGTATCCCAACTGGCCGTACCAGACGATCGGGACCTCGCTGTCATGATTGCCGGTGAAGTTCAGCGACAGGTAGTAATCTTCGCTGCCACTGCCGAGTAATTCATCCTCGTCGCCAGTGCCAAGTTTGACCCCGGCCCGGGCACTGATGGCGGCCGACTCGTCAGCCCAGACTTCTTTAATCAGCGCGACATTGATATCACCCCAACCGTCCACGTCCTCGGTCATGCCAAAGCTGGCACCGGGTCCGCTGTAACTAAAGTTGATCAGGTCGCGCGGGGCCTCGTCACGATTGCCATCGGGCAGGCCCCAGAAGTCGTGCCAATTTTCTATGGTTTTATCCAGGTCGCCACCGTGGTGTCGCAGCCAGGGGACCTCCGCCTCCAGCTCCCAGCCGGCACCCAGGCCGACGCTGGCGCGCAGGGCAAAACGCAGGGTCTCGCCATCGAAATTCACTGCCTCGGCGCCACTGACATCGACACTGTAGTTATTGGCAATATTCGAATGCACAGCGGCATTGAAGCGACCCTGCTCCAGGGTCTGCGCGGCGCGCAGATTGGGGAAACCGAACAGGCCGACCACCGGCGCCAGGTTCCTGGCATAAAGTGGGTCGGCAGTCGCCGGGACCCCAACCAGGATGAGTGCCATAAACACTGTACTTAAACGCTGCGACAAAGCTGTCTCCCCTACTGCTTGCGGCACCTCATTGCACCAATTCCATTGTGGCTCGCCTGCTTACCGTGGCACCGCTATAATGCCGCTCAAAGCATCACGGAAGCTGCTCGTGCATCGATCACCACATACTGCCCCTGCACCCCAGGCCCTGTGCCTTGGCCTGCTGCTGTTGCTACTCGGCCTCGGTGGCTGCGGGCAGAAAGGCGGTTTATATATACCACAGGACCCGCCGGCGCCGGCACCAGTCGAACAAGGCACTGGGAAATAATCCACACAATGAGTGACTTTGACTACCGCGGTGGCACGCTATTTGCCGAGGAGCTGCCTTTGACGGCCCTTGCCGAGCAGTTCGATACGCCTGCCTATGTCTACTCCCGCGCCAGCCTGGAGCGGAATTTCCGCGCCTATACCGATGCACTACAGGGCTGCGACCACCTGGTCTGCTACGCGGTTAAGTCCAGTTCCAACCTGGCGATACTGAATGTCCTGGCACAGCTGGGTGCGGGCTTTGACATTGTTTCCGGTGGTGAACTGCAGCGCGTAATCGCCGCCGGTGGCGACCCTGCCAGGGTGGTGTTCTCCGGCGTCGCCAAGAAGCCCGGAGAAATGCGCCGCGCACTTGAGCTGGGCATCCACTGCTTCAATATCGAGTCGGAGCAGGAACTGGAGGTTCTGGCCGGTATTGCGGCCGAGATCGGCGTCACCGCCAGGATCTCGGTGAGGGTTAACCCGGACGTGGATGCCGGCACCCACCCCTACATCTCCACCGGTCTGCGGGAGAACAAATTCGGCATCGCCACTGATGGTGCGCTACAGGTTTATCTGCGTGCCGCCAGCCTGCCGCACGTCGAGATAGTGGGTGTGGATTGCCATATCGGCTCCCAGCTGACCGAGATCAGCCCCTTCATTGATGCGCTGCAGCACCTGCTGGATCTTATAGACCAGCTACAGGAAGCAGGTATTGTCATACGTCACCTCGACCTCGGTGGTGGACTGGGCGTGCGCTACCAGGACGAGGAGCCGCCACCAGTCAGCGACTATATCGGCGCCATTCGCGCAGCGGTGGGCGCCAGGCCGCTGACCTTGCTGTTTGAACCCGGTCGTTCTATCAGCGCCAATGCCGGGGTGCTATTGACCCGGGTCGACTACCTGAAGAGCAACGAGGCAGTCAATTTCGCCATCGTTGATGCCGCCATGAACGACATGTTGCGACCGGCGCTGTACCAGGCCTGGCTGGATATTCGCCCGGTGCAGCAACGCCCCGGGCAGGCCAGCCGTACCTACGACGTGGTCGGTCCGGTCTGCGAGACCGGCGACTTTCTCGGCAAACAGCGACAACTGGCTATAGAAACCGGTGACCTGCTGGCGGTCATGGGAGCCGGCGCCTATGGCTTCGCCATGAGCTCCAACTACAACACCCGTGGTCGCGCTGCAGAGATCCTGGTCGACGGCGACCGCGCCCACCTGGTGCGCGAGCGCGAGTCGGTGGAGGATGTGATCCGCGGTGAATCGATATTGCCCGCAACTGCGGGGAGCAATTCCTGATGCGATTGAAGTTCACCAAGATGCACGGGCTGGGGAATGACTTCGTGGTCATCGACTTGATCAGCCAGCGCTGTAATCTGCGTGCCGGCCATATACGCAAACTGGCAGACCGGCGCCGCGGTGTCGGCTGTGACCAGGTTCTTGTGGTAGAGCCACCGCAGCACCCGGATGTAGATTTCCGCTACCGCATCTATAACGCCGATGGTCGCGAAGTCGAACAGTGTGGCAATGGCGCCCGCTGCTTTGCCCAATTTGTGCGCGAACAGCGACTGACCAGCCACGACCGTATTGTGGTGGAGACCAGCGCCGGCCAGATGCAACTGCAGGTTCGCGAGGACCAGCTGGTGGAAGTCAATATGGGTGTGCCGGAACTTATACCGGCAGAGATTCCCTTCAAGGCCACATCCCAGGCGGCGAGCTACCCTCTAATGGTGGCTGACCAGAGCCTGCAGATTAGCGCCGTCTCCATGGGCAACCCACATGCTGTGACCCTGGTCGATGACGTGGATACAGCCCCGGTGGCCGAGTTGGGCCCAGTGATTGAGCAGCACCCCGATTTTCCCGAGCAGGTGAACGCCGGTTTCATGCAGCTGCTGTCCCCCACTGAGATCAAGTTGCGCGTATTCGAGCGCGGTGTCGGCGAAACACAGGCCTGCGGCAGCGGTGCCTGCGCCGCTGTGGTCGCAGGTCGCCTGCAGGGCCTGCTGGAAGAAAAGGTAACGGTAAAGCTAACTGGCGGAGAACTGGAAATCGCTTGGGCTGGTGAAAGCCATCCGGTTATCATGACAGGACCGGCGACGACGGTATACGAGGGGAGCATACAACTTTGACGGCAGACAGCAAGAAAGCGGAAAAAGAACCTGTCCCCGAACTCAGCGACGAGCAAGTTCGGGACTATCTGAAAGACCATGTCGACTTTTTTGAGCGCCATCCCGACATGCTCGACCATCTGCATATATCACACAGCTCAGGCAGCGCCGTATCGCTGGTAGAGAAGCAGGTAAGTGTACTGCGCGAGCGCAATATGGATATGCGCAAGCGACTCAACAGCCTGACCGCCAATGCCCGTGACAATGACAAGCTGTATGAGCTCACGCGCAAATTGATTCTCGGCCTGCTCGACGCGACCAGCCTCGAGCAACTGGCGCAAACCTTCAGCACCGGCATGCGTGAGGACTTCGATGTCGAGTACGCCAGCCTGATAGTCTTTGGCGACCCCAGGCAGTCCAGCGAGGGCTGCAGGGTTGAGTCGGCAGAGAAAGCGCGCATTGAAATCGGCGCGCTGCTGAAGAGCAAAACGCCCCTGTGTGGGCCCCTGCGCGGCGAAGAGCTGGGCTACCTGTTCCCCAGGGCCGGCCAGGTGGGATCGGCCGCGGTTATGCCCCTGTCCAATGGCAGCGAGCTGGGGCTTATCGCAGTGGGCAGCAGCGACGCCAACCACTACACCTCGAACATGGGCACCTTGTTTCTCGGACATATTGGCGACGTGCTGAGTCGTCTGCTGCCACGGCTGCAAAACGGCACGGCAGCCGAGCAACCCTGAGCCCCCGGTAAACACCATGAGTGCGCCGCTGTCGCAGCAAATCCAGGACTTCCTGGAATACCTGCGCAACGTGCGCCAGTATTCTCCCCACACACTCAACAACTACGGTCGTGACCTGGCCACCTTGCTGACCTTCTGCGAGGAACAGAAGCTGGCAACCGCCACCGATATCCAGCCCAGCCACGTGCGTCAGTTTGTCAGCCAATTGCATCGCCGCGGCAAACAGGGCAAGACCATACAGCGTCAGCTCTCCGCCACCCGCAGTCTCTATAGCTACTTGAGTCGCCAGGGCGTAACCCACCACAACCCGGCCAGCGGCATCCAGGCACCCAAACAGAAGCAGCGCCTGCCCAAGACCCTGGACGCCGACCAGGTGGAGTTGTACCTGACTGTGCAGGGCAGCAAGCCGCTGGACCTGCGTGACCAGGCCATGGCGGAATTGTTTTACTCATCTGGCCTGCGACTGTCGGAGCTGGCCGGGCTGGACCTGGCGGATATCGACCTGCCCGGCAAGCTGGTTACTGTGACCGGCAAGGGGCAGAAGACCCGCAGCCTGCCTATCGGCAAGCAGGCCATGACGGCGCTGGGTGCGTGGCTGGCAGTGCGGCCGGAAATCGCCGGGGAGAAGGCAATGTTCACCAGCACCCGCGGCAAACGTATTAGTGTGCGCAATATCCAGGAACGCTTGCGCAAGCGCGGCCGTGAAACCGGCATGCACCAGGATATTCACCCACATATGCTGCGCCACAGCTTTGCCAGTCACCTGCTGGAGTCCAGTGGTGACCTGCGCGCGGTGCAGGAACTGCTGGGGCACGCCAACATTTCCACAACCCAGATCTATACCCATCTCGACTTCCAGCACCTGGCCAAGGTTTACGACGATGCCCACCCCCGGGCCCGGCGCCGCAGCAGCGATCAGCAGGACGAGGATGAGTAGCACGATCAAGGTCATTACCTTTGACCTGGACAACACCCTGTGGGATGTCGAACCGGTGCTCTTGCGCGCCGAGCAAGCCCAGTATCACTGGCTGCAGGAAAACCGGGAGCGGGTCACCCGCCAGTTCGACGCCGAGGGCCTGCGCCGGTTTCGCTTTCGCGCCTATGAATTACACCCGGAGCTGGCCCACCAGATCAGTGAACTGCGGGTACAGGCCCTGTACGAGGCTCAATTGCACTGCGGCTACGCCGAGGACCTGGCCATGGCCGGGGCTCGGCAGGCTTTCGAGGCATTCTTGCATGTGCGTCACCAGGTAGAGCCCTATGAAAGGGCACTGGAAGTATTGGAAGAACTGGCCCAGCGCTTCAGCCTGGGAGCATTGAGCAATGGCAATGCCGATGTCTACAAGGTCGACATTGGCGAGTACTTTGACTTTGCCTTCTCCGCCGAGCAGGTCGACGCCAGCAAGCCACTACCCGACATGTTTCACGCTGGCATGCAGGCCAGCGGTGCGGCCAGCCACGAGATTATTCACGTCGGCGACAACCCTGAGCACGACGTGGCCGGAGCCCAGCGCCTGGGTATGTATACCATCTGGATGAATGGCGGTCGGCAGGACTGGCCCGGCGGGGAGCCGGCGGATGAAGAAATTTCGTCCCTGCAGCAGTTACCACAGGCAATTGAGCGAATTGGCCGGCGCGCGGCGCAGCGCCAGGTGGTGCGGTCTTAAGCCAGGAGAAGCAGGCGAGCGCAACAATCGCCACAGCCTGCCAGGGGTCGGGAAAGCCGGTTAGATGGCGTCTTCGCCGGTTTCGCCGGTGCGGATGCGAATAACCTGTTCCATGGCCTGCACAAAAATCTTGCCGTCACCGATCTTGCCGGTATTGGCGGCGCCGGCGATGGCATCAATGGCACCGTCAACCTGGCTGTCAGCCACCACGATCTCCAGTTTAACCTTGGGCAGGAAGTCGACCACGTATTCAGCGCCACGGTAGAGCTCAGTGTGCCCCTTCTGGCGCCCAAAGCCCTTGACCTCGGTCGCGGTAATACCCTGTACGCCAATCTCTGAGAGGGCGGAGCGGACGTCGTCGAGTTTGAATGGCTTGATGATCGCGGTGACCATTTTCATTATTTTGACTCCAAAGCAGTGAGCGAGTCATGCACTATATATAAAAAAAAGGGGGGCCAAAAGGCCCCCCAAGATACGCACGTTAGTGCGCCCGCAAACTTATTACTTCACCGAGAACTCCGGATAGGCTTCCATGCCACACTCGGAGAGGTCGACGCCTTCGTATTCTTCCTCGTCACTGACGCGGATACCCATGACCGCTTTGAGGACACCCCAGACAATCAGGGAGGTGACGAATACCCAGACGAATATAGTGAGTGCACCGACAACCTGGCCGAGCAGGGTGGAATCCCCATTGGTGACCGGCACCAGCAGCAGACCCAGCAAGCCCACCACGCCGTGCACTGAGATGGCACCAACCGGGTCATCAATCCTCAGCTTGTCGAGGGTGATGATGGCGAATACGACCAACACACCACCGGCAGCACCGAACAGGGTCGCCTGCAGTGCCGTCGGGGTTGAAGGCTCAGCCGTAATTGCCACCAGTCCGGCCAGGGCACCGTTCAGGGACATGGTCAGGTCGGCCTTGCCAAATACCAGGCGCGCCGTGAGCAGGGCCGCAATCAGGCCACCGCAGGCAGCGGCATTGGTATTCATGAAGACCACCGCAACCGCGTTGGCGTTTTCAACCGAGGCGGTCGCGAGTACCGAGCCACCGTTGAAACCGAACCAGCCCAACCAGAGGATGAAGGTACCCAGCGTCGCCAGTGGCAGGTTGGCACCAGGAATGGCGTTGACCTGTCCATCGGGGCCGTATTTACCCTTTCGCGCACCGAGCAGGATGACACCAGCCAGTGCGGCAGACGCACCCGCCATATGTACGATGCCTGAGCCCGCGAAGTCGGAGAAACCGAGGTCGCCAAGAGTGTACATGCCAAAGACCGCTTCACCGCCCCAGGTCCAGTTGCCTTCCATCGGATAGATAAAGCCGGTCATGACCACCGTGAAGGCGAGGAATGACCATAGCTTCATGCGCTCCGCAACAGCACCTGAGACAATCGACATGGCTGTGGCAACAAACACCACCTGGAAAAAGAAGTCCGCAGAGGGTGCATAGGTGGCCGGCTCATCTGCACCGGCGACACCGTCACCGGTAATGCCCGCCAGCATGCTGGAGCCCAATTCCGGGTACATGATCGCGTAGCCACAGACCATGTACATGGTGCAGGCGATAGCGAAAAGCGCCACGTTCTTGGTGAGGATTTCAGTGGTGTTCTTACCGCGAACAAGACCCGCTTCCAGCATCGCAAAGCCGGCGGCCATCCACATAACGAGAGCGCCACAGACGAGGAAATAAAACGTGTCCAGCGCGTAACTTAGTTGAAAAATTTGATCTTCCATTGGAATTACTCTCTTCTGTTATCTTCGCTAGATCGCTTCTTCGCCGGTTTCACCGGTGCGAATTCGAATCACCTGCTCCAGGGGGGACACAAAGATCTTGCCGTCTCCGATCTTGCCGGTATTGGCAGACTTGCTAATCGCTTCCAGGGTGGGTTCCACCGCGTCGTCTGCTACTGCTACCTCGATCATTACCTTGGGCAGAAAATCCACCACGTATTCCGCACCCCGATACAGCTCAGTGTGCCCCTTCTGGCGCCCAAAGCCCTTGACCTCGGTGACAGTAATTCCCTGCACACCGATTTCAGAAAGTGCCTCGCGCACATCGTCCAGTTTGAATGGCTTAACAATAGCCTTTATTAGTTTCATAACTTTCTCCAGATCCATCCCGGCGGGCATACCCGCCGGGCTCAGACGTTTATCAGTCGCTTAGAAGCTTGCAGAAATGGTGCCGATGACAGCGCCATCACCCCAATCTGTGCCGAAGAGATCATCGTCATCCAGATCAGTACCGGTGTAGGCAACTGCGAAGTTATAACCGGCAAAGTCGCGTGAAATGCTGACCGAGTAATCGGTATAGCCATCTTCATCACTGCTCAGGAAACCGCCGTCTTCTTCCAGAAACTGGTAACCAAGGTGCAGATCGAGCGTCAGCTCCCAGGGCAGGCCGCCGTAGCTGTACTCGGCATAGATGTAGGTGGCCTCATCGGTCCCGGCGTAGTAATCATCGGAGTAATTCACACCGGCTTTCAGGTCCTTCCAGCTGATGCTGCCATATACTTCAAAGAAGTCACCGTCATCACCATTGTCGCCGGGATAGGCGTAGTACAAGCCACCAACATCGTAACTCCAGTCATCATTAATGCTGCCACCGAAGCCAGCGTAGATGTCCAGTTCGAGGCTACCGTCGTATCCGTCATTGCTATCGAAATCAACGGAAGAGCCCCAGGTGCCAATGTAAAAACCGGATTCGTGACTCACGTCGAAGCCACCCTGAATTGCGGCTGACTCATCTGTCTGCGAAATACCACGAAACTTGTAGTCGGTTGTGAGCGCAACATTGGCACTGGTAGACCAGGCATCATCCGCACTGGCGAGAGGGGCGCCGGCCAGCATCACAGATGCTGCAGCGGCAGTAGAAAGCAAAGTCTTTTTCAACATGGTTACATGTCTCCTGATAGTGAGTTTCTTGCTGGTTGAAATTGAGTCACCTGTCCCGCGCGGGGCGCATTGGGTGCGGTAAAAACAAAGTCTGCCAAGCTCTTTGCAGCCGCCGTGCCAGTTTTGTAATTTCTTATGTTTTTCAATGAGATAGTAGTTTTTCAGGGCAGCTGTGAGTGCTACGCAAAAGGTTTACGCACCATCTTGGTGCGCCGCCCGCACCCATAACGGTGCGCGCCCCATGAAGGGCAGGTGCGCCCGCAGGGACATGAGCAAGGGCGCACATTGGGGTGCCAGCTTTGGCCCGGCTGGCGAATCAGTTACACTGCTCGCATGGCACTCAAACCCCCACCCGTCAGCGACGTTTTTCGCCAAATTAATGGCCTGCTGGGCGACTCCGGCCTCAAAGGCGAGGTCGATCGCAATATGCGCAGCCTGATCCAGTCCGCCCTGGCCCGCCTCGACGTGGTGAGCCGGGAAGAGTTCGACAGCCAGACCGAGATCCTCGCCAGGACCCGCTCCCGGGTTGAGGAGCTGGAGCAAGAACTGGCCGAGTTGACCGAGCTGCTACAGCAGGCAAGCGACAAGCAGGGCTCCGCTTAGCAGCTCTGTAGCGGCTCCCTATACAACCTTTTCGCGCAATCTCGCTCCCAGGCACACCAGCAGGCTAAAGCTCGGCTAGACTGCATAGCGTATAAGAAGCATTGCTCAAGGATGAGCGCATGGAATTGTCTACCGTGCTCAGTCGCGCCCAGCGCGGCATCGAAGCGCCGCTGGTGCGGGTGGAAACCCATATTTCCAATGGCCTGCCCGCCTTCAATATTGTTGGTCTCCCCGCCACCGCAGTGCGCGAGAGCAAGGAGAGGGTGCGCTCGGCCATCATGAATTCACACTTTGACTGGCCGGACCGGCGACTCACCGTTAACCTCGCGCCCGCTGACCTGCCCAAGGACGGAGGTCGCTTTGACCTACCCATTGCCCTGGGCATTCTCGCCGCCTCGGAACAACTACCGCTGCCGGCGTTGCAGGATCGCGAGTTCATCGGCGAACTGGCGCTGAATGGCGAATTGCGCCCGGTGTCGGGCAGTGTCGCCGCCGCCATTGGCAGCAGTCGGCAACAGCACATCCTGGTCGTGCCCGCCGCCAATGCCGCGATCGCCGCGATCGTGCCGGGCACAAAGATTGTTGCTGCCGGGCAATTACTGGAACTCTGTGCCTGGTTGCAGGGTGCCGCGGATGTGGAGTTTGCCAAGCCGGATCCCGATAGTTCCATCGAGGCCTGCCCCGACCTGGCCCAGGTGCGCGGCCAGGCACTGGGAAAACGCGCCCTGGAGATTGCCGCGGCCGGCGGTCACAACCTGTTATTCACTGGACCACCGGGCACCGGTAAAACCATGCTGGCCTCGCGGCTGCCAGGCATCCTGCCGGAACTGGAGCCGCAGGAGCGACTGGAAATTATGGCCCTGCGCAGTGCCACCGAGCCCACTACCTCCAGTGCCGGATGCTGGCAACGACCCTTTCGCGCTCCGCACCATTCGGCATCGGCACAGGCACTGGTCGGTGGCGGCGTGTTGCCCAGGCCCGGAGAAATCTCCCTGGCCCATCAAGGCGTGCTGTTTCTGGATGAACTTCCCGAGTTTCCGCGCCGGGTGCTGGAGATGCTGCGAGAACCCCTGGAGTCCGGCGAGGTCACTATATCCCGGGCACTGCAGCAGTTGACCTTCCCCGCCCGCTTCCAGTTTGTCGCCGCCATGAATCCCTGTCCCTGTGGATTCGACGGCGACAGCCAGCGTGACTGTCGTTGCACAAGTGACCAGATACAACGCTACCGCGCACGTCTGTCCGGCCCACTGCTGGATCGCATAGATTTACTGGTCAGCCTCAGCCGGGTGCCCGCAGGACTGTTGTTGAACCAGCAACAGGAAGCAGAACCCTCGGCCAGTGTCCGCCAGCGCGTGCAACAGGCACGGCGCCTGGCACTGGCGCGCAGCGGGGTAATCAATGCGGGCCTGAATGCCAGCCAACTGGAACAGGTCTGTCGCTTGCAGACACAGGATCGACGCATGCTGGAACAGGCGATGGACACCCTGGGCCTGACATTCCGGGCCTGCCAGCGCGTACTGCGGGTCGCCCGCAGCATCGCCGACCTGACCGGCGCGATAGATCTTGAGCGCCCGCACCTGATCGAAGCCCTGGGCTACCGGCAGTTCGACAGCCAGGAATAAAGGCAATTTGCGACACGCGCCATGGTGTCGATTTACATCCGCTTGCTACAATGCACCTCTTTTTGCGGTAGTCAGATCTGGTGTCCCAGTTAAACCCCCGACAGCAAGACGCTGTTAAATATATAGACGGCCCCCTGCTGGTGCTGGCAGGTGCTGGCAGCGGCAAGACCAGCGTGATCACCCGCAAAATCGCCTACCTGATCGAAAAGTGCGGCATCAAGGCCAGCCACATAGCCGCCGTGACCTTTACCAACAAGGCTGCCCGGGAAATGCGTGAGCGGGTGGGCAAGCTGGTGTCCGAACCCGCCTCCGAGGGCTTGTTGATCAGCACCTTTCACCAACTGGGGCTGCGCATTATTCGCGAAGAGCGCAAGGCGCTGGAACTCAAGGGTGGTTTTTCCATCTTTGACGGTCAGGACAGCCAGACCCTGCTCAAGGATATCCTGATCCAGGAACACGGCGCCGAGGGCGACCGCGCGCCGCTGATCCAGCACCAGATATCCCAGTGGAAAAATGACGCCGTACTGCCAGAGCAAGCACTCGCTAACGCCACAGGCCCCGCAGATATGCTCTGCGCCCAGGCCTACCAGCGCTATAACCGGGCCCTGCGCGCCTACAATGCACTGGATTTCGATGATCTCATCCTGCTGCCCGTGCTGCTGTTTCAACGCTCGCCGGAGATCCTGGAAAAATGGCAGAACCGGGTCCGCTACCTGCTGGTCGATGAATACCAGGACACCAATACCAGTCAGTACACCCTGGTGCGGCAGCTGATCGGGGTTTCCGGGCGACTGACCGTGGTCGGCGATGACGACCAGTCGATTTACGCCTGGCGCGGCGCCCGTCCGGAGAACCTGGCCCTGTTACAGGAAGACTTTCCCGGCCTGCAAATCGTCAAGCTGGAGCAAAACTATCGCTCAACCCGGCGCATTCTCAACGCCGCTAATGTGCTTATTGCCAACAACGCCCACGTGTTTGAAAAATCCCTGTGGAGCGAACTGGGTTTTGGCGACCCGCTGCGGGTAATCCGTTGCGCCGACGAGCAGGCCGAGGTCGACCAGGTGGTGGCGGAGATTCTCGACCACCAGTTGCGCAAGCGCACCCGTCTCGGTGAGTACGCGGTGCTGTATCGCGGCAATCACCAGGCGCGGCTATTGGAACTGGCCCTGCAACAGCAACAGGTGCCCTACCAGATGAGTGGCGGCCAATCCTTCTTCGCCAAGAACGAGGTGAAGGACATCATGGCCTACCTGCGCCTGCTGATTAACGCCGACGATGACAACGCCTTCCTGCGTGTGGCCAATGTGCCACGGCGGAAACTGGGTGCCTCAACCATGGAAGCACTGGGCCTGTATGCCACTAATGCGAGCATGAGCCTGTTTCGCGCCGCTCTTGGTGTCGGTGGCGAAATCCCGGAAGCCGGTCGCGCCCGCCTGCGCGAGTTCGCCGGCTGGCTGGAGCAGACCCGACAGCGCTGTCAGGGTGGCGACTCCATCAGTGGCGTACGCCAGTTGATCCGTGACATCGAGTACAAGCAGTGGCTGGACAATCTCAGTTCCAGTGACGAGGTGGCGGAGCGGCGCATGGCCAACGTCGACTTCCTGATCGACAACCTGCAGCAGGTCATACAAAGAGAGCAGGTCGACATCGATGAAGCCATCGCCCGACTGGTGCTGCGCGACCTGATGGAACAGCAGGAGGAAGAAAAAAACGCCGACGACAGCGTGCAACTTATGACCCTCCACGCCTCCAAGGGGCTGGAGTTCCCCCATGTCTACCTGATTGGCATGGAAGAGAAGCTGCTGCCGCATCGCAACAGCATCGAGGACGGCAATATCGAGGAGGAGCGGCGCCTGGCCTATGTGGGCATTACCCGGGCGCAACAGACCCTCACCATGACCATGGCCAGCAAGCGCAAGCAGTTCGGCGATGTCGTTGACTGTGAGCCGAGCCGCTTTATTGAAGAGCTGCCCCAGGACGACCTGAGCTGGCAGGGCGGCGCTGAAGAGGACCAGGAAGTGGCAACACAGCGCGCCAACGACACCCTGGCGGGACTCAAGGAATTGCTCGGCTAGCTAGCCGCGTTTGCCGGCGCAACGAGTGGCGAGCAGACACAAAAAAGCCGCCCGCAGGCGGCTTTGGCAGCACTCGATGCTGCTACTGGCTGTTGTCTACCATGTAATCGACGGCGGCGATGACCTCGTCATCGGAACAGCTCATGCAGCCACCCTTGGCAATCATGCCGGTACCGGCAACGCCATTGATACCAGCGTCATAGAGCGCGTCATTGCCCCTGGCAATGCGATCCGCCCAGGCAGCCGCATCGCCCAACTTGGGAGCGCCGGCAGCACCCGTCATGTGGCAAGCCATGCAGGCACTGTTATAGACATCTTCACCGGAACGCCCGGCAGCGCTGGCAACCGCCGCGCCGCCACAGCTATTGTCACCCTTCAGGCAAACATCCCCGTGCGGCTTGATGCGCTCGGCAATCGCCTCGCGTTGGGCCTCAGTCTGGCCCAGTACGGCACCGCTAAGCAGCGCGCAAAAAACCGTAATTCCTAATACTTTCAATGACTTGGTCACTTTCATTCCTCGTATGGGAGCGTCTTCAGGTGGCGCATTATAGCGGCTTCGAGGGGCCGCGAAAACTTATCTGTGTCTGGTAATCCTGCAAGGGCCTGACTAATATGCCGACACTCCGGAAAAAAAGGAAGCACCCATGAAAGTCTATACCTACGACCCCGCCCCCAACCCAAGACGCCTGAAATTATTCATGGACTACAAGGGCATTGATATTGAGACCGAGCAGGTTGATCTCGGCCCCGCCCAGCAACAGCACAGCGACGAGTACAAGGCCATCAACCCGATGCGCACCGTACCCGCCTTGATCACCGATGATGGGGATTTGCTGACCGAGGTTATCGGACAGTGCGTGTACCTGGAGAACCTGTACCCGGAGAAACCGCTGCTGGGTAGCACCTCCCTGGAGAAAGCCAGCGTAATCAACTGGGATCACCGCCTGTTCATGACGGGCGTCGCTGCGATCGCCGATATTTTCCGTAATGGTCACCCTGCGTTTAAGGGTAACGGCTTACCCGGCCCGCTGATGGTGGAACAAATCCCGGAACTGGTAGAGCGCGGAAAACTGCGCCTGGAGCAATTCTGGTCGATGATGGATGAGCACCTGGCTACGACGAAGTGGATCGCCGGCGACAACTTCACCTTTGCCGACATCGACATGGTTTGCATTATCGAGTTCGCCGGCTGGATCAAGGATGGTATCCCCGATGACTGCGCCAACCTACTGGCATGGCACGAGCGCGCCCTCGCCGAGCTGGGATAATATTGGGGACAGTTCACTTATCCAGATTAGTGAACTGTCCCCAGAAGCTTAGTTTGTGCGGGAGAGCATGTACTCGGCGACGGCGATACGAGTTTCCTCATCCAGGTAGTCCTGTTTCGGCATCTCCGGGTAGTCGTCGCGCTTTTTAACCGGCGCGGCGATGTAGTCGGCCAGCCCCTGCGGATCATCCATATACAGGGCCTGAATGATCTGTACCGGCGGACCAATCATGCGCCCGGCGTAGGTGTGGCAACCGGCGCACACACCCAGGTAGGCAATCTTGCCGCGCTCATCCGGCGCAATTACCCGGGGCGGTACCGGCGGCAGCAGGTAGTTGCCGATGCTGGCGGTATTGGTGAAGTCGCAGGTGCCGTAGTCATCGATACCGGCATGCACATAGCGATGGCGATTGATAATGCAGCTGTCCTTGCTGGGACCAACCGCGAAAATATCCGGATTGCCCGTCTTCAGATCGACCAACATTAAGGCCTTGATCTCATCAATAGTGTCGTAGCCATTGTTGTGCATGGTGTTGTTGAGAATCTTCAGGCCATCAGAGTTAGGATCGGCTTCCGGGTCAACAGTCACATTGGTCAGCTCCGCCGCCGTGTTGTGATCCACCGTCATGATACCGATAGTCTTGTTATTGGTGATGATGTTGCCTTCGATGACCACATCATCAGCCGCCATAATCATAATGCCGGTACCCGCGGGGATACCGCCGACGGTTGAGCCGGGCGCACCAAAGTTCGGTGTGTTGTTATTGGAAATCCAGTTGTTGCGAATGATCACATCGTAAGTGGTCTTGATGGGCAGCCCCGGGGTAATGAAGGCCAGCACACCGCCGGTATTGTTGTAGACAAAGTTGCTCTCAACAATCGAGTGACGGCTGTTCTCGATCTCGATGCCAGCCACGCTGTCGAACACCTCGTTGTAGGCCACGTGCACGTTGTCGCTCATGCCAATATAAATGGCCGCGTCTTCAATGCCGGAGATCACATTGTGCTCAACCACGCCGTTAGTACCCAGCTGCGGGAAGATGCCGTAAATGCCGGTATCGACGATGATATTGTCGCGGATTTCATAGTTGTTGCCCGCCTGGCTCATGATCGCATTACCCTTGTACTTGGTAATGAGAAAGCCCTCGACCACAATATTGTTGCCAGAGAACAAAATGGCATCGTTGAGGGTGCCACCGCCGTGCATGGTAGCGCGCTCGGAGCCCTTCACAATACCGATCAGGCGAATACCGTCTTTATCGATATAGACAGTTTCCTCGTAGGTGCCGGGCATCACATGGATAGTGGTACCTGGCTCGGCTGCCTGCACGGCCGCCTGGATGGACTGGCCATCTTCAACCGTCACCACGATGTCCGTCATGGGAGGACCAGCCACAAACTTGCTGGAGCCCTTTACGATCAGCTCCCGGGCCGCCGTGACGTCAGCTTCGCTGGCACCGTCGCCGGCACTGCTGCCCCCGTAAGACGCGCCACTGCCACTGCTGATAACCGCTGCCGGTTCCGCTGAGTTGCGCCCCAACTGCACGCCGAACCCAAAGGCCGCGACCACAAGTACGATCGCTACAATTTTTCCCATGTTCATGATGCTGCTCCTCGTTGTTCCCACTGTGTAGCGGCGGCATTTCCCACCACTGCCGAGCGGTTATTATGTTCAACCGGTGACAGACCAACAGGCGCCAGGCCCGATGGCATTCTTTCCGGTATCTGCGGTGTAAAGCTCTCGTCGGTGAGGGTGCGCAGAAAGTCTACCACCCGGTCCATTTCATAGTCAGTCAGATTGGGCTCCCAGATATGCCAGTGTATATGCATATCGACACCCTCCGGCACCGCGTGGCCACGGCCCTTACTGTAAAACTCAACCGTCTCCCGCAGATTCGGGAAGCGGCCCGAATGCATATAGGGCGCCGTCTTTTCAATATTGCGCAGGGTCGGCACCTTGAAGCCGCCCTTCATCTTGGGTGCGTTCCAGGTTTTTTCCGCGCCGATATCAAGCGGCAAGCCCTCGGGCTCCGGGCTGCCGATAACCGCCACCTGCTGGTTGGTGAACAGGGGTGGCGTATGGCACTCGGCGCAGCGCGCAACGAAAGAGCGGAATACGTTCATACCCTCAATCTCTTGTTCATTCAGTGCGGCATGGTAGCCGTGCGCGTAGCGGTCGTAGCGACTGTTCAGGGAAATCAGGCTGGCCTGGAATGCGGTCAGCGCCCTATATACCTGGCCCAGGCTGATTTCGTCCAGCTGGCCATCCGGATAGGCCTGGCGGAACAGGCGCCGGTATTCTTCACTGTCATGAAGAGTTGCCAGCAACTGCTGCGGAGTATTACCCATTTCCTCGGGAGAATAGAGCGGCCCCTCGGCCTGCTCCTCCAGCGAATCGGCGCGCACGTCCCAAAACAGATGCTTCAAAAACGCAACGTTCCACAGGGTTGGTGACGAACGGCTCACCTCATGACCATCGATGCCCACCGAGCGAGCAAGACCGTCACTGAAACCAAAGTCCGGGTGGTGGCAGCTGGCACAGGACACAGTACCGTCAGCCGAGAGGGCGGGATCAAAAAACAGGTAGCGGCCCAGATCTATTTGCTCTGGCGTGAAGCCGTCGCGATGTTCGGGCAGGGCTGTCTGCGTTCCACCAACACCACGCCCCTGCAGTGAGTCGTAGAACTGGTACATATTGCGCAGCTCGCACACCCCTGCCTCGGTTTTCTCGAAGCTGGGCGGGCAGCGCTCACTCAGCACCAAGGGCGCAGAATCGGCCGCACCGGCAAGCGATGCCAGCAATAACAGGATTGTCGTAAGAGCTGCGCGCATTACTGAGCGAGGATATAGCCGATCACGTCGTTGAGGTCCTGCTCGGTTTTCAGCATGGTCGCCATCATCTTCATCTGCCGACCATAGCGATCATCCTTATGTGAACCGCGAATGCCATCGCCAAAGTTCCGATACTGGCGCTTGAGATAGGCTGCATCCAGGCCTGCAAGGCGCGGCGCATTCAGGGCCGGGTTACCCTGAGCCGTACCGCCATGGCAGGCACCACAAGCGGCGTTGTACTGGTTCTCGCCATTGCGCTTGTTGTAATCAGGGCCCGCCGGGGTGGCCGGGACCGGGAGCGTGCCGATATAGGCCACCACATCTTCCACAGCCGTGGCATCGGCCAGGGTCGCCGCCATGCCGCGCATCTGCATACCGAGGCTGTCTTTCGGATCAGCACCGCGCAGGCCACTCTTGAAATGCTCTAACTGGCGCAGCAGGTAGGCACCCTGCTGACCTGCCAGGGCAGGCGCGTTCAAGGCCAGCATGCCTTCGCCGGCAGCACCGTGGCAGGCGACACAAGTGCCATAAAGGCTCTTCCCGGCAGCGGGGTCAGCGGCGTGAGCGGAAAGCGTGTGGAACAGCAGGAGCAGTACTGCGCAGGCGTGCACTGTATGTTTCATAATCTTTACCCCAGGGACCGGATTCTGGTGAACAGGCGCTGATTATCGCTGTTACCACAGGGAAATCTGCCGAATTTTAAAAATCCGTCAGCTTATTTCCCGGTTTTGTGCAGATATTCACCCTCAACTGATCATTATTTGATCAATTGGCCGAATGACGGCCTATGCACGCTGGGGATAGCAATGCCCCGCCTCTCACCGCTTATGTCCGGGCTTTGCGCCAGGCCGTCGGTGTCTGGCCCTGGGCCTGCTTGAAGGCCTTGTTAAAGGAACTCAGCGAACGAAAGCCCGCATCCATGGCAATGGTCAATACCGGCAACTGCGTCTCAGCCGGGTTGCGCAATCGCGCCGCGGCCTCGGCAATGCGATAACTGTTGAGAAAATCACTGAAGTTGCGAAAACCGAGACCCGAGTTTATCGCCAGGCGCAGGCGATATTGGGGTACGTCCAGCTGCTGCGCCAATTGGCCGATAGTCAGGCCCATTTCACGCCATGGGCTGGCAGCCTCCATATGCGCCTGCAGCCCCTTAACCAGCGAATCGTCAACCCCTGCCGACTCTACTCGCCGGGTAGCGGCGCTGCCCGACGGTGAGCGCCGCAGAAACAGCAAGCCCTCCCGGTATTGCAACAAGGTGGCATTGATTGCCAGCAGTAACAGCGCCGGTGGTATGTATTCCCAGGTTGCCAGCCAGGACTCGCCCGGGAACAAAATTTCACGAGAAAAAATAAGAATGAACAGGTAACTGCCATTACAACCAACAAACCAGATGCGCAGACGCCGGCGGCTCTCCACCAGGTCTGTGCGCCAGTGCTGCGATACCACCCACAAGGTCAGCGCCAGCAAACAAAACTCCAGGCCCTGGGGCAGGGTATAAAACAACCAGTTGAGTTCTAGCCCCGCGAGGCCCAGCAGGGCACCGGCCAGAGGCATCAATACAGTAAATTTGACCAGGCCAATCTGCCAGTAGCGCAGCTTGAAGTGGTCATCAAACACGCTGGCACTGAATAGCCAGAACATACCCGGCACGGCGGTCTGCAGGGTACTCGCCACAATATGGAAGTTGCTGCCCGCCAGCACCGGCGTCAACAGGTAGCCGACAACCGCCAGCATCAGCAAACCGAACAGCTGCTCACGCAGGCCCCAGCGGGGTTGGCGCGCCAGCAGCAATAAACTCAGGGCAACCTGGGACAGGCTAAAGGCTATAGCGGCAGTGAGCAGTGTGGGCATCAGGGGGTCCAGGTAAACCGGACCCCATGATAGCAATTATCGCGAGCAGAGCGGTCGATCCTCAGGGCAGTCGTAGTCCCTGAATGCTTTCACCGAGCTTGTGAAGTCGCGGGAGGAAAAGACCCGAGCACCGTGCGCGGTTACGACTTTATTGAAATTGATATCCAGTGGCTGCAGGGCCTCTTCCATGCTGACGGTATTGCGGCTGGCTACCGGCACACCCTCTGCATAGGGGGTACCAAAGTGATCCGCCATGAACAGGGTGCGCGTCGCGGGAACATAGAACAGCAGATTACTGTTGGCATGCACGGTGGACACATCGTACAGCTCCACCCGCCCCTTGCCACTACCCAGGGTCATACGCTGGTTCACGGTGAGAAAACGACCGCTCTCGGGCTTGAGCTTGCTCACGTCCAGTATCGGTTCAATATTACCCTCGACGGTGACCAGTGTTGCACCCAGGCTCAGTGCCTCGTCGACACCACCGAGATGGTCCTGGTGGTGATGGCTCACGACCTGGTAGCGCAGCGGACGATGGCTGCCGCTCTCAGACTGGAAGCGGTCAAAGCGCTGGCTCAAACCGGCATAACCGCCACAGGCAATGACCTCGGAGCCCGTATCAACAAAGATTGAATAGCCGCCATTCTGGCCGACGTGGTAGACATTCGCGGCGAGGCGATTAACCTGCATCTCCGTGTCGACAATGCGCTCTCCCTCGCGCTCCAGTCCTGTGGGCAGCTCGAAGATCCTGTTGTTGGTGGCTGCCGCCCTGAAGCTGATCTCACGATCTGCCCCGATCAGGTTGGGATCCCCGGCGACGGAAAAATCGACGCGCCCGGCCCGCGCTATACCATTCTCAACGCGATGATCATTGAACACATAATCCAACAAACCCAACTGCGGATTGTCGCGGGTCATACGGCTTATCAGATGCGTTTCCGTATCAATATACAGGGTCAGATCGGGACTCTGTGGAAACGGCATTTTCACCATGGCATGCTGGCGATTCATGAACAGGCTGCCGCCAAGATATTCAGCCTGCTCGCGCGACTTCAGCAGCTCCCGCGCCAACAGTGTATCGGTGGTGCGCATGGTACCGCCCGCTATCACGTAGGGATCAGCAGAGGCCGCCGCGCCATAGCTTTGATTGCGTAAATTGACCGCCCAGGCATCATCACCATTGACCACCGTGATGGCCGGCGCCACGCCGGCACGCCCCACAAACCAGTTTTCAAAGTACAACTTGCCGGAATCCAGGTCGTGGACCAGCTGCTGGTTGACCCGCCCAATATCCACCAGCGCCGGACTCCAGCTCTGCCCGCTAGCCGGTGCCATGTAACGCTCGGTGATCTGGTAGCCGCTAATACCGGCGAAGGCGTCGCCGCCATAAGCTGCTGCAAGCTGGTCGATCAGCGTATCAAGTTGTTCGGGCTCATCGGCAGCTATAGCCCAGCTGGCCGTTATCGTCAGTGCCAACAAAAGCACTCGTCCCATACCCTTCATAATTATTCTCCCAGCTATTTTTAGCTTGCAGAATAGTGTGGGGAATAAGACTGTAGCGCGCCAGACGACTCATCCTGCGAGGGACTCGATTCGTCGCAGCGGGGCGAGCAAAGACAGGATTCAGGCGTTTACAGAACTGGTAGCGCCCGGCAGATAGACCACCGAGGGGGTTTGCTCAGAGCGTCCAGCACTGGCGCAGACACAGTTTTTCCCAGCTTGCTTGCCCTCGTACATGGCGAGGTCGGCACGCTTGAGCCAGCTGACGACGTCCTCGTCTTCTTTGGACAACAGCGCCAGGCCGGAGGTGATGCTGACATGCAGCGCGCCAGCGGTATCGCTGTGCCGTGAATCTACGCTGAAGCGATAGTTCGCCACTGCCAGGCGAATACGCTCGGCCACCTGCAGCGCCTCAGTCAACCCGGTTTGTGGGAACAGCAGGACAAACTCCTCGCCACCCCAGCGACCGACACGGTCGGTGGTACGCAGGCATTGACTGAGCAGGCCGGCGACCGCAGTCAGGATGGCGTCACCACAATCGTGGCCGTGCACGTCATTGAATTCCTTGAAGTCATCAATATCCAGGATCATGACACAGCAGGGATTCTCATAGCGCTGGAAGCGACGGAACTCCTGCTCAAGGCAATCGGAAATATAGCTGCGGTTGGCAATCTGGGTGAGTTCATCGGTGCGCGACTTGCGCTGTACACGCAGGTACAGCAGCACCAGTATGGCAATCGCCAATACCAGGAAAACAATCTGGGCAATCCAGAGCATACGCTGGCTGCGCTCTTGTTCGAGCTGCAGGTCCCGAATCTGGTTTTCTTGCTGCAGGCGCACGATTTCACGCTCGGCGACCTCGGTTTCCAAACCCGCCTGGAGCTCGGCCAAACTGCGCGTGGCCTTGTCGAGCAACTGCTTTTCCTTGGCGCTGGTGTATAACTCCAGCGTCAGCACCGCCTGGTGGAACTGCCCCGCCTCCTTGTAGGCAGTCGCCAGTTGGCGCAGGGTCCTGATAATGAGATCGGGAACTTCCTGGCTCTGGGCCAGGCCCAGCGCCCGCTCGCTGGCGTTGATTGCCGCAGCATAATTCTCACGGGCGATATAGGTCTTTGATAGCCCGTTAAGCGCCGCGATAATCTGCACATCCACGGCGGAGCGCTGGGCGGCGTCCAGCGCCTCCAGCGACCAGCGCAGCGCCTCGCGAAGCTCTCCCATGGCGAGGTAAGCCGACGCCATCGCCACCAATATTTCCGGCTCGTGTTGTCCCAGCTGTAGTTTGCGGTTGTAGCTCAGCGCCAACTGGTAGCTGCCCAGGGCGTCCTGGTATTGACCCAGGGCCTGATATTGGGTGCCAACATTGAGGTTCTTGACCACCAGGCCAAACTGCTCACCCTGTTCCAGCTCCAGGGATTTACGATAGTAGTCCAGCGCCTTGCTGGGCTGACCCAGATAGTCGTATAGATCACCGAGATTGTTGAGCACTGTCGATTGCACATCCGGGTCGTCGGTCTGCATGGCCACTTCGTAGGCCTTGTGCTGCCAGGCCATGGCTGCGTCGAACTCGCTGTAGTGCCGGTAACAGCCGCCGATTGCCGAGTAGGCGCGGGCCTGGCCGGATTGATCCTGCGCTGCCTCGTAATACTGTGCGGCCCGGCGAAACGCCTGCAGGGCCAGCGTCACACTACCGCGAGTAAGCTGAATGGCGCCACGCGTGTAGTGCATCTGGCCATTGAGCGCATCACTGGTAACTGTACCGGCCAGGGCCAGGGCATCATCCGACAGGGACAGCGCTTGCTCGAGTTGGCCCTGGGTGAGCTTATGCCAGGCCAGCACGTCGTAGGTCAGGGCCAGGCTCTGGTGATCGCCGGAGCTGTCCAACAGCTCGGCGGCCTCTTCGGCGTAGCTTATAGATAGTTGGGAATCAGTGCGGCGGTGTTGCTGCGCCAGGTCGGCCAACATTCGGCCACGGTCCTGGCCTATGCCGGTGGTAAATACCGATCGCTGCGGTTCGACCGGTGCTGCGCCGAAAACCGCCGCACACAGTGAGACGCACAGCAGCGCACATGCCAGTGCCTTGTGCACCAGACCTGGGTTACCGCGCTGTCGTTGCCCGCTCATGTCGCTCGCCATCACCAATAAGGAATCTGCAGCTATGAAGCCCACTTGTATATGTTCGGCTGGCCCGGTCAAAACTTTAGCTGCTTTTCTACCCACAGCCGGGTATGATGCGCGCCCCCATTCGTCGCATAACAACGAATCTCGCCGATTGGTTTACCTGATACCTTGCCCACCGACTCTCCAGTAGAGCCGGGGGCTGGCTATTGCCCATTGAGAGCGAATTTGAGAGCGAGCGATGTTTGAGTTACACCCCAGTAAAGTAGCGACCATAAAGAACGATATCCTGTCTGGCCTGACCGTCGCGCTGGCGCTGGTGCCGGAGGCCGTGGCCTTTGCTTTTGTCGCCGGTGTTGAGCCGCTGGTGGGACTCTACGCCGCCTTCATGGTGGGCCTTATCACCGCCTGTATCGGTGGTCGCCCCGGCATGATCTCCGGTGCTACCGGCGCCCTGGCCGTTGTCATGGTGGCACTGGTCGCGGACCACGGGGTGGAATACCTGTTTGCGGCAGTGGTATTGATGGGAATGCTGCAGATGCTGGCCGGCGCCCTGCGCCTGGGCAAGTTCATCCGCATGGTGCCGCACCCGGTGATGCTGGGCTTCGTCAACGGCCTGGCCATCGTGATCTTCCTGGCCCAGCTAAGCCAATTCGGCAATGCCGGCGAAGCTGGCTGGCTGGATGGAACCTTTATGCAGGGCAGCATCCTCGATGTGGCCTGGCTGGAAAGCTCACAGCTGTCCATGCTGATCGGCCTGGTACTAGTGACCATGGCAATAATTCACTTCCTGCCCCGCTTCACCAAGGCGCTGCCTTCATCCCTGGTTGCCATCGTGGTCGTGAGCCTGCTGGTTGTCGGTTTTGGCCTGGATACTCGCGTGGTCGGTGACATCGCCTCCATCAAGGGCGGCCTGCCCAGCTTTCACGTACCCAGCGTGCCCTTTAACTGGGAAACGCTGGCTATCATCTTCCCCTACTCGCTCATACTGGCCGCTATCGGCCTCATCGAATCACTGCTGACCCTGCGCCTGGTGGACGAAATCACCGAGTCCCGCGGCCGCGGTAACAAGGAATGCGTGGGCCAGGGCATCGCCAATACGGTCACCGGCATGTTCGGCGGCATGGGTGGCTGCGCGATGATCGGCCAGAGCATGATCAACGTGAATTCCGGCGGCCGCGGCCGTCTGTCGGGCATCGCCGCCGCCCTGTTCCTGCTGCTGTTTATCCTGGCTGCCTCCCCACTGATCGAGCAGATCCCGCTGGCTGCCCTGATCGGCGTGATGTTTATCGTGGTGATTGGCACCTTCGAGTGGAGTAGCTTCCGGGTAATTCGCAAGGTACCGCGCAGTGACGCCATGGTGCTGGTGCTGGTGTCCGCCGTGACCGTGGCCACCGACCTGGCCATTGCCGTGATTGTCGGCGTAATCGTCTCAGCCCTGGTCTTTGCCTGGGAACACGCCAAGCAGGTGCGGGTGGAAAGCCGCGAGGATCACAAGGGCTCAACCGTCTACGCTGTCTATGGGCCCTTGTTTTTCGGCTCTATTACCTCCTTCATGGAGCAATTCGACCCCAATCAGGCCAATGACGATGTCATCATAGATTTCGCCGAAGCCCGGGTTTGCGATCACTCCGGCCTGGAGGCCATCGACACCCTGGCCGAGCGCTATCTCAACAGCGACAAGACCCTGCACCTCGTGCACCTCAGTGCCGAATGTCGCCACCTGCTGAGAAAGGCGGGCAGTCTGGTTGAAGTGAACGTGATTGAAGACCCACAGTACTTTGTTGCGGAAGACAGCCTGGGCTGAACGTGAGTCTCGAGGATCAAGATGCCGAGGGGCTGTGGCCGAGAGTCCCTAGACGGCATCTGGCCGGAGCGGTATCATGCGCGCCTGCGGGCCCAGTGCCCGCGCCCTTACGCGCCCATAGCTCAGCTGGATAGAGTACCAGATTCCGATTCTGGGGGTCGCAGGTTCGACTCCTGCTGGGCGCGCCATTTTCAAGCGGGTGCATACTCGACACATGGGTTGCACTTTATACCGAAGACATAGGTAACAGTTTCAGAAATCTCGGCAGTCTTATATCGATTGAAGATTTTGTAACCAGTGTCCCGCGATATACCGAGTTCCTTGCAGAGTGGAGACATCTTCTCCCCATCCAGCAGGCGGGCCACAAACTTACGCTCCGGTATCTGCTGTAAGTACTGTCTCAGGTAATACAGAAAACCTAGATGTAGTAAATCAGCACATAGGCGGATAGCAGGATCGCAATCCACAGGGCGGTGGTGCCGATGGGCCAGGAGCGGGCGAACACGGCGCGCTCCTCGCGGTCGGCGGTATGCGGCTGGCCCAGGTAGCGCGCGGTCAGGAAGCGCAGCAGGTTCTGGCTCGCCGAACCGAGGCTGGCCCCCAGATCGCGGATCGGTTCCAGCAGGCGCCCCAGCCATGCAGCGACCGCGGGTGCGCCGCGGCGCCATAGCCAGTCCACGTCCAGGCTGATGGTTTCCGTGCGCTTCATCAGCGGCAGTAACAGGAAGAATGCCAGGCCGGAGAACAAAAGCAGCTGCAGGTAGAACAGCACCTTACCGGGGGTATAGGCCACGTAGTCCACCGGGTAGGGCAGGAAGCGGTAAAGCCATTCCGGGAAGATGCCCAACAACAGGCACAGCGCGGAAAATATGATCATGGCCAGAGCCATGTTCCAGGGCGCGTCCCTGGGACGCAGGCCCGAGTCCTTCTGGAAGAAAACGAACCAAGGGAACTTGATACCCGCGTGCAGAAACACGCCGGCGGATGCGGCCGTCAGCAACATATACACCCAAACCAGTCCCTCGTTGGCGGCGGCCTGGGAAATCAGGCTCTTGGTAGTAAAGCCAGAGGTCAGTGGAAAGCTCGAGATTGACAGTGCGCCGATGATGCAACAAATGGTGGTGATGGGCATGGTCCGGAACAGGCCGCCCAGCTCGGAGCAGCGATTCTTTCCCGTGCGATATATGACCACACCGGCACTCATGAATAACAGGGCTTTATAGATGATGTGTGCGAAGGCGTGGGCGGCGGCGCCGTTGAGTGCCAGCTGCGTGCCGATGCCGACTGCGCAGACCATAAAGCCCACCTGGTTCACTACCGAGTAGGCGAGAATGCGTCGAATATCGTTTTCCAGTAGCGCGTAGATGATGCCGTATATCACCATAAACAGGCCCACACCAATCAGCACGGGCTCTCCCGGGAACAGCAGTATCAGGGCCAGTACCGCTGTCTTGGTGGTAAAGGCCGACAGGAACACGGAACCGGTCGGGCTGGATTCCGGGTAGGCATCCGCCAGCCAGGCTGACAGGGGCGGCGCCGCGGCATTGATCAGGATACCGCAGAGTATCATCCAGCTGCTGAAATCCTGTGCCAGCATGGGCGTGATCTGAATGGAGCCGGTACTGACCACCACGCCCTCAATGCCGACCTTGAGGACAACGCCCCCCAGCAGGTGCAGGATGGCGTAGCGGATACCCGCGGCGCGGGCGGCCGGAGTGCCGCCGCTCCAAACGACCACCGTGGAAAACAAGGCCATCAGCTCCCAGTACACAAACAGCGAAATCAGGTCGCCGGCAAAGCTAACACCGATTGCGCCGGCGGCGTAGAAATACGCTGCCGCCAACTCCTGCCACCTCGCCAGGCGGAAAGAGTACAGCCCACCTACGAAGGCCATGAGGGCGAAGATAGTCGCGAACAGACGCCGCAGCGGGCTGCCTTCCACCGGTTCGATCTGGTAGGACAGGAAGCGCACGCTGTCCTGCACGCCATCGGGCACCTGCCACACGGCCCATAGTGTTAGCAGTGGCGCCAGCAGCACCACCGCGGTGCGCAAATAGCCACGGGCCGGTCCTATGACCAGGGCGGCTGCCACCATGATCAGCGCGGGCGAGATCAGCTCAGGCATCATCGTCGCGCTCCAGGTAATAGTCGCTGCGCCGCTTCAATATGAACCCCAGCGCCTTGGCGAATAACACCATGGCCAGACAGCAGAGGAAACCATAAATCGCGCCAAATCCAAACCAGCCGTCCACCGTGAAGTAGCCCTTCACGTACACCACCAGTTGCGCCAGGACAGTCAGTGCCAGCAGTGTAGAAAAGCCCCACCACAGTTTGCGTATGCTTGTCGGTCGTGTCAGCCAGTGGCCGTCTTCGCGATCTGTCATTGCAGCATCCCCTGCACGAGCTGCTTCTCCAGCTCAATAACCGGTCCGTTGAAGAAAAAGAAACCCAGCGTCAGTAATGCCGTGCAAGCCAGGGCCAGGACCATCAGTGGAGGCGCCTCGCCGTGCTCCTTGCCCCCCGGCTGCTCGTCGGCAAACCAGGCCATGAAAATGATGGGCAGGAAGTAGGCGGCGTTCAGCACGGTACTGGCGATAATGGTGAAGATGGCCAGCAGGTTATCCGCCTGGAAAGCGCCAGCGAGGATATACCACTTGGACACGAAACCGCCTGTAGGCGGCACCCCGATCATACTGAGGCCACCGATGGTGAATGCGGCCGTGGTCCAGGGCATGCGCCGGCCGATGCCGCGCAGCTGGTGCAGCTCGGTTTTCCTGGCGGCCGTGTAGATGGCACCGGCGGCAAAGAACAGGGTGATCTTGCCAAAGGCATGAGCCACCATGTGAATCGCCGCGCCGATCTCCGCCAGGGGTTTCAGCACCGCCGCGGCCATCACCACGTAGGACAGCTGGGCCACGGTTGAGTAGGCCAGCAGGCGCTTCAGGTTCTGCTGGCGCAGGGCCACGAGGCTGGCGGCGATGATGGTAAAGGCGGCGGCATACAACAGCCAGCCAGCGCTGGGCGTGGCAAACAGGAAATCGACACCGAAGATATACACGATGATCTTGGTCACTGAGAAAACCCCGGCTTTCACCACGGCCACCGCGTGCAGCAGGGCGCTGACCGGCGTGGGCGCCACCATTGCCGCAGGCAGCCAGCGGTGCACCGGCATCACCGCTGCCTTGCCGATGCCGAACACAAACAGGGCCAGTAGCAGGCCCACATCGGCGCCAGCAATCTTGCCGGCGAGAATCCCCCCCACTGTGAAATCACCGTTGCCGGTTACATGGTAGGTCCAGATGATGGCGGGCAGTAGCAGGCCGATGGAGGTGCACAGCAATATGCCAAGGTACACGCGCGCGGAGCGCACCGTTGCCTCGTCCCCCTTGTGGGAGACCAGCGGGTAGGTCGACAGCGTGAGTAACTCGTAACACAGGAAGAGAGTCACCAGGTTGCCGGCGAAGGCGATGCCCATGGTAGCCCCCAGGGCCAGGGCAAAGCAGGTATAAAATCGGGTTTGCTTCTTTTCGCGGTTACCGCGCATATAGCCGATGCTGTACACCGAGTTGACGATCCACAGTCCAGATGCCAGGGCGGCGAATAGCATGCCGAGGGGCTCGACTTCAAAGGCGATAGACACGCCCGGCAGCAATTCGCTGACGGTGAGGGCCGGTCGAGCGCCCTCAAACAGCGAGGGCAGCATGCCCCAGACTACCCAGGCCAGGCTCGCGGCCCCTGTGAGAGTAACCGCTTCGCGCAAGTTGTCCGAAACCCGGCCGGCCAGTTGAATACCCAGCGCCGTGGCCAAGGGCACACAGATGGCGAGCAGGATGGCGTTATCTGCACTCACGATGCGCGCCCCAACAGCAACTGGGCAGCGGCGCTGGACAGGGCCAGCGGGAACTGCGGAAAGAGCCCGAAGCCGATATTGGCCAGGGCGACCAACCAGGTCACCAACAACAGTTGCAGTGGTGCCTCAGCGGGAGCCTCAGCGACAACAGGGGGCTTGAAATACAAGGTCTCTATGATGCGCCATACGTAGGCCAGGGCCATCAGCGAACTGGCTATGATGATGGCGACCAACAGCCAGGCGAAGCGACCTTCATCCATGGCGGCGTCAATGAGCAGCCACTTGCTGATAAAGCCGGCGGTGCCGGGAATACCAACCAGGCTGAAGCCGCAGATCACCATCGCCGCTGCCGTCCAGGGCATGCTGCGAGCGGCGCCGCCGAGTTGCTCCAGGCGCAGGTCGCGGTAGTGGCAGGCCAGCCCGGCGATGGCCAGGAACAGGCCACCCTTGGCCAGGGCATGGTTGAACATATGGGCGGCCGATGCCGTGAGCCCGGCCTCGCTCACGAAACTGGCGCCGAGGATGATGTATCCGATCTGAGCGACCGATGACATGGCGAGCAAGCGCTTGATGTGACCTTCGAACATCGCCACGGCGGAAGCCATCAGGATGCCCAGCAGCGCCAGCGGCATGAGGAACAGCGAGAACTGCAGGTCGTGATTCTCCAGGTTGTCCTGGAATACAAAGAAATCGAAGCGAACCAGAACGTAGATGGCCACTTTGGTGGCGCAAGCGGCGAGGAACACGGTGACAATGTGTGGCGAATGGGTGTAGGCATTGGGCAGCCAGACATGCAGCGGGAATACGGCGGCTTTCAGGGCCAGGCCGATGGTAATAAAGCCCGCAGCCACCAGTATCGGGTTGATGTCGGTGACATCACCGATACGCGCCTCCATATCGGCCAGGTTCAGGGTGCCGGTCATCATGTACACCAGGCCGATACCGATCAGGTAGAACGTAGCGCCTATGGTACCCATGATCAGGTACTTGAAGACGGCGGGCAGCGCGCGCCGGTCGGGACCACCGGCAATCAACACATAGCTCGCCAGGGAGGATATCTCCATGAATACGAATATATTGAAAGCGTCGGCGGACACAACGATACCCGCCAGGCCCGCCAGGGCCAGCAACCAGGCGGAGTAGAACAGCGGTTGGCGCTCAGCCTCGATCTGGCTGTCTACGCTGGGCCGTGCCGCCAGCATGGCCGCCGCCCCGGCGCCGGTTACGATGAGCAGGACCAGTGCGCCGAAAGCACCGACGGACAACTCGATGCCGTAGGGTGCTTCCCAGCCGCCCATGTCATAGTTGAAGTAGGCGCCGGTGTTGACCGCCAGGGCCATGTTCAGTGCAATGGCGAAACTCAGCAGCGCCGCCGCCGTTGCGCCGGCCCAGGCCAGGCCGCGGGGTTTCAGCAACAGGATCAGCGGTGCGCAGAGCATGGGCACGATGACCTGCAGGGCCGGCAGATGAGGTGTCAGGTCCATCACGTCAATCTGCATCCAGAATTTCGTCTTCTTCTATGGTGCCGTAGGCCTCATAGATGCGCACGACGATGGCCAGTCCCAGGGCAAGAGTCGATACGCCCACCACGATCGCGGTCAGGATCAGCACCTGCGGCAGGGGGTTCGAGAACACCTGGTTCTCAACGCCCTTCTGTATGATCGGCGCGGTGCCGCCCTCCACCTTATCCATGGTGATGTACATCAGGAATACAGCGGACTGGAAAATCGACAGGCCGATCAGTTTCTTCACCAGGTTGACCTTGGCGATCACCGTATAAAGACCCACCGAGAGCACGATAGCGAATACCCAGTAATTGAAGTAACCCAGAAGCTCCAGCAGGTTCATGAGCGCATTGGCCTCGCGGCAAAGGCGTGGAAGATACTAAGTAGAGCACCGCAAACGGCCATGCCCACGCCGGCCTCAATTAACAGGATGCCCAACTGCTGGCCGCTGACCGGGTCCGATAACAACACCGAGTATTCAAGGAAATTGCCGCCCAGTAGTATGCACAGCAGGCCAACACCCCCATACAGGCAGGCACCGCCGACTACGAGCCCCATCAGCACCGATTGTGGCACCGCCCGCAGGGCGGCGGCCTCGCCCTCGAGGAGGGCATAAAGTATGACGCCCGAGGCGATCAGCGCCCCCGCCTGGAAGCCTCCTCCCGGGCCGTACTCGCCGTGGAACTGCACGTAGAGGCCAAACAGAACGATAAAGGGGATGAGCAGGCGGCCCACAACCTGGGGTATCAGGTGGTGCCGCAGGCCGGAGCTATCAGGGTTGTAGCGACTGCCCGCAGGTGGTTTCACGCCGAGAATAAACAGCACGCCGATACAGGCGGCGAACACCACGAAGACCTCCCCCAGTGTGTCATAGCCGCGGAAACTGCCCAGCACGGCGGTGACCACGTTCGGAAAGTCCATCAATTCAGGGGTGTTCTCCAGATACCAGGGCGCCAGGTGTTGGTGTACTGGTGCATCCGGATCACCGAGGCGGGGCTTGTCAAAGGTGGCGTAGATAATCAGGGTGGCGAGCACCGCCACCACGACCAGGGCCGGTCGCCTGCCGGCCGTGACCACCTTCTCGCGCTGGGCGGTAAGCGCCAGGGCGCTGAGAAAAATCACGGTGGTGATACCGGCGCCCACGGCTGCCTCGGTCAGGGCCACATCTGCCGCGTCCAGGATAAAGAAGTTGGCGGCCATCAGCAGACTGAAGATGGAAGTGAGCATTACCGCCACGAACAGGTTTTCCGTGCGGACAATAGCCAGTGCTGTGATCACCAGCAGTGACAAAAGGAACAGGGCGAAGATGATGATCATGTATCTTCGCCCCCGCTCTCGGCTTCCGGGCGCATACCCGATTGCAAGGCCGCGTTAGCCAGGGCGTAGCTGGCGGTCGGTGCGGTGAGCAGCAGGAATACCATGATGGCGAGGAGCTTGAGGGCTGCCAGCGACAGGCCGGCCTGCAGGATCATGCCCGCGAATATCAGTATGGTCGCCATGGTTTCGGTCAGGCTGGCAGCGTGCAACCGCGTGTAGAAGTTGGGCAGGCGCAGGGCGCCGATGCCGCCGATCAGCACGAAAGCACCGCCGGTAAAGAGTAGAATCCAGCTCATTACATCCACGGCTGATTCAATCATGATCCGCCGCCTCAGCCTTGCGCGGCTTTTTCTGGATGAACTCCAGCACCGCCAGTACGCCCACCAGGTTAATCAATGCGTAGGCCAGCGCCAGGTCCAGGAAGTCGGGCCGGCCAAACAGGAACGCAATAACGGCAAGCAACAGGACAGTCTTTGTACCAAACATGTTCACTGCCAGTACCCGGTCATAAACGGTGGGCCCGCGCAATGCGCGCACCAGGGCCAGGACCATGGTGACCAGGATCGCCAGCGATAAAACCGTATACATCTCAGCTCAGTCCCAACTTCGCTGTGCGCCGTTCGGCCTCGCCGCTACGCAGGCCCGCCGCACTCTCGGCTGTGAGGCAGTGCACCAGCAGGCGATCTTCATGCACATCAATCGTCACTGTGCCCGGTGACAGGGTGATGGAGTTACCCAGTATCACCTTGCCGGAATCCGTTTTTTCGTCGGTGGTCAGTTCCACCACTTCTGGCTGGATTGGCAGTGAGGGAGAAAGCACCACCCGCGCAACTTCCAGACTGGATTTGATCACCTCCTGTAACACCCACCACCACAGCGCTGGCAGGCGCAGCATGGCGCGCAAAGGCATGGCGTGGCGGAAAAAGCCGGTGCGGCTGGCCAGCCACAGGCTGAGCAAACAGGAAAACACTCCCAGGCCGATGAGCAGCGGCTTGTACAGGCCCGACCACAGCAGCCAACTGATCAGCAGGATGAGCAGCAAGCCAGCCAATTGCAAAGGCTTTGCCGTGTAGGGTTCGCTCATGGTGCTACTCGGTGCAGGGGTAGTGGCGACGCAGGGAGTCGTCGACGGTATCCCGCGCCGGCGAGTCAGCGGCTTCTCCGATATCCCGGGCCACCAGGTCGGCGACCACGGTATCGACCACCTGACGCAGCGGCAGGGGGTCGTACAGGCAGAAACCCGCAACGCTGCCGGGGCGGTCATAGGCCCCGCGGCGCGGCATGCGGGTGCGCATGGCGCGCTCGGTCAGCGCGTCCATGCTGCCACTGGCACCTTCCAGGGTCTGCAGGATGCGCTCGTCGGTCTCTACCGCGCCATCGATGAACCCTTGTATGTAGCGGATGCAGTACTGGCTGTCGGCGCCCTCGGGATCGGTTTCCAGGTAAGCGCAGTGGGAGACCAGCTCATGGATAGTCAGCACTTCGATAGCACGGCTCGCAACCGCCCAGAAAATGGATAGCAAAATAGCCAGGCAGAGGGTCAAGTGGATTCGAGACAGTCTCAACATGTGATCACGCCAGCCCAAAGTGTTTACATTAGCCATCTAGTATAGAGGAAAGGAGAACGGTATTGGCAAATTAACTCCGCCAGGTTAGCAACAAGCGACAACTACAATCAGACCACTATTTCATGCCCCGCATCTATATTAATTTTTTCTCGGCCTCCTCGAAGATCGCCAGGGCCTCGTCAAAATCAAACATTTTCAGCTGCTTCACAAGCCGCTCTATGGGATCCCGAATAATCGGGGACAGAGCACGATTCTCCCTCGTTATTTTCCGATTTCCACGTGGACCACTTTTGCGTGGCCCGCGCTAAGTAACGCTAAAATCGCTTACGTGATAAACTGCCCTCAAGTCATAAAACATTTCTATATCAATATGTTACAGCTTGCAGCGCATTTAGCGTTCAGTTAAAGGGGAGCCCTCCGGAGGCATGAAAAATATCTCAAGCTTCTCTGAAACAGGTTTAGGATTAGAGGACCTGCATGCGGCATTTCTAGATGCTTTCTCGGACTATGTCATCCCGCTTCAGCCGAGCGATGCGCAATTTGAAACACTTTTGAATAGCCGGGGTTTTGACGCTGACGCTTCCATGGTTGCCTGCTATGGGGGGGAGATCGCGGCATTCTGGAACGTCGCCAACCGGGCTTCCAAAGCATATCTGATTTCCAGCGGTACGCGGGTTGCACATCGTGGAAAAGGGCTGGCCGGCCAACTCGGGGAAGCGTCGATAGCCGCGTCAAAATTCCAAGGCAAAAAAAGCTTTTGCCTGGAGGTGATTGAGGGTAATTCATCAGCGGAACGGCTGTATGGTCGTCTCGGATTCAATCTGGAAAGAAGACTAGACTCCTACACTCTAAAGCACCCAGAACCAAAACTGTCAGGCTGCCGAAGAGTCGATTGGCCAACATGTCGTGCAACTCTACAACGCTTTTCCTCTTGGCAACCCTCCTGGCAGAATTCAAACGAGACAATCGCCAGCACACCACTACGCTGCTTTCTGCATGATCACGGGGCCATTGTTGTTGGTCAGGGTGGACTGATTCATCAAATAGCAGCCAAAACACCTGACAGCCTTCAAGCACTTCTTGCCGCAGCAGCGACAGAGGGTCCTCTTCGGTTGATCAACATGGATTCTGCAGACCAGATGTTGCGGGCCACATTAGAGGAGCTAGGCGCGGAACTGCTCTTAAGACAATCGGAAATGCAACGAGCAATATAATAATCGGGGACAGTGCACGATTAAGAACGCATTTGAATTCGTATCCAGGTCGTGGCTAATCTGCTTTACCCGGATGGCATCGAACTTTGATACTGAGGATATCGCCCATAACTGGATAATCGCGGTCTGTCCTCTATTGCCTTTTATTGTCCTTGTCGAAGCCCCTGATAAAGCCCTCAAGTTCTTGACCCGGCATAGGCCTGGCTATGTGGTAACCCTGCGCATAGTCGCAACCCAGTTTGCGCAGTGTGTCCATAGTTCCGCCACATTCAACGCCCTCTGCAACCACTTGCAGCCCAAAGCTTCTTGCCAATTGGATGGTGTGCTCAACGATCTTCAGATCATCTCTATCTTCGAGCATGCCAGAAACAAAGGATCTATCAACTTTTAGCTCATCAGCAGGTATGTCTTTCAGGTAGGCAAGTGAAGAGTATCCAGTGCCGAAGTCATCAATAGACACTCTCGCACCCATTTCACGTAGCTCCACAAGAACTCCGTGGCTCTCTTCGGGATACTCCATGAGGGCGTTCTCCGTGACTTCCAGGGTTATTTGATCTGCTTGCAGACCCCATATACTTGTAGCAGTTCGAAGCACCTCGACAATTTCTCCGTTAATAATGGTCGTTGGTGTGATATTTACGGCTACTCCAATATCAGGCATCCGCTGCTTCCACTCATTCATCTGCATGCACACGTTCTGGATAGCAAATTGAGTCAGCGCGGCAATCTTCCCGGTAGACTCAGCCAGTTTAATAAAAACATCAGGCGGTATAGGCCCAAGCTCGGGATCATGCCAGCGCATCAAAGCTTCAGCTCCAACAATGCTTCCCGTAGCGAGGCACATCTTGGGCTGAAAGTGCATTTTCAGATCTCCTGCCCGCAAAGCACTATCGAGCCGTCCCTCCAGCCCCCATTCGCCGAGTAGATGATCTGCAAAGTCCTCCTCGAAAAACGACACCGCATCACTGCCAGCATGTGACCCCAGGGAGGCTATTTCCGCAAGGCGCATCAGCTCTGAGGCCTGGATAGCATGCACCGGGTAAAAGGCAACACCGATATTGGCACGCAAGTTTTGGTGAAAAACTCCTTTATCACCTACATCACTGGCCAGGCGCTCAATTCTCTTGGCTGCTATTCTCGCCAAGCCCTGGTTATTCATCCCACTGAGTATCACGGCGAACTTCCTGTCAGAAATTCGCTCCATCGCATCTTTCTCGCGCAGCAAAAACTTTAACTCAGTGTGGAACTCGTCCAGAAAATCCTGTGTCTTGGCGTGCCCGATTGTTGCGGAGATCCGCTCTACATCCTCTACGTTCACTATCATCACCGCCAAGCACTCATTCTTCGAAACTGCGCGTGAGATAAATCGGTCGGCGCGCGACAGGCCATCAGAGCCTGCAAAAGTTTGTTGAATTACGGAGGAGAGCATGGCCCGGCGTCAGCTCAAGTAGTATTCAGTTGGATCGATGCCATAGGAGCCGGGAGAAAGCCCACGCTCTATCCACCGAGAGTACTCACCGTTCGCGGCCAAATCTTCCGCATCAAGGTCAAGCGTGAGAAAATTATCGAGCAGCTGCTTGTCTGGACTTGTTACGAGGATTAATTGCGGTCGCAGCCTTCGAAGCCGATTTTGCTTCATCACAATACCGACCGCGCCCGTATTAAGCTCCACCAGCGTACCCGTAGGGAAGGCGCCGATTGCCCGAGTGAATTGCTCGATCAACTCCTTTTGAAATTCCACACCGGCCACTGCGTGCAACTTGCGAATCGCCTCATAAGATGACCGCAAGTCCGCATATGGGCGGGGAGAAATCATCGCATCGTAGGAGTCGACGACACCTGCGATTCGTCCAAATACTGGAATTTCGTTACCTTTGAGCCCGGCGGGATAGCCAGACCCGTCGTGCCTTTCATGATGGCAAGCGACCATTTCGACGATAGGCTTGTCGACATCGCGCGACTTATCAAGCGTCTCCAGCCCAAATTCGATGTGGCGCTGCATCAAGCTTGTTTCCTCAAGGTTGAGTCTGCCTGGTTTCACCAGAAGTTCGTTTGGCAGATTGGTTTTGCCCACATCCAGGAGCATGGCGCCAAGCGCCAGGGAATCCAGGTTTGACCTCCCCAGGCCTAGCTGCCTGCCGAGTATTGTCGCCCAAACCGACGATGCTAATGAGTGGTGATACAGGTAGTCGTCTTTCTTCTGCAGACGCACCAGGCAGGCCAGGGCCGAGGGGTTTCGTAGGACGCTGTCTACCATCGGAGTAATGGTGGTGTGCAATTGACCTATATCCAGGTCTCCTGATCGCTTGAGATCATTCATTACACCCTTCAGGGTCTTTACAGCTTTTTCTTTAACGTCAGACGCTGCTCGAATCTCTTCCTTGAACGCTACCGTTTCCTTATAAAAGTACCCGCCAGGTTTCTTCGACTTCGCGTTCTGCCCACGACGCAACGGGTCAAACAATGAGCGAAGACTAAATCGGCCTTTTTTAGTTGCGTCCCGTTGGCCAGGCTTCTCAGCGACCTCGCGAGCGCCCTCTTGCTCAAAGCCAGGCGCTCCACCTTCCATGCTGTCAGGGCTTATAAAAATGTGCTCGCAGAGAGACTTCAGCTCTTTGATTTCCATTTCATTGCGGACATAAAACCCTTGCAGCGGAAACGGCGTTTCAAGCCACGGCCGATCAAGCTCTGCGACATACATCCCCACCTGTAGGTCGTCGACCGGCACCTTTAAAGTAGTCTTCACTAGCTAATTCCTCACACCTATCTAACATAGGTATCGGAACGCTCGTAGAGAATCTTTAGCGTTTGTTCTGCCTAAGGGACAGACCACGACCATCCATCACCCTTAGCCCTAGAAGTTATAGCGCCCCTGCAGCGCAATGGTGCGAGGCCGATTCAGGCCTGCCACTGTCGTTGTTTCGTCATCGCCGCCAAAGATGGGATAGTCGAATTCGAAGCTCACTTCCTCGTCCAGCAGGTTGCGCCCCACCACGGCTACATCCCAGTTACCGGCCCCCGAATACAGGCCCAGGCGCAGCTCCAAAAAACTGGCCGCGTCCATGAGGAATTTCTCCCCACGGTCGGTGTAGCGGTCGTCGATATAGTTGAGGGTGCCGTCCAGGCGCCAGCGCAAGTTACCCAGGCCCAGTGCATCTTCATAGCGCGCGCTGATACTGGCTGACCACTCTGGCGCGAAGGGCATTGCGTCACCGTTGCTTCTCTCCGTTGCGTCCGCATAGGTCACGCTGGTCGCCAATGCCAGCTGCGCATTAGCGACCCACTGGGCCTCGAGTTCCACGCCCTCGCTCTCCACCGGAATGGTCGTTGTCTCGAAGCCCAGGCCGGTGAAGCGCACTACCTGAAAGTCATCGATGCGGGTGTTGAAGAGCGCCAGGTTCAGAATCGCCGCACCACCGGCCAGCATCAATTTCACACCAGCTTCTACCGTATCTGCCTCCTCGGTATCGTACTCGGCATCTTGCGGCAGCGAAACGGCGGTAGAAAAGCCGCCGCTCTTGCTGCCGCGTGCCCAGGAGGCGTACGCCATGGCGTTATCAGTCGCATCCCATTGCAGATTGAGGGAACCGTCGAGCTTGTCCTCGCTTCTATGCAGCGAGGTGCGCGGCACCTCTGGTGAAATGATCCCGATCCCCGGCGAAGTGCGCAGGTGCATGTTGGCAAATTCGGCGTCTTTTTCCTCGTCGGTCCAGCGCAGTCCCAGTGTGGCCCGCCATCGCCTACCCAGCTCCAGAGTGCCCTGGCCAAATACCGATATAACCCGGGTGTCCTGCTCGTAGGATTTCAGGCGAGCGCCGGTCAGGGGTAACGGCCCCAGGGTAAACGGCGGTGGAAAGGCGGCATCCAGGGTTTCATCCAGGTCAAAATCACTGTCCAGGTAATACAAGCCGCCGACATAGGTAATACGCCCTTCGTCGGCCGAGCTCAGGCGAAATTCCTGGGTGAACTGGGAGAAATCCTGATCGACGAGAACAGAGAGGTAATCCTGCGTGGTGAAATCCGAGTCGAAGTCGCGCTGGTTGTCATAAGACGAATAGCTGGTCAGGGAGGTGAAGGAGTGTTGCTCGAATGCGTGGGTGTAATTCACGAAGGCGCGCCCACCAGTCTGCTCATCACTGGATTCGCCCCGTGTTCCGAACGAGGTGAACGCCTGCTTCTTCAGGTTCAGGCCGGGTATCACAGCGGGATCCATGATAGCGATCAGGCCATCCTGGTCCTCAGCCACCTGGAAGCTGTCGCCCTCGATATCAAGGTCGTCGTACTGGTAGCTAAAGCTCAGTGAATGGCGCTCGGCCACGGGGAACAGACCAGTCAGTCGCAGTGTGGCCTGATCCCGCTCCGGCACGTCATTGCCATTAAAGGTATTACTGACGTAGCCCTGTTCCGACACCTGGTTGAAAGCCAGGCGGATAGCACCGGGGCCTGTCGGCACGTCGATCGCCCCGGTGCTGTAGACGCTGTCATACTCGAACTCGTAATCCGCCTGAATGTAGCCGGCCAGCTCCTGGCCCGGCCGCCGGCTGATCACGCTGATCGCACCGAGGCTGGTATTCTTGCCCAGCAGGGAATTCTGGGTGCCCTTGATGATTTCCACTCGCTCGATATCGAACAGCGATGCCTGGAACTCGCGCTGACGCCCGGCGTAAACACCGTCGATATACATGCCCACGGATTGATCATAGGTTTCATTGCCTGCGCCGGTACCCAGGCCGCGGATGGCAATGTTCGCCAGGTTCTGTGGTGTCGCCTCAATCGTCATGCCGGGTACGAACCTGGCCAGGTCTATGGTGTTGCGAATCCTGAAGTTCTCGATCTCGTCGCCGGGCAGCACACTGATGGTGACCGGGATGGCCTGCACGGGCTGCGCGCGCTTTTGCGCCGTAACAATAACTTCTTCAATGGCCCGTTCCTGTGCCAGCGCTCGACCGCTCGTCATAAGTAACGGAATCACCAAAGCGGGCACGAGTGCCAAATAGTTATGACACACAGCTATGGCTCGTTTCATGTTCAGGTCTGCAAGATCGCATCGAGGTCACCCTGAACCTCCAGGCAACCGTGCTCCCCACAGCCCTCGAACAGGGTTTTGCCCCCGGCAATGTCCTGGAGGCGGACTTCGACCCTGGAGGTCATGGTTTCGGCGACGCGCTCCAGCATCTGTTTCTCATAAGGAGCGCGCAGCACAGCCCCCGCACTCTTACTGGCGCTAAGCTCCAGGCGGTACTCTTGGTCGCGCACCGTGAGCCGGTAATGGTGTTCATCCACTTCGATATGCTCGATCTCCGCCCCGGTATAGGTGGTAAATCGATACAGTCTGCCGCGGAACAGGAAGCCGACCAGGTAGCCGCGGAATGACCCTCTCAGCCAGGGTATTCGAGCCACCGAGGCGCTTATGGAGATGCCCTCCTCATCAAAGTGATTACTCTGGGCCCACACATAAGCGCTGGGGAAGCTCCGCCCCCAGTCCTTCTCGATATAGCCGCGACCTCCAGCGAAGGATGTTTTCTCAGCGGCCACGCTAAGCTCGCCGGAGAGCGCGTGATCCATGCTGAGAATACCGTGCTTGCACTCCATGAATGGCGCGAAACTGTATGGACCCATCACTCCCGGACTCGTCGGGGTAACGGGCCAACTACTCCAGTCCGCAAAGCTGATCGCACCCCGGGTTAACTGTCGGCTGCTGGTTTCGTCAGCCTCGATATCAAGGCTGATGCCAGATCCGCTGAAGTGGCTGCGACCGATGTGAACATCAAAGGTCTCACCATCGGCGCTAAACTCGCTCAGCGCAAAGCGGTGATAGGCCGAGGTGCCGGCGCGGCCATCGAGCACCTGTATGAAGGCATGGGCGTCAGGGCCAAGAAAGACGCCGGGGATAATCGCATAGGGTTGCTCACCCTCGGCATCAACCAGTTTGAAGTACCAGCCCTCAAAGCAGGAGCGGCCGCGGCCTGCCATGTGGTGCAGGTGGAAGTTTTCCGGGCGCCAGATGTTCTTCAGTTGTCTTAGCATGCCATTTCTCTCCGGCGCCTGGCCGGCCCCGCAGGGGAACACCGTTCCTGTTAGGCAGTCAAAAGCACCCAGGCGATGCTGAGCATGCCGTAGAGGCCGGCAAAATAGAACAGCGGTCTGATCATGGGCCAGCCAAAGGCGTAGACAACGGCGTGCGCAACGCGGGCATAGAAGAAGATCGTTGCGCCCAGCACTGTAGCCTCGGTGGATACATCGGCACCGTTAGCGACCAGTACGATTGCGGCAAACATAAGCAGGTTTTCCTGCATGTTGGCGGTGAGCCGCTGCAGGCGCATTCGCAGAACGCTTGGCTCCGGCAAACTATCCCGGCTACCCGCCTGAGCCATCAGGCCATTCTGGTTAATTGCCAGCGCGGCTTGCGCAAGAATGATTACCAAAAGCAGCAGAGCGCTGTACAGCAGCATCATGAGTTCTACAGACATGTGAATCTCCCGGTTATTGTTTTTGTTTGAACCTGGGAGATAGTAACAGAGCTTTGGCACATTGCTGACAACATCATTCCCAGCCATGCCCCCGCCCTACCTCCTCTTCAGCCCCGCTTGTCCGCTACCAGCATGTTGGCCAGGGCAATAAAGTCGTCGGCGTCGTAATCGTAGGGCTCGGGCTTGGCCTCGGGCGAGTGGTCGGGCCCATACTCCAGCGGCCGATTGACGTAGGCGGTCCTGAATCCCGCCCCACGCGCTGCGTCCAGATCCTGGGCATGGCAGGCCACCATCATGATCTCTTCTGGCTCCATGCACAGCATACGGGCGGCGTCGTGATAAATAGTGGGGTCCGGTTTGACCTTGCCGAAAAAGTCGGCGGAGATGATCCCATCCCAGGGCAGGCCATTGTGCCTGGCTATATCCAAAAGGCAGCGATAGTCGCCGTTGGAAAACGGCATGATCAGGAAGTCCTGCTTCATCAGGGCCAGGCCCTGCGCCGAATCCGACCAGGCCGTTATGCGATTCCAGGCCTGATTGAAGTCGCGGACTTCTTCTTCCTCGAGGCAATCCAGCCCGTACTCGTCCAGCAACTGGTCCAGCTTGCGCCGATGAATTTCCGCCGTGGGAATACAGGCCATCTCACCGCTCGATATCTTGAGCAGGCTGGCAACGTAACCGTCGATGCGCCACTTGTTGACGAACTCGCCCCAGGGGACTTCGACGCCGGTCCGGGCGCTGACTGCCTCACCCTCACGGATCACCGATCCGCGCCAGTCGGTGACTGTGCCGAACACATCGAAACAAAGTGCTTTTACTCGCGAAATATCCACTGTAGTCCCCCGGGCGCTAATCTGGGCGGTATATTCTCAAACACCAGCATCCCAGTCTGCCAGATTACTGACAATAACCGCCAGAGAGGCACATGTTTGTGCGGCCTCTGATGGCGGTTCATTGTCACGAAGACCAATCCTCCATGGATGGATGCTTTCCACACCCGCCAGCCAGTGAAAATCGCGGCGAAACTTGCTTCCAGCATGCCCTCGGGTGCAGTACTCTGGCTCGTACATTTATTCGTATAATGGATGCCGTGAAGATTACGAGAACACTGGCACTGAGCTGTCTCTTTTTGCTGCCGCAGGTGGTGGCCGCGCAGGGCTCGAAGGCCTGGTACCCGCTGGAGGTGGATGCCTGGGATCCACCCTTTAATATCGCACGTGAGCGCAAGACACAGAGCTATACTCCCCTGGAGAGCGCCTCGAAACCGTGGCGCATCTGCGTGTCGCTGCCACACCTCAAGGACGACTACTGGATTGCTGTGAATTTCGGCCTCATCGACGAGGCTCGCCGGCTTGGTGTCAGCCTGCAGATATTTGAGGCCGGTGGCTACGAGAACCTGCCACTTCAGCGCCAGCAGATAGAAGAATGTATGGCGCGTGATGCCGACGGCTTGATCATCAGCGCCATCTCGGCTGACGGCCTCAACGACCTGGTCGAGCGATACCGCGGCCAGGGTATGCCGGTTATAGATCTTATTAACGGGCTGAATTCCCCGGCCATCACTGCCCGCGCGGCGGCCGACTTTTTCGACATGGGTCAGGCGACGGCTCGCTACCTGGTGGCAATAGAGCAAGACAAGGAAGATGCTGCGCGCGTGGCATTGTTCCCGGGGCCTGACGGTGCGGCCTGGGTGGCCGCGGCCGAAACGGGTTTTCTTGCCGGCATTGAGGACGGTAATATTCGCGTTGTGGCAAATAGCCATGGCGACACCGGCCTGGCTGTGCAGGGCAAACTGGTGGAACAGGCTTTGGATGCGGACCCTGAACTCGATTACATCGTCGGCACGGCGGTCACTGCCGAGGCGGCAGTGCCGATCCTGCGCAGAAGGGGATTGAGCGATAGGATCGGTGTGTTGGCCTACTACTATAGCCCGGGTGTACACCGCGGCATTCTGCGCGGTCATATCCTCGCCGCGCCCACCGATCGCCAGGCGCTATTGGCCCGTATTGCGCTGGACCAGGTGGTCAGGTCCTTGCAGGGTGAGGATTTACTCCAGCATGTCGCCCCCCCGGTTATCGTCGTCGAGAGCAGTAATTCCCGCACAATCGATACCACCTCGGCGCTACCGCCGCGCGGCTTTCGGCCAATTTTTAGTATAGGCGAATGGTGAACCAGGTTTCCGACAACAGCAATGCGACAGCTCAGGGCAGGGAGCGACCGGCTCTGGCCGCTCACGGCTGGTGGCTGCTGATAGCGATTTTGCTGCTCGGCGGCGGCGCTACGGCCACCCTCAGCCAGTGGTTTCACGATGACGCACAGAAGACCTGGGAATCACACGCAGCGCAAGCAGAGCAATGGCTGTCCGGCGCCGTTCTGGCCTGGTTGGAAGAAAGTTATGCGCCTATTTCAGGCATCGCAATATTGTTTGAGAACTCGGACCTTGTCACCGAGGATGAGTTCCTCCTGTCAGTCGATGCCCTGGAAGCCAGGGCAACCACCGTCTTCATCGACACAGTCGCGAGCGTGCGGAGGGCGGATGCCGGTGCACAAGGCCGGTGGGTAGTACAGTTCAGCAACTACCTTGATGATTCACTCACACCTGGTGCCCTGCTGCCAGATGACTCGGTTATTGTCGAAGCTGTCGACACCGCCATCAGCCGGCCGGGCCGTATCGTTCTCGGGGCGCCATTCCACACGGATACTGAGACGCAGTATCTCCCGGTGATCCTGGCGCTCTCAGACGCCCAGGGAGAGCTGGCCATAGTCGGACTTATGAACTTCGAGGCGCTGGTTGCAGGCTTGTACGAGACTCACTCGCCGACAGGTGTCAGCCTCAGGGCAGAAGGCCGCTTTCCCACCCCATCCGGGCCCGGGTCGCCTGTTCATTTTTTCGGAGAACCCACAGCCGAGACGATCTACTCTTCAACCTCGCGCACGGTCAGCGCCGGCGCTGATCTGTCGCTAAGCTGGGATTTTGGCGCTGCGTTCGAAGGCGGCCCCCATTACGGCCTGCCGCGTGCCGTGGCCGCGGGCGGCGGCCTGCTGACCCTGCTCATGGCGCTGTTTGCCTATGTGATGCTGGCCCAGGCCGGGCGTATCCGGCGGGAGGTTATTACCAAGACCGCCGCGCTGAAGCGACAAACAGATATCGTTAATCTCGCTCTTCAGAATATGGGCGAGGGCATTCTCCTGGTCGACGATAGGGGCGAGGTAGCGGCCTACAACCAGCTGGCTGCCACGTACTTCGGTGTCACCGAAGAGGAAATTCAGCGTTTCCCTGATTACGAGGACCTGCTTCGATATATCTACACGGAAAAATTCGATCAGCCTGAGGCTCTTGAAGAGCGCCTGCAAGAATTGCAACAGACTGACGCCACAACGACTGATCGCGCCTTGCCCAATGGCAGGATGCTGGAGGTAAGGCATCACCCGGTTGCAGGTGGCGGCTTCGTGCGAGTATTCCTCGACGTTACCGAGAACCGAGAAGCCCAGGATGAATTGAAGCGACAGACGGCCATTGCCGACCAGGCCCTTGAGAATATCGATGAAGGCCTGTTAATGGTTGGCGCCGACGGCAATCTGTTGGCCGGCAATCAATACGCGCTTGAGTTGTCCGGGTTGACCCGCGAAGAGTTTGAAGCGTTTGAAACCTACGAGGAAATGGTCCGCTTTGTCCACGGCGAAAGACTCGATACGCCTGAAATGGTGGAGCAGCGCCTTGCTGATGCCCGTGCCACAGAAGTTACCATCACTGAATTGCTACACCCGGATGGGCGTGTCCTGGAGGCTCGCCACATTCCCATGTCGGACGGTGGTTTTGTGCGCATGTTCACTAATATCACTGAGCGCAAGCAGTCAGAGGCCGCACTGGAAGAACAGAGAGCAATTGCCGACCTCGCGCTGCAGACCATGGACGAGGGTCTGCTGTTGGTTGACGGCGAGGGGCTGATTAAGGCCTGGAACGATATCGCCGTAGAGATTTTCGAAATCACCGCAGAAACCATGGCCGGATTCGATAAATTTGCCGACCTTCTGCACCATCTAATGGTGGTCAACGTTGGCTCCACGGAAACCTATGACAGCGAGCTGGCAGAGGCGATGGAGAACCTGCCTTCGGTCTTGGAGCGCTTGCTGCCGGACGGAAGGATCATCCAGACCCGCCACATCCCTATAGACGCAGGCGGATTTGTCCGTATCTTCAGCGACGTCACCCAGCGTCGTGCTGAAGAGGAAGAATTGATAGCGGCCCGCCAGGTGGCGGAAGACTCGGCCCGCTCCAAGGCGGAGTTCCTGGCCAATATGTCCCACGAGATTCGCACGCCGATGAACGCGATTATCGGCATGTCACAGCTGTCACTGAAGACTGAGCTGACGCCGAAGCAGCACAACTATATCGACAAGGTGCACCGCAGCGCGGTGGGACTGCTGGGTATCATTAACGATATTCTGGATTTCTCCAAGATCGAGGCTGGCAAGTTGGAGATTGAGACAATCGACTTCCGGCTTGAAGACGTGCTCGACAACCTGGTCAACCTGGTGGGCCTGCGAGCCGAGGAAAAAGGCCTGGAGCTTCTGCTCAACGTTGATGCAGACGTGCCGCGCCTGCTGGTCGGAGACCCGCTACGCCTGGGTCAGGTGCTGATTAACATCGGCAACAATGCCATCAAGTTCACCGAGGAAGGCGAGGTGGTGGTTGCTGTGCGCGCCCTGGAGCGAACCGGGGATTCAGTCAGGCTGCAGTTTTCCGTCAAGGACAGCGGAATCGGCATGTCCGTCGAGCAAAAGGCGCGATTGTTCCAGGCCTTCAGCCAGGCCGACGCCTCCACCACCCGCAAGTTTGGCGGCACCGGGCTGGGCCTGACGATTTCCAAGCGCCTGGTCGATGCCATGGGCGGCGAGATAATTGTCGATAGCAAGCCGGACATGGGCAGCACCTTCAGTTTTGAGCTTGAGCTCGACTGGAAGGAATCGGACGAGCCTTTGCCGCGGGCCGATGAACTGGAACTCAGTGGCCTGCGCGTATTGGCGGTGGACGACAATCCTACCGCGCGGACCATACTGGAAGACCTGGTTACATCCATGGGCTTTAATGTGGATCTTGCCGCCGACGGCAAAGAAGCGCTAGGCATGGCAGAGCAGGCCAGCGAGCAAGGCGAGCCATACTCAGTCATCCTCATGGATTGGCGCATGCCCGGACTGGATGGAGTGGATACAACGCGCGAGTTGGTGACACGCGGTCTACTGGATGACACCCAGGCGCTGATGATGGTGACCGCCTACGGCCGTGAGGATGCGTCTACTGCCGGTGCCGACCTTCCCATCAGTGATTTCCTGACCAAACCGCTCAGCGCCTCGACCTTGCTGGACTCCATCCTGATCGCCCTGGGCCGGGAGGCGGTGTCGCGCAGGCACCTGAGCCAGTCGGAGGAGCAGAACGAGTCAACGCTCAAGCTGGCTGGTGCTTACGTATTGCTGGTAGAAGATAATGACATCAACCAGGAGCTCGCACTGGATCTGCTCACTGCTGCAGACATAGTTGTGGATATCGCCAACCACGGCGGGGAAGCGCTGGAAATGCTCAAGGCGAATGAATACGATGGCGTGCTGATGGATATACAGATGCCGGTTATGGACGGTTACACCGCCGCCGAAAAGATCCGCAGCCAGCCGCAATATGAAAACCTGCCGGTCATTGCGATGACGGCCAATGCCCTGGTGGGAGATCGAGAAATGGCGCTGGAGGTGGGCATGAATGACCATATTGCCAAGCCGCTTAATGTAAGCGAAATGTTCGCCACCATGGCCAGGTGGATTACACCCAGTGATCCCAGCCGCCGCCCCCAGCGGCAGGGCGAGGCATCGGATAACGCAGACGGTATGCCAGCCCTGAAGGGTGTGGACACCCGGGCCGGTCTAGGCACCTGTGCTGGTAATCTGACCCTGTACCGCAAGCTTTTGTTGAAGTTCGTGGATGCCAATACCGGTTTTGAGCAGGAATTCCGCAAAGCTCAATCCAGCGAGGATGAGGGCGCCGCCACTCGCTGTGCACATACCCTGAAAGGTGTGGCCGCCAGTATCGGGGCCGGCGAGGTTAGAGTGGCGGCAAGCGAGCTCGAGCTCGCTTGCCGCGACGCAGATGCTTTAGAAGTGATCGACGCGCGCCTGCAGGCCGTATTAAAAAGTCTAAATCCGGTATTGGCAGAGATCGCTGCAGCAGGCATAGTGCAGCCCCTCCAGACCGGAGCAGGTGACACCGAGGCTGTCGCCGCGCTGGCAGAAGAGTTGCGGCCGCTGCTGGAAAGCGCGGATACCCGCGCTGGCGAGGTCGCGGAGCAATTACTGGCTTCACTGCCTGAGGATCACCGCGAACCCCTGGAGCGCCTGATAGCGCAGCTGGAGCTTTTTGATTTTGATGCGGCCCTGGCGATCTTTGCAGAGGCTGAGCAACAACTACTGGAAACGGAAGACTTATGAACACAAGACCAGATAACACGGGAGAAATGAACCGTCTGCTAATCGTCGACGACGAACCCACCAACATCCAGATTCTTTCGGGCATATTGCAAGATGGCTACTTGCTCACGGCAGCCACCAGCGGCAAGAAAGCCCTGGAGCTGGCAGCCGCACAAACCCCCGACCTGATTCTGCTGGACATGATGATGCCGGAGATGGATGGTATTGACGTTTGTCGCGCGCTTAAAGCCGATGAGAAGACCCGTGATATCCCGGTTATCTTCGTGACAGCGATGACCGACGTGGAAAACGAAGAGCGCGGGCTGGAGGTGGGTGCCGTTGATTATATCCACAAGCCGGTCAGTCCGCCCATAGTAAGGGCCCGGGTGAAGATACACATCCAGAACTACCTGACGGTCAAGTTCCTCGATGGCCTCCTGTCTGACCGCGAAATGAGTATGGAAGAGGCCAAGAGCCAGGCCGAGTCATTGCTGGTCTTCGTGTAGCTTCGCCTTAGGCAGTATTCTCGACCAGTGCATCAACGTAGTTGGCGAAGCTGGGCCGGTAGCCGGACTTGGTGCGTGCCCAGAAGTTCTTGATGCGTGGCATCGACATTGCCGCATGGATGCGTTTGTCCCAGGCTTCCATATATTCGTCGTCGATCTTTTTCTTGCTCCAGGCCATGAAAATGAGTTCGGTCATCTCGAACAACGCCGAGAGGTAACCTTCGAACTTCAGCAGCTCCAGGTCATTTAGCTGGGCACCGGTTGCCGCCTTGAGGCGAATTTCAGCCAGGTCGCCCTTGTAGGATTCAGAGCGGAAGGTTATAGCCAGCTGCATCAGGTTATAGGTAGTGGCATCGCGGGTGACGTTGGCATTGAACCTGAGCACGGTCGCAAAATAGACAATTGAGGCCAGCACGCCGAAGGCGCCGAACATCTCGCCCATGGCGCCTAGATCCTGCCAGTTAAAACCTTCCATCGATTTTGCCCTTTGCGCTGAGCGACCTAGTTTAATACTCCAGACGCGCGCGCGTCTATTAAACGGCGGAATCCAGCAATTGCCGAAGTGAGTCTGCCAACTTGCCCATACGGTAGGGCTTCACCAGCACCGCGTTAATGCCAATACTTTCTGTACGTTCAGGCGTCACGGACTGATTAAAGCCCGTGGCGAGGACGATTGGAATGTCCCGGCTATGAATACACTGCATTCAGGGAACCAAGGGGTCAGCGCCCTTTCACTCACTCAAACCATAAGCCTGCAGGACGTTGCCCGGCATATGGAAATAGATACCGTAACCCGAATTAATGAACAACATCCCATCCTTGAATACCGGGCCGGAGCTACCACCGATTGAACCACCGCGGCTGGTTTTTCCGTCTAGCGTGGGAACAGGGAGTGTCGTGTCGACATCCCAGATCACCTTGCCGGTAAGCCGATCATAGGCCCGCAGATGTCCATCCATGGCGCCTGCCACCACGCCCCCCTCGATTGCCGTGGCGGGTGCGGAAATACCGGGCTGGCAAAACTCCCGGCCCTGGCAGACATCTACAGCCGGGGTAAACCAGCGCGTCTTACCCGTAGCCAGGTCCAGGGCGAACATGCCCGGATGTGGGGTGCCGGGCCATCGCGGCCCGCCGTCGAAATCTGACATCGGCACGTACAGCAGATCACCATCGACCGCCATGCCAAAATGCACACCGCCCTGGATGCCGCCTCTGCCCAATTTGCGATGCCATACCACGGCACCGCCATTGTCCGGGTCAAGCGCGTATACATCACCAGATTTTTGTCCGGCAATCACCAGCTCATCGCCCGCGCTGGTGCGAGCGATTATGGTCGCCGCACCAAAGTCATAGTCGGGCCCGTTTTCCGGTGGACAGTTGATCTTCAGCTCGGTCTCACAACCCATATTCCAGGCGTCGCCCGGCGTCATCTGCTGCTTCCAGACGATATGGCCATCGTCCAGGCTCAGGGCGATGATGGCATCGCTGGTGTCATTCGCCGGTGACGAGTAATTCTCGCCGGTACCGACATACATAACACCGCGCTTGATATCGAGTGACGGCGTATTCCACACGGGTGACCCCGAGGGTGCAATGCGGGGCGTTCCTACCGAGTTCTTGCCGACGATGGTGGGTTTCTTGTCAATGGTATAACCGGTCCACAGTAGCTTGCCCGACAGGGCATCATAGGCGGCCACTCCACCCCGGAAAGTACAACAGGCATAGCTCGGATCAGCGGCAGCAGTAACCTCGAGCGAGGACAGCGGCACATACAACACACCGTCGTGCAATGCCGGCGCGGCGGTCAGGGTGAGACTGGGGTGGTCATCGGGCCTATCCCGCCAGGCCAGCTTCCCGCTAAGAGCGTCAACAGCGTAGACATTACCGACCAGGTCACCGAAAAAGAGCAAGGGCCTGTGTGGAGGCTTCGTTTGCGACCAGTCTTGAACAATAATTGCGGTACGCACTTCTGCCACCGTTTCAAAAGTCCAGCGTATACACCCCGTGTTCTGATCCAACGCATACACAGTACCGTTCTGGCTGCCCACAAATAGGGCGCCGCCTGCGGTTGCCGGCTGTGAACGCGCACGAATGGCATCCGGAAATGCCAAGGCCCATTTGAGCTCGGCTCGCGAGAGATCTTTAGCACCAATACCCGCCACCTCGGGCGCCACCCGGCGTTGGTTGCGCAGATCCATGCCCCAGCCGGCCTGGTCGGGCCTGGCTTCGAAATTGAACCAGTCATCATCCACACTACAGGCAGGCGCCGGTGGTGCAGACTTACCTTGCACAAGTTTCTGGCCGGTCAGGTACTCGGCCAGGGCAACCCGTTCGGCCTGCTTAAGTTCTGAGGCCTGCTCGCGCATTACGCCTTCACTGATGGCACGGTAAATGGAGCTGGCAGACATGATCTGTAACAAGCTTATGGGGGGCGCCTTGGAGACCTTGCCGCCATGACAGTGCTGACAGTGTTTAGCATAGAGCGCTTCACCATCGGCAGCCGCTGCGGCGCCGGACAAACCGAGACAAAGAGAGAGACACAGGAAGAGGAAGCTGCGCATCAGGCTTCCCACCGAGCGGAGAGGATCAACCAGTGCTGGCATGAACAAGCGTTTCAGCATGATATCTGTACCTGGAATAGGCCACTTCCGGCGTTACAAAAAAAGGCCGACAAACGCCGGCCCAACTAGTTAGACACCCACACAACAAGCGTCTTGAGGATGTGCCATTATCTCAGGCAACACCCCCACCACACATTTTCTGCTACCAATCGAAGTCCATACCGCCCTCGATGCCGAAGGTAACGGGTTCACCGTAATAGGACATTACCCACAGGTTAGCCACCGGTAGTTGACCGACGCGATACTCCTCGTCGGTGAGGTTTTTACCGAAGGCGCGCACCCACCAGTTACCCTTTCCGGGCCTGAATACGGCGGAAGCGTTGACCAGGGTACGGTCATCCGTGATGCCATCAGGCGTTGAAGGGACAGAGGTGTAGGCATAGACCGCCTCATCAACATAGTTGACGTTGAGATCCCAGGTCAGGTTGCCACCAAATAGCTGGTGGTCATAGATAAAGTCCACGTTGTAGGTCCAGTCAGGTGCCCTGGCGACATCGTTATTGCTGAGGTCGGTATCGATGACTCCATCAAAGTTGGTGTCAGCCTTGAACTCATCAAACTCTGAATCCAGCCAGCCGATACTGCCCTGTACCGTCAGGTTGTCAGTGACCAACCAGGTGCCCTCAAATTCAACACCGTAGGCGTTAATCTCCGCCGCGTTGAAGAAGCGGGTCTCCTGGAAGGTGCTGTCGTTAATACCATCGCCGTCGCGATCAGCTTCGATTTCCGCCAGCAACTGCTGCTGGGAGTCATCGTAGGTGACATAGAAGGCGGTGGCGTTGGCCCGCACCGTGTTTTCGAACCATTCGGTGCGCACACCGAGCTCAAAGGAATCGGCCGTCTCAGGATCCGTAGGCCGAGCCTGCTCTGGTTCGATAGGGTTACCGCCGGTACCGGTCTGGTCGTTGTAACCGCCACTCTTGAAGCCACGCGCGTAGTTGAAATAGGCGTAGACATCGTCATTGGCCTGGTAAGCAATCGTTGCACGCCAGGTGGTCTCATCCCAGTCCTCGTCATCCTTCACGACACCGGTAGGCCAACGCGAGTAATTCGCCGCATTGAGGGGCTCACCCAGCTCACGCCAGGTGAAGTTCGGGTCGAAGCCACCATCCAGTGCCTGAATGAACACCTGGTTGCGTCCGGTCCAGTCTTTTTCTTCGTCGGTGTAACGAACGCCACCGCTGACTGTCCACTGTTCATTGATCTCCCAGCTGGCATCGGCGTAAACCGCCCAGGACTTTGCGTCCTGCGAATTGGATAGCACCTGCGGGTTTTCATTAAAGAAGAGCGGATTTCCGAACGTCGCCCCTGAATCGATGGTCATATCAACAAAGCCAAGCACCTGCGACACGGTGAAATCTGTATCGTCCTCCTGGTAGAAGGCACCAGCGACCCAGTTAATCGGACCGTCGAGATCAGACACGATACGCGCTTCAAACTGCGTGGTGTCACGCTCGTCCTGGCGGGTGGCATCAAACAGCGATACCGGGCCTACCTCGCCAGTATAGGTGCTGGGCAACCAGGAGTCCGTCTCCCGGTAGCCAGCAAAGGCGGTCAGGGAGTAATCATCATTGATCTCCCAATCGACATTCATGTAGTAGCCGTCCACGTCGATATCGTGACCGCGATCATCCATCTTCAGCAGCACGTCATCGCGAAGCGTGGACGCCGCGTTGTTGAGCGGGTTGCCGCTATCCCGGGTGAAGCCCAGCGCATTCCACAGGTAGCCGCTGTTGGGCGGGGTATCATTCACCGAAGGAGGTGCGTCGCCGTCATCACGAACGATCTCATAAGCGAGGTTAACGTCGATGGCATCCGTGGGCTGCCAGCGCGCCTTGAAGCGCCCGGAGAACACATCGTCGCCGCCGACATCATCACCGTCACCCTTGCCGGTGGCGCCAACGAGCGGATAGCCCACCCCAAAGTCGCCCACGGGACCATACTCGGCACCGTTTTCGAAGTATCCATCAGATTTCATGTACAAGCCGGCGCCGCGAAACGCGAACTTGTCACCGATGGCAAAGTTGGCAACGGCTTCCGCTTCGTAGCGGCCGTGCTCGGCCACCTGGCCACGGAATTTCAGTGAATTTGCTTCCAACTGCGGGCGATTGGTTTTGACGTTAATCACACCACCCGTGGTGTTTTTACCGAACAAGGTTCCCTGCGGGCCGCGCAGAATTTCAACGGCCGCGATGTCCAGCATTTCAATATTGGCAGTTTGGATATGGGGAATAACAAAGTCATCGACAGTCACCCCCACCTGGTTCTCAAAATACAGGATGATGCCGTTCTGGCCGACGCCACGTATGGCGAAGTTTGCCGAGTTAAACGCGGGCTGCTTGCCGCTGATAACGTTGGGCGCGTAGGTCAAAATATCACCGAGGTCGCGCGGTACTACCCGTGCAATCTCGACAGGCGTCACCGCCGTCACAGCTACAGGCGTTGTCTGGATATCGGTCTCAGCGCGGCGGGTCGCTGTAACCAGAATTTCTTCCAGCGTCGCAGAGTCTTGCGCGCTCACAGGACCTGCGGTCAATGCCATCGCCGGCAACAGGCTTACTGCCAGGGATGTCTTGAACCGCTGCCAGTTTTTGTAGCTGTTGGAATGATTGCGGGTTTTCATGGTTTGCTCCCTTACTCACTATTATGTTTTTGAATCTTATTCAAGAATGCACATGTTACTTGTTTTTGTCAAGTAAGCGCTGTGCACAAATACTGAACTTTTACGCCTGCAGTCGTTTTTCCAGTTCCACGTGAAAATGTCGCAGGCGCTGCTCCTGCTCACCCCACAATTGGCCTTTGAATCCGCGCGAACGCATTCCCTGCTGTACGACCGGCAACAATACCGAGTCCTGGCTCAACACCAGGCCAAGATTGGCGTCTTCTTGCAGTGTGTAGTGCTCGGTATCGGGCCGCGTCCTGCCACTGACATCAGTCCCCTCGGGTAAGCCCATCCAGGCGGGCGGGCAGTAATCGGGGTCATCGGCCGGGAAAATCAGCGTCATCGTGTCATAGTAAAACAGCTCAGGGTCGGTGGGGTGCGGCAGGAACTGCATCAGGAATATGGCTTCCGGGTGGCAGCCGATCTGCACATTAGGGAATATCCCGGTGGCCCAGCTATCCGACAACTGACCATCGACAAAGCGCGAGTAATCGAGCCCAAGGCGCTGCGCGCGTTCACGTTTGCCCTGCTGGATGGCCCGGCGCACGTCAGCGGCCGTGCCCTCGAAGCCCTCCGGGTCCACCCCGGCGTCCCGCAGCATCCCCTGCAGTCCCTCATTGACAGTATCCTGATCCTGCTGCCTTGGGCTGAGCTGCCCCAAGGGCACAATCATGCGACTGGCACCATTGGCATACAGGTCGTACTGCACGTTGAGGTCGCCCATTACGCCGCGGGTTTCCGGGTGCACCACGTGCAGGTGGTAGCTTTCGTAAAAAGCCTCAACCCCTACTTTCCAGTTGGCACCCCATTCACTGCGAGAGTGTCGCACCACTCTCATCTGATCAATCTGGTAGGCCTCCAGGTAGCCCTCGGGCAGCCCAATGCTCTCCAGTAGCGGCGCCGGGTTTTCGTTCATACTAATGAAAACAATGCCCGCATGGACTTCACAGGCCAGGGCGGTGAGACCCGGCCGATGTGCCACCACCTCAGGCTGAAAGCTTTCCTCATCGGTAATGCGCCGCAATTCACCATTGTTGTGAAAACTCCAGGCGTGAAATGGGCAGACAAATACTTTCTTGTTACCGCGCTGCTCGACCACCAACCTCGCGCCGCGGTGACTGCACACGTTGTAGAAGGCTTTGATACCCTCCTCATCGCGAGTCACGATGATGGATTCATCACCGACCTCAAACAGGAAATAGTCCCCGGTTTCCGGAAGATCTGACTCGACGCCGGCGATAAGCCAGGAGCGGGTCCAGATCTTCTCCCACTCACGCTGCATGTATTCACGGCTGAAATAACCGTCTTTGCTGTAGCACTCAACCCCGTTATCAATATGCGGCTGCTTTGCCTCCAGAGAGTCACCGGGAGCGTCCGGGTTGATCACCGCGAGCGGTATAGTGTTCGCATTCATAGTGCAGTTTCCCCCTCGAGAACTCTAAACACCGGCATCGTCACATCCTGTGACCAGGCCACAAAATCCACAGCCACTTTGCAGCCAATGCTGACTGCCTCGACGTCCACGTCGATGATATTGCTCATCATCCGCGGGCCCTCATCCAGGTCTACCAGGGCAATCAGATAAGGCGCGGTGTAGGCGTCGGAAATCGCCCGCCTGACCACCGAGTAGCTGGCCACGCTGCCATTGCCGCTGGCGACGACCCACTCGAGCTCGCGCCCGCCACAGCCGGTGCAAAACCGGCGTGGGTAGAACTGGTAACTGTTACAGCCACTGCAGCGTTGTAGTTTCAACTCGCCCTCACGGCAGGCTTCCCAGTAGGGTGCACTCAAGTCGCCCGGCCGCGGCAAAATCTTGTCCATATCAGTCGCACTCCCGGCCGAGGATAATGGTGGTGTGACTGGACATGATGCCGCCCTGGGCATGGACCAGTGCAGTTTCTGCGCCCGGTACCTGCCGCTCACCCGCCGTGCGCCGCAATTGCCACACGGACTCGGTCAGGGCAAACATAGCGCCGGGGTTGCCGGGGTGACAGTGTGACAACATGCCGCCGTGCGTATTAACCGGCAGACTGCCACCGGGTTTGGTGACACCGGTTTGCAGGTAGGCACCGCCCTCGCCCTTGTCACAGAAGCCAAGGTCTTCGAGCTCTACCAGTACCGTGGGCGTAAAGCAGTCGTAGAGTTGGGCAAAATCCATATCTGACGGGCCCAGGCCCGCCATAGCATAAGCCAGCTGTCCCGACTCCCTGGCAGCAGAGGTGGTCAGGCTCGCTGCCTGGCTGATGTGTTCATGGCTGTGACCCTCACCCACGCCGAGCAGGTAGACCGGAGGCTGCGGTAAATCCCGGGCCCTCTCCGCCGAGGTAACAATCACCGCAGAACCACCGTCCGACACCAGCGAACAATCCAGCAAATGCAGGGGGTCGGCAATCATGCGCGATGCGAGAACGTCATCGACTGAGATTGGCTCGCGCATCTGCGCCGTTGGATTGCGTGCCGCATGTGCCCGGCAGGAAACGGCCACCTCGGCAAACTGCTCCGGTGTGGTTCCGTACTCGGCCATATGCGCCATGGCGATTAGTGCGTAATAGGCAGGCACTGTCGGTCCATAGGGTTGTTCAAATTGCGGGTGCCCGGTAGCGGACTGGGCAATCATCGCCTGTTGCCGGGTCATACTGCTGCGCAAGCTATCCGCCATGCTGATCAGTATGGTATCGGCCATGCCGGTAACAATTGCGGAAGCCGCATGATGGAGAGCTGAAAACGTGGTGCCACCGCCGGTATTCACGCTCATACAGTAGCGAGGAAAAATCTGCATGTACTCCGCCACTGCCTCAGCGTGATACATGATGGGCTCGGCCATCGCGTTACAGGTGATCAGCCCATCGACCTCGCCCTTGTCCAGGCCGGCGTCGGCCAGCGCCGACAGCGCTGCCTCCACACACAGCTCGGTCGGGCTCCACCCAGGCACAATACCCACCGCCGTATCAGCTGCACCTGCTATCGCTACCTGGCCACGTAAACTCGACACTTAAACGCGGGCCTCTCCCAACCTTGCCGTAGCCACCCCGGGCGCAACATTGTCTCCTGCCTCATTGCGAATAAAGACATCGATCAGCGCCTCACCGCTGTCGGCATCAAACTCCTTGACGGTACCGCCCGAGACCAGGGTCTCGCCGATGTAACAGGCGATGCGATTGGAATACTCAATCCCGGTAAGTACACCGTCATCGCCCAGCCACTCCTCTACACACTGATTCAACCAGTCCCCGAGCAAGGGCCCCGCAATGACCAGACCGGGATAATTCTCCACATCCCTGGCATAGGGCTCGTCGAAGTGAATCCTGTGGGCATTCCAGAGCGCGGCGTTGTAAAGCATCAGCTGCACGTTGTCAGGGGTGTAGGAGCGCTCAGGAAGTTGCTCACCTGCCGCCACAAGACGCTGGCCCACACTGCCGGCCTCACTGCTCATCGTAAAATCCTCGTGGTTTTCTCGCGAATTACCAACTCACCCGCCTCATCAACTATATCCATCACCACCTCGTAGAAGATCAGTGCACCCGACCTACCCTGCTTTTCGTAGATATCGGTGAGGGTGCGGGTGGCGGTAAGCCAGTCGCCCGGGAAGACAGGCTTGTGGTACTCAATCCTGAGCCCACCAGCCATGGCTTTCTCCAGAGGAAACCTGGGCAGCAGCCGGTCGATGGAAACGCCATCAGGCGTAAGCTGGTCGAGTTCTACCACGTCCCAGAACAGGGGCACATGGAACATGGGCGGCGCCTGGTCACCGTCCAGGTATTTGCGCTGCCGGTTGTCCGTGGCTATCGCGTACTTGCGGATATCACGCCGTGTTACCAACTCTCGCTGCGGCTCGCTCTCGCGACCGATGTTGGCCAATAGCTCCTGGCTTAACAGTCCTGTCATACCTTCTTGCCTTCCTGCTGCCAGTAGGGATCGCGTAACTCTCGTTTGAGAATCTTGCCGGTAGGTGCCTTGGGCAGGCTCTCGACGAAGTCCACCGACTTGGGTTTCTGGTAGGAAGCCAGGTGCTTGGCCGCGGTATCGATAATCTCCTGCTCCGTGGCAGACTCGCCCGGCTTGAGCACAACGACCGCCTTCACGGCTTCGCCCCACTCGTCGTCGGGAATACCAAATACCGCGGACTCCAGCACCGCGGAGTGCTGGTGCACGGCGGCCTCGACCTGGGTGCTGTAGATATTTTCGCCGCCGGAAATAATCATGTCCTTGGCGCGGTCCACGATGAAGATGTAACCGTCCTGGTCCCAGGTCGCCACATCCCCGGTCCACATCCAGCCATCGCGAATGGTTTCGGCGGTCAACTCCGGGCGGCGCCAGTAGCCGAGCATATTGGCTTCGGAACGCACCAGGATCTCGCCCGGGGTTTTGCCGTCGCGGGGAACCTCATTGCCTTCCGGATAGGCCAGCTTGATCGATGTGACGAAGCCTTCCCGGCCGCAGGAACTGAGGCGCTCCGCATGATTTCCAGCGAGGGCCTCAATGTGATCCTCCTGGGACAGGAAGCTCATGGTCATACCCTCGGTCTGACCATAACCCTGGATGATGGTACAGGGGAACTTCGATAGTGCGGCGGCAACAACGCTATGCGGCATAGGACCGCCGCCATACTGGATATTGCGCAGGCTGCTGATGTCATAGCCGTCAAAATCGTCAACCGCCATCATCCAGTTAAGCATGGTGGTAATGCCAAGAAACGCCGACACCTTCTCTTGCTGTATGACTTCCAGCGCCAATTTGGCCTCGAAATTTATCAACACCAGCGGGCAGCCGTGAGCCATGTAGTTCATGGCCAGGGCGACCGGTATGTGGAACATCTGGCCGGTCAACATGTAAACGTCGGTCGGCAGGACGCGCTCGGCAACGGTTTGATTGATCATGCCCATGAACAGCGATTTGTGGGAGTGCAGGGCCCCCTTGGATTCGCCCGTGGTGCCGCCGGTATAAAGAATGAGAACCGGGTCATCGTCGCCCACAGAATCCGAAACCGCCGGCTCAGAATCGGAGCCCGACAGCAACAGTTGTTCGTAGGAGCCATCGCTGTCAGCGCCAAAATAGAGCCAGCTGCCAACCGTAACCATCTGCTGCAAACTGCTGGCGACATCGACATATTCGTCTGAGCAAATCAGGGCTCGAGGCTCGCCGTCTTCGATGATGCGGGATAATTCATCCACGCCCAGACGCCAGTTCAAGGGCTGCGCTATCAGCCCCACCCGCGCGCAGGCATAGTAGATCTCCATGTACTCAATGCTGTTTCTGGAGAGAATCGCGACTCGCTCACCACGTTCCAGCTTCAACTGGTCCAACAGCGCATTGGCCAACTGGCGCACGCGCCGATCCAGATCGCCATAACTGAGCCGGCGATTATTCGGTATATCGATCAGCGCTTCCCGGGATGGATCCAGCAAGGCAGTCTTGGCAGGTATTTTTCCAATGTTCACAATAGGCTTCCGTCAGTAGCTCTTGTCCAGCTCCAGGTAACGATTGGCAATTCGCCATTGCCCATCAATCCTGGCCACCGTATCCCTGTAGACGCCGGCGGACAGCAATTTGATCTCGTCGTTCTCGGTGGCCATCAGCGTCAGGTTGGAAATCGCCAGGGGGTCGCCCTGGATGCGCTCGTCGAAGAATATGTTGGACACCACGTGGCGACGCACATCAGTCTGCTCCTCCATGGACCCCGTCATCAGGGACATGATGCCCTCGCGACCGACAAACGGCCCCACCAAATCCCCGCCGCCAATGCGCATACTGAACTCTGCATCTTCTGCAAAGCAGTCTGCCAGCATCTGCGTATCGCGATCATCATAGGCAAATGCCGCGCGACCAAGCAGCTCATGGATTGCCAGTTTTTCCTCTAGTGAAATACTCATGTCTCAACCTCCATTCCCAGTACATCAAGGGTTCCGCGCCACGCCAGGGACCCACCATCAATCGTCCAGACGGCGCCGTTAACAAAGGCAGACTCGGGGCTTGCCAGGAAACATACCAGTTCAGCGACATCCGTCGGCTGACCCATGCGCGGCACCAGGTGCGTCTGGGTCATGGTATTCAGTACGGCCTGCGGGTCGGGTGCCGCAGCCAGATAGTTGTCCACTATCTGCGTGTGAATTGAGCCCGGGCAGTAACAGTTCACCCGAATTTTGTCCGGCGCCAGGTCAACCGCCAGCATCTTGGTCATCTGCATGATGGCACCCTTGCTGGCGCCATAGGCCTGGCACTGTGGATAGCCTGACAGGGAGCTGGTGGAACCGGCGTTAATGATCGATGCCTGCGTGCTTTCGCGCAGGTATGGCAGGGCATATTTCGCACACAACCAGGCACCTGTCAGGTTCACACTGATCACCTTTTGAAAGGTCTCCAGGCTCATAGTGTCCAGGCTAAGGTCAGCGCTGATCATGCTCTCGTGAATACCGGCATTGTTGTGCAGCACGTCAATACCGCCAAATTCTTCGGCGGCCGCCTGCATCAATCCCTGCACCTGGTCGGCGTCGGTGACATCACAGTGTCGGTATATAGCGCTACCGCCAGCTTCGTTTATTTCAGCAGCCAGCGCTTCGCCCGCGGCGTCGTTCAGATCGGACAACACCACCCTGGCGCCCCGGCTGGCGGCCAATCTCGCCGTACCCGCACCGATACCCGCCGCGCCGCCGGTTATAAGGAATCGCATATTGTCTATACCCACAAGACCGGTCTCCGTAAAAATTCTGATTGGATATTAGGTGTGTTTTGAATATTATTCAAGAAATAGCCGCGAATAAGTCTGTATGCCATTTTGCTGACAGGCCCGACCATGCGGTGATAAGGTTGCGCGCCATGCCAAAACACTCGACAAAAATTGCCCCGGATAATGACAGGGCCAAAGCCGACACCCGCGGAGACAAGCGCCGCCGGAAAATTTTCAAATCCTTGCACGACTGCGTAATCAACAAGGGTTACGTGAAAACCACGCTCGCGGACATCGCCGAGGGGGCTGACATGTCTGCCAGCCACCTGCTGTATTACTTCAAGGGTAAGGAGGCGATACTCGAGCAGTATTTCGAGGCGGTCTCTGTCCGCTTCCTGGAGCGAATGGCGGAATTCATCATGGAGGCCCCGGAACAACAGGTTCGCCTGTTGGCAGATTTCTGGTTCAAGGGCGAAGCCAGCACCAAGACGGAGATTGGCTTCATGCTGGAATGTTTTGGCGCCGCCGTGCACGACGATGTTTTAAAAGTCACCAAGGCTGAGTTTGACCTCAGCTGCAAGGCTTACCTGATCCAGATATTCGATGCCGCCCCATCGGCCTTCATGGAAAGCTCATCTGACGCCGCCGAGATCGCCTATTCCATGATGATCGGACTGCGATCCGCCGTCTACTTTGACGACGACATCGACCTGAAAGGTGCACACCGTCTATTCCTCAACACCCTGCAGCGCATGTGCGGGTTCGACCCGGTCTAGCGCAGTCGGGGCAGCACCTGCTCCGCAATGTAGCGCATCCGCGCACTACCTGACTCCACCGATTCACCCGGGAACTGCGCCCAAAAGTGGATATCGCTGATCATGGGGTAGCTTTCCAGCAGCTGACTGAGCTGCGCAACCGCAGTGTCGGCGTCCCAGAGTTCATACAGTCCATTTTCAATCGCCTGCTGCGCATCTGCGAATAGCGGTGTCTGGTCCGGCGGACCAAAGGCTCCCCACTTGATGTACTCATTGGCCTGGTACAGCACATGCTCGCCAACCCTGGCGGCCTCGGCTTCCGGATCCTCCGCTATAATGGCCCAGCAGCCCAACACAGCCTTGCCGTCTGCCTGCTGCTTACCCTGCTTGTGCAAGGCCTCGCTGTACATATCGAGTCCAATACCGCCGGTGCAGAGGAAACCATCCGCAACCCGCGCCGCACGCTCGATGGCAGGCTCTACCATACCGCCCAAAAGGATATCCGGCTGATGTACTGGCGCCGGTGTGACCCGTAGATCACCCACATTGAAACGCTTGCCCTCAAAATTTACCGGTTCTCCCGACCAACTGCGTCGTATGATCTCGATGCCCTCTTCCACCAGGGAAGGACGGTGCGATAGCTTGCGCTGGAACTGGTCGAATTCGAGCTGCCGGTAACCGATACCAACACCCAGGTCGAAGCGACCGCCGGTGCAGAGCGAGAGTGTCGCACTGTCTTCAGCCATGCGCACCGGGTCGTGTAGTGGCAGCAACATGAGATTCGTGCCTATGCGCATGCGCTGTGTGCGCGCGCCAATAGCTGAGGCCAGCACCAGCGGTGACGGCGTGTAGCCGTCTTCACAAAAGTGGTGCTCGGTTAACCACACCGAATCAAAACCCATGCTTTCAGCCTGGGCAATCTGGTCCAGGCGCTCCGCGTAAAAGTGCTCGAAATCCTGTCGCCAGGGGCCCGGATTACGAAAGTCGTACCAAAGTCCGTAGTTAACACTGCTGCTCATGCTGTCACCCACCATCAGTTCGAGTAAATTTCAGAAACAAACCCCAGGAGTGAATCAATATATCCCTGGCGCTCTTCAATAAACGGAGCGTGCCCCACGCCTTCGTATTCCACCACCCGGGCATTGGGGTGATTGTCTCCCACCCAACGACAAATTGGCGGGGCCACGAAACCATCTTCGCTGCCCACATAAGCGAGAACAGGCATTGGCAGCGCTGCCAGCTTTTCGCGCTGATCGAGCGTCGCCAGCTCACCCAGGGATGCCCCGGCAAGTGGCGAGGCCTGCAGGAATATCTGCCAGAACCAGTGCTCGATATTAGGACCCACGTCCCTGGCACAAACTACCTGCGACAGGCCGTGCAGGAAATTCACCCTGTCTTCTGCCAGCGCCGCCAGTGTGCCCGCCATATCTTCTTCAGTGCCGCCATGGGGTAAATCCGGCTTCTGGGTATAGATAGGGGTTGCCCCGCAGGTGAGCACCAGCGCCTTGCAGACATCGCCCAACTGGTCAGCCGCTTCTACCGCCACCGCACCACCCAGCGACCAGCCGTTAAGTATCACGGACTCAATAGCCAGCTCCTTGACCAGTGCGACGACATCCCCGGCAATGGCATCAATACTGAGATCGGAAAAATCCTTGTCGGAATTCCCGCAACCCCGGTGATCAATCAATAACACACGGTGACCCTGGGCACACAGCGCCGGCACCACATGATCCCAGGTTCGCCCGCTCATACCCCAACCGTGTATCAGCAGCAGTGCGTTCGGACCATCGCCGTGACTTTCGTAGTAAACCTTGTGGCCATTTTCTCTTGTCAGGTAGCTCATCAGCTGGATTCCTTTTCTAATAATTAAGTCGGATACGGCTTGCTTAAGAGTTGCTCAATAGCTTTTCAACATTCGATTCATAGTCAGCGAACAGCGCATCGAGGTCCAGCGCCTGGGCATTGACCAACCATTGGTAAACCGTGCCAAAGATAAAGGCACAATACTGCACTGCAAACTGCTCGGCATCCACGCTGGCGGAAATCTCGCCGTCCTCAATCCCACGCCGGATCCAGCGGGTCGCATCCTCCCGGTAAACGCGGTGATGATCTGCCAGACGGGTGCGTATTTCAGACTCATGCCCCAGGGATTCGTACCAGAGGATGTACATGGCGCGCATATATTCCGGCTCCAGCTTGAGAAAATCACGCAGGGCGCCGGCGGCGGACTTTATTCCGGCGATACCCGCCTTGTCCTCCACGTAGTCGTTCAGGTGCTTCTTCCAGCGCTCATCAAACCTCGCGAACAACTCCAACATAAGCCCATCTTTTGAACCGAAGCGATAGTTGGCCAGCCCGCGACTGTAACCCGCCATCTCACCAATCTCTTTGAGCGTTGTCTTCTGTGTTCCACGCTCGATGATCAGCTTGATAGCTGCCTCGAACATTTTTTGATCCGACAGGGCCGTCCTTTCCGCCTGGGTACGACGGCCGTTAGCCGATTGCTTTTCAGTCGTTTTTGTCGCCATGTTGCCCTCAGGCACCTGTACCGCAGATACCGTTATTTTTTGTATTCGATATCGAAAGCTTGCCGCTGCTGGGCTTCTCTCAGGGATTTTTTATCGATCTTGCCAACACTTGTCTTGGCGATTTCAGTGCAGAACGCCCAGTACTCGGGAACCCAAAACCCGGCTACACGGCTGGAGAGGTATTCACGCAGCTCTTCCGCCGTCAGCGTATCCCGCCCGCTTACCACTATGGCGAGCGGGCGCTCCTGCCAGCGCTCATCATCTATCGCAATAACCGCCGCCTCCACCACATCGGGATGTCCTACCAACGCGTTTTCCAGATCGACGGAAGAAATCCATTCACCGCCGGACTTGATGACATCCTTACTACGATCAGTCAGCTGTACGTAATGCTTCTCGTCTATATGACCGACATCGCCGGTCCTCAACCAACCGTCTTCGGTAAAGGAGTCCGCGCCTGCTCCTGCGTGGTAGGAACCGGTGATCCAGGGCCCGCGCAATTGCAGTTCACCCACGTCCACGCCGTTGTGCGGCACGGCCACACCAGCGTCATCCACGACACGCACCTGCACACCGGGAACGGGTCGTCCACTTTTGACCCGCCAGGGAGTCTCTCCCTTCTCGCCCGGATCACGGGGTGGATGCGACAAGGCACACAGCGGGCTGGTCTCGGTCATGCCCCAACCCTGCAACACGGGAACGCCCCATTGATCCCGGGCAGCATCAATCATCGCAGCCGGCACTGCGGAACCACCGCAGACCAACATTCGGAAACTGTCCATGGGCAGGTCACGATCACTGGATGCCCGCAACAGGTCGCCCAGTATGGTCGGTACCATGGCGGTAAAGGTGGGCCGCTCGCTGCGAATCATTGCCTCGATACCATCGAACTGGAGGTGCGGTCCGGGCATGATGAAATCGCTGCCGCTCATCCAGCCGCTATAGGGCAGGCCCCAGGAATTGGCATGGAACATGGGCGGCAGCAGCAGGATCCTGTCGCGCTCGTTGATACCAAAGGTATCGGTGGCCCGGGACGCCAGCGAGTGCATAAAGGTCGTTCTATGGCTGTAAACCACGCCCTTGGGATTACCGGTGGTACCGCTGGTATAGCAAATCGCGGCGGCGCTGGTTTCATTGAGTTCAGGCCAGTCAAACTGAGCCGCTTGCTCCGCCAGCGCGGTCTCGTATAGCTGCACAGGAATAGTCCACAGGGGCTGCACCTCGCCTCCCACCAACAGGATATGCTCTACCGTCTCCAGCAGCGGCAGTACCGGTTCAAAAACCTCCTGCAGGCTCGCATCAAGGATCAACACCTTGTCTTCTGCGTGGTTGATCACATAGGCAATCTGCTCCGGCGACAGGCGAATGTTTACCGTGTGCATGATCGCTCCCATGGATGGGATCGCCAGATACGCCTCCATGTGGGCCAGGTTATTCCAGCTAAAGGTTCCAACCCGGTCGCCCCTGGCTACGCCCAGCTGCGCCAGCACTGTGGCCAATCGCGCTGCGTTGTCGGCGATCTCGCTATAGGGGGTATAGCTCACGGACTGGCCGTCGTAGGTGCCTACGCGGCTCCCGGGGAACACCTGGGCACCGTGCTCCATCAGCATCCTCACCGTCATCGGCATATGCATCATGGTTGCATTCATAGTCGAAACACCGCTCGTCATATCACCATTCCCCATTTGCGGCAGCGCTTGCCTCTTCCAATAGCGCCGGCACGTCCCATTCCAGGCCCCGGGCGTAAGCTGTGTCCACCTTACCCTCCAGGTATAACTGGTAGGCTCCCTCGACAATGGCGGCCAGACGCCAGAACGCGAAGCACATGTAGAAATCCAGGTGTTCGATAGACGAACCGGTGGCGCTGGCCCAACGTTCCGCGAGCTGGCGCCGGCTGTGCACCCCTTCCCTACGGGTGACCGCCTGCACATGGGCGAAACCAGGCGGTTCGACCGAGCGCGCACCCCAGAACATCAGCAATAATCCAAGGTCGCTTAGCGGGTCACCAATAGTCGCGAGTTCCCAGTCAATCACCGCGGCGAGCCTCGGCTGATCAGGTCGCGACAAGGTGTTATCGAGATGGTAGTCCCCATGCACCAGGCAGCCAGGGCTAGCCGGCGGCAAGTTTTCAGAAAGCCATCGCCCCAGTGATTCAATCCGGGGCAGTTCACGCACCTGCGAACGAGCGCGGATCTCACGCCAACGATCAAGCTGACGCTGCAGGAACTGATCGGGGTTCCCAAAGTCGGCCAGCCCGACTTCTTGCCATGGCACACTGTGGATGGCGGCCAATTCGTCGACCAAACCCTCGCCCAGCGCATTGATCGTGGCGGCGTCATCCGGGTAGCTTGCTGGCAGCGTGTCGCTTATCGACACGCCATCCACCAGGGACACCAGCAGGAAAGGCCGCCCAATGACAGACACGTCCTCACACCAGGCCAATACCTCGGGTACTTGTACCCGGCCCTGGAGCGCCTGCATAACCCTGGCCTCGCGCTCAATTCCCCTATGCGCCTTGGGCGAAATTGCACTTTCCGGTGGTGTACGTAAAACCACTGGCCCCTGGTCCGATGTCAGTTGCAGGGTGAGATTGGAGTTTCCCCCCGCCAGCACCTTCTCAACGCTGACACCCCGGTAGGGTGTATTGGCTGCAAGCCAGTCACCCAGGGCGTCCTCCGCGATCACTGACGGCCCACTCACGTCATCAACCCGGAATGCCAAAGCTGCTCATCAATCCGCCATCCACCGGAATAAAAGCACCGGTCATGTAACTAGACTGGCTCACTGATTGAATGACCTGGGCAATCTCGTCGGCCTCCCCGTAACGCGCCATGGGAATCGTTTTGCACATGGACTCCAGCGCCTTCTCTGACAGCGCCCCTGTCATTTCGGTGAGGACCAGTCCGGGTATTACCAGGTTCACCCCAATGCCGCGGCCGGCGTACTCGATCGCCAGTGCCCGCGTGAGACCCGCCAGCCCCGCTTTCGATGCAGCATAAGCCGAATCACCCGGGAATCCGCGAAAGCCAACAACCGCGCCAACATTGATAATCGCGCCACCCGCACCAAGGTGGGGATCCGCAGCACGGATGGTGTGACGTGCGCCGCTCAGGTTGGTGGCCAGCACGCTCAACCAGTCTTCATCGGACAATTTACTGACCCGTCCACCCCGATGCAGACCCGCGTTATTGACCAACACATCGAGCCGGCCCCAGTGGGCAATCAGCTGTTTCAGCGCCGCATCGACCTCGCCTGGGTCACAGACATCGGCCTGGCAGGCTATACAATCCTCACCCAACCCAGCGGCGAGTTCGTGCACAGCGTCGCCTCGCGCCAGCAAAGCTACCCGTTCACCGGCGTCCAGCACCCGTTTTGCCAGGGCCAATCCGATACCCCGGGACGCACCCGTGATCAACCAAACCCTCGTATCAGTCATTGTTAGCCACGGATTTTTTAGTCCCTGTAATTTGCTTGTTTGTGTCTAGCAAGTTTATACTAGGGCCACTGCAAGTCAAGCAAACGCAACATATCCAGGGGAATGAGAGTGAGTTGGAGTTTCGAAACCGACAGTGAGTTCCAGGAGCAACTGAACTGGATTGAAGAATTTACCCGGGAAGAAATTGAGCCGCTGGACCTCGTGTTCCGCGGTCCCGGCGATCCCTGGGACCCGGAATCCCCTGCCGCTGCCGCCATGGCGCCGCTCAGGGAAATTGTAAAAGAGAAACGCTTGTGGGCTTGCCACATCGGGCCGGAATTAGGCGGTGAAGGTTACGGCCAGGTCAAGCTGGGACTCATGAATGAAATACTCGGGCGCAGTCGCTTTGGCCCCAGCGTTTTCGGATGCCAGGCGCCTGACTCGGGCAATGCCGAGATCCTCGCCCACTTCGGCACGCCAGAACAAAAGAAGAAGTACCTGCAGCCGCTGCTCGACGGCAAGATCGCTTCTTGCTACTCCATGACCGAACCCCAGGCCGGCGCAGACCCGGCAGAATTTACCTGCGTTGCTCACCGGGACGGTGACGAGTGGGTCATCAACGGCGAGAAGTGGTTTGCCTCCCATGCCCGCTTGTCCGAGTTTTTGCTGGTGATGGTAGTGACTAATCCTGACGTGCCCATCCATGAAGGCGCATCCATCGTGCTGGTGGAAAAAGACACGCCGGGAATGGAAATCCTGCGCAACACAGCAGTGGGTCCTTATGTAGAGCAAGGTGACGGCGTACACGGCTACATCCGCTTCACCGACTGCCGCGTGCCGGCTGACAACCTGCTGGGCGATGAAGGCAAGGGGTTCCTGGTCGCACAAACTCGTCTCGGTGGCGGCCGCGTCCACCACGCCATGCGCAGCGTGGCAGTATTGAAGAAGGCCATGGACATGATGTGTGAACGCGTCCTCAGCCGCAGGACCAAGGGCGAGTTGCTGGCCAACAAGCAAATGACCCAGGACAAGATCGCCGACACCTACACCCAGATACTGCAGTATCGCCTGCATGTGCTGTATACCGCCTGGCTGATCGACAAATACAAGGAGTACAACCGCGAAGTGCGCAAGGAGATCGCAGCAATCAAGGCGGCCACGCCCAAGATACTGCAGGATGTCATTTACCGGGCCATGCAGTTGCACGGCAGTATCGGTGTGTCGGATGAGACACCGCTGATGACCATGTGGGCCAATATACCCGAGCTGGGAATGGTTGACGGTCCGACCGAGGTACACAAGGTTACCGTGTCGCGCACAATACTAAGGGACTATGAAGCCGCCCCCGGCCTTTTCCCGACCTACCACACGCCCACGCAGCATGCGGCGGCGATGAAAAAATACGGCCACTTCCTGGAGTGATACACAGGCTGCCGGGGTAGCGAAATAGCATTTTTTGAATTAAATTAAAGTTTTGATGGCACTGGCGGCCAGGCCCGATTCTGAGAAACCCGGGCATTCCTTCACTGCTGGAACAATAAGATCAGGAGAATATCGATGAGCGAGCAACAAAAGCAGAGCAAAAACCCGGCAACAGAGGGTCAGCCAGACTACGACGTAATCTCCATTGGCGCCGGCTTTGCGGGTCTCGCACTGATTCATTACCTGCGCGAAGCCGGCTTGTCGATCAAGGTGTTCGACAAGGCGTCTGACATCGGTGGTACATGGACCTGGAATCGCTATCCCGGCGCCGCCACAGACAGTGAGGGCTACTACTATTGCCTGGCCTTCTCCAAGGAGATCCTTCAGGAGTGGTCCTGGTCAAAGCGCTACCCCGGCTGGGAAGAAACTCACCGCTACATGCACTTCGTCGCTGACAAATGCGAAATGTGGCCCCACATCCAGTTAAACACCGAGATCGTCAGCGCGGAGTACCAGCAGGAAAGTGGCCACTGGCTGATCACGACGGCCGGCGGCGACAGCTATACCTGCAAGTATTTTGTCAGCGGCATGGGCATGATCTCAGAGCCGGTGATACCCAGGATCGAGGGTATGGACCGCTTCAAGGGGCCCCTGTTCCACTCCTCACGCTGGCCCGAGGGCCTCGATTACGCGGGCAAGCGCGTAGGCATCATTGGCGCCGGGGCCACCACCGTGCAGATGGTTCCTGTCATGGCCGAGACTGCCGGCAGCGTCACGGTCTTCCACCGCACGCCGAACTTCATCCTGCCCGCTATGCAGCGGCCGATGACGCCGGAGTGGGAGAAGGAGATCAAGGACAACTACGATGAGATCGTGGCCAAGTGCCGCAACCACGTTTTCGGCATGGCCTTTGACAGCCCCGTTGGACGCAACGCGGTAGATACGCCACCGGAGGAAGTGCAGCGAATCTTTGAGGAAAACTGGAACGGCAGTTTCCGCTGGGTGTTTGAAACATTCGACGATCTGCTGGCCACCCGGGAAGCCAATGACATGGCCTCACAGTTCATCATCGACAAGATGAGGGAGCGTATAGAGGACCCGGAGATTGCAGACATACTGGTGCCCAAGCTGGGTGAGTACCCGTTGTTTGCCAAGCGCCCACCACTGGACCACGGCTACCTGGAAGCTTACAGCCGGGACAACGTGCACCTGGTGGATATCCGTGACCGGGAGCCGATCACGGAGATTACTGAAACCGGCGTGCGTACAACCGAGAACGACTATGAATTCGATATCATCGTTATCGCCACTGGCTTCAGGGCCTACACTGGTGCGCTGGAAGCATTCCCCATTCGCGGCAAAAGCGGACAGTCACTACACGACAAGTGGGATAAGACTTCCAAGTCCATCATGGGTGTTTGTGTGGCGGACTTTCCCAACATGTTTACCATCACCGGACCCCAGGCACCCTTCGCCAACCTGCCGACCTCTATCGAGCAGAATGTAAAGTACGTCACCGACTGCATCAAGAAGATGGAGAGCGAGGGTTACGATGTATTCGAGCCCAAGCAGGAGGCGGAAGATGAGTGGTCGGCCCACGTTGCTGAGGTGCACGCGCAGACCCTTATGAACGATGGCGACAAGGTGAATTCCTGGATGATGGGCGCCAATATCGCGGACCACAACCCGCGCGTGCTGATCTACTTCGGTGGCGCCAATGTCTACTACGACAGGTTACGCGAGTCGGTCAACGACGACTTCCCCGAACTGGAATTCGAAAAGCGGGCTTGATGATGAACGGCGGCTTATAGAGCAGGCCGCCGTCCAATGATTTTGGGTTTAATCCAGGCCGGACTTGCCGGCTTCGCGGATTATCGGCGCGTACTCCGCGAATTCAGGACCGTCCGTCGTTGCACCAATGGTAATGCCCGCATCGGTGGTCAGGGTGTGACCACTGGTGTAGCCGGACTCGTCGCTAGCCAACCACAGTACCGCGTTGGCGACGTCCTCAGCGAGGCCAGGCCGACCACGCAGTGGTGAAGCTTCCGCCAGCGCCTTCTTGGCGCCCTCGATATCAGTCGAATCACCTGTTGTCACCTGGGCCACCATGGGAGTGGCCATACCGGCGGCGGCGATCGCATTTACGCGAATGCCCTTGCCGGCGAGCTCCGTGGCAACATTCTTGGTCAGGCCTACGACAGCATGCTTGGCGGCGGCATAGGCATGAGGCCCTAATCCTCCCATCAGCCCCGCAGTGCTCGCCATGCTGATAATGGAACCGCTGCCATTGGGTCCCATCACCCGCGCCGCATGCTTCATGGCATAGAATGTTCCGTTCAACAGCACATCGATACTGAAACGCCACTCCTCACCGGGGGTAGTCGCTATAGGACCTACAGCACCGACAATACCGGCACTGTGGAAAACGATATCCAGCTTGCCGAAGCGCTCTACAGCAGCATCGACAGACGCCGCAACTTCTGCTTCATCTGTCACGTCGCAATGCTGGTAGAAGGCGGCATCGCCCAGGCGGGCAACAAAGTCAGCCCCTGTTTCATCCTGGATATCGCAAACGCACACCCTGGCGCCTTCCGTAATAAACCTCTCTACTGTGGCCGCACCGAGACCACTGGCACCGCCGGTAACCAGAGCACTTTTTCCCGCTAGTCGCATTCCTCTCTCTCCTCCATTACACACAGTCACCGGCACCCCATTCAGGGCTGCCGTTAAAGTCAGGGGTCTTTATACCGTGTAAAGCCGGCAGATCATATCGTCCGGCGCAGCTTTACCAATTACCCAGCCGGCGGTGCAGGCTTGTCAGGGGCTGGTTCAGGTATCACGGGCTCACTGCTGGTGAAATCCCCACTGGAGTCCTTCTCCAGAAACCAGTAGGTAAGCCCCAGGGCGGCAACCACGGCGGCCAGCGCCAGCAGATAATCGGCATCGGCATTCTCGTAATCGAACACGATAAGCTTCCGGGCGATGGCCATAAGGGCGGTGGCGACCACCAGTTTCACCGGTAGTACATCTGTTCCCAGGTACAGGCGGATATTGATGAAGATCTCAATCGCAATGAGTACCACCATGAAGGCGCCAAACAGTTGAAACACATCAGAAACCGTCGCCAGGAATAGCGGTGGCTCCAGCGCCTTCTGGTATATAAGGTAAACCACATCAGCCACACCCCAGAGAATCACGACCACCATCAGGGCGGCGAGTAGTCTTACCGCAAGCCGGATGGCTCGATGCAGGACACTGATAAAGGGGTCCTCGAAATGTTCGGGCAGCTCCTGGTGTATACGCTTGTCGTTCTTCGCCATTGTGCGGCCACGCTCGCTAAATTCGGGTACGTTAGCGGCTATGCTTCCACAATAAGAACTGAAAGTCACCGCTCCATAAGGGCTTGTCAGCAGGCCTGTAGGTCATCGCGCGCAATTCACCTGACTTCGGAGAGCATCGCCCTGGCTTTACTGCTTCAGTTTCAGCCGCCGGCCAAGGCGGTCCCATCAGCCGGCTGCGATGGATGTGCAATGCCGCTATGGCAGTCGATGCAGGTCTTGCCCCGCTGATCTATGGCCCGGTGGTAGCGGCGTACGGCCCGATCCTGGGCGGCAAAATCCATACGCTCAAGCTCGTGACAATTGCGACATTCCTGGGAATCATTGTCGCGCAGGCGGCCTATTTCGCGGTCCCGCATATGTTGTCGGTGGGCCGCATATTTCTCCGGCGTATCGATGAGACCCGTCAGGTGCCCCCACACTTCCCGGCTGGCTTCTATCTTGCGCAGGATTTTTGGACCGAACTCCCGCGGAATATGGCAGTCCGAGCAGCCCGCCGAAGTACCACGAGCATTCACAGCATGGGCGGTACGCTGCAGTGCGGCGTAGGGTTGCTCCATTTCATGGCAGGAGACGCAAAAAGCGTCCGTGCTGGTGCCGTGCATGACACCTTCGTAGGCGAGCAATCCCCCCACACCAATCAGTATGCCAAGCAGCAGGCTGCGTGAAAGAAACTTCATTGACCGCCGGCCCCCGTAATCTCCCTGCTAGCACTATCGCCCACCGCTTTAAGCGGATATGGATCGCCGCTATACCCCAGGGCTTCCCAATCCATACGACCGCCGGCGCTGTGGCAGTCAGCACAATGCAGGCTCTCAGTGGCCGGCGGCACTGCGTGGTTGATACCCATGTAACGGATGGTATCCATCCATTCAAATTCTGCGTTCTCTATGCCGTACACCTGGCGGGTGGCATCACGTACGGCGCGCTCCGGGTCACCGTGGTGGTACAGCTCCTCGGTTGCGACCGGTGCGACCCAGCGCTGTTCAAGCAACACTGGCAGCCGACCGCGGTGCAATTTGAAGGGAAAGATTTTTGCACTGGCGTCCTCGCGGTCTCCCTGAGGCAGCACCATGGTAATTTCACCCTTCGCGTTCTGACGAATGGGGCGACCCGGCACCTGCGCCCAACTGCTGCCGTTATACCAGGCATAAACGGGCTCAACGTCGTACTCCAGGTCCTGGTCGTACTGGTACTTGCCTTTCTTTTCATCGAAAGCCACCACGGACCAATCGCGGCGCATATCAGTAGGCTCGTCCCTCGCGAACACAGGGATATGACAAGTGTTACAGGCTACACGGGCACTGTGCTTGTCAATATCAGCATTGGCATGGGTAAGCCCTGCGTGACAACCGGTCCCGCATTCCAGCCGTTTTTCCGGCCGATCGGTGGCCGCCATGTCGACACCACGACCAATAACCTTATGGGTGTGGGTATCGTCAGCGTGGCAATCGATGCACCACATGTCGGGCCCTTCGCTGTCCATGTGGACATCGTGATCACGATCCGGATCCTTGAGGATGTACTCGATATCACCGCGCTTGAAATTTGGCCCACCGCCGGAGGAGGAGTGGCAACGCAGGCACATACTGCGATCAGGTAAGGAAATACGCTTGGAGACTGAGTCCATCCCCTCCTGGTTTTGCCACAGGATAGGCCGCCACTCCCAAGCACCCTCGTCCGTTGCGTACAGGTCCCGACGATAACCGGACGCATGGCAAATCAGGCAATCCATATTTTCCAACTGTTCCCGGCTGGGTTCGCTGGCCGGCAGCAGACCCAATCCCGTATGGCAACGCGAGCAGCCCTTGGCCAATACCTTGCCCTCTTCATTGAAGACCTTGCCGATCCACTGGTCACCGCCGGGGCTGGTACAAAAATCGTTGATCATGCCCAACTTGCCCAGCATTTCGGTCTCGCCGGTGTTGACCAGGTTCGGTGTGCCACCGCGCCACTGGTAGTGCTGGCTGTCGAAGAAGGTCAGCGCCTCCTGTTCATGGCACTCAAGGCAGGTCTGCGTCCCCTCGTAGTGCTCGTAGCGATCACTGTGGCGATTGGGTGCCGTGGGGTCATGCGCTCCTGCACCCCAGGCCAGCGCCAGCAGTATTAAAGAGAATACTGCCGCCGCTTTGGAGCTTCCTAGAACCGTGCGGTCAGGCCGAGTGTCCAAACAGATGCCTCATCGTATGTGGGAAATCCGAGTATAGGTGTGTCATCCAGGTCCTTGGGTGCGCCCAGTAACCAGCCCGAACCGGAATAGTCGTAGCTGTAATCAATGTAGGCCATCTTGAGAATGAAGGTATTCCGGATCCGATGGGTCATATAAGCTTCCCACACGTCGCCGCGGGCAGCGGTTTTCGGAGCCAGGTAATCGTCTTCGGCCAGGGCGAAGTTGAACCAGTTTTTGGAGCCGTGATTGAACTCCAGGCCAAGTTTCGTCTTCTGGTTGTTGAAGGTATAGCGGGCGCCGATGTAATACATGCTGCCATCTTGCGATTCCGGTTTATCGAAGGGGTCCGCCAGCATGCCGCCGAAGGGCGAGGTGTGATTCGTTGGGTCGGTTTCGCTATAGCCAAGGCTGACAAAGTAATCCATCGGACCCTGGTGATAGGTGACTACCAGGCCCGCCAGGTCTATATCGCCGATAGTGCCGGTAGGCTCATAGCGAATAGGCACCGGCGCCGGAATCGGCTCTCCGGTCAGTGGGTCATTCGGCAGGATGGTCGTGGCGGGGAAGCCGTCGCTGATATCCATGGCGCGGGCCACGATTGCATGGACGTACCAGGTGGGTGTATCCAGGATATCCCAAACCAGGCCCACGAACTGGGCATCATCCAGCATATCATCGCGTAGCTGGCTGCCGTTGCCCCAGCCGGATTCATAGGAAACTCCGTAACAGAGTCGCAGGGTTGAGAAGTCGTTTATGTTGTAGCCCAGGGTGATGCCGTCAAACTGGTAGTTGAACAGCGAGCCCATGGGCGTACCGCCGCGGGGCTCATCGTGGCGGAAATTCACGGGCACGCCGTCGGTGGACGGGCGTCGACCAATGGACAAAAAGGCGTCGCTGCCGGCAATACGGTTCCAGGTGAAATAGGCACGCTCAACGTGCAACAGGTCATCCGAATTTGGGTAGGTGGAAGCGGTGCCGTCCCAGTTGATCGAGGTGGGCTGGCCATTAAAGACCTGCACACCGGTTGAGTCACCCCACACTTTGTACATGGCCAGGCGACCGGTAAAGCTCACATCATCCGCCACCTTGGCCTGCATGTTTAATCGCAGGCGGCTAGTACGGACAATGTCGTCGTCGTAGTCATAGCCATTCCTGAACGCCAGCGGGGCCATTTGTCCCAGCAAGCCCTCTACCAGGGCAGGTGGCAGCCCTTGCACGACGGACTTCAGTTCCTGGAAGTCGAATTGATCGCCGAGCAGGCCTGCTTGTTGCAGTCCGCCTACCAGCATGCCCTGCAGCTGCATCCCATCAATAAAGTCAGGCATCTGGGCGTCGACACCATGGGCCTGGAAACGGAAGTCGCCGCCCCAGCGTATGTTATCCAACACAGCGTGCCGTTCCGGTGCCATCAGCCGGTCATCCATGTCGTCAACATCCTCGCTGAGGTAGTCAACGTCTTCTCTCAGGCCGATTACCTGCTCCTGCAGCTCACCGTAATCGCGCTCCTGGACATTCGTGTAGCGGGGCTTTTTCTCGCCCGATTTCAGCTCCACCAGCTCAGCCTGCATGGCCATCATTTGTGCCTGCATAGCCTGGAGCTGGGCGCTGAGTTCCTCGACAGTATTTGCCTGCAGGACAGGGGCAAGGGTCAGGGCGGCGGCACCAGCGGCAATCGCCAGGGACAGTTTCGTTCTCTTCATTGCCATCACATTTTCCTCCACATTCCGTCAGTCATCACAGGTCATGGGTTGCTCGGTATCGGCCGCATGATCTACGGCGAAGCGTCGGATCTTTTCGAGTTCTTCCGGGCTGATAACCTCGGTTACAGGCCGGTCGCCGAACCTGGTGTCGATGACCTTGCGGTGCTCGCGTTCGTATTTGCGATCAAAGAACCTGATCCACTGAGCCTGGATCAGGGTGGTCGGGTTATATTTTCCCGCCTCTGAGCCGTCCGTATGACAATGACGACAGTGCTCTCTGTAGAGACGCTGCGCCTCCTCGACAGAGGTTTCCGCCGAGGCCAGTGGAGACAGCATTAGAGTCAGTGCGACTCCGGCTGCAATGCAAAACACTCGAATCATGTCGTGCTCCTATCCATTTCAGTCAGGTGCTTGGTCGAGGGACTAACACTAACGCAGCTTGGGGCCGGGCTAAGTTGATGGAGATCAATCCTGCTGGAAATCGTGCGAACTATTTAACGAGCGGGAGGTCGCACCAGGGACCAGGCAGTATTGCCTGAGCGCATGGAGCACTTTTCAACTGATCGATATTTTCGATCAATTCTTCCCATATTTTTGATTAGATGAATAATCGATTAGAGACTAGAGTTAGCAAACAGACGCTTCTCGCCCGCTGCCGCTGTGCAAAACCCAGCGGTAACACGCGACGCTAGCGCCCTTAACCGTTCATTATTTTTCGACGACAAGTAGGTGAAACCTATGTTCAAGAAATCGATACCTCTTTGGGCCGCGCTAGCGGTCGTTATCTCTCCCCTGGTTCTGACAAATCCGGTCAGTGCGCAGGGCATGGCCAAACCTAACCAGTTCTGGTGGCCGGAACAAATCAATCTCCAGCCGCTGCGACAGCATGCGGCGGAGTCCAATCCCATGGGCGATGACTTCAACTATGCCGAGGAATTCGCCAAAGTTGACCTGGATGCGCTTAAAAAAGACATCGAAGATCTCATGACCAGCTCCCAGGACTGGTGGCCAGCCGACTGGGGCCACTACGGCCCGCTGATGATCAGGATGGCCTGGCATAGCGCGGGCACCTATCGCTCGGCTGATGGCCGCGGTGGTGCCGGCGGAGGCCAACAGCGTTTCGATCCTTTGAACAGCTGGCCTGATAACGGCAACCTGGATAAGGCGCGACGCCTGCTCTGGCCGATCAAGCAGAAGTACGGTCGCCAGGTTTCCTGGGCCGATCTCATGATCCTGACCGGTAACGTGGCACTGGAGTCCATGGGCTTCCAGACCTTCGGCTTCGCCGGTGGTCGCGCAGATGACTGGGAGCCTGACCTGGTCTATTGGGGCCCGGAAAAAAGCTGGCTAGCCGACGAGCGCTACGAAGGTGACCGCAAACTGGAAAGCCCGCTGGCCGCCGTCCAGATGGGCCTGATTTACGTCAATCCGGAAGGCCCAAATGGCAACCCTGACCCACTACTGGCAGCCAGGGACATTCGCGAAACATTTGCGCGCATGGCCATGAACGACGAGGAGACCGTCGCCCTCATTGCCGGTGGTCACTCCTTCGGCAAGACCCACGGCGCGCACAAGCCTGATGAATGTGTGGGGCCGGCGCCCGGTGGCGCTGCGATTGAGGAGCAGGGCCTGGGCTGGAAGAACAAGTGCGGCAAAGGCAATGCCGAAGACACGGTAACCAGCGGACTGGAAGGCGCCTGGACGGTAACGCCCACCCAATGGAGCATAAATTTCCTACAGAACCTGTTTGCCTTCGAATGGAAGATGTCCAGGAGCCCCGCTGGCGCCACCCAATGGATTCCCGCCGATGGCAAAGGGGGCCAACTGGTGCCGGATGCTCACATCAAGGGCAAGCGCAACACCCCTGTGATGTTGACTACCGACCTGTCGCTCAAGTTCGACCCCAGCTACCGGGAAATTTCCCAGCGCTTCCTCAATAATCCGGCGGAGTTTGAGCTGGCCTTCGCCAAGGCCTGGTTCAAGCTTACCCACCGCGATATGGGCCCCCGGGCGCGCTATGTGGGTGCGGAAATTCCCGCCGAAGTGCTGCTGTGGCAAGATCCGATTCCCGCGGTTGACTACAAGCCGGTCAGCGCCCGCGATATCAGGAAGCTGAAGTCTGAAATCATGGACTCCGGCCTGACAATATCCGAGCTGGTACGCGCGGCCTGGGCCTCTGCAGCATCTTACCGTGGCACAGACATGCGCGGCGGCGCCAACGGCGCGCGTGTACGCCTGGCACCCCAGAAATACTGGGAGGCCAACAGTCCCGATGAACTCGAGAAGGTACTGAGCGCCCTGGAGACGATTCAGCAGGACTTCAACAAACGCAATCGTTCCAAACAAGTGTCGCTGGCCGACCTGATCGTATTGGGGGGCGCCGCAGCCATCGAGCAGGCGGCCACCGACGCGGGCCGCAAGGTGAGCGTGGCTTTCACGCCGGGACGCGCTGACGCCACTCAGGAGCAAACCGACGTGGTGTCCTTTGCAGTATTGCAGCCGACCGCAGACGCGTTCCGCAATTACTTCAGCCAGGCGGCCTACCGCTCACCGACGGACATGATGGTCGACAAGGCCAATCTGCTGACCCTGACCGTTCCGGAAATGACGGTGCTGCTCGGCGGCATGCGGGCCCTGGATGCCAACACGGGTGGCTCAAGTTACGGGGTGTTTACCGACCGCCCAGGAACCTTAAGCAATGACTTTTTCGTCAACCTGCTGGACAACAGCACCACCTGGTCGAAGTCTGCGAAGATGGAAGGGGTATACGACGGACGCGATCGCAGCAGCGGCAAGCTGAAGTGGCAAGCCACCCCGGTCGACCTCGCCTTCGGCTCTAGTTCGGAGTTGCGTGCAATCGCCGAGGTCTATGCCTCCGATGATGGCGCGCAGATGTTTATCAACGACTTCGTCGCCGCCTGGGTCAAGGTGATGAACCTGGACCGCTTCGACAGCTAGCTGTCTATGACCGGGCCACCCTGCGGTGGCCTGGTCACTTACTGAATGGCATCACTCTAACGCTCCAGGGTGGCAATGCTTCTGGGGCGCTCATTCCCGCGAGTGGGAATGGTGTTCATCTCGCCAGCGAAGTCATTTCCCATGGAGTATTGTGCAGGGCCTGAAGTCGGGCATGGGGTGTAACCCACTGCCTGGCGCTCCTGGCGATCACTGACTTGCTGCTGCTGTTTCTCCAGCGTGAGCGTCAGCTTCTCACCGGGAATCAGTGTGACTGCCATTTCCCGCGGGGGCGTACTGTCCAACTCAACCAGGTATTGCCCTTTTGGTAGCAGAATTGGCTCGGCGGAGCCCAGCACGCTGCTGGCTACCACACGCAGCCCATCGTAAATCCTGAAGGAGGTGCCAACCGAGTCGGCGAGCGCACGCTGCAGTTCCTCCGAGCTACCTGCCAGGAAGAAGCGGCCCCCCGCCGCCTGGGCAATGGCGTCGAGACTGGCAGTATCCTCATCGGCGGCATTATCCAGACCAAAACCAATCACATGAATGGCTATGCCACTGTCCCTCAGGGTGCTGGCTTCAAGCTCCGGGTCTCCGCCACAGCTCTCTATGCCATCGGTTACCAACACAACAACTTTTTCACCTTCGATACCATCAAAGTCGCGAGCTGCCTGGCTCAAAGCATAGGCCAGTGGGGTCTGCCCCAGCGGTCGCAGTTCCTCGATCGCCTGATTGATTTGCTCGCGGTTATCCCTGCCAAAGGCCACCAGCAACTCTGAGTCACTACAATCTTTCTGCTGGCTTTCACTGCTGTTGCCATAGGCCCTCAAGGCCAGGTTCGAGGGACCGCTAAAGTCATCCGACACAGCGCGCAAGGTCTGCTTGGCGACGACCATCTTGGGTTCGCCCTGCATACGTCCCCACATGCTGCGGGACGCATCGACAACTATCTCGACCGCACGGTCATTAATAGACGCGGTCGGCAGGCCATCGCGCAGGGCTATCAGCTCCAGGGATGCGCAGTTGGGCGGCCCCGATGTAACGCGAACTTCTGTGGTCGCCGTGGCACCATGTATTCCCTGGGCGATAGCCGTTATACGGTTCTCCCCGGGTTGCAGCGTCACCTCGGCTGAGAAGCTACCGCCTGCCAGTTGAGCCGGCACAGGCTCGCCTTCATTCACCTGCAGGGCAACAGAGTCCACGCCGGTGGTGCGCAGATTGAGAAACACCTCGGGCAGCATGGCCGGATCGGTGACCTGGACGAAACTGCCACCGGTACCGCCAGCAATTTCCTGCAGCATCTTGACGCCTTTTTCATCCGAGCCGAGCAGCAGCGTGTGCACCGCGACACCGCGGGCTTTCGCCTCTTCCATTGCCAGTCGCGCCTTACGCGCATTGGAGAGACCATCAGTGAACAACATTATTACGCGACTGGAATCCGGCCTCGCACTGGCGTCTAACTCTGTCAAAGCGGTTTGAATGCCATCGGCGATATTGGTGCCGCCGTCGCGATCCAGTTTCCGCAGCGCCTTTACTGCATCGCCGCGGTTGGCGGTCAACGGCTGCAGGAGGCCGGCCTTGAAATCAAAACTTACAACGCCTACCTGTATGTCACTCTTGGGAGAGAGGCTTTCAATCAGGCCGACGGCGCCGGCGGAGAGGAAATTCTCAGGATCCGTGTGACGCAGGCTCTTGGAGTTATCGAGTACGAATACCAGATCGAGATAGCGAACGCCGCCGAAACTGGAGGCGCCGCCGTCGACTATTACGGACCGGTTGTCGCCTTCCAGGAACTGGCCGGGTGCCGGAGACAGGATCTCGACTTTGAGTTCGCCCGTCGCCTGCCGGGATATTCCATTGAGTTCGGGTTCGCTGAGCTCTTCCGAAAATGACGCACAGGGTTGCAGAATGCAAGCCAGCGCCAACCATGTAGCAATACGCATTGGGGGTCTCCATGCTCACAGGTTTAGCCTAACTGTTGGCAGGAAGACAAAATTGGCGGGCCTGCGCAAGCAGGCATTCACGAATTTGCTACACGGGTCACTTTTTCCTGCTAGCCAGCAGGCGGAATAGCCAACTATTACCAGAGCTTGCGCCGAACCGGTTTCTAGCCGTTCGAATCCTGGGCGGCGGGGGCATGATCCCAGAAACGGCTCAGATTTCGTTCGGCTGCCAGCAGCCTTTCCATATCTGTACTGCCCTTCAGTCGCTTGCTCACAGACTCCAGCACAGACAGCCTTAGTTGCGAATCCTTTGCCAGGGCCTCCAGCTCATCCTCTGACAAGGTCGTCAATTCAACCACCGTGCGGATACCGTGCTCACGCAAATCCTTGACGCCGTCCGCAAAATACACACAGAGCTTGGCCTGAAGCATCCAGTCAAGCAGTTGGCGGGCGCCGTAGGGCGTTTTGCACATCAAGGGAATGTAATCCGCGTTGGCGAGTTCATAGCAGGTATCCATTCCCAACTCCTGCAGGCGCACCACGTCATACATGGTAATGCCTTCGATCATTTCCAGAGGCAGGTCACGAACGGTGGGGTTTTCCTCCCGTGCAAACACCGAAAACCTGGATCGGAGCCAATGCAAGCCTCGCTGCGGAAACATACCGATCAGGAATCCTATGGCGGGCATCAGTTTGTGAGGGCTGGACTCAGCCGAGCCACCTCCCTCTGCACCGCTGAGGGAAGCGAATATTGGGGGCAAGATGTCGGCAATGTGGTAAACGACAAGCGCCAGGAAAGCGGCCATTATCATTCGAATAGACAGGTTGTAATAGGTAGCGGGGATGATGTCGTTCATCGAGTAACGCCGCGCAATATTCTGCAGCCCCCACAGGTATGCACCCAGAAACGCCATGCCAAAGGTTACAGCGGCACCGCGGCGGTAACGAGTATCCGCATCAACGCGCGCGTCGGTTTTTTCTTGGGCCTTATCTTCTTTAACTTCCTTAACTTCCTTCCCCTCTACTGGATCTGGTTGCATTGCCGAGTAAAAGCGCGGACCACTCCATAGCATATTTGGATCATCCGCGATCTGCATTTCATGGCCGAAAAGCAGTATGACAAACCCGATGGCAGCGATTGCAGTAGCCAAGCCGACTGCGGTAAAAAAATGTGTTGCGCGCGTGTCGGGTTCGAATATCGGGCGTTTACTGTCAGCAATGTTGAGCTTTTCAAATATTCGAGCCAGCTCATACCTGCGCTGTTTCGTCCGGTATATGAAATACACATAAGACATGATCGGCAATATCACAAGCAGCACAGCGATCAAGCCAGCTTTGAGTAGAAATTCATTTTCCATGACTTTACCTCCACAAATATCCGGGAAGAAAGGGGATCGCACAGAAGAGCATCAGCGGCGAAGACCTAGTCGAGCTTGCTGCCGCTGAAGGCCTGTGTACTCTCGCAGTTAAAATCAAAACCCTCGATGGAGAAACTGTAGTCGTAGCTACCGGACCAATTGTTGCCATCGAACTGGCCGCTGTAAGTCACGGCGATGGACTGCTCGCCCAGGTCGGGGTTAACCAGCGGCACGCCAGTCAATGTTTGATTCGCCACAAACTGGTCATTATTGAAGCTGCCGCTGATACCGGAATCCCCGGTAATCTCCCAGTCGGGGATACTGCTCCAGTCGCTGGCTGGAAAGCTGATGGTGGCGCCGGAAATGGACACGGTCACGTTCTCGCTGAACGCGGCCAGGGTTGTAACGCTATCGTCAGTGCAGATCAATTCGCCCGCGGCCACCTCGAGTGTCCAGCTGCCCGCCAGCGGATGCTCGGTGTCTATACCGCTAGCCATGAGTGCCTGGGCCAGGTCAAACAGGGTCTGGTCGGACTCCCCATTGATCACCGCCTGGCTCAGCTGGTCCAGCAGGGCGCGGTCACCAATATGGTCCTCTGGATTCCAGATCCGGCTCCAGGACAGCACATCCTCATAATTGATAAGCCCGTCCCCATTGATATCGCCTACAAAGCGGTCGCTGAACAGGTCGAGCTCGTCAATAAACCACTGCTTGCTGTGGTTATCCAGGGTGGCGGGATCCATGGCCTGGTAGAGAGCCTCGGTGAGCACGCTGACTTTTCCGAGATTCCCCTTGATTTGCGCCCCGGTCAGGATGGCATGGAAACTGCCGAATACCGGTGTGCCTGTCGCATCCAGCAAGCGGTCGCTATCGCTGGCATCGTAATCCAGGCCACCCGTGGCGATTACCAGGTAAAGCTCCTCATCATCCAGATCCGTATTCTGGTTGGTGTTAAGCAGCCCCACGAAAAACATCTGCAACAGGGGACCCCAGTCGTCCCAGGTCTCCTGACCGTAGATGACGATCGATGAGTCCACGCCGGTGCTGGTACTTTGGTAGACGATGTTGTCGCGATCGAGGATGGGGGCAATAGTGACGGTAGCGCCTCCTACCGAGCCAAACAACTGCAGGTGCAGACAGCCTGAAAGCATGGCGAAAAGGAGCAGATAAATAGATAACTTAAATATTTTCAACAAGTTAGGAGGCCACCCAGCAACTGTTCTCGTAGCTTGATTATAGCTCGGGTTTTGCGTTTTTGGGGTGGAAGGCGCAAACTCTCAAGCAGCGGAACAGGGGTGGCTTAATGGATTTAGCAGTGCGACAGCAGCTTCTTATCGCGAGCCTCGCCTGCTTACCAGGCCTGGCATTCGGAGAGTGGCTGGACTGGTCCGCGGAAGCGGAGGTCGCGCTGGGTAGCGACGACAACGTCAACATGGCTGTTGATGATTTTGAGCAAGATGACGAATCCCTGGCCATTACCGCTCGCCTCGGGCGCTCCATGTTGCTGGACAGCGCAGAGCACGCCAATACACGGCTGCGCTTGAGCGCAGACATTTCCCGGGAGTACTACAACGACTGGGATGACCTCACCCACACCCGAATCGGCGCTGTATTCCAGCTGCAGCACAAAACGGGACTGGGTATGACGGCGCCGCGTCTGTCCGCCAGCCTCAGTGCAAATTATGAAGATGTGCGGGACAGCTATCGGGATGCCTGGCACTACAGCGCGCTGCTGGGTATAGATAAACGACTGGGACCGCGCCTGGACCTGGGCATTGCCGCCTACTACCGTTTTCGCGATGGCGAAGAATGGACCGAAGCCACCACCGAGCTGGGCAGCAAGGTCTATAACAGTGACCACGGTGGCCTCACAGTCTCAGCGCGTTACAGCCTCCTGCCCCGGCTGCGCCTGTCAGCCAGCGCAAGCTACTACGATGGTGAATTCGACAGTGACTGCGCCGACTTGCTGAGTCCCGGCGGCGGCAACGCCTACGGTGGCGGCCTCGCCAATCTCGGCCGTGAGCCGATCTGGAAACAGTTTGGCGTCAAGGCTATCGCTGCGGACCAGGTCTTCGCCTGTCGCTGGCTCGCTGACGGGGACGGCTACGGACTGCACTCAGACCTGGTCTGGTCGCTGAGCCGCGCCAGCAATGTGAAATTAAGACTTGCTTACCGGGAGATCGAAATGGACTTCGGAGAGGACTACTCCAATACCAGCCTCGGTCTCAGTTACCGCTATCGCTTTTAAGGATCTATTCGAATCGTGCGCACACTGACACTGGTTTTCTGCATACTGCTGGCGCTGCCGGGATGGTCGGGAGAGCTGCGCGCCACGGTGGTCAATGACAAGGGTGAGGCGGTGGCAGAGGCGGTGGTCTATGCACGCTCCACACAGGGCACTACCGCCGCAGTTGGCATGCAACGGGCGACGATAGACCAGGTGGACAAGGAGTTCGTGCCGGCGCTTACCGTGGTATACCAGGGCGCCGAGGTCAGCTTCCCCAATAACGACAATATTCGACACCATGTCTACTCCTTCTCCAGGGGCAATGCCTTTGAGATCCCGCTCTATGCCGACCAGGCGGCGGCGCCTGTCACCTTTGCCAACCCCGGAGTTGTGGCCCTGGGCTGCAATGTGCACGACTGGATGAGCGCCTATGTATTCGTGGCTGACACCCCCTACTTCGACGTAACGGACGCCGCTGGCAGCGCCACATTGACCGCCTTACCGGCCGGGGAGTATGAGGTAGAGGTCTGGCACGTGAGCCTGCGCGGCAAGCCGGAAAAGCTACGGCAGACCGTGGCTATTGAAGAGGGGCCGGTCGCATTGAACTTCAGCATCAAGCAGAAACGCGTCTGGAAGGCCTGGCGCGGCTCCTCCGAATTTGAGGAAGGCTACTGATACCCCGGCTGCTGTCCGGATCATTCCGGGCCAAGGTCGCCAGCTTTGTGGTCGGCCTGCTGCTGGCCGCCCTGGGGCTTGTTTTCTATGCCGTCAACAGGGCCAGCATCGACAATGCGATGGAGCGCATCAACAGCGACCTTGATATTACCGCGCAGGCCTTTAGCCGCGTGCTGGAGGCTCGTATCCAGAATTTACTGGAGCGGGCACGCTTCCTCTCCAGCGATCATGCCTACCGACAAATCTACGGCTTTGGCGAGCGCGAGGACCTGGAGCTCGTCACCTTCAATCACCAGCGCCGTATCGGCGCGGACATGATGATGCTCATTTCCATGGACGAAGAAGTTCTGGCAGATACCCTGCACCCCGGCAATGTGGAGATGTCAGCCAGCCTGGAGGACTTTGTCTACCGCGCTTTTGACAGTGACGACGGCGAGGCCACAGCCATGCTGCGGGTGGATGGCATCCCCTATCAACTGGTCGTTGTTCCCCTTTACGCTCCCGACCCGGTGGCCATGGTGGTTGTGGGCTTTCGCGTGGATGAGGAGTTAGTCTCCGAGCTCAAGGAGGACACAAACTTTACCGATGTGAGCCTGTTATTCGGGCTTGAGGAATCGGTGACGACCACCGCTGCCTGCACCCTGGGACCCGCACTGTGCGAGGAACAGGCGGTGCAATTGATAACCCGGCCACCCCGCATAGGGGAGCAGGAAACCCGCCGACTGGGCGGTGAACCTTATGTCACACGGGTGCTGCCGCTGCAGGAGGGTGACAGGAATAACGTCGCTATATTGCAACGCTCGCTGAACGCGGAGCTGGCCTCCTACTTCAGGCTGCGCAACATCCTGTTCCTGATATTCGGCGGCAGCGTTGTGCTCTCCGTGATCGGTGGCTCCGTGCTGTCTGGCACCGTCACCCGTCCGGTGGCGGTTCTCACCGAGGGTGCCCGACGCATCGCGCGGGGAGAGTACGACGCAAGCGTGGACATCCCGCAGCGGGATGAGATGGGAAGGCTGGCAAACACTTTCAATGATATGGCTCGAGGTTTGCAGGAACGGGACCAGGTGCGCAACCTTCTGGGCAAGGTGGTGTCGCCGCAGATAGCGGATGAGTTGCTGAAGAAAGATATCGAACTGGGCGGCGAGGAAGTCGAGGCAAGTATTCTATTTTCCGACATACGCGGCTTTACCAATATCAGCGAGGCAATGTCGCCACAGCAAGTGATCCAGATGCTGAATCACTACCTCACCGAAATGAATAATATTATTGAGAGTCATAGAGGCGTGGTCGACAAGTACATCGGTGATGCGGTCATGGCGATATTCGGCGCGCCACTGCCCGACCCGGAGTCGCCCATCAACGCAGTGCGCAGCGCCCTGGAAATGCAATCGGCGATGAGTGCTATCAACCGGAAATTCCGGGACTGGAACATACCGGAAATCGAGATCGGCATCGGCATCAATACCGGCACGGTGGTGGCCGGCAATATGGGATCCATGTCACGCCTGAACTACACGGTGCTGGGCGATGCGGTCAACCTGGCCTCGCGCCTGGAAGGACTCTGCAAGCTCTATGGTACGCCTGTCATCATCAGCGAATTTACTCGCGCCGCCTGCCCGGGGCTCAAATGCATGGAGCTGGACCGGGTCACGGTCAAGGGCAAGTCGGAACCCGTATCGCTGTTCCAGCCCCTGGCCGAAAATGCCGCCGACGAAGCGACCTTGCAGCGGCACCAGGAAGCTCTGCAGGCTTATCGCGACCAGGACTGGCCGCTGGCTATGCGCCTGTTGAGCTCACTGCAGGAAACAGCACCGAGACCCGTCTACCAGCTCTACCAGGACAGGATCAATCATTTCACGCTGAATCCACCAGGCCCCGGGTGGGACGGTGTTTTTGTCCTGAACACGAAGTAGAGCCCCGAGGGCAGACCGCCATTATGGGAGTTTTTGAGCAGGACAGTTCACCTGGCTCATCCTGACGAGGCTCTAGCCCGAATCAGAGCCAGGTGATGGGGTGCCTGCGCTGCGGCTATCCAGGCTGAAAGCACCCGTCCCAAGTCCTGCCACGACCAGCAGGCCCGCCATGATGCCCATGTTCTTGAAGAAATTTTGCGTCTCATGCGCCCTGGCAACCCCGTCTTCCAGATCCCAGAAGTGGTGCATGGCAATACTGATTACCAGTGTCAGACCGGCCAGCAGGAAGGCTGCGAGCCTGCCCTGGAAACCGACAATAATGGCTGCGCCTGCACCCAGCTGAAGAATAATGGTCAACACCAGCAATACTGGAATCATGGGCACAGCGTGCTGTGCCATGTATTCACTGGTACCGGCGAAGTTGGTGACCTTGCTGATACCGGGCAAAATGAAATACAGGCCGAGCAGGAATCGACCGGCTAGTAAACAGCTATTCTGAAACATCGTCATAAGCTATGGTTCCCAGGGCTCCACATTGTGCGCCCAGCTTAAGCTGTTGCAGCGCGAGATTACAGTATTTCCGGGGAGCTGCACTGCGTCTAGCCAGCCTCGTTGCGACGCTTGCCACAACGACTGCACTGGTAACTGGTCACCAGGCTGCCTTGCTTCACATCAAATTGCCTGGACTTGTCGACAACCCACTTGTGATGGCCGTTGCGACACAAGGTATTGCCCTTGTGCTTCTCTCGCAAAGAGGGCTTTTTAAATGGTAGTACGTCAGCCATGCCTACTGGCCTCAAGCACCGCCAGCCAGGAATACCACCTTGTGCAGGTACAGGTCTTCAGTGACGTAACGTGGCTCGTCTGCAGCAGCCTCCGCAGCAGCGTCGGCTCCGTCAGCTGAGGCCGCCTGCTCCTCGCGGGGCGCGACCTCCGGTATATAGGTGATACCGTCATCGCTCTGATACACCTTCTTGAATTTGGGCTGCGTTTTGTAGAACTGGACGCTCTTCAGCACGAGGGTCGCGTGAACTTTTTGGGCTTGCTTGAGAATACCCTCGTCACCCTCCAGCGGCCCGATGAACTCGGACTCACCCAGCACTGCGTAGCCTTTGGCACGCAAGCGCTGGCTGTCCTTGTTCACATCCAGCGACTCCTGGATTCTGGCCGGCGCAGCTGGCTGCGTTCCGACCGCCGACCCGGCCACGTCCTTATCGGCCTTGTAAAATTTCTCATAGCCGGTCATGTCTGTGCTGGCACAGGCTGCCAGCAACAGGACTGGCAGAATTGCTATCATTCTGAGACAGGTCATAAACAAACCCTCCATGGATTCACTGATCGACTGACTATAGCCCAAATGCTCAATCCAGGGCAGCACAGTGTTCGCGCACAGAGTGCACAACCGTGGCCCCTATTCCTCCGCATCACCAGACAACCAGGCCCGGGCTTCTTCCAGGCTCCAAAAGGGCCGCACGTCGGCGGGATTATCATCACTCAGCATCTCGGTCATCCGAACCATGCCAAAAGTCGCCTCATTGGGCGCGACCACGGCGGCACGGAAGGGTCCAATCTTTTCGCCCAACATGATAAACAGCGTGGGCAGTGTCTTGGCCAGCTCCGGCGTTGCGACAAAATCCAGGTTTCTGAGGTCACTGAGAACCTGCAGCCCGGTATATAGCGCCGGGTCGGTGCAAAGCCGTTGTATGCCCTCGACGATTTCTGCGGGGTTGGTAGGGTCTGATAATTCGATCCAGAGAATGGAGTCCTGTGGCTCGATCCGATACTCGTAGGGCATGTAAAACCTTCTCTTAAGTTCCTGAAAAAGTGTACTCAGTTACCGTGACAAAAGCCAAACAAGTGTCAAGACCATGATGGATTCATCATCGGCTTATTAACTCGCCCGCACCTGCTGTGTACCATTGACTGCTAAAATTACAGTAGCCCCCTGGTCTTAACACACTCAAGGGGGACGAAGAATCAGGCCTTACAAACACCCACGAGCAATACAGGTGAGAACATGACAAAAATTGCCCTGGTCGGCTGCGGGAAAGTCGGCGCAATGATTTGCCGGCTGCTGCTCGACAGCGGTGACTACAGTGTAACGGCGATCGATAGCACAGAAGAGCCACTTGAGCGGCTCAAGGACTCGGATCATCTCACCCGACTATGCCTGGATGTGAGCGATGGCGAAGCGCTTGGCGCCAGACTACCGGGGCATTTCGCCGTGCTCTGTGCCTGCCCTTTCTACCTGACCGAGACTATTGCCCATGCGGCAAAAGTAGCCGGCTGCCATTACCTGGACCTCACCGAGGACGTGCGCAGCACCCAACAGGTGCGGGCGCTGGCGGAGGGCGCCGACACCGCCTTTATTCCACAGTGCGGCCTTGCGCCGGGCTTCATCTCAATTGTTGCCCATTCCATGTGCCAGAAGTTCGACGAACTGAACAGCGTACGACTGCGAGTCGGCGCCCTGCCCCGCTACCCGACCAATTCGCTGAGCTACAACCTGACCTGGAGCACCGACGGGCTGATCAACGAATACTGCGAGCCCTGCCAGTCAATCATGGACGGCCAGTCGGTAACCATGCCCGCCCTCACCCAGAGGCGGGAGTTCAGCCTGGAGGGTATTCAGTACGAGAGCTTTAATACCTCCGGTGGCCTGGGCTCCCTGGCCGATACCCTCGCCGGCCAGGTCAACAACCTCAGCTACCAGACCGTGCGTTACCCAGGGCATTGGGAGATCATGCAAACCCTGCTCAACGACCTGCGCCTGTCGGAGCGGCGCGAGGTACTCAAGGACATACTCGAGTACGCGATACCCGCCACCTATCAGGATATGGTATTGATCTTTGCCACCGTCAGCGGCAAACGCGACGGCCAACTGCTGCAGGACACTTACGTCAACAAGGTCTATGGCCGCGAACTGAATGGTGAAGTCCGATCGGCCATCCAACTTACCACCGCTAGCGGCATCTGCGCGATGCTCGACCTGCTGCACGATGGCAGCCTGACGGGCACAGGATTTATCCGCCAGGAGCAGGTGAGCCTGGAGGATTTTCTGGCCAATCGCTTCGGCAGCAACTACCTTCTAGATCAACAACACACTGCACTATAAGACATGCCTATGAACCCGCAACGAGCGCCAAGCGTTTCCAGCATACTCGAGCAACTCGGTCTCGCCGACATCAGCGGCGAGCTGGTCGTTCGTTCACCCATAGATGACGCCATACTGGGTAGCACAGCACTGCACAGTTCAGCTGATCTGTCAGCCATGATTGAAAAAGCCCAACAGGCCTTCAGCGACTGGCGGCTGGTACCGGCACCGCGCCGGGGAGAGCTAATAAGGCTGTTTGGTGGAGAGCTACGCGCCAACAAGCAGGCCCTTGGGAGCCTGGTCACGCTGGAGTGTGGCAAGTTATTACAGGAAGGCCTCGGTGAAGTGCAGGAAATGATCGATATCTGCGACTTCGCGGTCGGCTTATCGCGACAGTTGTACGGCCTGACCATGCCCTCCGAGCGCCCCGGGCACAAGATGCAGGAGACATGGCAACCACTGGGAACAGTAGCCGTGATCTCCGCCTTTAATTTCCCGGTGGCGGTATGGGCCTGGAATACCGCCCTGGCCTGTGTCTGCGGCAATCCGGTGATCTGGAAACCCTCGGAGAAAACCCCGCTGACGGCGCTGGCCTGTATCAATTTATTTGAGCGCGCCGTGGCTCGCTTCGGTGATGCACCGGCGGGGCTGGCACAAGTGGTCATCGGCGCTGCCGACATCGGCGAGCAATTGGTGGCAGACCCGGGTATTGCCCTGGTGAGTGCCACCGGTTCCACCCGCATGGGCCGTGCGGTAGGGCCACGAGTAGCGGAGCGTTTCGGTCGCTGCCTGCTGGAGTTGGGCGGCAACAACGCCATGATTGTAACGCCCTCGGCGGACCTGGATATGACGGTACGCGCGATCCTGTTTTCAGCGGTTGGCACCTGTGGCCAGCGCTGCACCAGCCTGCGCCGCTTAATCGCCCACAGTGATATTCACGACGAATTGCTGCAGCGATTGCGTAAGGCCTACACGCAGATCAACATTGGCAATCCCATGCACCAGGACGTTCTGGTGGGACCGCTGATTGACGAGGCCGCCTTTAATGGCATGAACAGCCTGCTGGCCGGGCTCAGGGACCTGGGCCTCGCTGTGCACGGCGGCGAGCGACTGCAGGTAGAGGGCTGCGAGGGCGGCTATTACGTGCAACCGGCACTGGTGGAAACCGCTCAGCAGATAGAGCAGGTACGCACCGAGACTTTCGCCCCGGTGCTCTACATCATGCCCTATGATGAGTTGCAGCAGGCCATCGACCTGCAGAACGATGTGCCCCAGGGCCTGTCTTCCTGCATATTCACCCGCGACCTCCTGGAGGCCGAAACCTTCCTCTCTGCTGCCGGCAGTGATTGCGGCATCGCCAACGTCAATATCGGCCCCAGTGGCGCCGAGATCGGCGGCGCCTTTGGTGGCGAGAAGGAAACTGGCGGCGGCCGGGAATCGGGATCCGATGCCTGGAAAGCCTATATGCGACGCCAGACTGTGACCGTGAATTACTCTACCGAGTTGCCGCTGGCCCAGGGGATAGAATTCAGCACCGATTGATCACCCATGTTAACGTTGCGCTCGATGTTTGAACTCTACCCACAGTACGAGTACTGGCTTGCGGCGGTGCAGCTCGGCCTGGCTATGCTGGGCATGGGCGCGACCCTGCAAACAAGGGATTTCGCAGCGGTATTTTTAGGTCCGCGCGCCCTGCTTATTGGACTGGGCGTGCAACTGCTCTGCGTGCCGCTCATTGTCTGGGGCCTGATCCTGCTGTTGTCACCGGCTCCCGGCCTGGCCGTGGGCCTGGCGCTGTGTGCAGCTATCCCCGGTGGTGCCATGTCCAATGTCTTCACCTTCCTGGCCCGGGGCCACATCGCGCTGTCCATCGCCCTGACCTCGGTGACCACGCTGGCCTGCCTGCTCACCACCCCGATCATACTGGGACTGCTCATTGCCGAGCACGTACCCGCCAGCTTCGTAATGCCTACAGGGCAGATCGCGCTTGAGATCACTCTGATACTACTGCTACCGCTGGTACTGGGAATGCTACGGCTCTACTTCCGGCCAGAGGGCGCCGAGCGATTCGCCCGCAACTGCATACGCGCCTCGATATTCTGCATCCTGCTGATTGTTATCGGTGCCATGGGTTCCGGCCGTATCGACATTGAGCAGTTCGGTCTGGCCAACCTCTCCGTCATCCTGCTATTGGCGCTACTGCTGGCACTGTTTTCCTGGCTGCTGCCGCGCTGGCTGGGCGTGGACCGACCCGACAGCACTGCTATCAATATCGAGGTCACCGTGCGCAACGGTAACCTCGGTCTATTGATCAAGGCGTCACTGTTCCCGGCGCTGGCAGGCGTGGCCGACCCCATCGGTGACATGGTGCTCTTCAGCGTGCTCGTCTACGGCGGCTTTGCCACGATAATAGGGATTTCCCAGATTTACCTGCACGGCTACTTCAACAAACGCATGATTGAACAAGCGGACTGATGGTTTATTATATGTAGCTCATTTTTGCGTCTCCCCTTTTTTTGCCGCCAGATAACGGAGCCTGTCATGCGCCTGATTCATGTAAACCTTTTGTTAGTCCTATTGCTGCTGACGGCTTGCCAGCAATCCGAGCCACCCGCGGCAACAGAGGCCGCCAGCACAGAACAGCGTGGCCGCTACGACATCTATGCCACGGTGCCCTTGACCGCCGACCTGTCTCACCTGAACAAGGGGCAGAAGAAAATGATCTCCGCCCTGTTACGCGCCTCGGTGATCATGGACGACATATTCTGGTTGCAAGCCTATGGCGACAAAGACCAGTTGCTGAATAGCATTGCTGACCCGGCGCAACGGCGCTTTGCCGAAATCAACTATGGGCCCTGGGATCGACTGGACGGCGAAGCACCCTTTGTCGACGGCTACGGCCCCAAACCGCTGGGCGCACAGTTCTATCCCGCCGACATGAGCAAAGAGGAATTCGAGGCCTGGCAGGAACCCGCCAAGAAGAACCAGTACTCCGTGGTGCGTCGTGATAGTGACGGCAAACTGGAGCTACTGCCCTACCACGTCGCTTACAAGACACAACTGAACGCTGCGGCGGCGCTGTTGCGCGAAGCGGCGGAGCTGGCGGACGATCCGGAGTTCGGCGCCTACCTGCAACTGCGCGCCGAGGCAATCACCACCGACAATTACCAACCCTCTGATATGGCCTGGATGGATTTAAAAAATAATGCCATTGACCTGGCCTTCGGCGCTATCGAATCTTATGAAGATCAGCTGTACAACTACCGCAACTCCTATGAATCAATTTTGCTTATAAAGGACCTGGAGTGGAGCGAGCGACTGGAGCGATTCGCAGCATACCTCCCTGCACTGCAGGCCGGGTTGCCCGTGGACGCTGCCTACAAGCAGGAGAAACCGGGTTCAGATGCCGATCTTGGCGCTTACGACGTAGTCTACTACGCGGGTCACGGCAACGCCGGGGGCAAGACCATCGCCATCAACCTGCCCAACGACGAACAGGTGCAACTGGCCAAGGGCACGCGGCGCTTACAACTGAAAAATGCCATGCGCGCCAAGTTCGACAAAATCCTGGTGCCCATCGCAGACGTACTAATCGCCGAGGACCAGAGCCAGCACATCACCTTCGACGCATTCTTCGCCAATACCATGTTTCATGAGGTCGCCCATGGCCTGGGCATCAAGTACACCCTGGATGGCAGCAGCACGGTGCGCGAGGCCTTGCAGGCACACGCCTCTGCTATTGAAGAGGGCAAGGCGGATATTCTAGGTCTGTACATGGTGCAGAAGCTGCGCGAGAAGGGTGAAATCGATGAAGGTGTGTTGATGGATAACTACGTTACCTTCATGGCCGGCATTTTCCGCTCCGTGCGTTTCGGCGCTTCCAGCGCCCACGGCAAAGCCAATATGATTCGCTTCAATTACTTTGCCGAGGCCGGGGCTTTTGCCCGCGACGAGGCCAGCGGCCGCTATCGCATTGACGTGGCGGCCTTCGAACAGGCGGTCAAGGATCTGGGGGAGCGCTTGTTAGTCCTGCAGGGAGACGGGGACTACAGCTCGGTCGACAAATTTGTTAGCGAACTCGGCGACATTGGCCAGCAATTGCAGGCTGACCTGGACCGTCTTGAAGAAGCCGGCATTCCCGTCGATATCGTGTTTGAACAGGGCAGCGCCATGCTGGACCTGTAGTCAGTCTGCGGCGGCAGCAGCACCCGCCGGGTCGGGGAACAACAGGCGTTCAAGCAAGCTCAGCAAGACATTGAAGTCATAGGGCTTGGCGATATAGGCATCCATGCCAGCCGCCAGGCACTTGTCTTCATCCTGGACATTCGCGGTCATCGCCAACACCGGCAGCGGCGAGCCATTTTTTGCGCAGAGTGCCAGCTCCCGAATCTTGCGGCTGGCCTCATAGCCATCGACTCCTGGCATCTGGCAGTCCATTATCACCAGGTCAAAGTCGCTCTGGCGCAATCGCGCAAGCGCCTCTTCTCCGTCGTTGGCAAGCGTCACCCTGGCCCCCTGCTCCTGCAATAACAGGGTAATCAGTTCCTGGTTAACCCGATTGTCTTCTGCGACCAATATATCCAGGCCGGCGCAGAGCTCGCCACCCGGATCCCGGGTCTCGGTCGTGGTTTCAGGCACCCCGGAATCTCCCGCCACCAGTGCATACAGCTTCTGGTAGAGGGGCTCCGGCAACACGGGTTTGGCGATCAGTTCCGGGGCTGTGGCATCTGCTATCTCTAATACCTCAGCTTCATCGGCGACCGTACCCACTGAAAGCAGCTTCGGTGCGGGATAAGATCCTTCCTTCGCAAGTTTATTGGCAAAGACACGTCGGCCGATGTCGGGCATATGCAGGTCATAGACCAGCAGATCGAAAGGATTATGGGCCGCGGCGGCCGCTTCCAGCTTTTGCAGAGCTTCGGTGCCACTGACGGCCACATCGTAATACATTCTGGCATCTGCGAGATAGGTCGCGATACCCGAGCGACTACTGCTATTGTCATCCACCAGCAGTACCCGCAAGCCATTCAGTGCCTCGGGAATTGGCAGGCGGGCGGGGTTTTCAATTTCAAGTGGAAGCGTGAAATAGAACTCGGAGCCTTCACCGGACCGGCTGTTGACCCCAATTTCACCACCCATCGCCTCCACCAACTCCTTGCTGATAGCCAGGCCAAGGCCGGTGCCGCCGTATTCACGGGTGGTACTGGCATCCGCCTGGGCGAATGACTCGAAAACCTTGCCAACAGCGTCCTCAGCGATACCAATACCCGAATCCCTGACGCTAAACCTGAGTAAAACCTGTGTCTCGGCATTATCGTCCTCCGGCTCCAAGCACTCCACAGCAAAAACGACCTCGCCCCGCCGGGTAAACTTGATCGCATTACCTATCAGGTTGATCAGTACCTGCGTGATGCGCTGACTGTCGCCAATCAGCGCAGCCGGCAACTCCCGATCCAGCTGACAAACATATTCAATGCCCTTGGCCTGCGCGGAATTCGCCATAATGGAATTGGCTTCAACTGCCAGTTGGCGCACGTCAAAGGCCCGCTTGTTGAGCGGCATCTGGCCGGCGCTGATCTTGGAGAAATCCAGAATATTATTAATAACCTTGAGCAATACCTCGCCAGAGGACCTGATCGTCTCTGCCAGGTAATTCTGTCGCTCAGACAGCTCAGTGCGAAGCAATACGTCCGTCATGCCAATAACACCGTTCATTGGTGTGCGAATCTCATGACTCATATTGGCCAGAAAATCGGACTTGGCATGAGAGGAGGCCTCGGCACTATCGCGAGCGCCCTCCAGCTTGTGCTGGACCTCACCCAGCTTGGTGGTCAGCTTGTTGAATTCAAAGGCCAGCGCGCCAATCTCATCGCGGCGCTGGCTATCAAAGCTCTGCGACAAATCGCCACTGACGCGCAGCGACTTCATATGAGACTTGAGGGCCGAAATAGGCTGCACGACTACCCGCCGCAACAGCAGCCAGGCGATGACAATAAACAGGCCTATAGACAGGCAGAGGAAGGCCAGGGCGGTATTGGCGGCTTCCGCGCCGAGCGCGCTAATCCGTCGCTCGGTATGGGTTTCCAGCACGGCAACCGGTTCGCCGGTTACATCCAGTAACAGGCTGCGGGTATAGACATGACTTTCCCAGATCCCCGACATCACCTCATCTTCCCTGCCCGCCAGCTGCTCGGGGACCACGCGAATTCGCTCAGGCAGTACAGCCTCCGCCAGCTCATAAACCTGAATATCTACACTGGCGTCCCGGCGGACCTTTTCGATGACAGCTTCGCCGAGAAAACGCCCTACTAGCAAACTGCCAGTCACAGGAGCAGTATCGTCATTGTTGGTAATTGGCCGTGACACTAACATCAGTAGCCCCTCAGGCGTATGCAGCAAACCCCGCACGCTAGTGCCGATTTGCGCATGGGATATCAAGGGATGATTGCGGTACAGGAAGGGGAGCAGATTGGCCTCCACTGGCAGTGACGCGCCATCAGTTGCTGACAGCAACTTGCCCCATATCAGCTTTCGATCTGGCCCAAAAAGCAAGAAGGCGTTAATGCCCTCATCCGCCCAGTACTGGTCGTACATATTCTCCTCGATGTACCCGGCATTGGCCACCGGGTCCAGGACGAATTCCAGGGTGTCGTCCCAGGCCGAGTATTCCTGGTTGAACATGTCCAGCAAATCCAGCTGGCTTTCAATCGATTGCTGGACACGTGACAAGCTGTTCAGTGCCAATTGCTCTTCAAATTTCTCGAAAGCAGGGTGTACATAGAGATTCATCACAGCATAGGCACCGGCGGCGAGGCCCGCACCCAGGCACAGGAAAATCAACACGATCTTGCCCTGTAATGAACTTTGTACCGCAGACGTCTTCGACATCTGTATGGCTCCCATATTTATAGACATGTGCTCTAGAAGGCACATTTACTTGGCGAATATGCCACACCAGGCCAGGAATTCCGTTAGAATCCGGGCCGTTATAAGAACTGCCGCACACTTTTATACAAAATATAGTTTTATTTGACCTGTGTACAGATCAGCGTGTGAACACGCTACCAGCGAGCTGGCATCGCTGTAGCGGCCTTCCACTTTTCCCTTATTAACTATCGACCAGAAATGCCATTACTTAAACTAGACAAAGCCGCACTCCACTACGGCACCCATGTACTGCTCGACGAGGTCGACTTCAGCATTCGTGCCGGCGACCGTATCGGCCTGCTGGGCCGCAATGGCGCAGGTAAAACCACACTACTGAAGGTAATTAACGGCCAAATCATTCCGGAAAGCGGTGAGCGCTGGTTACGCAAGGGGGTCAAGATTGCCTACCTGGACCAGTCCCTGCCCGATGCTGACGAACAGGAAGTCTATGACGTGGTCGCGCACGGCCTGGCCGAGGTCGGTGACCTACTGGCCCGTTATCACCACTGCATTGTGGATGGTGACATGGACGGACTGGCCACGGCGCAAACCGCGCTGGAGGCGGTTGATGGCTGGCGCCTGCAACAGAAGGTAGAGCAGGTCATCAGCCAGCTACAACTGCCCAGTGAGGCGACCATGGGCAGCCTGTCCGGCGGCTGGCGCCGGCGGGTAGCGCTGGGAGCCGCACTGGTCAGCGAGCCTGACATCCTGTTGCTGGACGAGCCCACCAACCATCTGGATATACCGGCGATCGAGTGGCTGGAAAAAGCGCTGGAAAGCTACCCCGGGGCTATCGTCTTCATCACCCACGACCGCAGCTTCCTGCAGCAGGTGGCGACCACTATCGCCGAACTGGACCGCGGGCACCTGCGCAGCTGGCAAGGTCGCTATCACGACTTCCTGGTATTTCGCGAGCAACAGTTGGCGGCAGAGAGCCGCGAGAACGCCCTCTTCGACAAACGGCTGGCCGAAGAAGAGAAGTGGATTCGCCAGGGCATCAAGGCCCGCCGCACTCGCAACGAGGGCCGGGTCCGGGCCCTCAAAGCCATGCGCACGGAACGCAGCCAGCGGCGCGAAAAGACCGGCAAGGCCGACTTCAAAATGGAATCGGCGGATCGCTCCGGCAAACGCGTCGCTGAACTGGAGAAGGTCTCCCAGTCTTATGACGGCAAAGCTATTATCAGGAACCTCAGCACCCTCGTCAGCCGTGGTGACCGCATTGGCATTGTCGGCGCCAACGGCAGCGGCAAGTCGACGCTGATCAAGATCTTGTTGGGGGAGCTGACACCGGATGCAGGCAAGGTACTTCTCGGCACCAAGCTGGAAGTGGCCTATTTTGATCAGCTGCGGGCGCACCTGGATCCCGAAAAAAACCTGATCGACAACATCTGCGGCGGACAGGAGTTCATCGAGATCAACGGCAAGCGCCGCCACGCCATATCCTATTTGAGCGATTTTCTGTTCGGCCCGGAGCGCGTGCGCACACCGGTAAAGGCCCTGTCGGGTGGCGAGCAAAACCGTGCAATCCTGGCCAAGCTATTCAGCAAGCCCGCCAACCTGCTGGTGCTGGATGAGCCCACCAACGACCTGGACGTGGAGACCCTGGAACTACTGGAGGAAATTCTGCTGGAGTTCAAGGGCACGGTATTGCTGGTCAGCCATGACCGCGAATTCATGGACAACGTGGTGACCAGCATACTGGTGCTGCCCGGCAATGGCTCGGTGGAAGAACATGTGGGTGGCTACAGTAACTGGGTGGAGCACGGTGGCAGCCTGGTCGGCATTGATGAAAAGCCCAGGGCTGCGCCCGATGCGATCGAAGCGGCCCAGGATGCAGCGCCTGCAAAAACAGCAAGCCCAAAAAAGTTGTCCTATAAGGATCAACGCGAGCTGGATCAATTGCCGGAACGGATCGAGTCACTGGAACAACAGCAGGCTGAGCTTGAAGCAAATGTGTCGGCGCCGGAGTTTTACCAGCAGGAACGCAGTATTACCGAGACTGCCCTGCAGCAGCTCACCGCCCTCCAAGAGGAGTTACAGCTTGCCTACGATCGCTGGGAAGAGCTGTCCGACTGATCGCCGGCCATTTCCTCACGCAGTTTTTCGCGCACATCCATAAGCACTGCACCGTAGGTATTGTGGCCGCGACGGTCGCGGCCACAACCCCAGAAGTAGTCATACTGACTGCTCTCTACCAACACCAGCTCACCCGTCTCCAATAGACGCTGCGCTACTTCCGGGTGAGTGCGACACTTGGTATAGATGGCACGGGTCATGATCACGCGGCGTAGTTTGTGCCAGTCCTTGCGCAATTTGCGGAAACGACTGCGACCCATCCTGCGCGCTTTCTTCGGATGCTGTGCCAGGCGCACAGATTCCCGGTCGGCTGGATCTTCAAACTTCATGCCCTGAAAATAGTGCTCCACGGAGGGCCAGTGTGCGCCATCAAGCTCGAAGCCATGACGGGAAAAACTGGACAACAACTCGTTGACGTCGCCGCGCGAGATATAGACCGATTCGTCTTCTTTAGGGGTTTCAAAAAGCATGGCGGCAGACTAGCAGGGCAGCCCCGCCAGCGCCAAGCGTATTGCCCACAACAAGGCGGGGCGCCCGGCGAGGGTAGCCCGGCGATAACCGCCCAGAGAGGAGCGCCTAGCTATGAAAAGCGCGTACCGCGCTCAGTAGCTGGCGACAGGTGATCTGGCCCACCAGCTTGCCATCTTCTACCACGGGGCGCCGTCGCTTATTCTTGTTGAGCATATCCTGTGCAACATCGGTGATGTCTTCATGGGGGTTGGCCACCACCAGGTTTTCGGCGGACATATACTCGCGGACCATACCGATGCCACCCTCATTATAAGAAGCACTCAGCACCGCCCTGAGGCAGTCCAGCTCCGAGAGAATACCCACCAAGCGGCCATTGCTATCGACCACGCACAGGCCCGATATCTTGTTGTCGATGATCAACTTCATCGCCTCACCCATATCCGAGTCGACGTTAACAGTGACCGGATGAGTCAGCATATAGTCTTTCAGTTCTACAGAACGCAGCATAATAGTCCCCTCTGCTCATTCGAGCGTGTCGTGCCTAAAGTATAGTTCCCAAATAAGTCATTAGCGCATCTGGCATAACACCCAGGTACAGCATGGTGCCGATCAGCGCATAGAACACCAGTTTGCCCGGCAGTGATATCTGCAGTGACGATCCGGCCACTGGCTCCGTCCGCTGGGTCATGGTGAAGATAATTCGCAGGTAGTAGTAGATGCTGATCGCACTGCCCAGCACCAACAGGCCCAGCAAGGTCCACAGCGCCGCATCAACGCCCACCGTGAACAGGTAAAACTTGCCAATGAAGCCAGCTGTGAGCGGAATGCCGGCCAGTGACAGCAGTGCAACGGAAAACAGCAAGGCGAGGGCCGGTTGTTGCCAGAACAAACCCGACACGTCCTCGAGTTGATCGCGCTCAAGCTGCCCGTCAGCACTGGACAGCAAGCCCAGCAGGGTGAAGGCCGCCAGCGTGGTCGCCGCATAGGCAACCAGGTAATAGGCCGCCGCTTCAACGGCCAGACCACGATCAGGACTGATGCCAATTGCCACCAGTACAATCAGCAGGTAGCCAATATGGGCGATCGAGGAGTAGGCCATGATGCGCTTCACGTTGCTTTGTTGCAGCGCCAGCAGGTTGCCCACCAGCATGGACGCCGCCGCCACTACCCCCACCGCCAGCAACAGGCGCTCATACTCATAGAAGCCTGCCTCCAGCCACCAACGCAAAATTGCGGCGAACACCGCCGCCTTGGATATCGCTGCCAGGAAACCGCTGACCGGCGCCGGTGCACCCTCGTATACATCCGGTGTCCACATGTGGAAGGGCACCGCACTCAATTTGAAGCCCAGCCCGGTAAATACCATGGCGGCGCCCGCATAGATCAGGATGAAGCTCTGCGGCTGCAAAGCGGCAGTTGCCGTGCGCATATCAGTGTAGGTGAGCGTACCCAGGGCTGCGTAAAGCAGGGCGAACCCGAACAGGAAAATGGAAGAGGCCGCTCCAGATAACACCAGGTACTTGATCGCGGCCTCCAGAGGCAGGGCGCCCTCGTCCGGGTAGGCGATCAGCGCATAGAGGGCAACCCCCAGCAATTCGAGCCCCAGCAGCAATGCTGCCAGGTGGGTGGCGTAGACCAGGGTTATGGCGCCGATGCTGGACAATATCAGCAGCAGGAAAAACTCCTCGTTCTGGCCCCGGCGCCGGGCCAGGTACTCGTAGGAAATAACGGCGGTAACGGCGCCGCCCAGGCAGAACAATAAGCTGAAAAACAGGGCAAATTCATCGGCACGCAGCAGCGGTGTAATCTGCAGTGGCGCGACCTCGGCCGCAAAACGCGTTGAGGCGGCGGCCAGCAGGAAGCTCAGCAGGGTAATCACGTAACTGACGGCAGTATTGCGGTGCACGGACAGCTGCAGCATCAGCAGCACGGCACCGATGCTCAGCACCAGTATCGGTGCCAGGCCCTGGAAACTGTTCAGGTCGAGGCCGCTGCTCATGGCTGCGTTGCTCCCAGCAGACTGGTCACCACCGGCTGGGCCATATCAAGCAAGGGCTGTGGATACACCCCCAGCCAGACCAGGGCCGCGACCATCACCAACATCGCCGCCATCTCGCGACGACCATAGTCGGCCAGATTGCGCTGCAGGTCCGGTACGCCCTGGAAGGCCCGCTGCATCATAGACAATGAATAGATAGCGGCGGTAATCAGCCCCAATGCGGCCACCGCGGTCAATACCGGGCTGACCTGGAACAGCCCCACCAGCACCAGGAATTCGGCGACGAAGTTACCCAGGCCCGGCAGGCCCAGTGAGGCCAGCGCAAAGAACATGGCACAGGCACCCATGCGCGGCATGTTTTGCCAGAGCCCACCCATCTGGTCCATATCCCTTGTGTGCAATCGCTGCTGCAGTGCGCCGGCGGTCATGAACAGCGCGGCGGTACTGACACCATGGGCCACCATCTGCATGATGGCGCCCTGCACGGCAAGGCTGTTCCAGGCATAGAGGCCGAGCAGAACAAAACCCATGTGGCTGACACTGCTATAGGCAACCAGGCGCTTGAAGTCCGACTGGGCAAAGGCCAGCAGCGCCCCGTACACCACACCGGCCGCCCCCAGGCCCATGGCAATGGGGGCAAACTCTGCGGCAGCGCCGGGAAACAGCGGTATGGCAAAACGCAGCAAACCGTAAGCGCCGGTCTTGAGCAGAATACCGGCCAGCACCACGCTGCCTGCGGTGGGTGCCTGGGTATGGGCATCCGGTAGCCAGGTATGAAAAGGGAAGCCTGGCAGCTTTACGGTAAAGGCAATAAAGAAACCCAACATCACCCAGTAGGCCAACCCCGCCTCCATGGGCGTATTGAGCAGCTCAAAGTAGCTGAAGCTGAACTGACCGGTCGCGCTGTGGTTAACATTGACCAACACCAGAATCGCAAACAGCAGCAGCAAACCGCTGAACTGGGTAAAAATAAAGAACTTCATGGCGGCATAGGCGCGCTCTTCGTGCCCCCAGATCGCGATCAACAGGTACATGGGCACCAGCATCACTTCCCAGAACAGGAAGAACAGGAAGAGGTCCAGGGCCAGGAAAACCCCCACCACACCAGCCAGGGTCCACATCAGGTTGGCCTGGAAGAAACCAGGCCGCCAGCTGATTTCATCCCAGGAGGACAGCACCGCCACGGCACCCAGGGCCAGGGTCAGCAGTACCAGGATCAGGCTCAAGCCGTCCATGGCCAGTTCCAGGCTGATGCCAAACCGAGGGATCCACTGTGCCTGGTAGTGAATCAGCCAGGATTCGGCCTGAGCCGGCACCGGCACCAGCGACAGCTGTTCAGCCGGCATGCCACTGACCATACCGAGCAGATAAACCAGAAGCAGTAATAGCGTCGCCAGCGAAACCCAGCGCGGCGCATCCTGGTGCCAGCGTTCCATCCACCAGGCCAGGGCACCGCCCAACAAGAGTATCGTGATGAGTTGCACAAGGATCATGCGCCCGCCCCCACGATAATGCCCAGTAGCAATATCAAGCCGCTGACCGTGGCGGTGGCGTACCAGCGCATGCGCCCGGTTTGCAGTGCGCTCAGGCCTTGATGCAAGCACTGGCAAAGCAGCACTACCGTGTTGTACAGCAGGTCAATGGGCTCACCGCGCAACACACGCGCAGTCGCGGTGTAGGGCCTGACCCAGAGCAACTCGTAGAGGGCGTCCATGCGCCAGCCCTGGTACCAGAAACTTTGCAGCGCCCGACCCCAGGCGGATTGCAATAAGGCCGCAGCGGACACCTGCCGCCCCAGGTACAAACCATAGGCCAACAGTAATCCCAGCAGCGGTACTGCGATGGAAATACCTTCGATAAGCATTGCCGGATGCTCAGCCGACAGCGCCGGGAATACCGCCGCAACCGGAATCGCTATCCAGCCGCCGAGCAAGGCGAACACGCACAGGGTGGCCAGTGGGATTGCCATGCGCCAACCCGGACGCCGGTCGGGTTCTGTCTGGGTATCGCCATAGAACACCACGAATACCAGCCGGAAACTGTATAGGGCGGTCAGGAATGCGCCTAGCAGTGCGCCCGCCCAGAGCCAGGGTCCAATATCCGGCACCTGGTAGGCGGCCAGTACAATCTGGTCCTTGCTGAAGAATCCGGAGGTAAAGGGCAGTGCCGCCAGCGCTGCCGAGCCGATCAGAAAACTCCAGAACACCAGTGGTAAACGCTGGCGCAAACCACCCATGCGGAAAATATTGTGCTCGTGGTGCAGGCAGTGAATGACAGCACCAGCGGCCAGGAACAACAGCGCCTTGAAGAAAGCGTGGGTCATCAGGTGGAAAATGCCCGCGCTCCAGGCGCCCACCCCCAATGCCAGGAACATGTAGCCAATCTGACTGATCGTGGAGTAGGCCAGGATACGTTTGATGTCGTGCTGGTTGAGCGCAGTGAACGCGGCTAACAACAAGGTGAACAGACCCAGCAGCGCAACCGCCAGCAAGGTGGCCGGCGCTAACAGGAACAAGTCATGGGTACGCGCAATCAGGTAAACGCCGGCGGTGACCATGGTAGCGGCATGAATAAGCGCGCTAACCGGCGTCGGACCGGCCATGGCATCGGGCAACCAGGTGTGCAGGGGTAATTGCGCAGACTTGCCAACAGCGCCAGCCAGCAACAGCGCCGTGGCAATGGTGGGAATCACGTCTCCACTGAGCCACTGCTGCGGCGCGATGGCCGCCATAGCCTGGATATTCAAGGTGCCCAGTTCGGCGAACAAGAGGAACAGGCCGAGGGCCATGGCCGCATCACCGACCCGGGTCACGACAAAGGCTTTTCTCGCCGCGGCACCATTGGCAGGGTCCTGGTACCAGAAGCCCACCAGCAGGTAACTGCAGACGCCAACGCCCTCCCAACCCAGGTACAACAACAGCAGATTGTCTGCCAGCACCAGGATCAGCATTGCCGCCACAAACAGGTTCAAATAGGCAAAATAGCGACTGTAACTGGCATCTTCCTGCATGAATTCAGCGGAGTACAAATGGATCAGGAAGCCCACCCCGGTGATGACCGACAACATGACCAGGCTGAGCCCGTCCAGGTACAGGCTGACATCGACCGACAGCTCACCCACCTGCATCCAGTTCCAAAGCTTTGCGACCAGCGGGACCGGGTTTTGCAGCCAGCTCATAGCCAGCAGCAAGACACAGATGGCGGCCGCACCCACTGAGCCGACCCCAAATGCCGCGACCAGCTGGCGTGGCAACAGCCGACCGGCAAACACCAGCACCAGCGCGCTGGCGAGGGGCAGACCGGGAATTAGCCAGAGCAGTTCGGTCATCTTGGCACACCCTTGCGCATCGCCATCAACCCCGCAACCTGTTGGCGTTGTCCATATCCAGGGAATGGAAGCGCCGCTGGATCTGCAATACCAGACCCAGCCCCACCGACACTTCCGCCGCGGCGACTGTGAGGATCAACATCAGCATGATCTGGCCGTCGGCCTGGCCCCAGTGTGCGCCGGCCGCCACAAACACCAGGGCAGCCGCGTTTAGCATGACCTCCAGCGACATGAGGATAAATATGATATTGCGCCGCACCATGAGACCGATCAGCCCTGCGGTAAACAGCAGCGTGGCCAATACCAACACGTGTTCCAGCGGTATCTGCAGCCCACCCATCAGCCCCGGCCCCCACGATTGCGGTCCATGAACCGGCGACCCAGGTGATAGGCGCCGACCAGTCCCGCCAGCAGCAGCAGGGAGGCGATCTCCACCGCCAGCACATAGGGCCCGAACAAGGCCAGGCCCACTTCCTTGGGTGGCACCTCGCGACCGCTGGTCAAACCATCGAACTCACGCTCCACCGCAATCAGTTCCAGCAGCAAAATGCTGGCGAGGATGGCCGGCACAATCCAGATCTTCGGCTGCAGCCACTGGCGCTCCCGCAGATCGCCGCTTTCGCCAAGGTTCAGCATCATGATCACGAACACAAACAAGACCATGATGGCGCCGGCATAAATAACAATCTCCAGCGCCGCCGCGAAGGGTGCGCCCATCAGGAAGAACATCGTCGCTACCGCCAACAGTGAGACAATCAGGTAGATCAGCGCGTGTATCGCATTGGAGCGACTCAGGGCCTGCAAGGTGGCGAACAGCGCGACGAAGGCGGCTATATAGAAAAGTGTTTCCATCATCATGGCAGCAGACTCTTGACGTCGATGGGGGTGGCCTCGTTGCGCGCCTCGCCCTTGTCCTTACCGGCAATCTGCAAGCCGCAGGTACGATAGAAATTGTAATCGTGATATTTGCCGGTACCCTGGATTTGCAAGTGCTCCTTCTCATACACCATGTTCTGCCGGTCGTACTCGCACATCTCGAAGTCCGGGGTCAATTGAATGGCATTGGTGGGACAGGCTTCCTCGCACATGCCACACATGATGCAGCGGGAAAAATTGATGCGGAAGAATTCCGGATACCAGCGCCCGTCCTCCTTCACCCCCTGCTGCAGGGCAATGCAGTCCACCGGACAGGCCACGGCGCAGAGGTTGCAGGCCACGCAGCGCTCCTCGCCATCGGGATCATTGGTCAACACGATCCGGCCGCGATAGCGCGGCGCCAGGTAGGGCTTCTGCTCCGGGTATTGCACAGTCTCGAAGGGGGTAAAGCTGTGCTGCAATATAGTCCACAAGGTGCGCAACTGGCTGAACAGGGATTTAAACATCAGCCAACTTCCCCCTGCAGCCATAGCGCAATCGCACCGGTGGCCGCCAGGTTAACCAGGGTCAATGGCAACATGTACTTCCAGCCCAGGGACATCAATTGGTCGTAGCGTGGCCGCGGAATAGCCGCTCGCAGCAAGATAAAGAAGCAAATCAGGGAGCCGGTTTTCAGCAGGAACCAGAACACCGGCGGTAGAAAATCCGGTCCCAGCCAACCCCCAAAGAACAGCGTCGTTATCATGCAGGAAATGAGGATCAGGCCCAGGTACTCACCAAGCATGAACATGGCGAATTTCATGCCACCGTACTCGGTGTGGAAGCCGGCGGTTAATTCGTGCTCTGCCTCAGGCAGATCGAAGGGCAAGCGGTGGCTCTCCGCAATACCCGCGATCAGGAACACATAGAGCCCGAGGAACTGCGAGAAACAGTACCAGCCATCTTCCTGGGCGCGGACGATCGCCTGCAAACTAAAACTGCCGGTGAGCATGACTACGCCCATCAGGGACAGGCCCATGAACACCTCGTAGCTAACCATCTGCGCGGTGGAGCGCAGCCCACCCAGCAGGGCATATTTGTTGTTTGATGCCAGCCCACCCAGCAGCACGCTGTACACCGCCAGGGAGGTCATGCCGAGGAAGAACAACAGGCCGATATTGATATCCAGTACATAAAGTTCGGGGGAGAACGGTACCACCGCGAAGCCCATCAACATGGCGACCACAATGGCTGTGGGTGCGAATATAAACACCATCCGATCGGCGAACGGCGGCACCCAGTCGTGCTTGGTCAACAGCTTGATCATGTCGGCCACCACCTGCAGCACCCCGAAGGGGCCGAGTCGGTTCGGCCCGGGCCTGTCCTGCCAGATACCCAGCAAACGACGTTCAAACCAGGTTAAAAACGCCGCCCCGCCAACGGCTGCGAGTATTACCACCAGACCGAACAGGATGGTGCCGGACTCAGTCATTGCCACCACCCCCGTCACTGCCGATCAATTCTGGCTTGCGTTGCCAGCCTTCAATTTTCTCCAAATCATTCTGGGCGCCCGCCACCAGGTAGCAGGTCTCCGGGTAGCCCGCACTGTACAGGGCAACACCGGACACAACAGCGTCATTGATCCGCACCTCCAGCGCCGCCTCTGCCACCCGAATACCGTCACCCGTGCCAACGCCGAGTGCCGCCGCATCCCGGCTAGCTAACTCCAGCGTCGCCACGCCGACCAGGGCATCAATAGCAGCCGCCTGCGCGCTGGTTTCCTCGCTGCCAAAAATTCGGTAGCGCGGCAGCAACTGAAAGGCACCACTGCTATCCGCGACAGGCTGACTGTTCTCAGGCCTTGCCGGGGCGTCGCAGCGGTATTCATCCAGCAGGCGCAGGCCGGCGGTCCCGCCGCGCAAGCTACCGCCAATTTCGGCCTGGAATTTGTGCAGGGATTGATTGGAATTCCAACCCGGCGCCCAGACATAGGACAGCAGGGCACCTGGCCGACCGGGATCAGCACTACCCTCCATGCTGTAGGCCAGGGCGGAATCCTGGTCCTCGGTCTGCTTCGGCTCATGCACAGACACATTGGCCCGCATGGCGGTGCGCCCACTGTAACGATGGGGCTGGCGCGGAACCTTGAGGCCGCGACTTCGGAATTCGTGATCAGGCGCCGCCCGCACGATGGCGGCCAATAAATCATCGCAGCCGGCACAAGCCTGGCTCAGCTCATCAAAATCACCGGCAGCCAATTCGGCCCTGCCCACAGCAGCAGCCAGTTGTTGCAACCACAGCCAACTGCTTTGTCGCTGTGCCGCTGGCGGGTGCACCGGGAAGAAGCGCTGGGCCCGACCCTCCGCACTAACGAGCGTACCCTCAGACTCATCAAAACTGGCGGCCGGAAGTACCAGATTAGAGAGTTCAAGCGTTGCGGTTTGCAGGCAATCAATACCTACAATGGTATCCACATTTTCACGCAGGGCCTGCAGCTCCGCTGCGGGCATGCGTCGCTGCAGGTCATTCTCCAGCACTAACACAGTATCAAACTCACCCAGCCCGGCGCGCTTTAGCAAATCCTCCAGCGAGGCGGCGCCACCGCGAGCCAGAATCGCACTACCCATGCTATTGCACTCGGGCAGGCAGAAACTCAGCATTGCTTTGCAACCCGCCGTGCACAGCGTCGCAGCAACCGCTGCCGCCGCATCTAGTAGTTCAGCGCTGTTGACGCCGGTGCCGGCAAGGATCAAGGGGCGTTGGGCGTTTTTCAAGTCACCGGCAATGCTTGCCGCGGCGCTGTCCTCACCCATGTCTCCGGCTATAGCTGACGCGACTGCCAGGGCAAACTCTGCCGCCTGCCGGGGTCGCATTGGGGTGCTGCTGCTGGCGACATCGTCCAGGGCCGTGTCGGCGGGACAGACTATATGTAATGGACTGCGCTGGTCCTGGGCCAGGTTGCGAATAGCCGCGTCCTGCCAGGTTTCCAGCTTGAGTTCGGCCGCCAGCTCAAAGGCCTTGTTGCGCACCGCCTGGCGTAAACTGAGGGCCACCCGCGGCGCAGTATGAGTAACATCTTCTCCCAGTATGAGAATGGCATCCGCTGACTCCATGTCGCGAAGCGAAGGATTGTGTGCGGGGCTGGAGCCCAGGTGAGCCAGCACCCGTTGCAGCAATTGCTGTTCCTGCGCAGATGTTCCGGGACAGAAATTGTCGCGGCCGACCAATTGCTGCAACAGGGAATTGGATTCCAGTGATGCGCGCGGCGAACCGATCGCCGCCACCCGGCCCGACTCCCACCTGGCGGCAATGCCTGCCAGGGCATCGTCGGCTGACAAGGCCTGGAAACGACCGTCCGGCTGGCGTTGCCCGGGCTGGTCCAGACGCTGCTCACTGTTGACGAAGTTGCCACCAAAGCGGCCGCGATCACAGAGGAAGTAGCCATTCACCTCGCGGTTGTAGCGATTGTGTATGCGTTTTAATTTGCCGTAGCGTTCGCCGGGCAAGGTATTGCAACCCACCGCACAGCCGACACAAACTGAAGGCGCCGACTGTAAATCCCACTTGCGCGTGTACTCGTGTACCAATGTCTTGTCTGTGAATACACCGGTCGGGCAAACCTCGACCAGGTTGCCGGCGAAGGGGCTTTCCAGCACACCCTCCTGGTGTCGGCCGAAATAAATGTGGTCATGGGCCGCCATGGCCGCGAGATCATCTCCGCCCGCGTAATCCCGGTAGTAGCGGGTACAGCGGTAGCAGGTGATGCAGCGGTTCATCTCGTGATGAATCAATGGACCCAGGTACTGGTTGCGATGGGTATTTTTACGGCCGCGGTAATGGCGGTCGCGGTGTCCAACCATCACCGTCATATCCTGCAGATGGCACTCCCCGCCCTCAGCACAGACCGGGCAGTCGTGAGGGTGATTGAGCATTAGCGATTCGACAATAGCCTCGCGAAAGCCCCGCGCCTTGTCCCCATCCAGCGAAAAAATAGCGCCGTCGGTTACCGGCGTCATGCAGCCCATGACGATGCGGCCGCGGCTGTCTTCCTCGTTCTGGTATTGCACCACCGCACACTGGCGACAGGCCCCCACCGAACCCATGGCCGGGTGCCAGCAAAAATAAGGCAAATCGAGGCCTAATTCGAGGCAACTCTGCAGCAGGTTCTGACCCGCTGCCACCTCGTATTCCTTGCCATCGATTTTAATGACCGGCATGGCTTGCCCCCGTATCACACCATGGACAGTGTTGATCGCTGATGTGTCGCTCAAAATCCTCACGGAAATATTTGAGGGCCGATTGCAGAGGCTCCATGGCTCCAGGCGCCAGCGCACAATGGGTGTTGCCGATGGCGCCGATGTATTCAACCTGGCGCTCAAGGGTATGCATGTCCTCGGGCAGGCCGCGACCCTGTTCGATGTCATCCAGCACCTGGGCGCTCCAGGGCAGCCCATCCCGACAGGGCGTACAGAAACCGCAGGACTCCTGGGCAAAGAATTCGACCAGGTTCTTGACGAAGCCCACCGGGCAGGTATGGTCGTCCAGCACGATCATGGTGCCAGTGCCCATACGGCTGCCCGCCTTGCCGATGGATTCGTACTCCATGGGCAGGTCCAGGTGCTCTTCCACCAGGAAATCGGTCGAGCCACCACCGGGCAGGAAGCCGCGCAGTTTATAACCCTCCTCCATACCCCCGGCCTTGCCTTCAAGGATGTCCCGAATGGGCGTACCCATGGGCATTTCCCAGCAACCGGGATTTTTGACCCGACCGCTGACCCCGAACAACTTGGTGCCGGCGTCTTCACCCAGGCCGAGACCTTTGAACCAGTCTGCGCCACGCTCAATGATGTGCGGAATATTGCACAGGGTCTCCACGTTATTGACGATGGTGGGCCGTCCCCACAGGCCACTGACCTGGGGAAAAGGTGGCTTGGCCCGCGGATTGGCGCGCTTGCCCTCCAGTGAGCTGATCAAGGCGGTTTCCTCGCCGCAGATATAACGTCCGGCACTGGCGTGCACATACATATCCAGTCGGTAGCCGCTACCGAGAATGTCCTGGCCCAGGTAACCGCTGGCATAGCAATCGGCAATAGCCTGTCGCAATAGCTCCGCCGCCAGCAGGTACTCGGCGCGGATAAATATGTAAGCCACATCGGCCTGGATGGTGTAGGCGGATAGAATCATGCCTTCTATCAGCTGGTGCGGGTCGCATTCCAGCAACAGGCGATCCTTGAAGGTGCCCGGCTCCATTTCATCGGCATTACAGATCAAATATTTATGGCCGCCCGAGGGATTGTCCATCGGCACGAAGCTCCACTTCATCCCGGTGGGGAAACCGGCGCCACCGCGCCCGCGCAAATTGGAGTCCTTGACCAGCTGTAAGCAATCGGCGGGGGACATCGTCGACATGGCACTACGCAATCCCTGGTAACCACCATTGGCCTCGTAGGCATCAAGGGCCACCGGCCTGCGATCAGCGTGCACATTACGGGTCAGCGGCAGCAGCAGTGGGCTCATGAGTCCACCCCTGCCGTCTGAAATAGCTGTCGAATGACAGATTCATCGACATCCTCGTGCAAGTCATCGGCCACCATTAACACCGGCGCCTTGTCACAGGCACCGAGACAGGTCACCGGTAACAGGGTGAAGCGATTGTCGGCGGTGGTCTGGCCGGGGGCGATCCCCAGTTGTTCGCCAATCTGCGCCTGTAGCTTCTCGCAACCCTTGATCCAGCAGCTGACGCTGTTACACAGCAAAATGACGTTCTCGCCCACCGGGCGCCGGAAGATCAGGTTATAAAAGGTGGCAATACCGTCGAGCTCGGCCGTGGACATCTGCAGGTGTCGGGCAATCGCCTCCAGCGAGGCATCCGACACCCAGCCGCGCTGCTGCTGCACAATTTTCAGCGCATCGATTGCCGCCGCCGACGGATAAGGTACATGTTCGAGTTCCGCATCGATTGCGGCCAGCTCCTGCTGACTCAGCGCGGCTATGAGTTGGCTGTCGCTCATCGATCCACGTCCGCCATGACAAAATCGATACTGGCTATGATGGCGATCAGGTCGGGAATCATCAGACCCCTGGAGATCAAGGGGATCTGTTGCAGAGCCGGGAAGGAAGGGGTTCGAATACGGGTGCGGTACGAGGTCGTACCGCCATCGCTGACCAGGTGATAACTGTTCACGCCCTTGGTGGCCTCGACCAGGACACTGGCCTCGCCGGCGGGAATTACCGGACCCCAGCTGACATTGAGGAAATGGTGTATCAGGGTCTCAATATCCTGCAAGGTGGCGTCCTTGGGTGGCGGCGTGGTCAGTTTGTGCTCGGACTTGTAGGGCCCCTCGGGCATGTTTTCCAGGCACTGGCGGATAATATGCAGGCTCTGGCGTATCTCCTCTATCCTGACCACCGCCCGGTCGTAGCTATCACCGCCATGGGCAATGGGCACATCGAATTCAAACTGCTCATAACCGCCGTAGGGGCGGTCGCGGCGCAGATCAAAATCAACGCCGGTGGCACGCAGGGATGGCCCGGTTATGCCCCAGTCAATCGCTTCCTGTGGGCTGTAGCTGCCAATGCCGACGGTGCGCTGCTTGAGGATACTGTTTTGCATCGCCATCTTGTCGTAGTGGTCCAGGCGCGCCGGCAACGCGTCGATGAACTCAAGCACCATTTTGTCCCAACCCTCGGGCAGGTCCTGACACACACCGCCGATACGGAACCAGGCAGGATGCATGCGCCCGCCGGTAATTGCCTCGATAATGCCGAACAGGCGCTCGCGATCGGCAAACATATAGAACACCGGCGACATCTGGCCGACGTCCTGGGCGAAGGTGCCGTAAAACACCAGGTGGCTGGAGATGCGGAAAAACTCTGACAGCATTATGCGGATGACTTTCGCCCGCGGCGGCACTTCGATGCCGGCCAGTGCCTCCACCGACTGCACATAGGCCAGGTTGTTCATCACCCCACCCAGATAATCGATACGATCGGTGTAGGGAATATAGGAATGCCAGCTCTGGCGCTCGCCCATCTTCTCAGCACCGCGATGGTGGTAGCCGATGTCCGGCACCGCGTCGATCACCACCTCACCGTCCAGCTGCAAGGCGATGCGAAACACACCGTGCACGCTGGGATGATTGGGGCCGAGGTTGAGGAACATGTACTCGGCATCCTCGCTGGCCCGCGCCATGCCCCACTCTTCCGGTCGGAATCGCAGCGCTTCCTGTTCGTAATCCTGGCGTTCCGCGCTGAGACTGAAGGGCTCCATCTCGGTAGCGCGGGCCGGGTGCTCCTTGCGCAGGGCATGGCCCTCCCAGGTGGGCGGCAACAAGATGCGGCGCAGGTTGGGATGGCCACGAAAGCGCAGGCCAAACATGTCCCAGGCCTCGCGCTCATACCAATCGGCATTGGGCCAAAGGCCGATGGCAGTTGGCACCTCCGCCGGTTCGAGAACCGCCAACTTGACCCGAAATTCAGCGACCGGGGCCAGGCTCAACAGGTGATAAACAACAGTAAAATCCGCATCAGGCTGGCCATCGCGATGTTCGCGCAGGCGCTCATCAATCGCGAACAAGTCGTAGAGCATGGGATAGTGCGGCTTGAGAAATTCCAGCACCGACAGCAGATGCTGTTCACCCACCCACAGAGTCGGCGTGCCGTCGGCACATGGCTGTAGCACACCCACGTCGGCGCCAAAGCGGGCGAACACATCGTCCACAATCGTAGCTCTGCCTGTAGCTTCAGCATTGAGCATGCGGGCTCCACTAACTTTTTACAGCGGGTTGCGTTTGTCTTGTCCCTAGACCTGGTCCGGACTCCTTAACTCTGTTGCCAAACTTCTTTCCTCTTGCAACTGATCGCGCTGGCTCGGCATGTCGGGCTTGATGATCTGCTGGTCACCTACCACCCAACTCAGTGGCCGCCGCTCTTGTTCTATCGCATCCTGTAACATCATCAAGCCCTGCATCAGGGCCTCGGGGCGCGGCGGACAGCCCGGCACGTACACATCCACCGGGATAAACTTGTCGACGCCCTGCACCACGCTGTAGATGTCATACATCCCCCCGGAGTTGGCACAGGATCCCATGGAAATAATCCAGCGCGGCTCCAGCAATTGATCGTAGAGGTGCTGCACCACGGGTGCCATCTTTCTAAAGCAGGTGCCGGAAATCACCATCAGGTCAGCCTGGCGCGGCGTGGCCCGTATGACCTCTGAACCAAAGCGGGAAATATCATGGCGGCTGGTGAAGGAGGTGGCCATCTCCACGTAGCAGCAGGACAGGCCGAAATTGAAGGGCCACAGGGAATGGGCCCGACCCCAGGCGATCAGGTCTTCGAGTCTGGCAAAGAAAACATTGCGCCGCAGTTGCTCTTCAATGTCCATGTCGCCCGGGCTGCTGGCGATCACGTCATCGACCTTACTCAGACTCCATTCCATCAGCGTTGAGATTCCTCCAGGCCGACACGGGTCTTGATACCCCAGTCGAGCGCGCCGGAGCGCCATTCATAGACCAGGGCAATAGTGAGGACGGCGATGAACACCATGATGGCGGCATAGCCCTCCCAGCCCAACTCAAAGAAGGCCACGGCCCAGGCAAAGATGAACACGGTTTCGAGGTCGAAGATAACGAAGAATATGGCGATCAGGTAAAACTCGACCGACATTTGTATTTGTGAAGAGCCCACTGAGACAACGCCGGACTCAAACGGCATATTGGTCGCCTTATTGGAGCGCCGCTGTCCCAGCAGCCAGGACAGGCCCAGCATGGTCAATACCAACAGCACGACCGCGCCCACATAGACGATAAAAGGTAGTAGCTCAGTTCCCTGCACTCTCACTCCAGAACACATTGTTCTTATTGGAGGTCGCTTGCCCGTCACACCACGAGGGCAAGAAATCTCGACCTGGGTACTACTAACGCTTACATCTGTAAAAACCTTAGTCCCGATAGCAGGCAAACGCAAATTTGCCGGTTTTCTGCCTGTTTGCCGCAGAAACGTGAGGCAGCGCACAGATTGCCTGAAAAATCCGGGGATAGCCTGCAAACATGTGGCCTCGGCATGTTTTACTGCTACTTTATTCAGTCCGCCAAGGGCCCGCTCCAGAATGACGTCGACAAGACCTTGAAACCACGCAAGTCAGGAATACTCGCACTGATGCTGTTCTCGGCCATCTCCCTGGCCGACGAGGGTAAAGCCTACCGCTTTGTTGAATCGCCAATTTCTGAGCAATTAACCCAGAAATGGGTCTCCCATATCCTGCAGGATTCTCACGGCGTTATGTGGTTCCTGTCGCAGGAGGGTCTCAACCGCTACGATGGCAACCGTGTGCGGCAATACCTGCACTCCCCCTCCGAGCCCGGCTCCATCAGCGCCGACGGGGTCACCGGCATTGCCGAGGATGCAACTGGCACGATCTGGATTACGACCCAGGGCGGCGGGCTCAATCGCTATGACGCAGCGCGGGACAGCTTTACTGCCCTGCGGCACCAGCCAGACACAAACAACAGTCCACTGTCGGACCGCATCTGGTCGCTGGCAAGCGATAATAGCGGACAGCTTTGGCTGGGCTATGACAGCGGCGGCTTCAGCCGATTCTCGCCACAGAGCGGCAACTACCTGCACTTCCCCGCTGACCCCGATACGGCCATCGGCACCGACGCGGCCCACACATTTGCCGAGACCCCGGACGGATCGGTGTGGGTTGGTACTGACGGCAACGGCTTATTGCGCATCACCCCTGGCAGCGACTCAATTCGACAGTACCGCAGCAACAGCGAAGTCCCCTCCCAGCAGCTGAATAACGATACGGTGTCCTCGCTACTGGTCGATAGCCTGGGGCGTTTGTGGGCCACTACTTTCGGCGGAGGTGTCAGCATGCTGCCTCCTGGTCGCCACCGCTTCCAAAGCTATCGACACGAACCCGGCAACCCTGACTCACTGCCTTCAGACCTGGTTTACCGGAGCTTCGAGGATGCCAACGGCGCGATCTGGTTCGCCACAGAAAAAGGCCTGGCCTGGATGGACCCGCAGGGACGAATGCATGCAGGGGACATCGGGGTACCGCATGTCCGCATTAACAGTATTGACCAGAGTGAGGACGGCACCTACTGGGTAGGCAGCCTGCACGGCTTGCATACCGGTACCCGCTCCCTGTTCATTCGCCACGACGTGGGCACCGGGCTGTCGCAAAACACGGTCAATGCCTTCGCTGAAACCAAGGGCGACTCCATTTGGATCGGCACCGATAACGGCCTCAACCGGCGCGACCCTGTCAGCGGTGATTTCAGCCTGATCAATCATGCAACTGCACCACTTTCGATTCCCGATTCACCCGTGATGAGTTTGTGGGGGGAAGGCGATGTACTCTGGGTGGGCACCTTCAATCGGGGCCTGTACCGACTGGACCTTGCCGAACAAAGTGTGAAGAGCTTCGTCCACCTGCCCGGGGATGACTACTCACTGGGCGCTAACGGGGTCACCAGTATCAGGCGTGACGGCCAGGGTCGGCTCTGGGTTGGCAGCTATGGCGGCGGTCTCAATTTGCTTAATGAAAGCAGCGGTAAATTTACGCGCTTCGTTAATAATCCCGGTCAGCCAGCTTCAATAAGCTCAAACCAGGTGATGGCAATTTTCGAAGAAGGAAACGGCACACTGTGGATCGGCACCGAGCTGGGGCTGAATCGATTCGATGGTATCGAGCGCGGCTTCACCCGCTTCCGGCGTGACCCAAATCGGGACAACTCACTTAGCAGTGAGATCGTGTGGTCACTACAGCAGGACAAGGATGCCAACCTGTGGCTGGGCACCCAGAACGGCGGCATCAACCGCTGGCTGGCAGAGGACAGAAAGGACGGGATACCCAACTTTCAGCATGATTTCGAAAAGCTCCAACTACCCAGTTCACACATCTATGGCGTCCAGGTTGACCGGGCCAACAAGCTTTGGCTATCGCACAATCGCGGCCTGACCCTGCTTGACCCCCATGACTTCAGCAGCCGCAACTTCGACCCCAGCGATGGCCTGCAGGACACCGAATTTAATTGGGGTGCCTCCTTTACCGACTCCAGCGGCCGCATTTATTTTGGTGGCAACCAGGGTTACAACGTTATCCCCGCTGATTTTCATGCGCCGGAGGCTGCAGCGCCACAGGTGGTGCTCACCGATATAAAAATCCTCAATGAGACTGTCAAATTTGACGTGCCCGCGCAGGAGTTAGGTGAGCTGCAACTGGGCCACAAGGACTACCTGGTATCCATTGCCTTTGCCGCCCTGGACTTCAGCAACAGCTCTGCCAACCAATACATGTACAAATTAGAGGGCTTCGACCAGGACTGGATCAACCTCAGGGCAGAGCAGAGTGCCACCTTTACCAACCTCCCCGCCGGCCGCTACACGCTGCGCGTCAAGGCGGCCAGCTCCAGCGGGCAATGGAGTGAGCCGGCGGTTAATCTGCCTGTCCTGGTGCGCCCTCCACCCTGGCTGAGTTGGTGGGCCAAAACCTGCTATGGCCTGCTCGCGATTGCCGCGCTGGCATTAATAATGGGTCGCCAGCAGCGTCGCGTCACCCGGGTATTAAAGCGCCAACAGGAGCTGGAACAAAAAGTAGCCGCGCGCACCGCCGACCTCGAAGTGGCGAAGCGCCATGCCGAACAGGCTAATCAGGCCAAGTCACAATTCCTGGCCACCATGAGTCATGAAATTCGCACACCCATGCACGGCATGCTGGGCATGACCGAGTTGTTGATGAATACCGAGCTTTCCAATCAACAACGGCGTTACGCGACCACAGCCCATCACAGCGGTGAAGCCCTGCTGGGGTTGATCAACTCTATTCTTGACGTGAGCAAGTTGGAGGCAGCCAGGGTTGAGTTGGAAACGGTGTCCTTCAACCTGGCAGAGCTGCTGGACGAGGTCTGCTACCTGGAGAGTGAGCCCGCGGCACGCAAGGGGCTGCACCTCAACCATATATACAGTGCTGAGGCGCCCGAGCAACTGGAGGGTGACCCGGGAAAAATCCGCCAGATCGTGATCAACCTGCTCAGCAATGCCATCAAGTTTACCGAGCAAGGTGAGATTAACCTGCGCGTGCGCTGGCAGCCGCAAGCCGAAAGCACAGAGGGACAGCTGGATATTGAAGTAGAAGACAGTGGAATTGGCATGGACGCGGTGACCCAGCAACGGGTATTTGACGCCTTCACCCAGGCTGACGCCAGCACCACCCGCGAGTACGGTGGCACCGGCCTGGGTTTATCAATTTCCAGCCAGTATGCAAAGCTGCTGGGCGGATCCCTCAGCGTCAGCTCAACTCCCGGCAGCGGAAGCTGCTTTACACTGTCGATACCGCTGCAGGCCGACTCGCAGGAGCGCACAGCCCCGCGCAATTACGCAGGCCTGCGCGCCACGATTTGCTGCGAAACCCAGGCTGCTGCAGACATGGCCGCAGCCCGGCTTTCACGGCTGGGGGTGAACCCGGTGACCGTGGGCAATCTGGCGACGCTATTACAGGAAGCAGGTCACAGCGACCTGATCATTGCCGATAGCAACAGCCTGCTGAGGGCGAGAACTGAGCTCCTGGATGAGTTGGCTGAACAGGCGACACCCGGCTTTGCGCTGGTGTCACTGCTGCATAGCAGCCTGCCACCACAGCTTGAGCACTGGTCGACCATGACCAGGCCTGTCACCGGCCAGAGCGTAGAACACGCCCTCAGCAGAATCGCCGGTGCTGCGGATACGCAAGACAGCACAAGCACCGCCAATAGCCAGCAGCCGGAATCACTACAAGTCCTGGTGGCGGAGGATGTCGAGGTTAACCAGAGCATTGCCCGGGATATGCTGGAAATACTCGGTTGCAAGGTCGTGATCACCGATAATGGAGCCCGGGCCTGTGAGGCCTTCCAGCGCCAGCACTTCGACCTGGTGCTGATGGACTGCCAGATGCCGGTAATGGATGGCTACACCGCCACCCGGCGTATACGGGAGCTGGAAGCCGACGAGAATAGCGCGCCGGTTCCCATTGTCGCGCTCACCGCCGGCATGAGTCGCTCGGACGAGGATCGCTGCCTCCAGGCAGGCATGTCCGCGTATCTGTCAAAGCCTTATTCTTTAGCGGACCTGGAGCGTTTCACCAGCGCGTTGCGCCGCAAGGGCGAGCGGGATGGACTATCCGCAGCGCCAGTTAGCGGACGACAAGCAGCGCCGGACAGCCAACTGCAAGTGGATGAGCAAACAATAGAACGCTTGTCTGATCTCGGCCAACGCAGCGGTCGCAATGTACTGGCTTCCCTCTACGCCAGTTTTCGCGCCGGGATGGACGAACAACTGCCGCTCCTGACGAGCCAGCTTGAGGAAGGAAATTTAGCGGGGATCAGTTCTACTGCGCACTCGATAAAGTCCGGTAGTAGCTGCATTGGTGCGGTGGAGATAAGTCGACTCTGTGATGAAATTGAAGCCTGCAGCCAGCAGGGCTTGCAGCAGCCAATCGATGCCCTGGTTGTCGAGCTACAGCGCGCCTACCCGGAATTCAATGCACTTATAGAGCAGCGCTGGGCCTCAGAAATTGGATGACCGGGCCTGCGGGTAAAGGTCGAGAAAATCCGCTGCCAGTTGCTGTGGCGAGGCGGCATGATCCGCCAGTCGCAGCTTCATCGCCGCGGAAGGCATGGCTGAGACCTCAGCGCTGCCCGGGTCCTGGGCCCAGACACGAGCACCCATGGAGAGCAGGGCATTTCCGCCCTCACAACCATCACAACCGGCGCCACTGAAGATAATCGCACCGGTCGCCGCCGGTCGCATCCCGGTCATTGCCATCATCAGGTGGTCTATATTCGGGGTTTCTTTACTACTCCAGGGCTCGCGCACGCTATAGACCTCTCCCTGTGCACCAAACTCCAGGCGACAGGTCGAGGGCACGACGAGGAGCTGGTGGGGGTTAAGCCAGTGGCGCCCCATCGCCAGTTCGCAACTGATTTGGCTATTGGCCGCAGTAACCCGCGTTAACAGGCGCCGCTGGTCAGCCTCAGAGTGTTGGGCATAGACAAACGCCACCGGCGGTACAAAGTGCAGAGCTTCCAAAAACTCACAGACGGCGCCAATACCCCCCGCGCCGCCCGCCAGAACCCAGACTCCCTCCACCGCGCGGAAAGAGCGCGCCGAGGTATTGCTGCGACTACCGTCGCCGTGCCAGGTATTGGCTGTCCACTTGTCCAGAGTCTTGATAATGCGCGCGCACCAGGCCTGGTAATCGTCATGTTTGTCCGGGTTTGACGGATCGGGCCGATTGCTGAGAGCGATCAAGGGCGTCTCCATCCAGGCCATGGCCTCGGCCACCTGGTCGTCATCCGCACAATCCACCACCCAGACATCGACCGGGGGTAGCTCGCCAGGCACCAGCATGCGCGGCGGGATCCGCGCAATACGATAGCCAGCACCCTTGATCCGCCCGGCCAGGACAGAAAAGCTCGCGTCGCAAATGACGCCGATAAATGGTTGTGAACTCATGGGTTCGATATTTTCATGTCCTCTGGACAGAGGGAAGCGCTCAGGCAAACCGGGTTTCAAATTTGTGATAGTGGTCGGAAAAACGTGAACCAGTTCACAGTCCGGGGCAAAAAACTGATAAGCAAGCCTGTCGCGACACCTTTATTTGCTTGGTGAATGTTAAATATCTTTACTATAAATTGTATTTATGTCGATCCCGGCACTAGGATAGGCGCCAATAGATCGGGAACCGGGGTTTCCGCAATGCTCATCCAAAGTACCTAGAGGTATCAACATGTCTGACTACCAGAAACTCGTCGACAAATTTGCCGGACTGCGTGAGGCGCAAGGCAACGCCTGGGCCGCCATCAGCCCTGAATACGCCGCTCGCATGGAGCTTCAGAACCAGTTCAAAACCGGTCTCGATATTGCCCGCTACACCGCTGGCATCATGCGCCAGGACATGGCCGCATACGACGCCGACAGCTCACAATACACCCAGTCACTGGGCTGCTGGCACGGCTTTATAGGCCAGCAAAAAATGCTGGCGGTAAAAAAGCACCACGGCACCACCAGCAAGCGCTATTTGTACCTCTCAGGCTGGATGATTGCGGCACTGCGCAGCGAGTTCGGCCCCCTGCCAGACCAGTCCATGCATGAGAAGACCTCCGTGCCGGCATTGATCGAGGAACTCTACACCTTCCTGCGCCAGGCCGACGCCCGCGAAATGGGGCACCTGTTCAAGGATGTGGACGCTGCTCGCGAGGCGGGCGACCAGGTTGCAGAACAGGCAGCGCTGAAAGCCATCAACAATTACCAGACGCATATCGTACCGATCATCGCCGACATCGATGCCGGCTTCGGCAATGAGGAGGCCACTTACCTGCTGGCCAAGAAGATGATCGAGGCAGGCGCCTGCGCCATCCAGATCGAGAACCAGGTGTCTGACGCCAAGCAGTGTGGTCACCAGGACGGCAAGGTTACGGTTCCCCACGAGGACTTCCTGGCCAAGATCAACGCCATTCGCTATGCCTTTCTGGAACTGGGTGTCGATGATGGCGTTATTGTCGCCCGCACCGACTCACTCGGCGCCGGCCTGACCCAAAAGATCCCGGTATCCACCGACGCCGGCGACCTGGCGCACAAGTACAATGCCTTCCTCGAGACCGAAGTTATTGAATCAGCGGCAGACGTCAATGAAGGCGATGTCATCATCAAGCAGGATGGCGAGCTGGTGCGGCCAGTACGCCTGCCTAACGGCCTCTATCGCTTCAAGGCCGGCACCGGTGAGGAGCGCTGCGTACTCGACTGCATCACCAGCCTGCAAAGCGGCGCCGACCTGCTGTGGATCGAGACCGAGAAGCCCCACGTTGGCCAGATCGGCGCGATGGTGAGCGAAATCCGCAAAACCGTCCCCAATGCCAAGCTGGTTTACAACAACAGCCCTTCATTCAACTGGACCCTGAGCTTCCGTCAGCAGGTATTCGATGCCTGGAGCGAGGCCGGCAAGGATGTCTCTGGCTATGACCGCGACCAACTGATGAGCGTCGACTACGACGAATCTGACCTGGCGCTGGCCGCTGACGCCAAAATCCAGTCTTTCCAGGCCGATGCAGCGCGTGACGCAGGTATCTTCCATCACCTCATTACGCTGCCCACCTACCACACAGCCGCGCTGTCTACCGACAACCTGGCCAAGGGCTACTTCGGCGAGCAGGGCATGCTGGCTTACGTCAAGGGCGTGCAGCGCCAGGAAATTCGCCAGGGTATCGCCTGCGTCAAGCACCAGGACATGGCCGGTTCCAACATGGGTGATGATCACAAGGAGTATTTCTCCGGTGAGCAAGCCCTTAAAGCATCCGGCAAAGACAACACGATGAACCAGTTCGGCTAAGCCAGGCTTAACACTGCAAACCCAAAAAGGGGTCGGGCAACCGGCCCCTTTTTTTGTGGGCGCTGGAAAGATGCGACGGCAGGCGGCGCGGACAGCGCCCGCTTGCTATATTTAAGTGTATAATCGCGCGCCATTTCCACGGGAAGGTTTCATGAGCAACAAGATTCAGGTCAAGGCACCCCTGGTGGTGCTGCACGGCGACGAGATGGCGCAGGTGGCGTTTGAGCGTATTCTCGAGCAATTCGTTGCCCGGCGCCTCGACATGCCCCTGATTGAAATCGACCTGTCGGCCGAAAAACGGCTCAGCAGCAATGGTGAAGTGGTTCGGGAGGCTATCAGCGCACTCAAGCAACACGGGGTTGGCATCAAGAACGCGGGCATGACGGTCAATCGGGAGCAGCTGGATGAACTGCTGGCCAAATACCCCGATATCAAGGAAGCAGAGCTGGACAAGCTGGCCACCAAGTCACCTAACGGTGCCATCCGTAAGGGTATTGGTGGCAACATCACCCGTGAGGACATTGAGTTCCGCAACATCAAGAGCTCACCGCCAGCCTGGATCGGGCGGGATATTGAAGTCGAAACCATGGACAGCGGCGGCATCAAGGACAGCTACAGCGCGCTATCCAGGGCCACCGGCGTTGCCAAGCTGGTGTTCGTCGGCAGCAGCGGCGACCCGGTCGAACTGCACCGGCGCAAACTCACTTATGGCGACCCCTTCATGTTGGCCACCAACAGCCACGACCAGGTCGCCGCCTGGGCGCAGCAATTCTTCCAGCGCGCCCTGGATGAAAAACGCGACGCCTACCTGGGCCTGAAGGACACGGTTATCCCGGGTTACGACGGCGTCATGCGCGAGCTTATCGAAGGTATTTACAGGCGCGATTTCCAGGACCAGTTTGCCAAGGCCGGGCTTGCCTACCACTATGAACTGATCGATGCCCAGGCCGCCAGGGTGGTGGCCAATCCGCCCGAACGGGCGCTGTGGGGCGTACCGGACAACAATACCGGCAGGCGCCTGGTCAAGCTGGTCAACACCCTGAAGAAGTACGGCATTCCCGACCGTAAGTTCCATGTCTCCATCTCCCGCATGAGCGCAGGCGGCGGCGACCAGTATGGCAGCTTCAACCTTGCTGCACCGGAAGACGGCATCATCAAGGTGATTGTGGATGGCGATGAAAAATGTGCGCGCGAGGTCAAGCAACAGGACCCCATCCTGTTCATGTCCAATGACCGCGAGGCCATCAAGGACTGGGTATTTCAGGTTTTCCGCGATGCATCGCTCAAGGACAAGGAGGTCTACTTTGGCCTCAAACGCGAGTACTTTCCTTACGATGACGTGTTCAGCACAGTCATCAACGAGGTGCGCGAGCGCCTGGTCGCAGACCAGCACGAGCCGCCCTCTTTCATGATCATGCGCCCCTCCAGCCAACTCAAGAAAATGATTACCGACCCACCGCGCAATGCCTTATACCCGGCGCAAAACCTGGACGGAGATATTTTTTCCGACATCGCCGCCGCCCTGGGGGGTAGCCTGGCCACTGCCAGCTCTATCATCGAGAGCAAGGACGGCACCATGCTCTACGAGGCGCCCCATGGCACCGCCCACGACCTCTACCTGATGTACCAGGAAAGCAAGGGCAAGACTGCTATCTTCAACTCATCGGCGCTGATCTTCGCCCTGGCTAATGCTCTGGAGACCCTCGGCCAGAGAGAGAGCAACCCGGCGTTGACGGACTATTCAGCGCAGCTGAAGAGTGCGCTGATCGAAACCGTCGCCCAGGGCACCATTACCGGCGACCTCAAAGGCAAGACCACCGAACCGGACAAGGAGGTCGTGGTTGATATGCAGGGCTTCCTGGACGCTGTCGAGAGCAATCTCTGATCGCTGGCGGCGGCGCTAGCGAACCAGCGTGGTACCTCCGTCCACCGGAATAATTTGCCCCGTTATGAAGGCGCCGGCACGGCTCGCCAGCATGATGGCGACGCCACTGATATCATCTTCTTCGCCCCAGCGGTGCAGGGGTATATAGTCGATTTCTGACTGGTACTGGGCCTGGTCACTGCTGGCGTACTCGGTCATCGCGGTGAAGAACCGGCCCGGCGCTATGGCATTGACCCGTATATGATCCTCCGCCAGGACCACGGCGAGATTGCGAGTCACCTGGTGAATCGCCGCCTTGCTGGGCGCATAACTGAATGTGTCGGTCGCCGCGGCGATACCCGCAATCGATCCAATATTGATCACGCTGGCGGTATTGTCTGCACTGGCGCCCTGCTTGAGCAGGGGTACCAGGGCCCGGGTCAAGAAGAACGGCGCCTTGACGTTGAGGTCCATCACCTTGTCCCAGCCCATTTCCGGGAAGCTTTCCAGATCTGCAAGCCAACCCACTCCGGCATTGTTAACCAGCACATCGATGGATTTTTCGCGCGCAGTCAGTGTCCGCACCAGCTTGTCGATTTCCTCCATCGAACTGATATTGCCGGGTATGGCAATACACTCTCCGTGCTCCGACAGCGCCTCGGCAGCAGCCTCACAGGCCTGGGACTTGCGCGCCGTGATATACACGCGCCGGGCACCTGCCAGCAGGAAACCCCTGGCCATATAAAAACCCAGCCCGCGAGAGCCACCGGTGATGACACAGACCTTGTCTTTCATGGAGAATAGCTGCTGCGACATAATATCTTCCTTCCCGGCTTGGCAAACACACAGGATGCTATAGATGATTAACTGGATGCAACGTCTGGCGCTGGCGAACTGGCGTCGCCTGCTACTGTGCATGGCAATGGGCCTGTCAACGCTGGCTGTCGCTGACCCAACCGAGCAACTATTTCCACCAGCAGAGCCCGATGCCGCTGTGCTGGAGAAAATTGCGGCTAATCGCGAACAGGCAATCACTGAGCAGAAGCTGTTAATGCTGGTGATGGGGGCTGACTGGTGTCACGACAGCCAGGGTCTGGTACGCAGGATGTCCGATCCTGCCTTCGCTGCCTTGCTTGCAGCGCGCTACCAGGTGCTGCTGATCAATATCGGTTACCTCGAACATATTCGCGGCATCGTCAATCCCTACCAGGTGCCGGTGATCTACGGCACGCCGACCGTGCTGATTATCGAACCGGTAAGCAACACCCTGCTCAACCGGGAAACATTGCCCTACTGGCGCGCCGCCGACAGCATTGCGCTGCCCGAGACGCTGGACTACTTTGCCGCCTTCAGTCCGGAGCAACTGCCCGTCGTGCAGGGCCAGGATTCACCACAACTGGCCGCGGCCCTGCAGCAGATCGACGCCTTCGAACAGACGCAGGCAGAACGCATCTATCTCGCCTATGCTGAGTTAGGCAGACTGATGCGAGACAGCGCCCCCAATAAACCCGGTGCCGAATTCCTGACTAAATGGGGCAACCTGGGCAAGATGCGCGGCTCTATTACGGAGGACCTGAGCAGCATGCGGCATGCGGCCCGGGAGCAGGATGCCGCCGGCACACAGCCCATCGTGCTCAACTACCCTGACTACCCTCTATTCATAGACGGAACCACGCCATGAAACCCGAGATACCCCGCGACCAGGACAATGATTACAGCCAGGAAATAATGCAACGCCGGCAACAGTTTATCGAGGCAGAAACCGGCGCCAAACTTGAACACACGCGCCACAATTCCTTCGATCCCGCCAGCATGGCCGGCAATATTGAGAGCCTCTGGGGTGTAGCCCAGGTGCCGATTGGCCTGGCCGGGCCACTGCTGGTCAACGGTGAACATGCCCAGGGCGAATTTTATGTACCCATGGCCACGGTGGAAGGCACCATGCTGGCCAGCTATAACCGGGGCATGAAGGTCATTCGTGACAGCGGCGGCGTCACCACGACGGTGTGTGGTGAAGCCATGCAACGAGCACCGGTGTTCGTATTCAACAACGCGCGCCAGGCCCGCGATTTCAACCTGTGGCTGGACGACAACTTTGCCGCCATCAAGGCGCAGGCGGAGCAAACCACCTCGGTGGGCAAGCTGACCGATGTGGACCACTACATTGTTCACAACATGGTGTGGACTCGCTTCAACTTCACCACCGGCGATGCCGCCGGACAGAACATGACCAGCAAGGCGACCTTCTTCGCCTGCGAGTGGATCAAGCAGCAATACCCCAACATGTCTCACTATATGCTGGCGGCCAACTTCGATACCGAGAAGAAGGCCTCTTTCATAAATTCCCTTAAGGGCCGGGGCCGACGCGTTACTGCTGAATTAACAATTCCCGCCGAGGTCATGCAGGAGCGACTGCGTATCACGCCAAAACAAATGTATAGCGGCCAGGGGGTCAGCAACCTTGGGGCCTTTATCAGCGGCTCCTCAAACAACGCGGCGCACCCGGCCAACGGCCTGGCCGCCCTGTTTATCGCCACCGGCCAGGACGCCGCCAATATCGGAGAATCACACCAGGCGACGGTATATACACGGCTGACCAGCAAGGGTGATTACTATTACTCTATTACCCTGCCTTCATTAATCGTCGCCACCTACGGCGGCGGCACCGGCCTGGCTACCCAGCGCGAATGCCTGGAGATCATGGACTGCTATGGCAGCGACAAGGCACTGAAGTTCGCTGAGATAGCCGCCGCCCTGGTAGTGGCCGGCGAGCTTTCCCTGGGCGCCGCCACCCGTATTGATCCGCAAACACGCAGCAGTGACTGGGTTGAAAGCCATGAATCACTGGGGCGCAATCGCTGAACACTCTTGATTTTTAGTGGTCCATTTATAAATGAAATATCGCAAGCAACTGCTGGCCCTGGCCCTGGCCCTGGCGTGCAAGCCGCTGCTGGCTGAGCCCGACTTCCAGGCCTGCCTGGCACAACTGCAGCAACGAGCCGTGGCGGCCGGCGTTGATTCGGCGCTTGCCGCTGCTGTCGTGCCAGAACTGGAGCAGCAAACCCGGGTACTGGAACTGGACGGGAAGCAGCCGGAATTCGTGCAGACTTTCGGCCAGTACCTGGCTGCCAGGGTGACAGCCCAACGCGTGGAAAAAGGGCGTGAGCTCTATGCAGAGCACCGGCAGTTTCTCGATGGACTGACCAAAAAATATGGCGTGCCAGGGCGCTACCTGGTTGCATTCTGGGGGCTGGAGACCAACTTCGGCAGCTATTTGGGCAATATGCCGACCCTCGATTCGCTGGCTACCCTGGCCTGCGATGAGCGCCGCAGCGAATTTTTCAGTGTGCAGCTCATAACTGCGCTGCAGCTCATGCAGCGTGATTCTCTGCAAGCCGAGGCCATGCGCGGCTCCTGGGCCGGAGCGGTGGGCCACACCCAGTTCATGCCCTCGGCCTATATGGAGTATGCGGTGGATGGTGATGGTGACGGCGGCATCAACCTGTGGACCAGTAAACAGGATGCACTCGCCTCAGGTGCCAATTTCCTGCAGCAGTTGGGCTGGGTGCGAGGTATGCGTTGGGGGCGTGAAGTCCGGCTTAACAGCGATTTTCCCTTCAGTAGAGCCGGACTGGACAGCTCTCTGACGCTGTCGCAATGGGCGCAACTGGGTGTACGCCGGGCCGATGGCAGCAGCTTGCCCAGCTCTGAGATCGAAGGATCAATCCTGGTACCCGCCGGATTTCACGGACCCGCTTTTCTCGTCTATGACAATTTCCAGGTAATCATGCGCTGGAACCGCTCCGAGTCTTACGCCATTGCGGTCGGCCACCTCGCTGACCGTATCGCGGGAGCGGGAACCCTGTTGCAACCGCCGCCACCGGGACAAAAGGCCTTGTCGCAGCAGCAGGTCCTGCAACTTCAGCAACGACTGGCAGCGGCCGGTTACCCCGGCGGCGGCACCGATGGCATATTCGGGCCCGCGACCCGTGCGGCCCTGAGTGCATTCCAGGCGGATGCAGGGATGGTCGCCGACGGCTTCCCCGACGCGGCCAGTTTGCAGTCTCTCAGCGAATATGCGACGCAACCTTAATCGAGAGCAACTGCTGATGCTGGTCTTTGCACCGGCCTTGTTCCTGATACTGGTGTTTTTTTTATCCTTGCGCCTTCCCTCCAGGCACATACCGGTACCGACGCCAACGCCTGATTTTGGGCCCCTGCCTGATTTCACCGCGATGGCAGATGTGCGCAGCATGAAGGCGGCGTTCTTCGACTACCTGCACCCGATCGTGAGCTTCCACAATGACCGTCTGCTGCAGCAACGCGCAGAGCTGTTGGCGCTGCGCAGCGCCATTGCCGAGGAGAAAAGCCTCAGCGATGCCGAAGGCGACTGGCTGCGCGAACTGACCCTGCACTATGAACTGGACTGCGACGCCAGCACTGCCAGTGTATGCCTGGATCGGCTATTACGACGAGCCGACATCATTCCGCTAGAGCTGACGCTGGTACAAGCGGCCAAGGAATCGGGCTGGGGTCGCTCTCGCTTCGCGATAAAGGCCAATAACCTGTTCGGACAATGGTGCTATAAAAGCGGTTGCGGCCTGGTGCCACACTTGCGGCCTGAAGAAATGAAACACGAAATAGCTGAATTCCCCAGTATTGACGACGCCATTCGCCGCTACATGCTCAATCTCAACACCCATGAACGCTACCAGTTGCTACGGCAGCTACGAGCCGACTTGCGGGCCGAGGGTAAACCGATCGACGGCCTGGCACTCGCGGACGGCCTGCTCTACTACTCGCAAAGACGCGAGCCCTACATCGATGAGCTCAAGTCCATGATTATTCAATACCGCGACTTTGAGGCCACCCGTCGGGGACCCTGATGCGGCCTGCAGCCATCTTGCTACTGGCACTCTATTCAGGCTTGCTGCACGCCGCGGACCACGGCGTGATTCTGCTCTATCACCATGTTAGCGAACTGACTCCAGCCAGCACCAGCGTTACCCCGGACCAGTTTCGCCAGCAGCTCGACTACCTGGTGCAGGAGCAATTCACGGTACTACCGCTGGCACAGATGCTGGACCGCATATATGCCGGGGAAAGCCTGCCCGACAGATCCGTCGCTATCAGCTTCGATGATGCCTACCTGTCAGTTTTTACCGAAGCCTGGCCGCAATTGCAGAAGCGGCGCATGCCATTCACCGTATTTGTCTCCACCCGCGCCGTCGATGAAGGCTATGCCCAGACCATGAGCTGGCAACAAATGCAATCCATGGATCCGGCGCTGGCTGATTTCGGAGCCCATTCCCTGTCCCACGCCTACCTCGTACGGGCAGGCGCGGATGAGTCCCCGGGCCAGTGGCGCCAGCGCGGCCGGACGGAAATTGACGCCAGTGTCGCGCGGCTTGAACAGGCCCTGGGCAGGAGGGTGCGCAGTTTCGCCTACCCCTATGGCGAATATGTCGCGCCGCTGGCACAGCATCTTCAATCAAAAAATCTCTATGGCCTGGCCCAGCACTCCGGTGCGGTGGACGCGGGGACACCGCCGCAACAGATACCCCGCTTTCCACTGGCGCAGGGCCACGCGGACATGGACCGCTTTATCACCGCGCTGAACGCGAGGCCGCTACCCATTCTCAACCGGAACATGGATTCCACCCTGCTGCCTGATGGCCGCCAGACTGAACAGCTCAAACTACGCCTCGGTGTGGGCCCATTTCGCCCACAAGAGCTGGCCTGCTACAGCAGCGACGGCACAGCACTGGTGATCAATTGGCAGGGAGCAACAGCGACGGTGCAATTGCCAGACCTCAAACCGGGACGCAACAAGATCAACTGCACGGCGCCATCGACTGAACGTGCAGGGGAGTTTTTCTGGTATTCCAGGCTGTGGATTTTGCCGCCAGTCGCTAGAACATGGTCTTTTGACCAGTAGCCACCTCAGGCAGGCAGCTCTTCGAAGCCGGTCTCGCGTTTAAGGCTCAGGCGCAGCAAGCAGTACATCAACAAACCCACCGGCCCCAACATCATGGTGAAAAACAGGCAGGGCACAACCAACCAGTGATTAATGCCACGACGCCTGGCATCACGCACCTGCCAGGCCCCGACAAAGAGGTCGAAGGCGATATAGTGTACCCAGCCAGCCAGCAATGCCGTGGGACTCTGGAACAGCAGCTGCAGCGCTTGCAGAGAACCAAACCCGGCGCCTTCGGGTGTGGGCGGACCACTGAACAAGGCCCAGATATAGAAACCGGCCAGCAGGCAGGGCAACCATATCGCGTGCACCAGGTACTGGGTCAAAGGATGGCGCGGCAGCAGCGCCAGTAACAACCAGAAAGGCAGCACGCCATAATTACAAATCAGGAATATTGTCTCAGGATTCATGCGCCCCCGCCTCTATTGCACGCTCCAGTGCCTGTTTCAACTCGGCCTGGTTAAACGGTTTCTGTAGCAAGTTAGTGCCCGCATCAAGGCGACCGTTATGAATCACAGCATTGCGGGTATATCCAGACATGTAGGCAATTTTCAGATTCGGGTAGTCCTGCAATGCCCTGTCTGCAAGCTCCTTGCCATTCATATCACCGGGCAGCACCAGGTCTGTGAGCAAGATGTCAATCGCATCCTGCTCCAGAACCAGCAAGGCCTCATCTGCCCTGGCGGCCTGGCGGCTCGTGTAACCCAGGGTTGCCAGCTGCTCGGTGACCAGGCCCAGCACGCCCGGGTCATCCTCCACCACCAACACCGTCTTATCCCTTGCTGAACTGGTAACCAGACTCTCTGTGGGCGCCGCCGGTCGCACCCCATCCGCATCCGCCCGGGGCAGGTACAGGGTAAACGTGGTGCCTTGACCCAACTCTGAGTAAACCTTGACGTGGCCCCGCGATTGCTTGGCAAAGCCAAATACCATGGACAAACCGAGGCCGGTTCCCTTACCGACCTCCTTGGTGGTAAAGAAGGGTTCAAATACACGCTCAAGCAGTTCGGGCGCCATACCCTTGCCGTTGTCAGAAATTGAAATAGCCACATAGCTGCCGGGCTCCATTTCTGTTTGCCGCTGGGCATAGTCGGCATCAATATCAATATTGCTCGCCTCGATCATCAAGCGGCCGCCATTGGGCATGGCATCACGGGCATTAAGTACCAGGTTGAACAGCGCGCTCTCCAACTGGTTGCGATCAACCAGGCAGGGCCAGCAACGGGAGGAAGCGAATAACTCAACCTCAATATGCTCGCCCAGGGTGCGCCGAAACAACTCATCCAGGTTGAGCAGCAATTCATCAATCCGGACATGCTCGGGATCCAGCGGCTGGCGCCGGGCAAAGGCCAGCAATTGCCGGGTCAGGGTGGCCCCACGCTTGGCAGATTGCAGTGCCATCTGCGCGAATTCACGCTGCCGCGGCTGCAGCTCTCCCTGCTCGATCAACTCCAGGCTGCCCAGCACGACCGCCAGGATGTTATTGAAGTCGTGGGCAACGCCTCCCGTCAACTGGCCCACAACTTCCATCTTCTGGGACTGCAGCAACTGCTCCTCGGCCTGCTTGATCTGGGTAATATCCCTGGTTATTACCAACAGGCTGCCATCCGAGCCCTGCTCAGAAACCTCGCTGATATAGCGGGTTTCCCCGCCTGGGGTAATAATGCGATAGGAGCGTTCGCCGCCATTACTGCTGGAGCTCAGGCGGCTGGCGCCATCCCGGTCCAGCGGGTGTATCAGCTCCGTGAATTCAGCTATGCCAAGCTCACCCTCTGCCATCCGCCCAGGGCTCAGCCCAAACATCGCCAGGAACTCAGCCGAGGCATCGACACAATAGTTTCCACTACTGGTCCAGCGGCTATAACCCAGGTTACCGACACGGGTAGCCTGCTTCAGCAGGTTGGCGCTGTCGGCCAGCCGTGTGCTGGCCGTGCGCACATAGCGCAGCAGGTAGCCAACTACCGAGAAGGCTATGATCGCAAGAAAAATCAGCGAGACGCCTGCCAGCAACTGCTCCTCGGACCTGGCCTCTGTTGCGCTGCGAGTCGCCACGTCGTACTCAATCTGGTTCACGCGCTCCAATTGCTCGGCGCGAAAACGCAGGTCCCAGGCCTTGTTCGTTAACGATTGGCCTGACATTGTAGTGAGTGTGCGAGTGACCACCAGGTTCGCAATAGCCTGCCTCAAGCGCATTAGCGCGCCGGCATTGCCGGCGTGACTATGCCCCGCCTCAAGCTTGTCGAGACGCCCCAGATCCAGTTCCAGTCGGTGCAGTTTATTCTCGACAACGTCTCTCATGGCAGCTACGCCGGCATCACGGGCCAGGACCAGGTCTCGCTCCAGAGCCAGGGATTCCCATAGCAAATGGGCAGCAATATCGGCGCTAGTACGGTGATAATCGAGAGTATGCTCATTGCGCTCACGGTCAGCATATGCCCACCACCCCAGCGCCGCCAGGGATACCAGCCAGATAAGCAACAGCGCCAGCGCCAGCACATTCAGGCGCCAACCAAATACCGCCCTTTCGCGCTCTGTGCTAGTCATCCCGCATGCCACTCATTACTGCTTCCAGTTGGGCAAAATCAGCGCGCAGGGCCGGCAGGAAGCCCTCGGCATAGGTCCCCGCCATGATTGCAGCATGACGGGGCTCGACAGGTGACAACGCCAAAAACGCATCGCGAATAGCTAACTCCAGTGGCGCCGGCATGCCAGCCCCAACTGCCCAGACATAGTCTGTGTATGCGGGTGTCTGGCGAATGATTTTGATGCCGGCGGCAGCGCCCTGCTGATCCAGGTACTCGTTAATAATTGCCGCATTACCCACCCCGATAGCACCCTGGCCGGCCAGCACCCGCTCTATGGTTGCCGTATGGGAACCGGAATACTGGGGTTCGGCAAATACCTGTTCGGGATCAATGCCCCAGGAAGAAAGGAAATACCGGGGCATCATGTGACCAGAGGTGGAGAGCCTGGAACCAAACACCAGGGTCTCGCCGGCAAATTCCTCAATGCTCACGCGCAGATCATCGCTGCGGGCGATAAAACTGCTGCGATACCTGTGACCGTTATCACGCAAGACAAGGGGGCGCGCGCCAAAGCGCTCCCGCGCCAGCAGGTAGGTATAGCCCCCGAATAGCGCCATATCTATTTCGCCACGACCAAACTGCTCGACCAATTCCCCATAGTTAGAAACACTGGCCATGACTATTTCGTGGCCGGTCTGCTGCGCCAGGTATTCCAGGAAGGGGACGTAGCGCAAACGCTGGCTTTCCAAATCCTGATCGGGCAACAAGCCAACGCGAATCGTCTGCAGCTGCAAGGGCGGCAGCTCAGCACTACAGCTGCTCAGAAGTACCACGCATAGCGCGGCGAGCAGAATTCCACGGGGTTTAGCTGACATTATCCTTGGTCGCTCTCTTTCCACAGTCCCTGATTTAAAACGGTGCTAAGCGGCACCCAGCACCGCCTTGATTTCAACAGCGAGAACATCCATGGAGACAGGCTTTATCAGCACTCGCTTGACGTTAAGATGCTCACCAGCCTCGGCCGAAAAACTATCGCCGGCAAATCCCGTCAGCACTACCACAGGAAGCTGTGGTCGTATGCCCTGCACTCGCTCCGCCAATTCAGCTCCTGACATTCCGGGCATTGCCAGGTCTGTCAACAGCAAGTCGTAGCGGTCGGGATCACTGGCAAAAGCCGTCGCCGCATCGACGCTGCTGCTGAAAGCCTCCACGACGTAGCCCAGACCATCGAGCATCATTTCCAACATGTAGACAATGGCGGCGTCATCATCGACGACCATTATAATCTCTCCGCCTCCGCTGCCTGGAACCTGTTCCATGTTCCCTCACGCTATTATCGACCTAAATTGCCGCAATCGGAGTAAAAATTGTGAACAAATTCACCCTTTGCGCGCAGAAACCGTACTGACACCCCCAAAAGCACTAGCATTAAAGCACAAATTGATCGGCCTGCAACGCGACGCGCGAAGCAAGCACAGACTAAAGCCACAGCAGTAGCTGCGCGCCAGGCCGGCGCCCCGCTTTAGCCAAAACCTGACAAGGCCAGCAGCCACGTTAAATGACCTTTAAGGCTTAAAGTTTCTCCGCCAATGGTCGTTAATATTGTGGCGAGGTAAGCCCAAATGAAACCTGTGGTTGGAAAGGACATCGGCAGCGCCCCCGGCGCTCCAGACAAAAAAGATCGAGATGGTGTGCACCACGTGATGGCAGCTGCTGTTACGCGGCGCAAACCGTCCGTGCGTGCGGTAGCGGCCTGCTCCATTCTGTTTGTCGAACCTCAAGCTGACAATGAGCGCTGCATCTCCAATTCCTTGCTGGGTGCCAACGCCGACTGGCAGATTGTCCGGACTGCCAGCGCGGAGTCAGCACTGGATATAATCCAGCAACGCAACATTTCAGTAATCGTCTATTGTCTGGATGACAACAAATCCACCACCGATCAATGCCTGCGCGCCGTACTTGAACACAACCCGGGAATAATCCGGCTAGCCCTGGTCGCACACAGCGACAACAGTAAAGCTAGCGAACTGCCGGAACTGGCCCACCAGACACTTTCCGCCGACACTTCACCTGAACACCTGCTTACGGCGCTGGAGCGCTGCACCTCAGCCTGGCAAAGGCTGCAGGGCAATCCTCAACTGCAATCCTTGCTCGCCACTGTCGAGCAGATGCCGACGCCACCCGCAATTTACTTCAGGGTGCGAGAAGAAATAGACGCGCCGCACAGCGACTCCGAAAGCATTGCCGCAATCATCGCTCGCGATGCGGCGCTGGCAGCGAAAATACTACGGCTGGTGAACTCCGGCTTCTTCGCACTGCCGTTCAGCGTCTCAGACCTGCATCAGGCCATCACCATGCTCGGCAGTGAAATCGTACTCAGCCTGGCCCTGTCGGCGCACTTGTTCGAGCGTCTGCCAATACCTGGCGTCGACCTCGACACAATCTGGAAGCACGGCTTCCTGGTATCGGCGCTGGCGAAGCGTATCGCCCAGGATGAAGGAGGCAAGCTTTTGGATGTAAACGCCAGCAGCGTGGCCGGCCTGCTGCACGATATTGGCGTCCTGGTAATGATGGCAAATTTCCCCCATGACTATCAGGCCATAATCGAGGAGCAGACAGGGGTGGAGGACCACAGCCTGGTCCGCGAGCACGAACTGTTTGGCGTCAGCCACCCGGAACTGGGCGGTTTGATACTTGAGCTGTGGTGCCTTCCGGATGATATAGTGGACGCGGTCTCGAACCACCATCGAACCGATGACTATGCCCAGCTGAGTATTGCAGCACGTGCAACCATGCTGGCAGAATGGCTGGTCAACGCACACACCCATGGTGATGGCCAGGTACCGGCAGTTGATCTGCCCAGCGGTATCAGCCATGGTCAGGTTGCGGCCTGGTGGGACGCCTGTGAAGAACTCGCTAATCAGGCGCTCATTTGAGCGAGCAATGGCACAGGAAGCACCCTTTGAGTCCACCAGATGAACGCAGCAAGTCAAGCAACAGCGCCCGGCTCGAGACCGGCACCGCAGACGTGCTGCCACACAACAGCGGCGATGTTTATCGTCACTTCCTGACCCAGCTACGCCAACTTACCAGCGCCGCCGGGGCGTCACTCTTTGTTGAAGGAGACGACGGCGGCGGTTATCCAGCACTCTTGCTACACGGCGGCAAGGTCGGGCCCATACCGGAACTGTTGAGCCCTGCTGCCGCCAGCGCCGCCATTGCGCCAATAAAAGCCGGGATCCAGGCCAGCGACCCGCACAGCCAGCCACTTATCCAGGTTCATGCAAGCAAGGCAGCGGATGGCTGCCTGATCAGGATCAGCGGTGCGGTCAGCGAAGCGGATAGTGTCAGGCTTCCACGGGCAGATGAGCGGCGCCAGCCGAAGCGGGTACAGATATCACAGCCCAACCCGGGCACCCTATGGATAGGTTTACGCTACGGGCTGACCGGCTTGCCACACGAGATTGAACATCTGCAGGACCCTTCTGCGGGCGCCCCCGCGAATCACTCGGACTGGCTCGCTCACACCATGCTGATGGGCGCGAACATGGTGTGGGAGGCACATCGTTTGGCGCGCTTGTTGCGAGACCCAACCAGTCAGTTGAGCGGTCGCGCAGAATTCCAGGCGCAATTAAAAACGGCGCTTCATACTGCCACCACCCAGGCTTCAAGATTGGGGTTGTTGCTGGTAAACCCCGATGAGTTCGGCCAGATCAACCGGCGCCTGAACCACGAGAGTGGTGACGATGCCCTGGCCCAGGTGGCCGCCATGCTATGCGACTGCATGCGCCAATCGGACCGGGTTTTCCGCTACGGCGGTGCCGTCTTCGCCATCATCATGCCTGCAGCCGATCACTCCACGGTACACGCTGTGGCGACAAAAATACTGGATACGCTGTCGGGCACATATCTTGGCGGCGCCGTGCGCCTGTCCTTTAGCATAGGTGCCGCGGTGTATGAGCCGGGCCAGGAACAGGAAGCCGACCTGGATGAACTGGGACTACTGCGTCGCAGCGACCAGGCGCTAAATCTGGCCAAGCGCGATGGTGGTGGCTGCGCCGTGATCTGGCACCCGGAGGGCGCAACTGATGCCCTGGTTGGCAGCGACCGTCTCAGCGGCATCTTCACTGCCAATGCCGAGAAAGACTACCGCAATATGCTACTGCTGTGGGACACCATTGCCGTCATGTCATCTGCCGCCGACGAGGCGCGCATCGCCTCTGAGTTTATCGAGCGTGTGCAACTGGCATTGAAACCAAACTGGATAGCCCTGTTTGGTCACGATCTGCAGTCGCCTGATGCTGAACCCGCTCCACGTCTGCTGGCTGGAAGCGGCCAACACAGCGACGGAAATGTAAAACAGAATCTGTCTGACGAGCAACGCCGATTGATCGGCATGGCGCAGGAAGTCAGGCGCACTGAACGCATGCGCATCTCCTCTCACAACGGCGCTGGTGAGAACCTGGCTTATGCAATACCACTGTTGGCAGAGGATCACCTGGTGGGCTGCCTGTATTTCGAAATGGGGGAAGCAGAACCGGAACTCGATTCTTCCGACCTGGTTTTCCTCAATGCGCTGGCCGGTCAACTCGCCCTGTGCCTGGACCGCGCCGAACTCGCCAGTCGCAGACGCGCGGAGCAGGACCAGGAGAGCCGGCAGCTGCGCAGCGAAGTACACGGCCTGCGCCAGGCCGTGCAAAGCGCGCGGCTGGTATACAGTTCAATGCAAATGGAATCGGTGCTGGAGACCGCCAGGGCAGCCGCCGCCACGGACGTTACCGTACTGATTAACGGTGAAAGCGGCACCGGCAAGGAAATGCTGGCCAGGGCGGTGCATGAGCTCAGTGAACGCAAAGGCAAACCTCTGATTACTGTCGACTGTGGTTCCATCTCGCAAAACCTGATTGAAGCGGAGCTCTTCGGCCACATCAAGGGAGCCTACACAGGCGCGGAGAAAGCCTCCGAGGGACGTATCGCGCAGGCCGACGGCGGTACCTTGTTCCTGGATGAGATCGGGGAAATACCCCTTGATGTGCAGGCCAAGCTGCTGCGCTTCGTTCAGGAAAAGGAAATCCACCCGGTGGGCGCACCGCACTCACGTCGCGTTGATGTGCGCATTGTAGCGGCAACCAATCGCGACCTGGCCACGGAAGCGGCCGCCGGCAATTTCCGCGAAGACCTGTACTATCGCCTTAACGTGGTGGCTTTGACAGCGCCGCCGCTGCGTGAGCGACCGGACGACATCCTGCCACTGGCCAGGCACTTCCTGGAAAAGTTCTCCCTGCAGTATGAGAAAGGACCTCGCCAATTCAGCCACTGCGCCGAGCAAACGCTGCTCTCCTATGACTGGCCGGGCAATGTGCGTGAACTGCAAAACGGCATTCTCCGCGCCGTGGTGCTGTCCAGCGAAGCCGTCATCAAAGGCGAGCTACTGGAATTCGAAAACTCGGCAACAACAGCCCCAGACCAGATACAGCTCGCATCAGCAGCGCCAACTCTGGGCGCGGCACCCCAATCTGACGTTAGTCACGACCTGGCCTCTGCAGCATCGGCTGCCGCAACCCCGGCTGCCGCAGCGCTGGCTGCCACAACATCGGCTGCCGCAGCACACACAGAGCACGATCTGGGCGAGCCCTGGCATGAGTTGGCCAGGGGCCTGCAAGAACAGGTTGATGCCGCCCTCGCCGACAGTGGGGCCGCAGCGGTCCCCCTGGGACGCTGGCTTAGCGAAGACCTGGTACTGGCCGTGGATCAACAGGTAAATGGTGTTGCGCGTCGTGCAGCAACACGGCTCGGCGTGGCAGAGACCACCTATCGTCGCCAGCTAGAGAAAGTCAGGCGCACCGAGGCCCAGGGTTTGCGCGCGCGCTCGGAGTTTTGGTCGCAATTGCAGCCTGTGATCAATCACCTGTCCGCATCCCTTGACGAGAGTACAGATGACAACGTGATTGAAGGTGCCAGGGCACAACTGCTGCAAGCCGTCGTGGCCAGGGTGGGCAACAGCGACGAAACCGGTTCTGCGCTTATGGGAATCACGGTTCCCACCTACAGACGCTGGCTGCACCGGTCCTGAGCCAAAAAGTGGCGCAGGGCTGTGGATAACGCCAGAATTTCGAGCCGTGCACCGAAATTTCGGCGGTTTTCTGTCAGATGCCCTGCCAGCGTAAGCGACAGGAAACCGGAAATCTCTCTAAGGCTTTGATATTTATATAAAAAGCCCTTAACAATGGCCTACAGTAAGCAACTGGCACGATGGTTGCAGCATTAGCTACATATGCGCCTGGAAGACGAATATGACAACAGCTGATTTGGAAAAGTGGCGGGCAGGCTGGCGATGGGCCAGCCGGCGCGGCTATAAGCGTGCCGCGAGCCTGCTATTAGCTGCACCGCTACTACTTGCCGGCCTGGCTGCACAAGCCGACCAGGACCAGCAGGGCGCCTTCAGCTCAGCACTGGAACAACGCGGCATCCTGTTTGATCGCATCGACCTGGAAGACGGGCTCAGCCAGGCCGCTGTGCACAGCATTGCACAGGACCTGCAGGGTTACGTCTGGCTGGGCACCCAGGAAGGCCTGAACCGCTACGACGGCCAGGAAATCACGCTTTATGAGCACGAGTACGACAAGCCCACATCCCTGTCTGACAACTGGATCTGGGATCTCAAAGTTGGCAAGGACGGCACGCTCTGGGTCGCAACGGACGCCGGCGGCCTCAACCGCTACAACCGGGATGACGACAGTTTTATCCAGTACCGCCACAATCCGCAGGACGCGCACAGTATCGGTAGCGATCGCGTGCGGGTCATCTTTCAAGACCGCTATGGCGATTTCTGGGTCGGCACCGACGGCGGTGGCCTGAATCTGCTGGACCCGGCCACAGGCCAATTCTCGCGTTTTCAGCACGATCCCGACAATGTACACAGCTTACCTGCTGACACCGTGCTCGCTATCGGCGAGGATCGGGGCGGCAATCTCTGGATAGGCACCAGGGGCGGCGGACTGTCGCGGATGGACCGGGCCAGCAGTAGCTTCGAGAACTTTCAGCACGACCCTGATGACTCCAGCAGCCTCAGCGACAACGAGGTTCGCGCTATACATGAAGACCGGGATGGGCGGCTGTGGGTCGGCACCTATAGAGGTGGACTCAACCTGTTTGACCCGGATACAGAAAGGTTTCGCCGCTTCACACACGACCCGGCCAATCCACGCAGCCTTAGCAATAATCGGGTCAGGAATATATTCCAGGACCACCGCGGTGCGCTCTGGGTCAGCACGGACCAGGGGCTCAACGAGTGGCGCCCTGGTGACGAGGGTTTTGCCCATTATCGGCACGAGGGCAGCGACAGCAGTAGCCTCAGTGATGACCGGGTCACCCAGGTCACGCAAGACCGTGGCGGGGTACTCTGGGTTGGCACCTATAACGGGGTCAACTCGTGGAATTACTTGAGTGATGCCTTCAGCTATTTCCAGGTTGAAGGTACCGCCCTGCGCTTGAGCAGTAACATCGTCACCTCAGTGCAGGAGGCCCGGGACGGAGAACTCTGGGTTGGCACCTATGGCGGCGGGCTTAATCGCATCAACCTCGCCAGGGAAACCGTAGAGCACTTCCGGGCATCCGGTGCGCAGGGCAGCGGCAGCAATACACTGAAGGATGACCGGGTCATGACCGTGCACACCACCCAGGACAGGCAGGTGTGGATAGGTTCCCGCGAGGGTGGTCTGTCCTTGCTCGATACCAACACCGGCGAGTTTACCCACTACCTGCATGACCCGGATGACCTGACCTCACTCAGCAATAATAGCGTGACCTCCATCCTGGCCGAAGCCAGCGGTACTGTCTGGGTAGGCACCCACGGTGGCGGTCTCAACCGGCTCGACACCCAGACTGGCCGCTTCCGCAGCTTCCGCCACGACCCTGGCGATGCCAACAGCTTGAGCAGCGACCGTGTACTCGACATCTACCGGGATCGCCTGGGTACACTGTGGATAGGCACCGAGGATGGCGGCCTCAATTCCTTCGATGTCGCGCGGCAGGCTTTTCGACGCTTACAGCATGACCCCAACGATGCCGGCAGCCTGAGCCGCGATTCGGCCTGGGTCATCTACGAGGGCAATGATGGCTCGCTCTGGATCGGCACCAACGGTGGCGGCCTCAATCGCTGGCACCCCGATGACCGCAAGGCCGGTATTGCGCGTTTCATCAAATACCGCAAAGGCGATGGACTACTCAGCGACACCGTGCAGGGCATCGTCGAAGACAGTAGTGGCCAGTTGTGGGTGAGCAGCAACCGCGGCCTGGTGAGAATGAACCCGGAGACCGGCAGCTTCCGTCACTTCAATCGCAGCAACGGTTTGCGCAGCAACGAGTTCAATAACGCGGCCACCCACATCAGCCGCACCGGACGACTGATGTTCGGCAGCAGCGAGGGTCTGTTGAGTTTCTATCCAAACCAGGTCGCAACCAATCGGCACCAGCCGGACATTGTACTCAGTGCCCATGGGCGCAGCGGCCCCCTGGACACCCGCTACAGTATTGACCGGCATGGAGAGGAGCTGCAGCTTGATTACACCAATGACCTGGTGACATTCAACTTCACCGGCCTGGATTACGCAGCGCCGGAGCGCAACCGTTACCGCTACAAGCTCGAGGGCTTCGACAAGGAATGGAGCGAGGCAGTGGAGTTTGATCGCACCACCTACACCAATCTGCCAGCGGGTAACTATAATTTTACCGTGCAAGCAGCCAACAACGACGGCGTCTGGAACCGCCAGGGCGCCTCAATGCAGTTACGCGTGATTCCGCCACCCTGGTTCAGTGCCTGGGCCTACGTCGGCTACGTGTTCCTGATCCTGGCCTCCCTGTTCGCCTTTGCCCGCTTCCAGTCTATCCGGCTGGAGCGGGAAACCCGGCAGCGCCAGGAACTGGAGAGACAGGTTCGCTCGCGCACCCGCGAGTTAGCTGACCGCAATGACACACTGTTATCGCTTAACGACCAGCTCAAGGAATCCAGCCGGACCGATTCCCTGACCGGCCTGAAGAACCGTCGCTACCTGGATGAGTTCATTGACGCCGAAGTCGCGTTCGCCCAACGCCAGGTCAGGGAAATGAAGCACAGCGAATCCATGGCGGAGTCACTGGACATCGCACCCGCGTTGTCCTTCATGATGGTCGACCTGGATGGCTTCAAACAGATCAACGACAGCCACGGCCACCACGCCGGTGACGCGGCCTTGCGACAGGTACGCGACGTCTTGCAAATGTGCTGCCGCAAATCCGATACCATTATTCGCTGGGGTGGCGACGAATTCCTGATCGTCAGCCGCAACACCAGTAACCGTGCCGCTGAAAAGCTGGCAGAGCGAATCCGCGCGGGCCTGGCGGAACATCAATTCCAGTTGGGCGATGGGGTTGTCGGCCACCTTACTGGCTCTATCGGCTTTGCGGTCTATCCATTCTCTCCGCTGAAACCCGACCTGGTTTCCTGGGAGCAGGTATCAGGCATAGCCGACCAGTGCGCTTACATCGCCAAGGAAAATGGCCGTAATGCCTGGGTGGGTATCTATGGCACCAGGGACACCACGCTTGACGATGTGGCCGCGATCAAAACCAATCTCGAAGCGGTTATCGCAAACCGGCGTATTGGTATCCGCACCTCCGTATACGGTGAACTGGCCCTGACAGAGCGCCTGCATAAAGAAAACAGCTAGCAAACCACTGGCTCTCCTACCCTTAAAACCCTCCTCTGCTTACCAGAACCTACCCTGCTGCGCCGCCTGATCCGGCGGCCAGGCACAGCCTTAAAATCCCCCTCTGCTTGCCAGACCCTGCCCTTTTGCGCCGCCAAATCCTGCGGCCAACCACTTTTTCGACGTATTCACCACTTTTGTGGCGACTTCAAAAAAGCGGCGCCCCGGTTTGTCGCCCCGGCCTCCGCTCGCAACCCCAACAACAGGGCTCTATAGGCCATAACTTATTGTTTTATATGAATTTTAAATATAAAGGGCAGGAATAAGATCGAACTTGGCACGGTGATTGCTCTTACCCCTATACAAAACATCATTACGTTACATGCGTCCAGGGAAACAACATGAACAGTAAAAAATGGCGAACAGCAAAACCACTAATGACATCTGCCGTGATGGCGCTGGCCATTGCCGGTGGCATCCAATTGCAGCGAGGGCTGCCCCAGCAAGGGCTGCCCCAGCGAGGGCTGTCCGAGCAGCAGCATGTCTCCGCACAGGATGTCATCACCCTGGCTGACAGCGTCATCGTCCAGGCTGAGAGCGTCGCCCAGGCCAGACAGGCAATTGCTGCCGCTGGTGGCGAGATAACGCATTCACTGTCCATCATCAACGCGGTCGGCGCTGATTTGACGCCGAAGCAACAGCGACAGATAGAAGGTGAATTCCCTGGCATTCGCATTCACGCCGGCGGCACGGTCAAGACCGCCTCGATTGAAGACAGCGGCCTGCCTTACCTCGACTTCCCGGCCCTGATTGAGGCCGACACACTGCACAGCATGGGTATTGATGGCCGCGGCGTAACCGTGGCGATCCTGGACAGCGGGTTACAGCGAGTGGAGGAACTGCAGCGCGACCCGGAGGGCCAGCCACGCAAGCTGGCCGCCTACCAGGCTATGACAGATATCGAGGGCAAGGACCTGGACAAATACGGCCACGGTAGTCATATCGGCAGCATCATCTTTAACAGCGAGGCCAGTAGCGGCGGCAAATTCAACAGCATCGCCCCCTGGGTCAATGTGGTCAGCGTGAAAGCATTTGGCGCGGCGGGTAATGGTACCTACGCCAACGTCATTCGCGGCCTGCAGTGGATTCTCGATCACCGCGAAGAGCACAACATTCGGGTATTAAACCTGTCATTCAGCGCCGAGGTGCGCTCCCACTACTGGGACGACCCGCTCAACCAGGCAGTGATGCAGTTGTGGAATGCCGGCATCGTGGTCGTCGCTTCGGCCGGTAATACGGGCCCCGATCCGATGACTATTGGTGTTCCCGGCAACCTGCCCTACATCATCACCGTGGGCGCAATGACCGACAATTACACCCCCGCGGACCCAGGCGACGACTACCTGGCCACCTTTTCTTCCGCCGGCCCCACCTATGAGGGCTTCGTAAAACCGGAGATCGTCGCGCCGGGTGGCCACCTGACCGGCCACTCTCGCTCCAAGAGCAAGCTGGTACTGGCCCACCCTGAGTTTCACGCCTTCGACAAGTACTTCACCATGTCCGGCACCTCACAGGCCGCAGCCGTGGTCAGTGGTATCGCTTCCCTGGTTCTGCAGGCAAACCCGGAACTGACACCGGATGAAGTCAAGTGCCGCATCATGGCCTCGGCACGACCCGCCGTCACCGAGACCGGCGAGCTGGCCTACAGCATCTTCCAACAAGGCGCCGGCCTGGTGAACGCCTACAAGGCCGTGTTCAACGACGCCAGTGCCTGCGCCAATCGCGGCCTGGATATTGCCGCCGACATAGCCGGTGAAGCGCACTTTGGTGGTCTCGCCAATCAGGCAGAAGATGGCAGTTTCTACATCGAAGGCATGGACGGCTACTTCTGGAACGATGGCCATCCCGGAACAGATGGTTACTTCTGGAATGACGGCTACTTCTGGAACGACAGCCTCACTGAAGCAGCCTCGGTCAATGTCTGGGTAGAGCAGGAATAAGACCATGAGTGACCACGCAGAAAAGCGGCCGGTTACCAAGATACTGCACCTGGGCAATCATTATCAGGCGCCGCAAGCAGTGCCCGAACAGGAAAAGGACGGTGAGCTGGGCACTGAATTGTGCCGGGAGTTGCTCGCCGCCCGCGCCGCCGGTGAGCAAGCCCAGCTACTGCTCTATCGAATCACCAACTTTGCCCTGCTGGTAGATACCTTTGGCGAAGAGTTTGGCCTCGCGGTCGAAGCAGAGTTGCTGAAGCGCGTACAAAAGCTATTGCGCGCACATGAAAGTGCGCAATTAGTCCGGCCAGGTGAATTTGGCATCGTCGCCCGCGGCCTGCAATCCGAAGAGGCCGTCGCCGCGATGGCCAGGCGCCTGGTCGCTGGCAGCAGCGGACGCTATGGCAGCAAGGGCCAGCAGTGCCGGCTGCAGGCCGAGATCGGCGTCGCCAGCTATCCTGCGGATAGCCAGGAGCCTGCTGAGTTGCTGCACTTTGCCCGCTTCGCCCTGCTGCAACCGGAAGCGCGTAATCGCGGCTTTGCCCTGTTTTCCCAGGCCAGGCTTGCGCAGCAGAAATCGCAGTTCTGGATGGAAGCGGAAATGGAACGGGCCCTGGATGAAGGTCGCTTTATCTTGCAATACCAACCACAGTTTTCAGTTTCCAGCGGTGAAATCATCGGCATGGAAGCACTGGTGCGGCTTGTCACCAAGGCCGGCGAACACATTCCACCCAACGACTTCATCCCCCTTGCAGAGGAAAACGGTTTTATCCTGCGACTGGGCCGCTGGGTCACGCGGGAAGCCTGTCGCCAGCTGGCACGCTGGCGCAGTGCCGGCTGTGAACTGGCACGCATCTCCGTCAACCTGTCGCCACGACAGCTGCTCGACCCCGAGCTACTGGATGTCATTGATGCGGCCGTACTGGACGCGGGTCTCACCCACGATGACCTGGAATTGGAGATTACCGAGCAATGTGTGTTGGATAACTCCAGCGCCGTGGGAGCGGCCCTAAGGGCGATCAGAAAGCGCGGTGTCCGCGTCGCCATCGACGACTTCGGCACCGGATACTCCTCATTCTCCTACCTGGCCTGGCAACCACTGAACATGATCAAGATGGACCGCTCGTTCTTGACCCGGGTGGAATCGGACGAGCGCATTGGCGGCATCGTCAGGGGCATGCTCAGCATGGCCCGGGAACTGGGCCTGGAAGTTGTGGCCGAGGGCGTTGAAACCGAGGGTCAGGCACGCTTCCTGCGCGAGCAGGGCTGTGAACTGGCACAGGGCTTTGGCCTCGCCCGACCACAAGATGCAAACGCCATTACCCCATTGTTGCCCCAACTGCAGTGCGCCTGAAACTCGGCCCGCGGCCTGTGACAGGCCGCTAGTCGAGTTCAACCTTCACGCAGCTTACCGCCTGCGCCACTTTTTCCCGCGCGTGTTGCGTGGTATCAGCGCGAGCCAGGGCTACACCCATGCGACGCTTGCCGGACACCTCCGGCTTACCGAACAACCTTAACTGGGTATCCGGCTGGGCCAGGGCATCATCCAGCCCGTCAAAGCTGACCTGTTGTGACTCGCCCTGCACCAGGATGACGGCCGATGCCGAGGGCCCATGCTGGCGGATATTGGGAACCGGGATGCCGAGGATCGCCCGCGCATGCAGCGCAAACTCAGACAGGTCCTGGGAAACCAGGGTCACCATACCGGTATCATGGGGACGCGGTGACACCTCGCTGAAGAATACGTCGTGGCCCTTGATAAACAACTCGACGCCGAACAGGCCGTGCCCACCCAGGGCGCCAGTAATCTGCCTGGCAACTTCACGTGAGCTCGCCAGGGCTTCGCTGGACATGGCCTGCGGCTGCCAGGATTCCTGGTAATCACCGTCCTTCTGGCGGTGCCCGATAGGCTCACAGAAGCTGGTGCCGTCCCGGTGACAAATGGTCAGCAGGGTAATTTCATAGTCAAAGTCTATGAAGCCCTCGACAATCACCTTGCCTGCCCCGGCCCTGCCGCCCTGCTGGGCGTAATCCCAGGCCGCCCGCGCCTCCTCAGCCGAGTTCACCGTACTCTGGCCCTTGCCGGAAGAACTCATGATGGGTTTCACCACACAGGGAACCCCCACCTCGGCGATAGCGGCTTCATATTCCTCCCAACTGGATGCAAAACTATAGGGAGAAGTGGGAATATCCAGTTCTTCGGCTGCGAGGCGACGTATGCCTTCCCGGTTCATGGTCAAGCTGGCAGCCCGCGCGGTGGGTACCACGGTAAATCCCTCGTCTTCCAGTTCGACCAGGGTGTCGGTGGCAATAGCCTCTATTTCAGGCACAATGAGATGTGGCTGTTCCAGCTCAATCACACGGCGCAGCTCGGCACCATCGAGCATGGAAAAGGTATGGCTGCGATCGGCCACTTGCATTGCCGGCGCGTTTTCATAGCGGTCACAGGCGATGACCTCGACCCCGAGCCGTTGTAGCTCAATGACCACCTCCTTGCCCAGCTCTCCAGAGCCCAGCATCAGGACGCGGGTGGCGCTGGGGCTGAATGGCGTACCAATTTGGGTCATTGCAATCTCCGTTCAGGGCTTGAATGTCTTACGGCGGCCCCAATAATAAACTGACTTTGGGAATATGTCCCCCTTACTGACGTCTTGCCTGGCGACCGTAGCATGAGCCTGGCGGGGGACGATTCCAGGCAAGGACAAAAGATTCGGGGAACAAGCCAAGCCCCGGAGCGTCAAATTGGTTAAAATCCCACACCGTCGCGACAGCAGCAGGAGAAAAATACAGGTGCACAGGCAACACATCGTCAAACTGGAAGAGTGGTTACAGCAACAAATCATCGGTCAATCGGCACTGGTACAGCGGCTGCTTATCGCCCTGCTGGCCGACGGGCACCTGCTGGTGGAGGGCGCACCAGGCCTGGCCAAGACCCGCGCCATCAAGACCCTGGCCGATGGTATCGAGGGCAGCTTTCATCGCATCCAGTTCACCCCGGACCTGTTGCCGGGCGATGTGACTGGTACGGAAATTTATCGGCCCCAGGAAGGTGGCTTTCACTTCCAGCGCGGCCCCGTATTCAACAATCTGATACTCGCTGACGAAATAAACCGCGCCCCGGCCAAGGTACAGTCAGCGCTACTGGAGGCGATGGCGGAGCGCCAGGTCAGCGTAGGCAGCGAGACCTATTCATTACCGCCACTGTTCCTGGTCATGGCCACCCAGAACCCGATAGAACAGGAAGGTACCTATCCGCTACCCGAGGCCCAGCTCGATCGCTTCCTGTTACACGTCTATGTCGATTACCCAAACCGGGAGGCAGAGGCGGAGATCCTGCGCCTGACCCGTAACGAGGCCGCCAGCAGTACGGTTCCACAACCTCCGGAGCTACCCCAGGACGCCATTTTTGCCGCGCGTCAGGCCCTGCTGGAGCTACATATGGCAGAGCCGGTGGAGCGTTACATCGTGGAACTGGTCATCGCCAGTCGCGACCCGTCCCATTATTCGGAGGAACTGGCCGGGTGGATCGAGTACGGCGGCAGCCCCCGCGCAACCATCGCCCTGGATCGCTGCGCCCGTGCCCACGCCTGGTTGCGTGGCAGCGATTTCGTAACACCGGACGATGTGCAGGCCGTGACCCATGACGTCCTGCGCCATCGCTTGATTCTCAGCTTCGAGGCGGAGGCCAACGGTATTAATCCCGACAAGGCGATTGACGAACTGCTGGCCCGGGTACCCGTCGCCTGAAATGACGCACGCGCTAGTCACAGCGCCTGCGCTCGGCGCCTACTGTACGCTCAGTCAGCTGATTGAGCTGCGCTACCCTGCGCGCAAGCTGAACCTGAACCAGCGACGGCGTGCGCTGAGCCTGCTGTCCGGACCCAATAAAACCAATTTCCGCGGCCGCGGCATCGACTTTGAAGAAGTTCGCGCCTACCAGGCCGGCGATGACATTCGCACCATCGACTGGCGCATCACCGCCCGCACCGGCACCGCGCATACCAAGATGTTTCGCGAAGAGCGCGAGCGCCAGGTACTGGTCTGCACAGACCAGCGCAGCGGTATGTTCTTTGGCAGCCAGCACTGCTGTAAATCGGTATTGGCCGGGCACCTGTCCGCCCTGCTGTCCTGGGCCGCCCTGCAACGCGGTGATCGGCTCGGTGGACTGATATTTTCCGAGCGCGAGCATCGGGAGATCAGACCCCGGCGCAGTCGCCGCTCAGTACTGGGACTGCTCAATGGGCTGGCTGCAATGAACCAGGCCCTGCCACTGCCGCCACAGGAGGAAACCCTGGGATTCGCGGAAATGTTGGTCGAGTTGCGTCGGGTGACCCGGCCGGGTAGCGCCCTGTTTATCGTCAGTGATTTCGCCGGCGCCCTGGAGCCCACCGCACTGGAACACCTTTACCAGCTGAGTCGTCACCTCGATATCACTGCACTGCACTGCTCCGATCCGCTGGAACAGCATCTGCCCGATGCCGGTCGCTACACGGTGACCGATGGCAGCAGCAAAACGGATCTCTATACCGGTGACAAGCTACTGCGTCAGGAGTTTGCCACACACTTCAGCGACGAGCTGGCCGCGCTACAACAAGAGTATGGCAAGCTCGGTATACCGGTGATAGAAGCCAGCACCCTGGATTCACCCCTGGGACTGTTACAGTCCTATTACGCAGATCGGGGTGGCCGACAGGGATGAACCAGCCCGATCCACTGGCGCAGTTGCGTGACATACACCTGCCGGAGCCGATCAGCGCCTGGCCGCCCGGACCGGCCTGGTGGCTGCTTGGCAGCCTGTTGCTGCTGGCCCTGATCGCAATGCTCTGGTGGTCACTGCGGCTGCACCGGGCCAACGCACACCGGCGCCAGGCACAGCGGGAACTTGAGGCTGCAATGACGCGCTGGCAGGCCGACGCCGACGCCGGCGCTTACGCCAGGACTGCCAGTGATATTCTGAAACGAGTTGCACTCCAGAATTACCCGCAAACCGAGGTAGCCGGCCTGAGTGGCCAACACTGGAGTGCGTTTTTGGACCGCTGCTGGCGCCGGCCTCCAGCGCAGACATTTACCGACACCGATTTCGCGGAGTTGGGCTATCGCGACAATAGCGAAAATAGCGACGGTGACGATATCGCCAACATTCACCGCCTGGGCCTGGCCTGGTTACAGCAACAGCGAGGCCGGCCATGATTGAACTGCTGTGGCCATTGGCGCTGGCATTACTGCCCCTGCCCTGGCTGGTCTGGCGTTTATGGCCACCGGCGGCGACCCAGGCCGCAGCCTTGCGCGCGCCTTTTTTCCAGACCTGGCGGCAACTGCATGAGCAGGCGACGCCGGGGCGCAGTCATAGCAACTGGCTGGCACTGCTACTGCTGTGTATTACCTGGCTGGCACTGGTATTGGCCCTGGCCAGGCCCACCTGGATCGGTGAGCCAGTCACCCTCCCTGCCAGCGGCCGCGATCTGCTAATGGCCGTGGATCTATCGGGATCAATGCAGGTCCAGGATATGATGGTGGGACAAAATCAGGTCACCCGCATTGATGCCGTGAAACGGGTGCTTGGCGATTTCATCGAACGCCGACGCGGGGATCGCATCGGCCTGATCCTGTTTGGTACCAATGCCTATGTGCAGGCGCCACTGACCTTTGATACCAATACGGTGCAACGTTTCCTGCTGGAGGCACAGCTGGGCTTCGCCGGCCGCGAGACCGCTGTCGGTGACGCCATTGGCCTGGCGGTGAAACGCTTGCGCGAGCGGCCCGCGGAGAGCCGTGTATTGATACTGCTCACCGACGGCGCCAACAATGCCGGCGAGGTACAACCCCGAGATGCCGCACGACTGGCCGCCGATAACGACATCAAAATACACACCATAGGTATTGGCGCGGACAAAATGCTGGTGCCCGGCTTGTTCGGTTCCAGTTTTGGTTCACGTACGGTGAACCCCTCCGAAGACCTGGACGAGGACACCCTGCGCGATATCGCCCGCCAAACCGGCGGCAACTACTTTCGCGCCCGGGATCCGGCCGAGTTGGTGAATATTTATCAGCTACTGGATGCCCTGGAACCGGTTGAGCAGGACGCAGAGAGTTTCCGCCCCCAGCGCAGCCTGTTCCACCTGCCATTAGCGATAGCTTTTGTCAGCAGCCTGCTGCTGGGCTATGCCCGGAGCTTCGGCCGATGAATGAGATGCTCACGCAGTTTCACTTCATGCGTCCGCTCTGGCTGCTGGCTGCCCTGCCAGTATTGCCGGCAGCCTGGCTGGCCTGGCGCCGCATGCGTTCCGGGCAGGGCTGGAGTGCAGTGATTAGCGACAAACTGCTACCGCATATGCTGGCACAAGGTGGTGCAGAACCATCGCGATGGCCGGTAGTTATGCTGCTATTGGCCTGGCTGGCCGCCGTCGGCGCACTGGCCGGGCCGAGTTGGAACAAACTGCCGCAGCCGGTTGAGCGTAAGGAAGACGCGCTGGTGGTGTTATACGACCTCAGCAGCTCCATGCTGGCCCAGGATATCAGCCCATCACGATTGGTACGCAGCCAGCAAAAACTGCTGGACCTGTTAAGCAGGAAGACCGAGGGCACCATGGCGCTGGTAGCCTACGCTGGCGACGCACACGTGGTCAGCCCACTGACCGACGATTTACGCACCATCGCCAACCTGTTGCCCGCACTGACACCCGACATCATGCCCGTTGCCGGCAGTCGGCCAGCAACCGCAGTTGCACAGGCGGTGCAGCTCTTGCGCGATACAGGCCTTGAGCACGGTCAGATCTTGCTGCTCACGGACGGTATCCGCGAGCGGGATGTCAGCGCCATAGAACGCGAACTTGCCGGCAGCTCCTATCGCTTATCGGTACTTGGGGTTGGCACTGAAGAGGGCTCACCCATACCCAGCCCCGACGGTTACTTGCGCGACGCCTCGGGCACTATTGTGATTGCCCGGCTGGATCGCCAGCCCCTGCGAAAGCTGGCTAGCAAACACAAGGGCATCTATAGCGACCTCTTGCTCGGTGATGGAGATATCGAGCAGCTGCTACAAACCGATATCTGGTCCGAACTGGAAACCGAGCAGTTACTGGGCCGCAGTGTCGACACCTGGCAAGATATGGGTTACTGGTTGTTGCTGTTATTGGTCCCGGTCACGCTGGCCTGTTTCCGTCGCGGCTGGTTGCTATGCCTGCTGCTACTGCCCCTGCCTGAAAGCGCGTTCGCCCTGGACTGGCAGGACCTGTTCCATAACCGCGACCAGCGCGGCAGCCAGCTGTTGCAAGAGGGCGATGCATCCGCCGCGGCCGAGACCTTTCGCGATCCAGACTGGGCAGCAGCAGCCAACTACCAGGCCGGTCAGTATGCGCCCGCCCTGGAGCACTATGAGAGCGGAGACAGCGCAGACAGCTGGTACAACCGTGGCAACAGCCTGGCCCGGTCTGGCAAACTGCCAGAGGCAATCGATGCCTATGAGCAGGCGCTACAGCGACAGGCCGATATGGAGGACGCCGCCTTCAACAAGCAACTGTTGGAGCAATTGTTGCAACAGCAACAGGACCAGCAGGATCAGCAAGACCAACAAAGCCAGCAGGACCAGGAAAACCAGCAGGATCAGCAAAGCCAACAAAGACAGCAAGACCAACAAGGCCAGCAGGAGCAGCAGGAGCAGCAGGACCAACAAAGCCAGCAGGACCAACAAGGCCAGCAGGATCAGCAGGATCAGCAAAGTCAGCAGGAGCAGCAGCAAGCGCAGCAGCAAGCGCAGCAGCAAGAAAAACAGCAGCAGGAGCAACAGGCCAGGGCCGAGCAACAAGATGAACAGGAACAATCAGACCAGGAGCAGGCGCCGCAGCAACGAGATGCTGAACAGATGGAGCGCGATATGGCTAACGAGCAGTGGCTACGGCGTATCCCGGATGACCCCTCCGGCCTGCTGCGGCGCAAGTTCCGCTATGAATCACGCCAACGCGCGGCCCAGGACATGCTGGACGCCCAGGGCTACCCCGGCAACAGGAGGAACAGCGATGAGCCCACTTGGTAGAGTACTGGCGCTGCTGTGCTGCCTGTTCTGCACCGAGCTGGCGCTTGCAGAGATAAGCGCCACTATCGATCGCACACGCATCAGCGTCCAGGACACATTGACCCTGACCCTGCGGGCCAATGCCGGTGAAGATCTGGACAGTATTGACCTGGCGCCACTGCAAGGCGAATTCGCGGTAGGCACCCCGGCCCGCACCAGCCGCTTCTCCAGTATTAACGGACGCAGCGAACGCACAACCGAACTCAGGATAGCGCTGCTGCCGCGTCGGCTTGGAAAGTTGCAAGTGCCCGCTTTCAGGGTCGCGGGGCAAACTACCCAGCCGATAGAAATTGTAGTCGAGGAAGCGAGCACGGAGGTGGATAACTCCCGTGACGTATTCGTGGAAGCGGAGCTCGATGCTGACAGCGTTTACGTACAATCGCAGCTCATACACAGCTTTCGAATTTACGAGGCGGTAGAACTCCAGGACCGCGCGCGCTCCCAACTGGAAGTTGTTGACGCCGTGGTGGAAGAACTGGATTCAAACTCTTTCCAGCGCAACATCAATGGCCGCACATACCGGGTCCATGAGGTTCAGCACGCGATCTTTCCGCAAAAAAGTGGCGAGCTGACGATTCCGTCTATCAGTTTCAGCGGTCGCGAGCGTCTGGCCAGGCGCGGCTACCTCAGTTTCGGCAATGCGGGTGAAGCAGTGCGACGGCGCTCGCAGCCGCTTGCGGTTCGGGTCAAGCCGATCCCGGCAGCCTACCCGGATGCGGCCTGGCTGCCTGCCCGTGCGCTCACCCTCGAGGAGCACTGGTCCACGCCACCGGAGCAGATGGAGGTAGGGGACTCTGCCACCCGCACCTTGACACTGCGGGCCGAGGGCATAGACGGCAAGCAGCTACCAGCGATCGAGCAAATACCCATAGCAGGGATTAAATTTTATCCGGACCAGGCGCGCTCGGAGAACATCCTTTCCAACTCCGGCATTACCGGGATAGGTATTAGCAGCGCCGCCTTGCTCGTGACCCAGGCCGGCAAGCATCGCCTGCCGGCAATTCGCATACCCTGGTGGGATACTGGTAGTGACCAGCTTCGCTTTACGGAAATTCCCGCCCGGGAATTCACTATCGCGGCAACGCTTACACCCGGCAGCGAGCAGGCAGCAATCACCAGCAGCACAAGCGCGTTAGAGCCTGGCCAGACCAGCACACAAGTGCAGGCAGTGCCATCTTCAATCTGGTTGTGGACCACGATCGCCGCGCTGGCCGGCTGGCTGCTGACCACCTTGTGGTTACTGCGCCGCTCACCCGCAGCACAAGTGGCGGAGCAGCCATCGGCCGCCTCGGAGCGAGAGCCATTGCTGTTCCGCACCCTGCTCGAAGCCTGCGAGCAAAACCGGGCCGGGGACGCACGCCTGGCACTGCAGCGCTGGGGCCAACGCTATTTTAACGCAGCCTGCCTGCCCACATTGACCGAGTTGCAGGCGCAGTTCTCAGAACCTGCGCTTAACCAGGCACTGGCCGAACTGGAGCAATCCCTGTTCGGCGACGGAACCGGGCAATGGACAGGTGGCGCACTCATGGAGGCATTGCGCGCCTGGCGCAAGCACCACATAAGCCTGGCTGAACAGCCCACAGCCGCACTGCCGCCGCTTTATGATTAAACTGTACCCGCTTCCGCGTGCATCCGGCAGGCCGGTTTCCTGCGTATCATCATTATGGAATTGATAGTCTTCGACCTCGACGGCACCTTGCTGAATCGCCACAGCGAAATTTCCGATCATACCCGGGATACGCTGTGCGCCCTGTCAGAGCAGGGAATTGCCTATACCGTTGCCACCGGTCGCACACTGCATGCTGCCCGCGAGATACTCGATGGTCACGGCTTTCAATTACCACAGATTTACAAAAACGGGGTGATGATCTGGGACCCCGAAAGCGATGAGTATTCCCATCAGAACTTTCTCAGCCTGGAAGAGATAGAGCATGTGCTGCGCGCGGTACTGGCACAGCGGGTAACGCCCTTCATCTTTACCCTGGAACCCGGCAATCGGCATGCAATCTATCACCCCCCGCTGCAGAACGATGTGGAAAGACGCCTCAAGGAAAACTTTGCCAGTCGCAGCGGTGTCGCCGTGTTGCCCGCCGCTGAAATGCCGGCGGCGGCAGAAATCACCAACATCAGTGCGCTGGGCATTCCCGAGGCAATCGGCGCCATAGAAGCATTGGTTGCTGATGAAGCCCAACTGGTGGCCTATGCCGGCAACGCGCTGGAAGGTCAGGCATTACGCTGGATTGACATTCACCACAGCGAAGCGAGCAAGGGCGGTGCTATCGACATTTTGCGCCAACAACTGGGCGCCAGCAGGGTACTGTGTTTCGGTGACAGCGATAACGACCTCAGCATGTTCGCGACGGCCGATGAGTGTTACGCACCGGACAATGCTAAAGAGTCGGTAAAAGCCGCCGCCACGGCAGTTATTGGTCACCATGACGAGGACGGCATAGCGCAGTTTTTGCGACAGCGTTTTGCGCTCGACAAGCCGGCTGAAGGCTCTTCTACAGAACCGGCTGAGGGCTCTTGAACCATGTCCGCTGAGGGTCCAGCCAGTGAGCAAAAGCGCTTCGGCACCGGCATGTTCGTACTGGCCTGGCTCGCCTTCATGGGCTTGTTGGGCGCCTGGTTCAACGAAACCCTGGAGCAGCAGCACAATCCCAACCAGGACTTGCAAACCCGGCTTGCCAGCGACGGGGTGCGGGAAGTACGCCTGCAACGCAATCGCGCCGGCCACTACGTGACCGACGGAGAAATTAACGGCCACAAGGTCGTGTTCATGCTGGATACGGGCGCTACCGGCGTCGCGATCCCGGCGCAACTGGCCCGCAAGCTGGCCATCCCCCGCGGCCAGGCCTACCAGACCCAGACGGCCAACGGCATGTCGGTCGCCTATGCCACAGTGCTTGCCAGCGTGAGTGTCGGTGACATAAGCCTGCAGCAGGTCAGCGCCGGTATCACGCCGGGCCTGCAAACCAATGAAGTCTTGCTAGGCATGTCATTCCTCAAGCATATCGAGTTCAGCCAGCGCGGTGACAGCATGCTGCTGCGGCAATACCCCAACTAACAGCCTGTTCGCCACTCAGCCACTATCCAGGCCATCATCTGGCCAAAAAGAAAAACGGGGCCCGTGGGCCCCGTTTTATATTGCTCTGCTCCGACAGTGGCTCTTCAGCCAGTGTCGCAGCCATAGCGCGTGCTAGATGCGCTTACACATGGTGTATTCCTGGTCTTCGCTGTAGGCCGCCGGCGGGTTGGCATTAGTCGGGTTGGTATTCTGGCCACTCACGCCCTGGTTGGCTCTCAGATCCCCGGTACGCGGCGCCCCATCGTCAAGCTGCAGGTCCAGCGCCGCGGCTGCCTTGCCTGGCACCTGGCTCATGCACATCTTCAGGCCGCGCAGGTTATTGTGGGAGTTGGCCGTGGTGAGACCCATCAAGCCACCAAAGGCATTGCGCGGCTGAGAAGCCACACCCTGCAAGGAGGGATCACCGGATATGTAGCCGGCAGCTCGCAGGTGCTGCCAAACCGCGGCATGTTCACCGCCACCATTCCACGTCGCATTAAGGTTGATTGCCAGTGCGCCATTGTTGTTACCGGCGCGGGTTACCCGGGCCCAGTCACCGCCACGGGCCGTGACCACCGCCAGGGCACCATCGTCACCTGGCAAGCGCTGGTAGCGATCCTGGTATGCCACGTAGGCGGTAGAAATCGCCTGGTAGTCAGTAGCCGCCTTCTTGATCCGAGAATTGTCGATCATTTCGGTACCCTGCAGGATACCGCCTATCAGCAGACCGATAATGACAAGTACGACAGCTATTTCTACAAGCGAAAAACCCGCTTGCTTACCGTGTATCATCCCCGCCTTTCTAGTCATGGTAACAACCTCTATCTATATTGATTTTGTTGGATAAATTACTCCTGCACATTGCCCAAGGGTAAACGATCACCGGGCCGGTCGCTACCCCGATTTGCAGACTTGCGAGCCAGTTCTCAGTTCAATTGCCCGGCCCGCACCAGTTGATAGGTCAGGCTATTGGGCGAAATCCAGCGCAATTCGTCATCAAATTCGGCTCCCACAGCCTCTGAAAGGTTACGCTGCACGAAACGGGTATCCCCATCAGTATTCTCCAACTGGTCGGGTGATCCATTGGTATCCGCTGCCTGCGCGAACACCACCGCCACCACCGTATCGGCTATGGGGGTCAGACAGGCGGCATTCGGGCATATCTGCAGGTCTGGCGCCAGGCCCAGGGTAATGCCATTGGAATAGCCTCCGCCACCGGCACTGCTGAGGCTGTAGCGAATGGGGTTCAACCAGCGATCGATAAGCCGGTTGTTGCCATCCACCGGCCCGGCCACACCCAGTGTGCGGGCCGGCACAAACCCATTGTAGGTGGTGCAGGCAGCCGTCGCATTATTTGGTGAAGCCAGACCCGCCGACGCCGCGGTTGCCGGGCATGGCAGCCGACCATTGGCGGCCGCAAAGCCCATCAAGGCATCGTGTACATCCTGCAGTAACTGATTGGTCTCACGCCGCTTGCTGGCGTCCTGCTGCGTCGCCAGGGGAATGACGAGACCGCCCAAAAGGGCACCAATTATCACCATCACAATCGCCACCTCAACCAGGCTGAAGCCGCCTTGCAAGGTCTTGCCACTAGGGTGCAAGCACTGCGGTAACATCGTTATAAGCTCCCGTATGATCGATAAGGTCCAGGTCGCGAAACTGTGTGTTCGGTGCCGCGATGTTTTCCAGCTCAAAGTAATTGGCTGGCGCTCCCGAGGGTCGCAGCTGCGCCGCCAATGTGACTCCGGGCGACAGCAACACGGCACTTCCTGCGGGGTTGACGTTACCCACGGTGGACAAACAGTTGCCCTCGGCCACAGTGCACATGCGGTAGTATATCTGGTCGCTCCAGTGAAATGACAACCAGGCTGGAGGTGTTGGCGCGGTGCCGGTCGCACATACCGTCCCCCAGTCATTTGGCAGCGCACTGTTCAGTGGCAGACTACCAATCTGCAGGGCGGGAACACTGTCAAACGGCCCGGCGAAGGAAGCCGCCCAGGGATACTCTGCACACACAGCCCGGTAGTCGACCAGCAGCTGGCCGGTCACCGCCAATACCCGACGCGCCATATGGGTCCAAAAGCCACCCAGGCCCAGAGCCAACAGCTGGTCATTGCCGGTATCGTCAACCGGCCGCGCATAGGTGTTCAGCGTGGCATCTGCATTCACCCCTTCCAGGAAATCTGTAGCCAGCAGCGGCGCCCGGCCCTGTTGCGCCAGGGGCGCGCCCGGTGCCACCAGTACCGCCGCGACCGGAACGTTGTCCAGCAACAGCGTAGTGGCGCGAGACGGATTGCGCACACCGCCGGCATTGCTGACCAGGTTGAGCTCAACCGCATACCACAGGGCAGCACCACTTCTGTCATTAATGCTGCCGGTATTCAGCGTACGCACCGGCAGCAGGCCCCGCTGTGACTGGCAACCTCCGGCTGTGGCATCCTCCAGCCCATCGCCGTCAGTATCCGGGCAGGGCAGGGTGCCGGGCGGGATTTGCTGCAGCGCATAGCCGAGCAGGCTGTCCGCTGCGAGGCCGAGAATATCGGCATTATCCTTGATACGGTCAGTAGCGCGTTGATTTAGCGACAAGCGGGCTATCAACGCGGCACTCAGGGCCAACACCAGCAAGGTCATCAGGGCGAGCAAGGCAAATCCACGCGCCCGGCGAACCGAAAGCAGCTTATTCGACCGCTTCATCCTGATCCCTGGGCGGCATCCTGGTTCTGGCTGCGGCGACAGGCGCATCGTAGCTTTCCACCACCCGACCCTCGTTCAGCATCCAGACCTGTCCGGGCTTGAGCGAGGCTTCGCTCTCCCGTGATTTGAAGCGCAGGCTTTGGGCACCGGCATCGGCGCCACCATCGGTGACAGCCGGGATCTTGCCCTGGACGACGCCGGCGTTACGCGAGCTCTCGGTAGACAGTTGGCTGCGGCCATCCACCCACACCATCTGGGAACCATCTGAACGCACCATATAGCCGGAAAAGCGCACCTGCTCCGCCGCCTTGGCACTGGCCGGACCCTGCTCCAGTTCTACCGCCAGGGCAGGTGTGGCGGATCGGCCTGTACGTCGAAACTCGTCGAGTTCACGTCGCTCTTGAGGCGTGGTGAAGATGCGATCAAAAGGATAACTGTTTTCAGCCAGGACCGGAGCCGCTAGTCCGCAACACAGCATGCAGACATAAACCCGCTTCACACTGAATCTCCAGACCAGGTTTCGGTGATATCTATCATGGTGTACCAGTTGAGTTCGCAAATACCGCGCAGGCGGCTGAGACTGCGCTGGTAGTACTCATCCGTTTGCCAGTCGATTTTGCAACTTTCTATGCTAAACATACCCGGGGCCCGGGCCTGCAAGCCATTCAGCAACAGGTACAAGTCACCCTCGTGCACCAGTTGCACTTCCAGCTTCATGTGTGTCACCTGCATGGCCACCTCCGGGCGCCAATAGGGGTCCTGGTCCTGCTGCACCGGCTTGCTGCCATCGAGCGTAAACTTAACATTGGTTAGCTGCAGTGCCTCGGCCAACTCACTGAAGGTTTCAATCCACTGCAAGCGCTGAACTTCGCCAATATAGCCATCCGCCCGCAGCCTGCGATACTGGTCAATATTGGCATTGAGCATATCCTGTGCCTGCCGCGCCTCTTCAATCAGCGCCAACTGCACCTGGTTGTTACTCTCAGAGAACTTCAGGTCACTGCGCACCTGCAGGTGATAGACCAGGGACAGCACCAGCAGGATCAGTGTGGACAGCAAGCGCATCAGGCCTGGTAGGTGCGCCTGCCAGGCTACTGCCCTGAGCAACTCAAGCACGACTGCCATCCTCCAGCAACAGCAGTAGTTCAAAGCGATCTTTTTCCTCGGCGGCGCTATCTCGCTGTATGACCCGGCCCACCTGGTCAGTGAAGCGGGACTGCGGCCGCACATCGGCAGGCATTCTTATCAGCATCACCTCCTGAACCTCAGCCAGATTTTGCAGCTGCTCAGCGACCGCATGCATGCGGTCCTGGGTGTTGGTATAGCTAAGACCTTCGGTGTTCATATAGCCCTTCAGGTGCAGCACAGCACGACGCGCATCAGCGGCACCAAGGTCCTCGCCGTACTCGTCGTACTGGTCGTAGCCGTAGTCCTCCTGATAGGGATTGTCTGCCGTGGCCGTTTGCGCCCGGTGGGAATCCAGCAGCTGCAGCGCCTCGGCGCCACTGTATTTTTGCCACTCAAGTCGCTGCAACTGCAGCGCCGCAAAGCGCGGGTCACCCAGTACACGCCCAACCGGGCCGAACAGCGCCTGCGGCGCTCGCGCCGCCTCGGCTTTAAACTCGGCCACAGTCAGCACGGTATCGCGCACGGTGACAGCACTGTTCAACTGCTCCTCTATGCCACCGAAGTCCGAGTTATATTGGGCCGCAGCCTGATTGGTGGCGTAATCGAGCGCATTGACTTGTCGCCCCAATTGCATGCTGTTCAGTGCCAGCAGTACCGCGGCGGTAACAAACAACAGGGTCCCGATTTCTTCCACCTGGGTAATAAATCGATCGACATAGTAATGGTTAAAACGACGCTTTTGTTCATTGGTGCCATAGTGATCACGCAGCAAGGGTTCGCTACTGCAGATGTAGGCGAATAGCGCATCAGTACCCTGCCCCTCTATACCCTTGAGTTTGAACGCCTTAAGTAGCTGTTCCAGGCCGGATAACTCGTAGCGAATTTCATTGCTGTCGGAGACAAGATCCCGGGCTTCATCCAGCTGGGATTCCGGCACCACGCAGTAGACTTGCAGGGAATCACCCGGCTCTATGACGCGCTGGTTGGTGAGAAAATTGAATACTTCGCGGGCGCCACGCTGCAAGTGATCTACCCACAATTCCGTGCTGTCCTGCTCCCACACTTCCTTGTCAAACCGGACCTGGCGCGACAACAACAATTTGCTATTACGGAAATAGGAATTGCGCAGGGTAGACCGGATCTGTCGGGTGACCACCAGGCTGTTTTCCGCCCTGGCCCGCAGCGGCTTGAGCAGCCGCTGTGTGATCAGCGGCAGGGACCAGATTCCCGCCAGGGTGACCTCGTATTCATCCATACTCTCCAACCAGGGATTGAGCACGTCCATATTGGTCAGGGCGGACATCAGCACCTGGTCGTCGCGCCTTCCGGCGCTGCTGCGGCCCAGCACCTTGGCGTGCACGTAAGGCTCGTCCCGGTAATGCCGTTCGATCAGGCGATGGACCAGCGACTTGCGGTCGCGCGCGCTGACATGGGGGATATTCTCACGGCGGAAATCCTCCTCAATCATATCCACCAGCAAACGCGCCGGCAGCGGTATCGCCTCTTGCAGGAACTGCTCGAAGGCCCCAAAACCGTCTTCGTCGGGCTCAAACTCATAGCAGCCGAGCAGGCGCTTGTCGTCCCACTCAAACACTTTCATGCGGTAGCCGGAATAATAGAAGACGCGCTGCATCGCCCTATTGCACCCTTGCCATCGCGTCCCATACGGGACCCAGCACCGACATCATGATCCAGCACAGCAATGTGCCCATGATTACCGTCAATATGGGACTGATTGCCGGCTCGATAGTATCAATAGCTTCCTGCACCTCGCGGTTGTAGAAATAACTGACATTCAGCAATGCATCATCGAGGTTACCGGTGCTCTCACCCACCTTGAGCATACGGATGACCAGCGGTGGAAACATATCAGTTTGGGCGAAACTGTCGGAGATGCCACCGCCGTCGGCGATAGCCGTGCGTGTCTTGTCCAGGGCCGTAGACATATAAACGTTATCCACCACGTCCTCACAAATCTCCAGTGAGCGCAGCACGGTGATGCCGGCAGAGTAAAGCAGGGCCATATAGGTCGCCAGCCTCGCCAACTTGATCTTGAAGGAGATGGCGCCAAACAGGGGCAGGCGCAGCTTCAAGCCGTCCAGGCCATAGCGCAGCTCGGGGCGGCTTCGGGCTGCTAATTGCAGGAAAGCCAGCACCGCCACCGGCAGCATGAATATCAGCGGCCAGTAATTTACAAAGAAGTCGGAGACTGCCATCAGCGCCTTGGTGTGCAGGGGGATCACGCCGCCCAGCTCTTCCACAAAGGGAATAATTTGCGGCACCAGGTAGATCATCAGAAAGGCGGTGACCCCAAATACCACCACCGCGACTATGGCCGGGTACATGACAATGCGCTTGGTATTGGCGATCAATTCGTCGGACCAGCGCAGGTTATCACCCATTTGCTTGAGTACCCTGGGTAGCTCCCCGGACTCCTCTCCCACAGCAACCAGGGCCACGAACACATTATCGAAATCGCGCGGGAACTGGGCCAGCGCCGCGGAGAAATTTTTGCCGCCTTCGATCTCTTCTACCAGGCCTGCCAGTACGTCGCGAAAATAGCCAGGCGCCACGCTATCGCGCAGGTCGCAGAGGCCCTCCAGCAGTGGCACCCCGGAGCGGGTCAGCTGCTCCAGGTGGAATACCATATTAATCAGGTCGCGTCGGTTGATAGCACCACTGACCAGTCGCGAGCGACCCCGTCGTATGGACGCGCAGGTGATCAAGTCCAGGCCCTGGTTCTCCAGCCGGAAAGATACATCCATTTCGTTTTTGGCCTGCAGCCGACCGCGGTGGACCTTGCCATAGGCGTCCATCGCCTTGTAGCGATAATCCGCCATGGCTACTTAAGCCTCGCTGTCAGGTCGACCACGCGGCTGAGCTCTTCCACGGTGGTGCTGCCATCGATAATAAGGCGGATGCCATCTTCGGCCATACTGCGAAAACCGGCATGCCGGGCATGTTGTTCAAACTGTCCCAGGGTCGCCTGGTTGGCGATTAGCTCATCGAAACCGTCGTCAATCGTCAGCACCTCAATTACCAGGCGACGCCCGCGATAGCCGCTACCGCCACAACGCTCACAACCCACCGGGTCATATAGCGTGATAGCTTCCTCCACGCCGAGGATCACCTGTTCGAACTCCTCCGCCTCACGTGGCTGCTTGCACTCGCCACACAGGTTTCGCACCAGCCGCTGACCGATAATGCCGATCATGTTGCCAGCCAGAATATCGGGCTTCACACCAATATCGGCCAGCCGTGGAATCGCGCCCATGGCTGAGTTGGTATGCAGGGTGGTAAATACCTGGTGACCGGTCATGGCAGCGCGGAAGGCCATCTCCGCGGTTTCCGGGTCGCGCACCTCACCTACCAGGATAATGTCAGGGTCCTGCCGCATCAGCGACCGGATGCCGCTGGCGAAGTCCATCTTCGAGGCCTCACCAATAGAGGTCTGTCGCACCAGGTCCATCGGGTATTCCACCGGATCCTCCAGGGTCATGATGTTGACCTCGATGGATTTGCGGAAATTCAGCATGGAATAGAGGGTGGTGGTCTTACCACTACCGGTGGGACCGGTGACCAGAATAATGCCCTCGGGTCGGCTCATCAGCAGCTTCAGCTGGGCCAGGGTGTCCTCATACAGGTTAAAGTCTTCCAGCGGCACGATGCCCTTGGCCCGGTCCAGTACCCGCAGCACCACGTTTTCCCCGTAAGTAGTGGGCTGCACCGAGACCCGGAAATCGACCTCACGGCCACCGACCTTGAGCGTGATACGACCATCCTGGGGTGATCGTGTCTCGGCGATGTTGAGGTTGGCCATCACCTTGAGACGCACCCCCATGGCCGCCCAGTAATCCTTGTGGAGGCTGCGAATCTGCACCATGACCCCATCAATGCGATAGCGCAGGCGCAGGAAGCTCGACTCGGGTTCAAAGTGAATGTCCGAGGCATCACGTTTGACCGCATCTGCGAGAATGGCATCGACCAGGCGCACCATTGGCTGGCTGTATTCACTCTCGCCTTCGCCAAGGCTCTGGTAATCGACCTCGCCGGTTGCAATCTCGCGCAGGATGCCATCCACTGACATCTCGTAGCCATAAAAGTTATCCAGCGCTTTCTGAATATCCCCCGCGGCGGCCAGTATAGGCTGCACCTCAATATCCTGGGGCAGGCTGGCGCGAACCCGGTCCAGCATCATCACGTCGAAAATATCGGTCATCGCCAACTGCAGGCGACGTTCGGCAGGATCATAGCTAACCGGCAACACCATGTGTCGCGCGGCTAATTGCTTGTCGACCAGTTCCAGCGCGTCCGGATCGGGCACGACGGAGCTGAGGTCAATACTGGCACTACCCAGGGCCTCACCCAGCATGTCGCGCATAACGGCTTCGGACAGGAAGCCGAGGTCAACCAGGGACTCACCCAGCAGCTTGCCGGTCTTCTTTTGCTCGGTGAGCGCGATAGCAATCTGGTCCTCGGTAATCAAGCCCTTATCCAAAAGCTGATCACCCAGTCGCACTTTCCTGTTATCGCTCATTGCGCCGCAGTTCCCAATTGTTGCACGCGGTTGCGCACAACTTCCCTGTCAAAATTCGCCCGCCCCAACTGCGCCAGGCCCAGAGCGTCCTGGTACTGTCGCAGTGCCTGCGCCGGCTGGTCGATATGATCCAGTGCGACCGCCAGGTTATAGGCATAGTCAGCATTTGCTTTATCCCAGCTGCGGGCTTCAAAGAACGCCTGCTGGGCGTCGCGCCACTCTCCCGCCGCTGCCTGCAGGGAGCCCAAGAGGAAATGTAGATGCGCTTCCTGGGGATGATCTTGCAACAAGAGTTTGACCTCGCTGCGCAACTCCGGGTCGGTAGGCCCCTGGCCAGCCAGGGCCAGCAACCCAGCCTGGGCATAGGCATCATTCGGGTCATCCGCCAGGCGCCGCTGGTACAGGCGCAGGGCTTGCTGGAATTGCCCTTTCTGTACCGCAACACCGGCTGCGCCGAGCAAGGCATCCCGCTGCCGCGGTGCTAACGCCAATGCATCAGCGTAGGCAAGTTCCGCCGCGTCCAGATCACCGCGCCGATAGGCCTCATAGCCTGCCCTGATGGCGCGATTGGCGGGCCGCGGAACCTCGCGACGCTCCAATATCACCTGGGGCGACGAGGTCTCGCCACCTGCAAGTGCTGCGCGAATCCCGGAATCTACCTGTGCTCTCGCTGGAGCGGGTTGAGCCGAGGCTGTCAGGGTTGCGGTAATGCTGTCAGCAGCGGCTGGCGCGGCGGTAGTCATCTGCGCATCAGCAACCATTGCGTCGCCGCTATCCTGCGCCGCTCCCGGTACAGTCACAGCGACATCTGCCTGCGCCACAGTGGTCTCATTCACAGCGGCCTCATCCACAGCGCTTGACTCCGCGGGCGCCTCGGTATCGGGCGCCGGCGCCAGCATGTCGCTGGCGATAATCGGCGCGCGCTCCGCTTCCTCGCTGGAGGACAGGTAATAATAGTAGAGTCCGATGGCGCCAGATGCGGTCAGGGTCAGCAGTGTGTAGAGAATTGCCCCGCGACGGCGAGACTCCCTGGCCACTTGCCGGCTATTGTCCATCAATTTCGTGAGTGCCACTTTGCGATTGTCAGATTCCGCCCGCGCCAGTGCTTCCCGGTCCGCCAACAAGTCCTCCGCATCGCTCAGGTCTTCCACACTGAGATGCTGATCAACAATAGCCTGGTTGAGATCGAGGTCCAGATCCTCTACCGCCGGCGCCGGCTCCTCCGCGGGAATTTGCTCTGAATAAGAAAGGTCGGCGAGGAAATCTGACGCTGCGGGTTCCGGCTCAGGCTGAGATTCAGGTTCAGGTTCAGGTTCCGGCTGAGGTTCCGGCTGAGGTTCCGGCTCTGGCTCTGGCTCTGGCTCGACTGCTGTCTCAGCTCCAGCTTCCGCCAGGGACTCGGGGTTCAACGAAAAATCCGCCAGCGGCTGGGAATTTTCCACGGATTCCGGAACCGATTCCGGAACCAGCTCTGGATCGGACTGGGCACCCGCATCAGGATCAACTACAGGGCGATGCTGGGGTGCCTGATGTGCCAGGTAGTCGGCGGCAGCCTTGCTCACCGCAGGCAGTTCAGGGCTGTCGCCTGCCGGCGTCTCCTGCTGCCCGACCGCAGGCACGTCAGTCGCGGCATCAGCCCGGTTGCGCTTTTCCAGGGCGGCTTTCTTGAGGGCTTCCAGCAGCAGGCTCATTGGTATTGGCTCAGCGCGGCGGCGCCACTGGCAAATAGCGCCGGTAGTCTTGTAAATCACCCTGCAGGCTAGCGTTGGAAATTACCCGGGGCTGGATAAATATCACCAGTTCGCTCTTCTTTGTCGAATCATCGTCGTAGCGAAAAGCGGAGCCCAACATCGGCAATGAACCCAGCAGGGGCACACCTGTGGAGTTGCGCTGGATTTCGTCCTGCATGAGACCGCCAATCACCGCGATATTCCCGCTGGCAACTTTCAACACGGATTCCACTTCTCGCACCTGAATAACCGGAATCTCGCTGACCACGTCGGCCTCGGCCAGGGCCGGGTTGGGATCCTGCACATAATCGATAACCCGGGATATGGTCGGCCGCACATTGAGAATGACCTCGTTTTCTTCGTCGACAAAGGGCGTTACCGTCATGACAAAGCCAACCGGCACCGTGAAAATTTCGGTCTCAAAGGTGGTCAGGCGGCCTTCGCCAATTGTCGTCGAAGAGCTGTCTATGTTCACTTCCAGGGTGAAGTACACCAGGTTGTCGACCACCTTCAACACTGCGGTCTGATTATTCATGGCCATCACCTTGGGACTGGACATGACACTGACGTCACCAAAAGTCTCCAGGGCGGTCAGCGTCGCCGACAGTACGTCACTGCCATTGAAGTTGGTGATATTGAAGACAAAATTCGGTGGACTTTGTAAGGACTCATTAACAATGGACTGATCAAGGTTGACGCCACTGTTGCCCTCCGCCTGCAGCAAGCTCCAGTCAATGCCCGCCTGGTATGAGTCGCTCAACTGGACCTCGGCTATGGTGGCTTCAATCAATACCTGCTTGCCAATACTGTTCTCAACAGTATCCAAAAAGCGCTGTATCTCAGCGTGCTGCCGTTTGGTGGCGCGTACGCCCAATACACCGCTTTCGCGATTCATAACAATATTGGGGTTGCCCGCTTCCTCAAGGGCGCCTTCATCCACGACCCCGTCGCTGAGCAAGGAATCTATATTGCCGTAGAGAGTGGCCCAGAAATCGTAGTCCGAGTTGATTTGAACCAGGGTGTCCGAGCTATTACCCACGTTGGTGGAGGAACTGTCACCACCGGCACCACTACCGGTGGATTGAATCTGGGTCGCCACCGCCACGTTGGCGGAACTGCGCCTGGCCATATTCAGTGAGTCGAGCCGGTAGTTGCGCATAAAGGGCGTATCGCGTCGCACGCGCAACAAATTGTCCTGCAGTTCATAGCGCAGGTCGGTGGAATCGGCGATACGCTCCAGCAGTGGTACCAACGGCTGGTCAACGGCATTGATGGTGATGGTCGCATCAATATCCGGGTCAATATCCAGGTTGAGATCCGAGTCGCGCGCCAGGGAAAACAGCAGTTCCTTGACCGGCACATCATAGACCACGACGGTGTGGGTGATATCTGTGCCGGGAGGGGCGGGCTCAGGCACAATCGGCGTAATTTTCACCGGCGCCGGAATATCAGTCTTCTCGACTACAGGCCCGGCCTCCTGCACATGCCCCGTCGACAGATCCGGCTTTTCTCGCAAACTGTCACAGCCCGCCAGCAGGCCCGGCAGACATAGCAGCGCCACGATCATACTCTGGCGTTTCATGGTTCACTCTCCACGACACTGGCAGGAGCCGGTCCGATATGGTCATTTATAGGTATTAGCAGGCCTGCAGACATAGCCAGCACCAGGGCAGCTATGGACCAGGGTCGCCACCAGCGCCAGGGTTTCTGATAATCGCTGTCCCGGGCTGCTGTGTGAATGTCTTTTACCGACAGGCTATGGCGATCCTGGGTGAAGGCCGCCAGCAATGCCTTGTCAGCGAGAATATTGATGCGTCGCGCCAGTCCATGTGAATAACCGGCGATCATTTTGGCAACCTGCCGCGAGAACAGGTCTGGGCCGGTATAACCACAGGTTCGCATGCGGTAGTTCAGGTAGGCGTGAATATCGTCAAGCCGCAGTGGCGACAGGTAGAGACTGTGGGTAATGCGCTCACGCAACTGGCGGATTCTTGAACTGGCCAGCTTCTCATCCAGCTCAGGCTGGCCAAACAAGACGATCTGCAGCAACTTGTATTCGTCGGTCTCCAGGTTTGACAGCAGGCGAATTTCCTCGAGGGTGTCCAGCGGCATTTCCTGGGCTTCCTCGACCAGCACCACCACCTGGCGGCCGCGCGCATGATGACTCAGCAGCAGTTCATGCAGTCGCCGCATAACGACCAGCTTATCTGTCCTGGCAGGTACGCCCAGCCCCAGTTCACGGGCAATTTCATGCAAGGTCTGGGTCGGTGAGAGGCTGGGATGGGCAAGGTACACCCAGTCGACGGTTGCGCCGAGCTTGACCGGCAACATTCGGCAGAGCATGGTCTTGCCACTGCCTACCTCGCCGACCACCTTGACAATGCCCTCGCCCTGCTGCACGGCATAGCAAAGAGCGTGCAGCGTGGCACCTCGTTCACAACCTTCAAAGAATACTTGGGTGTCCGGCGTGATGCGGAAGGGTGGTTTGTCGAGACCGTAGTATTCGAGATACATCTCGTTGTTTGTACGCACCCATTGCGTTGAGCAACGAGCGATACCATCATCGTCGTTGCAAGCCCCTGTTCAATAAGCAATAGTTTATGAGACTTAGCGGTGAATTGCACACAAAAGCTGACAAGATTTAAGGGGCATTACTGCCCCTGACTACTGGCTGAATTTGCGGTCGATACCGAATAACCAGGCCAGCGCTGGCAGGAAGAACAGCGCGCCGATCATATTCCAGAAGAACATGAAAGTCAGCATAAGACCCATGTCACCCTGGAACTTGATGGGGGAATAAATCCAGGTGCCCACGCCAACTGCCAGGGTCAAGCCAGTGAAGGCCACGGCGGTGCCGCTGGTCTTGAGTGCCCGGAAATAGGCTTCCTGCAAACTGACCCGCTCGCGCAAGGCCTGCTCAAGTGCACTGTAAATATAGATACCGTAATCGACACCAATGCCCACGCCCAGCGCGATCACCGGCAGCGTTGCGACCTTCACCCCTATACCCAGCAGCGCCATCAGGCCCTGCCCCAGTACCGAGGTCAACATCAGGGGAATGATAATACAGGCCGTGGCACTGAGAGAGCGGAAGGTTATCAGGCACAGAACGATGACCACGCCGTAGACCCAGGCCAGCATTTTCCACTGCGCCTGGCGAATAACGATATTGGTCGCCGCCTCGACACCCGCGTTACCCGCCGCCAGCATGAAGCGAATCTGGTCATTGTTGTGCTCACTGGCAAAGGCTTCAACCGCCAGCACCACTCCATCGAGCGTATCGGCCTTGTGATCTTCCAGGAACAGAATGACCGGCACCATCGAGCAGTCCGTGTTAAGCAGGCTGCTTGGAACGCGGCTCAGGCTGTTGTTGAGAATATACTTGTTGCGGCTGATGGCATGCCATTTGGGGCTGCCCTCGTTCATGCCCATGATAACCAGCTTGGAAACATCTACCAGGGACATCACCGACTGCACCCCGGGTACCGCACCCATGACACCCTGGAAGTAATCGATAGCGGATATCGTCGCATAGGAGCCACACTGCTGGGATTCGGTGCGCACCATCACCACGAACACGTCGGTACTGGTTGAATAGTTCTCCGTCAGGAAGGCATTGTCCAGGTTATAGCGCGAATCGGCGCGCAGCTCGGGCGCACCCGGATCCAGGTCGCCAATTTTCTGCTGCTGGCCCAGGTAGATGCCAGCGGCGAACAACACCGCAGCAATGCCGATCACAATCATTGCCGGGCGCCGCTGCGTCATATTCGACATGGCGCGCCAATGTGAATACAAGCTCTTGGACTTAATGTCCCGGTAGCAGCGACAGCGATGACTGATACCCGTATAGGACAGTACGATGGGCAACAGTATCAGGTTGGTAAGCACCAGCACTGCGATGCCGGTGCTGGCGACCAGCGCCAGTTCCTGAATGACGGGGATATCGATCACCCGCAGGGTGAGGAATCCAACTCCATCGCTGAGCAGGGCAACAAATCCCGGCTTACACAGGCGGATAAAGGAAAGCCTGGCCGATTGCTGGTTATCGACGCCGCTGTGACAGAAATGGGAAAAACGATTGATGATCTGCACCGAGTGACTGATACCCACCGCGAACACCAAAAAGGGCACCAACATACTGTAAGGGTCCAGGCCCAGGCCCATGGTGCGTAACAGTCCCAACTGCCAGATAACCGCCACCGTGGAGCACAGCAGGGGCCCCAGAGTGCACCACTGGCAGCGGCAATAGATGTAGAGCATGATTGCCGTGATAACGAAGGCGATACCAAAGAATGCGCCGACCAGGGCGGCACCATCGATCAGGTCGCCGACCAGCTTGGCAAAGCCGGTGATATGAACTCGCAGATCATCGCGCTGGTATTTGTCACGAATCAGGGTTTCCAGGTCGCGCGACAGCGCCTGGTAGTCGAGTTTCTCACCGGTTTCAGCATCAGCTTCAACCAGTGGCGCCAAAATGGTCGCGGATTTAAAATTGTTGGACACCAGGCGGCCAATCTGGCCTGACTTGAGAGTATTGGTACGCAACTGCCGCAGGGTGCGTGGGCTGCCGTCGTAGTCGTCCGGAATTACCGAACCGCCTACAAAGCCTTCCTCGGTAACCTCCTGCCAACGCACATTCGGCGTCCACAGCGACTGCAGACCGGCGCGGTCCACTCCATTAACGTAGAACACCTCGTCGGTGATTACGCGCAGGGTCTCCTGGAACTCGGCGGTAAAAATATCGCCCTCGGTGGTCTCAATAATAATACGCACGGAGTTGCCAAGACCGGAAAGATCCGCCCGGTTGGCCAGGAAATTGACAATGTAAGAGTGCGAGATGGGAATCATCTTCTCGAAGCTCGCATCCGGGCGCAGCTTCGAAGCCTGCATGGCAAAGAACACGGTGAGACCGATAAACAGCAGCAGCAACAGGACCCGCGTGTTGATCAGTAACTGTCCCAGGGCGGGACGCAGGCGACCGTCAGCCGCCTCTACTTGCAGGGCTTCCGCATTGCTCATGGGCGCTGCCTCCTGGCTGCTGTTATGTGGACCAGGCCGTCCACGCCACCAAGCAGCAGATCATCGCCAATCGCTTCGACCGATGAGAAAGTGCTGCGGGAGCTTTGAATATCTGCAACAAAACTGAGGCCCTGGTCACTACTGCTGGCCATCACGCCGCCAGTACCCACCAGCACCAGCTTGCCATCTGGCAGTCGCTTGCCACCGTAGAAACTGAGACCGGGCGCGTCCGGCAGTGCTGCTTCGCTCCAGCTATTGCCGCTATCCGTGCTGTAGAAAATGTTGCCGCGCAGCCCAAAGGTAACGACCGTGCCGTCGACAGCAACCAGGACGCCGAACAAACTGCCATCGTAGTCCAGTGGCAAACGCTGCCACACCTCACCACCGTCATCGGAACGATACAGGAGGCCTGCCTCACCGCTGAGATACAGTTGCCCCGTATCACTGGCAGCCAGGCTGTAGTAGTGATAACCCTCAAGGTTTTCAATCCCGGCCATTGCCAGGCGCCATTGCAAACCGCCGTTATCGGTACTGTAAATCATGCCGTAAGCGCCGACTGCGAGGCCCTGCTCGGCATTGGCGAACCAGACATCCAGAAAGGGATCAGCCGGCCCGGTTGCCACCGCAAGCTCAGCATCTTCGACAGCAAATTGTGCCTCTTCCAACTCGTATTCAAGGTCAGCCACCGTCTCTGCCGGCGCCTGCTCAAGCGCCTGCTCAAGCGTCATAACCATGTCAGTGACGTAATCCAGTTTCTGCCGGTTGGCATCGTTGCCGTCAAACTGCAATTGCCAGCTACTGCCGGCATCGCCACTGTGCAGAATCACACCACCATGACCAACCGCCCAGCCGTGCTCGGCAGTGGGGAAACTTACCGCCGTCAGGGTTTCGCTGGACGGCACCCTGGCTTGCTTCCAGGACGCGCCCTCATCATCGGAATAGGCAATCAGGCCGCGCTCTCCCACGGCGACCAGGCGCTCACCAGCCCGCTCCATATCCAGCAGGCGCGCCTCCTGAATCAAGCCACTCGGTAGCGCCGGCAGGGAAGCATAGTCGGCGCTATAGGCGCCGACCGAGCACAGACAGAGCAGTAGCAGCAGTCGTTGCACTAACGACGACCGGCCCGGCGCAAGGCCTGGGGCGTGAAGCTGTCAAAGCTGGTTTCGAAGTCGAAGTCATAGGTATATCCCTTCTCTTCGTTATCCAGACCGATAACCAGGTAGCGCCCGGAGATCAGGTCATGCAGGCTCTCGGCCGCCAGCCAGGGTATCTTGACCTGGTAATGAGAGATCGGGTGCCCCTCTTTAACCTTCCACAGCTCGCCGCGACCGTCGTAGATGTCAATGATTCCGATCTGCCAGGTATCCTCGTCCACGTAGTAGGTGCGCCGGGCGTAGATGTGCCTGGAGCCCTCCTTGAGTTTGGAGTCAACCACCCAGACCCGGTGCTTCTCGTAGCGGGTGTGCGCTGGATTCATATGATTTGGACTGATGATATCGGAGTACTTTAGGTCTCCACTCATCAGATCGTAGCTGTTGTAGGGAATCAACAATTCGCGCTTGCCCACCAACTCCCAGTTGTAGCGATCCGGGGCGCCATTGAACAGGTCGAGGTCATCCGCTGTGCGCAAACCGTCGGAGGCGGTGCCAGGGCCATCGTAGGCAATATTGGGGGCGCGTCGCACGCGCCGCTGACCCGCATTGTAAAGCCAGGCTGAACGCGGCTCCGAAATCTGGTCAATATTCTCGTGCACCAGCAGTACATCACCTTCCAGTCGCGCTGGCGCGAGGATGCGTTGCAGGAACACGAACAGGCGATTCGGGTAGGGGTTATCCGGCACCCGGCTGGCAAAAATAGCCTCTTCTTCGAAAAGTACCGGCGAGAAGTTGCCGTTGGTTTGCACCGGGATCTGGGTATAGCGGCGCTGGAATGCCAGCGCTGTACGGTAGCGGGTAATGTGATTCCAGATGATTTCCAGACCATTGCCGGGGATGGGGAAGGGCACATTGGCTTTGAAATTGACCAGGCCATTGCCGCCCTCAACCATGGAGGTATTGGTAGCACCCTCCTTGATCAGGGCATACTCCTCGTCAGGCAGGGCCGCACTGCGCCGGCTTGGGTATACCGGCATCTTGAAAGTATCGGGATAGCGTTTAAGCAGGGCCAATTGCCCCGGTGACAGCAACTCCGCGTACTGCTCAGCATTGGCTGCCGTTATCGTATACAGCGGCTTGTCATCGGCAAAAGGATTGACCAGCTTTTCGCCGGGCTTGTAAGCCGCCGGCGGCTCCTGAATACCACCGGTCCAGGCCGGGATCGAGCCATCGGCATTGCCGGCACGTTCGGCGCCTACCGGGGTCAGCGTATCACCACCAAGCGTTGCCGCCTGCTCAGCGGTGATGGCGGCGGTGGCGACTGGCGCGACCAGGGTAAGTGCAGCGGCCACGCAGGCAGCCAGTAGTCCGGGGGTAAAGCTTGGTTTGCACAGCATTATTGTTCTCCTGATTATTATTCTTTCAACAAAGCCCGATCAGAATGCCACTGAAAAGCTGAGTGAGAGAAAGTCGCGGTCTTGCAGTTCATTGTAGTCGGCGTTGAAGAAAGAGGTATAGGAAAGATCGGCCTTGTACTTGGTCAGGTAATCCGCTGTTACGCCCAGGCTCAGGGCCATGCGGTCCTCAACGAAGTTGGGGGCGGGCGAATAACCGTCGACATCATGTGACCAGGCCATATTGGGCGTAAAGTTAATGCCGGCTATCACGCTCGGGTATTCGAGGCTGGCTCGCACCCGGTAGCCCCAGGAGAAGTCATCGGTGAAACCGTCGTTGGTGCAATTCTTACCCTGCGAATTGGGGGCCACGCCCAGCGGCGTCGTGCCCTCACACGTTATCGGCACACCGAAGATACCACTGGTGAAAGACTGGAAGTTGCCGATGCCAAAGGTGGCGGAACGACCGTAGTTCTGGTCGTTATCCATGTCGTTGACCCAGGCTCCGCCGATTTCTGCAGCGAAGTTGAGACGACTGGCACCCAGCACCCGGTCGAAGAAATTAATGAAGGTAAACTGGGCCTGGGTATATTCCACCTCGTCGTAACCGCGGACCTTACCGCCCGGTCCTGCCGCCTGGGAGCGCGGCAACATGCGTGACCACTCGGCAAAATTGCCCAGCGCCAGCGCCTGCACCAGCTCTACCGTGTTGATTTGCAGCGGCATATCCGGTCGATGGCTGACCTCACCCGATACCGCCCACTGACCGATATTGGTGGCGAAGCTGACGGCATAGACGTCTATGTCTTCCGGGAACTCAAAATTGTACAGGGGCTCTGCGCCAAACAGGAAAGGCTGGCCGAAGTTCTCGACAGGATTGATGCCACTGAGAATCGGCGTACGGCTGTGAAGGTTGACGTAATAGAGGCCGAATTCCGTGCCGTTAAGTGCCTCCACAAAATAACGTGCGGAAATACCCCACTGGCCGCTGGAAGAGGCATTGTCGTCCGGTGCGCGGTCCAGATAATTACCATCAACGAGCTGCTGCCCATCGGGGTCATCGGTGCTGACCGTGAGCTTGTTACAGCCACCACCATAGACGTCGGCGGCGTTCCAGTAGGTGCCGCACTCATCAATAATGGTCTTGTTCCACTCGTACTGGTAGAACATTTCCAGCGACAGGTCGCCGGTCAGGCCTATATTGGTGTAGACCATACCGGTCGGCAGCAGGGCTTCCTTGATTTCTGAGCCGGGCTTGCGCAGCGCCGTCACGTCGAAGGGGTTAATCACATTGATGCTGTTCTGGATAAAGGTGCTCTCACCCCAACTCAGCACCATATTACCGGCGCGCATCTCTACCGGCATATTGCCAATATCGGTATTGGCATAGAGGTAGTAGTCGAGAAACTCGAAACCTGAATCCTGGGCCAGATCCTCGAAGTCCCCTACCTTGAGCTGCTCACCGGCATCATAGTTATTCGGCACGTGGCCGTGGTCGACGTTGTTGTCATCCAGCTGGTAGTCATACCAGTACTTCACCCGGGTAAAGAAACCAATGTTTCCATAATTGAGCTCAAGATCGTGCAGACCCTTGAGTTGCAGGGAGTACATATCGTTCTTGTCGAAGTTCAGGTTGCCATCATCGGTGGTGCTGGAAGAGGCCCTGCCCTTGCCATTCGAGTTGCCCGGGCTCAGGAAGTCCTTATCCGCATCCTCCATGCGCCAGCTGGCACCGGCAGACAGGGTGGACGTGAAAGAACCGTCGATCTCACCCCAATTGAATTTTACTGCCTGCGCAGGCAGCGCCGCGCAGAGTGAGAACGCCGCTGTCAGCAGCGCTGAGGATTGGAAATAACGCATTTTAAGACCCCATGTAATTGTTCTTGTCAGGCTCGCATCTTAGGTAGTATTGCGGCGACAAGACTTGTGGCAAATCAATTATTGACTGGATAGCCGCTATCAGACCTGGTCGCCCGTCGCCTCCAGCGCTTTCAAAAGCAATTGCCGGTATAGCTTGTCCTTCAGTGTAGACGCTTTAGCATAACCCATCCGCTCCAGGTGTGGCATAAAGTGTTGCTCGGTCGCTGCGGCTACCGGGCCGCTGCGAGCCAGCTCCATCAGGGCGCGCGGCTTGATATGCGATTTTAGCCAGCCCAGGGCCTTGATCAACATTTCTTCAACATAGGTGAAGTCACTGCCCAGCGGGAACTCGGGAAACAGGCCATTGGGCTTGTGCTGCATATATATTGTCTGCAGTCTGGCTGGTGTGTTGTTGATATAGGCTCGTGGCACTTCGTAATCCATGGGCAGCTTACCGACTGACTTGGCGGTATCCATCAATTGCTGCTGAAAACGGGAATCGCAGATATTGAGCATCCCCATGATCACCTCAGCGTCGGTCTTGCCACGCAGATCGGCGATCCCGTACTCGGTCACAACGATATCGCGCAGATGTCGTGGAATCGTGGTATGGCCGTAATTCCAGAGAATATTGGACGTGGTCTCGCCGCCTTTATTGCGGGTTGCGCGCACCAACAGGACCGAGCGCGCGCCTGCCAGCTCATGGGCCTGGGCGACAAAGTTATACTGGCCACCCACACCACTTAGAATTCGACCATCCTCTATCTGGTCAGCCACGCCAGCCCCCAGCATGGTGACCGTGAACGCCGTGTTGATAAAGCGACCGTCAACGCGTTGCTCACGCTTCAGCTCCTCCTGCCCGTACAGCGCGTTGACGAAGCTGATATTGGTCATATCGATGCGTGCCAGCTGTTCTTCGGGCAGCGCCCGCAGGCCATCGTAGAACGCGTTAGGCCCGAGAAAGAATCCGCCATGCATGCAAACTGGCTGGCCGTTGGCGCCGGCCACCTCACGCTTAATGACGCCGGCCTCCATCAATCGGAACAGGCCATAGGTGAACATTTCGCTGCAACCATACAGCCCTTTTTCAAAGGTCCCGAGCGGCCCGGTCTCTTCGATGGCATCGAAATAAGTGGTAGTCAGCTGCGACTCTTCCAGCAGCTGGCGGTAGGTCGCATTGTCCTGCTCGCGCAGAAGTACCGCACCGGCTACCGCGTCACCCAGGGCACCAATACCGATCTGCAAGGTGCCGCCATCCTTGACCAGGGTGCTGGCCGCCAGACCTATAAAATGCTCCGCCATGCCCACTGGCATATTGGGGGTACTGATGAGCTTGTGATTACAGGCAGGGTCCTCGATGAGGATATCGAAACTGTCCGCCGGAACAATTGCGCTATTGAGCATAAACGGCAGTTGAGAATGCACCTGGCCCACCGTAATCAGCGTTTCCCCGGCCGCCTTCTTTGCGGCGATTTGCGGCGCCATATCCAGGGTCATCTCCGGGTTGCAGCTAAGGCTTAGCTGCTCCTGCTCACCCTCCCCGCGGCTGGCCACGGTCTGAGCCAACACGTTAATTCCGCGCCGGAACATGACATCGGCAGCATGGGTGTAATTGGCGCTGATGTAATTCTGTTGCGCATCGGGGTTATTCAGCTCCGCTGCCGGTTGTACAAAAAATTCGATTAACTGGATATTGTCGGGCAGCTTCCCGGCCCGGGATGCATGCAGGTAGTCCAACTCCTCATAATCGCCATAGACCCGCTCGATAAAAGGACCGAGGAAGCGCTGCTGCAGACCGGCGGGCGCACTCGGCCTGGCCAGCGACAGGGCAGTGGCGATAGTCAGGGATATGCGCGGGTCGGCCGCCGCCTTGCGATAAAGTGCGTTGGCCAGGGGATTGGGTTTGCCCATGCCCAGGGGCATCCCCAGCACGACATCACCGCCGGTCTGCTCAATAATCGCGTCGGCTGCCTGCTCCAGCCTGTCATAACGTACCGTCATTGCCTTACCTCTTGCTCGTGGCCTGTTCCAGCGCACGGAGATTTTGATTAATTAGTTTGCCAAACTCACCGATATCGGGCTGCTGGGTGGGGCAACTGGTGACCGCCACACAGAGCTTTTTCATATAACCAACCACGGTGATGTTAATGCCCATGCCATCCGTGATCACCGACAGCGGGTAGATGGCTTCAAGCGCGGCGCCGTCCAGGTACAGCCGCCCTCGGGAGCCCGGCACATTGGACACAATGGCATTTAGTGCCGGCTTGAACTTACTGGCATTGCCGGTGAGGGTCAGCAGCAGCGTCGGTATCATAAGGGCATTGGTAAAGTCCTGGGCGGCAGTGCGCGTCATCCCGCGCATATTGCCCTTGGCCTGGCTCATTACCTTGATGATTCGTTGCAGGCGGCGCACCGGGCTGGACTCCTCGGTGAACAGCTGGGAAATAATAAAACCAACCTGGTTGCCATCCTTGTCCCCCTTGCGCTTGATCGACATGGGCACACCCACCTCAAGACTGGCCCTGGGCAGCGCATCGTGCTTGCACAGGTAATCGCGCAGCGCGCCGCCACAGACCGCCAACAGAACGTCATTGATCGTACACTTATAGTGCTTCGCCAATTTCCGCAAGGACGCCAATGGCAGCTCGCTGATAATAATCTCTCGACGCCCATCGACATCGGTATTGAACAGTGTGCGCGGCGCGGTAAACGGCAACGGTGGCACATCCTTCTTGCCGAGCAGTGCATCCAGGCTCATTTTGGCGAGCAGCCCGGACATTTGTGGCAGCGCCGCATAATGCTTCTTAAGATCGCTGCTGACATTGTCAAATTGGCGCGCCAGGCTCAAACGCTCGTGATGTTCGCGGGCAATGGGCTGTGCCTTGCGGAAGTCGATTCGATCTTGCGGCGAATGACTGAACAGCGCATTGACCATACCCAACGCACCGACCCCATCGACCAGGGCGTGATGCACTTTGCAGTACAGCGCAAAGCGGCGCCCGGGCAGCCCCTCGATTACGTGTATTTCCCACAGCGGCCGATCGCGGTCCAGCATGCGCTCATGCACCCGGGAGACCAGCGTTAACAGTTCATCCATGCGTCCCGGCGCCGGCAGCGAATAATGCGAAACATGGTAGGTCGGGTCGTAATCGTCGGCGAGAACCCAGGCCGGATTGCGCAGTGATGAGGGATCCTTGAGCTTCTTGTTGAACACCGGCCACAACTCATTGAGTCGCCCACACTGGCGCGCCAGGCGGCGGTAGAAACCGCGCGGCAGGGACGTCGGCTCACTGAGGATCATCAAGCCAGCAACATGGAAGGGCCGCGCCGGGGACTCCATGCGCAGGAAGGTCGCATCCTGGAAACCCAGTTTTTCTGCGGTGGCCATCAGCGCCTCCCCAGTTTGCGTACGTTGCTGGGCGAATACCAGGCCTCACCTTTGGCGCCGGCCTTGTAGTTCATTTGCGTGCTGTCATTCACCAGGCGAATGATGATATAGCCACCGGCGCGTAGTTCGTGAAACATCATGGCCCGGTTCACATAGCCCCTGGTGTTGTACTCATACAGTGAATTGATCAGCACCACCTTCCACAACTCGCCGCGACCATCGTAGTTTTCGGTCATCACGATATTCCAGCTATCCTCATCGACATAGAAACGCCGCTTGCCGTAAATGTGGCGTTTACCCTCGCGCAGGGTCGCCTCCACTACCCAAACCCGGCGCTTTTCATATCGCACATAATCGGGGTTGGCATGGAAGGGAGGCAGTAACTCATCATAGTCGACACTGGTGTCATCGAAAGCGTAATTGTGAAAGGGTACAAACAACTCCTGCTTACCCAGCAGCTTCCATTCGAAGCGATCCATGGCACCATTGAAGCCCAGCGTGTCATCTACGGTAATAAAGCCACCTGGGCCGTCCGGAGTGTCATAGCCAACCGTCGGCGCCCTGCGCACCCGCCGCGAGCCAGGCAGGTAGCGCCAGGCCTCACGGGCGTGGGTGATGTAGTCATAGGGCTCGAAGATCGCGGTGATAGTGCCCTTATCCCGCAATGGCTCATGCACGGTTGTCATGACACGGGCTGCCCAAATGCCAAGATCCGGCTCCTCCATACCCACCTTGTTGTCCGGGTTTACATAGGGATACTCAGACATGATGGTGGAGCGCCGCACCGAACGGGAGCCATTGCTGAACACCGCTATATCTGAGTAGGTTCCCGCCAGGGTGTAATTCGGCCCGCTGGAGCGAGTATTCCAGATCACCTCGGCGCCGCTTTTTGGAATGGGAAAAGCCACCGAGCCGGTAAAGCCGCGAATACCGTCTTCACCGTTGTAGAGCTCGGCATGGAGCGCGTTGTACTTGAGTTTTTCCAGGTAAAGATCGCTGTAAGCACCATCGCGGTGGGTAGGATAGACATCGACCCGGAAACTGTCCGGGTACAGCTGAAACATCGCCTGCAATCCCGGGCTCAGAAAACCGCTGTGCTGCTCCATGTTGGCCGCGGTAATTGAATGCAGGATGGGATCATCCGCATAGGGATCAGGGTAGGCCGTGCCGGGGCCGGCATAATCCAGTCCAGGCGGCAGCCCCAGCATGCTGCCACTGTAGGCCGGTATACTGCCATCCGCGTTTGCCGCAGGATTGGCGCCCACCGGGGTCAGGCTTGTACCGAGCTGCGCCGCCTCTTCCTCGCTGACTTTCGCCGCGCTGCCATTGGCCAATAGAAGAAGCGCCAGGCCGCCTGTAGTTAAGATTTTCCGCATAATGTCCAAGCTCTTAAAAATTGTATTTAACCGTTAGCGCAATATTGTCGCGATCGCGTAACAGGTTGTCGCTGCCGCCTCCCATATACCAAGCGTAGCTGAGATCGGCGGTCAGGTTATTCAGGTAGATTCCACGCACACCAAGACTCAGGACTTTGGAATCCTCAAAGTGCTGCACCTCCCTGACGATACCCTTCACGTCGTGCTTGAAGTAGATCGGCAGGCGCAAATCCCAGCCTTGCACCACATTGTTGTACGCTATATCGGCCAGCAGGGAATAACCCCAGCCATTATCGTCCTCACGCAATTCATCACTGTCGGCACTGGTCACCTCGGCGTAGAAACCCTCGAAGGTAAGCACAGTGTCATCAGCCAGGAAGCTGGGTCCAAACACATGGGAGCCGCCCAGCTGCGCCTTGATGAAGTCTTCCCGCCGCGGATCACCTGCCGCATCAACCATGGGCGTACCGTCCAGGAACGACAGCTCACCCTGTACATTGGTCTCCCCCAGCACGGTAGTAAAACTGACGGCGCTTGCCTTGATGTCCTCGTAATAGCGTAGTCGATAATCGACTGGCACCGGCTGTGGCGATCCCGGCACGTCAATATAACTGAGCGCGAAGGAGGGCTTCTTGTCATGGCCGCGCACGTGATAGAGGCCGATATCCCAGTTGCTGTCAGTAATATAGTGGAAGGCGACGCCCCACTGGCCAGAGTCGCTGGCATTATCATCCTTGCCGCGCGGCACGCCGCGCAACTGATACTCATTACCGCGAATCGCCTCGGGCACCAGAGGGCTGTTCGGCGTCGGGATAATAAAAGCATTGGCTCCAGGGCCAACCTGGTCGGTGGTGGAGAAATAACTACCGACGCCATTCAGGTCATTTTCCAACCACTCATACTGGTAGTAAGCCTCCAGCGTCAGGGAACCCCATACGTCGACCTGCATGTAGAGTGTTCCAGTCGGCAGCAGGATTTCTTTCACCTCTACACCCGGTGTATTGGCGGCAGTGGCATCGACCCGGTTCTGGATGCTGTTAATGCCCTGGTAGAAGGTGGACTCACCCCAGTTGACAACTTGCCGACCCAGCCGCAGGTCCAACAAGCGTTCACCAGGTATCTCCCAGGTGGCATAGGCGAAGGCGTCCAATACCTCCACAGTATCGCCGTGTTGATCCCGGGTCTGGCGCGGGAACTCACCGCGATCAGTGCTGCCACCATAGAGTCTGCCACTGTTGTAGCTGATCAGGCCAAACTCATCGAGGTTGGTGTCATCGTCACGGTAGACGTCGTCATAGAAGGCCTTGCCACGCAGGAAGAATCCATAACTCTCCCAGCTCAAATCCAAATCCACCAACAGGGTGAGGCGATTCGATATCAGCCCCTTGTCGAAATTATTGTTGCCGTCATTGCTGTTCAAATACAGGGTTTGCGCCTCGCTGTAATCGGGGTCGGTCAGCGGCAGGAAGGGATTGTCCTGCAGCTCATCGATGAAGTTTTCACCAGTAATGCGCTCGTCGACACCCTCCACCCGCCACTGGGCGCCATAGGTCAGGGTTGAGTTGAACTCCAGCAGGGCACCGTTCTTAAACTCGAAGTCCAGGGCCTGGGCAAAGCCGCAGCCCAGCAGCAGAGGCAGGATCGCCGTTCCCAGTACGCACACTCTCATACAGTCTTCTCCCTTGACCACAACAGCGACGCCAGTGCCGGCAGCAGGGTCAGCGCGCCAAGCATATTGAGCAGAAACATAAATGTCAGCAATTTGCCCATATCAGCCTGGAACTTTATCGGTGACCACATCCAGGTCGCCACACCCAGCGCCAGGCTAACCCCGGTGAAGGCGACCGCCTTACCTGTGGAATACAGGGTGCTCAAATACGCCTGCTGCAAGGGCATGCCCTCACGGCGACAGCGCGACAAGCGCGCATAGATATAGATGCCGTAATCGACACCGACACCCACCCCCAGCGCAATTACCGGCAGTGTTGCTACCTTCACACCAATCCCCAGTTGCGCCATCAGCGCCTGGCACAAAATGGAGGTCAGCGCCAAGGGTGTCAGGATGCAAACCACCGCGCGCAGGGAGCCAAAACTGAAGAACACCAGCGCCCCCACCACGGCGTAGACCAGGTACAACATTTGCAATCGCGAACCACCAATCTCCTGGTTAGTCGCGGCTTCAACACCGGCATTGCCCGCCGCCGGCACGAAACGAATGGTATCGCTGTTGTACTCGGCCGCATAGGTCTCCACCGCTGACAGCACCCGTGCCAGCGTGTCGGCCCGGTGATCAGAGAGGAAAATCACCACCGGTGACAGGCTGCAGTCGCGGTTCAATAACTGCGGTGGCATGGGGTTGAAGGTAGAGTTCAGGGCGTCCTGATTGCGGGTCACTGTCGCCCACTTAAGGCTGCCCTCGTTATAGCCGCTCAGCACCAGCCTCGACACGCTGCTTGAGGCAATCGTCGACTCCACCCCGGCGACATTCTGCAGTACCCAGCTGAACTCATCGATCAGTGCCATGTTGACGTAATCCGCACAGGTTTCGGCTTCGGTTTCCACCATCACCACCAGGACGTCTGAACTAGTGGCGTAGTGAGCGTTGATATAGGCGCTGTCGAGGTTATAGCGGGAATCCGGATGTAGCTCCGGAGCCCCGGCATCCAGGTCACCGATCTGCAGTTGCTGGCCGCGGTATAAACCGAACAGCAACAACAGCAGCGCCAATACCAATAGCGCTATAGCAACTGGCCGCTCTGCGCAACGCGACAGTAATTCCCAGTGCGGCCGGCGCTGGCCGGATTGCGCGGCGAGGTGCGCGACACTGGACTGGCTCAAGCCAATAAAGGAGAAAATAACAGGCAGCAACACCAGGTTGGTGAGAATAACAACCGCCACGCCAACGCTGGCGGCGATGCCCAGGTCTCGTATCACCTCGATGGGGATTAACAACATCGTCAGGAAGCCGGCCGCATCGGAAATGAGCGCGGTGCTACCGGGTATATACAGGCCACGGAAGGCCAGACGCGACGCCGTCAGTGCATCTGCGTCGCTGTTAATAGCGACGCCATTGACTACTTGCACACCGTGGCTGACGGCAATAGCAAACACCAGGAAGGGGACCAGGATAGAAAACGCATTGAGTCCGTAACCGAGCAGATGCAATAGGCCCAGTTGCCACACAACCGCCATCAGTGAACAAAGCAGCACTGCACCGGTAGCAAGCAGACTACGGCAGTAAAGCAATAATAATAGCGCCGTCATTGCCAGGGTAATAACGGCAAAGAGGACTATGGAGCGAACACCATCCAACAGGTCGCCCACCATTTTGGCAAAACCGACAATACGAATATTGATGTCATCATTCTGGAAGCGGTCACGAACCTGCGCCTCCAGGGCCGCGGAGAAGGCCCAGTAGTCCATGGGCTCACCGGTGCGAGGATCGCGGTCAAACAGGGGGGCCTCAACAATACTGGAGCGGTAATCATCCGCTACCAGCCGCCCCATCTCACCAGAGCGCAACAAATTCGCGCGCAGCCGTTCCATCGCCTCCGCACTACCGTCATAACGCGCATCAATCAGCTGGTCACCTTCGAAGCCATCCTCGGTGACCTCCATCCAGCGCACGTTGGGTGTCCACAGTGAGCGCATGCGATTGCGATCCACGCCCGGGAGATAAAACACCTCGTCGGTGATCTGCCGCACGGTATCGAGATACTCAGCGTCAAAAATATCACCCCCGCGACTCTCCACCGCCACCTGGATGGTGGTGCCAGTGGCCCCCAGATCATCTATGTGGCGCATCATCGCCTGGATATAGGGGTGCTGCATGGGAATCATTTTTTCGAAGCTGGCATCGGGTGTCAGCCGGGTCATATGCCAGCCCAGGAAAAGGCTGGTAACTATGAAGGACCAGAACAGCGTCCTGCGGGCGCCAAAGATCAACCGCTCCAGTAATGGAATTTCCCGGCCCCAGCGCCAGGTCTCAAGCTGCTCATCCGCTGGCTGGGGCCCACTCACTGCAGCTGCTCCAGGGAATCGCGGCGATATATGCCACCCTGCCCCACGGCAATAATCTTGCCGCTGTGCGCTGTCACGGAGGACAGGTTGACCCTTTGTTTCAGCGGGTGGCTGCTAAAACTTCTGCCTCCATCCTTGCTCAACAGCAAGCTGCCTACCGCTCCCGCCAGGACCACGTATTGCTCATTGACGAATACGCCACCGCTTAGACTGCGCTCTGCGTTTGAAGCTGAGGCCAGCCAATTTTTGCCGCCATCAGTGCTGCGATAGATGTTACCGCGCAGACCGAAGGCGAGTAGCGTCTTGCTGCGCGGGTCCCGCGCGATACCAAACCATGATGCGGCATAGGGGCTTGGAAGGGAGCTCCAGCTGGCGCCCTGGTCTGAAGAGCGAAACAGCAAACCTCCCTCGGCGGCAATCCAGGCATGGCCATCGTCACCGCCGGTTACCGCATTGAGATGAAGTTCGTCCGGGTTGTGCAGTCGCTCCGAGACCTCTAACCATGTGACACCGCCGTCGCGGGTGATCAGCAGGCTATTGAAGGCGCCGACGACAATGCCGCGCAGCTCATCGAAGAAGTAAAGGTCCAACAACGGCGGTGCATGCACTGGCCCGGCAAGCAGGTACTGCAGATCCTCCCGATCCAGGGCAAGCTCCTCAAGCTGCTGCTGCAACTGCTCCCGCCGCCTGGCGTTATCGGCTTCCAGTAATGACTGCTTGTTTGCCGCAATCTGCTGTTCCACCGCGCTCAAACGCTGCTGATTAAGGCGCAACTGCTCGGCCAGGCCGTTGCGCTGAATCGCCCAGGACTCGCCGCCATCCACGCTGACCAGGACCAGGCCATCATGACCCACCGCCCAGCCGCGACGGGGTGAGGGAAAATACACTGCCGTTAACATTTGCCGGGTAGGCACCCGGGCCTGTCGCCACTGCTGGCCGGCATCATCGCTGAGCAATATGTGGCCGCGTTCGCCCACAGCGACCAACCTGGATCCGGCATTGCAGACATCCAGCAAAAGGGATTGTGAAGCCAATGGCATGATCAGGGAGTCTGCTGCAGACACAGGCGCGCAGCAGCACCACAGCAACAAGGTGCCGATCACAGGTAGTGTGGTACGCCACTTACTGGCGCGTGGCTGCATTATTATGCTCTCTCAGCTGCGCTTATGAGTGCTACTTTTTACTCGAACTGCCCTGCAAGGGGCTTGACCGGCATCAAGGATTAGTCAAACAGGGCCGGTCAGGCGGATCCCGGGTGAATAATTATTGGCGCTGTTCTGATGGGGGCGGCGAAGTAGCGATTGGGGTAGAGGAATTCCTCATCTATACCACCCTCGCCATACCAGCGCACCATCTGGCCGGTACCACCAACGCCAGCCTCGGGCTCACCGTCGTAGATCGCTATCAACTGGTCGCAGCGCTGGATAACGTAAGCACCTGCCAGCGCGTATTGTTTGTCTCTCGCTCCATTGCCCAGGTGCGAGCTGGCCAGCTCTCGTAAATTGCCGAAGCGCATGGGCATCTCAAAGTAGTATTCGGCCCGGCCCACCAGCGCCTGAAATTCAGCGACCGATTGTGATGATTCAAAATCGGCGATATAGAGATCGTAAGGCAGTGGCAGCGGTACCTGTAAGGCAGCATCCAGGACCTCCATGGCCAGCCGGGCGACCAGCCGGTCAGCACCTTCAGCCAGGGGTGACAGAATCGTAAAACGATGCTCCGGGTAGCGTTCACCCAGCTTTTCCAGCTCAATGACAATGCGCTCTTTGAGTAGCCTGTTGTTAACTGCCATTTTATCCAGCCGATGGCCGGAAACGCCGAGCACCAGGCTGCGACTGAAACTGATACCGGATTCCAGCGCGATGCTGCCCGGTTCTCGCTTGGCATCGTCTATCTCACGCAGGCGTTGCTGCTCCGGCAATGCCTCCCAGGGCACCAGGAATGGATTGATGCGAGCCTCTTCCACCCGAACTTCACCATAGCTCCAGCCGTCGAATATTTTCTGGGTCAGGTAGCGACCATGCTCCATCGTCGCCTGCAGGGTCGCCTCCTCATCACTGAGCCTGGGCGCTGCCAGCGGTGCCGGGTCAATGCGACAGCGAATCGCGCGCAACCTTACCGGCCAGTGATCCGCTTTCAGCACATTCTGTTTCTTTTCCCACTGCGGCAGGTCGTTCCAGGGCTGCAGCGACTGGCGCGAATCCGGCTCCGCTGTCTGCTGTGCCTGTAAATACAGTTCATGCAGGCATCGAGCCAGCACGTCCAGCTCACTGGCCAGGATATGATCGGCATGCAGGACCTGGTCCAGCATGCCAAATGGATAAAGCCCGTCCGGGATCTCGGGGTCGCCGGTATTGGACTCCAACAGTTGGGCCAGACCGCTGGATTGCTGCATGTGTACCAGGATCGGTGCATTACTGGAAAGCCGCTCCAGCAAGGTACTCCGCAACATCAGCGCCAGGCTCAGGTTTTCTTCATCGGTTTCGCGACAAACGACATGCTGGGTAATGCCCGGCAAAAGCTCCGCCAGCTCGCCGCCAAATACATGTGGCCCGAAGGAGGACAGCTTTACAAACTCATGGTCGCAGATCAGCTCCAGATAGGGGTACTCCGCCGCGAACTGCAGCGCACAGTGCTCGGCGTCCTCATCAAATACGGTAAGTTTAAGCCTGCTGCCATTGGCATACTGGCACAGCAGGGCAGCCTCAATCATCAGGGTCTCCGCCAGGCGACCAAAACCATAGATCGCCAGGTGCACCCGGTCTTGTCCGGCGACATCGGCGAAGACCTCGGGCGGGTAATCTCTCAGCAACAGTCGCGCACTCAGGTCGTAGACACTGAAAAAGGACGTTTCGGTAATAGGCTGGTTAGAGAAGAACTTGGGGTAGCTCTCCAGCTGGTGAGCAAGACCTATTTCATTGAGGTGGATGTGTACACGCAGCCGCTCAATCCGATCGCGTTTCACTCGCACATGATCGCGCGCCTTCATGGCCAGCTCGACATTGGTGCCATCGCTGCCGGTAAATGCCAGCAGCGTGTCGGCCTGGCCCAGATTAATACGGTCAAACATATTGTCTTCAAAGATGTCGCCGATCACCACCTTGACGCCCAGCTCTCGCACCCGGTTCACCATCAGGTTTTCCGGGTCGCGCTCCACCACCACCAGCTTGCTCTTGTCATCGTAAGTGCGCAAAAACTGCCAGCAGCGTTTGCCAAGCCCCACTACCACCGTGTGCCCCGCATAGTGCCGCAGGAAGTAGTTGGAGAGGGACACCCGCGCACTGGATGCCAATACCAGCAGCAAAGAGGCGAAGGTCGCCATCGGAGCCAGGAAGCGAACCAGCTCCAGGGCCAGGGGAAGCTGTACGATCGCCAGTGTCCACTCCCCTTCCAGGAAGAACAGCATGAACACCTGGTATAGCGAGCGGACGAACTGCTCGGTGAGGCGCTCTGGTGCAAGCTGGTACTGACCGTAGAGACCCAGTAGCACCAGCAGGAGGGTGGCCAGAACGATGACAAATCGTTGCCGCATGATTATTGTAATGAGATCGCCATAGCTTGCAGTTTAGACCGCCCGGGACATCCTTGTCAGTTTCTTCCGGGTACCAGGCAAGGTCTTATGGGTCGCGGTTTCGTGCTGCATTCGGGTATGATGGGCCTCTGGTGAAAATCAAGTCGGGCCGTTCAACAGGGATGAAGCGAGTAATCGGGGAATTGCGCAAGCGTGGGGTATTCCGCGCGGCCGGATTGTACATCGCGGGAATGTGGCTGCTGCTGCAGATCGCCGATGTGGTATTCCCGGCATTTGACATTCCCGACAGCGCCCTGCGCTATATCCTTTTCGGCGCCCTGGCGGGTTTTCCACTGGCCATGGCATTCTCCTGGTTTTATGAAGTCTCCTCGGAAGGTATTCGCAGCGAGGAGGAAATCAGTGAAAGCCACGGTGCACGCGCCAGCGACTACCTGTCCAGCGGCACCATAATCCTGCTGGTACTGGCACTGGGTATTTCGCTTTACGCCAACTACGAACAAGCCAGCGATCGAGCCGAAGAAGTCACCCAGGAGCTGATCTCCATCCTGGTCTCAGACTTTGTCAATGAGACCGGCGACCCTATTTTCGATGGCTCGCTGGAGCCCGCCCTGGCCATCGGCATGGAGGGGGCACCCTTCATCAGCTCCTTCCCCCGTCATCATGCCTCGGCTACTGCCGCGAAAATCAGCGGCAGCGAGGCCCTGAATGAAGAGAGCGCACGCCTGGTCTCGGTGCGCGAGGGCATACGCCTGATCTTGCTGGGCAGTATCGCACCCAGCGGCGACGGTTATGAATTCTCCCTGCGCGCGGTAGATGCCCGGGACGGCGAGGTGGTGGCAGATGCGGAAGCCAGCGCCGATAGCAAGCTGGAGGTGTTGCCCGCCATTGGCCAGTTGGCCGTACAAATTCGCGAGGACCTGGGCGACGCCAGCCTGCAGGATGACCCCGAAGCCAACGAGACCTTTACCGCTGCATCACTGGAGGCGGCGCGCTACTACACCATCGCCCAGACCTATATGCGCCGCGAGCAAAATCAGCAGGCCGCCGAGTTCTACGAAAAAGCAATTATCGAGGACACGGACTTCGGTCGCGCCTATTCCGGCTGGGCCATTGTTGCCAGGCGCCTGGGACGCACGGAAGAGTCGCAACAGCTGTGGGAGAAGACCCTGGCACTACTGGATACCATGACTGAACGGGAGCGCTATCGCACACTGGGTGTCTATTACCTGACCGTCACCGGCAACTACCTCAAAGCCATCGAGAACTACGAGATCCTGTTGGAGAAGTATCCTGCCGACGATGTCGGTCGCAACAACATGGCGGTGGCCTACTTCTATAGCCGCCAATTTGAAGAAGCGCTGACCCAGGGTGCGGAGCTCCTGCTTGCGTACCCCGAAATACCCGCTCACATGGCCAACTATGCGCTCTATGCCATGTACTCGGGCCACTTCGATACTGCTTTGTCAGAAGCCAGCAAGTTGCTGGAAATCGAGCCCGGCTACCTGCTTGCGTACATCCCCCAGGCCGTGGCCGAACTGGCCAGGGGTGACAAAGCGGCCGCCACGGCGGTTTACCAGCGCCTGGCACAGCAAAGTGTACAGGCAGCCTCACTGGCCAATACCGGGTTGGTGGATATCGCCTTACTTAGCGGAGACTGGGCCGGCGCCGAATCACTGTTGCGCGAGGGTATCGCCAGGGACATTGAAAGCGGCAACCAGGCCGCGGCTTCCCGCAAGAACGTCTACCTGACCCTGGCGCTGCTGGAACAGGAACAGGAAGCGTCTGCGCGACTGGCAATGGACGCGGCATTGGTAGATGCCGATGGGATCAGCCAGTTGTTGCCGGCCGCGCGCCTATTGGTGCGATTGAAGGAGGTAGAACGGGCCGAGCTCATTCGACAACAACTGGACTCAGAGTTACAGGCGGAAAGTCGGGCCGCCGCCGATATTATCGCTGCGGAAATATTGCTGTCCCAGGACCAGACAGCTGCAGCCGTCGATGCCTTGACCAACTCCATTGCCCACAGCGACGCCTGGTTGGCACGCTTTGACCTGGGCCGGACCTATGCCAGTGCCGGCTATTATGCCGAAGCCCTGGGCGAGCTGGAGAAATGCGCCGAACGAATCGGGGAAAGTTCGGCCCTGTTCCTGGATGACACCCCGACCTTTCACTACAGCGCAGAACTGTTCTACTGGCTGGGCGTGACCCGCCAGGAACTGGGCATGCAGGAGGCGGCCCGCGAGGATCTTTCTCACTACCTGTCGCTGCGGGTCGATAGCGACCACAGTATAATCACCCGCGACGCCAGGCAGCGTCTGGGCGCGGCTGGCGCTTAGTTTACCCGCGGTGAGAATTCGAAACTGCAAGCGCGGCCTGGTGCCCTGCCTGACCGGGCTGCTGTTGAGCGCCCCCTGGGTCATAGCCGCGCCCGCCAAACTGGAACAGGTGACGGTTACCGCCAAACACACCCGTACCAGTTGGAGCGATAGCGGTTCGCTGTTGAATGCTCCCCTATTACCGAATGATGCTGCGGCACCGGTATCGACCGTCGCCGAGCTGGTACAACAACAACCGGGGGTGGCCTACGCCGGCCAGGGCGGGCTGTTACAGACAGTTTCCATTCGCGGCATTTCCGGTCAGCAAGTTGCCAACTACTGGGGCAATATTCCCATCACCAGCGAGCGCCGGGCCGGCACCGCAAGCTCCTTCATTGACCCGGTGATGTTGGGCTCCGTGGAGATACTGCGTGGTCCGGCATCGGTTTATTACGGCAATGGCGCTGTCGCCGGCGTCATGCAGATGTCGCCGGCACGTCCCGCTGCCACCGAATGGTCACTGCAATATGGCAGTGACGGCGACGAGAACCTGCAGTACCTGGCCACCGGCAACGAGCGGTCTTCGCTGGCCCTGAGCCGACGCAGCGCCGATGATTCCAACACGCCAGACGGCACCCCATTACACACCGAATTCGAGCAGTACAATGCGCAGCTGCTTTATGATTTTCAGCTCGGTGAACAGTCCCTGGAGTTCCAGCAGCTGATCAGTGAGGGGCGCGATATTGGCAAATCCAATGTGCAGTTCCCGGATCAGCGCATTACCGATTATCCGAAGGAGCGGCATTGGCTGGGACAGCTCAACAGCAGCCTTGGCCAGCACGTCGACGGCAGTCTCTACTATCACTACCAGAAACTGGATACGCGGGTGGAGCGGCCCGGCCAGCGCATCAATGAGGTCAGCAGCAAATCGCTGGATTTCGGCGCCCGTCTCAGCTCCAGCTGGCGCGGTAGCGCATTGCCCTATCGCTTTGGGCTGGAGTACTTCGGCCGCCGTAATGTAGAAGCCCGGGAGAAAGAAAGCTCCCTGGCCGATGGCGGCAGTCTGCGCCAGCAAACTCTGGATGCTGAGCAGGATGGCCTGGACGTATTTGTTGATGGATACCGCCAATTTAACCGTTTCGAACTGGCAGCGGGCTTGCGCTGGGCCTGGCTCAAGCAGGAGGCCGATCAGCAGCAGGACGTGGATGACAATGCCCTGTCCGGCTTTATTCGCGCCAACTGGGCGGCCACGGATGCCTTCAGCACCAGCCTGGAACTGGCCAGCGGCGTGCGTTTCGCGGGTCTGTCGGAACGCTATTTTTCCGGCACCACTGGCCGCGGCCAGGTACTGGGTAACCCCCGGCTGGATCCGGAAGATACCCTCGGAGCTGACCTCGGCCTGCGCTGGCAGGGCCAGCGCGCGGCCATCGAAGTTCATGCCTTCGGCACCCGCATCGACGACTATATAGAACGAGTCGACATCAACTCCGAACTACGCGGCTTTCGCAACCTCACCGAGGGCGAAATCTATGGCGTCGAGCTGGCGGCACAGCGACAACTGGGTGAGAACTGGACGCTGTCCCTGGGCGGCAGCTATGTTGAGGGTGAAGATGATGATGGCAACAACCTCGCCGACATCACACCGGCCACGGCCCTGCTGGGTATTGATTACAGCACCGGGCCCTGGCAGGCGGAGCTACAGTTCAGTTACCGCTTCAAGGAAAACGATGTCGCCGACGGAGAGCTCCCCACCGACAGCGCGCGCCTCCTTAGCGCTGGTCTTAGCCGGGATTGGGGCAACGGGCTGCAACTGCGTTTGTGGGCTCGCAACCTGCTGGACGAGACCTGGCGACTGAGCAGTGACGACCTTGCCACGGAAGGCCCAGAACGAGCGCTGGGGCTGACTTTATCCTGGCGCCAGCACTGAGTTCAGCCCGGTAAACTAGCGGCAAGAACCAGTGCGAGTAATTTGCGCTATTGTGACGCATGTACTATAAATGCACTTGTAAAACAAAACAAAAAAGTGCACAGGAAGTGCACAAAAAAGGCGCGTACTCATGAGAATAAATCGTTTGTTGCCACTATTGGTTGGCGCAGTGTTGTTTCCTATGCTTGCGATTGCGCAAGCGCCACTCACGGTTGGACCCAATATCAATATGGTGTCAGGGCAAACCTGGCCCGACGGCGATCCCTTCCTGCGCCAGCAAAACGAACCCTCGGTCGCCTTTTCCAGCCGCAACAAGCTGCATTTACTCTCCGGTGCCAATGACTACCGCACGGTAGATATTCCCGGCGACTTCGAGGCAGGCGCTACCGGCGATTCCTGGATGAGCTATTTCTGGTCCACCAATGGCGGTGGCACCTGGAAGTCCCGATTGATTCCCGGCTACCCCCAGGACAGCTCCCAGGAAGGCATGGCTTCACCCCTGAAAGGCTATGCGGCGGGTGCTGATCCCGTGGTGCGCGCCGGCACCCACGGCATGTTCTACTTCAGCGGCATCGTCTTTGAGCGCACCGAGAATCCCGGCAGCGCCATCTTTGTTTCCCGCTTTATTGACCTCAACAACGACGAGGGTGGTGATCCCATCCGCTTTATCGATTCCATGCTGGTGGACGTAGACACCACCGGCGACCGCTTCCTCGACAAGTCCTGGATTGGCGTGGATATGCCCCGGGATGGCGCCCCCACCAAGACTTTCACCGTCACCCAGCGCGACGGCTCCACCGTCAGCCAAACAGTTGCCTGCGGCAATGTCTACGTGGCCTATGCCTCACTGACGGGCGACGGCGCCACACTGCGCTCAGAGATCAAGCTGACCTACTCGACAGACTGTGGCGACAGCTGGAGCGACCCGGCACCGATCAGTGAAGTCGACACCCTCAACCAGGGCGCCAATATTGCGATCAACCCGAACAATGGTGATGTACACATCGGCTGGCGCCGCTTCGACACCGTCGAGGCGTTTCTGGGCACGCCGGCGGTGAGCTGCTCCAAGGCAGCCAGCGAGTGGCGCCGCAAGAAAAAGAAAAAGAGCGTGGCAGTCGAATGGCCGGTAGAAGAAATAGACCTTGGTGATCTGCGCCTTAGCCGCGACCGGGCCCTGGACCTGCTGGACGAACCGAACAAGTACAAGGCGGTGAAATTGGCCAAGGTGCTGGTTGCCAGCAAGCTCAATCTCATCGCCGGCGGCGGTCAGCCTAGCGACGATTTCGACCCGGCGGAGTGGACCCGCACGCTATCAGAACTGGTGACGGAAGCGGACGAGTTTTTCCGGGACAACCCCCTGCAGGACATACCCGGTTTCACCGACAGGAAACTGGGTAGGGACGAGAAAAAGCGCTCCAATGCGATACGCGAGGCGCTGGAAGAGAATTACCTGGGCTCTCCGGAGTGTGTCGCGACCAGTGCTGCTGACCCGATTGAGACCGGCGCTACCAATGCCATGGTCGCCACCGTGTCCACCGATGGAGGATCAAGCTTTGCAGCGCCTGTCGACATCCCCGTCCCCGACGGCATGGAGCAGATTCGCACCTTCGACCAGGGCGGCACCAATTTCTCCTTCCGCACCACGGCCTACCCCAGCCTCGCTGTTGACGGAAGCGGCAGGGCCTATATGGCCTTCGCTGCTCGCGGTTTTGGTAGCGCCCGCCCGGACATCGATACCGGTGATTCCCGCATCGTCATGTCAATCTCCAACGACGGCGGCAACAGCTGGCAGGAACCCTGGCCGATAGACGACGACATTAATCAGCCTGGGCACCAGTTCAAGCCTGCACTACTGTTCGCTGGCGGCAAACTGGTTGTCATTTTCTTCGACTTGCGTGCGGACGTTTCCGGCCTGTTTGAGCAATTCGTGCTGGACGTGCCGGAGCCCGATCGCCTGCGCCACAGCCTGGATGTGCGCGCAGCCACCGCGGTAACAGTCGCAGCACCGGCAGATCCGGTATTTGCCAGTTATGACGTCTCTGATCGCCGTGACTCACAACAGGCCTCACGCTACGCCTTTGTCCTCACCGGCGAAGGTAGCGGCGATACTGTACAGCTCCAGTATATGGTGCCGAACTTGCCCACCCACGCTGGCGGCACCCAACCATTCATCGGCGACTATGTCGATGTGGCCGCCAAGGTGTACATCAATGAAAACGGAGTCTGGCGCTACGCCACAGAACCGGGTGACGTCGATGTCTACCAGGCCGTCTGGACTGACAACCGCGACATCGTTCCGCCACCGGACGGTGACTGGACCAAGTATGTCGCTCCGAATTCGCCCGGACAAACTGGCGAGCGCGTCAGCGTCTATGATGGCAGCACCATTGCCGCCTGTGAGACTGACACCGATGCCGAGCTGACCGGCACCCGCAACCAGAACGTCTACTCGGCGACACTTTCTGAGGGTCTCATCGTCGCGGCACCGGGCAGTAACAAGCCACTGGGCACCGCCGATGGCACCGACCAGCTGTTACAGCGCGCCTACGTGATTTTCGTACAGAACGTGACCGGGCAGGAACGTATTTTCCGACTCACGGTGGCAGCGCCTGCTGAGGTCAACGCAAGCTTCGAACAGTTTGCCCCCAAAGCCAGTGAAGAAGTCCTCGTGGCGCCCTACTCCAGTACCGTGCGCACTGTATTCGCCACCTCCGAAAACCCCGATGCCGCGCTGGCGGTGCTGGTGCAGGAAATTGATGGCGCCACCGGTGAAGTGATTGATAGTGGACTGGCGTCTACCGTACTACTGAACGCCGACCCCTCGGCGCCGGCACCGCTGGACAACAGCCTGTTGTTCGCGGAAACCTATAACCCCACCGTGTTGAATCCAACCGTGCTGAACCCCACGGTGCTCAACCCCACGATCCTCAACCCGACGGTACTCAATCCGACCGTGTTCAACCCCACGGTACTTAACCCGACGGTGCTGAACCCGACCGTGTTTAATCCCACGGTACTGAACCCGACCGTATTCAACCCAACGGTGCTCAACCCAACCGTGTTTAATCCCACGGTACTGAACCCGACCGTGCTCAACCCAACCGTATTTAACCCGACCGTGTTCAACCCGACGATTCTCAACCCGACCGTGTTGAACCCCACTGTATTCAACCCGACCGTGCTGAACCCGACTGTACTGAATCCCACGGTCCTCAATTCCACCCTGGAGCCCTCGCAACAGTCCGCCGAGGTTACCTTCACTGTAAGCAATGACGGTAGCGCCACCAGCTCCTACGACATCGACCTCGCCTCTGCCGAGGGCGCGGACGATGGATTCAGCTACCAGGTTATTGTTTATCGCCTCAACAAAACACCGGTCGCCGACGGTTGCAGCCTGGTGGAAGAAGCCCAGCAGGAACTGATCGCCAATGTGCTCGAGCCCGAAAATGTACTCGACCCCAATGGTGGCGACGGCGCCACGTCTTTCTATGTTGAGCCCGGCCAGGAAGTCTATGTCACGGTGCGCGTGCTACCCGACACCAATAGCCCTAATCCCGGCGACCCCGCCGACCTGAACGACGGCAACTTCGAGCTGTCCGTCGCGGTCACCCCGCAGGCCGTGGAAACCGTGGCGGTAATTGAGGGTGAGACAGAACCCGAGCCGGTGACCATTGTTACGCCCGTGGTGGCGCCCCTGGAAATAACGACCACAGCGATTCCGGATGGGCAGCTCAATATCCCCTACAGCACCACCTTCCAGGCCACTGGAGGTGTCCAGACCCCAAGCTGGAGCCTGATACCCAGCGCCAGCTTGCCAAGTGGACTTGCCCTGGACAGCAGCGGCGTACTTTCCGGCACGCCGGTCGAACCCGGACCCATCAATGCAGCCGTGCGCGTCACCGACGGCATCCAGCAGATTGATGCCTTCTTCAACGCCGATATCCCGGCGCCGCCCATCGTCTTTAGCGGTGGCGGCCTGGCTGGCGGCACCGTCGGAGCCAACTATGCTGGAACCACACTGGGCGCCAGCGGTGGCTTCGGTCCCATTACCTACGTGGTCTCCGGTGGCGATTTCCCACCGGGACTTAGCCTGGCGACGACCGGAGAAATTACCGGCCTGCCCACGCTTGACGGCAGCTTCAACTTTACCGTAGATGCCATAGACGACTTCCAGACCGAATCGGCCAGCTTCAATATAGCGGTCAGTCCGGCACCCACTGGCTCCCTCTCGGTACCGAACTTCTCCTTCGAGACCTTCCTGCCGGACGGTAACGGGGTAGCCCTGCCCGTGGGCTGGAACGCCAATGGCAATGACGGCACCGGCGGATCAGACCCCTTCGAATTTGGATTTGACGCTGCCGCTGATGGCAATCGCTTCCTCTATCTCAATCTACCGGGCTTCGCCGGACCCAATCCGAGCATTGCTGAAAGCACCAGCTTCATCGGCAACGCCGAGGTTGGCACCTATGTGCTCACGGTCGCCGCTGGTCGGCGCAACAATGACGCCACCACTGACGGCAGTTACGTGATCGAGCTTCTGGCCGGTGGCGTGGTTATCGGCTCAAGCACGGTTAATGATCCCTACAATACCTACGCCCCAGGCACCTGGAATGATATTACGGCCACGGCCGTGGTGGGCACTGGCGACCCGGCCATAGGCCAGCCGCTGTCAATTCGCTTGAGCGCCTTCGAGGGAACACCGGCGCCTATTCGCAGCCAGGGTCAGTTCGATAATGTGCGGCTTGTCCTGGCCGAGAACTATACGGTGAACGATATTCCGCCGCGTTTCTATGCCGTGGACCAGGCCAACCCGGGCTACACCTCGCGCGAAGGCGTGATCCTGGAATTCGACCAGCTTTCTCAAACCGGCGCACTGATCAGCTACGACGGGCAACTGGGCAATCCGATCGACCAGGGCTATAGCTGGGATGTCATCGATGGACGCCTGGTGCTGACCTATGACACGCCAACAGAATTCGGGAGCCTGGAATTTGATATCACCAATACCCCGGCAACCCCGGACCAGATCAATGCGTTCCTGGAAGAGGAGACTATCCGCCAGGAGTCCATCACAATCGGCCTGACACAGAGAACACTGGCAACCACCTACACGCTCACCGCTAATGGTGCCAGCGTGCAAATCGTGACCAGGGAGGACGACCAGGAACTCATTTACAACCCAATTCCGCTGGATCCGTCTAACTCTTATTTCGTAACGCTTGGCCCCGAGCTGACCCTGGCGAACAAAACCGAGATCGATAACAGCACCGAGATCCTGCGGGATGACAGTGCGGTGCAGGGTGTGGCCCTGTCCGATGATTGCGCCGCCACCGATGGCTCGGTCTGTGTACCAGGCACCTGGGCTGCAAGCTATCGCTACTTGCCAGGATTTTACGCCTATGATGGCTACGTATATCCGGCCGGCAACTGGGGTGAGATGCTGACCTTCACCGGCGGTGGCAGCCAGACTGTCAGTGGCGAAATCTCAGGGGGCACTGTCACAGCGACCTGGACCATCGACAACGGCAAGCTGGTTATCGACTACGACGCCGACGACTGGACCCAAACCGTGACCGTGGTCGAGAACAATGGCGTTGAGTATGGCGTATTCAACGAATACAACAACGCAACCTCTGGAGAGCGTTACGCGTCCTACGAGATATTCGTCAAGTCCGACGGTTTCAGTTTCAACGATAGCTACTTACAGAGCCAGCCAGATCGCTACTGGAACGGGGATATCAACTCCTGGATACCAGGCTTCCTCGATGCCAATGGCAATCGCACCGACAACGCTCGTTTTGGCTGGCAGCTCAACGCCGCCACCGACCCCAATACTGGCTTTAACCGCTCGCTGGACATCTTTGACCAGGATGGCGACGGTACCGAGGAAAAGTTCCTCTACCTGCGTCCCAACGAGTGGGCGATACAGGGCGATGGCTCGCTCAAGATCGACCGCTTCCTCGAACCCCAGCGCGATACCTTTGACCGTTACTGGTATCCGACAGCCAGTGTCGTGGCCGATGGCGAACGCCAGATGTATGTCATGGAGATCGAATACCGTGATGCCGGTTTAGGCCAGGGCCTGCTGTTCCCGGCTCGACTCAATATCCAGCGTGAAATCGACGAGCTGACCGGCTTCGAGGACGTCATCATATTGGCACCGACGGAGTTCGTGGCCGAGGAAATTCCGCCGCGCTACTACGAGGTGGAAGACGCTAATCCCGGCTATACCTCGCGCGATGGCTCCATCATGAACTTTGTGCAGGCCGGCAATATTGGCTCGCTGCTGGACATTGCCGGGCCTAACGGCCCTGCCATCGACCAGGCGTTCAGCTGGTCGGTCGTGAATGGGGAGCTCCTGGTCTCTTATTCCTTCAGTGGAACCGAGGACATTTTCAATACGAGCGCAACGCAGCCGCAGCTGGATGAACTGCAGGCCGAGGGTATATTTACCATCCCGACCACCGTGAACTCAGTGATAAGTTACACGCGTTCAAAGCTGGGGCTTGATTTTGATATTGCAGAGAAGCGGCTCGAGACAACAACTGTCTATGACCCGGTCATCCTCCCCAGTGGAACACTGCAATTAGCTGACAGGGTTGATGTCGAAGACACGAGCGTGCTGCTGCGCGACAGCAGTCAGGTCCAGGGCCTCGCCTTCTCAGACGATTGCGGCGCCACTGACGGCTCGGTCTGTGTACCCGGCTCCTGGGGTGCGACCTATCGCTATGCGCCGGGCAACGAGGCCTTCTTTGGTCCGCCTATTCCCGCCACCAGCCATGGCGACGTGCTGACCTTCACCAGTGGCGGCAGCCAGGACGTATCCGGCGTGATATCGGGTGTCAGTGCCAGCTGGTCGATAGCCAACGGCAACCTGGTCATCGACTATGGCGACGGCTGGACCCAGACTGCCACCATCGTTGAAAACAACGGTATCGAATACGGTGTGATGAGTGAATACAGCAATGGCGTCGAAAGCTACGCCAAGTATGAGATATTCATCAAGGCAGACGGCTTCGGTTTCACTGACGGCTATCTGCAGAGCCAGACTGACCGCTTCTGGAACGGCGAGATCAACGCCTGGATCCCCGGTGTTTTCGATGAGAACGGCGACCGTGATCCGAACAATCGCTTCGGCTGGGACTTTGATGAAAGCACCGACCCCAATACGGGCTTCAACCGCTTTGCATTTTCCACCGGTAACGACGAGTACACCCTGGTCCTGCGCCCCAATGAGTGGGAGATAGAAGGCAATGGCCGACTCAGAATCGACCGCTGGCTGGACACTGGCCGGGAGGCCTGGGACCGCTACTGGTACCCACTGGCAAGCGTCGTGGTTGATGGCGAGCGCCAGATGTACGTTATGGAAATCCAGTTCCTGGACGGTGGCCTGCTATTCCCGGCTCGACTCAATATTGAACGGGAGATACTGAAACTGGACGATTCCTTCTGGGATGATATCCAGCTGGAGACACCGACCAGTGGACTGATCTCCAGTGTGCAGCCAGACCCATCAGCCGCAGGCGCCGGTCAGCTGGTGCTTGTCTCGGGTACAGACCTGCCAACCAGCGCGACACCCGACGTTTTCGTGATACAGAACGGCGTTGAGTACACGGGCTTTGATTTCGTCTACGACAGCACTGACCACTTGGTGCGATTGCCGCTGACGGGGCTGGTACCTGGCTTTGCCGAAATCCAGCTGAGTGAACCTGGCGCTGCTTCCAGGACATCGCTCTACGGTATTACCATTTCGGCGAACCCGGCGGCGCCCGGACTCATCGGCGCCAGGGACGCCGCGGCACCGGCTAACACGGTAACAACCCTGGTCGCCGGTGGCGAAGTCGCGATATTGGCGAGCGCAACCGACACCGTGAATGTGACGGCAATTTTTGAGTACCTTGGAGCGGATACCTTCGTGGGCGTCAAGTCGACGACCGTGCCATTTGGCCCGGCGGGCGGCCTGCTTCATATATTCGATGTTCCAGCCAGCTATCCGGAGGCCGCTTCCGTCACGATAAGCCTGCGCACACAGGTGAATACTAACGACAGTGCGGAGAGCAACAGCGTCACCCTGACGGTGGACTCCTACAGCTCGGCCACCGTCACATCATTGGCACCCGCCCCGGGAGAGGACCAGTTGGTATTACTCAGCGGTAGCAACCTGCCCGGCAGCAACAATCCATTTATCAGGCCGGAGGTGTTCGTAAACCAGGGGGGATCAACCTACACGGGTTACGTATTCCACTTCGACAGTAACAACTACCTGATGCGTATGCCAATAGATGCCGACCTGGATGCCGGAGCGGCCACGCTGCAGGTGAAGGCGGCCGGGGCCGGCGAGCTGAAGTCCGCTCCCTTCCCAATAAACGTCGGCGCCGCGCCGGGCAAACCGATAATCGTGGCCGCATCTCGTGGCGGGGTGGAAGGAACGTCTATCCAACCAGGGGCTGAAATCTCCCTGCGAGCCTATGGCATAGATACCCTGGGTTCCGAGGCCTTCTTCCGCTGGGGAGGCAACGTGGTAACCCTGACTTCAGGTACCGCGTCATCGTCGACCCCACTCTTTGGCATAAGAGTCCCCTATACCGCACCCAGTGGACCCGGTTTGGGTGAGGGTACGGCGGTTAGCGTTACCATCAGGGCCTTTGCAAATGGCATGTGGAGTCCTGAGAGCGACCCAATCGTCCTGACCGTTCCCATTCAATAAGCGGGCGACTCAGCCAGGGCTTGAGCTTTCAAGCCCCGGCTGTTAAACCTAGCAGCTGGTTTCACTGACGGAACGAGCACCCATGCGCGCTATCTTGTTTTCCCTGGCCATTCTGCTGGCCACCCTGGGTTGTGCTGACAGCAACCATGACTTTGAGCTGATCATCGACGACCACTGGGACAGCGTCGAAGAAGAGAAAGTGATGTTTCGCCGCGACCCGGACTCCTGGCGCCTGGGTGGCGAACTGGCCTCGGTAACCGCAGAGTCCCGCAGCCGCCGCGAGGCTTTCAATGAAGGCATGCTGGAGCGCCTGGCCGCCATCGATGAAGCCGGGCTGAGTGACGCCAATCGCATTTCCTACCGGGTATTCCTCTACGAGCGCGAGGCCGAGGCTGAATCCTACAGCCAGCTGGACCACCTCTACCCGATCACCAACCGCAGCGGCTGGCACAATTACTTTGCCAGCGCGCCCGCGGATATGACCATCAGCAGCAAGGCCGATTACGAGGGCTTCCTGCTAAGCCTGGAAGACTTCCCCCGTTACAACGCCGAGCATATCGCCCTGCTGCAGGAAGCCGTGGACAAGGGCCAGACCCAGTTCTGCGAGTCCATGACCGGATTCGAGGACTCCATCAGCGGCTGGCTGGTAGACGATGTGACGACCAGCGCCTTTTACCAGCCGCTGGCCAATATCCCCAGCAGCATAGCCGAGCCCGATCGCATCGCCATCGAAGCCCGCGGTCGCCAGTTAATCGAAGAAGGCGTGTTGCCGGCGTACCGCGACTTCTATGAGTTCTACACGTCGGTCTATGCCCCCGCCTGTCGCAGGCAGGAAGGCATTACCACCCTGCCCGGCGGCGAAGACTACTACGCCTACGCGGTGCGTTATTACACCACCACCGACATGACGCCGCTGCAGATACACGACCTGGGCCTGGCCGAGGTCGAGCGCATCAAGCTGGAAATGGACACACTGATCGAGGAAACCGGCTTTGAGGGCAGCTTCGCCGAGTTCCTGCAGTTTCTGCGCACTGATCCACAGTTCTACGTGACCGAGCCCGAAGACCTGCTGGAAAAAGCCTCGCGCATCGCCAAGCGTATGGACGGGCAACTGCCGCGCCTGTTCGCCACCATTCCGCGACTGCCCTATGACATCAAGGAGATCGCAGCCAGCGTCGCACCCAAGACCACCGGCGCCTATTACTCGCCGGCGCCCGGCGATGGGCGCACCCCGGGCAGCTATTACCTGAATACCTACAAACTCGACAGCCGTCCTTTATATACCCTGGAGGCACTGACCTTCCACGAGGCCGTACCCGGTCACCACCTGCAGATGGCGCTGGCGCTGGAACTGGACGTACCCGAGTTTCGGCGGCTGCTGTACCACTCGGCCTTCGGTGAAGGCTGGGCGCTGTATACCGAGCGCCTGGGCCTGGAGACCGGCTTTTATACCGATCCCTATAGTGATTTTGGCCGACTCACCTATGAGATGTGGCGTGCCTGCCGGCTGGTGGTCGACACCGGCATGCATGCCTTTGGCTGGACCCGGCAACAGGCCATCGATTACATGGCCCAGCGCACGGCACTGAGTATTCACGAGGTGACATCGGAAGTGGATCGCTACATCACCTGGCCGGCCCAGGCCCTGTCTTACAAGATCGGCGAATTGAAGATTCGCGAATTGCGGGCCCGGGGCGAAGCAGCGCTGGGCGACCAGTTCGACCTGCGCCAGTTTCACGACGTGGTGATTGGCAACGGCTCCATTCCCATCGCGGTCCTGGAGTCAGTGGTACTAGACTGGATCAATGCCCAGCAGGCCAAACTCAAATAACAAAACTGGAGATAGTCATGGCTACTGAAATCAATCGGCGGCAGCTGTTACAGCGCCTGGCCACCCTCAGCATACTGAGCGTCTTACCCCAATCCCTGCTGGCACAGATCATCACCCGCCAGCCACCACCCAGCCCCTTCGGTGAAGATTCAACGGCGGAGGAAGTTACCGCCGGTATTGATCTCAGCGGCCAGACCATCGCCATCACCGGCGCAAACTCCGGGCTCGGCTTTGAAACCATGCGCGTGCTGGCCATGCGCGGCGCCCATGTCATCGGCATTGCCCGCACCCAGGCCAAGGCCGACGCCGCCTGTGCCAGCGTTGAGGGCAAGACCACGCCCATGTTCCTGGACCTGGCCGAGTGGGATTCCGTGGTGGCCTGCGCCGAGCGCATCAAGGCCCTGGGTATACCCCTGGACGGGCTCATCACCAATGCCGGCATCATGGCCCTGCCAGAATTGCAGTTGGTCAACGGCATTGAAAGACAGTTCGCCATTAATCACCTGGGCCACTTTATTTTGATCAACAACCTCAGGGAAGCCGTGCTCGCCGCCCCGGCCGGACGTTTCACCATTCTCAGCTCACTGGCCCATCGCCGGGCCGAGAACGGCATAGAATTCGACAACCTTGACGGCAGCCAGTCCTACTCGCCCTGGGGGGCCTACGGGGTCTCCAAGCTTGCCAATGCACTGTGTGCGCGCGAACTGGCACGGCAGATATCCCATAGTAATGCCACGGCCAACAGCGTCCACCCCGGCGTTATCGCCACCAACCTGGGCAAAAACCTGCCGACCTGGCAGCAATGGCTGGGACGCATCGTCGGGCCGCTGTTTATGAAAAGCATCGAAGAAGGTGCCGCCACCACCTGTTACGTGGCCACCAGTCCGGATCTGGCCGGGGTGCGCGGTTTTTACTTCGCCGACTGCCAGATCAACGAGGGCGAAACCCCCTACATGCAGGATGACGCCATGGCCACCGAGCTGTGGCGGGTATCCGAGGAGCTGACCCGGGACTACCTGCCCCTCACCCAGCAGACCTGAGTTCGCGTCCTACCAGGCCAGCAGGGTCAGGGCGGCACCCGATAACAGGGCCGCAATCAGCGCATAGGGCAGCTGGCTGAGAGCGTGTTCCATCACGCCGCAGCCGGAACCCTGCGCCGCCAATACCGTGGCATCGCCATAAAAGCAGGCGTGGCTGCCGAAAGCACTGGCTGACATCAGCGCCCCAATCGCCAGCGGCGTGCTCACTCCCACACTCTGGGCCAGCGGCAGCACAATGGGGATGGCGATGACGAACACACCCCAGCTCGATCCGGTGGCAAAGGAGATCAATGCCATGCTCAGGAACACCACCAGCGGCAGCATGGTTGGGGTCATATAGGGCTGCACGCTCTCAATCACAAAAGGCGCCAGGCCCAGCTGGTCGTTGACCTCCTTGAACATAAACGCGACCACCACAATGGTCAGGGCAGGCACCATGACCTTAATGCCCTCAAGCACGCAGTCGAACATCTCTGTCCAGGCCATCAAGCGCTGCAGGCCATATAAAAGGATGGTGGTGGCGACACTGAGTGTGACCCCGATCTGCACATCGAGATCGTAGTAGCCGCTGAAACCGAGCAGGCTGAGAATCGGCACCAGGAAGTGGTAGATACGGACCCGATCGGTAGCGGGGATTTCGGTCACCGCAAACTCGTGCTTGTGCACGGCCGCAGGCTCCCCGGCCGCGGCACGGGACTCGGCGGCGCGCATCGGGCCCAGCAGCGGAATCTTGCCGGTGGCGACCAGCGGTACCATCAGCGCCGCGATCCAGGGATACATCATGTAGGGTATCGCGCTGATAAACATCGCCATGCCGCCGCCCGGCTCGGCCACGTCGGACACCTCCAGGACACCTGCAAAAAACACCGCCCAGGTGGAAATGGGTACCAGCATGCAAATCGGCGCCGCGGTGGAATCCACCACGTAGGCCAGCATCTCCCGGGATACGCCGTACTCATCGGTTACCTTGCGCATGGAGGAGCCCACCGCCAGCGCGTTGAGGTAATCGTCAATAAATATGATCAGGCCCAGGATCCAGGTGTAGACCAGGGCACTGGCAGCACTTGTCGCCCGCGACGACAGGGCCTGGCTAAACACCCTGGCTGCCCCCACCCGCATCAGCAAGGTAATCAGGCTGCCCATCAGGCCACAGACGATAATAACCCAGGCGATAGTTTCATCCATCATCACCTGCAACAGGATGGCGGAAAAACTGGCAAAGGCCGCGCCCGGGGCCAGCAGTAACAGACCAGTGGCAACGCCGGCCAACAGCGATTCGATCGGTCGCCGACTGAGGATGGCGGTGACTATCGTCACCAGCGCCGGTAACAAGCACGTCCAATCAGTTTCGACCGTCATGCAAGCCCATCCCCCTGTCTCCCACTGGCTAGCGCCAAACGACTAATCGCTTCAGACTATACGGCAGCTCACTGGTGCGGGACAGTATTTGCGTGAGCCAGGTCCCAGACGCGCTACACTAGGCCACACAAGTCCTGGCGACGCCGTTATTATTAGCACCTGGATCAGCTCATCCAGTTCTTTAAGAGAATGTTTGTATGAAAGCTTTCAGCCGCGCCCTGTCCTCTGTCGTTGAAGTCGGCCGCGAAATCCTGGCCCGTCGCATGCCGACCCTGCACTCGGGCGCCAGTCCCGCGGTCGAGCTCACCGGGCTATGCCAGGAACTGCTGGAACATCGTGGTGAGGCATCAGGACTGGCCCTGGCCAGCGAGATTGCCCAGGCCTACCAGCAACTGGACAGCGGCGAGAAGGCGCTGTTTTTTGACAGCCTGCTGCAGGATTTCGGAGTCGATGATGAGGCCATTTTTGCCGCCACCGAGCGCTATCGAAAAGCGCCAGACCCGGAACACCTGGCCGCCATTGGCAGAGTGGTGGAAGCCTCGCGCCTGAAACTGTTCCGACGCCTTAATATGGCAGCCGATGGAACCCGCATCCTGGTTGGCATGCGCGGTGAGCTGCAGGCCTTGTTGCGCGACCGGCCCGAGTTGCGAGCGGTGGATGCTGACCTCAGGCACCTGTTTGTTTCCTGGTTCAACAAGGGCTTCCTGGAAATGCAACAGATCAGCTGGGACACTCCGGCCAGCGTGCTGGAGAAGATCATAGAGTATGAGGCGGTGCACGCCATCAATGGCTGGGATGACCTGCGCAATCGACTGCGCAAGGATCGCGCCTGCTTCGGCTTTTTCCACCCGGCCATGCCGGGCGACCCACTGGTGTTTGTGGAGGTCGCCTTCACCGGAGCCCTGCCGGACGCTATCGCCCCTCTTCTGGAGCAGCAACGCGAGCGGGTCGATCCCGCCAACATGGACACCGTGGTGTTCTACTCCATCAGTAATTGTCACCGTGGCCTGGCCGGAATCTCTTTCGGCAACTTCCTGATCAAACAAGTGGTGGAGGAGGTGCGGGAGGAGCACCCGGGGATCAATACATTCGTGACCCTGTCACCGGTACCGGGCTTCTGTCGTTGGTTGCAATCAGCCCGGCTTGATGACTTGATCGACGAATCCCTGCACCAGGTCGTACGCGAGCCGGTCGGCCAGGTGGTGGCGACCGAGGTGCGTGACGCGCTGATCAAGCTCTGTGCCCACTATTTGCTGGAGCAGAAGTCCGGGCGCCTGGCGCTGGACCCGGTGGCGCGCTTTCACCTGGGTAATGGCGCACGGCTGCACCGCCTGCACTGGGCCGCCGACCTCTCGGAAAAGGGCAAACAGCAGTCCGCCGGAATCATGGTCAACTACCTGTACGATCTCAAGCACATCGAGATCAATCATGAGGAGTATTTCGACCAGGGCCTTATCGCGGCCTCCCGCACCATCAGTCGGCTACTCTAGGGCGAAATCAATGGCAATGGCTCGATCCCGGCAACCATTTTAGCGCCAAATCGACTACACTCTGGTTGCAATAGACAGGGAGACTTTATCAATGCGCAACACTATTCACACCGCGAACACCAGGCTGGCTCTACTGCTGGCTCTAGCCTTGCTCACTGCCTGTGCCAGTTCCCCGCCACAGCCGGATGTGGACTACAAGCATGACTTTAATTTCTCGGGCATCCGCACTGTCGCCTTTTTACCCCAGTCCGGCGGCTCTTCCGGCGACAGCACGAAAATCTTTCTCAGCGACATGCAGATCAACCGCATCGATACGGCCTTGAGTCGCACACTCGAGGTCAAGGGCCTGCAGGTGATTAATGATCCCAAAAAAGCGGACGCGCTCATATCCTGGCACCTGGTAGCCCAGGAGAAAACCGACATCCGCACCTACAACACGGGGCCGACTTACGGTGGCATGTACGGCGGCTATCGCGGCTATAACCGCGCGGCATTCTATAACTGCTGGAACTGTGGCACCGATGTGCGGGTCAAGCAGTACACCCAGGGTACCTTTATCGTCGATATCATCGATCCGACACTCAATCAGTCGGTGTGGCGCTCCATCGTCCAGTCGCGGATGAAGGGTGAGCTGAGCAAAGACCAGGCAACCTACGATACCGCCGCCGGGCGCATCATGGCGGCCTTCCCTCCTAATTAAAGCTTTATAAGCCCGCCGCAGGCGCTTTCATAAACCCGCCGCGGGCGCTTTAACAACGGGCGCCAGGCTGGCGATATCCGAGCCGGCGGGTTGCTGATAAAGCAGCAACCCAAACTCGGGAACGATCGCCAGCAGGTGATCGAATATATCTCCCTGGATACCCTCATAGGCATTCCAGTTGGTGGTGGTGGTAAAGCAATAGAGCTCAATAGGCACCCCCTGGGAACCGGGCGCCAGCTGTCGTACCAGCAGGGTCATATGCGGGTGGATCTGGGGATGCTGTTTAAGATAGTTATAGATGTAGGCACGAAAGGTACCGATGTTGGTCAGGCGACGCTGGTTCACCCCGTCGGCTGACGCGCCCAGGATGTCATTGTGCTCACCCAACTCGCTTTGCTTGGCGGAGACATAATCATGCAATAGCGCGAAACGCTTAAACTTGTCGACTTCCTCCTGCGACAAAAAACGAATTGAACTCGCATCCAGGGCAATCGAGCGCTTGATGCGTCGACCACCGGATTGTGACATACCGCGCCAATTCTTGAAGGAATCACTGATCAGGCGATGGGTGGGAATAGTGGTAATGGTCTTGTCCCAGTTCTGCACCTTGATGGTGTGCAGCTCCACGTCGATAACATCACCGTCCGCCCCAAACTGGGGTACCTCAATCCAGTCCCCGACCCGCACCAGGTCCTGTGCCGTGAGCTGCACGCTGGCAACCAGCGACAGGATGGTATCTTTGAAAACCAGCAGCAGTACCGCGGTCATAGCGCCAAAGCCGCTCAGCAGAATCCAGGGTGAGCGATCCAGCAATTCCGCTATCACCAGCAAGCCGGCAATGATGATCAATACCAGCTGCAGCAGCTGCACAAAGCCCTTCAGGGGCCGCTGGCGCGAGGCGGGATAGGATTCGTAGATGGAATTGGCAGCACCCAGCACTGCGGTCAGGGTAAAGGTGACTACCATAATCATGTAGGCACTGGTCGCCCTGAGTAGCAGGCTCTCCGCCGCAGGCTGCAACTGCCATAAATAGTCGGCACCGGCATAAACAACGAAAACCGGCAACAACTGGGCCAGGCGGCCAGGCACCCTGTGTTCAATCAGGGCATCATCCCAGGTGTGCTCGGTACGCGCCGCGAAGCGGTGCGCAGCGCCTACCAGGATGAGCTTGCCAAAGGCATAAACCAGCAGTGCAGCCAGCAAAACCAGCGCTACCGACAGCAGATCCGGCAACAGCGGGTGGTATTGGCGCAGGTTTTCCATCAATTCATTCATGGGTTTTGCTCGATTTCCAGGTCCAATATTCTTACACAGGGCCGCACCATGCCACGAATTGCGGGCAAATGCCGTCAATATTGCGCCGCGGCGACAGAATTCTGTCAGCCCGAATAGCGGGAATTTTGTGACACTTGTCACATTTAAGGACCGATTTGCGGACCCATGTCACAAAATCAGGCTTCATAAACAGCCTGTGGGTAAGGTTTTCCTTACTCTAGTCGCCATGGAACACAAACACGCAAACAAGCTCAAGCCCGTTTTTGCCCGCTTCGTCGGCTTGCTGGCCCTGCCGATCACCCTTAGCGCCGTGGTCGGTATGGCTACTGTGAAGAGCCCGGCTGAAATGGAAGCGGCTGCGACCTACCGGCTGGAGCAGAGCCAGGGTGTGCAACGAAGCGAGAGTGAAGCCGAGCGAGTCTTCCAGAGCGACTGGGGCAGCGCCAATCCCGATGTCTACTCCCGCATCGCCATGGCCTTTGACACCGAGGCAATGCAGGGTGCCGACCTGATGCGCGTCGAATGCCGCAGCACATTGTGCAAGGTCGTTTATGAGGCTGACAGCGACATCAAGGTGGCCCGGGTACTGCCGCGCCAACTGGCTGAAACCTTCAATTCCATGGTTACCGTGCACTCCGGCAGCAGCGCTGAACGCGAAACACTGGTCTACGTCGACATCCCGACCCGCGGCTAGTTAATACAGAGCACCGAAAAGACCACAGATGTGGTCTTTTTTTTTGCCCGCTATCGGCTACACTTCGGTATTGATAATAACCATCCATCTCTTAAGGTAACTTTCATGGAATACAACGCGGACGTTCACCCACTGCAGTGCCCAAAATGTCGCCATGGCATGGACGAAGTGACCTATGGCAACCTGACCGTAGACCGTTGCACCGAATGCCAGGGCATCTGGTTTGATGTTGGTGAAGCAGAAGCTCTCAAGGAGCGCTGGATGGGTGAAGCCCTGGATACCGGCGACCCCGAGATTGGCAAGCGCTGGAACGAGGTAGAAGATGTGGACTGCCCCCACTGCAGCACGCGCATGCACAAGGTCTCCGACCCCAGCCAGCCTCATATCTGGTACGAGATCTGTAATGATCACGGCATGTTCCTGGACGCCGGTGAATTCACAGACTACAAGTACGAGACTCTACTGGATAAATTCCGTGACCTGGTCACCGGCAAGCGCTCTGGCTGATCCGGTTCGACCCTGCAGCACGTAGGTTTCGACACACAACGCAGGATGCATGGCCCTCCTCTCCGGGGGGCGTCGTTATGAATGTCAGAATCTGGGCCCAGGCCCTCAATACCATGCCCAGGCTATCACTGGCCGAGTGGCAAAACCTTGATGTGGTCTCCCGCTGGCTGATCGCCACCCGGGCTTCAGTCCTGTTCATGACCTTTATGTCCGCCGCCCTCGGTGGACTGCTGGCTGCCCGCGACGGCAATTTCCAGTGGTCGGCCTGGTTGGTCTGTACCATTGGCCTGATGCTGGCCCACGCCACTAATAATCTGCTCAACGACTACACCGACTCCCGTCGCGGTATCGACAAAAACAACTACTACCGCAACCAGTACGGCGTGCACGTGCTGGAGGACAAGCTAATGACGCTGGAGCAGTTCTGGGGCTATGTCGCCGTCACCGGAGGCTCCGCCGTCCTGCTGGGGATGTGGCTGGTCTGGGACCGCAGCGGCCTGACCCTGGACCTGATGCTGGCCGGCGCCTTCTTTGTACTGTTCTATACCTGGCCCCTGAAGTACTACGGCCTCGGCGAGCCCGCTGTACTGCTGGTATGGGGCCCCCTGATGGTGGGCGGCAGCTACTACGTGATCAGCGGACACTGGAGCTGGGATGTGACCTGGCTGAGCCTCCTGTATGCGCTGGGCCCCACCACCGTGCTGTTTGGTAAACATATCGACAAAATCGACCTGGATGCCAGCAAGGGCGTGCGCACACTGCCGGTTATACTCGGCGAACGGCAGGCACGCTACTGGGTAATGGCGATGCTGAGCCTGCAATACCTGGGCTGCGCCTGGCTGGTGCTGAGCGGCCGGGAACACTGGTTATTGCTGGCTGTACTCATCAACCTGCCGGCCCTGTGGCGACTGCTCAAGCTTTATCGCGAACCCAAACCGCAGCAAGCCGCGGAAAACTTCCCCGACAATGTCTGGCCGCTCTGGTTTTCCGCCTTCGCCTTTGACCACACCCGCAAATTCACCAGTTTATTTGTGTTGGGGCTGTTACTTGGCCAATTATTGGCCTAAGTCAGTTTTTTTATAACCCTGGGGCTTGTAGGGTTACCATTCTTAAACTATAAAACTAGTTAGCCTGCGTGGGCATAGAATCCATGTGCGCTATGTTCGGGGTTTGAGTCTAATAATAAGGGGAAGGTGTTGAAGGGTCTGCACAGGACGATGGGCTCTCTGGTGTTGCTGGTTTCAGCCACCTTTTTCGCCTCTGTGGCACAATCCGCGGCACCTTGCCTGATGTGTCACAAGGATTCTGCTGACCAGGCCGTACACGCGATCTTCAAAACACCCCACGGCCAGCTAGCTGGGGGCGGCGCTGACAGCTGTGTCAGTTGCCACGGCGAGAGCAAGGATCACTCCCGCGGACCCACCAAGAACCCACCGGAACTCAGTTTCGGCCCGAAATGGCCACTGGCAGCGACCGAGGCCAACGGCGTTTGCCTGGAATGCCACCAGAAAGAGTCCCAGATGTACTGGATGGGCAGCATACACGACCAGGAAGAAGTGGCCTGTACAGACTGTCACAACTCCCACGCCAGCCGCGACCCCATGAGTAATGCTGAGCAGCAGCTGGATACCTGTCTCAGTTGCCATACCCGCCAGCAAGCGGATTTGCGCCTGCCCTCGCGACACCCCATCCTGGAGGGCAAGACCGCCTGCGTCGACTGCCACAACCCACATGGCAGCAGCGCCCAGGCACAACTGCTGCAGCCGACCCTGAACGACAACTGTTATAGCTGCCACGAAGAGAAGCGCGGCCCCTATCTCTGGGAACACCAGCCCGTCTCCGAGGATTGCAGCTACTGTCACACCCCCCATGGCTCGGTGAACAACAACCTGTTGAGCGCGCGCGCACCCTATGGCTGCCAGCAGTGCCACTCTGCAGCCTTCCACCCCAGTCAGCAATTTGAGGGCGCCAGCACCAGCTCAGGCAGCTCCAACCAGTATGTATTGGGCAAGTCCTGTCTCAACTGCCACAGCCAGGTGCACGGTTCCAACCACCCCAGCGGCGCGAGGTTGATGCGGTGAAACACATAGCCGTCCAGAAAACAGCGATTGCCTGTGCGGTGGTGGCCGCCTGTGCCAGCATCCTGGACGCACCGACCTCTTTTGCCCAGAAAGCTGATTCCCGACCCCTGGCGACGCGCTGGCAACTGGACTACAACGGCCAGGTGGAAGTGGGTGTCGGCTACGTGACAGACGACAATTTCCAGTTCGGCAAGTACAACGGACTGTACGAGGACGAGGTCACCCTGATCGGCAATCTCGACTGGAGCGGCTCCAAAGGCAACAGCTTCTGGAACCTCAGCGGTTCCGACCTGGGCCTGGATACCCGCGAGGGACGCGCCGAGTGGCGCAGTGATGGCTGGAATCTGTTTTTCGAGCTCGATAGCCAGAAGCAGGTAGGTAACGACAGCGGCCGCACTCCTTTCCGCGGCGGCGAGACCTTGAGCCTGCCGGCCGACTGGGTTTCCGCCCAGACCACGGCGGGATTCACCGCCCTGGACGCAAGCCTGCGCGGATTCGACCAGGAACTGGAGCGTGACATTTATACCCTGGGTGGTGCCTACCAGCTGAATAGCAGCTGGGGCTTCGAGGGTTCCGTCCGTTATGAGGAAAGAGAAGGCAACAACGACCTGGGGGCTGCCATCGCACCCAACGCGGCCGCCGGTGAGGCGGTGATATTGCCCCAGTCCATTGATTACGATTCCACCGAGTTCGATTTCGCCGTCAATTACCAGGCCAATAAATTGAGCATGGTGGGCAGCCTGTTCTACAGTGACTTCGATAACAACGATGATTCGCTGCTCTGGCAAAACCCTTACAGTTCCTTTGGTCCAGACATCGCCTGGCCAGCCGGCATCGGTGGTATCTCCCAGGCACCGGACAACGAGTTCTACCAGGGACGCCTTACCGGCACTTACCTGTTTTCTCCCAGCCTGCGTCTACAGGTGGATGGCAGCTACAGCAAAACCGAACAGGACCAGAACTTCGAGGATTTCACCGTCAACAGCTTGCTCGGCGCAACCGTACCGCTACCGCGTAGCAACCTGGACGGGGAAACTGAGACCAAGGTGCTGGATACGCGAGTATTCTGGCGACCCCAATTCTGGGCAGCCCTGAGCAAACTCAGGCTGGAAGGCTGGTTCCACGGCGAGGAGCGCGACTTCGACCTGCCGCGGGACGGTTACCAATATGTGATGGCGGATGCCAACCCTCTCGAACCCCTCAACCAACTCTACAATACGGCCAACGATTACAGCATTAACCGGGCCGGCGTCGAGGGCAGCTATCCCCTGCCCCTGCGCAGCCGCCTGCGGCTGAGCTACGAATACGAAGAGTACGAGCGCGACAATAGCGCCGTCGAGAAATCGGAAGAAGACCGCTATCGCCTGCGTTACCGGCTGCCCCTGCCCTTTAATATGTCCATGCGACTGGAAGCGCTCTACGGCGATCGCGCTGCGGATAAATACAACTGGGACCAATCCTACTATGCCCGCCGCGATGCTGAGCGGATCAACCTGACCCCAGACAATCAACGCTACGACAACCACCCGCTGTTGAGCCAATACCATATCGCGACCCGTGAACGCACTGAGATGAAGCTCGACCTGGCCTGGCAGCCGAATACAGCCTGGAACGTCTCGCTGAATATGCTGTACCGGGAAGATGACTATCACAAGACCGAGCTGGGCCTGACTGACGATGAGCTGAATCAGGTCAACCTGACCAGCAGCTGGGTTGCCAGCGACAAACTGGTGCTGGCGGCCTATGGCAGCTATGGCGACAACAAGTCCCAGCAAAGCGGCCGCAGCTTCCGCGGCGGTATCGAAAAGAACGCCTTTGAAGTCGACCCGCCGCTACCCCAGGCCTCCGACCCCGCCCGCGACTGGCAAGTCGACATGGAAGATAAAGTGTGGACTCTTGGCCTCAATGCCCAGTGGACACCCCGTGATGACCTCAGCCTCAGCGCCGACTATAACTACGTCGACGCCAAAACAGATTACGATTTCTCCGATGGTGGCGGAGACGGCTTGTCGTCCCAGCCCCTACCGGCCGACGACGACAGCCAACAGCATCACTTCATCCTGGAGGGGGCCTGGCATTATCGCGAAGACCTGTCCTTCAAGTTGAACTACCAGTACTGGAATTACGACAGTGAAGATTGGGCCACTAATGGCGTTTCCCAGAACAGCATCGACAAGGTGCTGACCCTGGGAGAGAAGGAGGCGGACGAAGACCTCCATTACATAGGAACTTCAATCATCTACCGGTGGCAATAATATGGCCGGAATAGCAGGTAACAGGTGAGTAACATGGCGAAGCGGCAAGCAAGGCTCTGGTTGAGCGCAGCATTGATTGGTTTATTGGCGGCCTGTGGCGGCGGCGGCGGTGGTGATCGCGCCGAGGGTGTGGACCCGGGGCCAACGGCTCCCGGTGGTTCAGTGCCACCACCCACCCCGATTGTTCCCGGCCCGGTGGGCTATGCGGACGCAGAGGAGATATTCGCCTTTATCAATAGCGCCAGCATCGGCAGCGACGGGCGTGCTGTGGTTGATTTCCAGCTCACCGACGGCAACAACACCGCGATTATTGACCTGGAACTGAGCAATGTACGCTTCGTACTGGCCAAGCTGCAGGGCAGCCCCCTGGGAAATAACACCGGCAGCTGGCAATCCTACGTCAACCGCATTGAGAGCGCCGGCTCGGTTGGCACGGGCACCGAGGACAAGCTGCAAGCCACCTACGAACGCGATGGCGAACTCAGCAATAGCCTGGACGGTTTCTACCAGTACACTTACGCCACGGACGTTAACAACCCGCCAGCTGATGAACTCGCCCAGGCCAAGGCAGAGGGCCTGAACCTGGACTACGATCCCAGCCTGACCCACCGCGTTGCCATCCAGTTCGACGGCGCAGCCAACCCGGTTAACCCGCACTTCGACTGGGTTCCGGCTACTGGCGAAAGCGACGGTATCTTTACTTACCAGGTGGCGGCGACCGAAACCTGTAACCGCTGCCACGACCCGCTGGGGATACACGGTGGCAACCGGATCGAAGTCGAATACTGTGTCACCTGCCACAACCCGGGTACTACCGATGCCAATAGTGGCAATACGGTGGACATGAAAGTGATGATCCACAAGATTCACTACGGCGAAAACCTGCCCAGCGTGCAGGCCGGCACGCCCTATGTCATTTACGGCTTCCGCGATAGTCCCCACGATTACTCGGAAATCGTCTACCCACAGGACATTCGCAACTGCCAGAATTGCCACGTCGGCACTGGCACCACCAATGACTTTTATTCCGAAGTACAGCTGACCAACCAGGGTGACAACTGGAACGAATTCCCGACCCAGGCCGCCTGCGGCAGTTGCCACGATGATCTGGACTTCAGCAGCCATGCTGGCGGCCAGACTGATGATTCCGAGTGCGCCAGTTGTCACTCCCTCGGCGAGAGAGCCGGCAGCGTGGAGGAAAGTCATGCCTTGCTGATCCGGGATGAGGGCACCAACTACCTGCCGGAAATTATCAGCGTGAGCAACACCGGTCCGGGTGAATTCCCGAGTATCGATTTCCGTATCACCAACCCGAACACCGGTGTCGACTGGGATATTCTCAACGATGCACCCTGGACAGTGGGCGGCGGTGCCAGCCGACTGGCGGTCGATGTGGCCTGGAATACCGATGATTACAACAACACCGGCAATGACTCTGATCATGCCAGTGCGGTATCCATCGATGCCCTGGCTGACGCCACGGCGAACGGGGACGGCAGTTTCAATGTCGTATCAACGATCGCCATTCCCGACGGCAGCCTCGCACCCAATATCCCTGCAACGGGTAGTGGCGGCGTGGTGGTCGAGGGGCACCCGGCGGTGGACGTAGATGAGAGTGGGTCGGAAGACCGCATCTTCATGACCAACGCCAACGACTTCTACTCCATTGATGAGGCGGACGGACAAGCGGATGCTCGCCGTATTATCGTCGATATCGACAACTGTAACTCTTGTCACCAGAACCTGGTGCTGCACGGCAACAACCGCTCGGACAACATCGAGAGCTGTGTCACTTGCCACAATGCACGCAACACGGATCGCCAGGTGCGGGAGATTGCATCCAGCCCCCCCACCGACGGCAAAGACGAGCAAAGCATCAACTTCACCACCATGGTCCACGGCATACATGCTGCGGCCATACTGGATAACCCCTTGCAGATCGTCGGTTTCCGCGGCTTTAGCACCCACGTTTACGACGAGGAGCACGTGCATTACCCGGGTGACCTGAGCAACTGCAAGGCCTGCCACGTACCTGGTGGATATGAACTGCCACTGAGCAGCACCGTTCTCGGCACCACTGTCGACACGGGCAGCGATCACGAGAGCCCAACTGACGACCTGGTGGTTACACCGGAAACCAACGCCTGCGCCAGCTGTCACGACGGCACGGTCGCCAAAGCGCACATGGAAGATAATGGCGGCAGCTTTGCTACCAGCCAGGCGGCGATTGACTCAGGCGCGGTGGTGGAGCAGTGCTCCGTCTGCCACGCCCCGGGTCGCAGCGCTGACGTAAACGTGGTGCATGATCTGGACTAGACCTGGAAAAGAAAAGTAGGGATACGGGGGTGCGCAGCCAGGCTGCCACCCCCGATTTTTTTAGGGGCTGGCGAGCATTTCCTTTAGCCTGGTATTGCGCGCATCGAGATCGCCGTCATGGCAGCTATCGCAACCCAGGTCCTCGCCGTGCTGATTATGCAGGGTGACAAAGAAGGCGTCGTCCGCTGCTGATTCGTGACACATGGTGCAGGATTCAACTGAGACCTCTTCAACCTCCATATGGGCGGCAGGGATCGGCGCTGAATCGTGGCACATGGTGCAATCGACATCCGCCGCGAGCGAGAACATGGCGGGAGCGCAGAGGAGCGGCATGAGAACAAGCGACGGCAGCAGTTTCCTGGACAACATATAAGAGTACTCCATTAGATAATCACACGGTGATTAGTCTAGACTACATGAAATAACGGGTCAGCCAAACATTTGCGAAAATTGATATCGAGGAGATAAGCGTGGGTATTTTCAAGAGATTGTTCCAGTTCCTGTTGAGCCCGACAGCTAAATACTCTGTGCTGACACTGGCCGGCGGCGGCATAATCCTCGGCGTAATTAGCGTCGTGGCCTTTGACGCCACCATGCACGCTACCAGCACCGAAGAATTCTGTACCAGTTGTCATGAAATGGCGGACAACCCCGGCATGATGCTGGTGGGTACTACACACCACATGAACAAGAGCGGTGTCAGGCCTGGCTGCTCGGACTGCCACGTGCCCAAGGAATTCATTCCCAAGATGATTCGCAAAATTGAGGCCTCCCGCGAAGTCTGGGGCAGCATCACCGGCATTATCGACACCCCCGAAAAGTATGCCGCCCACGCACCCAGGATGAAAGAACGCGAAATAGCGCGGCTAAAGGCTAATGATTCCCAGGAGTGTCGTAACTGCCACGATGTAAATCATATGTTGTCGGCAGCCCAGACGAGCAAGGCCCAGTCTTTCCACAAGGTATTGAAGACCGGCAAGCGCACCTGTATTGATTGTCACGCCGGGCTCACCCACACAGCGCCCGAGCAAATCAGCCAACTGCAGTCAGGCCACTAGTTCACCGGAGACCAGGTATGCGTTTTATTGCCCCCTTGGTATTGCTTGCAATGCTATCGCTGCTGTCAGTCCATGGTCACAGCGAAACCGCAGCTTGTTCCAGTTGCCACGAGGACAGTGACAGCAGTATGCACGCCATGCTGGGGAGCAAGCACGGTCCGCTCGCCAACTGCGAGTCCTGCCACGGCCCCAGTCTGGACCACCTGAGTCGACCCACACTGACGGCGCCCGACGTCAGCTTCGGACCTCGCTGGTCAGCCTCCGCCGCGGCGCAAGACGGCCAGTGCCTGGAATGCCACCAGGACAACACGGCCGCGCACTGGCGCGACTCACTACACATGGTCAATAACGTTACCTGTATTTCATGTCATGACTTGCACGTCGAGCAGGACCGGGTGCTGCAAGCCAGGCAGCAAGCTGAGGTCTGCACCATCTGTCACAAGACCCAGAAAACCGGCATCCATGGCAAGGAGCGGATGCGCCGCATGAATCCCGATTGCACCAGCTGTCACAATCCACATGCCGATCAGCGCCCGCAGGCGGTGATGATGAGCAATGACTCCGCCGGCTGCCGACGCTGCCACAAGCTGGACAGAATGCAGGACAGCAGCAAGGTTTCAGACAGCGCCAAAACCTACCACCGGGTGATGGACAAGAAAGAGATGACCTGTCTTGCCTGTCACGAGGGTGTGGCACACGGTGCTACTGACACTGAAGAGTTATTCCATGCACTACCCCAGGCCAGTGGTGAGCTGACCTTGTTCTACCCGGGACAGTCGGACTCAGACTGGCTGCTAAGCCAACACCCGGGCTCACAGCCCTTGCGCCAGGGTGCGTCCTGCCAGACCTGCCACCGCGGTGATGAGGCTGCCATGGGTGCCAGCCTGGGCCAGCAGCAAGCCAGCTCAAGAATAATCAACACCAGCTTCCTGGCGGAGGATGATCGCTTGATCCTGCGACTGCAGTGGCAAGGCAGCGAGGATGACCAGAGCGTCGCATTCATGTGGGGCTTTGGCGGTGACCAGGAATTCGCCCGCGGCGGCTGCTGGGCCGCCTGCCACGCCGACATGCCCGGCATGTCCCGGGACCGTGGGGTGGGAATTGATAAATACCTGAGAAATTCCCGCAAGCAAATGCAAGCTGTCGGCCAGCCCGCACTATTGAAAACAGACGAGCAGCTTGAACAGATGATTGCGGCCGGAGACTTCGTTGAACTGTGGACCATCGATCTGGCCAGGGGCAAGGCCCGGGTTGCCACACTGCTGGCGGACCTGGATTGGCAACAGGCTGGGCTACTGTCAGTGTCTACAGAATTCGCCGATGGCGTCTGGAACGCAACTATCCAGCGCCCCCTGCGCGTAGACGCACCCCTGCGTTCAATCACACCGGGGCAAAGCTACACTTTCGGTATGGCCCTGCACAGCAAAGACCACAGGGGCGCCGCCCACTGGGTATCACTGCCCACCAGCTTCAGCATCAACGGCCACGACACAAACTTCCGCGCGGAGTAAAACCTCCGCCCCCACTCACCTCCGACCCCGCTGGGGTCAGACCCCATTCACCTCCGACCCCATTCACCTCCGACCCCACTCACCTCCGACCCCGCTGGGGTCTGACCCCACTCACCTCCGACCCCACTCACCTCCGACCCCGCTGGGGTCTGACCCCATTTACCTCCGACCCCATTTACCTCCGACCCCATTCACCTCCGACCTTTTTTAGCGCTGCGCGGAGTTTAGCGGGCTATTTCTGTACCTGACACTCTTTGCGATCACTGCGGCCACCGTTGTAGGCCGCCTCGATATCGGTCTTGCCCTTACTGACACCTGCGGCCAGTCCAGTGCCATCGATCGGGCAGATCTGCTCGCCGCCATCGAGGTTGCGCCACTGCAGGAAGGGGCTGTCGGTGATATCCAGGTCGCATTCGCCCCCCCGCCAAACACCCCTCGCTTCAAACTGGAAACTCTCACCCTCGGAAATCTTTGCGGACTCCACGATATAGATATAGTCAGGTAACTCATTCTGATCTATATCATCGCAACCCTGTGAGTTGGCGAACACCGTAACCGTCGCGCTGTCCCTGACGTCCTTGAATTTGCCTTCAACTTCGGTGGTCCCCTCGCCTACCGCGACCACCAGGCCGGGCGACCCCTGTTTATCTACAAAATCGACCACGTTCTTATCATCAATTTTCCAGTTGGTATTGCCAGAGTCAGTGAGATCCTCCTGGCAGTCATCCGGGAACTCGCCGATAAGCGTGTATTGCAGCTCATCTCCCACTGGCAAACTGGCATCATCCGGCTCTACCCGTACACTGTCGGGCTTGCCGTTGGGAGAGGCTGCTTCGCAACTGGCTGTTACCGTGAGCGAGCCTGATCCACTCACGCCGTCCAATGTAGCAGTGATAGATGTTTCTCCCGGGCCCCTGGCGGAAACATAGCCCCGCGGGTTGGCGCCATTATTGGTATTCACAACAGTCGCTACCGAGGTGTCGCTGGAGGCCCAGTTGGCGTCCGCCGTAATCTCATCAAGAGTATCATCGGAGTAGCGCGCAAAGGCCTGGTAGGCCCTGCTTCCCGCTGGGCCCAGGCTGAGGTTGCCGGGCTCTACAGTAATGCTTTCCAGTACGCGCCCTGTAACCTGCATGGAGGCATCGCCGGACTTGCCCCCAAAGGCAGCGGTGACAACAGCGCTACCCGCTGCCAGTGCCTCTGCTGCGCCTGTTGCGCTTACCGCGACAACTTCCGTATCACTTGAGAGCCAGTCGGCCTGATAAGTCACAAGATCCTTGCCGCCGCCCTCGTAGCTGGCGATAGCCAGAAACTGCAACTCGGCACCCTCAGTTGCGACCACTGAATCGGGGTAGACATCGACGCCAAGCAGGGCCGGCGGCGTTGTAGTCACCGAGATCGAATCAGTGAAGGGCAGCCCCGCGTTCACAGGATCTACATAATAGATTCTCACCGTAGCTGCACCCTGGCTGATGGCGCTCACATTAGCGATGTCCGCATTTTCGTCAACGCTGACATCGACCACCGCAGGGCGGAAGCTGGTCCACACAGCGGTACTGGTAATATCGGGAGTGTCGCCATTGCTTAGCCTGGCAATGGCCGTCCATGCCTGCTGCGTGCCAACTCGCATCTCAATACTGCCATCGTTGCTATATCCGGTATTGATTTCTACCGACTCAAGCGTCACGGCATCGACCGTAAGCTCAACTGAGGCCACAGCCAGACGACCAGTCAACTCTTCGCCGGACTGGCGCATATAAGCTAATACCAGACCGTCACCCTGCGACTGCGCCTCCAGCAGACCAGGTGCTTGTTGCGGATCTACAAAGGAAGCAAGCGATGAGGGCTGGACTGCCCAGGTCACCTGCTCCGTCACGTCGCCCGAGCTGCCGTCGCTATAGCGCGCTTCGGCCCTGTATTGCTGCTTCTGGCCTGACAATAGCGTGACCGGCGCTGCTGGTGAAATTTGCAGGCCCAGCAGTTCAGCCGGCGTTACCTCCAGCCTGGCCTTACCTTCCAGCTCTTCGAATGCAGCGATGATATCTGCCTCACCCACGCCCACCGTGCTGGCAAGCCCGGTCACTGCATCGATGGTGGCCACATCAGTAGCCGTGGAGCGCCAGGCCACATCGTCAGACAGTAGGCTGGTAGTACCGTCGGAGTAAATGCCGTCGGCGCTGTACCTCACCGGTACACCCTTGGCCACTGACTCAGCGGCAGGCGTCACCACGATTGCCTGCAGTATGGGCGCTGTTACCTGCACATCGGTACTACCCGGTACCTCCTGGAACAGGGCGGTGACTGTCGCCGAACCCGCCTGTTTGAAATCAATGCGTCCGGCATCTGCGCCGTTGTATACCAGCACGGTTGCCGGGTCGGAGGATTTCCAGCCTGACTCGGCGGTGACATCCTCCTGGCTTGAATCTGAATAGGTGACAGTAGCTTTCAGTTGCCCAGTGGTGCCGGCAGGCTCTGCCAGCCCAGCCGGAGTAACCGTCAGGCTCTCCGGCACTGGCGCGGTAACCGTCAACTTGGCTGCCGGTGATTTCACCACATCAAGCGTGGCAATAATGTTAGTGCTATCACCGTTTATCTCAGGGTCAACAGCTACCGCCGTGGCCAGGCCATCGCTGTCAATGCTTGCCACCTGCGGTTCGGTGCTGGTCCAGATCAGGCCGGGGTCATCGTTGAGTTGGCGATAGCTGCCATCAGAGTATTCCCCCGTGGCCGTATACTGCTGCTGGGTGCCCCTGGGAATAGACGCCACCGCTGGCTGCACATCGATACTTTCAAGGATGGCTGCTGTGACCTTGACCGTGATCTTGTTCGAGACAGCACCAAGTGCCGCGCCTACCTCGGTCGTACCGGTCGCCTTGAGCTTGAGCTCGCCGCCATAGACATCACCATTGCCAACTACGGCCACGGCCTCGTCAGCTGAGTCCCAGGTCGCTACAGCGGTCAGGTCCTGCTGGCTGCCATCAGAGTAGTAACCGGTCGCCCGCAAGCGCCCCTCCGTGCCAGCTGGTGCATCTACCGCGCCGGGTTCGATCTGGATGCTGGTGAGAGTGGCTGGCCGCACGTTTACGTCTGCAGTGCCTGCAACTTCAGCTATGCTTGCCTTTACCCTGGCAGCTCCCTCAGCCACCCCACTGACAAGCCCACCTGCATCAACCGTGGCTATCCCGGGATCACCCGTCGTCCAATCCGCTTCATCAGTGACATCGGCCGTGCTGCCGTCAGAATAGGTCCCGGTGGCAAGCATCTGCCCACTGTCACCAACGCGCAGCGACAGTGGATCGGGCGTCAACACAATAGTTTCCAGCAGGGCAGGCGTTGTCCTGGCCTCCGCCTCGGCGGTGGGCGCGCCCTGCAGTTTGCCAAATATTGTGGTCGTACCCTCGGCCAGGAAGCTGAGCTTTCCGGCAGGGCCCACCGTGGCCACTGCGCTGTTCGCGGTGGACCACTCAACATCCCGGGTCACATCCCGTTGGCTGTTGTCCGAATAGGTCGCCGTTGCCTTGAGTTGGCTTTCGGTCCCCGCAGGCCCTTCGTTAAACGCAGGGGTAATTACCAGCTGGGTAATGGTCGCCGCTGTCACCTCCATACCGGTCGAGGTCGACAGCCCCTGGTAAGCGGCGCCAATCGAGGTCGTGCCGACCGCTACAGACTGGGCGAGGCCGGTCGTATTTATGCTGGCAATGTCGTCGTCACTGCTGGTCCAGGTGACACTATCAGTAAGACTGCGCAACAAGCCGGCTCGACCCTGCTCAAACAGCGGGCCCTGTGAACCATCGGAGTAAACACCCCAGGCCTCAAATTGCTGAGAGCGACCCAGCGGTACGCTGGGATCTTCGGGTTGGATGAACAACTCCAGCAATTGTGCCGGGGTCACGGTGACTGGCACTTCCCGGACTACGCCACTGAAGTTGGCGGTGATCGTAGTTTGCCCCTCGCTGAGCAATCCGCTCAGGCCAGCCTGGGCGCCACTGGCGCGAACTACAGCAACGGTCTTATCCGCCGACTGCCAGCTGCTGCGGCGAGTCACGTCAACCGACAGGCCATTGTCATAGAATGCTGTCGCCCGCAGCCTGAGGCTGGAACCCGCCGGACCTTCGACAGAGCCCGGCTCTACCTGCAGGTCAATGACCTGTGCCGGCACCACGGTGAGGGGCGCCGTGCCGCTAACGCCATCCAGGCTGGCGCTGATATTGGCAAGCCCGGGAGTCAGGGTATAAACCTCTCCGGCCAGTCCGGCAACGGCCTGCAGGCGTGAATCACTGGCCCAACTGGCCTCGGCGGTGACATTTGCTGTGCTTTGATCGCTGTAGATTGCAGTCGCTACAAACTGGAGCTTTGACAGCGAGGGCGCCGTGTCGTCGTAGGGCTGCAGGTTGATCTCAACAATGACCGGGTCACTGACCAACAGCTCAGCGCTATCTTCAGCACCCTGCAACTGTGCGGTGATGATTGCACTACCCGGCACTAACAAGCTGGTGAGACCCGGGCTCTCATCGCCTGCCGTCTGCACGGCGGCAACGTCGATATTGGAACTGGACCAATCGGCCTGACTGGTCACTACACGATCACTGCCATCGGTGTAAATCGCCCGGGCCTGGAACTGTGTGCTGGTTCCGGCGGGGTCGGTAAAGCTGGGCGGAGTCACCACCAGGCTGCTAATTTCAGCCTCTGTCACCGAATACCTTGCCACCCCCTCAACGCCTTCATGCTCGGCCGAAATATCAGCCACACCCGCCGTGAGACTTTCGGCAACGCCGGGGGATACGATGACCGCAACACTATCATCGCTGCTGCTCCACGCCGCCTCGTCGGTGAGGTCCGCACTACTGCCGTCGCCGTAAAAACCAGTGGCGGTGAATTTCACCAGCAGTCCGGCCGGGGTGCTTACCAGCGCCGGGCTGACCTCAATCGTCTGCAGAACCGGTGGCGTGATTTCTGCCGGAACAGTACTGGCAAGACCATCCAGGCTCGCCGTAATCGTGGTATTACCCACGGCGCGCAATTCATAGACAACGGCCTTGGCCCCGGCCTGCTGCTCGATCGCGACCAGGGCGGGGTCGCCGGTGCTCCAGCTTGCCAGGGCACTGACTACTTCCACAGAATCATCGGAGTAGCGCGCGAGTGCCAACAAGGGGCCTTTGGTTCCCGCCGGGTCAGTAACGGAAGGCGGCACAACCTGCAGCTCAACCGCCACCCGCGCCGTCACGTCCAGCTCGCCTGATGTCGTCAGGCCGTCAAAAGTAGCGCTTATCTGACTAGTGCCCGGCGCCAGTGTCTGGGCCAGGCCCTGCCCATTCACCTTGGCGACACTCGTATCGCTGCTGGTCCAGCTGGCCTCATCGGTGACATCGCCACTACTGTCGTCTGAGTAATAGACCGTGGCGCTAAACTGTTGGGATTGTCCTTCCACAAGTTCAGCCTGTAGCGGATCGACCACCAGGTCTTCCGCTACCACGGGTGCCGGCTTGACTCGCAGCTCGGCGTTATCGGTGCTGGTGACCCCATTGTAGAGCAGGCTGGCCTCAATCTGCGTGTCGCCTTCTGCGAGTCCGATCGCCAGGCCGGTACTGTCGATATCCGCAATCGCAGTATTGAGAGAGCGCCACACCACTTCATTGCTAACGTCGACGATATCGCCGTCGCTGAGGATCGCTGTCGCAGTGTATTGCTGGGTCGTCTCCGCCTCGATGGTGGCCTGGGCCGGCTCCACCACAAGTTCATCCACGGTTACCGCCGGCGGCTTGACCGTTAACTGCGCGCTGTCGCTGACACTATTACCCTGGTATTCAAACTGCGCAGTGATCGTGGCAGCGCCCGGCGCTATACCGGTGGCCCTGGCCTCGACACTGATAGCGGCAATCGCATCATCCGACGAACTCCAGCTGGAATCACGGGTTACGTCAATCTCGCTACCGTCACTCAGGATCGCCGTGGCCGTGTACTGCAGCTTTCCATCTACCAGGATCTCGGCCGCAGCCGGCGTCACCACCAGCTCATCCACAGTCACCGTCGGTGGCTGCACCTTGACCCGTGCCGAGTCGCTAAAGCTGGCCTCAAGATAAACCAGGGTGGCAATGACATCCGTCGTTCCCGCGTCTATACCTTCCACCACACCCGGCGCAGTGACTACCGCAATAGCCGTATCTGCTGTAGTCCAGGTCGCCTCATCGGTAACCGGGATCTCGTCGCCGTTGCTCAGGATTGCTACCGCCGTATAGCGCGCCGTACTCTCCACCACCACTTCTGCAGAGGGTGGTTCAACCACAATCTCGCTAACGGAGACGGCCGGGCTGTTCACCTGCAAATCGCCGCTGTCGCTGTAAAGCTCACCGGCGTAGTCAAGCTGCGCCGTGACCGCAATCGTTCCCGCCGTCAGACCCGTGGCGAGCCCGGTGGCACTGACCTGGGCAATCGCGTCATTCGAGCTGGACCAGCTCACGTCGCGGGTTACATCCAGTTGCGTGCCGTCACTGAGCAGGGCTATTGCCCTGTACTGCTGGGTGCCACCTATCAGCACTTCCGCAAAGGCGGGCTCGACCCGTAGCGAATCAATACCCACCTGCGGCGCCTTGATGGTCAGTCGCCCGGCATCGCTATAGCTTTGACCCTGGTAAAGATAAGTCGCCGTGATCTCTACCTTACCCTCAGCGAGACCCGTGGCCAGACCCTGTGGATCAACAGCCGCCAGCTGGTCGTCGCTTGAACGCCAACTGGCTGTTTGTGTCACCTCATGCCGACTGCCATCGCTGAGCAACACATAGGCGCGGAACTGCTGAGTGCCATCAATCAGCACTTCGGCAGTGGCAGGTTCTACCACCAGCTCGTCAATACTGATCTCCGCAGCCTTAACCTCCAGCTGAGCCACACCCTGGCTGGTTTCACCCTGGTAAACAACACTGGCGGTAACAGTCACCTGCCCGGCACTGATGCCGGTAGCCCGACCGGCGTCATTCAACTGGGCCACACTGCTATCGCTGGATAACCAGCTCGCCTCATTGGTCACATCCACCTGGCTGCCATTGCTGAGTACAGCTATAGCCGTGTACTGCAATTTGTCGCCGACCAGGATATCGGCGACCGGTGGTATCACCTGGATTTCTTCGATTTCCACGACCGGGGCCTGTACCGTCAGCCGACCAGCGTCGCTCACAGTCTGCCCGCCGTAGCTGAAGGTGGCCTGGATATCAGACTTACCCGCGGCGAGGCCGGTCGCCAGACCCTGGCCATCAACATGCGCGATGTCAGTGGCCGTGGACTGCCAGCTGGCCAGGTCTGTTACGTCCTGGGAGCTACCGTCGCTGAGTAAGGCGGTCGCAGTAAATTGCTGGACGCCTTCAATCAATACGCTCGCTGTTGGCGGGTCTACCACCAACTGCTCGACTGTTACCGGCGCAGCGACCACGGTGAACAGCGCGCTGTCCATATAACTGCCATCAGCATCGGTGTAGGTGCCAACAATATCCGTGGCGCCGGGACTTAGCGCCGTGGCGCGTCCAGCCGCTGAAATATTGGCCACCAAACTGTCCGACGACTGCCACAGGGTTTGGGCAGTAACGTCACGCGAGCTGCCGTCACTGAGGAAGGCCGTGGCCGTGTACTGCTGCTTGCCACCCACCAACTGCTCTGCCGTGGCCGGGGAAACCTCTATTCCGGTCACCGTGATGTCGGGCGCAGCGATGCTCAGCCGCCCGCTGTTGCTGTAACTCTGCCCCTGGTCAATCCAGGTCGCCGTGATATCTACCTTGCCGGCGGCCAGCGCTGTCGCCAGGCCGGCGCTATCGACCCAGGCAAGACTGTCATCGGACGAGGCCCAGCTGACCAGCTGACTGATATCCTGCACCGTGTTGTCGCTATAGACCGCCAGGGCCGTGTACTGCTGTGTGCCACCCACCAGGATATTGGCGCTGGCGGGTTCCACCAGAATTTCCAGCACCTCCGGGTCTGGCGCCAGTACCTCTATGCTCGCTGAGTTTGTGTAAAGCTGATCCGCAACCGAGATACTTGCCTCGATGCTGGTTTCTCCGGCGCTTTCACCGGTGGCACGGCCATTGCCGGGATTGACCGAGGCGATCCCGGGCGCAGCCGAAACCCAGTTCGAATCATTAGTCACATCAACTGTCTGCCCATTGCTCAGCACCAGGCGGGCCGTGTACTGGGTCTTTTCACCTATGCTGACAGTTTGCAGTGGCGGGTCGACTATAAGCTCTTCCACTGCCACGGGTGCCAGCACGCTTAGTTGTCCGGCGGCGCTGGCATTTTGCTCCTGGTAGACATAGAGCGCACTGATTTGCACCACACCCTCGGCCAGGCCCGTGGCCAGCGCTGCCTCATTAACCTGGGCAATACTGGCATCACTGCTGGTCCAGCTCGACTGCCCGGTCACATCCTGGCTGCTACCATCGCTAAAGGAGGCGATCGCCCGATATTGCTGGCCACCGCCTATCAATATCTCCGCCGCGACCGGCTCCACCTGCAGATTCAACAACTCAAGCGGCAAGGGCTTAACCTGGAGTTCGGCGTCCCCGCCAACAGGCGTGCCTTCCACATCCAGCACGGCGCTAATCAGCGTATTTCCTTGCGCCAGCGCGGTAGCGAGACCACCGGGTGCAATCTGGGCAATAAGGGGGTCAGCAGACACCCAGGATACCTGGCCGCTGACATCGACCTCGCTGCCATCATTCAACTGCGCCAGGGCTGTGTATTGCAGCGTGGAATCGACTACCAGCGCCGCCACCGGGGGCAACACTTCAATCGAAACAGGCTGCGGAGAATTAACCTGTAGTGAAGCGCTATCACTATAGGTGATACCGGCGGATAGAAACCGGGCCTGCACCTCGGTGCTGCCAGCAGACAGCCCGGTAGCGAGGCCCGAGCTGTCAACGTGCGCTATGGCGGTATCAGTCGTCGACCAGCTGGAGTCATTGCTGACGTCCACCTGGGTCCCATTACTGAGCAAAGCTGTCGCGGTAAATTGTTGCCTGCCATTGGTGAACACGCTGGCTGACTTTGGCGAAACAACAATACTGGTCACAGTGACCGGGGCCGGCGCTACCGATAGCAGCGCCGTGCCCTGATAGGAACCGCCTTCCAGGGTAAGCAAGGCCGCTATGGTGGTACTGCCTGGCGCCGAAGCAAATGCCACACCATCCAGGTTAATCGGGGCAACCGCACTGTTACTGGAAGACCAGCTGACCGCTTGTGAAACATCGACCACGCGGCCGTCACTCAACACTGCCCGCGCCGTGTAAGCCTGGGTGCTGCCAACGATAATATTAGCCAGCGGGGGGTCGACCAGTATCTCTTCAATGGTCATCGCCTGCACCGTATAGAGTGCAGAGCCGCTGATGGGCACGCCGGCAATTGACAGGGTAGCGACGATATTGGTCGCGCCTTCTGCTTCCGCCGTCGCCAGGCCATTATCGTCGACCTGGGCAACAGCACTGTCAGTGACCGACCAGGTCACATTGTCGCTGACATTTTCACTCTGCCCGTTTTCCAGCACCAGGGTCGCGCTAAACTGCTGGTTGTCTCCCACAAAGCTGATCGCAGTGGGCGGGTCTACCACAATCAAGGCCGGCAAGCCTGCGGCGTCGATCACCGAAACAGTCGCAGTACCCTGTACCTGTGCATCGGGCACAGCCTGGGTAGCGGTTACCCGGGTGTCGCCCGTCGCCAACGCCAGGCCGAGGCCTTTGCCCAGGTCAATAGAGTTGCTGACCTGGATAACAGCCTCGTCCTCAGAGCCCCACACCACATCTCCGGTAATGTCTCGGCGACTACCGTCGTCATAAAGTCCAAATGCCCGGAATTGCTGACTGGTGAAGTTCTGCAACACGCTGGTCGCCGGCTCCACCACGATTTGCTGCAGCTCACCCTCTCCAGGTGAGCGCACCTCCAGCGAGGAACTGCCATCGAATCCCTCATACTCTGCCTGGATGCTGGTGACGCCTGCAGACGTCGCGACGGCCAGGCCTACGGTGGCGGGCGCATTGCTGATCAGCGCCACTTCCTCCAGAGAGGAAGCCCAGAGCGCATCCGCAGTAACGTCTATCGCCGTGCCGTCGGCCAGGTAGGCAATCGCCGAGTACTGCTGAGCGGAACCGACGTTGAGCGATTGTAGAGGTGGAAAGACATCCAGCTTGGTAACCGGATTAAGGCCGCCGGATGCCAGCACAGTGACATCGGTCTCATCCTTGCGGTTCTGGAAGATCGCCGTAATGTTGGCCGTGCCCGCAGCGACGCCGCGCACCAGGCCCCTCTCGCCAGGCTGGTTACTCACCGTTGCCGCGGCCGGGTTGTCGGTCGCCCAGATGACTACCTTGGTCAGGTCGGCAGTGGTCCCATCAGCGTAGAGACCTGTTGCCTGATATTGCCGACTGCTGGCATCCAGAATGGTGGCAGAGCGCGGGTTAATCCGGAGTGTCAGTAGCTCCGAGTCAGTAACCACAACTTGTGAAATACCAGCGGTATCAGTAGTTGCCGCCGCACTCACTTCCTCCTGGGCGGGGAGGCTTACCAGCAGGGTGTCGCTACCCACATCAACGGCTATCGCCGTGGCAAAGTCATCAAGGGCATTCAGACCCTTGGTCAGCAAGGGCTCATAGGGCGCCAGGATGCCACTGTCATCTGCCAGTGACCACTGGGCGGCAAAGGTAACGTTTTCGAGCCGGCCGTCAGTATAAATGGCGAAGGCGCGGTAATCCTGGGTAGTACCTTTCTGCAGTGATGCTGCGGGCGGGAAAATGCCCAGTGACACCACTTCCGCATCAGACACCGTCAGGGCGGTTGAGCCCGTGACATCGTCGAGCAGCGCGGAAATATCAGTAACACCCGGGGCCAGGCCAGTCGCCACACCGGAGGGGTCAATGCTGGCGATGTCTTCTACAGAGCTCGACCAGCTGACGCTGTCGGTCAGGTTCTGCTCACTGCCGTCGCTATAAACCCCGGTCGCGGTGTACTCGACCTGAAGCCCGGCCGGCACCTCGGCGCTCTCCGGCAGCAGCAAAATTTGCTCGAGCACGGGACCAGGATCAGGCGGATTAGCCTGATAGTCACCATTGCCATCGCTACAGCCAAAGAGGAACAGTGAGCCAAAGATCACCGCCACGGTGCGAGACCAAACCGTCATGCGCTTCCCAAAAAGATAATTACTGCCGGTTAGTGTAATTCAGCCCCCAGTTTAACCCAATAAGCCACTGGGGTCTGACCCCACTCACCTCCGACCCCGCTGGGGTCTGACCCCATTTACCTCCGACCCCATTTACCTCCGACCCCATTTACCTCCGACCCCATTTACCTCCGACCCCATTTACCTCCGACCCCACTCACCTCCGACCCCGCTGGGGTCTGACCCCATTTACGCCTGCGCGGCCCGCTCCTACCCCAGTGGGGTCGGAGGTGAGGTTAGCGGCAGAGGCCGCCGCCTAGCCAGCGGTAGGGTTCGCAGTTGTAGATGAGGCGGCCGTTTTCACCGTATTGCCAATCCAGCGGTATCAGGGTGCCGGAAGGCGGCATGCCGGGGGCGAGATCTTGCTGCAGCTGGTCCAGCGGGCGCGGGTAGTCGGCCCAGTCTTTAGGCGCTCGCCAACCGGGTGGGGGCATCAGCTCGGCACGAGTACCGGAGGCGGGGTGCAGTGATCGCCAATGGTGTATTTCCTCCGCCAGTTCGGCCACCACCTGAGGGTATTGTTGCGCCAGATTGTTGTATTCGTAGGGATCATCCTGGATGCGGAATAAATAGTTGGTGACCTCCACGCTACTTAGGCCATGTACCATCTCCTGCACCAGCTTCCAGTCATCGTTAAAAGCGGTCAGGTTGTAGTGCCCCTTATAGGGGGTCTCCGAGGCAAAAAACAGATAGTCCTGGCGCGGCGCCGAACTACCCTCGCGAATCGCAGCCAGCATACTGCGGCCGTCCAGGGGGAAGTTAGTGCTCGCTTCGATACCCGCTGCGGCAGTCAGCGTGGGCAATACGTCCATCACTGACATGATTGAATCGAGCTTGCCACCTGCCCGCAGTTGATCCGGCCAACGCATGCTCGCCACCACGCGGATTCCGCCCTCGAAGGTCTCGCCCTTGCCACCGCGCAGCGGTACGTTGTCCGCACCACCCACCGAGTAGGCGGCACCGCCATTGTCAGAGAAGAACAGTACGATGGTGTTATCGGCAATGCCCTGCTCATCCAGGGTATCCAGCACACGCCCAATAGCCTGGTCCATGCCATCGACGACCGCAGCGTACATTGGTCGCGCACTCGGCAGCAGCATCAGCTTACTGATCAGCCGGGTTTGATCTGTTTGCGTGCTGCGCGCCGGAGCCAGGTCGGTATCGATATCCGCATATTTTTGCTTCAGCTCATCCGGGGCATCCAGCGGGGTGTGCGGCGCGATAAAGGGCAGGTACATGAAAAAGGGTTTGGCGGTATCCCGTTCACGGATATAGCGGCTGGCTTCATCTGCCAGCAGAAAGCTCTCGTAGCCCTTGTCATCTATAGATACCCCGTTGCGCTGGAAATCTTTTCCGCCCTGGTTGCTAAAAGGCGGGAAAAAGCCCACTTCTGTGTGCAAATGTCCGTAAAAGTGCTCAAAACCCCGGTTATTGGGATGGTAGGACTGCTGCGCATGGCCCAGGTGCCATTTGCCGATCATGGCCGTCTGGTAACCGGCGTCGCGGAACAACTCTGGCAGGAAGGTTTCCTGGGTGTGGATACCATTGTTCTGCCAGGGCAGGATCACCGCGTAGGCAACACCCAGTCGCATGGGATCACGACCGGTCATCAGGGCGGCACGCGTCGGCGAACAAATCGGAGTGGTGTAGAAACGGTCCAACTGCACGCCTTCTGCCGCCAGGCGGTCCAGCGCCGGCGTGCTGATCTCGGTGTTGCCATGGAAGCCAACATCCGCCCAACCCAGGTCATCAGCCACTATCACGACAACGTTGGGGCGATCATTAGTGGCTGGGGGCGCGGAACCTGAGCCCGCGCCCAGGGCCCCGGCGACCTGCAAGAACAACAGGTTTGCCAGTAGCCACCTCACTGATCTTGCACTACTAATCTGACTCATATACCGCGCTCTCCATCCTGGCTTCCATCTATTATATAATCGTTTGATCAGATCATATGATTAAATTGCAGTAATACCACGAACGCCACCAGGGCGCGCCAGTAGCCTTCTGCTATGATGCACTCAAAGTAAAACGATAGACCAAAGATGGGCCTTTCTTCACGTATTTTCATTGGACTGTTTGCCGGTATAGGCACCGGGCTGTTCTTCGGCGAACTGGTAGCCGACCTCAAGATTCTCGGCGATATCTTTATCAAGATGCTGCAGATGACGGTGCTGCCCTATATCGTCGTGTCATTAATTGCCGGCTTCGGTCGTATGGACAATGCCGAGGCCCGCCGCCTCGCTGTGCGGGGTAGCGCTGTACTGATTGCCATCTGGTTTCTGGCGCTGGCGCTTATCTTCGCAGCACCGCTCGCCTTTCCCGTCCATGACGCCCCATCATTTTTCGCCAGCCAGGCCAGCTACGGCAGCGAAGGCAAGAATCTGCTGGACCTGTATGTCCCCGCCAATATCTTCTTCTCATTGTCTAACAACATGGTGCCCGCGGTGGTGCTGTTCAGCATTTTTATGGGCCTGGCGCTGATCTCCGTGAAGGACAAAGCCAGCGTGCTACCCATTTTCGATGGCCTCAGTGCCGCACTGGCGCATATCAACGGGGTTATCGTGCAATTCACCCCCTTTGGCATATTCGCCATTGCCGCCGCCGCAGCCGGCACCATGACGGTAGAGGAGCTGAGCCGGGTGCAGGTCTACCTGGTCACCTACATCGCACTATCCCTGCTGATCACATTCTGGATTTTCCCGGGGCTGGTAAGCGCCGTCAGTGGCATCCCCTTCAGGGAAGTGCTGGACACGTTCAAGGATGCCCTGGTTACCGCCTTTGCCACGGGCAACCAGTTCGTGGTGCTCCCCTTGATTGCCGAGAATTGCAAATCCCTGCTCGCGCGTTACGACTTACCGAGCGAAGAATCCGGGTCGGCTATCGATGTGATCGTACCGGTTTCATTCAATTTCCCCTCACTGGGCAAGCTGCTGGTATTGCTATTCGTGCTGTTCGCTGCCTGGTTCACCAACACCGAGGTAGATCCTGGTCAGCGGCTGGGCCTCGCCTTCAATGGCCTGTTCAGCCTGTTCGGCAGTATCAATGTGGCCGTACCCTATTTACTGGACAACTTGCGCATCCCCCATGACATGTTCCAGCTATTCCTGGTCACGGGCGTGGTAGTCGGTCGTTTCGGCGCCATGTTGGCTGCCCTGCACATCATCGTGCTAAGCGTGATCGGCACCCTGGCCATGTGCGGCAAACTACAACTGTCCTGGCGCAGCAGCGCTCGCTACCTGGCCATCAGCGCCGCATCAGTATTGCTACTCTTAATCGGTTTGCGCGGCTACTTTGCCATATTTGTACCTGAACCACCTTCTCGCGAACAGGTACTCAGCAGCATTCAGCCCTTAAACCAGTGGGAACCGGCCACGGTGCTGTTGGAGGCACCGCCACTGCCCACAGAGCTGTTGCGCGATGAAGCCTATGACAATGCCGAGGATAGCGTCGTAGAATTTTCAATTACCGATTTGCGGCTGGGCAGCCGTTACGAGGAAATTCTCGAACGTGATGTATTGCGGGTAGGCTACCGGCCCAGCAACCTGCCATGCACCTACTTGAACAAGGATCAGCAGGTTGTCGGGTTTGACGCAGAAATGGCCCACAACCTGGCCCGGGACCTGGGCGTGGCACTGGAGTTTGTCCCTTTCAATTTCGACAAGCTATCCACAGCATTGAAAGACGGCCAAATTGATATCGCCATGTCCTGCATTGCCAGCCTGCCCGAACGCTACACGCGCGCCGCTTTCTCGCGTCCCTACCTGAACCTGACCATGGCACTCATCGTGCCCGACCATATGCGCAGTACGATTCGCAACCCAGAGGAGCGCGCCGAGTTGGAGAGCTTCAAGGTCGCACTGGTGAGTAGCCACTATTTCAAGCCGCGCCTGCGGAGCATCATGCCTGAGGTGGAGTTCGTAAAGCTGGAAAGTGCCGAGTCATTTTTCAAGCAGCCGCGACCCGCTGACGCTTTGCTCTTGTCAGCCGAGGAAGGCGCTGCCTATGCCTTCCGCCACCCCCACTTCACCGTGGTACCTGTCGATAAAGGGGTCAGGGTACCAGCCGCCTATGCCCTGCCCCGGGGCGAGACCGAATGGCATGAAATTGTCGGTAACTGGATTGACCTGAAGCAGGCGGATGGCAGCGTTGATAAACTCTACCAACACTGGATGCAGGGCGGAGTTACCGCCAACAAAAAACCACGCTGGTCAGTTATTCGCGATGTACTGGGTTGGATTGACTAGACTTTCCAGCGCCCGCGGCGTCACTTTATAAACACCTGCGGCGTCTCTTCATAAGCGCCCGCGGCGTTACTTCATAAATGATAGCGAATGCCAAACAACACATACTGGTGTTCTTTGTGCTCAAACTCGGCCCGGGTGGTAACTTCAGCTCCGCCGATATCTATACCTGTAGCAACATCAATATTGGTATTGAACTCCTGGCTGAAATACTGGTAGCTGAGACTGGTTGACCAGTGCTCTGACAGGTCGTAATTCAATTCCAGTTTAATGCCATACAAAGACTCGTCGTCATCCAGGTCATCAAAGCGTGCATCGGCAAAGCCTGGTGGGCTGTTCCAGTCCAGCCGCCCCTCGCCGGCTACCACACCGACCACCCCACGCATGCCCTTGATAAACAGCGGCATCTGATAGTTCAGGGACAGGAAGACCTGGTCAATATCGACATCGCCGGCGTCGCTGTGAATGTAGTCGAGCTGCAAAAACCAGTGCTGAGTGACCTCGTAGCCCACGCCCAGCCCAACGCTGTCGCCATCATCATCCAGGCTGGAAGGCAGCGTGCCCGCATATTGGTAATCGGTATCAAAGACGGTACCACCAGCATACAGCGCAGCGAAGACGGGCTGACGGGCAATGGCCCCCGTTGATGAAAGGCCTACCACCAGTGCTACCACTAATCGCATACCGCAGCGGGACGGCATATTATTCGCTTGCATTATCGCCCTGTACATTTCTTCTCTCCTGCAGGCATGTCGTCGCAACAGACTTCAGGATTCTTATAATCATTTGTTCAAAGTATTGCACAAATCGCTGTCGGAACAGAGTCACCCAACAGCCTTTTTTTTGCGCTCCAGCACTAGCTTTCCCACGGCCGCTGTTCGCCACGCAGTGCGGAACTTCGTGCTACAGTGGGCACATTCATCGGTCTAAGGGAACCATGGCTCGTGAGTGATTTCGTCAACAGCGCACTGTTTGTCTACCAGCCGGAAGCACAGCCGCTGATAGAGCAGTGCAGCGCCAATGAGCAGGGCTGCGAAATCACGGCAATGCCACTTGATGAGTTCCTGGCGACACCGGTCGAGCAGCTGCCATCAGACCAGCAACACCTGGTGGTGTCGGCCTCACTGGATGGCATCAAGCAGGTACTGCGCCTGGCCATGCAGCGAGGCTTCAGCCTCGGCATCGTACCCATGAGCGACCAGTCCCGCTTGCGCCGCTACCTTGACCTGCCACAGGGCGACGACGAGGCCATCGCGCTGGCACTGCAGGCCGATCCCAAACCCATGGATATCGCCCTATGCAACGGCGAGATTACCCTGTTCCGCGCAATCATTGGCTGGATGCCGGCACTGGATGCCCTTGACGACCTGACCTGGTTCGATATGTTGAAACAGGCCTTCTCGCGCACAGCACGGCTGCAGCTCTATCCCTACCGCTTCCTCACTGCCAACGGCAAGCAGGTGGAAACCGCCTGCACCGGTTGCATGATTGTTGAGCGCCACGAGGGTGACCTGGTATCGCGCCTGATCGGCAACCAGTTGTCCGTGCGCGACGGCCAGGTCGGATTGATCACCGCATCACCATTTTCCATGGTCGAGTACCTGCGCTTCCTCTACCAGGTCTTCTCCCGCTTGAGCCGCAAATCCGGACTACCCAATGCGGTCGGCTATATGCAGAGTCGCGAGTTCAGCATCGAGTCCGACAAGATCAAGGATGTGTATATCGATGGCAGCCTCGCCACCCAGACACCGGTGAAAGTCAAAGTCTCACCGGCCGCCGCGCGGGTCAACCTGGGCCCAGCACTCATGGATGCGGATACCGGGGTCGAGGCTGACAAGGAAACTGTGCGGGTGGGCAACCTGCGCAGCAGCAAGGAGTTGAGTCGCTCTATTGGCAGTCGCGTTCCGCTATTCTCCTACGCCTCGGAAGAGCGTTTCAGGGATTTGTTTACCGCGCTCACCGATGACGCCGCCATCAGTGCCAACTATGTGGTCTTCATTCTGCTCAGCACCTGCATTGCCACCCTGGGCCTGTACCTCAACAGCGCCGCCGTCATTATCGGCGCGATGATACTGGCACCCTTGATGGCACCCCTGGTGTCCGTATCCATGGCCCTGCTGCGCGCCAATGACAAGATGTTCTGGCAATCCCTGGAGAAAATCGGGCTGGGGGTATGCCTGGCATTGGCCGCCGCCGCGCTGACCTCCTGGGTATTCCCCTATGAACCCTTGACCACTGAGATGGCAAGCAGGCTACATCCCAGCCTGCCGGACCTTTTCGTGGCCATATTTTCAGGTGTTGCGGCGGCCTGTTCGCGCTCCTTCAAGGAGATCTCACAGAACCTGGCAGGTGTAGCGATCGCCGTGGCCCTGGTACCGCCGCTGTCTGTGGCCGGCATTGGCATCGGACGCGGCGACCCCTGGTTCTTCGGTCAGGCCTTCCTGTTATTTTCCACCAACCTGGTGGGGATCGTACTGGCCGCCACACTCACCTTTCGGGTGCTCGGCTTCTCTCCAGTACTGCATGCCAGGCGCCGCATCGGTGTCGTAGTCCTGTTGCTGGCACTGATCGCTATTCCGCTAGGCGTCTCTTCAGTTCACATCACCCAGCGTTGGGAGGCCGAAGACGCGCTGGAACTTGAACGCTTCGAAATAAACGGCAAATCAGTACTGATTACCGATGTGGACGTGCGCGCAACCGATGGCGCAAGCGGGCTGATGATCAACATCGAAGTCAATCAACCGCTTGGCCGGGAAGACCTGGCCGAATTGAAGCGGCAGATACGCCAGAAGCTGGACCAGGATTTCGCCATCAGGGTGGACGTGCACTACAAACTCTAGTGACAGGGTCCCTGGGCTTTGTGTAGTGCTAGACTATCCGTGCTTGAGTGGCACGCGCTGAACTACCAGGAGAACTCATATGCCGCACCGAAGAATCACCCGGGAAGACAATTTTATCTGGCTATTGGGGGCACTGGTGTTCCTGCTGTTCAGTGGTGCGGTAGTGGGTCAGTATCAATGGGAAAGCGGTCAGCGCGTCGTCAGCCTGACCCTGCTGGTAACCCTGGTGACAAATATATGGGCCCTGGACAGGGGCAAGTCCCGCTGGGTCGGCTGGAAAATCGGCGCCAGTGTTTTTATCGGCGCGTTGCTTCTGGGCGACCTTTATCTCGAACACCATCTAATGTCACTTGCACAGCTATGCACCGTACTGGCGTTCCTCTGCTTCACCATTTACCAGGCCGGGAACCAGGTGCTCTTCACTGGAGACATCGATGGCAACAAGATCGTCGGCGCTATCTGCGTTTATTTCCTGCTGGGGCTGGTGTGGGCATTCGCCTACCTGCTGGCGGAGGAGCTGTACCCCGGCTCACTACATGGACTGGCTGACAGCGGCTGGCGGCACAACATGCAAAGTGCTACCTACTACAGCTTCGTAACTCTGACCACACTGGGCTACGGAGACCTGACACCTGCGCAGCCGATCGCGCGATTTCTTGCCTATATGGAAGCGGTGGTAAGCATTTTCTACACCACCATACTGGTGGCCAGCCTCATTGGTATTCGCCTGTCCGGCTGGGACGCCAGCAAGCCGGCAGAGGAGCAGGAATCCAAATAGCGCGAGCGCTCAGGAATCGTTGAGGTCGATGCGGGTACTCAGCATCAGGCCGCGCGCACCTTCGACCAGGTGATCGCCATAGCTGAGCTTGAACTCAAGATTGGGCTGGGGAAACCAGGACACGGCGCCGCTGCCGAACACCTCATCCTGCTTGTGACGGGTTTCATCCAGGCGGTTGACCTTGAAGGCCACTGAGTAGTGCGCAGAAGGCGACCAGGCCAGACCGGCACCGTAGCGAGTCTCGGTGACTATCTCATTGGCCAGGCCCTCATCGAACAGGGTCTCGTCTTTGTTGGCACCAGACACTTCCAGGCTTAGTTCTGGAATCAGTTGATAGCGCGACTCGAACTCAAGCAACTCGATACTCTGCACCTGGTCCAGGCGAGCGGCGTAGGTATCGGTGCTGCGGTAGTTACCTTTCCAGGTCAACCTTCCGTTTCGCACCGAGCCATTGAGGCCCATGCTATATCCGGTTTTTTGTTGTTCCTCTGCCGCTGCGGAAGCCTTATCCAGCGAGTACTCGTAGGCAACGCTGAGCCTGGCAAGATCGGCAATTGATTTGGAGACCGCGGGAGCAATCCGGTACTGGTAGGCATCACCGCCTGCCTTGATGGTGCTGCCCGCATGAATATCGGCATCGAGGCCGAGCAGCTCATTGAGTGCTGAACTGTGTAGCGAGGCACCGAGCTGCTGGGAAAGTACGTTCTCATCGAAACGCCCATGATCCTGCAGTCGGCTCTGCAACTGGTAATCGAGGGCGAACTCAAGTAAATCGTTCTGCAGCGCCAGGCCCAGACCCGAGTTGATACGGGCCTCCTGTAGATTGTCCTGTTCATCCTCTTTCAGCTCAAGGCTGAGCAGCTTCGGTGTAAAACTGGCACGCAGCCCGCCGCCAGGGCTTTCCGCATGCACAGCCGCAGCCACCAGCAATGCCGGGGTAATTAGCAGGTTTATTAATGATTTGGTCGTGCTCACTGAAATTCTTGCGCCGCGCTGTTTACTGCATTGATTGAGCGGCGCAGTATATTGCAAGACCGGTTATTAGCTCAATACTTTCAGTAAGTTAGCGCTCAAAACTGAGAACCTGGTCAAACAATATCCAGCGCTATGGGTCAGCCGGACTTCCCGAATAAGCCCATCGCCCCACGCCAGCCGGCACGAAGGACAGGCATCACCGCGACCACAACGCCACCCGCGACGATGCCGAACAAGGCTGCCAGCAGCGGCCGCGCCAGGTAAGCCAGCACAGGCCCCACCGCGGGCCAATTGGCCATTGCCGTGGCGATACCGCCGATCGCAACCTCGACGACATGCAGGCCATGCACCAGGATGCCACCCCCCACCAGGAACATGGCGGCGGTGCCCACAACGGTCAGCGCTTTCATTAACCAGGGCGCGAAATCCAAAAGACGCAAGCCAAGCCAACGCTGAAACCCGCCCCAGGCACCCGCCACCGAAATATTGGCCAGGTAGAGTCCCGCATCATCAATTTTTACGATCAAGGCGACCAGACCATAAACACCCACCGTCATCAGCAGGGCTATGGCTGACACCACCGACACCTGCACAGTCAGGCTGGAGCCCGCGACAGTGCCGAGGGTGATGACGATAATTTCTGCCGACAAGATAAAGTCGGTACGGATGGCACCGCGGATCTTGCTCTCCTCTACCTTCACCAGGTCGAGCGAGCTATCTCTCAGATGTTCGGTAAGTTCTGCGTGATGTTGCGCGTCTTCCTCTGCAGTGTGCAGGAACTTATGCGCGATTTTCTCGAAGCCCTCATAACACAGGTAGAGACCACCCAGCATCAATAGCCAGAGCACCACCGGCGGGGCTACCGCAGAAATGACCAGCGCCGACGGCACCAGGATAAGCTTGTTGCGAAAACTGCCCTTGGCAACCGCCCACACCACAGGAAGTTCGCGGTCCGCCTTGATACCGGAGACCTGCTCGGCGTTCAGCGCCAGGTCATCACCGAGGACGCCGGCCGTTTTGCGTGCCGCAACCTTGGTCATCAAAGAGACATCGTCGAGAATGACGGCGATATCGTCGAGCAGGACCAGCAAGCTGCCTCCGGCCAAAGTTTTCTCCTTCAGAATATAATGGGCAGCATCATTATCAGGAGCGGATCGCCCGGAGTCCAGAGTGAAGTTGCTGCGGGCTAGTGCCGCTGGCCAAGCCTGTCCAGGACCTCGCGGAAACGCTGCGCCACCGCTTCTTCTTGTGCATGCACACCATCCCGCACTCGCCACTGCCCCGCCACCATGACATCTTTGACCGGCGTGCCATTACAGCTAAAGATCCAGCTGTCCAGCAGCGCGGATTCCTGTTTGCTATAAAGGCCCGGATGCTGCTGGTCCAGTACAAGCAGGTCAGCCCGCGCACCTTGCCTGAGTTCGCCGCTGTTGAGCCCCAGGGCCTGGGCACCTCCGCGCGCAGCACCGCGAAACAGGTACTCTCCTACCGAAGGCTGCTGTGCGTCCGCCAACAAGCTGCGTCGGCGTCGCTGCAGGCGCTGTCCATATTCCAGCAAGCGCAACTCCTGGGCAGGGTCGAGACAGACCTGGCTGTCGGAACCGATGGCAAATCGTCCCCGCCCCTGCAGATAATCTACCGCCGGGAAAATGCCGTCGCCGAGATTAGCCTCGGTGGTCGGGCACAGACCAGCGATTGCAGCACTGTCAGCCAGGGCCAGGGTCTCCTGCTCATCGACATGGGTTGCATGCACCAGGCACCAGCGCGCATCCAGGTCAAAATGATCAAGCAACCAGGCCACCGGTCGCTTGCCGGTATGTTCCAGGCAAGCGACCACCTCCCGTTCCTGCTCGGCAATATGAATATGAATGGGAGCAGCCCCGTCCAGTTCATCAATGGCAGCTATGGCCTGCCGCAACAAGGGCTCACTCACCGCACGCAAGGAGTGGGGTGCAATACCCAACTGCACATTGGCAACACCCTGGTAGGCCTTGTGCAATTGCTGCAGCAGATTCTGGTAGGCATCAATGTCATGGACAAAACGACGCTGCCCGGTCTCCGGCGGCAAGCCGCCAAAATCGCTGTGGCAATACAGAACCGGCAGGTGGGTGATGTGAATACCGACAGACTGCGCTGCGCCAATTACCCGCCGGGACATTTCGGTGGGGTCGTCGTAGGCAACGCCACTGGGGTTGTGATGCAGGTAATGAAACTCCCCCACCGCGGTGTAGCCGTGCTTGAGCATCTCAATATAGAGCTGCTCGCTGATTGCCTGTAGTTCATCCGGGCCAATGTGCTGTAGCAAACGGTACATGGCATCACGCCAGCTCCAGAAGCTGTCGTCGCCGCTGCCGCGGGTTTCAGTAAGGCCCGCCATGGCGCGCTGGAAGGCATGGGAATGGCAATTGGCCATACCCGGCACAACAACCCCACTGACAGCCTCAGCCCCGGCTGGCATTGACGCCACATCCGGCTTGAGCCCGGTGATCAAACCCTCCTCATCAATGCTGAGTACAAGCTGCCTCGCCCAGCCATCTGCCAACAGCGCGCGCTCGATATAGAGTGTTCTGGCCTCAGGCATTCTCGAGCACTGCCTGGCCCGCGAGAACCACCTGGTGACAGGGATTGCGACCCAGGTAGTAGGCCAACTCAGCCGGGTGATCAATATCCCACAGCACCAGGTCGGCGCGCTTGCCGACTTCCAGGGTACCGCGCTGCTCCTCCCAACCCAGTGCACGGGCGGCCTCGCGGGTGACACCTGCCAGGGCCTCCTCAGGGGTAAGGTGAAACAGGGTGCAGGCCATGTTCAGCATCAAGAGCAGGGATTCTGCGGGCGAACTACCGGGGTTGCAGTCCGAGGCGATGGCAATGGGCACTCCAGCCTGGCGCAAAGCATCGATCGGTGGCAATTGGGTCTCACGCAGGAAATAGAAAGCTCCTGGCAGCAATACCGCCACGGTGCCAGCCGCCGCCATGGCCGCAACGCCTGCCTCGTCCAGGTATTCGAGGTGGTCCGCCGACAGCGCCCCCAGCCCGGCGGCCAGGGCCGTACCGCCCAGATTGCTGAGCTGCTCAGCGTGAATCTTGATCGCCAATCCCTGGGCCTGGGCCGCACGTAACAGGGTTTCAGTCTGGGCCAGGTCGAAGCCAATGCCCTCACAAAAAATATCGACGGCGTCAGCCAACTCCAGCTCGACAATCTGCGGTAACACCCCGGCGACCAGGTGCTCGATATAGGCATCGGCATCGTCAAACTCCGGCGCCAGGGTATGGGCACCCAAAAACGTGGTGCGCACCGACACCGGAAACTGCTGGCCCAAACGACGCGCTACCTGCAGCATCTTCACTTCTGTCTCGCGGTCCAGGCCGTAACCGGACTTGATCTCGATACCGGTCACACCCTCGTCGAGGAAATGTTGCAAGCGGCGGGCGGCAGTTTCGAATAGATGCTGCGCGCTGGCCGCGCGGGTGGCTTTGACGGTGGACAAAATTCCGCCTCCGCGGCGTGCAATTTCCTCGTAATTGACACCGCTCAGGCGCAACTCGAATTCCTCTGCTCGATTACCGCCGTAGACCAGGTGCGTATGGCAGTCGATGAGGCCAGGGGTCATCCAGCGACCACCCCCATCGATTACATTGACTTGCGCCAGGTCGTAATCGGGCAGCTCCGCCATCCTTCCCAGCCAGGCAATCTTGCCATCCCTGATTGCCAGCGCGCAGTCCGCGCCAGCCTCTGGCAGCGTGCCATAGGGAGAGCCGTGGGCCGCAGCCATAGTGGCCAGCCGTAGATGGATCCAGAGTGTGTCCCACTGCATGTGCTTAAGCGACCTCCGCCTGGGCCCAGGTGATCATGGCCTGCAACAGGCGCTGCAGCAGCGGCTGCAATTGCGCGGCACGTTCAGGCAGGTAATTGAAGGGTAGTTCTTCTTCCATGTACAGGCACTGGGCGAGTTCCATTTGCAGGGAATGCACACCGGCATCCGGCGCGCCGTAGGCGCGGGTGATATAACCACCCTTGAAGCGTCCATCAACAACGTAGCTGTAATCCTGCTGCGCGGCCAGCACCGATTCGACCGCCGCCAGCATCGCCGGTGCACAGCTCTGGCCACCAGCGGTCCCGACATTGAGATCAGGCAAGCGCCCATCGAACAGGCGTGGCACTGTCGAGCGTATCGAATGCGCCTCAAATAGCAGGGCGATGCCATGGGCTTGTTGCAGTCGCGCCAGTTCAGTTTCCAATTGCTGGTGATAGGGCCGCCACCACTGCTCCAGTCGCCGCGCCACCTCTTGTTCATCCGGCGCCTGTCCAGCCAAATAGAGGGGCTCCTCGGCAAAGCTGCTGGTGGGACAGAGCCCGGTGCTGTTAGCACCGGGGTACAGGTTGCTGTCGTCAGCCGGGCGGTTGAGATCGATCACATAGCGGGAACAATACGGTCGAATAATGCTCGCGCCAAGTTCCCGGGCGAAGGCGTACAAGCGATCCACATGCCAGTCCGTGTCGGCCAGCTCTTGGGCACCCGGTGTCATGGTCGCGGCGAGCGCAGGCGGCAGTTCGGTCCCGCAATGGGGCATACTCAGTAGCAGTGGGCCGGTGCCGGCTATGAAATCAAAAGTTTTCATTACGTAATGGTCTAAAAATCCTGGGCCAGTCTAGTTGTATATACATGTATATACAACTAGACTGGCGTCCTTTCTGAATTCAGCATAGCAGCAAGGCAAGACAGCGGAATGGCAAAACCCCGATACACGGTTATCAAGGATCACATCATTGGCCGCATAGACGCGGGCAAGTGGGGTGCCGGTGACCGCATTCCCTCGGAAAATGCGCTGGCCACTGAATTCGATGTCAGCCGCATGACCGCGCGACGCGCCCTGCAGGAACTGGGCGAGGAAGGCATCCTGGTCCGCTCCCAGGGCCTGGGCAGTTTTGTCGCCGACGCGCGCCCGCGCAGCTCGATGCTGGAAATACACAGCATCGATGACGAGATCAGGGCGCGCGGGCACAGCCACAGTGCCAGGGTGCTGATGCTGGAAACAGTAACAGCGGACAAAAACACCGCCCTGCAACTGGGACTTGAGGGTGGCGCCAGCATTTTTCACAGCGTGATCGTGCACAGCGAGAACAAGCTTCCGCTGCAATACGAGGAACGTTATGTGAACCCCCGCTTTGGGCCCGACTACCTGGACCAGGACTTCAGCGCTACCACCGCCAGCCGTTACCTGTCGGGAATTTCCCCGCTCACTGAGGCGGACCAGACGATAGAGGCGGTGGCAGTCGATGCCACCATCGCCAGGGCCCTGAAAATTGATAGCGCCGAGCCCTGCCTCCGGGTCAGCCGCCGCACCTGGGGCCCGCGCGGCATCGTAAATATCGCCCACCTGATTTACCCCGGCAGCCGCTACCGACTTGGCAGCCACCTGAATTTTTAGCCGCCGGCTACACCGGCGAAGAACTATGAGGATCTGGACATGAACGACAATCGCAACAGTGACCGCGTGATACACGCAGCGACTGGCACCGAGCTCAGCGCCAGAAGCTGGCTCACCGAGGCACCCCTGCGCATGCTGATGAACAATCTCGATCCGGCCGTCGCCGAGCACCCGCAGTCGCTGGTGGTCTATGGCGGCATCGGCCGCGCCGCACGCAACTGGGACTGCTATGACCGCATAGTCGATACACTGAAGCGACTCGGCGACGACGAAACCCTGCTGGTACAGAGTGGCAAGCCGGTGGGTGTGTTCCGCACCCACAGCGAGGCCCCCCGGGTTCTCATCGCCAATTCCAACATCGTCCCGCACTGGGCCAACTGGGAACACTTTAACGAGCTCGATAAGCTCGGCCTTATGATGTACGGCCAGATGACCGCCGGCTCCTGGATATACATTGGCAGCCAGGGCATCGTGCAGGGTACTTACGAGACATTCGCCGCAGTGGCGAAAACCCATTTTGACGGTGAAGCCAGGGGCCGCTGGGTTCTTACCGCAGGTCTCGGTGGCATGGGCGGCGCCCAGCCCCTGGCAGCGACCATGGCCGGCTTTTCCATGCTGGCGGTGGAGTGCGACGAAACCCGCATCGACTTCCGTCTCGGCAACGGCTATCTGGACAAGAAAGCCGGCAACCTCGACGAGGCACTGGCAATCATTGAAGAGGCCGGCAGCAAGGGCGAAGCCGTCAGCGTCGGCCTGTTGGCCAATGCTGCAGATATTTTCCCGGAGTTGCTCGAGCGCGGCGTGATCCCAGACTGTGTCACCGACCAGACCAGTGCCCACGATCCGCTCAATGGCTACCTGCCCCAAGGCTGGACTATGGCGGAGGCCGCCGAGCGTCGCCAGAGTGACCCCGCCGGCGTGGTCAAGGCCGCCAAGCAGTCCATGGCCATCCAGGTAACGGCGATGCTGGGTTTCCAGGACGCCGGGGCCGCCACCCTGGACTACGGGAACAACATCAGGCAGATGGCGCTGGAAGAAGGTGTTGCCAACGCCTTTGACTTCCCGGGGTTCGTGCCCGCCTATGTGCGCCCCTTGTTCTGTGAGGGAATCGGCCCGTTCCGCTGGGTCGCACTGTCCGGTGACCCCGAGGATATTTACAAGACCGACGCCAAGGTTAAGGAGCTGATTCCAGACAACCCACAGCTACACAACTGGCTGGACATGGCGCGCGAGCGGATCCAGTTCCAGGGTCTGCCGGCACGGATCTGCTGGGTCGGCCTCAAGGACCGCGCCCGCCTCGGGCAAGCGTTCAATGACATGGTCGCCAGTGGTGAACTGAAGGCACCCATCGTCATCGGCCGCGATCACCTGGATTCCGGGTCCGTCGCCTCCCCCAACCGGGAAACCGAAGCCATGCAGGACGGTTCCGACGCGGTCAGTGACTGGCCCCTGTTGAATGCCTTGTTGAATACCGCCAGTGGCGCCACCTGGGTCAGCCTGCACCACGGCGGCGGTGTCGGCATGGGCTTCAGTCAGCACTCCGGTGTGGTCATCGTTTGCGACGGCAGCGACGCGGCCCGGGAGCGAGTAGGCCGGGTGCTGTGGAACGACCCCGGCACCGGCGTCATGCGCCACGCCGATGCCGGTTACACCATCGCCGAAGACTGCGCCCGTGAGAACGGCCTCGATCTGCCAATGCTGGGTGAGGACTGAGTCATGCTTGAACTGCAATTGTTACCGGGAACACTGCGGCTGGATCAGCTCAAGGCCGTGCTGGAAAATCCGGTCAAACTGAGCCTGGACCCAGGCTGTATCGCTGGTGTTGAAGCTGCGGCGGCAACGGTCGCTGCGGTGATGGCCGAGGGCCGCACGGTATATGGCATCAACACCGGCTTCGGCCTGTTGGCCAATACCCGAATCGAGGCGGATGAACTGGAAACGCTTCAGCGCAGCATCGTACTCAGCCACGCCGCTGGTATCGGCGAACTCCTGCCCGAAGCCACCGTGCGCTTGCTGATGGTGTTGAAGATTAATTCATTGGCCCGCGGCTTTTCCGGCGTTCGTCTGCAGGTGATCGAGGCCTTGATGCAACTGCTGGCTGCGCAAGTGTATCCCTGCATTCCCGCCAAGGGTTCAGTTGGCGCCTCCGGTGACCTGGCGCCACTGGCTCACATGAGCGCCCCCCTGCTGGGCGAAGGAGAAGTCATCCACGCCGGTCAGCGCCTCCCCGCCAGCAAAGGCCTTGAGATAGCCGGGCTGGAACCGATGATACTGGCACCCAAGGAGGGGCTGGCCCTGTTGAACGGCACCCAGGTGTCCACGGCCCTGGCGATTGAGGGTTTGCTACGGGCCGAGAATGCCCTGGCTGCCGCGACAGTGATTGGCGCCTTGACAGTTGAGGCCGCCAAGGGCTCGCGCACACCTTTTGATGCTCGAATTCACGACGCCCGCGGCCACCGTGCCCAGATTGATATGGCAGCGGCATACCGTGAGTTGCTGGACAGTTCTCAGATCGAGGAATCACACCGGGATTGCGGTCGCGTGCAAGATCCCTACTCGCTGCGCTGCCAGCCCCAGGTCATGGGTGCTTGCTTGCAGCAGTTGCGCAGCGCCACAGACGTGATCATGGTGGAAGCGAACGCAGTCTCGGATAATCCACTGGTGTTCGTCGAGCAGGGCGACATCCTCTCCGGCGGCAACTTTCACGCCGAACCTGTCGCCATGGCGGCTGACAATATCGCCCTGGCCATCGCCGAAATTGGCTCCCTGTCGGAGCGACGCATGGCGCTGATGATCGACTCGCAGCTGAGTGGCCTGCCGCCTTTCCTGGTAGACAACGGCGGTGTTAACTCTGGCTTTATGATTGCCCAGGTGACGGGTGCGGCGCTGGCCAGTGAGAACAAGTCGCTGGCGCACCCGGCTTCGGTGGACAGCCTGCCTACCTCGGCTAACCAGGAAGACCATGTTTCCATGGCCACCTTCGCCGCCAGGCGCCTGCGCGACATGAACGAAAACACCAGCGGTATCCTCGCGATCGAGTGGCTCGCCGCCTGCCAGGGCCTGGACTTCCTGGCGCCGCTGACCTCCTCAGCAGCGCTGGAAGAGGCCAGGGGGATATTGCGCAGCGAGGTTCCTTTTTACGACAAGGACCGCTACTTCGCCCCCGATATCGAAAAGGCTATGGGCTTGATAGAGCAAGGTGCCTTGCTGGCCAGCTTGCATGGAGCCTGCCGCTTGAGCAGCGCCTAATAAATAGCGCTGCTCAGGAGGCCGACATGAGCAACTCGCGGGCCTCGGTGAATACCAGGGTACCGCGTGCGAAGTTGCCTATTCGATACCGGCGAAAGTGCGACCGAAAAAGTCACCCGGGTTCCAGCGGGGGCGCTCACTGCCCTTGCAAACCTCTCGACCGATGTTGATATTGATCTCGGTAAACAGCGCACCGGCTGCGTAATCAATGGGCAGGTCGGTATTATCGGAAGGCTGGTGGTAGTGATCGGCGATAAAGGCCTGGAACACCTCACCACCACTGGGCTCCGGATTTTTGGATTCGAATCCCGTCACCAGGAACACCGCCGGCACCCCCTTGCGGACAAAGCGGTAATGGTCGCTGCGGGTAAACAGGCCCTGCTCCGGCATCGGGTCCGGCGACAGTTTGATGCCTGCCCGCTCGGCGGCGCGCCCCACAAATGCCTTCAAGGTACTGTGTTCAGCACCAAAGGCCACCACATCGGCGAAGGGATAGATGAACAGCGGCATGTCGAGATTAATATTGGCGACCAGGCTGTCGATGGGAACGGTGGGGTTGGCGGCGTAATAACCCGCTCCCAGCAAGCCCTTTTCCTCGCCGGTTACTGTGACAAACATCACCGAGCGCTTGAGCTGGTCCCGCTCAGCATTGAGCACCCGCGCTGTTTCCAGCAGGGTGGCCACGCCGGCGGCGTTATCCAGGGCACCGTTATAGATCTCCTCATCACCATCGCTGTTCGCAATGACACCGAGGTGGTCGAGATGGGCGCTGTAAACCAGGTACTCGTTCTTCAGCTCTGGGTCACTGCCCTCAATGATCGCAACCACGTTGGGCGACTGCAGTCGGCGAAAACTGGATTTGCGCGACAGGCTCAGCGAGCCAGGTAAGACAAAGCCGCTGATTGCCTGCTGCTCGTTATCGGCCTGGTAAATCTCCTCTATGGACTGCGGCGCATCTGCGAATAACAATGCGGCCGCATCCAGGTTGAGGAAGGCGCCGCCCTTGATCTGCTGCCAGTAGCCATCGGGCACTCCATCGGCATCAACAAAACTCATGCCGGGCAAGTCGAGATACTTGAAGTTTTTTTCGAAAGCAAAGGTCTGCTCCGACCTTGGCGTGTGCAGGGTAACGTAGCCGATGGCACCGCGCTCTGCCGCATAACGCACTTTCTCCCGGCTGGAAGCGATGTGTGATCCTTCCTCCGTCGGCCATGCCTTGGGACGACCATCGAGTACTACCACGATCTTGCCGTCTACATCGAGCCCGGCATAGTCATCGTGATCAAATTCCTCGGTCACAATGCCGTAACCCACAAACACCATTTCGCCACTCAGCGACTGCTCCGGCACCATACGATCAGGGCCCATGATGTACTGGGTAGGGTACTCGAGCTCAATATCGCCAGCCTCGGTGTGCAAGACCGCGCTGGCGCTGCCCTCTACCAGTCGATGCTCCAACAGCGGTACCTGCTGGAAAAAACTGCCCTCATCGCCGGCCGGGGTCAGCCCCAACTGGCGGAATTCGGACGCCACGTACTCCGCCGCAAGATGGTAATCGACGCTGCCGGTATCACGACCGCGCAGATTGTCAGAGGCGAGGAACTCGATATGGGCTTGCAGCCGGACGGGATCGACCAGCAATGACGGACTGGCGGCAGGCGGTTCCTGGGTACAGGCGAGTACGGCAAATGCAATGCACAGCAGCACTGATAAATTCTTCATTGGCAGACTTCCGGGTCGGTTAGGCTGGCGCAAGTATAGACCAGTTAGAAGGCTTCCACGTGTGTGCGCAGGTCCAGTTCGTGGGTCCAGGCGTTGCGCGGCTGCTGATAGAGATAGAGGTAGGCGTCAGCTATTCCCTGCAGGTCGATCAAGCCGGTGTCCCCCTTTTCTGCATACCAGTCCGGCACCCGTGTCTCGATTTTCTCGCCGTAGATGCCGCCGTCGATCACCACGTGCCCCACGTGTATACCCTGGGGCTGGAACTCGCGGGCCAGGCTCTGGGCCAGGTTGCGCAGGCCACCTTTGGCAGCAGTGAACGCCGCAAACCAGGGCTTGCCGCGCATGGACGCGCTGGCGCCGGTAAAGATAAGACAGCCATCGCCCCGCGGCGCCATCTTGCGCAGGGCTTCACGGCTGAACAGGAAGCCACCGAACAGGCCCACCCGGTAACAGCGATCAAAGAAGTCCGCCTCCATTTCCAGGTAGTTGCCAGGCATGTTGTTGCCCGCGTTATAGATCGCCAGGTGAACCGGCGCAATGGCCTCCGCCTTTTCCAACAAGCTCACCACCTGCAGCTCGTCCGTGGTATCACATGCCACCGCCGTCGCCGTACCACCGCCAGCCTCTATTTCAGCCACCACCGCAGCCAGCTTGTCCGGGCTGCGCCCACTCACCACCACGTGTAAACCCGCTCGCGCCGCCGTCAGGCATAGAACCGCCCCCAGCCCCCGTAAAGGACCAACTCCAATCACCACCGCTGTCTTCATCTCACCTCCGACCCCATTTACCTCCGACCCTATTTACCTCCGACCCCATTTACCTCCGACCCCGCTGGGGTCTGACCCCATTTACCTCCGACCCCAGTGGGGTCGGAGGTGGGCGTTTAAGTTTACATCTTAGTCGGGTACTGCCAGACTTTCCCTCCGCATGAGTATAAGCAGAGGACAGAGTTATGCCGGCTTTTTATAAGGAGTGGGGTTATCGCGCCATCTTGTCACTGAAAAAACGTCTGGTCATGACACCTCAACCGCGGCCCGGGGTGTTCGTGGGCCAGAATTCGACCCTTGAGCTGTGCAACACCATCGCCCATTTTGGCTTCAAGGACATTCTGATCGTCACCGACAAGCCGCTGATGGAGCTGGGCATCCTCAATCCTGCACTTGCGCGACTGCAGGAACGTGGCGTGAATACCCATATTTTCGATGGCGTCTTGCCGGATCCCACGGTGCAACTTGTCAATGAGGGCATTGCCTGCCTGAAGCAGAATAACTGCGATAGCGTGCTCGCCGTCGGCGGCGGCTCATCCATTGATGCCGCCAAGGTCATTGCCATGGCGGGCTCTAACGATCTCACTGCCGAGCAGTGTGTGGGGCTGAAGAAAAGCAAGGTACCTACACTGCCGCTGTTTGCTGTGCCTACAACCGCAGGCACCGGCTCGGAAGTCACCCTGGTCGCTGTCGTTTCCGACAACGACACCCATGAAAAGCTGATGGTGGCGGATCCAAGGGTCATTCCCAGCGCGGCCGCCCTGGATTCGGAGATCATGCGCGGGCTGCCGCCCCATATCACCGCGGCCACCGGCATGGACGCGCTCACGCACGCCATCGAGTCTTATATCAACGTCTGGGATACTGAAGAGTGCCTGGCCTTCGGGCGCACTGCGACCAAGATGATTTTCGACAATATTGCCCAGGCCTGCCGCAATGGCGATGATCTTGAAGCCCGAGAAGCCATGGCGCTGGCCTCATATTTTGCAGGCCTGGCGTTCTCCACCTGCCTGGTCGGCTACGTGCACGCCATATCACACCAACTCGGCGGCCTTTACAGTGTTCCCCATGGGCTCGGCAATGCCATGGTACTGCCCCATGTGCTGGAACTGTTGAAGGACTCCGCATCAAAACGACTGGCAGAACTGGCCGTCCACACCGACCTCGGCTCCGCAACGGAAACCGAGGACGCCCTGGCGCAAAAAGTCATCGACAAGGTCTGGTCGCTGAACGCGGAGATTGGCATCCCCAAAACTACCGATGTCATCAAGGAAGAGGATATCGACGCCATCGTAACAGCAGCGCTTAAGGAAGCCAGCGGCTACCCCGTCCCCCGCTTCCTCGAACGCCAGGAGTGTGAAGACCTGGTGCGCGGCCTGCGGAGTCCGGCATGAGCGAAACTCACTTACGTGCCTGCCACCTGTGCGAGGCGATCTGCGGCGTCAAAATCGAAGTCGACAATGGCCAGATTGTGTCTATCAAAGGTGATCCTGACGACCCCTTGAGCCGCGGTCATATCTGCCCAAAAGCGGTGGCACTGCAAGACCTGCACGAGGACCCTGACCGACTGCGCCAACCGGTCAAGAAAGTGCGCCAGGATGACGGTTCAGTGCAGTGGCAGGAAATCAGCTGGGACGAGGCCCTGGATACTACCGCCGCGCAACTCGCTGATACCTATGAACGTCACGGCGTCAACGCTATTGGTATTTACCTGGGCAATCCATCAGTGCACAACTACGGCATGATGACTCACCAGTCTGCCTTGTTTTCGCATATCCGCACTGACAACCGATTTTCCGCCACCTCGGTCGACCAATTGCCACACCACCTGATCGGCCTGTGGTTGTTCGGTCACAAACTGATGTTCCCGATTCCCGATATCGATCGCAGCGATTATTTCCTCATGCTCGGCGCCAACCCGATCGCCTCCAATGGCAGCATCTGGACCGTGCCCGATGTGCGCAAGCGCATCAAGGACATGAAAAAGCGCGGCGGCAAACTGGTGGTCATAGACCCGCGCCGCACCGAAACCGCGGAACTGGCCAGCGAGCACCATTTCATCACGCCGGGTACCGATGCCGCCCTGCTGCTAGCCATTCTCAATACCCTGTTCAGCGAAGACCTGGTCGACCCGGGTCATTTGTCAGATTTCGTCACGGGTCTCGAGACCGTGGCCGAGGCCTGCAGTGAATTCACGGCGGAGCGGGTTGCCGCTCACTGTGGCATTGATGCCGACAGTATCCGCGGTATGGCACGCGACCTCGCAGCCGCGGAGGCGGGAATCTGCTACGGCCGCATGGGCGTATCCACCCAGGCTTTCGGCACCCTGTGCCAGTGGCTGATCCAGATCATCAACATCGCCACCGGGAATCTCGACAAGCCCGGCGGCTGCCTGTTTACCCTGCCGGCCTTCGACAACGTGGGCAATACCGGCCGCGGTGGTTTCGGCCGCCATCACAGCCGTGTCAGGCAACTGCCGGAGTTTGATCGAGAACTTCCCGCAGCCGCCCTGGCTGAAGAAATCAGCACCCCTGGGGAGGGCCAGATTCGCGCGCTGTTCACCGGCGCCGGCAATCCGGTGCTATCGACACCGAACGGTCGGCAATTGGATGAAGCCCTGGAGAGCCTGGATTTCATGGTGTCGCTTGACCCCTTCATCAATGAGACTACCCGCCACGCCGACATCATCCTGCCACCGACCTCGCCACTGGAACACGACCATTACGACATCGGCTTCCACGTCAATTCAATTCGCAACACGACTCGCATGAATGAACCGGTATTTGAGAAGCCCAAAGGCGCGCTACACGATTGGGAAATTTTCAATGAGCTGGGCAAGCGTTTTGCCGAAAGATTGCAACTGGAGTCGCGCCCCACACCGGCTCCGCGCCTGCTGGTCGACATGGCTTTACAGGCCGGACCCTACGCCGACCAGGGCATGAGCCTGGAAAAACTGCGTGAACATCCTTCCGGTGTAGACCTGGGACCACTGATGCCTCAGTTGCCCCAGCGCCTGTTCACGGCCGACAAAACCATTCACTGCGATACACCTCAGCCACTGGCCGATATCGCCCGTCTTGAGGCGGAACTGGAGACCAGCCATGGCGACTTGTTGTTGATCGGCCGGCGGCACGTGCGCTCAAACAATTCCTGGATGCACAATTACCATCGCCTGGTTAAGGGCAAGAATCGCTGCACCCTGATGATCCACCCACAGGACATGGCAAGCAGGAAGATCAGCGAAGCCGATTGGGTCACGGTGCGCTCACGGGCTGGAGAAGTTCGCCTGCAAGTTGAAGCGACCGAGGACATCATGCCTGGCGTGGTCAGCATTCCTCACGGCTACGGTCACGACCGCACGGGCATTCGTGCTGAAATCGCCAGCGCCAATGCCGGAGTCAGCTGTAACGATGTAACTGATGAACTGGCACTGGATGCCCTGTCCGGCAACGCGGCTATCAATGGCGTGCCGGTAGAGGTCGCACCGGGCTGAACAAGCTGGCGCATTTTCAAATTCAGGTAGAGAAAGACGAGGAAACCCAGACCCAGCTATCCGTCCGCTGAGCCCAGTTGACGCGGAAACACGCGAAGCCCCGGAATGCGGGCTTCAAAGGCTACTCAGGCCTTGATCTTGCCCGTAGCAATCATCAGCAAGATAACGGAAATACCACCCACCGAAATCGCTGCCAACAGGCCGCTAGCGACAAATACCCATTCGTTGTCCATAAAACACCCCCCATACCTTGCAGGATGCTTAACAGACTAGGAAAAATCCCGGCGTTTTGCGTTGACCTGCATCAAGATGCTGCGGGCTTCGCCAGGAACGCTGTGGCATGCATCAGCGCCTCTCGACCCTCCTTTAATTCCAGCCTGGCAATGGTGTGCAGGTGCACCTCATCTGGCCCGTCGGCATAGCGCAGTGCCCGGCCGGCGGTAAAGAAATCCGCCAGCGGGGTGTCGGGGCTCACGCCCATAGCGCCGAATACCTGCATGGCCCGGTCGGCAATGGTGGTCAGCAAGGTCGGCGCCACTACCTTGATCATGGAGATCTCCTTGCGGGCACCCTGCGCCCCGACTTCATCGATCAGGGCCGCTGTTTTGAGCACCAGTAGCCGGGCCTGTTCAATTTCGATACGCGACCGTGCAATCCACTCGGCAATTGACCCATGCTGATAGAGAAACTTGCCGAAGGTCTTGCGCTCCTGGGAACGCGCCACCATCAGCTCCAGGCACACCTCGGCCATGCCGATACAGCGCATGCAGTGATGAATTCGACCCGGACCCAGCCTGGCCTGGGCCATCATGAAGCCGTCTCCCTCATTGCCCAGAATATTGCTCACCGGTACCCGCACATCCTGGAACAGGACCTCGTTATGACCCTCCGGTGAGACGTGATTCAAGACACTGACATTGCGCACCACCGTGACCCCAGGGGTATCCATCGGCACCAGGATCATCGACTGCTGCTGATACTTGTGCGCCTCGGGGTCGGTTTTCCCCATCAAGATGAAGAAGCTGCAATCCGGATGCGAGGCATTCGTGATAAACCATTTGCGGCCGTTGATTACATAATCATCGCCATCGCGCCGAACCAGGGTCTGTATATTGGTAGCATCCGAGGACGCCACATCGGGCTCGGTCATGGCAAATGCCGATCGAATTTCGCCATTCAGCAAGGGCAAAAGCCACTGCTCGCGCTGCGCCTCACTGGCAAACATGTGCAGCAGCTCCATATTGCCGGTATCGGGTGCGCTGCAGTTAAATACCTCCGCGGACCAGGGAATTCGTCCCATGATCTCAGCCAGCGGCGCATACTCCAGGTTACTTAAACCCATGCCCGGCTCGTCCTCATGCAGGGATGGCAGAAACAGGTTCCACAGCCCCTCGGATTGCGCCAGGCTCTTGAGATCTCCCATAAAAGAAACAGGGAATTGACCCGCTTCAATTTCCTCCCGCCACTGGTGAATGCGCGGCACAATATGGTCGTCCATAAAGTTTCGCAGACGGGTACACAGTTGCTCGGTCTTGTCGCTGTAGGAAAAATGCATCGCTTTGCTCGCTGCCGGATTTACTTGAACGGAGGCGCCTAAGCTCGCAGATAGCCAGGTTCCGCGCAATGACCTGTATCAGCTTGCGTGAAAAAATCCGGGGCCGCGCCCACCGCAAGCTGGCTCCCCGGAAGCTTCGCGTTGCATCCCTCGCTGGCGTCATAGACAATAGCGCCCTTTTCCGCGAAGCCAGCTCAACATGGACCCAAGCACCGACGACCTGCGCATTAATAAATCGCAACCGCTGATCACACCGGCGGTGCTGGCGGATGAGTTGCCGTTGCCCGAGGGCTCGGCCCAGTTCCTGCAGCAAGCGCGCCAGACCATTGAACAGATTCTCAGCGGCCAGGATCCACGGGTATTGGCCATTGTCGGCCCCTGCTCCGTCCACGACCCGGTCGCACTGCTGGAATTCGCGCGGCAGTTCAAGGCTGGCACGGATCACCTGACCGATGCTATCTACCCGGTACTGCGGGTTTATTTTGAAAAGCCTCGCACCATTGTCGGCTGGAAAGGCCTGATCAACGATCCCGACCTGGACGACAGTTTTCACATCAACAAGGGCTTACACATCGCCCGACAGGTCCTGTTGGATGTTGCCGAGTTGGGCCTGCCCGCCGCGAGTGAATTCCTCGACACCACGCTGGGTCAGTATTACGCAGAGTTGGTGAGCTTTGGCGCGATCGGCGCTCGCACCGTCGAAAGTCAAATTCATCGGGAACTGGCCTCGGGTCTGTCCATGCCGGTCGGCTTCAAGAACGGCACCAATGGTGCGATCAGTGTTGCGATTGACGCCATTCGATCGGCCCAGCATCCGCACTGGTTCCCCTCCCTGACCAAGCAGGGCGTGCCCGCGATTCTGCGTTCCACCGGCAACCTCCATAGCTACCTGATTCTGCGTGGCGGCTCCGATACGGGACCCAACTATGAGCCCGAGCACATACAGGACGCTGCCGCCCGGCTGCAGGCAAAAGGTTTGCCGGCTTCATTGATTGTCGATTGCTCCCATGGCAACAGCCGCAAGGATCATGAAAAGCAGACCGAGGTTATGGCGTCCCTGAACCAACAAATCCAGGCCGGCGAGACCGCTATCCGCGGCCTGATGCTGGAAAGTCACCTGGTAGCCGGCAACCAGAAAGTCGTTGACGGAGTCGCCGCTACTTACGGCCAGAGCATCACCGATGCCTGCCTCGCCCTCGACCAGACCCTCCCTTTACTGGAGCAGCTAGCAGACACCATCCGCCAGCGCTAGCACCACGCTGCAGACCGTTTACTACCAGGTATATCCAAGCTTGAAGCTGTAGGTCTGGTCCAACTCATCGACATCGCCGACCGCGCCGCCATCATATTCAAACTTGGCCTCGAGGGCGGTTTGGAAGCCATACAAAAGCGGAAACTTGATACCGAGAATGGTGTCGACCAACACACCGTCTATATCATCAAAGTTGAGTACGCCAACCTGATCCACGTAGAGTTCCGTCCTGGGGATAATATCGCTGGTCAACATGAGCTCCCAGTTACCGCCCACGAAGTCATCGTCTTCTGCGACATCAAACTGCTCATCGACGTAGACCAGACCAAGCTCGCCAGAAAGTGATAACAGGCTGCTCTCATAGAACTGGCGTCCAATGTAGGGACCGACCGTGGTACGTAAATCGAGGTCGGCGAACTCGTCGTGGAAGAACACCAACTGGGCACCGTAATAAGTGTTCGGGTCCTGATTGGTAAAGCGATCGTATTTGCCGCGCAAGCGCCACTGATTCTTGTTTTTCTCGCCGTTGGTTTTATCCACCTCATACATACCGCGCAGGGTGTACCTATCAACCAGGCTGCGCCAGATAGACTTGAAGTCAGCATCGTATTCGTCGGTGTCCGTGTTACCTCGCTCCAGCACAGCGGCTGTATTCACCTCACCGAACCACTTGTAGCCCTCGCCCAACCGCCAGGGTTCCGGATTGACATAGGCAATATCGCCCGGCTTGACGAACACCGGCGGCTCGCCGTCGGTAATCACCGACGTGCCCTGGTCGGTAGACACTATTTGCCTCTCCTTGTAGATGGCGCCATCCGTCATTTTCAGGGTGACGGCATCGGCCGTGGTGACACGCTCTACATTCTCCGCCTTGACCTTGATATCACCGGCAAAGGGCGTGTTAAACACGATCTTTCCCTGGTGGGCACTGACCACCTTGCCAACCAGGCGCGAGCCATTCTTCATGATCATCTCGTCGGCGGTGGCGCTCATACTGAGCAGACCCAGGAGTATTAGCAGCAAGCAATTCTTGTTCATTGTTGTGGTCCTTATTGTGAAAAATTCAGTATTAAATTTTGGCCGCGAGCCTACCAAGCACTGACTCCCGATAACACAGCAGAGCTGTCAGCCATCACCGGCGATAAACTCTCCCAGCAAGGTAAATTCCGCCCGTCGCGGGGTCTTCTTACGCCACATCAGCCCGATCGAGCGAGCCACATTGTGCTCCTTGAAATGATGCGTCTGCACCTCGGTACCGCTGAGAATTTTTGAATCCATGGCCATCTGCGGCAGCAGGGTTACCCCAATACCGTTGGCGACCATTTGCACGATCGTATTGAGACTGGTGGCCTGGTAGGGAATTGTCACTTCCGAATCCTTCAACTTACAGGCATCTAGAGCGTGGTCGCGCAGGCAGTGACCGTCCTCCAGCAGCAACAAGTCCTGGCTGCGCAGGTCGCTTGTACTCAGCTGCTTAACTCCTGCCAGGGCGTGTCCCCGGGGACAGGCAAACAGGAACTCGTCGTCGAACAGGTGCATGGTTTCGACATTGTCAGCGGGGAACGGCAGGGCCAATAACAACACGTCCAACTCACCGTGTTGCAGGGCATCGACCAGGTGGCCACTCAAGTCCTCTCGAATGAACAGCTGAAATTGTGGGTGCTTCTTGCGCAAGCGCTTGAGCAGACCCGGCAGGATGAAAGGCGCCACTGTGGGAATCACTCCCAGGCGCAGCTTGCCGCTGAAGGGCTCACTGGAAGCATCGCAGAGCGCCACCAGGTCCTCAACATCCAGCAGAATCGTGCGACCGCGCTCCACCACCTCACTGCCCAGCGCACTGAGAATAACCTGGCGATTGTTGCGTTCCACCAGCGAGGCGCCCAGAGCTTCTTCCAGCTCCAGAATGCCCGCGCTGAGGGTCGACTGGGATACATGGCAGGCCTTGGCCGCATTACCGAAGTGGGCATGCTCGGCGACGGCACTGAGGTATTTGAGCTGTTTCAGGGTGGGTTGTCGTGACATGGTTGGGGCTCTCTGCCGGCAGGTCTGCCCGAATAATAGACCATCGATAAAATCGATCAAGCATTCATAAATAATTAATTATGCAGATACGTATTTTGTGGCTAATCTATAACTAGCCTGAGCTTAACTGGCTGGCGGCAAGGCCCACTGGCAACAGTGTCGCATTGCGCCTCACATGTGACTGATACAAATAAACAGGAGACCACGATGTCTTTGAAAGGTAGCCAAACCGAAGAAAATCTCAAAGCCGCATTTGCGGGCGAATCCCAGGCCAACCGCCGTTACCTGTACTTCGCCGCCAAGGCAGACGTAGAGGGCTACAACGACGTAGCTGCTGTATTCCGTTCCACCGCCGAAGGTGAGACGGGCCACGCACACGGCCACCTGGAGTACCTGGAAGAAGTGGGTGACCCCGCCACAGGCCTGCCCATCGGCGGTACGGCCGACAACCTCAAGGCAGCGATCGCCGGTGAGACCCACGAGTACACCGATATGTACCCCGGTATGGCCAAGACAGCCCGCGACGAAGGCTTCGACGAGATCGCAGACTGGATGGAAACCCTGGCCAAGGCTGAGCGCAGCCACGCCAACCGCTTCCAAAAGGCCCTGGATCAGCTGGACGACTAAAGCGCGACAGGCAGCCGGCCGCTTTAGGCCCGGCTGCCTTTTCCCCCTTTTTCTCCTGCTTGAGCTGAGCTCAGGCCGGCACGCACACTACCGCAGACAGGATGCTCAACATGGCCGTTCGTGAAGGAAGCCTGGAAGCACCCACTCGCCACCCGGTTGAGTGGAAAACCGAAAAGTTCTGGGACAAGGATGACCTCAACCAGGAATTGGAGCGGGTCTATGATATTTGCCACGGCTGCCGCCGTTGCGTCAGCCTGTGTGACTCCTTCCCCACCCTGTTTGACCTGGTCGATGAATCGGAGACCATGGAGGTCGACGGTGTCGACAAGGCTGATTTCATCAAGGTAGTTGACCAGTGCTACCTTTGCGACCTCTGCTATATGACCAAATGCCCCTACGTGCCGCCCCATGAGTGGAACGTGGATTTTCCACACTTAATGCTGCGGGCCAAAGCCCTGCGCTTCAAAGAGGAAAGCGCCCCCCTGCGCGATCGCGTTATGACCAACACCGATGGTGTCGGCAAGCTGGCAACCATCCCGCTGGTCGACGTCACAGTCAACGCGCTTAACAACAACGGTGTGTTCCGCAAGGGCTTTGAAAAGGCCTTTGGTGTGCACCATGAAGCACCGCTACCCCAGTACCACAGCAACACCCTGCGCAAGCGGGTGGCGCCCATGGTGCAGGCCATGGAGTCGCGCCCATTGAACGGCACTACTGGCAAGGTAGCGCTATATGCCACCTGCTATGGCAACTACAACACGCCGCATATTGGCGAAGACTTCATGAAAGTGTTCCAGCACAACGGCATCGCCATCGACCTGGTACCCAAGGAAAAATGCTGCGGTATGCCCAAGCTGGACCTGGGTGATCTCGATACGGTTAATGAACTTAAAGAGGCCAATATTCCGGTGCTGGCGGCGCTGGTAGACCAGGGCTACGACCTGATCGCGCCGGTGCCATCCTGCGTACTGATGTACAAGCAGGAATTACCACTGCTCTACCCGGATGACGAGGATGTAAAGAAGGTACAGGCCGCGTTCTTCGACCCCTTTGAGTACCTGTGGCTGCGGCACAAGGAAGGCGGCTTGAATACCGAGTTTCCAAACGCGCTGGGGGACATCGCCTACCAGGTAGCCTGCCACCTGCGGGTGCAGAATATTGGATTAAAGACCCGTGATGTTCTCAACCTGGTACCGGACACCGAGGTTACCGCCCAGGAGCGCTGCTCCGGGCATGACGGCACTTACGCGGTGAAGAAAGAAACCCGCGCCAAGTCGCTCAAGATTGCCCGCCCGATTGTGCGCAAGGTGGATCAGCAGGAACCCGACCACTTTGCCAGCGACTGCCCCATGGCCGCTGAGCATATCGCCAATCTGTCAGAGAAAGTTGAAAAACCCGAACATCCCATGACACTGCTACGCATGGCCTACGGCCTGTAGCGGGAGCGCAGCTCCCACACTAGCAAGAGGTATAGAAATGACACAACTGTCACGTAGTGATCTTTGGTCACTGGAAGAATATTCGCTGGAGCGACCAGGTTTTCGCGCCAGGGTGATGGAGCACAAGAAGAAGCGCCAGGTTTCCCTGGGTGAGCATGCGCGGCTCTACTTTGAAGACGCGCTGACCATCAAGTACCAGATACAGGAAATGCTGCGTATCGAGAAGGTGTTTGAAGCCGAGGGTATCAACGAAGAGCTGGAAGCCTACAACCCGCTGATTCCCGATGGCAGCAACTGGAAGGCTACCTTCATGCTGGAATACGATGATCCCGCCGAGCGCGCCCTGCGCCTGGCGGAGCTGATCGGCGTGGAGGACAAGGTGTGGATGCAAGTGGAAGGTTGTGACCGGGTTTACCCGATCGCCGATGAAGACCTGGAGCGCAGCACCGCCGACAAGACATCATCGGTACATTTCATGCGCTACGAACTGGACCGTGTCATGATCGCCGCAGCCAGGGCCGGCGCTGCTATCAGCGTCGGCGTTGACCACCCGGCGCTGCCCATTGAGGCTGTTGAGCTTGAAGCGACCGTGCGTGACGCCCTCACCGAGGATCTGCAGGCCGTAACCCTCAACTGATCAGCGCCTTAGAAGCTGTAATCCACGCGCAGGAAACCATTGATGCCGTAGCCAGGAATTCTTGCGCCGCTTGCCAGGTCGGGATTGCCACGCACCCGGTTCCTGCCTGCCAGGTGATCCTCATAGCTCTCATCCAGCAAGTTATCAATGCCAGCAGCCAGCCGCAGATTCTGCCGCAGCTGCCACCATGTGCTCAGATTTAACAGCTGGTAGTTGTCCGTCGGCAGCTCGCCGTTGGTCTCACTGACTTTGTCCTGGTCATCGTAGAAAACGGCTTCCAGGCTGGCACCCCAGCTGCTCGCGCTGTAATCAATGGCTAGCGTGCTATTCAGCGGTGCAATCCTGTACAGGTCGTCATCGATATCATCGCGCTCACCGCGTACGTAATTAACCAGACCGCGCAGGGCCCACTGGTCATCGAAGCGGTAACGCCAGTCCATATCGAAGCCCCACAGCTTTGCATCAACATTGTTGAATTGCAGCGGTGCCGGATTATTGCTGCCGTTGTTGGCATTGAGCATCGCCACCATCATCTGCGCCGGCATCAGCGAGCTCGGCGTACCCTGGATATAGTCTTCCACGTCACGATAAAACAGCCGCGGTGAAACACTGAGGCCGTTTCGCTCCAGGTCAAATCCCAGCTCAATCTCGTAGGCCACTTCCGGGTCCAGTTCTATATTGCCCGTGTAGGTATAACCATCGCCAAGACCACCGGTTGCCTGCAACGGCAACCACAGATAGCGTTCCTGGTAGGCCGGTGAGCGAGTCTTGCGGGCCAGGCCCGCGTACAGGCGAAGCTCATCAGTGGCCTCCCACCAGAGCTTGGCGACCGCATCGATATTGCTATCCGTCTGGCTGCGGTCAGCGCTGTTGAAGGCATCACGCAGGGCCATGGCCGGAGGCATCATCATGGCAGGAGTGCCGTCGACCGTATCGGCATCGGCCGTGACCCGGTTATAGCGCAGACCCAGCTCGGCCTTGAAGCCACCGGTAATTTCCTGCTGACGCTCGGCGAACAGGCCCAGGACCTGGCGCTGTGCATCATTGAAATTAACCACGAAGAACATCGGGTTCTGCGGATTATTGATGTCAGAGTTGTGACTGGAGTCGAGACCATCGGCGCCCAGTGTCCAGCTGCCGCTGCTGTCCGTGAGATTCAGGCTCAGCTTGAAACCGAGGTTTTCGGAGTCGGTTATATTGCGCCGCCACATCGACGCTGCCATGGGCGGGGTGCGCAGGTGGTAGTTGGTCATCCCGTGACCAAGATCGCTATAGAACAGCTTTGCCTGCAGCTTCCAATCGTCGCCATCAAGACGGTAACCGGCACTGAACAGGTCGCCATTGATGTAATCGATATCCATGGGCAGGGAGACGGTACCCGTCTCATCCGTCTCGCTGCGCGTAAAGCTCACATCAAAGCTCTGCCTGCCCAGGCGATAGCCATAGGCCAGGTCATAGCGACTGCGTTCATACTCGCTGGGCTGTATGTCCCCATCGGGAAATTCAGCATCATCTCCCTGCTCAAGCATTGCCGCCAGGCGCAGCCGATGGGAGCTATTGGTGGCAAAGACCGTGGCACCAACCTGGCTGCCATCATTCACCGTCTGACCGGTTGCCAACAGGTGACCGCTCAGGTCGAAATCGCGAGTGTCGGTGAAGTTCTTCTGCGCCGTGACCGCATTAATGGCTCCACCGATAGACTCCTGCACCACGCTGACTGGCGCAATACCGCGGTACAGCTGCAAGGACTCCAGCTGAGCGGCGGCGGCATAGGACAGGGGCGGATCCATCCAGTTGGGGCCCGCTGGTGCCAGTTGGGTGCCGTCCAACTGTACGCCAATGCGGGGGCCGAACATGCCGCGATACTGCGGGATACCTGTCAGCGGCCCATTACTGTTCACATTGGCACCGGGGGCTTTTTTCAGCAATTGCGCGGCATCTGATGAAATAACCATCGCCTCGGCAACCTCGATGGTGCGCGTCTCGTAGCTGCCTCTAACGACAACCTCTTCGATGTGGCCGGCCAGGGAATTGGTACTCACCAGGAGCAGTGGGAAGAGTGAGACTATGCCGGATCGTAAACATTTCTTTTGCATTTTGGGGGCTCATACCGCACATCGGGGAAGAAGATTCTAGTAGATAAGCGGCGTTAGCTAAAGCCCGGTTTGGCACTGGGGCCTGGAAGCCCTATTATCAATAAAGATGTAGGGAGATGTATTGATGAACAAGCTTGCACTGTTAGCACTAGGCTTAAGCATGGGGATGAGTAACGCCTCCCTGTCGGAACAAAGCCAGCCACGCTGGATGTCGCCCGAGGCCGGTTGGATTCACGAGGAAACCGACACACGGGTTGAGAAAGTCACCCGGGACCCCAAAACCGGGAAATACAAGGTGGAAATCTCGGTGCCCAAGGTGGACAAGCCCATCGAGGAGGTGCTCGTGGTCGGCCAGCGGGATGAGAAGCCAGAGGTAGAAATGCCGGTGCTGGACTACACCGTCATCAATGATCTCGATACCGGCCGCAGCGGCATTATTCTCTACATGGGCGAGAAGCGGGACTTCGCCCTGCGCATCAACTACGCCGAAGGCATCGAGAAAGGTGTGGCCAAGGACCCCGGCCTCACCACCCGCTAGAACACCGCGTTTTTCACCATTTACGCCCAGCCCCAGCTGACGTCTGACCCCATTCACCTCCGACCCCATTTACCTCCGACCCCATTCACCTCCGACCCCATTGGGGTCTGACCCCATTTACCTCCGACCCCATTGGGGTGGGAGCGGGCCGCGCAGGCTGGGGTTAGGCGTAGCCGTTGGCGCGGAACCAGGCGATGGAATCGGCGACGGCGGTTTCGATGGGGGTTTGCGGCAGGCCCAGTTCATTGATCGCCTTGCTCGGGTCGACGTAGCAGTGCTGCAGGGCGAAAAGGGTGTTCTTGTAGGTGGTCATGGGTGCCTTGCCGGTGATCTTCGAGATGAATTCCATCAAGCTTGATACCCGCAGCATGGTTTTCCCTGAGACCTCCCTGCTGGCAACCCCTTCAACGCCTGCGACTCGCCCTATGAGAGTAAGGAATTCCCTGTTGCTCATATTGGCTTCCTTGTTGGCCAATACGTAGGACTCTCCGATACGGCCCTTCTCCATGGCCAACACATGGCCCATGGCCACATCGCGCACATCTACCGGACAGACACCACCGTCCCAGTAATTCTTCATCTTGCCCTGCAGGGTGCCAATAATCATGGTTCCGGTGGGTGTCGGGGCGCGATCGCCTGGGCCAAAGGGCAATCCAGGCATGACCATCGTGGCCGGCAGGCCATCGGCCACCATGCCCTTGACCAGCTGGTGACTGATGAATTTTGAAAGAATGTACTCACTGGCCCAGGGCCAGCAGTTAAACGCGGTGTCCTCGTCCGCCAGTTCACCGCCACCCTTGATACCGATGGCGGCAATACTGCTGGTATAAACCACCTTCTCCACTCCGGCGGCCATAGCGGCTTTCATCATGGCGCCGGCACCGTCAACGTTGATCTTGTAGTGCAGGTCCGGGTCCTTGGTCCATACCGCGAACAGCGCCGCCAGGTGATAAAGTTTGTCGACGCCTTGCACCGCTGGCAGCAAGGTTTCCGGCGCCAGCAAATTGCCTTCGACGAACTCGACATCCATTCCATCCAGGGGCGAGCGGTCTTCGCCGGGCATGACCATCACCCGCACCTGGTCGCCCTGCTCAAGACAGAGCCGCACCACGTGGTTGCCAATGAAACCGGTGCCACCGGTAACCAGAACTTTACTCATGGCCGAATACCTCTTTATCGCTTACCTGTTAGTGCAAATACTAGCGGTCCAGCGCTTTCACCGGCAGTGTCAAAATGGCCAGATCAGGCCGGCTTTTGCAATCAGCTGTCGCGACTGGGAATGGTGAGAAGATCAGGCATCTGCCAGTGGAAACGCACGGCGGCGGCACGGGTGCAGAAGATAAACAGCCCACCTACCAGGGCCGCCCATTGCGCATCGAGCAACGCAAAATGCAGTAGCAGCAATTGCAGGCATACACCCAAGAGGATCGGGCTGGCATAAAGATCGCGGGACATGATCAGGGTAGGCCGGCCAGTCAGCAGGTCGCGGATAATGCCGCCGCCAATACCGGTAATCACCCCCATGACAATGGCGTGAGAGGCGCCGAGGCCCAGGGCCAGGGTTTTGCCCACCGCCAGGGCGGCAAACAGGGCCACACCAAAGGCATCCAGGTACAGCAGCCATTGCATGCGTCGCTGTATCAGGTCACGCAGGATAAACGTCGCCAGGGCCGCAGCCACCGCCGCCACCAGGTAATTGGCGTCGGCCACCCAGAACACGGGCACGTCGAGAATAATATCGCGCAGGGTGCCGCCACCCACCGCGGTTACCACGCCTACCACCAGGATCCCAAACACATCCATGTGGTGGCTGCGGGTGGCAAGCACACCGGTGACGGAAAAGGTGACCGTGGCCAGCATGCCGGCAAGATAAGTGGGCTCTAACATATCAGCACTCAATAATACTGACCGGCACTTCCAGCACGTTCACCGCGAGCCCGCCGCGGGCGGTCTCCTTGTACTTGTCCTGCATATCGCGACCCGTGTCCTTCATGGTCTTGATGACCTGGTCCAGGGAGACGTAATGCTGGCCATCGCCGCGCAGGGCCATGCGCGCAGCACTGATCGCCTTGATCGCCGCCATGGCATTGCGCTCGATACAGGGCACCTGCACCAGCCCGCCAATAGGATCACAGGTCAGGCCCAGGTTGTGTTCCATGCCAATTTCCGCGGCGTTCTCCACCTGCTCCGGCGTGCCACCGAGGGCGTCCGCCAGAGCACCGGCCGCCATTGAACAGGCCGAACCCACCTCCCCCTGGCAACCGACCTCGGCGCCACTGATTGAGGCATTGGTCTTGTAGAGAATTCCAATCGCCGCCGCGGTCAGTAGAAAGCGGCAAATATCGTCCTCACCCGCGCCGGAACAAAACTCCAGGTAGTAGCGCAGCACCGCCGGAATAATACCGGCCGCACCATTCGTCGGCGCCGTCACGATGCGCCCGCCGGCCGCGTTCTCCTCGTTGACCGCCAGTGCAAAAAGACTCACCCAATCCAGGGTAATCAGTGAATCGTCTGCCAGGCCTCCCGAGTGGCTCTTGAGCTGCCTGCGCAAATGCGCCGCGCGGCGCCTTACCTTGAGGCCGCCCGGCATGATGCCCTCCTGGCGGCAACCGTTTTCAATACACTCATTCATAACCCGCCACAGCTCCAGCAGCCCGCTGCGAACCTCGGCCTCAGGGCGCCAGGCCTTTTCGTTCTCCATCATCAAGGCACTAATGGAGAGACCGGAGTGTTTACACTGCTCGAGCAGTTCTATCCCGGTGGTAAAACGCCAGGGTAATTCGGTGGGGTCTTCCACCAGCACATCGGCAGCGCCGGCCGATTCATCAACCACGAAGCCACCACCAACTGAATAAAATACCTTGCTGTAAATACTGGCACCGGCCTCATCCAGCGCGGTGAAGCGCATGCCGTTGGCGTGATAAGGCAGGGCCTCATCGCGGTGCATGACCAGGTCATCGCGGCTACTGAATTCGATTTCGTGGTGACCCAACAGGCGCAGCCGCCCCTGCTCGCGCACGGCCTCCACTCGCCCGGCAATACCCTGCACGTCGACGCCTTCCGGGGTTTCACCCTCCAGCCCCAGAATCACCGCCTTGGGCGACCCGTGACCGCGACCGGTGGCTCCCAGCGAGCCGTACAACTCGGCCTTGAGTCCAACAACAGACTGCAACAGACCGTCCTGCTCCAGGCCCAGGACAAATTCGCGAGCGGCTTTCATCGGTCCAACGGTGTGCGAACTGGAAGGACCAATGCCCACCTTGAACAGGTCAAACACGCTGATAGACATATCGTTCTCCTGCACCGGCAGATATCGGAGGCAAAATCATATATGGTTGCGGTCCACAACGCAGTACAAAGGAACGCCGCGCCATGGCGCTGAAATCCACCATTTGCAAAGCCAGGATCAATATCGCCGACATGGACCGCGAAGTCTATGGTGACTTTAACCTGACGATTGCCCAGCACCCCTCGGAGACCGATGAGCGGATGATGCTGCGCCTGCTGGCTTTTGCCCTCAACGCGGATGAGCAGCTGGAATTTGGCCGCGGGATCAGCACCGATGATGAACCGGACCTCTGGCGTAAGAGCCTGACCGGCGATATCGAATTGTGGATAGAGCTGGGCACGCCGGACCCGGAGCGACTGCGCAAGGCCTGCGGCCGTGCCGACGCCGTTGTTCTTTACTGCTACGGCGACCGGGCCACACCGGTCTGGTGGGACAAACATGGCAGTGCCCTGCAGCGCTTCGACAAACTCAGTGTTTATCAGGTCGAGGATGAGTGCGCCGCCGCCCTGGCGGCGATGGCCGACACGGGCATGGACTTGCAGTGCACCATTGAAAGCGGCGAGGCCTGGTTTAACGACGCCTCCAACAGTGTTCACGTTGCCGCGCGCTCCCTGAAAAACTGACCACAATGGTCTAGCCTAGTTATACGCATTCTCTGGATCAGGAAGCTACCCGCATGGAACAACATCCTGCCATTGCCAAAAACAAGGTGGCGGTCATTACGGGTGCCGCCGGTGGTATCGGCCTGATCACAGATAGCAAGCGCATCGCCTGGAGCATGGGCGATGTGATCGAGAACCGGCCGCCGCTGTCGCGCTGGCATCCCGACTATGCCGAGGCTTTCGAAGCCCATATGGCCGGGGAGGACTGAACGCGGGGGGTATCACACAGGCATGTCGATTCGACTACAACAGCTGCTGCTATTACTGGCAATCGCCCTGTTACCGGTACTGATCGCCGGCCTCCAGTCACAAAGCCAGATCGATGACATGGCGGCGCAAATCGCTGTTACAGCGCGCCAGCAGGAGCTGCTTAGAGAGCGCCACTACCTGCGTGAAAAAGTTGCCGACCTGGGCACCAGCCTGCGCCTGGTTGGTCGCAACACTGAAGACCTGCTGCGGCGACAAGCGCTCAGCCTGGAACAGGCCCTGCGCGCGCCGGCACCCGCCTCGGCGTTAGCAATTCTCGACAGCCGCAGGCTCGAGGGAGTCGATACCAGCCAGCCTTCCTTCCTGCTGGCTGACGCGGGCTGCGCTGCCGGCAATTGTGAACTCACCCTGCAACAATTGGCTGCCAGCGGCACGGAATTGCGCGCACTCCATGCACAGGCGGAACAGAACAGCCTCTGGCATTACGCCGGACTCGATAATGGGGTCAGCATGGTTTACCCGGCCCATGGCAATTATCCAGTGGATTATGACCCGCGAGACCGGCCCTGGTATCGCGCCGCGATCGCCGCCGCTGAGCCTGTTTGGCTACCCCTGACCATCGACGCCTCTACCGGTCAGCCGGTCTTGACGGCAACCACCGCCCTGCGCGATGCGGCTGGCAACAGTGTCGGTGCGACCGCCATAGACCTGCCCCTGCGAAAGCTGCTGAATTTTCACAGTAGTGCAGCGCCCTGGCTCGACGTGGCCAGGCTCGCCCTGGTAAGACTTGATAGCGCGGGGCAACTGGTCGTGGTCGCCATGAAGGAACCCCTGGACAGGAACATTGACTGGCGCGGACCGGAGCAAAGCCTGCAGCTCGACAGCATAGACGCTGCGCACATTAACGCCATGCTCCAGCTCAATCGTGGCGAGAGCCGCTTCTTTGAGAAGATCGCGCTTGCGGGCGACAACTATCATGTAGCAGTTACCGCCCTGAACGACAGGGGCGACAACTGGCTGGCGCTGATATCCCCTCACAGTGCCAGCGAAGCCGCCGTGGCCCGCGCCCTGGCCTTCGTGGAAGATGTTCGTACAGCATCGATGCGCGAGCACTTCATCAGTGCCTTGCTGTTGGTCATAGTCGTGAGCCTGATCGCGCTTTTTGCCGCCAACCGTGTCACCCGGCCCTTGATTCAAATGAGCGATACCGCCGGCGCCCTGGCAGACGGCAAACTGGACAGTCGCACCGGCCTGGTGCGCAGCGATGAATTGGGTACTTTATCTGCCAGCATAGATCGCATGGCCGACAGTATTGAGCAATTGCAATTGGACCAGGAGCAAGCTTATCGGGATATGCTCATGTCGCTGCACCGGGCACTGGAAAAGAAAGATGCCTACACCGCCGGGCACTCCGGTCGCGTCACCAGGACCGCGCTGCAGCTGGGCCAACGCATGGGCCTGGACGAATCGACCCTGGATATCTTGCGCTTTGGCGCACTCACCCACGACCTCGGCAAAATCGGCATCGCCGATGCCATTCTCAACAAGCCGGCCGCGCTGGACCCGGCGGAGAAGGAAATCATGAAGCAACACCCGGTCTTCTCCAAGACCATCATGCAACCGCTGGTGCGCTTTGCGGAATATGCAGAGATTGCCGGCAGCCATCACGAGCACTGGGATGGCAGTGGCTACCCGGAGGGGCTCAAGGGTGAGGAGATTCACCTGCTGGCACGCATCGTCGGTATCGCCGATACCTGGGATTCCATGATCGGCGACCGGGTCTATCGCAAGGGCATGCCCCAGGAAAAGGCGCTGGCGATACTTGAGGCAGAGCAGGACTCAGGCCAGTTTGACCCGGAGCTTATCCGGGAGTTTTTGGCCATGGTGCGGGAAAGCCGACAGGCCAGCTGAGTCCAGCCTAGGCCAGGTGCGTCAGGGGTAATTCGGTACGATTGACCACACGCCGCAGGGCGAAACTGGTGCGAATATGGCTGACCCCGTCGATCTGGTTAAGCTCCCGCAGCAAAAATCGCTCATAGTGTGACATATCGGGAATCACGGCCTTGAGCAGGTAATCGGCATCACTGCCAGTAACCAGGCTGCACTCCAGCACCTCGGGGTAGGTCGCCACTTTCTCTTCAAAATGTTCGAGCATTCCCGGCACCTGGTTGCCCAGGCTGACCTGCACGAACACCGTAAGTGACAAGCCCAAAGCCTCCTGGTCCATAATAGTGACGCGCCGCCGGATGATGCCGGCCTCTTCCAGTTGCTTGACCCGACGCAGGCAGGGAGAAGGCGACAGGCCCACCCGCTCCGACAACTCCAGGTTGCTGAGACCGCCGTCATGCTGCAGTTCAGCGATGATTCTGCGGTCTATTCTATCGATATCCGGTATTAGCATTTTATTGCTCTGAAAGGCTATAAATAGAATTTAATGCCAGTTATTTACAAATACAAGGACAAATACGGTGTCTTATGGCCGAATATGAGGCGTAATATAATATTAAATAAACACAGAACAGCTGCCGGGAGGATATTATGTCCAGCAACAACTCTCACGATTTCGCCACCCGCGCCATTCATGCCGGCTACAATCCCGCCGACAATGAGGGTGCACTGACACCCCCCATCCACATGACTTCCACCTTTGCCTTTGACACGGTGGAACAGGGCGCCGCGCGCTTTGCCGGCGAGGAAAGCGGCCACATCTACTCGCGCATTTCCAACCCGACCCAGGAGCTGTTGGAACAGCGCCTGGCCAGCCTGGAAAACGGTGAAGCGGCACTGGCCACCGCCTCAGGCATGGGCGCCATATCCGCCGCGCTGTGGACACTATTGGCACCGGGTGACCAGCTCATCGTGGACAAAACCCTGTACGGCTGTACCTTCGCCTTTTTCCAGCACGGACTATCAAAATTTGGCGTGGAAGTCTTGTTCGTCGACTGCACCGACCACGGCGCACTGGCCGCAGCACTGACTGACAAGACCCGGGTGGTTTACTTTGAAAGCCCGGTCAATCCCAACCTGCGCATAATCGACATTGCCGCCGTGGCAAAGATCGCCCACGACTACCGTGCCGACATAACGGTGATGGTCGACAACACCTATTGCACACCAGCACTGCAACGGCCGCTGGAACTGGGTGCCGACCTGGTGGCGCATTCAGCAACCAAGTACCTGGGCGGCCACGGCGACCTGATCGCCGGCGCCTTGATTGGCAGTGCGGACATGATTCAACAGATCCGCCTGTACGGGCTGAAGGACATGACTGGTTGCGTGATCGCACCGCTAACCGCCTTCCTGATCATGCGCGGCCTGAAAACCCTGGAACTGCGCATGGAGCGTCACTGCCAGAATGCCCTGGCACTGGCGGAGCAGTTGCAACACCACCCCACCATCGCCGAGGTTCACTACCCGGGCCTGAGCGACAGCCCCTACTACGAGGTGGCCAGTCGGCAGATGTCACTCCCGGGTGGCATGTTGGCCTTTGAACTTCACGGCGGCCTCGAGGCAGGCAAGCGCTTTATGAACAGTCTGGAACTGATACAGCGCGCGGTCAGCCTGGGCGACGCCGAAACCCTGTGCCAGCATCCCGCCAGCATGACCCACTCCACCTACACTCCTGAGGAGCGAGCACGCCACGGTATCGCCGAAGGCCTGATCAGGATTTCGGTGGGACTGGAAAGCCTGACGGATATCGCCGCTGACATAGAGCAAGCCCTGGCCACTGCGGGCGGCGAAACACTGCGGGTCGCGCACGGCTAGCAGGGTAGTTGAAGACCGGCTTGCCGGCTGACTAACGCGCCATCGGGTCCAGCTTGTCCGCATCAACGGCCAGCTGCGCCAGCTGCTTTTTTAGTACCGCCGGTTTGATTTTTCCCTGTTGATGCAGGGACACCAGCGCCGCCTGCGCAATATGACGCTGGCATATTTCAAAATGATCGCGCAGGTCCGGGCGCGATTCGCTGAGCCCGAAACCGTCGGTACCCAGGGTGGTGTAGCCGGCCGGCATCCAGCGGGCAATGCTGTTGGGAAGCGCCTTCATATAGTCGGTCACCGCCACCATCGGCCCCGACTCCTCCGCAAATAATTGCTGCACATAAGGCGCTGCCGGTTCTGCCAGGGGCTTGAGTCGATTGTGACGCTCGCAGGCCTCAGCTTCCCGCGCCAGTTCGCTGAAGCTGGTGATGCTCCATAAATGCACGGCATAGCCCATGTCCTCAAGCAGGCCCGCGGCGGCAATGGCCTGCTGCATGATCGGGCCGCTGGCCAAGAGGTGGACAGGCTCGCCCTTGCTCTCGCTGCGGCGCCAGCAGTAGCCACCCTTGAGAATACCCTCCTCTACCCCAGCACCCGCCACCAGCGCCGGCATTGGGTAATTCTCGTTATACACGGTGATGTAATAGAAGATGTTTTCCTGTTGTTGGTACATGCGATAAATGCCATCACGAACAATCACCGCCAATTCGCAGGCAAAGGCGGGGTCGTAACTTTTCAGGTTGGGAACGGTCGTGGCCAGCACATGGGAATGACCATCTTCGTGTTGCAGGCCCTCGCCGTTAAGCGTGGTGCGCCCGGCCGTGCCGCCGAGCAGGAAGCCGCGACACATCTGGTCGGCACAGGACCAGATCATGTCGCCCACGCGCTGGAAGCCAAACATGGAATAAAAAATGTAGAAGGGGATGGTCGGCACGCCGTGCACCGCATAGGCGGTTCCGGCCGCCTGGAAGGAGGCGATGGCACCGGTTTCGCAAATACCCTCCTGTAATATCTGGCCGTCGGTAGCCTCCCGGTATGACAGCAGGCTGTCGGCATCCACCGGCGTGTAGTTCTGCCCCTCGGAGGAGTAGATACCGGCTGCCTTGAACAGCCCGTCCATACCAAAAGTGCGGGCTTCATCCGGCACAATCGGCACCACCAGCTCACCGATGTCCGCATCCTTCATCAACTGCCCGAGCATGCGCACCATGGCCATGGTGGTTGAAGCCTCGCGCTCGCCGCTGCCGTCGAGGAAATTCCTGAAGCTTTCCAGGGACGGCGTTTTCAGCGCCGGGCAGGAGACCTTGCGCTCGGGCAGGTAACCACCGAGCTTGTCACGCCGCGCCTGCAGGTACTGCATTTCCTCGCTGTCATCCGCCGGGCGATAGAAGGCCGCCCGCTTGATCTCATCTTCGGCCAGTGGAATGCCGTAGTCCTGCGCCAATTGCAGGCGCTCTTCCTCGCTCAGGTTCTTTTTCTGGTGAGCGGTGTTGCGCCCCTGGGCTGACTCACCCATGGCGTCGCCCTTCACCGTTTTAATCAGGATCACGGTGGGCTTGCCGCTGGGAGCCATGGCCCGCTGGTAGGCGGCGAATATCTTCTTCGGGTCCTGGCCACCGCGCTTGATCTGGCGCAGTTCATCATCGGTGAGCGAGTTCATCATCTGCTCCAGTTCAGGATCACCATGCACCCAATGCTCGCGCTGGGCATCACCCGGCATAATGGAATAGCGCTGGTAGTCACCATCGACACACTCCTCCATGCGGTGGCGCAAAATGCCGCGATCGTCCTGGGCCAGGAGACCATCCCAGCCGCTGCCCCAGATCACCTTGATCACGTTCCAGTCGGCGCCGCGAAAGCTGCGTTCCAGTTCCTGGATAATTTTGCCATTGCCGCGCACCGGGCCATCGAGGCGCTGCAGGTTGCAGTTGACGATCAGCACCAGGTTGTCGAGGCCCTCGCGGGCGGCAATATTGACCGTGCCCAAGACCTCGGGTTCATCCGACTCGCCGTCGCCGATGTAACACCAGATCTTGCCACCGTTGTTGGGTTTTAAGCCGCGGTTCTCCAGGTACTTGGCAAAACGGGCCTGGTATATCGCCGCCGGGGTCGACAGGCCCATGGAGGCATTGGGCACCTGCCAGAACTCCGGCATTGAGCGCGGGTGCGGGTAGGAACACAGGCCGCCTTCCGGTTTCAGCTCACGGCGGAAATTCTTAAGCTGTGCCTCACTGAGACGCCCCTCAAGAAAGGCCCGGGCATACACGCCCGGAGCCGCATGTGGCTGCGGCATGACAATGTCGCCACCATAGCTGTCGGATCGGCTGCGAAAACAGTGTTGAAAGCCGACCTCCAGCATGGTGGCGGCCGAGGCATAGGTCGCGATATGCCCACCCACCCCGGTACCGGCGTCCACCGCCTGCAGCACCATGGCCATGGCATTCCAGCGCATGATATTTTCGATTCGCTTTTCCAGTTCGATATTGCCGGGGTAAGCCGGCTGCTCAGAGGGGGGGATGGTGTTGACGTAAGCGGTGTTGAGGGTAGCCTCGCTGAGGGGGATCCCACGGGTCAGCGCATGATTTTGCAAGGCGCGCAGCACATCGCGCACGCCGGCCTCCCCATACTCTCGGTAGATACTGTCGAGAGACTCTATCCACTCCTGCCGATCATCGGCCAATTCATCAATAAAACTGGGTAGTGCGGGCACTGACATGGGGATACCTGGTACATGACGGAGAGCATCAGTATACGCAGGCCCGCCATCGGGCGATTGCAAATCGACCTCTACAGCTGGCTATTTCAGCAATATAAAGTAATATTGGGTTAGCTTTTTAGATGAATATTGCGCTATGGACCTGGACCGCACTGACTACCGAATTCTGCACCATATTCAGAACAACGCCCGCATCAGCAATGTGGAACTGGCTGAATCTGTCGGCCTGTCACCCTCGCCCTGCCTGCGCCGGGTCAAGGCGCTGGAGCAGGCCGGCGTCATCAAACGCTACGCTGGCATTGTCGACGCTGGCGCCGTGGGGCTGCCCATTTCGATTTTCATCAACGTGTCACTGGAACGCCAGGAGCGCAGCCACCTGGAAGACTTTGAGAACAGCATCCGCGCCAATCCGGAAGTGATGGAGTGTTACCTGATGACCGGCAGCTCGGACTACCTGGTGCGTATCGTGGTACCCGACCTGCAGGCCTATGAGCGCTTCCTCGCCGACAAGCTGACTCGCATCCCCGGCGTCGCCAACATCCAGTCCAGCTTCGCCCTCAAGCAGGTGGTGTACAACACCGAGCTGCCGCTGCCGGAAAGGATCTAGAGCGCCGGGAACAGCTAGGCCGAGCTTGCCGCGGCCTGGGAGGGGCTCATCAGCAGGCTGGCGAAATCCTCATACTCCAGCGGCCTGGACAGGTGATAACCCTGTAGCCAATCGCAACCGATCTCACGCAGGTAGCTCATCTGCTGATCAGTCTCCACGCCCTCGGCAATAACCCGCAGGCCGTACAACTGCCCCAGGTGCTGCACCACGTCGACCATTTTGCAATGGGCGTGATTGTCGGAAAACAGGGCGTCGACGAAGCTACGATCAATCTTGAGACAATTAACCGGGTAATTCATAAGCTGGTTGAATGCTGTATAGCCGGTGCCAAAATCATCCAGCGCCAGACCGACGCCCAGCTCGCGTAATCTTTCCAGGGTCAACTGGCTGGCCTGATCGCTTGCCACCAGGCTGGTCTCGGTAACCTCCAATTCAATTCTGTCGGCTGAAACACCATGTTGCGTCAGTAGCCGCCCGACCTGTTGTGGAAACTCTGTGTTGTGTAGTTCCACCGCCGAGATGTTGATACACATCACACCATCAAAGCCACGCTCATCCTGTAATCGCCGCATACCGGCCATGGCGTTATCCAGCACCCATAGATCTATAGGCTTGATCAGCCCGGTGGCCTCGGCAACAGGGATAAATCTGTCCGGTCCAATGCCCGGCAGAATGGGCGACTCACAGCGCAGCAACACCTCGCAGCCAACCACCGACAAGGCCTCGCTGTCGTAGATGGGCATATACAGCAAGTTGAAATCATCCCGGGAGAGCGCGTCTTGCAAGCCAGCCTCAATACAATGGCGCTCTCGGATATCCCTGGCAATGGTGTCTGAGAAGAACTGGTAGTTGTTTTTGCCGCGCTCCTTGGCCTTGTACATGGCCGCATCAGCGTAATTCAGTAGCTTCTCGGCATTCTCGACACGCCCCTGCACATAGGCGATACCTATACTGCAGGTCACGGGAAGCTGCAATCCATCCACCTCGAAACCGCCATCAAACAGCGTGAGTATGCGCTTGGCCACGGCTTCCGCGTCTGCCGGCTGCTCCACGTCGGGCAGTGTCACAATAAACTCATCACCCGCCAGGCGCGCCACATCTTCATCGGCAACCAGGCGCGTAGTGCCGTCGTTCGGTCGCACACATTCACCCAGGCGCCGACCAAACTCTGCCAACAGCCGGTCACCCACCTGGTGACCGCAGCGGTCATTGACCTGCTTGAAGTCATCAAGGTCGATATAAATCAAGGCCAGGGCGCTGCCTTCCTCCCGCGCCCGGTCCAGCATGCGCTGCAACCAGCTGCGAAAATTGGAGCGATTGGCAAGGCCGGTGAGGCTGTCATAGTAGGCTAGCTGGTGCACATCCTGGTGCAGGCTTTGCATTTGCTTCTTGGCCTTTTCCTGCAGATAAGAACCAATCAAGGCGGTCGCCAGCAGTATTAACAGGGTCATGACGAAGCGAGTGGATTCGTAATAGTTATAACGCGCTGTGGTCTCAGAGGCGTCCAGGCTAAACAAAATACCGATGAGTAATACCGCGAGACCGAGGCCGAGTATGGCACCGACCTTAAAGCGATTGATGAGTACGCCGGCGGTAATCAGCGGGTAAATGAATAGCGGGCCGGTATTCTCCTTGCCACCCGTCACCAGCAAAATTACCGCCAACAAGCCCAGGGATAGATTGGGAATCAACAGGCCCAGGCTATTCCTGGCCGCGAATTTTTCATAGAGCAGGTAGGCGATGCAGACGGCCGTGCAGCCGGTCAGCGCCAGGCTCATACTCCTGCGGCCATCGAGGTAGGTAACGACGTCAAAAGTAATGAGCACCAGCAGTACGATCATCCAGAGGATGATGGTCAACTGCCGACGCTGCTTGTTTTCAACGTCGATCAACTCATTGTGCTGTTCACCAGGACCCGGGTTCATATCAGTCATCTAGTTATCATTGTTCCTGGCCCGGATTCGCCCTATCACAAGCAAAGGCAAACCAGACCTCGGCATTAGTTCTTATCGACCGCCAGGCACAGACCTTTAATCGCGGCCAGTGTAGCCAGGGCTAGCCCCCTAGAGCGGTAGCCGTGCCCTCAGGTCCCGGCAGCAGCGCCCTGAAGTCATCGAACTCAACCGGCCGTGACAGGTGGTAGCCCTGCAGCCAATCGCAGCCAATCTGGCGCAAATAGACCAGTTGCTGCTCGGTTTCCACGCCCTCAGCAATGATGCGCAGGTTATAGAGAGTGCCCAGGTGCTGGATGACATCGACCATCTTGCAATGGGCGTGGTTGTCGGTGAACAATGCGCCGACAAAGCTGCGGTCAATCTTCAGGCAATTAACCGGGTAACTCATTAGCTGCGTGAATGCCGTATAGCCAGTGCCGAAGTCATCCAGCGACAGCCCCAGGCCCAGCTTGCGCAAGCATTCCAGGGTGGCCTGGCTAGCCTGGTCACTGATCGCCAGGCTGGTCTCCGTGATCTCCAGCTCGATCCGGTCGGCGCGCAGCTCATACTTTGCCAGCAGCTCGGCAACCTGTTCCGGGAAGCGGGCGTTGTGCAGCTCTACCGCCGATATATTCACACACATGAGGCCGTCGAAGCCCTGCTGCTGCAGCCGCTGCAAACCGGCCATGGCGTGATCCAGCACCCACAGGTCAATCGGCTTGATCAGACCTGTTGCCTCCGCCACGGGTATGAAGCGATCCGGGCCCACATCCGGCAGGATCGACGACTCGCAGCGCAACAGCACTTCATAGCCGACAATATCCAGCGAGTAGCTGTCGTAAATCGGCATGTACAGTAACTTGAAACCATCCTGCGCCAGGGCATCCTGCAAACCGGCCTCAATGCTATTACGCTCCTGGATATTCCTGGCGATGGTGTCGGAGAAAAACGCGTAGGCGTTCTTGCCTTGCTCCTTGGCGCGATACATGGCGGCGTCGGCACAATTAAGCATCGACTCGGCACTCTCAAACTGGTCCTCAAAGTAGGCAATACCGATACTCGCGGTGACTGGCAACCTCATGCCATCGACCTCAAAGCCACCCTCGAACATAGCCAGAATGCGTTTGGCAACAACCTCTGCCCCAGCCGGGTTATCCACATCGGGCAGGGTGACAACGAACTCATCGCCTGCCAGCCGTGCAACATCTTCCTCCCCAAGCAGGCGCATGCTGCCATCTGTAGGTCGCACACACTCACCCAGACGTCGGCCAAATTCCGCCAACAGGCGATCACCCACCTGGTGCCCGCTACGGTCATTGACCTGCTTGAAGTCATCCAGGTCGATATAAATCAGGGCCAGGCCGCCGCCCTCCGTTTGCTTGCGATCCAGCAGGCGTTGCAGCCAGCTGCGGAAGCTGGAGCGATTGGCCAGTCCGGTCAGGCTGTCAAAGAAGGCCAGCTGTTTCACATTCTGGTGCATATAGCGCACCAGGCGCTGGGCTTTTTCCTCGTGATAGGCGCCCACCTGGCACAGGGCCAACAAAGATGCCAGGGTGACAACAAAGCGTACCGATTCGGCAAGGCTGTAGCGCCCCGCCAACAAACTGTCACCGAACAGAAACAACATACATGCCAGCGCCAGACACAAACCGACACCAAACCAGGCACCGCCGCGGTAGCCGTTGATCAAGACGCCAATTACCGCAATTGGGTACACCCACAACAAGCCGGTATTGTCGGCACCGCCGGTTACCACCAGGATAAATGTCAGGCAAAGCAGGGTGATATTGGGGAACACCAGGCCGAAGGATTTCGCGCGGGTGAACTTCGTGTAGGCCAGATTGGCCACGCCGGCCAGCGCAGCACCCAGCAGCATCAAGGCAAGCTGGGAATTACCACCAAGGAAGTTGATGACAGAGAAGGCCAGCAAAATACAGGTGCCGACCAACCACAAACTATGGATCAGCAGCCGCCGCTTGTTCGTTTCAACATCTGTCAGGTCAAACCCTTCGTGAAGGAGATCACCTGTGTCGTTCGCAGTTTCCACTGCTGCACTCCTGCCGGTCATTTCGGTGCGGCGCTCGTGAAGTGAGGTCGCATTGAGGCCTTACTTCTTATCGACCACGGCGGGGGAAGCTTTAGCCCGGCTTTGCTAGCGCCAAATAGCGCTAGCACTGGAGCTTGCGCTGGCCTATGGTGGAAAAAAAAGAAGGGGCCTATTTTGCTGAATCCCACCGGGTGGCCAAAGCGCTACCATGTTGTAGCACTGTCATTTCTTGCGGTGTTCGTGTGCTATATCGATCGCGTTAACATTTCAGTCGCGATTATCCCCATGGCAGAAGACCTGGGTTGGGGTATGCAGCAACAGGGCATGGTGCTCTCTTCCTTCTTCGTCGGCTATGTATTGCTGCAGGTCGTGGGCGGCCGTCTGGCGGACCGCTTTGGCGGCAAGGCGGTACTGGGAGCCGGCGTTGTGCTGTGGTCGCTGTTCACCATATTGACGCCACCCGCTGCGGCACTGGGTTTTACCATTCTCATCCTGACCCGGGTCGCCATGGGCATGGGCGAGGCAGTGACGTTTCCGTCTATCTACAGCATCTTTTCCAAATGGGTGCCCCTGACTGAACGCTCTCGCGCGGTTGGTTTTATCAATAGCGCCATTCCCCTGGGCACGGTCTTCGCCCTGGTCATCACCCCCATCATCGTGCAGTGGCTGGGCTGGGAATGGGCGTTCTACCTGTTCGGTGGCGTCGGCTTTTTCTGGTTCCTGCTGTGGCAGCGAGTTGTCACCTCCACACCGCGGGAGCATCGCAGCGTATCGGCAGAAGAGCTCGAAAGCATTGAGTTCGGCGCCAGCAAGGCCGAAGTGCAAGCCATACCCTGGTACAGTTTCCTTAAATCCAGAGCGGTATGGGCCATCCTGGTCGCCCACTTTTGTAACAACTGGTCCCTGTTCGTCCTGCTGTCCTGGATGCCCACCTATATCAACAAGGGACTGGGTGTGGATTTCGCCTCGGTGGGCTGGCTCACCATGATCCCCTCGGTTTGCTCTTTCTTTTTCCTGAACATCGCCGGCAGTACCGCCGATCGCTGGATACGTAATGGCATGCCCGTGGTACGGGTCAGAAAGCTGATGCAGCTTATTGGTTTTGGCGGCCTGGCGACCTCCTTGATGATAGTAGGCCACATCCAGTCAGTGTGGCTGGCCATCGGCGTCATGGCAGTGGGCTCCAGCCTGGGTGCTTTTGTCACCGGCGGCTTTTCCGTTAACCATATGGATATCGCGCCGCGACATGCGGGCACACTGATGGGCATCACCAATACTGCCGGCGCGATTCCCGGCATCATCGGCGTCTATGTCACCGGCTTGATCCTGGAACTCACCGGCTCCTGGGCTATTGTGTTTTCAACGGCGGGCAGCGTTACCCTTGCCGGCCTGGTGTTCTTCCTGCTGTTTGCCAAAGGGGAGAAGATTTTCGACTAAGGCCCTGCCTGGCAGCCAGAGCCCTTTGTCACAGCCGGGGCGGACCGTAATACATGATGGGGACGTCGCTGAACTCCCCTGCCACGAAGGAGCTCTGGATACGGTCCGGTGCGCCTTCAAAGCAAATATAGAGGCGCCCTGAGGCACTACCAGCACGCTGGAATGTGCCACCACCCTCCTGCCAGGCACGCTTGTCCCAGCTGGTGATTTCGATGACCCAGGCGACGGATGTATTCCAGCTGGTGGTGCCCTGTGCTTGCGCCGAGGGCTTGATCTGGAACATGCCTCCGCCGTACTCCAGGGCTCGCTTGAAGACCGCGCCGGGCTGAGGTTCCCGGGGTAAATTGACCTTGACGGTTTGCACGTCGGGGTACTCTGAACGGATGATCGCCAAGCCCTGCATGGGGTCAACTTTCCGGTCGTGAATTAGCAGCTTCCAACCGGATTGCAGCGGCATGAACATCACCGATTCAGACTTGAATACTGCGCCGTTGGCCACACCGCGTACCGGCCAGGCCGGCACCTGGTCCAGTGTCGGTAGTGGCGTATAGGCAATGCCGTGACCTTGCACGGCGCCCGCCGCCGCCTCAAGCAGGGCAACATCTTGCAGTTCCTGCTTGCTCAGCTCAGTCGGCTCAACAGACACCCGGAAATGTGTGGCAATATCATTGCGGGTGCCCGCATTGAAATCTGCTGTTGCCCCTGCCGCGATTTTTAATACCGAGTTGGCACCACCGAAGCTCTGCCCCGATGCATTTTGCCAATCACCCGAGACCAACACACTGCGCTCGCTGCTGCCGCGATTCTCTAGCAGTAAGGCCACCTCCTTCGGGTTGACACGACCGGGTTCGGAAGCCGCTGCGGATACGACTGCTATTTCAGGCTGCAGAGCCGCTGCGACCGCTACCTCAATAGTCAGATTGCCCTGCGCGCTGCGCGCCGTTGCCACCACCTCGGCCTGATCGCTGGCGCCTGGCTGCTGCTCACCTCCACAAGCAGGGAGCAGTACAGCCAGCAACACAATCACTGGCCAGTTCTTATTGTCGCGCATATCTGCAACCTCGAATTCCGGGGTGATCCACGGCAGGGGTCAGCGGATGTGGATAACTGCGCAGCTTTACCCACACTGGCCACTGACCCCGGAATGTTTTGGCCCATCGAGGGCCTAAACATTCCTTGCGACTATGCGGCCCTCATGTCGGTGCAGATTGACGGGATAGGCGCTCTGTTGGGCCAGGCCGGTGACCTTGTCGTAGCGTTTATCAAAGGGGATCAGCTTCTGCACATTGGTGCCCTTCTCTTCCACGGGCCGGTCGTCGGCGGGATCGCCCCAACCGTGGGCGATACCGAGGGTGCCGGAGGCGACATCATCACTCTGCTCAAGTATCCCTTCCACCTGGCCGTGACCGCTGTCGACAATCACGCACTCGCCATTGGCAAAGCCGTGACTGGCAAGGTCAGACGCCGAAATCAGCACAGGGTTGTAGGGTCGTTTCTTCTCGGCGCGCGGAAGATTGTGGCCGGTCGTGCAGTAGACTTCCGGCATGCGGTAGGTAATGGCGCGGAACTGGAAATCCTCGTCGGCAGCATAACTGCCATTGGCCGGCATGGGTTCCGCGCGCACCTCGCGTAACTCGGCGATGGACTCGGGATGACCCACCGCTATGCGCTTATCAGCGTGGCCGATCATATTCGGAATGACGCCACCCACCTCGGTTTCGCGGTCGCCATAGAGCTTACCACTGGGGTTTTCCTTGAGGTCATCAAAGGGCGTACGCGAGTTGGCATTCAGTGCGCGCATGATCTCCTCAGCGCTGGGCTTACGCTCCTCCGGCAAGCCTTTGATCTGTGGACGGATGCCCAGCCGCTCACCGACCTCCCAGAAGAAATCCCACTCTTCGATGGTGCCGGGCGGCGGCTCCACCAGTTTGTCGGTGTATTGCATGAAAGGCTGTGGGTAGAACATGTCCATCATGTGCGGGATATCATCGCGCTCGAAGGGATGCTTCACCGCCATCACGTAGTCCGCGTATTTCGCGGTCGCCGATTCAAACAGGTCCAGGCATACCAACAGGTCCAGGTCTTTTAATGCCCGCACGGTCTTGTCGGTATCGCTGAATACCAATGCCGGGTTGCCGCCATTGACGATCAGGGCACGTACCTGCCCATCGCCCTCGGTGAGTATTTCATCGGTCAGTGTATTGGTGGGCATTTCGTTGTAACCAAACAGCCCCGACACACCGCGAATTCCGCGTATGCGTGAAACCTCACCGCTGAAAGTCGGCAGCGGAATCGGTCCCATGCCCTCGGGGAAGGGTTGCGACAGGGCGCCGGTAATCCGGGTCATGCCACCGCGCCGGTCATAGCGTCCGCAGATGGCATTCAGCGTCCACACCAGCTGCACGCAGAGGTTCTGGTGCGCGGCCATGTGCAGACCGGTACCCGTCTGGGCGGCGCCGCTTTTAGCGGTGGCAAATACCCGGGCACCCTCGACGATCGTCTCTTTGGGGACGGTCGTGCGTTCGGCGGCGTAGTCGAGGTCAAAATCTGCCACCGATGCGCTTAGCTCCTCGAAACCGCTGCAATAGGAATCAACGTAATCCTTGTCATACCACTCATTGTCGATAACCACCTTGATCATGGCCGCCAGCAAGGTGGCGTCCTCGCCTGGCTTAACCTGCAGGTGGACATCGGCGCGGCGCGCCACGTCACACTTGCGCGGGTCGATGACCACCAGCTTCATGCCGCGTTTGAGGTTTTCTTTCAGGCGAGTGCTCGGGTTGGACTGGGGCATGGTCCACAGGTGCGACACGGTAGGATTGGTGGCGACGTACATGGCCACTTCCGAATTATTGATATCCGGCGAGCCGAAGGGCATGGGTGCACCGAACAATCGGCCGCTGGCAATGGTCAGGGCCGGCGAATCGATAGTGAAGGAGGTATACATGCTGCGCGAACCCAGCGCCTCCAGCCACTTGCCGACAAACCAGGGGCCGCCCGCCGCGGTGCGATGGCCGCCGCAACCGGTGTAGACCGCCACCGAGTGGGGACCGTACTTGTCGATAATAGCGCGTAGCTTGTCGCCGATTTCATCCAGTGCCTGGGTGGTATCGATTGCAGCCAGGCCGTCGGCACCGCGCTTCTGGCAGCTCAGCAGCCGTTGCGCGTGATTGATACGATCGACTTCGCTGCGGCCCTTGGGGCAGGTGTAGCCCTCGGAAATCGGGTTGTCGCGATCGCCGCGCACCGCGGTGACGCGGCCCTCTTCGACATCCACTTCCATGCCGCAAAAGACATGGCAAAAGCGACAGAACGTCTTTTTAGTTTCAACTGATGCTGACATTATTGTTATCTCCCGAGCAGGCAGGCTGGATACAACAGGTGACCAGAGACACTAGCAAAGCCAATTTGCTAAAACAATCAGTATTGACTGTATTTTATTCTGCCTGGTTGGGGGGCTGCAGCCTGCCTGACAGTCCGCCCTGCCCTTTTACGAACGCGCAGGACAGCGCACCCAGTGCCGGCTGCTTCTTGCTGGTCGACAATAAGCTGCTGGTGGTACAGGGCCTGGCTGGCTATATCAGTCCGCCCGGGGGCAGCAGCGATCCGGGCGAAAGCGCCCAGTGCACTGCCTTTCGGGAGACCTGGGAAGAAACCGGTCTACGCCTGCGGCCCAGGGAAAAGATCGCCACCTTCGATACCGGCTTCATCCTGTACCGCTGTGAGCGCGACGAGAGTTCCGGGGAGATTGATCCGCCGCCAAGGATCGAAGTGCGCCAGGCCTTCTATCTGGCAGCGGATGAGTTCGATGCCTGGCAGTGGCGCTATCCCGGGCAAGCCCGGATACTGCTAGGGCTTATGCAGCAGGCAGACCCAGCCCACGCAGGATCAACATCGTACCCAGCACAATCAGGCAAACGCTGATAATGCGGTAGTACAGCTGTGGCTCAGTGCGCTTGACCAGGCGATGACCGATTGCCACACCCAGCGGCGCCAGCGGCAACAGCACCAGCGACAGCAGCAGGTTGTCCAACAGCAACTGGTCGAGGACGTAGTAGGGAAACAGCTTCACCAGGTTGACCACCGCGAAGAAGATGCCGGCGGTACCCGCATACAGCAGCGGCGACAAGCCGCGCGGCATCAGGTACATGGTAAAAGGTGGTCCGCCGGCGTGGATGCTAAAGCTGGTAAAGCCCGCGATGCTGCCAAACAAGCCTGCACTCCAGCGCTTGTGCGGTCGCTTGCGGTCAACCCGGTGCTGCAGCAGGCTTTGCAAACCGAAGGCCAGGGAGATGGCGCCGATCAACAGACGCATATAGTCATCGTTCATGAATTCAGCGCTGAGGTAACCCAGGCCGATGCCCACCATGGCCGGTGGCAACAGGTAGCGCAGTGCGGTCTTGTCGAACAGTCCCCAATAGGTTTTCACCACAAACCCGTCCATCACCACCAGGATAGGCAGCAGGATTGCTGCCGCCAGGGTTGGCGACATCACCAGCGACATCAGCGGTACCGCCAACACCGCAACCGGACCGGCAAAACCACCCTTGGCGATGCCATAGAGCATGACGCCGGGAATGGCGACGAGGTAAAAAAGAGGGTCTGTCAGCATGGGCGACTATTTCACGCGCAAAGCCTGCTAAAGACAAGTGAACTTTGCCCGCGCTTGCGACCGCCATAAAAAAACGAGCACAGGTTGTCTATAGGGACTACACTTGCCTCCATCAAACTGAACAACAAGGTTTTGCATGGCCACTGAACGCGTGGCCGGGATCCTCGGCGGTCTCGGCCCCGAAGCCACCGTGGACTTCATGAGCAAAGTGGTCGCTGCCACTGACGCCAGCTGCGATCAGGAGCACATCCACATGCTGGTCGACCACAACCCGAGCGTGCCCAACCGCCACGCGGCGATCGCCGGTGAGGCGCCCAGTGTCGCACCGCAGCTGGTGGCGATGTCCCAGCGCCTGGAGCGTGCCGGCGCCGACTTCCTGGTAATGGTCTGCAACACTGCTCATGCCTACAGCGCGGACATTCGTGCGGCGATCAGTATTCCCTTTATCAGCATTATCGATGTATCCATCGAGGCGCTGGGCCCGCAAACCGGACAATGCATCGGCGTCATGGCCGCCGAGGGCTGTCTGCGGGCTGGCCTGTACCAGGACGCGCTACTTGCCGCCGGTCATGAAGCCATTACCTGGAATGATGCTGAGCTGGAACAGTTCATGGACCTGGTCTACCGGGTCAAGGCCGGCGAGCGTGACAACGATATCGGCACCGGCATGCGCAAGCTTGCTGCAAGCCTGGAGTTCAGCGGCGCCGAGCTGCTATTGGCCGGCTGTACCGAAATACCACTATTCCTGCAGAGCAGCGATATCAGCGTACCACTGCTGGCATCTACTGACCTGCTGGTACACCGAACCATCGCACTGGCCCGTGGTCAGATGGAGCTCCACTGAACAAGCACCGATAAAACAATAAATAAAAATAACAACGAATAATCTGCAAACTGAGGAATAAGCCATGCATCTCGCTCGCTTCCCACGCCTGTCACTGGCGCATCTGCCAACGCCCCTGGAATACCTGCCTCGGCTGAGCCTGGAGCTGGGCGGCCCCAATATCTACGTAAAGCGCGACGACTGTACCGGTCTTGCCGGTGGCGGCAACAAAACTCGCAAACTGGAGTTCCTGATGGCCGATGCCCGCGAACAGGGCGCGGATACCATCATCACCCAGGGCGCGGTGCAATCCAACCACGCCCGCCAGACCGCCGCCGCGGCCACCCGCCTCGGTATGCGCTGTGAAGTCCTGTTTGAAAACCGGATTATTGACCCCAGCGAGGACTACCTGAACTCGGGCAACGTTTTGTTGGACCACATGTTCAACGCCTGCATTCATCACCACCCCAGGGGAGCAGACATGAATGCCGCCATGGAGGAGAAAGCCCTGCAGCTGCGCGACCAGGGGCGCGTTCCCTACGTCATCCCGGGGGGCGGCTCCAACCCGGTTGGCGCGCTGGGCTATGTCAATTGTGCGCTTGAGCTGCTGCACCAGGCCAACGAACAACAGTTGCACATAGACCATATTGTCCACGCCACCGGCAGTGCCGGCACCCAGGCCGGATTGGTTACCGGCCTGCGGGCGACCCACTCCGGCATCCCGGTACTGGGCATTGGCGTTAATGTGCCGCAGGCGGAACAGGAGCAAAAGGTGTTTGACCTGGCCGCTGAAACCGCCGATTTCATCGGCGCAGCTGGCTGTGTACAGCGCGAGGACGTGGTGGCCAACTGCGACTATATTGGCGATGGCTACGGAATCCCCACCGAGGGCATGCGCGAAGCCCTGCTAATGCTGGCACGACTGGAGGGCATACTGTTCGACCCTGTCTACAGCGGCAAGGGCCTGGCGGGCATGATAGCCCTGATACGCAACGGCCACTTCAAACCCGGCGAGAACATTGTGTTCATTCACACCGGGGGCAGCATGGGGCTGTTTGGCTACCTGAACGAGCTGTTATAGCGGCCCAGGCCGCGAGTCAGGCAGCGACAGCGGTCACCATCCAGATTGCACCGGGCAGGTGCAGCGCGCCCTCTTTGAAGTAAGGTGTCAGTGCCTCGGCCACCCTGTCAGTCACTTCCTCGCGCACAGCGGCGTCCTGACCCTCCAACAAAGTATTGATCGGACCGATCTGGATCAGGTCGCGGGCATTGTCTCGCAGGGTGGAAGCGCCGTCGAAGCACAGGCTTACCGTGCTGGCGGTCGCGACCACCTCGGCGAAGCCCGCCTCGGTCAATATGGACTGCACCCGCTCCGGGTCGGCGAAGGCAAAAGGGCCGGGGGCGTCCGGCGGCGGCGCTTCCGGTGCCGGCAGAATTTGCAGTGCCGCCTGCAATGGCTCCCACAACCAGGCGTTTTGCTGCAGCGATTGCCAGCAGCTGAACAGAACCCTGGCCGATGGCCGCAATCCGCTGCGAATATTGCTGAAGGCGGCGACCGGATCATCGAAGAACATAACCCCGAAACGGGAAAACACCAGGTCAAAGCTATCCGCTGCAAAGGCATGTCCGGAGGCATCTGCCTGTAAAAACTCCAGCCGGGCACTGGCCTCTGGCGCAGAATTCGCTCGATCCCGCGCCACTGCCAATAGCGGTGCAGAAATATCGACGCCGGTTACCGTGGCCTCACTGCCCAGCTTTAACCCCAGCAGTGCGCTCTGGCTGCCACCGCCACAACCAATATCCAGTGCAGCCTCACATCCATCCAGCTCGGTGTGCGCCAGCAAGGTCTGGGCGATGGGCTCAAGTATCCGCGCCATCATGTCGTCTTGTTTGGCCCAGCGCTCACCCGCCTCGCCGTTCCAGTAATCAATTTGCTCTGCGTTCTGCATCAGGCGATCTCCACTTCAGTTAAAGAATTAGCCGGGTCGTCAGTTTCCCAGTAACCGCGCAGGGACAGCAGCTTACCTTCCTCGTTGACATGGTAGGTAAATATACCGGTGACCAGTTGTACCAGTTTCTTGCCCTCGCCAGCGGGAATTTCGGTAGTGATGGTGATGCGATTTGCCACCTCATTGCCGGCGGCATAACTGTGATGAATCTCGATGGAGATATGGGACGGGGCGATAAAGTTATCCCAGAACGCCTCGCGCGCGGCGGCGCCACGATGGCCCTCACCCGCCGGGTCGATCATCGACACACCGATGGGGTCCTCGATAATGGCATCCTCAGCGTAGAGGTCGAGCCAGCCTTGCCGGTTCTGGGTTTGCACGTATTCACGCGACAACAAAGCGGCGCGGCGCGCCGGGTGCTCATCTTCAAACATAGTCTGTCCTCATTCCTTGCTACGCTCTCACTCTTCTATTGTAGTCTCGAGTGAGCGTGCCACCAGTTCGATCCAGTGAACCACTGGCCTGTCAGTAGCGGCAGCCAGGTGTGACTGGCAACCGATATTGGCTGTGACAATCTGCTCCGGGTCACTGGCCTCCAGGGCTTCCAGCTTGCGTTCGCGCAAGGCGCCTGCCAGCGACGGCTGCAGCAGGGAGTAACTGCCGGCGGAGCCGCAGCAAAGATGGGCGTCGCGCACAATCGGCAACTCAAAGCCCAGGCGCTGCAATACCGAGCGTGTCGCCTGGTCCAGCTTCTGACCGTGTTGGGCCGTACAGGGGCAGTGCCAGCTGATGCGAGTATCGCTATTGAGCACAAGCTGTTCCAGGTCCTCCTCGACCAGCAACTCGGCGATGTCTTTTAACAAAGCGCTGACCCGCCTGGCCTTGCCGGCATACTTGGGCTCGTCCGCAAGCAGTGCCGCATAGTCCTGCACAAAATTACTGCAACCACTGGCTGTCATCACAATGGCCTCGACACCGGCCTCGATCTGCGGCCACCAGGCATCGATATTGCGACGCGCCTGGGCCAGCCCCTGCTCGCGGCCGCTGCCGTGATAGGCCAGGGCGCCACAACAGGTTTCTGCGCCAACACTGACAGTACTGATACCGAGCGCATCGAGGACCCGACTTGCCGCCTGATTGGTAGTGGGCGACATGGCCGGCTGCACACAGCCCTGCACCAGGATCACCTGTCGCGAATAGCTTCGCCCGGGATTGCTGATCACTGGCCGCAGCAGCGGTATATGCTCACGCAACATTGCCGGCAGCAAAGGTCGAAACAGGCGTCCCATAGCCATTAGGGGAACAGTAAGCTGGCGCCGTGACATCACCGCCCGCAGCAGGGCCCGAAATAGTCGTGCCGGCAGCGGCCGCGGCAGCCGCCGCTCGACCTCGGCCTTGCCGATATCCAGCAGACGATGGTATTGCACCCCTGAAGGGCAGGTGGTTTCGCAGGACTGGCAGCTGAGGCAGCGATCCAGGTGGTGCAGGGTCAGGGCCGAGGTCTCATGACCCTCCAACATCTGCTTGATCAGGTAAATGCGACCACGGGGACCGTCCAGTTCGTTGCGCTCCAGCAAATAGCTGGGGCAGGTCGCATTGCACAATCCACAGTGCACACAGGCACGCAGAATATCTTCTGCCTCGCGGCCCGCGGCCGAGGCTGACAGTTGCGCCGGAAAGAAGGTCTGCATCAGGCGGCCCTGGGCGACTGGAATACCGCCGCCGGGTCAAATGCAGCGGCAACCCGTGCCTGTAAGCCCGCCACAGCACTGGCACCAGCCTCAGCTTGCGGACCCTCAGCCAGGCCGACCACCGGGCCGGCCCCGCGGCAACGGTTGTGTGCCGTCCAACAAACCTCGCCATTGCAGTCGAACAGTTTGTCGTCGCCCCAACCGTGATGAAACAGCGGCAGCTCCAGGCGCTGCAATTGGCGCCAGTAGTCGTTATCGACGGACTCGCCACCCAGCCTGGCAGTCACCTCAGCAAGCATTGCGGCGGAACCAGAGAAGCGTGCCTTCAATAAGCCGTCATAAAAGCTGGCGCCGGATAGCGGGTAGCCCAGGGCGGTCCAGCTCGCGGTCGCGACCTGCGTCTCGGCCAGGTGCGGGTAAGACCACTGCAGGGTTATTTCCTGCTCCGGCCTGGGAATCACCTTCAGGGACAATTCCAGAATGCCACCGAGCCTGCCGCTGGAGCCAACCATTAAGCGCGACACATCGAAACCCGCCACGTTCTTCATGACTCGCCCACCGAACTGCAAGTCTTCGCCGAGGCCGTTAATCATGCGTAAACCCAGCACCGCATCACGCACACCGCCGGCGAAAGTACTGCGCGATCCCGCCCATCCCAGCGCCACCGCTCCACCGATGCTGGATTTGCCATTGAAGTCCGGCGCTTCCATGGCCAGCATCTGGCCCTGCTCAGCAAGCATGGCATCTATTTCAGCCAGGCTGGTGCCGGCACGCACGGTGATCACCAGCTCGGTGGGGTCGTAGCTGATCACACCCCGGTGCCCGGCCAGGGACAAGACATCCGTCTTGCTCGCCAGCGCCACCCAGGGCTTGCTGCGGTTCGTGCAAATCGCCAGGCTGCGACCGGCCGCGCGTGCTTCGCGAACCTGCTCCTGCAGTTGTGCGCTGAGATCAGTCACGGTCTGCCCCGCGAATTGATCGATATTCCTGGCAACGCTTGAGGGTGGGAATGGTCTTGCCGGGATTGAGCAAACCGTCTGGATCGAAAGCCTGTTTAAGCCGCCGGAACTGATCCAGTTCGGCATCACTGAATTGCACCGCCATCTGGTTGATCTTCTCGCGACCGACGCCGTGCTCGCCGGTGATGGTGCCGCCGGCTGCCAGGCACTTCTCCAGGATCTCCGCCCCCAGTTGCTCGGCCACGGCCAGTGCACCTGGCGCCGCTGCATCGAACAGGATCAAGGGGTGCAGGTTGCCGTCGCCGGCATGGAATACGTTCGCCACCTGCATCTGGTAGTGGGCCGAGCGTTCGGCAATGAACTGCAAGACCTCGCCAATGGCCGCGCGGGGGATGGTGCCATCCATACAGTAATAGTCGGGTTGCAGTTTCGCGACGGCGGGAAAGGCACTTTTGCGGCCCTTCCAGAACAGTTCGCGTTCCGCCGCATCCCGCGCCTGCTTGAGTTCACTGGCCCCGGCCTCAAGCATCACCTGCTTGAGCCGCGCCGTGTCTGCATCCACCTCGGTGCCATGACCGTCCAGCTCCACCAGCAACATCGCCGTGGCATCGCGCGGGTAGCCCGCCTGGGCAAAGTCTTCTGCCGCCCGCAGCGACATCTGGTCCATCATCTCCATACCAGCGGGAATAATCCCCGCAGCTATGGTCGCCGCAACCGCACGGCTGCAATCGGCAATGCTGTCAAAAGCCACCAACAAGGTTTCCACTCGCGGCGGCAATGGCAGCAACTTCACGGTAATTTCCACTACCACCCCGAACAAACCCTCGGAGCCAATGCAGGCTGCCAGCAAATCGGGGCCAACATCATCAATGGCAATTTCCAGCAACTCACCACGCATGGTGACAAGCCGCACCGCCAGCACATTGTTCACCGTCAGCCCATACTTGAGGCAGTGCACACCGCCGGCATTCTCGGCAATATTGCCACCGATGGAGCAGGCCAACTGCGAAGACGGATCGGGTGCGTAATACAGGCCGTGTTCGGCCGCCACCTCGGAGATCGCCAGGTTGCGCACGCCCGGCTCGACCCGGGCAACGCGAGCCACAGGGTCAAGCTCAAGCACCGCATCCATTCGACTCAGAACCAGCAATACCCCGCTCTCACAGGGCGTGGCACCACAGGACAGGCCGGTACCGGCGCCCCGGGTGACAACCGGCACCTGCAAATCCCGACAAACCCGCAACACCGCCTGCACCTGCTCGATCGTGTCCGGCAGCACCGTGAGCAGGGGTAAAGCCCGTGCCGTGGGCAGGCCGTCGCACTCAAAGGGGCGCAATTGCTCGGCCTGTAGCAGCAGCGCCTGGTCAGGCAAAACCGCCTGCAGGCCTGCAATCAACAGCTGTCGATCAATCGGCGGCAGGGCCTCATCAAGGGCGGGATTAAACATCTCGGTCATGGCCAGAGTATGGGGGAATGGAACTGATAAAACCAAGGGGTGTCCGACTGGGGCACGATTGCTAGAATGGCGCCCCGACGGAGGATACCAGCGTGACTGAAAAAGACCCCAAAATGGACTACGAGCTGTTCGTTATCGGTGCCGGTTCTGGCGGCGTCCGCGCCGCCCGTATGGCGGCCAGCTTCGGTGCCAGGGTAGCGGTGGCAGAAGACCGTTACATGGGCGGCACCTGCGTCAACGTCGGCTGCGTGCCCAAGAAACTGTACGTCTATGCCTCTGAGTTCAGCCACAGCTTCGAGGATGCCCGGGAGTTTGGCTGGAACAGCGAGATTCCGGCGTTCCGCTGGGCCACCCTGCGCGACAACAAGAAGCAGGAGATCAGTCGCCTCAACGCCATCTACGACAATCTGCTGGCCGGGGTTAATGCCGATGTCATCAACGGTCGCGCCGCTATAGTCGACGCACACACCGTAGCGGTCAATGGCCAGCACTACAGCGCCGAAAAAATCCTGGTCTCCACCGGTGGCTGGCCGCGGCGCGATAGCAGCCCGGGTGCCGAGCTGGGCCTGACCTCCAACGAAATATTCGACCTGGGCGAGTTCCCGGGACGCATCCTCATTGTTGGCGGCGGTTATATCGCGGTAGAGTTTGCCGGCATCTTTAACGGTCTCGGCGCCGAGGTCACCCAACTCTATCGAGGCCCCTTGTTCCTGCGTGGTTTCGATGAGGACATTCGTGAACACGCGGCGCTGGAGATATCGAAAAGTGGCATCGACCTGCGCTTTAACACCACTATTGAATCTACCGAGCGCACTGCCACGGGCCTGCTGTGCAAACTCTCTGACCGCACTGAGATTGAAGTAGACCAGGTGCTGTATGCGATTGGCCGCGAGCCCCACACCGAGGGACTGGGCCTGGAAAACGTTGGCGTCGAGCTGGATGCCAGGGGGTACATCAAGGTAGACGGCGATTTTCGCAGCGCCGAACCCAGTATTTTCGCAGTTGGCGACATTATCGGCGGCATGGAGCTGACACCGGTGGCGCTGGCCGAGGGTATGTCCTTCGCCCGCAAGCAATACGGCCCGGAACAGAAAGAGGTGGAATACGATTTCATTGCCTCGGCCGTATTCTGCCAGCCCAATATCGGCACCGTGGGCTTCACCGAGGAAGCCGCAAGGGCTGAATTCGGTGACATCCAACTCTATAAATCCACCTTCAGACCGATGAAGCACACCATCAGCGGACGCGACGAGAAAACCTTCATGAAGCTGATCGTGGACGTCGCCAGCGACCGCGTCGTCGGCGTGCACATGATGGGGCCCGATGCGGGCGAGATCATCCAGGGTATCGCCATCGCCCTCAAGGCAGGCGCCACCAAGGCGACCTTTGATAACACCATCGGCATTCATCCCACCGCCGCGGAGGAGTTCGTCACCATGCGCGAGGCCTGGGTGCCTGAAAGCTGATGGAAATCTGGCAGCTGGGCCTGCTCTCGGTAATCGGTGTAGTCGCCGGCTTTCTCAATGTCATGGCTGGCGGTGGCTCACTGCTGACGGTGCCAGTCATGGTGTTCATGGGCGTGCCGGGGCCGGTGGCCAACGGTAGCAATCGCATCGCCATACTCGCCCAGAACATCACGGCGGTTACCACCTTCTTCCGCCGCGGTTTTTCCGAATTCAAGTTGAGCCTGAGCCTGGCCGCCTGCGCCCTGCCCGGCGCCGTCATCGGAGCCATGATTGGCGCGCGCCTGGAGGGAGTCTGGTTCAATCGCACCCTGGCGATCATCATGCTGGGGGTGATGCTGATCATGGCCCTGGACAAGGGCAAGGACCCCAACAAGGTTCAGACTGAGCCCAGTCGCAAGCAATTAATGTGGGGCCACATCCTGATGGTGGGTGTTGGCTTCTACGGCGGCTTTATCCAACTCGGCGTCGGCTTCATCATCATGCCGGTATTGCACCGGGTGATGGGTTTCGACCTGGTGCGTACCAATATGCACAAGGTCTTTATCGTCATGACCTATACCCTGGCGGCACTGCTGGTCTTCGCCTCCCAGGTCGAAATCCTGTGGATAGTCGGAGCGGCACTGGCGGTCGGCAATTCCATTGGCGGCTGGATAGCGACCAATATGCAAATCAAACAGGGCGAAGGCATTATCAACCTGGTTCTGAACGTGGTACTGGTGGGTTTTATTATCAAACTGTTGTTCTTCTCCTGAACCCGGTTTTGGCGCATCGAAAAAGGTCACCAAAGCTCTTGAATTTTTTCCCTGAATTTAGAAAATATTGGCCGAATTTCTGGCATTCATTTTGGAGTCTTTAGCATGATTGAAGTCAAGAACCTGTCGCGCGCCTATGGTGATTTCCTGGCAGTGGACAAGGTCTCTTTCCAAATTAACCCGGGAGAGATTGTTGGCCTGCTGGGCCACAATGGCGCCGGCAAAACCACCATCATGAAAATGCTGAGCGGCTACCTTGAGCCCTCCGCCGGCAGTATAGAAATTGACGGCGTCGACCTGGCAGAGGACGCGCGCCAGGTGCAACAACGGCTCGGCTACCTGCCGGAGAACCTGCCGGTCTACCCGGACATGAGCGTCGCCGATTACCTGGATTATGCCGCCACGCTGAAAGGCCTGGGCGGGGAAGCGCTGCGGCAATCCGTGCGCGGCACCATTCGCGACACCGAGCTGCAGGCTAAATTGCTGGAGCCCATCGCCACCCTGTCACGGGGTTACAAGCAGCGGGTGGGCGTGGCCCAGGCCCTGCTGGGATCACCCAGGGTATTAATCCTGGACGAACCGACCAACGGTCTCGACCCCAACCAGACCCAGCACATGCGCGACCTGATAACGGGACTGGCAGCGAGCGCGACAGTGATTCTCTCCACCCACATCATGCAGGAAGTGGATGCCATCTGTGACCGCGCACTGATCCTGCGGGACGGCAAATTGGGCCTGGACAAAAAACTTGGCGACCTGCGCAATACGGGCACCTTGCTACTCAAAACCAATCTGTCGATACAACAGGTCCAGCAAGCCATGCCGCAGCTTGGCGTCATCGCCTGCGACGGCGGCTTGCAGGTAGCACTGGGTGAGGGTGTTGATGTTGATCGCACCGCCGCCCAGGTGGCCGGCGCGGTAGCCGCCGCCGGCGGTGAACTGTACCAGCTGAGCCCGCGCATCAGGGATCTGGAGACCGTGTTCCGCGAGGTCAACCAACAGGAGGAGAGCCAGCATGTTGCTTAATGCCTCTATCCGGCGCATCGCGCGCAAGGAATCGACCCTGTTCTTCGCCTCGCCCGTGGCCTGGCTGTTCCTCGGCAGCTTCGCCGCCGTATGCCTGTTCGTGTTTTTCTGGGGCGAAGCCTTCTTTGCCCGCAACATTGCTGACGTTCGCCCGTTGTTCGAATGGATGCCGGTGTTGCTGATTTTCCTGGGCTCGGCCCTGACCATGCGCATGTGGAGCGAGGAACGCCGTACCGGGACCCTGGAATATGTGCTGACCCAGCCACTACCGCTGTGGCATTTTGTGCTGGGAAAATTCCTGGCCTGTCTCGGCCTGTTGTTAATGGCCATGCTGATTACCCTGCCACTGCCGATTACCGTGGCCATTCTAGGTCAGCTGGATTGGGGCCCGGTTCTGGCTGGCTACCTGGCCACACTGATGCTGGGTGCGGCCTATATCAGCATCGGGTTGTTTGTTTCATCGCGTAGCGATAATCCCATCGTCAGCCTGATTGGCTCGGTCGCCCTGTGCAGCCTGCTCTACCTCCTGGGCGCCGAGATCATGACCAGCTTCTTTGGCAACCTGCCCGCCGAGCTGATGCGCAATCTCGGCAGCGGTGCGCGCTTCGACGCAATTACCCGCGGCGTCATCGACTTTCGCGACTTCGCCTATTACCTGAGCCTGGTCGTCATTTTCCTCAGCCTCAATGTCTACACCCTCGAAAAAGAGCGCTGGGCAGCGAGCGGTTCGGCCAGCCAGCACCGTCGCTGGCGCAAGGTCACAGCGCTGGTCATTATCAATGCCTTGCTCGCCAACCTGTGGCTGAGCCAGGTCAGCAGCCTGCGCCTGGATGTTACCCAGGGCAAACTGTTCTCGATCTCTGAGGCCACTCATAAATACCTGCAGCAGCTGCAGGAACCCCTGTTGATCCGCGGTTATTTCAGCGCCAAGACCCACCCGCTGCTGGCACCGCTGGTGCCACAGTTGCGCGACCTGCTGCAGGAGTACGAGGTAGCCGGCAAGGGCAAGGTGCGCGTTGAAGTGCTGGACCCTGCGGACGACCCGGCCCTGGAAGAAGAGGCCAACCAGAAATATGGAATCCGCGCGGTACCGTTCCAGGTCGCAGACCGCTACCAGGCAGCACTGGTTAACTCCTACTTCAACGTATTGGTGCAATACGGCGACAGTCACGAGGTGCTTGGTTTTGGCGACCTGATCGAGATCAAGGCGGGGACCACCAGCAAACTGGATGTGCAATTACGCAACCCGGAGTTTGACCTGACCCGCGCCATCAAGCAGGTGCTGTACAGCTACCAGGCGGGTGGCCAGTTGTTTGACAGCATTGCGGGAGAGATCGAACTCATCGGCTATGTGTCTGCCGATGAGTTACTGCCGGAACAGTTACGCAACTACAAACAGGCAATTAGAGAAGAGCTGTCTGTGCTGGAAGCCGAGTCCGGTGGACGCTTTAGCGTACGCTTCCTGGAGCCGGAGGCCGGTGACGGCAGCCTGGCCCGCCAGATCGAAGATGAATGGGGCTTCCGGCCCATGGTGGCCAGCCTGCTTGATAGCCAGGAATTCTACTTCTACCTGACTCTGGCCGATGCGCGCCAGGTTGTGCAAATCCCCACCGACTTCGATGCGGAGAACTTCCGCCTGGCACTGGACTCCAGTCTCAAGCGCTTCGCCCAGGGCTTCACCAAGGTGGTGGCCATGGTCGCGCCACAGATGAACATGCAAATGGCGCAGATGGGCATGACCGGCCCCCAGTTCCGCAACCTGGAGCAGGCGGTCACCGAGAACCATACTATTCGCATGGAGGACCTGAGCGACGGTTCCGTCATCGCCGAGGCCGATGTGCTGCTGGTGGTGGCACCGGAGAACCTGGGCGAGAAAGAGTTATTCGCAATCGATCAGTTCCTGATGCGCGGCGGCAGCGTGGTGCTGGTGACTTCACCCTATATTTCCCAATTGGCCGGCGGCAACCTGGCCATGATCAACCGGGTCAGTGGCCTGCAAGACTGGCTGACGCATCACGGCATCACATTGGGCGAGGAACTGGTACTTGATCCACAGAACTCGGCGTTCCCGATTCCGGTCACCCGGGAAGTGGGTGGTTTTCGCTTCCAGGAAGTGCGCATGGTCGACTACCCCTACTTTGTCGATGCGCGCGCGCCCGGCCTCAACGCCGAGCATCCCATCACCCGTGGCATCCCGCAGGTCAGCCTGGCCTGGGCATCCCCCATTGACGTCGCCAGCGACAAAAATGCCGAACGCGAGGTCACCCCGCTTATCCAGAGTTCAGACCTGGCCTGGACCTCGGCGGACATGGACATCCTGCCGCGGGTCAGCGAGGACGGCCTCAGCGGCTGGCAGGCAGCCGCGACCCAGGGCAGCGAAACACTAGGGGTGCTGGTGAGCGGCCGCTTCGATTCCTGGTTTGCTGACAAAGCCTCACCCCTGCTCAGCGCCGGCCGTGAACCGGAAACAGAAACAGCGACGCCGGCCAGCGAAGAGCTGGGTATAGGCAGTGTCATCGCGCGCTCACCGGAATCAGCGCGCCTGATCGTGTTTGCCTCCAACGACTTCCTGACCGACCAGATTCTCGGCACCATGAGCTCGATGAGCGGCGCCCAGTACCTGGGGCCACTGGAGTTAATCGCCAACACCCTGGACTGGACGCTGGAGGACAGTGGTTTGCTCGGCATTCGCTCGAATGCCCACTTCAACCGCAGTCTGCCGCCAATGGAAAAAGATACACAACTGTTCTGGGAGTACCTGAATTACGGACTGGCACTGCTGGCCCTGACAATGATTGCCCTGTGGCAGCGCAGCGCCAGGCGCCAACGTGAGCGCCAGTACCTGGCACAACTGGGAGGTGCAGAATGAATCGTATTAGCCACATCCTGACACTACTACTGGCTGCACAACTACTGCTGGCAGCCACGGTATTCTGGCCCCGTGAACAGCAGGGCGAAAACGACGCCCGTGCCGCCTTGCTCAATGTGGACGGCGCCAGTGTGGAGCGCATCGCCATCAGCGACAGCGACAATACGGTGATCCTGCAAAGAGAGGGCGACGGCTGGGTGCTACCGGAATATCACTCGCTACCCGTGGACAGCACACGCCTGCCGCGGGTATTACAGCAACTACCGCAATTGAGCCGCGGCTGGCCGGTAGCCAATAGTGGGGCCGCTGCTGTGCGATTCGAGGTCAGCCCGGAGAAGTACCAACGCCAGGTGCAATACTTCCAGGACGAAGCGGAGGCTGGCAAGCTGTTTATCGGCACCTCACCCGGGTTTCGCAAGGTGCATGTACGTATCGACGATACCGAGCCAGTCTATGCCGTTGAGTTCAACAGCTTTGACCTGCCTGCTGAAGCCACCGAGTGGTTGGACAAGAACCTGTTGCGCGTGAACGATATCACCGCCATACAGGGACTGGATTACAGCCTGGAACTGAGCGCTGGCAGCTGGGTAAATGCCGATGGCAACAGCCCTGCGCAGGCGGAGGTCGACAAGCTCTTGAACGGACTCACCAGCTTGCGCGTGAATGGCGCTGTCGATATCGCAACCGCGGCCATGCTCGATTCCGTGGACGCACCTGCCACACTGACCCTGATGACAGCTACCGGTGAGCGTGCTTACCGCCTGTACGAGATAAAAGACGCCTACTATGTGCAGCGCGCCGATATCCCGGTCTACTTCAGCATCAGCGCGCTGGACTATGACCGGCTTAACGACGTCAATGCAGAATCCCTGTATCCTGCAAGCAGCGAAAACAATGAAAACGCTGCCGAGGATTCTGTCGATGAAGGTAACGCCAACTGAGTCACAACTGGGTGCTGTTGTCACCGAAATAGATCTCGCCGCTCCGCTGGACGGGGCGGCACTATCCAGCCTGAAGGCCGCTATAGCCGAGCACAAGGTGCTCAGCTTTCCCGACCAGCCGCTGACACTGGAGCAACTTGAAGACTTCACCCGGCAGGTGGGGGAGTTTGGTGCCGACCCCTTTATCGAACCGATGCCCGGTCATCCCAATGTGTTGGAGCTGCGCCGCGAGCCAGATGAAACCGTGAGTAATTTCGGCGCCGGCTGGCATTCTGACTGGAGCTTCCAGGATACGCCGCCCAGTTACACCATCCTGCACGGTGACGTGATTCCCCCGTCAGGCGGCGACACCCTGTTTTGTGACTGCCAGGCAGCCTGGGATGATTTGCCTGAGGATGTGCAGGAAATGCTGCTGCAGCTAAAGGGGGTGCACAGCGCCATCCTGCCCTACAGCCTTCAGGGCGTTTACGCCCAGGACGCCGAGCAGCGTTCAATGAAATTTCGCCTGTCTGCGGAAGCGGAAGAGATGCGCAGCCACCCCCTGGTACGCGTCCACCCCATCAGCGGCCGCCGCAGTATTTACGCCAGCCAGGTCTATACCATTGGTATAGAGGATATGGAGTTTGACGAGGCCTCGGAGATCCTTAACACCCTGCACGAGCACCTGACCCAGCCGCACTACATCTATAGGCACAAGTGGGCAAAAGACACCCTGCTGATGTGGGATAACCGGGCAGTCAACCATTTCGCCGAGGGTGGTTACGATGGCCACCTGCGAGTGATGCATCGCACCACGGTCAAGGGCGAAGTACCGGTGGCGGCAGACCCCCTGGAAAGCTAGTCCTTGTAGTCCGGTTTGCGCTCCGCCTTGCGGGCGCGAATGGCCTCCTCGAAGTTTTGCGTGGTCATGCGCATGAACAGCTGGGCCTGAGCTTCATAGTGCATATGGCTCTGCAGGCTACCCGCATCGAGGCTGGCCCAGAGCTGCTGTTTGCTGATCTCCACCCCCATCTGGCTAAAACCAATAATGCGCTCGGCAACCTGGTAACACTCCTGCAGCAAGTGGTCCTGGTGCACGGTGCGCGACACCATACCAATGCGCTGGGCCTCCTCGGCATCCACATCGCGACCGGTCAGCATGATGTCAAAGGCGCGGGAGCTGCCAATGGCCCGGGGCAAGAGATAGCTTAAACCCAGCTCACCGGCAGTGAGACCATTATTGATTCCGGCCGGCCGAAAGTAGGCCGCCTCGGAGGCGATGCGAATATCTGTGGCCATGGCCAGGCAAAAACCACCGCCAATGGCGGCGCCGTTGATGGCGCCCAGCACTGGCTGATGGGCGCTTTGCATGGCGCGGATAACGTCTTCATAAACCTGCATGGCACGGCGGCCAATGCCCGGTACAGTGAGGCCGTCAAAGATATCCAGCCAGCCCGGGTCTTCCAGGTCGGCGCCGGCACAGAAACCATGACCGGTACCGGTGACAATGATGACGCGGCAATCGTTGTCGAAACTGGCCGCCTCCAGGGCCTCCTTGAATGGCAGCATGACATCGAAGGCCATGGCATTCATGCGCTCGGGCCGGTTCAGGGTAATCAGGGTCACCCCGGGCTGGGGTTGGTCGACGAGGACATAGGACATGGCTTTGCCTCCTGGTGCTCAAAGTGGGCGAATTAAAACTCTACGCCATTGGCAGCACCTCAATCCATGACCCCTGCGGCCAGCTTTCCCTGCTCCGAGAAAACCTGGCCCAGATCATTAACGCGAATGGTTCTTATTTACTTCCGCGGTGCAGCTCCCTACAATAACGCTCCCTTGAGTTGCAGGTGTCTATGAGTACTTCCCTCTGGTCTTTGCAGACCGGCGACAGGGGTCAGATTACTGGCTTCGATACTGCCCTGGCAGATAACTATCGCGTTCGTTTGATGGAGCTGGGCTTCCACCCAGGCGAGTTGGTCACTTGCCTGCAGGCTCCGGCCTTTGGGGCTCCCAAGGTATTTCGTGTCGCCAACACCATCTTCTCCCTGGACGATGAAGTCGCTGCCCATATCGCCATTGAATTAGTCTCCGCATGAGCAAAATCATCCTCATTGGCAGTCCTAACTCGGGCAAGAGCCTGCTGTTCAACCGCCTCACCGGACTACAGCAAAAAGTTGCGAACTTTCCCGGCATCACCGTCGATGTGGCCACGGGCAAATTGGCCGCGCTGCCGGAAGTGACCCTCATTGATTTTCCCGGCACCTACTCGCTGCAGCCAATTTCGGGAGAGGAGCAGGTCGCCGCTGACTACTTCAGGTCAGCCCTGGATGATCCCGAGGTCACCCAGGTATTTTGCCTGATCGACATTACCCGGCTCGAGAAAAGCCTGTACTTCACCTTACAGGTCATCCGCGAGTGCGAGCGCCACGGCAAACAGGTGCTGGTACTGGCTAACATGATGGACGTGCTGGACAAGCATGGCATTGAGGTCGACCTCGCCGGGCTGGCCAGGGAGATCAAGGCGCCGTTGCTGCCAATCTCGGCTCGCTCCGGCCAGGGTGTTGACGCCCTGCTGGCGAAAGTGAAAGAGAATCTCGCCAACGGCAAGAAGGGCATAGATGCCGGCATCGCCGCAACCCCGGACGCCATCCTGCGCGGTACCGCTCACCAGGTGGCGGGCAAGTATGGCCCCAAGGGCGACCTGCTGGTCAAGACCCAGACCCGCCTGGACAGCTTCTTCCTGCACACCGGCGCCGGCGGCTTCGCCTTCTTCGCCATCATGTTTCTGCTGTTCCAGTCCATTTTCACCTGGGCCGCACCGGCCATGGATGCGGTGGAAGCGGTGCTCGGCGCCACGGCCGACCTGGTGGTACCGCTAATCGGCAACCAGACGGCAAAGGATTTCACCAGCGACGCGATCTTCAGCGGCATTGGTGCTTTCCTGGTGTTCGTGCCACAGATATTTGTGCTCACCTTTATTATTGGCATTCTCGAGGACTCAGGTTACATGGCCCGGGCGGCCCTGATCTGCCACAAACCGCTGCGGCTGTTCGGCCTCACCGGCAAGAGTTTCATACCCATGTTGTCAGGGGTCGCCTGCGCAATCCCCGGCATCTACGCCGCACGCTCAATTGACTCACCGAAGAAGCGCTTGCTGACCTATATGGCAATTCCACTCATGCCCTGTTCGGCGCGCCTGCCGGTCTACACCCTGCTGATCGCCGCCTTTATCCCCAATACCACCGCGCTGGGTGGACTGGTCGGCTGGCAGGGACTGGCCATGTTCCTGACCTATTTCTTCGGCATGCTGGTGGGCCTGCTGGTCACTGGACTGGTGTCGCGTTCTCGAGAAGATCACTACACCGACCTGCCCTTTGTACTGGAGATGCCACCCTACCGGGTTCCGGCCTGGCAGCCCCTGATCCGCAACGCCTGGAATCGCTGCAAGCACTTTGTCACCAAGGCGGGCACCATTATCCTCAGCGTGACGATCATCATCTGGGTGCTGGGTTACTTTCCCAACCACGGTGCCGACCTGGGCGCTTCCTGGCTGGGCAGTTTCGGTCACTTCATTGAACCCGTATTCGCGCCACTGGGTCTGGACTGGCGCTATGGCGTCGCCATCATGACCTCATTCCTGGCCCGCGAAGTCTTCGTCGGCACCCTTGGGGCCATGTTTGGTATTGAAGGCGCCGACGAAAACATGGTGCCGCTAGTCGACCAGATCCAGGCCAGTGGCCTGGAGGCGGCGTCGGGCGTTGCGCTACTGGTGTTCTTTGCGATTGCCCTGATGTGCGTGTCAACGCTGGCCATCCTGGGCAAGGAGAGTGGCTCCCACAAGCTGGCGATCAAGATGTTCGCCGCCTATGGCGCCATGGCCTACGGCGGCGCTGTGCTGACTTATCAGCTGGTTTCGGTGTTCACCGGCTGATTTTCCAGCGCGTCTGCAGCCGTCTCGGGCTGGTTTTCTACCTCGTCTTTGGCTTTACCCGAGTGCCGTTCAAACCACTCCAGGATTGCCGCCACCTTGGCGATCAACTGGCTGGGGCGCCGGGCGATACTGTGGGAGGAACCGGGCACCCGCACCAGGGCCGTATCCACCTGGCGCAGCTTAAGGGCCTGGTAGAACTGCTCCGACTCCCACATGGGTGTACGCCAATCCTCTTCGCCGGTCAGTAGCATGGTTGGCGTGGTGACGTTGCCGACCAGGGACAGGGGGGAACGCTTCCAGTAATGCATTGGGTCTTCCCAGGGCATGACGGGGAACCAGTATTGGGCGAACAGGGCCGGAAGATCAGCTGCCAGGGCGAAGCTAATCCAGTTGATGACCGGCTTGGCCACCACCGCTGCGCGAAAGCGATCGGTCTTGCCAACAATCCACGCAGTCAACACGCCACCGCCACTGCCCCCGGTCACATATAACTGGTCCTCGTCGATGAAGCCCTTATTAATCACCGCATCGACGGTTGAGATCAGGTCATCGTAATCTTCGCTGGGATAGTTGTGGTGAATCAGCTGGGCAAACTCCGCGCCGTAGCTGGTACTGCCGCGGGGGTTGGCGTAGACCACCACGTAACCGGCGGCAGCAAAGAGCTGAATCTCGGCGGCAAAGTGCGGACCATAAGCTGTGGCCGGCCCGCCATGAATCTCCAACAGCAAGGGATATTTTTTAGCCGGGTCAAAACCTGGTGGATAGGCCACCCAGGCCTGGATGTCGTTGTTGTCGTAGCTGGAGTTGAGCCACAGCTCCTCCACGTTAGCCAACTCGCGATGAGCCAACAGGTTTTCGTTCAAATTGGTAACCCGCTCCGGCGCTTTCCTGGAGCGGCCCACCGCAATATCTGCCGGTGAGGTCGAGCTGCCTACCGTCGCTGCAACCGTGTTTTTACCGCCGACGGAAAACGCCGCCCCGGTATAGGGACGGCTCAGCGAAAGCCCACCCAGTTCACTGCTTATTTCCTGGAGTTTGCCGCGCAGGCTGACATAAGCCAGGCGCGTCAGGCCGCGTTCGTCGAACTGGAAATAGATACCGCGATTGTCGCTGGACCACTGCGGGTTCTGCACACTCTGATCGAGCTCAGGCAGCAGCTGGCGCGGTTCGCTGTCTGCAATGTTCATCACGTAGAGGTGGTTGTGCTGGTAACTCAAGCGTTGATCATCGTAGCCCACCCAGGCCAGACGCTTGCCATCACTGGAGACGGTGACGCCATTGTCGGGGCCCTGGCGATCGGTTACCGCTGCAATATGTCCACCTTCGATCCCAACCCGGTAAATCTCGGTATTGTTTGGATCCAGCTCCCAGTTTTCATGGCGGTTGCCGGTGATGAACAGGCTCTTGCTATCGGCGGCCCAGTCGATTGAACCGCCGTGGTTGAAGTCACCACTGGTGAGCTGGCGTGGGGCGCCGCCACTGGCGGACACTACGAATACATGGCTGAAGCCCTCGGGTAGCATCCCCGCGCCGTCAAAGCGGAACCTGGAGCGTGTCACCACGGTAGGCGGCTTGGCCCACTCAGCGCCCTTGGGCGCAGCAGGCAGCTTGCCCATGGTGTCGGGCTTTTTTGGCACCAGCATGGTGAAGGCCAACCACTCGCCGTCCGGCGACCAGGCCAGGTTGCCGGGGCTCTGGGCCAGGCGCGTCACCTGCAGGGTCTCGCCGCCTTCCAGCCAGCGCACGAATATCTGGCTGCCCTTGTCGTCTCTGGACAGGTAAGCAATCCGGGCGCTGTCGGGGGAAATCTGTGCACCGCGATCATTGACAGCACCGGTGGTCAGGGGCCGTGCATTGTCTCCGGAGATATCGATACGCCACAGGTTGGAGCGGCGCCGATCCTCCATGATATCCATGAAATTGTGGGTATAAACCACAAAGTTGCCGTTGGGACTCACCCGCGGATCGCTGGCGTAGTTGAGCCGGAATACATCTTCGGCGGCAAAGTGTGGCAATTCAGCCCAGCTCAGGGGGCTACTTAACAGGCAAAGAACCGCGATGATTCTCATATTTGTCTCCAGATCATGCAGGCTGCAAAGCATATCCAGCCACCGGTTTGTACGCCAGTGGTTTATCAATACTGCATGAGTACGGGCGTGACCGGCGTCACTATATTAGAATTCGGGCTTGGTTCCCGACGTAAGGCAGGTGTGGATGTTCTTTGGTTGGCGGGTGGTAGCCGGCAGTTTCGTGTCGATGATGCTGATAATCGGCTTCTTCACCTATACCTTTACGCTGTTCGTGGTACCGCTAAGAGAGGAATTCGACGCCAGCCTGGTGCAGGTCATGTTCGGCCTGACCCTGGGTACTTTCCTGGGCCTGGTGATCAGCCCTGTCTCCGGCATACTCATCGACCGCTACCCTGTGCGACTGTTGATGACAGTGGGCTGTTTGCTGGTCGCGGCAGGCTTCTGGGGAATGTCCACGGCCAGCTCTATTAGCGCATTCAGTATTATGTTCGCCCTGACTTTCAGCCTGGGCAATGGGCTGGCCGGTGCGATCGCCGGGAGCGCCGCCGTTTCACGCTGGTTTATCCGCAGCCGCGGTCGCGCCCTGGGTATCACCACGATGGGCACCTCGGTGGGCGGCATGGCCATGCCGGTGCTGGCGACCTGGTGGCTGGCAGAGTACGGCTGGCGCGGCGCGCTGGAAAACATGGCCCTGCTGGCCCTGTTGGTGGTGACACCCCTGGTGTGGCTCAACATTCGTGGCAAACCTGAGGACCTGGGCCTGCAGGCCGAAGGTGCTGATGAGCTGGAATCCGGCAATGACACCCAGGCGCAGGCGCTCGATATGCAGCAAATAATCAGGCGGCGCGATTTCTGGCTGATTGCCCTGGGTGTGGGCCTGACACTGGCAGTGTTTTCTTCCATGCTTGCCAACCTGTCACCCTATGCAACGCAGCTTGGCGCCAGCAAAGTGCAGGCCTCTAGCCTGATCATGTTCCTGGCCATCTCTGGCCTGATTGGCAAGATCCTGTTTGGTATGGCAGCGGATCGCTTCAGCCTGAAATCGGGCTTGTGGGTGGCCCAGGGACTGGTCGCCTGCTGCTTCCTGATACTGGCGACGCAGCCGCCCTACTCCGTGATGATTCTCGCAGCCGTCTGCCTGGGCTTTGCCACCGGTGGCCTGCTGCCGGTATGGAACGCCATGATGGCCCATGTCTTCGGGGTCGATAGCTACGGTCGCGCCATGGGTGCGATGGGGCCGGTAATCACATTGTTGATCGTGCCCGCCTACACCGTAGTCGGCAAGCTCTACGACCTGCAGGGGGACTACACGCTGTGCCTGCTGATATTTACCGGGATCATTGTGCTCGCCTCGGCCCTGCTCATTCCACTGCGCATCAACGCAACGCCGGCCTGAGCAAAACTTGATCCAGCGCCTCTGCCAGTACGTAACAGACTCTATGAAAATCAGAAACGCGCTATTGCTCATGGCAGTCATGGGACCCCTGCTGGTGAGCTGCACCGGGGCACCGGCCTGGAAGGGCGAAAGCTCAGATCACTTTAACGGCGACGTCTTCGTCAATCGTATTCCCATGCAAAAAACTGCGGGCGACCTGGTCAGCCTGGGTTGGGGCTCAGTGTTCGAAGCCGAGGAATGGCCGGAGTGGATTGACATCCCGCAACAGCAAGTACCGCAGCAACGTGTTGCACGGGGACTCTCTGTCACCTTCGTCAATCACGCCAGCTTCCTGATCCAGGTCGACGGCATCAATATTCTCACCGACCCGATATTCTCTGAGCGCGCCAGCCCCTTTCAGTGGGCTGGTCCGGCGCGGGTGCACCAGCCCGGTATCGCTTTCGAGGATCTACCCCCGATTGATGTCATCCTCATCTCACACAATCACTACGACCACCTCGATGAGGGCAGCCTGCGTCGTTTCGCCGCGCTGGAACAGCAGCCGCTGATAGTCGCCGGTCTCGGCAACGGCGACCTGTTTCGACAGTGGGGCCTGAATCGCTACCAGGACCTGGACTGGGAGCAGAGCACCTCTTTTGGAGATGTTCGCTTCACCTTCACCGAGTGTCGGCATCGCTCCGGCCGCGGTGTCGCCGACCAGATGAAGACACTGTGGGGCTCCTTCGTAATCAGTGCCGATTCCGGCAATGTCTACTTCGCCGGTGACACCGGCTACGGGCCCCACTTCAGTGAAGCCGGCGCCCGCCATGGCCCCTTCGCACTGGCGCTGCTGCCCATAGGCGCTTACGAGCCACGCTGGTTTATGCGCGATGTACACGTGGATCCGGAAGAAGCGGTGCAGGCGCACCTGGACCTGGGCGCCGAGCGCAGCATCGGCATGCACTTCGGTACCTTCCAACTCACCTACGAAAAAATAGACCAGCCGCAAACTGACCTGGCCCTGGCAATGGCAGTGAAACAGCTTCCTCCGCAGGCATTTCAGACACTGGAACCCGGCGCCTCGGAAGTCATCGTAGTGGCTACGGAAAAGCAGCGCAGCAGTCCCGGTCTACTATACTGACGGCACTTATTACATACCGATCAAAATCCTGGAGACTCTACATGGGCCCATCAAGACTCGCAGCGCAAAAGACAATCACCGCCTTCAGCCTGTACCTGTTGCTTTTCTCCGGCTGGTCGCTGGCCCAGGAAGGAGCAAGCGTTGCCGTCAGTTCCTTCCTCGACAAGAGCACACTGGCCAGGGCCGGCAGTGAGTTGGGCGCTGAAGCTACCGTCAGCAATAGCCGCGCCACCTTTGACGTCGATGGTGCGAGTGTGACCGGCACGGTGAGTATGTTGGAGCGCATCAATGAATTGCAGGCGGTGGCCACTCTCAATGCAATGAAAAAGACCGATGTCTATGTGGACGCCGTGAAAAATTCTGCCAAGGCGCCGATCAACTATGGCAAGAGCCTGGTGAATGAGCCGGTGGATACTGTATCCAACACTGTCAAAGGCCTCGGTGGCTTCCTGGCCGACGTCGGCTACTCCGTCGTCAGTGATGATCCCAGCCAGGAAAACGTCGCCAAAACGGGCCTGGGTCACGCCACCGCCAAACGCAAATTCGCCTTTCAATTAGGCGTCAATCCCTATAGCCGCTACGAGCCGCTGCAGGACGCCCTGAACGAAGTATCATGGGCCGCGACCGGCGGGGGACTGACTGTGGGAGCGGCTTTCCGGGCTGTGAAAAACACCCCGGGGTCCGTGCTGACCACCACCCGCATTGCCAACACTGGCCGGGTAATGGTGCGGGACAACTCACCGCGCAAGCTGAAGAACCTCAATGAAGAAAAACTGCTGGCCATGGGCGTCAGGCAATCGCTGGTGGACGCGCAACTGGACAATTACAACTACGATCCAGAAGCGGAAACACGGCTGGTGACGTCGCTGGCAAGCATGGAGGGTGTGAGCGGGCGCGCCGACATGATATCCCGCAGTTCTCTGGCTACCTCGCACCGCGCCGCGGATGAAATGCGGGACTGGGTCGAGCTGCTGGCCGCCTGGCACGAGCAGGTAAAACCCGCTGTGGCGATCGTCATTGTGGATGCCGTACCCATGCTGGTGGACAAGAACGGAAGCGCCCACGGTATTTTTCCCACCGACTATGTGCGCATGACGGACGATACCGGTGTTGCTATTCGCAACATAACCGCGGCAGTTAAAGCGGCTGGCTACGCACCTGGCTCGATTTACGTCACCGGAAAGATTGACCCTGCGGTCAGGAAAATCTTGACTGAATCCGGCTGGACTGAGGTAAAAGACTACGCCGGGAAAATCCTGCGAAGTGCTTCCTGATCCCCGGCAACTCAGTCGAGCAGAATACGATTGATCGCCGCGGGTGCCTCGTACATGGCCCAGTGACCGATACCATCCAGGACGTGGAACTCAGCACCCGGCTGCGCCTGCTCGAATAATTGCCGCCGCTTTTCAATTGCGTCGTTGTGGCCGGCGGTGGCATCGCGTGAGCCCCAGACCCCGACCAGCTTCGCCTCGATCAGTGGCAAGGCCTGCAGGAAATCGTCGCTCAGGGATATTCTGCGGGTATTAATCCTGTGCCGCGCCAGGTTCTGCCCATGGGTGTGGATTGCCAGCTCATCGATAAGATCTTCATCGGCAAACATCAGCACCCGCAGATTGCCATGGTGTATGGATGCCGCTTCCTCGGGGTCAATATCAGGGCCCGGCGGAGGCACCAGGTGAACCTGCACATGCAGTTCGCCGCAGCCAGCGGCGCCGATGGCAACGAAACGCTCGCATCGGCTACCCGCCGCAAGCGCCAGGCGAGCACCGACCATGGCACCGAAGCTGAATCCGGCCACCTCAAAGTGAGTAGTGGGGCCCAGCAGGCCATCAAGACTGTGCAGGATAATGTCCGCGGCATGTTTCGGCGTGTGAGGTTCCGGCATATCAGAAGAGTCGCCCAGACCGGGGAGATCCAGGGTCCAGACCTTGCGCTGTTCAATGAGCGCCGGGATATTGGCTACCCAGTGGGTCCAGGAACCAAAGCCTCCGTGCAGGAGGACCAGTGGTGGCTTGTCATCTGGCCGATCACAGGGCCATTCCTGCCAGGACAATTCACCGTGTTCGTAGCTTGTGCGGTGAATTGTGGCCTTTTGCAGCAATTCCTGCAGGACTTGTTCTGGACTGCCCATATGACCGCTCCTCTCAGTTTTGCAATTTCTCCAGGATGCTGGAGAAATCCCGCTGGCCGTTACCGTCTTGTTGATGCTCCTGGTAAAGATCCCGGGCTAACTGGCCCATGGGATTTTCAAAGCCGGAACCGGCGGCAATTTCCATCGCCAGCCCCAGGTCCTTCACCATCAGGTCCACCATGAAGCCGGGCTTGTAATCGTTACTGGCCGGGGCCGCTTCCATCACACCCGGATATGGATTGTAGACCTCCAGCGACCAGTTGCGTCCGGAACTGGCCAGCATTATCTCGGACAGGACCTTCGGGTCCAGGCCATTGCGGGCACCCATCTCCAGGGCTTCACTGCTGCCGATCATGTGGATCGCCAGCAACATATTATTGCAGCCCTTGGCCACCTGGCCGGCACCGGCGGGGCCGGCGTGAAAGATATTCTTGCCCATATCGGCCAGCACAAGCCTGGCCTTCTCGAAAGTATCCGCGTGACCACCACACATGAAGGCAAGCGTACCTGCCGCGGCTGCCGCCACACCGCCTGACACGGGTGTATCCATGAAGCCAATACCTGCCGCCGCGGCTGCCTCGCCTACCTGGCGAGCGGTAGCGGCATCGATGGTGCTGCAATCAAGGATGGTTACGCTGGCGTCTAGCCGGGATAAGAGGCCCGGCTGCTCATCAGTACCGAGGTAAACACCCGCCACGTGCTTGCCGGCGGGCAACATACTGATGACGTACTCGGCGCCGAGCACCGCTGCCTCAGTAGTTTCCGCCACACTGGCGCCAGCCGCCTCAAGTTCCGCGCAGGCCGCGGGAACCAGGTCAAATACAGTCACCGCATGCCCTGCCGCCACCAGGTTCCTGGCCATGGGGCCACCCATATTTCCAAGACCAATGAATGCAACCGTTGCCATGTGAATATCCTCTAGTCCAGGTCCGCCAGGGGATTCTCGTCCCAGGGCGCAGTGAAAAATTGTTGTAGTTCGCTATCCGGCACGTCCCGCGAGCAGGCATATTGCCAGGCCGGGTTGCGGTCCTTGTCAATCAACAGGGCACGCACCCCCTCACTAAACTCGGGATGGCGCACAATATTGGTAACCAATTGAATCTCCGCCTGGAACACCTCACGCAGAGAGGCATGTCGGGTTACCCATAGCTGTTGATAAATCCAGCGTGCCGCCAGGCTGGAACCGTGGGCGAGACTGTCACGGGCCTTGACCAGCCAGGGGTCTTCGGTATCGAGAGCGGTGATGTTATCGATAATCTCGTGAATATCGTCGCCATCACACAGCGCCGCGACGGTGGCCATATGCGGCTCAACCTGCCCGGCCGGCTTGGCCGCAATGCTTTGGTCAGCAAAGGGGCGCAACACATGGCGCACGCTGGCGTGGTTGAGCTTGCTGTCCACAGACCAGCTTTGTAACAACAAGGCCTCCAGCACCGCTGCCTTGTGTTCGCTGGCGATGAAACGATCAGCAATGCCGGTATAGATCGCGTCGGCCGCGTTAATCGACGCACCGGTCAGGGCGAGGAAGGCCCCGGACTGACCCGGCATGTGATTGAGGAACCAACTGCCACCCACGTCCGGGAACAAAGCGATAGTGACTTCCGGCATGGCAATGCGGGTGCGCTCGGTAACTACCCGGTGCGAACAGCCCGCCATGACACCCAGGCCGCCACCCATAACAATACCGTGACCCCAACAGATCAGCGGCTTGGGGTAGGTATGCAGGCTGTAGTTCATGCGATACTCACGGGCGAAAAACGTCTCGGCGTAATCGCAGGGACCACCCGGGGTCTTCACTGCTGAGGCGTGCAGCGCCAGCACATCGCCACCGGCGCAAAAGGCCTTTTCACCAACGGCATCGATAAATACCGCAGCGATGCTGTCGTCATCACGCCAGGCATCCAATTGCGCTTGCAGCAGATCAACCATCTCCAGCGTCAGCGAATTCAGCGTGGCTTCGACATTGAGGGTAATCCGCCCCAGCTTGCCCTCGGCCGCCGGCAGCTCTTCAAACAGGACTACCGACATCAGCAATTCTTCCACTCGGGCTTGCGCTTCTCCAGGAAAGCGTTGACGCCTTCTTTCTGGTCCTCGGTGCCAAACAGGTCGACGAATTTTTGCCGCTCGTAGGGCAACGCTGCCTGCGTCGCTGAATCGCGCGCCTGGTGAATCAATTCCTTGCAGGAGGTGACCGAGATCGGACTCTGTTCAGCCACCTGTTCCGCCAGCGCCAGGGCCCGCTCTTTGGCAGTACCCGTGGCCACGACTTCTTCCACCAGGCCGATCTTTTCCGCGGTGGCCGCATTGACCCGCTCACCACAAAGAATCATCTTCTTGGCCCAGCCTTCACCCACCAGCCAGGCCAGTCGCTGGGTGCCACCGGCGCAGGGCAGCAAGCCAACTTTCGGCTCGGGCAGGGCCAATTGCGCCTGCTCCTCGGCGATGCGAATATCGCAGGCCAGCGCCACTTCGAGTCCGCCGCCCATGGCAAAACCATTGATCGCGGCGATAGATACACCACGGAAATCAGCCAGGCACTCAAAGCCTTCACCAAAATACTGCGCCATATCGCGGGCGGTATCCGGCGAGCCGTCAGCAAATAGTTTCAAATCAGCACCGGCGGAAAAGAATTTCTCGCCAGCACCGGTCAGCACCAGGGCGTAGATGTCACGCTCGCCATTGAGTTTCTCAATCAAGTCTTTGAGAGCCGGCAGGCTTTCCGTATCCCAGGTATTGGCACCGGGATTATCGATCGTGACCAGGGCCGTGTGGCCAATGACTTCTACCTTCAGTTTGTCCGATGTGCTCAGGCTCATTTGATTACCTCCAGGGCGCCTTCCATTAATACGCGGCGGGAAATAATCACCCGCATGATTTCGTTGGTACCTTCCAGAATCTGGTGCACCCGCACATCGCGAACATGTCGCTCCATGGGGTACTCCTTGATATAGCCATAGCCACCGAACAGTTGCAGCGCGTCGTTACAAATGTCGAAGCCGGCATCGGTGGCAAAACGCTTGGCCATGGCACAGTAGGTGGTAGCCTGGGGATCCTTGTGGTCCAGCTTGTGCGCAGCCAGGCGCACCATCTGCCGGGCCGCCACCAGGTCGGTGGCCATGTCGGCCAGCTTGAATTGCGTGGCCTGGAAATCGGCTATCGCGGTGTCGAATTGCTTGCGTTCCTGCACATAGGCAATGGCCTCTTCCAGTGCCTGCTGGGCGGTGCCAACACTGCAGGTGGCGATATTGATGCGCCCGCCATCGAGTCCTTCCATGGCTATGGCAAAGCCCTGGCCTTCACTGCCAAGACGGTTCGCGACAGGTACCCGTACGTTGTCAAAGCTGACCATGGCCGTGGGCTGGGATTTCCAACCCATCTTGTCTTCATTCTTGCCGTAGCTGACACCCTCGGCATCGGCGGGTATCAACAGCGCGGAGATACCCTTGGGGCCGGCCGCACCGGTGCGCAACATCACCACCAGCACATCGGTTTCACCGGCACCGGAGATAAACACCTTGCTGCCGTTTACCACGTAGTCGTCGCCGTCTGACACGGCGCTGGTGCGCAGCGAGGCCGCGTCGGACCCGGCACCCGGCTCAGTCAGGCAGTAAGACGCCAGCTTGCTGCCCATCACCAGCTCGGGACACCACTGGTCGATCACCGACTGCGAGCAGTACTTGCCGATCATGCTGGTCGCCATGTTGTGGATGGTGATGAAGGCGGCCGTCGAGGTGCAGCCTTTGGCCAGCTCCTCGACAATCAGGCTGGCATCCAGCCGCGGCAATTCGAGTCCGCCTGCCGACTCCGGGGTATACATGCCCATGAAACCCAACTCACCGGCCTGGGCCAGCACATCCTTGGGAAAGTGTGAGGTCTCGTCCCACTCCGCCGCCTTGGGAGCCAGCACCCCCTCGGCAAAGGCACGGGCGCTATCGACGAAAGCCTGCTGGTCGTCTGTCAGGGAAAAGTCCATGGCGGTCTACTTGAACTTCGCCATGACGTCGGCGCCAAACAGCTCCTCGTCATCCGGAATTTCCTTGGTCACCGCCAAAGGCTTTGACACCCACGTCTCATTGATCAGGTCACGCCAGGTGATGTTGTTGTTGGTGGAATTGCCACCCCAGGAGCCGCAGCCCAGTGAGAAAGTCTGGCGCATGCCATTCCACAGGTTGCCGCTGTTGGAGGCTGACTGGGGCTGGTTGACCATCACCCGCGAGGTCTTGGTGGCGTGCGCAAAGGCCATGATGTTGTCATCATTGTAGGAGTAGATCCCACAGGAGTGGCCCTGACCCTGGTAGGCCTGGATCGCGTTAGTTACCTCAATTGCTTCCTCAATATCCTTGACCTTGTACAAGGCCATGGTGACCGTCAGCTTCTCACCGGAGAAGGGGAAGTCCTTGCCGGCACCGGTTTCCGGGACGATCAGGAACTGCTTGCCCTCAGGCAGCTCGATACCGGCCATACCGGCAATCTTGTGCGCGGGCTGGGCCACCACATTGACATTGAGGGCGCCGTCTTTCCAGATCGTAGCCTGCAGCTTTTGCTTCTCCGCTTCGTTCAGGACATAGCCGCCCTCGTGTTTGAGCTTCTCCAGCATGTCGTCGTAGATAGACTCAAACAGTAGTACCGAGTTATCAGAGGAGCAGCTGGCGGCCAGGTCCAGGGTCTTGGAGACACGAATTTTCTCCGCCGCCTCTTCCAGGTCGGCGCTGTCATCAACAGTGATACAGGCATTGCCGACACCCACACCCAGGGCGGGCGTGCCGGAGGAATAGGCCGCCGTGACCATGGCGCCGCCACCGGTGGCGAGAATGCGGTCACAGCGGCGCATCAATTCATTGGTCAGCTCCAGTGACGGTGTTTCAATTCCGATCACCAGGTCCGCCGGCGCACCGCACAGCTCGAGAGCTTCGCGCATGTAGTCGCAGATCAGCTTGTTGGTGAGTTTGGCGCGGGGGTGCGGGGCAACAATGATGGAGTTGCGGCCCTTGATCGCGGCAATGGCCTTGATCACCGGGGTCGCTTCCGGGTTTGTCGATGGCGACAGGGCGCCGATCACACCGACGGGCTTGGCGATCTTGACGATGTTGCGCTCGTGATCTTCCTCGATAACACCGACCGACTTGTCGTCGATGATGTCCATCAGGGTGGCCCGGGTCTTGCGGTGAATCTTCAGGTATTTGCCTGAGTAGTTACCCAACTGGGTTTCATCCACGGTGAACTGGGCAATCTCCTCGGCCCGCTCCTCCCTGGCCACGGCGTAGACCATGGCGCGGATCAGCTCATCGACCTGGGCCTGGCTGTAGTCGGCGATCTGCGCCTGGGCTGCGCGCGAGCGTTCAATCATCTCGGCCATTTCCTCACGGGCCAGGTCTACCGGTTCGTGAATTTCATTCAGTTTCTGTAGTTCAGCCATGGGGCAGCTCCTGTCTTTACGCTATGCGTTAATGCGGGTTCAACTCTCAAGCCCGCCACAATACCATCGGTCCAGTATGGCTCATATTGACAAAATTGCTAAATGTATGGACTATATTGCGGCTATGAGTGCTCCCTCCAAATGGCCGCTGCCGGGTCCCGGCGTACGTTTTATTACACCTGCTTTCATGATTGAAAAGCTGGCTCGACACCCTTTGACTAAAGACTGCTATCCAACGGCCATGGGTTATTACCCGGAGGCCACCGGACATCGGATGCAGCGCGATCGCCACGACGACAACCTGCTGATTTATTGCGTTTCGGGACGAGGCTTTTTGCGCACCCCGGAATGGTCTGGAGACATCAAACCCGGCAACATCCTGCTGCTGCCACAGGGACTGGAACACCATTACGAGGCCCGCCGGCGCGACCCCTGGTCTCTATACTGGGTCCATTTCCAGGGTGCCAGCACCGGCATCTTCACCCAGTACCTGGGCTACCGGGAGGGGCGCCCGGTGGTGGACGCCGGCGTATCACCCGCGCTGGTGTCGGCTTTTACCAGCCTGATGGAGGTGCGTCGCACCGGTTACTCGACCCGCGCCTTTATCAACGCCTCCAACCAATTGCGCCACCTGCTGAGCCAGATCGCCCTGGAAATCCGCGCCCATGCGGGTCGCAGCAGCCGCACCCTCAACCTCGACCAGTTGCAGGGCTTTATGCTGGAGCATCTAGACCAGCCACTGACGCTGGACAGCCTGGCAGCGAGCGCCAATCTGTCCAAATACCATTTCTCGGCCCGCTACAAGAAGCTCACCGGCTACTCGCCGATCAAGCACTTCCTCAATATGAAGATGGAACATGCCTGCCAGTTGCTGGATTCATCTGACCTCAATGTGCAGGCTATTGCTGCCGCCGTCGGCTATGACGACCCCCTGTATTTCTCGCGCCTGTTCAGCAAGACTATCGGTACATCCCCGCGGGCCTACCGCGCCTCAATCAGGAAATAGATGAATACCTCCACCGCAGAGCTCAATCAACAGGCCATTCTCAGCTACGGCAGCGGCCTGCTGGTCGAAGCGATACAGCTGTGGCGCCAGGTGCTGGAGCAAAGCAGCGACAACTGGGAGGTCATGGTCTACCTGGCCAGCGCCCTCAAGGAGACCGGTGACCTGGACGCTGCCGCTCATCACTACGAGCAGGCGCTGGTCATACAACCGGGCCTGGCGGAGGTTCACTACAACCTGGGCAATATTCGCCAGTCCCAGGGATTTCTCGACGAGGCCGCGCGCAGCTACCGGGACGCGCTGGCCCTGAAGCCCGACTTCGCCTTCGCGGTGTACAACCTGGGCAACGTGGTACGCGACCAGGGTCAGCTGCAACTGGCTATCGACTGCTACAAGCAGGCCATCTTACTGGCTCCACAGCATGCCCCCAGTTACAACAACCTGGGCAACGCTCTCAAGCACCAGGGCCAGCTGGATGTCGCTATTCAATGTTACCGGGCGGCGCTGGAAAACCAGCCTGACTACGCCGACGCCATGTACAACCTCGGCAATGCCCTGTTCGAGCAACAGGATTTTGCCGCCGCACTGCCCTGGTTTGATGACGCCGGCATACGCGACGCCCAGTCCCGCGCGCTTTACTGTATCTACAAGTGTCGGCGCTTCGAGGAGTTTGAGCAGCGCCTGGCCAGCCAGGAGCAACAGCTCCCACACCACTCACCCCAGGTGGCGACCCTGGCGGCACACAATGCCATCAATTTTGGCCGCAGCAATAACTATCGTTTTTGTCCACAACCCTTCGACCTGGTTTACCAACAATCCCTGCCAGAGCTTGCTGGCGCAGAGTCACCGCTGCGCAGCGCCCTGCTGGCTGATATCGCCGGGGCCGATATCGAGGAAAAAACCCAGGGGCGACTGCATCACGGCGTGCAGTCCGCCGGCAACCTGTTTTATCGCAGCGAGGTGTCCTTCAGAACGCTGGCTGACCTGGTCAGACAACATTTCGATCAGTACCTGCAGCGCTACCGCGACCTTGACTGTGAGTTGATCCATGCCTTTCCGGCGCAGCGCGAATTCGAGAGTTCCTGGTATATCCGCATGCGCCAGGGCGGGCATCTCACCTCGCATATCCACGAGGGCGGCTGGGTCAGTGGGGTTGTCTACCTGGCACTGCCGCAACACAGGCAAAACCCGGAGGAAGGCTGCTTCGAGCTGGGACTGGACGGTGACGACTACCCGGTGGAGCCTGGCGCCGGAGAATTCCCGAGCAAGGTATTGCCCATCAACGTCGGCGATATCGTGCTATTCCCCGCCAATCTGTTCCATCGCACCATTCCCTTCAGCGCCGACGAAGAACGCATCTGCATCGCCTTCGATCTCAAACCCGGGGTCTGACCCCAATGGGGTCGGAGGTGGGAGGCAGCTTATAGAAGCACTACCAGCAGGAAGGCGAGGCTACCGCCACCGGCAGCGGCCAGGGTGCGGGTGCGCAAGCGCGGTGCGGACAGGCCCAGCCACAGGCCGCTGCCGATCACCAGCAGCAGGCCAATGGCGAAAAACTTTTGGAAGGTCTTGAAGGCCGTGGGGCCGTGGCCCATGTGTAATTCCATCATCGCAGCCTGCAGGCTGGGCGTGGCGCGACTGATATCCACCGCATCGCCCAACTTGATGATGTAGTACTGGCGCGAGGTCGGCCGGGTATAGAGCGTGTCGCCCTTGACCTTTACGTATTCAAACTCGTAGTCGGCAACGCCCGCCTCACCGAGCAATTTGGCCACGGACAGGTTCAGCGCCGGGGCATCCTTGAGCTCTGCACGTAACTCCTCGACATCCCAGGACTGATAGATCGCCTCGGTCTCGGTGCTGCCCTTGATCCCAATCAGGTAAAGCCCCCCGGATATGCACACCAACAACACAAAGGGCGCGAAAAAGGCGGCAAGGTACATATGTATGGTGATAAAGAGGCTGCGGTTCACGGTATCTCCAGGGGGTCGAATGCCAGATCTTACTTCTTGGTTTTCACCGTATCCTGTTCCGACATGTGTTTGACGATGAGACGGCGCATCCACTGGTGCGGCGCGCTATTAGAAGTGCGGGTATGTCGCAACAGTGCCAGCCGGGTACGGTTGACCCCACTGTGGCCGGAGAACAGGCGGGCCAGCTCGTCCGGGATCGGCTGTACAGTTATTTGATCGATCACCGATTGGCTATTGGCAAGCCCGGCATTGGCGATAAGAATGCTATCGGTGTTCGCCAGCACACCCACCGCCGGTGCAAACTGCGTTGTTTCCAGCACCACGTTGCGATACAGGCCGCGTTCGCCGAGGACCTCATCGACCAGGCCGACATTCTCCCGGGCCAGGCCCGGCAGGTACAAACGTACATGCGGATAGGCGAGAAAGTCCTTGAGGGTAATTTTCTTGTCGATCAGGGGATGGCCCTTACGCATATAGCAACGCGGGCTGATGGTGCGCAGAGGCTCGGCGTGCACATCCGTATCGGTATGCGCCACCACCGAAATGGCGAAGTCGATCTCCGCCAGCTTCAGTTTTTCCTGGAAATCCAGGGTCACATCCCCGGAAAGAACGCGTACTTTTGGTGCCTCCTTGGACAGCGACTCCATCAAGGGCGGCAACAGCACCTCAGTGAACATCGGCGGCATGGCCAGGCGAAATATTCCGTCATAGCTCGCCGGGTCAAATTCATCCGGCTGCAGTAATGCATCGAGCTGGGTCAGGGCCTCGGGCAGCCCGGCGCCGAGCTCTTCCGCGCGGGGCGTGGGAATAAGACCGTGGGCAGTGCGAGTAAAGAGTTCGTCATCGAAGGTATCGCGCAGTTTTTGCAGCGTCTTGCTCAGGGCGGGCTGCGACACCGACAGGCGCTCGGCCGCACGGGTGACATTGCGTTCTTCCAGCAACACCTGCAGCGCGACCAGCAAATTCAGGTCGATTTGTATCAGTTGACGTGACAGCATGGCCAGCGTTCCCAACCCCAGAAATAACTTATTAGTATGTTACAGCGGTCAAATTATAGCCAATTCTGATAATACATCCACCCCCCCGCATGACCCGCGGCGAAGGCCTGCGGTGAACGCCTGCGGTGAAGGCCTGCGGCGAAGCCCGAAGAATAGTGCTCAGCTCCTTTACAGCCACCGCAGTGATTGCGCCGCTAGCTGATACTGTTACCATGTTCCGCCCGCATCACCGCTGTTGGAGAATCAAGTCAATGCGCCACAGAACAACACTGGCCGCCCTGCTACTGGCCAGCCTGCTCACCGCCTGCGCAGGTGTCGAAGTCGATGTCTGGGAACCCACCAAATTTGCCGCCGGTAATTTCAAGACTTACTCCTGGCGTAGCGAGCCCTTCTCCAGCCAGAACTATTCGCGGGACCCGGTGTACACCATCGACCCAATCCTGCGCGAACTGGTCGATGCCCGCCTGCAAGCGCTGGGTTTCCAGCGAATCCCCCGCAATGGCGACTTCACTGTCGACTACATTTACGCACCCGGCGTGCGCCTGGGTGCGGCGACTGAAACAGCAAGTAATATAGCGCCCAGGGCCGGTGTCAGGCCCAATACCAACATCAGTCAGGCGGAACGTGATAACGCCATCGCACTGGCCGGGGTCAAGGAAACCCGCAACATCGCCGTGCAAATAAATGACGGCCAGACCGGGCGCGAGGTGTGGCGTGCAGTACTGACCAAGATTGTCGCCGACGCCAACGAGGTCGACAAAAGTCGCCTTCGCAGCGCGCTCAACTCCGGGCTGAAAAAGGCCTTCCGTGATTTACCACCCGCGCGCTAAAGAGTAGTACTTCATGAAACAGGCTTTAAGAACCCTGCTGTCGATTCTGATGCTGGGCAGTGGCAACGCCGCCCTCAGTGAGGACGCAAGCCGCGTATTCGAGAAGGTCGACCCCTCGGTGGTGGTGATCATGACCATGGAAGACTCCCCAGTCCGGCAACCCGGCGGCAAACAGGCCGCTGCGGGCAAGGGCCTGGGGTCCGGGGTCATCATCGACCCTGAAGGGCTGGTGATGACGGCTGCCCACGTGGTGGACACAGCTGATGCAATCGAAGTGATGCTGCGGGATGGGCGCAAGCGCCGGGCCAGGGTAATCACTTCCAGCAGTACCACCGACCTGGCCTTGATCCAGTTGATCGACCCGCCAGAGGACCTGCCCCACACTCCGCTGGGGGATTCCGACAAGACCAGGACCGGAGAGCAGGTATTTGTTATCGGCACGCCCTATGGCCTGGAGCACACACTGACCGTGGGCTACCTGTCGGGCCGTCGCATCAAGGAGGACACCCCCTTTGGCGATATCGAGTTCCTGCAGACCGACGCCGCCATCAACAAAGGGAATTCCGGCGGGCCGCTGCTGAATCGCAAGGGCGAAGTGATCGGCATCGTCAGTCATATCTCCAGCCAATCCGGAGGCAACGAGGGCCTGGGCTTTGCCTCCAGTTCCAACATCGCCAGGCGCACCCTGCTGGAGGCGCCGCCAGTGTGGCTGGGTGCAAACTTCATTGTGTTGAGAAAAGAAATGGCTGCCGCTCTCAATGTCGGACAGGAATCCGGCATGTTGATTCAGAGCGTGGCCAGCGGCTCAATTTCGGAAAAGCTGGGTATTCAGGCCGGCTATATCCCGGCCAATATTGGCGGCGCCGACCTGCTACTGGGCGGCGACATTATTACCGGCATCAACGGCACCCCGGTTATCGGCACCGAGAATGGGCTCAGGCAGTTGTTTCGCACCTACCGCCGGGTGCAACTGGGCGACCAGGTAACCGTCAGCATTATCCGTCGCGGCCAGACAGTCGAGCTGTCCTCCGTCGTCGAGTAGAACCTTGTCCCACAGCCGCGGCATATATTCCTACTTTTGCAACGGCGAAGCCGCCGGTATCGAAGAAACCTGGGAGTGCGAAGACACTTCTTCGGGCCGCTGTATTTCCTCGGTGCGCTACGCCCGGCCGGTTGGCATAGTACTGCGGGTTGACTCCATCGAAACAGCGGGCAAGTTCCAGTCCTGCAAACTGCACTGGCGGCGCCAGTTGGCGGACGGCCCCCAGGAAATCAGCGCCGACTACCGCTTCGATAACGGCGGCCTCACCATCTTTGTGCACGACGGCCAGCAGGAAGTCACGCTGCAGGACGCCAGCGAAAACTATGTGTTCTCGCCGCTGATGCGAATTTACACCGGCGGCGTGCTGCAACAGCTCTGCGCAATGGGCGGCAGCGGGCAGGTACTGGTGCCCTATATTGTTGATCCGGAGCAGAGTGGACAATTGCTGCGTCCCAGTTGGTCCCAGCGCGAGGCTCTGGCCCTGGCTGAAACCAGTCTCGAGGTAGATGGCCGCTCGCTGGCCTGCATGGAATACGACTACAGCGGCGGCGAATACCCGTCGGGCACCCGCTTCTGGATTGATGAGCAGGGCGTGCTGTTACGCTACTGCTGGCAACAGGATAGCCACACCCACTGGGAGGTCATGCTGAGCGACTACGAGCGTCCCGCTTGATCCGCATGCCATTGCAGGGCCGGAATTCGCCGCACCCGCAGCGACCATAAAAATACCGCCAGGTTCAGCGCGCCAAACAATACGAACGGGGCGGAGGGACCGATACTGCGGTATAGCCAGCCGCCTCCTGCGGTACCCACCAGTATGCCGATGGCACCGCTGACGCCGAAAAATCCGATGACCGCACCGCGTCTCGCGGCCGGAGCCTGCTGCCCAACCAGGGCCTGGGAGCTGACAAAGGCTGAAATTTCCGCAATACCCATCAGGCCGAGCAGGAAATAAACCCAATCGGCAGTGGGGTCACTGACAAAGAATATTGCCAGGTAGACTGCGGCGGCGAGCCCTGAGGCCATTGATACTGCAGTCACCCGGCTGACCCGGTCACTGATGTAACCCATCAACAAACTGCCCACCATAGCGCCACTGACCACGGTGATTACCCGCGGCACCGCCAGGCTACCCATGGCTTCACTGGGCTGCATACCCAGCTGGCCAGTACCCCACTGCACCAGCCACAACCCCATAAATGCACCGGTAATGGCGAGATCGCCGCGGGAGATGAAGGCGGCCCCATAGGACAGGGCGATACCGGGATCGCGCACTTCCGCCAGGCCCTGCTTGAGCATGTCCCAGACCGGCTCCTTGTCTTCCGCCAGGACCCGGCCCGTGGTTTTACAGAGGCCAAACCAGGCCACCAGGGCGGCAAACACACCGAAACTGCCACCCACCGCAAAGGTGGCCTGCTGGGCCGCGGCCTCACTGTAACCATTGCCGACAAACATCGCCGGTAATAGCCCCAGAATCGGGGGAATAAAGGCGCCGAAGGTGGCAACCAGCCCCTGCAGCCCATTGGCTTTGCCGCGGTCTTTCTCGCTGGCGTAATCCGCGACCACGGTGACCATCATGCCAATCATGGCGGCGCTGCCAAAAGCGATCAGCAAGCGGTAGATGATCAGCTCTGAGACAGTGGCGGCGTGTGGATAGAGACTGAAGCCAGCACTGGTCAGCAGCAGGCCCAGGCTGTAAACCAGCGGCCGGCCGGCACGATCCGCCCACACCCCAACCAGGCCCATGGTGGCGATCAATACCACTTCCTGCATGGCGCTGAGCATGCCCGTGACCATGGCCTGGTCGCCATAGCCAATACCCATGACCTGCAATACGCCGGGCTGCAGCACGGCCAGCGCCCCTGCATAACCAGAGGAAAAGAAAGCCACCACAAGGTAAGCCAGCATATGCCGCGGCTTGACGCCGTCGGCCAGGGAGAGTCCAAGAAAATGCATGAAAGTCGTCAATTGATTTATTGTTATATCTTTTATACATTTATCCACCTGCTGTAATCAACTCAAGATAATAATTAGCCATGAATATTCTGATTATCGGCACCGGTCACGTGGGTAAGGCCCTTGCCCACCAACTGCGTGCCAACGGCCACACCGTGGTCGGTACCACTACCACTCCAGCCAAGGTGGCCGAGCTTGAGCCGCTGCTGGACCAGGTCCATGTGTTGCGCGGCAACGAGGCCGACAAGGTCGCCGCCGCCGCCCAGGATTGCGACGCGGTGATAGTGACCGTGGCGCCCAACTGGAAAACAACCAGCACGCCGGAACAACGCGAGCAACAGTACAAGGAGGTGCTGGTCGACAGTTGTGAGAACGCCAGTGCCGCCTGCCCGCGGGTCATATTCTGCTCTTCCTTCTCGGTCTATGGCGATGGCGGTGATGGTGACGCGCCGATCGACGAACTAAGCCCGACCGGCAATCATGAAGAGCCCTCCTCGCGCTATTACCAGGCGGCGGAGGAAGCTGCACTGGCTGGCGGTAACGGCTGCGTGCTGCGCTTCCCTGACATGTACGGCGCGCCCGGCGACATGAGCTACCCGGACCGGGTCAAGGCCAGCCACGAATACTTCGGCGGCAAGACTGTATTCAGTGCCGAGGCGCCGCTTTACGCGATCCATGTGGACGATGTGGTCAATGCCATCTACCACGTCATTGATATGGGATTGCAGGGCACCTTCAATGTGTGTGATGAGGAGCGACTGCCCTATAGCAACAAGCTGGTGTTCGATGCCATCTGCGCAGAAGAGGGACTGGCCCCGCTGGAATTTCTTAACCAGGTAAAAGCGCCGCTGCGAAAAATCTCAGCGCGCAAACTCTATGATACCGGCTACTGCGTCAGCCACGCCGACCCCAATGCGTCCGTGGTGGAACGCCGGCATGGTTAATGTCGTCATAACCGGTTCCAGCAAGGGCATAGGCTTCGGCCTGGCCCGGGAGTTCGCCCAGCGCGGCCACAATGTGATGCTCAGTGGCAGCAGCCAGGTCTCGGTAGACGAGGCGCTGTTGCGACTGGACGAGGCGGCACTTGGAGGGAAAGTCGAGGGCCGCCCCTGCAATGTGACTGACCCACAGCAGCTGCAAGCGCTCTGGGACGCGGCGCGCGGCGCCTACGGTCGCATCGATATCTGGATCAATAACGCCGGCCTGGCCCGCACGGTATGGCCAATCAAGGATACCCCTGATGAAGATATTGTCAGCATGGTCAGCAGCAATTTGCTGGGCACCGCACTGGGCAGCAAGGTCGCCATCAACGGCATGCTGGCCCAGGGTGAGGGCAAGTTGTTCAATATGCTAGGCGGCGGCTCCGATGGCGAATTTTTCCCCGGAATGGGCGTCTATGGTTCCACCAAGCGGGGCATGGACTATCTTACAAATGCCCTGGTGAAAGAGAATGCTGACTCGCCCCTGATCATCGCCAAGATCCGGCCCGGCATGATTATCACCGAGGGGGTATTGCGGGAGATCGAGGCGGACCGGGCCAATTTCGAGAAGTCACGCAAAACCATGAACGCACTCTGCGACACCATCGAAACTGTCGCCCCCTTCCTGGTGGATGAAATGCTTGCCTGTGACAAGAGCGGCAGCAAAATTCGCTGGCTCAGTGGCGGCAAGATTGGCAAGCGTATGTTGCTGGCCCGTTTCAAATCAATTCCAGACAAATTCGAAGCCTTCGGGCTATAAGCACCCGCCGGAGATTAACGTGAGCGCAGATACCAAAACCATCGACCAGTTCCTGGCGGAAAATCCCGACGTGGATGTGAGCAAAGCCTGGGAACGTTGCTGGGGGATTCTCGCCGGTATCAAGGAGCAAATTGCCGATCGCTTTCCAGGGCTTGCGCTGGAACCCGACTGCAAGGGTCGTGAGTATTACACCTCACCCAATGGCGAGTTCGAAGGCTCCATGCAGGCCTGGAGTGGGACCGGCGTCGACTGGCTGGTGAACTCCTGGCTGGGCAATCGCAAGGCCAGTATCCTCGACATGAATGCCACGGCTTTCCTGGACCAGCAAACCGATGTCCCGCATTTCGTGATGGTATTCGGCACCATCCCCAAACTGTTCTTCTACTTCGACTTCACCCCGCGCAGGAACATCATGGTCGACGCCGACTACCTCGATCGCTACTACGAGCCAATTAATGAACAATACCTGGCCCTGCGCGGCGACCCGCGCTTCCAGTGGTCGGTAAGCCATGGCACCTATATGCGTAGCCTCACCAACCCCTCGACCCAGAGCCTGATGGGCGACCTCAACGACGACAATATATCGGTACTGGAAGACTACGCCCACAGTATGCTGGCGACCTGGTTTGGCTGGCTCGACAGCGCCACGCCTATCCCGGCGGAACAGCGCACGGCGCAACAGGCCTATGATTACCAGGTGCGCCGTCTTGGCTATGAGCGCGACCCCATGAACAAACTGGCGGTCACCGTGTTCGGTGAAGACCAGGTTGAAGAGATGCTGGCACTGCGCATGGGTGCCGCGCAGATGGCGCGCGACTAGCGGCCCGCGAGGCGCGGCCGGTCAGGTTTCAGCCAGCAGCGTTTTCACCTCCAGCTCGCCGTGCAGGGTGCGATGCACCGGGCAACGATCGGCAATCTGCAATAGTCGCTGGCGCTGCTCATCCGTTAAATCGCCCTGCAGAGTAACGACACGCTCCAGCACCTGAATCTGGGCCGCCGACTCGTCGCACTCCTGACAGTCCTTGTAGTAATCCCGCGAATGGCGCAGCTCAACCGCGACATGCTCCAGAGCCAGTTTTTTCCCATTGGCATACATTCGCAGGGTCATCGAGGTGCAGGTACCCAGTGCCGCCAGCAAGTGTTCGTAGGGATCTGGACCAGTGTTGTTACCCCCGACCGAGGTCGGCTCGTCGGCTAGCCAATAGTGGCTGTCGCTGTGAACATGCTGGGCGAACTTGTGATCCTTCTCCTCGACCCGCACATGGCCGCGACTGACACTGGCCTGGGGCGAATCTGCGGCGGCGGGCAGGTAGCGACTGGCCCAGGCGGCAATACTGCGCGCCGCGTACTCGGAGTCGGCCTTTCGGCTCAGCAGGTGGTCGGCATCGTCGAGACTGATAAAGCTCTTGGGATGCCTGGCCTCGAGGTAAATTTTCTCCGCCTCGGTAACACTGACCGTGGCATCCAGGGGCGCGTGCATGACCAACACGGCTTTACGCAACTTGCCCAGGTCGGAGTGCTCATAGCTGTCCAGGTCATCCAGGAATTGCTTCTTGATCCTGAACTGACGCCCGCCAAGGTCTACCTGCGCTTCACCGCTGGCATTAATTTCTTCCAGTGAAGCGGAGAAGTTGTGCGCCACGTGCTCGGCCCGGTGCGGCGCGCCAATGGTTGCCACCGCGGTGACTTCAGGCACATCAGCTGCCATTGCCAATACCGCTGCGCCGCCAAGGCTGTGCCCGATCAGCAGGGCCGGCGCTTCATAATTTTCTCGCAGGAAGTCCACCGCGGCTAACAGGTCCTGCAGGTTGGAGGAAAAATTCGTATTGGCGAAATCACCATCACTGTTACCGAGTCCGGTGAAATCAAAGCGCAACACTGCAATGCCCTCGGCCGTCAGCGCCCGGGCAATCCGTGATGCCGCCGCCACATCCTTGCCGCAGGTGAAGCAATGGGCGAACAGGGCATAGCAGCGCACCTCGGCTTCCGGCGACTCCAGGGCACCACTGAGGGTAATGCCCGCACTTTCAAATTCGACTTTCTGGCGCATACGGCTAACTCCTGTGGGGATCACAAGAGCATAGTCGAAAAAACCAGAGTCAATCTAATGCGATGTCACGGCTATTTACGAGTCGCGTGAAGCTAGTCCAAAGTTGTCACTGGTGCCACAGCTTGGGCCAGCTGATGCCTGGGTGGTCACGTTCGAAGAGTTGAAAAAACTGAAATCCTCGGTGTTGTTGAAAGCGAAGGGCGCGAAACGCAGATCATCCGCCAGACCCAGGTAGCCTCTCAATGCCTTGCGCACATGCTTGGGGTAGATGATGGTGCCGCTCTCATCCCGTTGCAAAGTACCGGGATTGATTTTCCGGGCGTTCTGGATATTGTCGGTGCTGCCCACCACGCGATCGCCCCAGGCTGCATTCTTTTCCATGACAATGACACTACCCACCGGCCAGTGATCCTTGCCTGCGCCGCTGTTGTAAAAAGGTGTCCGACCGAAATCTGAGCCAATGACCAGCGTAATCCGGTCGGCGATTCCCTTGCTCCCTATGCACGCCTCAGCATAGGAGTTTTGCGCAGACGGCATTTTGATTTTGATCAAGCTCTCTGGTCCAGTATTCGATGAGCATTTACCCCCGAAAGACCTAGAATATTTCCCTGGCCTGCCCCGACCCGGCGGGACCTGAATGCCCGGGCGCCAGCTCACCCCGGGCTTCCATCTGCCGCACGTTCTGTAATTGTTGCGCGAGATCCGTCCTCATAACTTCCACCAGCGCTGTGAACTCAGGGTCATCTCGAACAAAATCGAATTCCGGCATATCGAATTCCTCTATATCGTAGCGGCGATTGCGTTCGACAATCTCCTCCCGCAGCACGGCCAGGGTCCGTTCCCGATCACCCTGAAGGGCGGCAATACTGGTGCGCCAGTGACAGTCCCAGTAGCGGATGGTAGCAGGCGGCTTCTCACCGCAGTGGCGGTCCAGGAATTCACTCGCTGCCCGCAGTATGCGCCGCGCCAGTTCATCTTCTCCCGCCCACACCAGGCTGTGCGCCACCATGGTGGCTCCATGCAACTGCCAAGGCAGCTCAAGCTCGATCTCTTCGCCGCTAAACAGGAATGGGTAGAGTTCCTCGAAGGTTTCAAGCGCGGGTGCTACCCGACCCTCGCGGATTTCATTCGCCGCCAGGGTATACCTCGCACTCTCGTGGCCGGGAACATACTCCAGGGCACGCACAGCCATGGCCACCGCCGCGCCCCAATCGAACAGGCGCTTGTGCATGAGTATCCCGTGCATCCACACCGCGGGGCTGGTCGGGCTGAGATCGATGGCAAGCTCCATCCAGGCCAGCGCCTCCTCGCGACCGCCCATATTGGCATATACGTCTGCTATCCAGGCAGCCCTCGCCCCATATTGCGGATCCGCCGCAAAAGCCGCCCGTACGTGCACCAGGGACAAATCATTGCGGCCTCGGTAAAACTCGGTTTCCGACAGGTAGCCATGGGACTGGACCAGTTCCGGCTGTAGTCTCAGGGTTTTCTCGATTTCAGCGTCGGCCTCTGCATTGCGCCCACGCTCCCGCAACACGTAGCCATAATCCGCCAGCATATTGGCATCCAGCGGGTCGTAGTCCAGCGCCTTGCGGAACAAGCGTTCCGCTTCATCGAGCTGGCCGTCCTGCCACATCAAATGCCCGTAATAGAAGTAGCTGCGTTCATGGTTCGGATCCAACTCCAGGGCCCGCTCCAGGATCTGTATTTTCAACTTCGGATTTTCTGTCCAGATCGCCAGATCCAATACTGCCTCCGGATCCTCGCTGTCGATGGCCAGGGCGGTGTCCGAGGCCTCCCTGGCGCGGGCCATCAGGGCCTCACGCTCTGGCCGGGGCGGCCCCTTGATCCTGGCATACAATCTCAGGGTGTAGGACAGTGAGGTATAGGCGGCGACGAACTGCGGATCGAGCTCGATGGCCCGCTGGAACTCCTCGGCGGCCTCCGCCATGTCATGGGTGAGCAGGCTGGCAAAGCTTTCCTGTCCCAGCAGGTAGGCGTCGTAGGCATCCCGGTTGTCGGTACCGGCAAACTGCTCCTGCTCCAACTCCGGCAGGGCCATGCTGGAGAGCACGCCATTGGCGATATCATTGCCGATGGTCATGATATTGGTGGGGTCCCAGTCGAAGCTCCGGGTCCAGCGCACGCTTCCATCGGCTACATCGAGCAGGTTTATATCAACGCGCTGGCGTCCACCCTCATTGACGATGCGCCCATCCAGCAGGGCAGCTACCCGCACTTCCCTGCCAAAGGCGGTGATATCCGCCGGCCGGGATATGAGTCGCAGGCGCACCTGGGTCAGCTCCCGTGACTGGTCCAGGCCCTCCAGCAAGGCTGTATACAAGGTTTCCGCGATGGTTCGCTCGCTGGCGGTATTGGTTGTTCCCTGCAGGGGTAGGATGGCCAGGGAATTCGGCAGGGGCTCGAAGGCATTGGGATCCTTCATGCCCGGTAAGCTGTACCAGGAAAGGCCTGCGGTCACCAACAAGCCCAGGGCGATGGCGCCAATCAGTACTGGCTGCTGGCTTTCAACCCGGTCAATGGCCCAGTTGCCATCGGGCTGCACCTGGATCACCCAGCCAATCACCATGGCTACCGGGAAACCCACCGCGAATACGATGGCCAGCAAGCGGAAGGACCAGGGTGGAGCGCTGGCCTGTTCCAGCAGGAAGGAAATGATTTCGGCACCCAGCCAGGCAGCGGCGATATAGCCGCCGGCGATATGCCAGATGCGTCGGCGATGCAGTTCCCGAACAAAGCCTGCCTCTTGTCGCTCCGTCCCTGGCTCCATTCCCTGCTCCTCAGAACTCCACGGTCACACCGGCGAACCAGTACTGGCCCAGGGCGTCATAAACACCCGGGTAGGTATTACCGTTGTACCACGGGAGATGTCCAACCACGCCAATCGGGGGATCCTCGTCGAAAGCATTGCTGACGCCCAACCGCAGGCCGATGCTGTCCGTGGGCTCCCACAGCACGGAGAAATCGAAGTAACTCTTCGAATCCAGGTCCTCGAAATCACTGTCCCAGGCCTCGACCTCGTCGATGTAGCGCCACAGGACACTGCCTGTCACGTTCCAGGGTGTATTCCAGGTCAGGCGCAGGTGATTGCGTATCTCAGGCATAGGCGAGCAGAGGCCACCGTAGATGCCGCGGCAGTCAATGGCAGGTGCACTCGAGTGCTGCTGGACCTCCCACTCGTCGAGATAGGTCAGCAGGTTTTGCGCCAGCAGGCTGCCCCAGCGGCCTGCCTCCCAGGCGTAATCAAGGTTGAAATCGTAACCACTGGTGCGGATATAGCCAATGTTCTGGCCGCGCGCATCGAGGTAGGCCTCATCGCTCAACCACAGCGAGCCTCGGTCGGGCTCGCGCACCACCAGGCCGCACAACTCCGGGTTGTGGGAATCCAGGCAGCCGTTTAGGCTGACATCCGCGTTAATCCAGTCAATGGCATCGTCTATTTCAATTTCATACCAGTCCAGGCTCACTGAGAGCCCTTCGACAAAGCGCGGCTCATAGAGGAATCCGACCGAGTAGGTATCGGACTCTTCCGGGGCCAGTTTGGCGTTGCCGCCAACGAGCATATTGAGGCCGAAGGAAATCTGGTTGGGGTCGTTGGACGTGGCCGGGATGCTACCGTATTGCTGCTCCGTCACCCCCGTATAAGCACAATCCTCGAAGGAGCGCTCGGGAGTGGTTCCCGCACAGGGATCTGTGCCATCCCATCCAATGATATTTTCGATAAAGAACAGCTCCGACACATTGGGCGCCCGCACAGCGCGCTGATAACTGGCTCGAATACGCAGCTCATTTACTGGCACCCAGGAACTTGCCACCTTGTAAGTGTCCTCGCCATCCCCCGGCGAATAATCGGAATAACGGTAGCCCAGCTCCAGGTGCAGGGACTCGGCCAGCGACCGGCCTTCCACCAGCGGTATGCTCAGCTCGGTATAGAACTCGCTGACATCGAAGCCCCCGTCCAACGGGGATACCGCATAACCGAAGCCGAGGACATCCCCGGATTGCGCATTCTTGTCGGGATTGAACTCAAGGTTTTCTTCCCGGTATTCAGCGCCGAGGATGATGTCGATTCCGGTCTCTGCGAAGGGGGAGACGAGTCCGTAGTCCGCCAGGTTCGCCGCCAGGTAACCCGAAACCACTGTCTGGTCGGTTGTGCCTTTGAAAGAAACCGGCACCGAGACGTAATCCAGTGCCGCCTGGGTGACAGCTCCTTCCTCGAAGATATTCCAGGGCACACAGCTTGGGTCGCTGCCGTTGAGCACGGAGCGGCACACGGGTTCGCCACTGCCCGGGTCCGTTACCACGTCAAGGGCGCGCTCCATGTGCGGTCTCAATATATCCTCATGGTAGGTCGATTTTAGATCAACCTCCCCATACTGCACGTACAGGTCATAACGCCAGGTTTCGTTGATGTCACCACGCAGGCCGAACACACCACGAAAAGAGGTGTGCTGAATGTCTTCCCGCCGGGGGCCGCCCTCTGCATTGCGTCGCCCGATATAGGCGATCTGGGAGTCCCCGGGACCCAGGCCGTAGTTACCGCAGAGAGTATCGAACTGCTGCTGGGACAACAGCGGATTATCGCAGTTCACTGTATTCGGTTGGAAAAATGTTCCCGAGGGCGCGATCTGCGAGACTGTCTGGTCGTCCATGAACATCAGCTGCGTGTACGCTTCTACGTGCTCATTGATGGCGTAGTGCGCGAGGGCCCCGGCGGTCCATCGCTCATCGGGACGCTGGAAATAGTTCAGCGGGCCGTAGTTGTATTGCCTGCCGTCCCAGGGAACAAATTCATGCCCCTGCACCATCAGGTCGAAGCCGGGCAGGCCCTGTTCGATTTCCAGCAGGCCAAAGTCACTGAACAGACCCTCGGGGATGGTCAACGAACCGCCACAGTAATACTCGCCTTCCCAGCGCTGCATTGCGCAGGCACTGTGGTCGCGGCTGTCCTGGGTAATCGGGTCAATGTCCCGATAGGTTGCATAGGCAGTGGCGTTGCCGCGCCCTCCCTCCAGATTACTCCCGATGATCAGGGTCACGTCCTGGGTATCACCGTCGCGATCGGTGCCCGTGGGCACCGGATTACCGCTTTCTTCCAGCAACCGGCGCATGCGACTGTCGCCATTGTCGTGCGAATACTGGCTGAACTGGTAGTCCAGCTGCACGCCTTCGAAGTCATCGACGAGGAAAAAATTGACCACGCCGGCAATAGCATCAGAACCATACACGGCCGAGGCGCCCCCGGTGAGCACCTCCACGCGATCAATCAGCCCGCCGGGCACCTGGTTGATATCGGCGGAACCGGCCGTGAAGGGAGAACCCTGGGATAAGCGCCGACCATCCACCAGCACCAGGGTGCGCTTCGAATCAAGGTTGCGCAGGTTAAGTGTCGCGGTGCCTGTGGCCTCGTTGGAGGCAGTCGAGTTCTGGAAGGAGTAAAGCTGGGGCAGGTTTTTCAGCAGGTCCTCGACCCGCGTGGTACCCGACAGGCGCAGGTCTTCGGCATCGACCTGGGTGATGGGGCTGACACTGACCAGGTTGGCTTTCTGGATGCGGGTGCCGGTGACAATGACTTCTTCAATGACATTTTCGCCGGTTGCCTGGGCGCAAGCTAAACCCGGAACCAGCAGCGCGCAAAACACCCCCGCGGCGATTTTTCTCCTGCTGAAAGACGCGCATTCGGTGCCCATGCTCCCCTCCCCCCTTTGCGGAATTCGGGACGACAAGATAATGCCTCGATAAACCCTTCAACTGCTATCGACACATTACCCCAGCATTAATGATGCCTGTAGATAGCGCGAGATTCCTTGCGTCAGATCAACATACCGATTGCGGGGCAACTGGGTTCGCGGGATGGCATTCCCTTCACTGGCTGACCATTTGCGCCAGCAGTACGTCGATGTCGTGATCGGACAACATCGCTTTTACGTGTCGGGCCTGGCGCTCAAAGTCGGCCTCTACTATCTCGATGATTTCCTGGAAGCGGGGGTCTGCCTCCAGCGGCGCCCAGACGCCCAGTGGGTCGTCCCAAAACCGGAAGAAGATATCTTCAACGATCATTTCCAGGGCCGCAAGCGCATCCTCGTAACGACCAGCAAAAGCATAGCTAATGGCGAGATCCCATACTTCCATGGGTGCGCGCACCTCGCCATCGATGATGTTTTCTTCCTGTTCCGCAAGTTCGGATTTCGTCGCCTCAAAATAAAGCGCGACTTTCTCCTCGTCACCGAGCCTACGGTAGGCAGCTGCCAGGTACCACTGCACGGTTTCGTCCGCATAAAACTCCCCATGGACATCCCTGAGGCCCTCGATAAGATCAACAACGCCCTGGTACTCCCCTCCCCGTGCGAGGGCATGGAGAATAAAAATCCTGGACTGGAACGCGTTTGCCCAGTCTGGACCCAGCTCGTCCCGCCACTTCTTGGCGAGTTGCGCAGCCTCCTCCCATTCACCCAGTCTTTGCAGCCTGCGTATGTTGTAAAGAAAGTGACCGCCATTCTGCACATCCACCCGGTCCATCCATGCCATCCAGTGATTCATCTCCTCATGCAAGCCCAGGGTGCCCAATACCTCGGTGGCTACATTGCAGAGCTCCCAACGAACATAGCCGTTATTCAAATCATCGCCGCCGTTTTCGAGCATATCCAGCGCCAGCTCCATTCCCTTGTCCAGCCTGCCGCTCCATACGGCGATCAGGTACTGGGAGCGCCAGGCACCGGGTGGGAAATCGGGCAGCACACGCAGGCGATCGTAAGTACGCATTGCCTGGTGGTAATTGCCCATCCAGTAATGGTGCCACCCGAGCAAGTCCACGGGTTCAATGTTGAGCGGGTCTTGTTCCAGCCAACTTTCGAGGATGCGGATGCCGGCAGCAATACCTTCTTCTCGCCTTACTGCCGTGTTGTACGCTAACCACGCCTCACTCTCGGATGGGTTCAACCGTAGCGCTCGCTGGGCGGCCACCCTGGCGGCAGGATAACGTTCCTGTTGAACAAGGCTGCCGGCCAATGCCGCATTCAAACCTGCAGACCGTGGCTGTGAGGCCAGGGCTTCGCGGAGCACCTGTTCCGCAGCTTCAGCATGGCCTAGCTGACCCAGGATACGCACAAGGGATTGTACCGACAGTTCAGAATCGGGCCGCATCGCCAGCGCCTGCCTGGCGCTGACTTCCTGCTCGGTCAGTATTTCCGCCTGATTGATGGGTGGAGATGCCAGCGCCAGGGTTCTCGCGTACGCCAACAAGGCCAGTGCGTCGGCGCAATTTGAATCACGTTCCAGTGCTTTCTCAAATGCTACTTGCGCCCTCTCGAACTCCCCGCGTTCAATGTACTCGCGCCCTACCAGTGTCAGCTGGTAGGCATCAATCTTGTCACATGCCCGTATCCTCGCGCGTGGCATAGACGTTCCAAGCTGCGTGTTAACCCACGCCGTCACTTTCGCGGCTAGCGTTTCCGCCTGTGGGAAAACCGGGTTCTCCGGCTGTAGAAAGCTCTCCGTTCCCAGCACGAAACCGTCCGCTTCCGCCAGCTGCACCGCCAGCGTGAGGTCGCCGTCTTCCCTGCATAATGTTCCAACCAGCAGATGCGCCACGTTCAGTGGGCGCGCCACTTGCTGAAGAGTCAATCCCGCCGACATGAATGCAAACGATGAACTGCGGGATATGGCTTTCAGGTTTTCGGTCTGCGCCAGGGAGTTGATCGATTCAGCAGCCAGGGCGGCTCCCAACACCTTGTCCTCCGGGTCAGCCGTGCAACTATCGAAGGGGAGTACAGCAATTGAGTTTGGCGCAGCCGGTTTGCTCACATAGGCAGGCGTGCCGTCAAACTGTGCAGGCGACCGTTCCATGGTCTCGACTATTTGCACAACCGTAAAACCCAGTATTGATACAACCAGCAGTGCAAGTACGCTGATGATGCCATGATCGAGGCGGTTCAGCGGCAGCACCTGTTTACCGCTGGCCTATGGGTCCGTGCGCACCACGCCTTCGCGAGTGATATCAAATCGCCAGCCGAATACAAGTGCAACCGGGAAGCCAAGGGCCAGCGCCAGCCATATCAATCGCAGGGCTTCTGGCGGCATCGGCAGTGGGCCCTGGGCGACTGTATCTGCCACCTGGACCATCACCCAGGCGGATACGATGTACAGACCCGCGACATGGAGCATGCCGCGACGGCGAAGCTCTGCCAGCCAGGTCATTTTTTCAGTGTCGCTCATTGCGAGTATCCGGTCATCCGAGTCAATATGGTGACTGCACCCCCTCACAAGTTTCAGGCAGCGGTCGCCAGTCATCGGGCACCGGATTACTAAAACAGATAAGCTGCAGTACTTCCTTACGTTCCTTGTCCAGTATGGCTTGCACCTCAGCTTTCAGTGCCTGGAAGCCAGGCTCGCCCCGCAGGCTGCGAAAAAGTGGGTTTTTGAACACAATCGGGTCGCGCAGTCCGCGCTGCACGGCTGACCGCAATATGGCAATTGCCTGCCCCTTGTCACCGTCAAAGGCGGCAAGGTCCGCGCCGGCAAGGTCGTCGTTGGGATTCTTCCGACCCGCGGCCAGGCGCGCTGCGTGATCCCGTCGTACAATATCCGCGGCAGCCTGGGCTCCCGCGTCGTCCCCGGCCTGGCGCCGCGCATCCGCCAGAGTCATTGTCAGGTAATGATCGAGGCGCACACCCATGGGTCGGCTTTCCACGCCCAGTGCGAATGCACGCTCCAACAGGGGTAAGGCCTCTTCAGTGCGGCCTGCCTGGTAGAGCACGTTTGCCGCCTGGCTGATATACCGGGGATTGTTGGGGTCGACCACCAGTTGCCGCTGCGTCACGGCAATCGGCTCCTCCCAACGCCCCTGCGCCACATCGACCCAGATAGTGGAATCCCGACTGAACCGGCGGGCTTCTTCGAATTCACTAATCCAGATAAACACGGATGATGAATATCCGCTGCCTACCCCCACCTCGCGGCCCATCTTGAGGGACCAGGCCAGCCCCTCGGCGAGCTTGCCCTCGTAGATCAGTGATGTGTCCGTATGCGCGTAATACCCCCACCCCGGCGCCGGGTCCACTAACAGGTCGGCCTGCCGGTGGGCTTCCTCGGTTTCACCTGTCTGGGCCAACTGCTCGATATAATTGATGCGGGCCATCAGGTTCAGCGGATCGGTGATCAGTGTCTGCTCCAGGATACGGTCGGCTTCCAGGTAATCACCCTGGCGTCGATAAGCAGACTGTAGCCAGTTCATGACATCTGAATTATGAGGGCTCAGGGCCAGCGCTGCCTCCGCGTGGCGAATAACGGCATCAGGGTCATCTTCAAAACTTGCAAGCAATGCTCTACCGGCATGGGCATCGACATTGTCGGGATCGAGATCCTGGGCACGCAACAGGTGCGCGCTGGCGATGGGCGCGGCATCTTCGAGTGGGAGTTCTCGCCCCTGCACCATGAGTAGCCTGGTAATCGCCAACTGGGCGTGGGCGGGCGCAAATTCCGCGTCCAGGCGCAGGGCGCGTTCGAACAGTCGCTCTGCTTGCCTGAGCAAGTCACCGTCGCGCAGGTGAAGCAGCTCACGCCCCTGCAGGTAGAGGTCGTAGGCCTGGATATTGGCCGCCTGGCTGACCACATGAGCGGCGGGTGTTCCTTCACCTGGCTGTAGCTTCAGCACCTCGCCAATTCCTCCGGTAATATCATTTTGTACCAGGAATATATCGTCGAGCGTGCCGTCGTAGGTTTCGGACCAGACAGCGTCGCCATTGGCGGTATTGATCAGCTGCGCCGTAATTTCCAGCGCGTCCCCGGAGCGATGCACACTGCCCTCAAGCACATAGGACACGTTCAGCGCATCCGCTATCTCACCGATACCCTGCTTATTCCCCCGGAACTGGAAGGAGGAGTTCCGCGCAGCCACCCGCAGACCCGGTTTTTGGGCGAGAACATTAAGTAGCTCTTCCGAGATGCCGTCGGAATAGTACTCCTTCCCCGGCTCAACGCTAATATTCTCGAAGGGGAGAACAGCCATAGAGAGTTCAGGTGTTGGCGTGAGCCACCACTTGTCATAGCTAAACAGGACGACCGCCGCGCTGAGCAGGGCGATGACAAGAAAGTCGATGCGACGGGCCTGGGAGGGCAACTCCGGGGCCTCCAGTTCGCTGTCGAGACTGATGCCAGTAGGGGTGACCTCGTAAAACCAGGCCAGTGCCAGGGCGATCGGAAACCCAACCGCTAGCAGGCCCAGCACCGCCGGACCGGTCCAGCCCGGCAGCGCGGCCAGGCCAATTACCACCTCCGCCACCTGCATGATCAGCCAGGCAGAAACGAGGTACAGCGCAGCCATGCGGAATATATTGCGGCGCTTGAGTTCGGAAATCAGGTTCACGCACTGAACCCTTGGAGGCACTGGCCACCGGCATTTTTTCAGCTTTCATGCTGCCATCGACACTTGTCAGCGTCCTTGAGTCACATCAAGTTCGCCACGAATACGCGGGGGAATAGGGATAGGGATAGGGAATAGGAAGGGATTAGGGGACAGACCACGATTATCTGAGGAGTCGAAAACCGACCCCTGAGGCAGGGCTTACTGCCGGATTCGTTTGATGGGGACAGTTCACTTATCTCCATTAGTTTAGCAAGACGCTATTGAAGACCTCGTGGCAGGGACTGCTGCGGGCGCTAGTTCAGGAGGAGATTTGCTCACAACAGCCCTTTTACATGTCCTATACTTGGACGGCCTGCTGGTTGCTTTAACCGCGCAGGAATCCCTACAGAGACAAATAAAACCAGGTAGATGAACGAAGCAAAGCCCGCCAAGCTGTATCGCTCCTGGGCGCCGTATCACGGCTCGCGCTCTACCTGATCATCCCACCATTGACCTGGGTAGGCGCGGCTCTGGTGGAGAACCTGGTCGGCGTATTCTTATAGAGCATACTTTTTGCCCGGATTTTGTGCCTCTGCTACATTGGCAGCAGGACTTAGGAGACACGTTTGTGCGCCGATTATTGATTGTCACTCTGGTACTGGGATTGATCGCCTGTGCTGATGAGCCGCCACCACCGCCACTGGTGAATGTGATTGTCGACACGGTAATACTGGATCCCTATCAGCCCAAGGCATCGTTTGTCGGACGCTTGCACGCTGAAGATGATGTGAGCATCCAGGCGCGGGTCTCAGGTTACCTGTTGTCCCACAATTTTAAAGAGGGGGATACTGTTACTGCGGGCGACCTGCTCTACCAGATAGACCCGGCAGAATTCGAAGCGCAAATGGCCCGTGCCAAGGCCGACCTGACCAAGGCAAAAGCCGGTCAAGCAGTGGCTGGCCGTCACTTTCGGCGTGGCGAGGAATTGCTGCCAGATGGCAATATCTCGGCGTCTGAAATGGACAAGCTGACAGCGGCTAAATTGGAGGCGGATGCCAACGTAGAGTCAGCCCAGGCTCAACTGAAGACGGCGGAAGTAAACATGGGTTACACCCGTATTCTGGCACCTATTTCGGGACGTATCGGCCGCAACAAATTCAGTACCGGTGACCTGGTAGGCCCCAACACCGGAACACTGACCACGCTGGTCAGTGTTGACCCTATCCAGGCCCTGTTTCAGTTATCAGAAGCCCAGTATGTCGCCAATGTCGTTCAGCGTTTGGGTTCTGCGAGTACGCGTGCGCTGGCAGATTCTGACATGAGTGATTTGCGCGTTTTGATAGAGCTGACCAATCGCAAGTTCTACCCGGAAGTCGGGCGCATCGATTACATCGCCAACCGTATCTCTGAGGACACGGGCACCCTGGAGGCACGTGCGTCCATCCCCAATCCCCATGGCCATCTCTATCCCGGTCAGTATGTTCGCGTGGTATTGGAGAGTGAGACCCTGTTAGAGGCCCTGTATGTGCCGCAGGCCTCCGTACAGGCAGATCAGCAGGGTAACTATGTTCTCATCGTCAATAGTGGCATTGTCGACCGCCGCAACGTGGTGCTCGATGAACGGGTCGATGACATGGTGGTGGTGCGTCAAGGGGTAGAAGAGGGAGACATGGTGATTGTGCGGGGCCTGCAGCAGGTCAGGCCGGGCCAGCCGGTTACTACTACAGCTGTAGCCAAGGCCGAGGACTGACCCGGGGTGTTCAGTGCATTTTTTATTGACCGGCCCAAGTTTGCGCTGGTTATAGCGATTGTCCTCAGCCTGTCAGGCGCGATAGCCATTTACCAGCTGCCAGTGGCTGAGTACCCGGATATTTCCCCACCCACCATCAGTGTGTTCGGGGTTTACCCCGGCGCCTCGGCGGAAGTGGTGGAAGAGACCGTGGGCATCCCCATCGAGGACGAGATTAATGGTGTGGAGGACATGATCTACATGTCCTCCAAAAGCGCCAACGATGGCAGCTATAACCTCAGCGTGACCTTCAAGGTCGGAGCCGATCCGGATATGGCGTTGGTGCGGGTACAGAACCGGGTCAAACTGGCTGAGCCAAAACTCCCGGTTGAAGTGCGGACCCAGGGCCTGGCAATCGATCAGAAATCCCCCGATATTCTCAAAATTATCAGTTTTTCATCACCGGCCGGTAGCTACGACTACGCCTTTCTCTCTAATTACGTCAGCATCAATGTACAAAGTGCGCTGGCTCGGGTTGAGGGCATATCCGGGGCTGACTTGTTTGGCCAGGCGGACTACTCCATGCGACTTTGGCTGGACCCCAATCGCATGGCGCGCCTTTCCATCACTACCAATGACATCCTGCAGGCGCTACAGGAGCAGAACATCCAGGTAGCGGCAGGCAAGGTCGGCGCCCCGCCTTTTGAGGGTAACCTGCAAACCGAGTACACCTTGCAAACCAAGGGCCGCTTGCAGGAACCGGAAGAGTTCGGAGAGATAGTGTTGCGCGCCAATCCCGATGGCTCAGCGCTTTACTTGCGCGATGTGTCCCGGGTAGAGCTGGGTCAGTCAGACTATTCCATCGATGGCGAGGTGGATGGTCAAGCGGCGGTCATTATGGGTATTTACACGCAACCGGGCGCAAACGCACTGGCCGCCGGCGGCGCCATCAATAAGCGTCTGGAAGAGCTGTCGCAGTTTTTCCCTGACGATCTGGAATACCAGGTGGGCTACGACACCACGCGCTATATGGACACCGCCATTGAGCAGGTGGTGATTTCCCTGTTGGAAGCAGTAGTGCTGGTCATTCTTATAACCTATGTGTTTCTCGGCAGCGTGCGTGCGACGCTAATTCCTGCCATTGCGATTCCTGTTTCGCTGGTGTCGACCTTCGGCGTGTTGTTGCTACTGGGTATGTCGATTAACACCGTGACCCTGTTTGGCCTGATCCTGGCAATTGGTATTGTGGTGGATGACGCCATTCTCGTGATTGAAAACTGCGACCGTCATTTACGCGCAGACCCGACCATGTCCCCGCGTGAGGCGGCTCGTACCACTATGGGTGAAGTCAGTGGTGCGATTATCTCAACCACACTGGTGTTACTGGCAGTGTTCGTGCCTGTTGCACTGCTGCCTGGTATCACCGGTGTTATGTATCGCCAGTTCGCGGTGACTATCTGTGTGGCGGTCCTGTTCTCATCCTTAAATGCGTTGACCTTGAGTCCGGCCCTTTGCAGTCTTTTGCTAAAGTCCGGCGAGCAAAAGCACGCCCGTTGGTATGCGGCATTTACCAGTTTATTCGACCGCCTGACGGCGGGTTATAACAGCGGCGTGAAACGTATTCTGCGAAAGCTATTGCTGGTCGGAGTGGTCTACGGCACGGTGATAGCCGGTCTGGGCGTTGCCGTGATGGTAACGCCTACCGGTTTTGTGCCCGATGAAGACAAGGGCGTGATGTTTGTTAATGTGCAGTTGCCCGATGCCGCCTCTGTTAATCGCACGGGTGACGCCATGCAGAAAATGTCGACCCTGTTGCAGGAAGATTCGCGTATAGAGTCGGTAACGGCGATCAACGGTTACTCAATACTTAGCGGTGCGGCCCAGAGTAACAGCGGTACCTTGTTTATCGTGTTGAAACACTGGGATGAACGCAATGCGCGCAAAGACCTGGTGTTCTCTGTTGCCCGACGTATCAATCAGGTCGCCTTCCAAACAGTGCCCGAGGCGCAGGTCTTCGCCATTACGCCGCCCTCCGTACCAGGAATGGGCGCCGTTGGCGGTCTCGAGTTTGTGCTTCAGGACACCTTGGGGCGAGCCCCGTCCGAGCTCGCCAAAATGGTGAATATTATGGTGGTGGCTGCAAACCAGGATCGCCGACTGAGCAATGTGTTCAGTACCTACCGGGCTAACGTGCCGCAGTATTTTATCGATGTGGACCGGGTTAAGGCTAAAAATCTGGGTGTGCCCCTGAGCGAAATATTCAATACCCTGCAGGCGCAGATGGGTTCTTACTACATCAATGATTTCAATAAATTTGGCCAGACCTACCGGGTAATTATGCAGGCGGAATCGATTTTTCGTTCAGACCTGGATGACCTTGACCAATTCTATGTACGCAGTGACCACGGAGATATGGTGCCATTGGCAACACTGGTAACGACACGGCCTATTCTGGGGCCCGATGTATCGGAGCGCTACAACCTCTACCGATCGGCTACCATTCGTGCTGGTAGTGCCGCTGGCATGAGTTCGGGGCAGGGCATGGCCGCTTTTGAAGCACTTGCGCATGAAACTCTACCCAGGGGATACCAGTTCGAATGGACGGGCATGGCCTTCCAGGAGAAAGAGGCAAGCGGGCAGGCGCCGATCGCCTTCGCCCTGGCACTCATTTTTATCTACCTGTTCCTGGTAGCCCAGTATGAGAGTTGGTCTATCCCCATCGCGATTATCCTCGTCGTCCCCATGGCGCTGGCGGGGGCAATGGCGGGCTTGCTTGTCTCGGGGCTGGCGCTGAACTTGTACGCCCAGATAGGGCTGGTGCTATTGATCGGCATGGCGGCGAAGAACGCTATTCTCATCGTCGAGTTCGCCCGGCAGAAACGTGAACGGGACGGGGATGCGATTATCGAGGCAGCCAATGCAGCGGCTCGCCTGCGCTTTCGCGCGGTCTGTATGACGGCCGTGTCGTTTATTCTTGGCATTATGCCGCTGGTGTTGGCTACCGGTGCCGGTGCCTTCGGCCAAAAGTCCCTCGGTATCACCGTATTGGGCGGAATGCTGGCGGCCCTGCTGGTGGGTACCTTCTTTATCCCGGGCTTTTACGTGATCGTGCAAAGTGTTCGCGAAAAAGTGAAAGCCAGCCTGGGAATGGCAAAGCCATAAGCGATATCGCGTAGTGTTGTTCTGGCTATTGAACTAGCGCAGGGTCGCCTCAACTTCGCGACGCAATACCGCCAGTGGCAGGGCCCCGTTTTGCAGCACAGCCTGGTGAAAGTCGGCCAGCTCGAAACGCTCGCCCATGCGCGCCCTGGCCTCCTCTCGCAGCGCCAGGATTTCCAGCATGCCGATCATATAAGCACAGGCCTGGCCCGGCATCACGATGTAGCGTTCAATTTCGGCAATCACCTCGCCCTCAGTCATGCCGGTGTTATCGCGCATATAGTCGATGGCTCGTTCACGACTCCAGCGGCGCGTATGAATGCCGGTATCAACCACCAGCCTCACCGCGCGGAACATCTCTCCCTGCAGGCGGCCGATATTGCTGAAGCTATCGTGCAGGCCCAACTCGTAGACCAGGCGCTCCGTGTAGAGCGCCCAACCCTCGCCATAGGCGGCAATGAAATCGACGTTGCGCACCAGTGGTACATCCTCTACCTGCTGCGCTGCCGAGGTCTGGAAGTGATGACCTGGAATGCCCTCATGTGCCGCCAGGGTAAGCATCGCAAAACGCTGGGTATCGGTGGGGCTACGCAAGTTGACGAAAAATATGCCCGGCCGTGAACCGTCCAGTGCCGCCGGTCGATAATAGGCGCCGGCGGAGCCCACCTCCTCTTCTTTTGGCACGGCCCGTACCTCCAGCAGTTGCGGTGGCAGCTTCCGGAAGGCGTCGGCGGTGGCGACCTTCAAACCCTGGTTGAGACGATCATATTCGGCGAGGATTTCTGCGCGGACACCCTCTCTATCTTCCCAGACCGCATCCGCAGACTGGGTAAATGCCAACAGGCGCTCGGTGTAGTCGCCCTCGGTATAACCCAGTTCACGCAGGGCGGCATCCATCTGCAGGCGAATCTCGGCCACCCGGCGCAGTCCCAGCTCATGTACCTCGGTCGCGGTCATGTCCGTGGTGGTATAAAAGCGCAGCAGGGACTGGTAGTAGGCCAGGCCGTCCGGCAGGCTCCACATACCCAGTTCTGTAGGGGCATCGACCTCCAGGGCCAGCAGGAAATCGAGATAGCCCGCATAGGCAGGAACAAGTCTGCTTTCAATCAACTCGAGATTACGCGCCGCCAGGTCGGCTGCGTCCTGCTCATCCAGATCCAGCTCTGTGAGCTGGGCCTGCAGGCTGCTGTAGTTTGACCATTGCTCGGCCGGTGTCGCCAGCATTGTCTGCGCCTGCTCTATCAAGCGCCGCATGATGACCCGGGGCGGCACCACGCCCAATTCAGCACGCTGGCGAATCGCCGCCTGCAAGGATTCCATATAGGCCGGTATCGCCGCCACACGCGCCAGGAAACGTTCGGCGCTGTCGACATCAATCACCTGTTGAAACTGTGACAGGGTGCTTAGCGGCAGATCCTGGGCGCCGGACATCTGGTTGGCCGGGTAGGGTCCGGCATAGATAATATTGAAAAAATGGTATGGGTAATCGTAGGGCGCCAGCCGCGATGACCAGGACCAGGCCAGGTAGTCATAAGTCAGCGCCTGCTGGCCGCGCAGGCTGTCACGATCATATTCCTCGAGCTGCGCCAGGATATCCTCGACAAGGTGCACGGTTTTTGCCTGGGCGGCAGGTGACGGGTCGCTGAGGCGATCACTGTGCATATCCAGCAGCGTATTCTCTGCGACGCCGATCATGGTGATCAACTCCGGGAATTGATCGCTAACCAGGATCATTGAGCGATCGGCAAAGTGATTAATGTCAGGGGGCAAACCCCAGACCAGGCGGTAGGCGTACCATCCCGTCAGCAGCAGGCCGGCGACGACCAGCGCAGCGAGGCCGCGCTTCACGATACTGCCAGTGCCTCGTCCCGGGCGTCATTCTGCTCCGCCCGCCAGTGCTGCAACAGCGCCTGGGTGTCGCGCTGCCAGGGATGGAAGCCGTCGCGAAAATATTCTTTGTAGGCCGGCCAGATCCGGCGCAGGATGCCGTCCTTTGCAAACAGGAATTGCCAGCCTTGCTTCCAGTTGCGCCAACTCCACATTTGCTGGTCGCGGCGCAGCATATGGATCAGACCGCCCAGCACATCGACCATCAGGAAAAAGGTGGCCTGGCGCAGGGCGCGCTTGCGCATCTTCTCGCCACCGCCCACGGCGCGGTAGACATCGAAGGCCACCGCCTTGTGCTCCATCTCTTCCGCCGCATGCCAATCCCACAGTTCCTGCATTACCGGATCCCGGGCTTCAATCATCGGGTTATCCGGGCTTAGCGCCGACTCCGCCATGATCGCGGTGATGTGTTCCAGGGCTGCGGTGCTGGCTAACTGTTCCAGCGGGCTCAACATTTTTTTGGCGCGGGCTATATTGCGCTCCAGTCGCCCCTCCAGGTAGTCGAGGTCATAGCCACGACACCGACACAACTCGCGGTTATAGCGATCATGCTCGCGGCGATGGAAGCCCTCCTGGCCGCAGAACTGGCTGATTTCCTGCTGCAGCTTGGGGTCGTCGATCTGGTCGGCGTAATGCCGCACGCTATCAATGAAGAACTTCTCTCCGAGGGGAAAGGTAATCGACATGGCGTTAAACCAGGCCGTTTTGAAGGGATGCCCATCAAACCAGTCGCGAGTTAGCGACTCGGCAATTTGATGTTCCCGGTTGCGCGGTATTATGGCAACGCTGGCGGGTGTATTGGATTGCTGACTCATACTGGTTCTCCGTCAGTGTCCTTTCGGTTCTACAAACTCTAGCAGGATGCCGGCGGTGTCGGCAGGGTCAAAGTAGGCCATCCTGAAGGCCGGGGTATCGACAATACCCGCGGGTGTCACATGGCCCAGGTTCACGCCTTTTTCCGCCATGGCCGCGACTGCGGCGTCCAGGTCAGTCACGTTGTAGCAGACATGGTTGGTGCCGATGTTGGTGTTTAAGAGTACAGCTTTGAAGTGCTCCGATACCGGCTCAATCACTTCATAGGGAGTGCCACCAATACTGAAAAAGGCGAAGCGGGTATCGCCGCCATCGATCTCCAGCACCGCGTCATCGGCCAGCCCAAAGATGGCCTGCAGGCGCGCCACCATGGCATCCAGGTCCTCGGTTACCAGGCCCACATGGCGCATGCCGACAATAAAATCATTCACATCAGCCATCGTAGACCTCTGAGTTTACGCAGTGTGGCATGGCTTTGCCCTGCACCGCAGCGATCATATTATCCGCTGCCAGGGCCGCCATCTTGCCACGGGTGCGCTCGGTAGCGCTGCCTATATGGGGCGCAACCACCACGTTGGGCAGGCCCAGTAGCGGGTTGTCCATATCTATCGGCTCGCGGGCAAAGACATCCACACCAGCGGCGAACAGTGCACCGGATTGCAGCGCCGCCGCCAGCGCCACCTCATCGACAATACCCCCACGGGCGGTATTCACCAGCACAGCGCCGGGCTTCATACGGGCAATTGCCGCCTCATCGAGCAGATTGCGGGTGTCCTCAGTCAGGGCCACGTTCACACTCAGGAAGTCGGCGCGCTCCAGCAATTGGCCAAATTCGACCAGTTCGACACCCGCTACTGGTCGGCCGGAGCGGGTCCAGCCGATGACCTTCATACCGAAGCCGGCGGCACGACGCGCCACCGCCTGCCCAATTTGCCCCAGGCCAACAATACCGAGGGTCGCGCCTGACAGGTCCCTGCCGACAAACATGTTCGGGTGCCAGGGTGCGGCCGGATCCCATTGTCCACTGCGCACGAACTGGTCCGCCTCGGGAATGCGGCGTGCGGCTGCCAGTAACAAGGCCATGTTGAGGTCGGCGGTGGTATCAACCAGCACTCCCGGGGTATTGCCCAGCGGAATGCCACGCCGGGTCAGGGCCGCAACATCCACATGGTCCACTCCCACCGACATGCTGGAAACGAAGCGTAATCGCGGGCACTGCTCGATCAGGGCGGCGTCTATACGACTGGTAAGCAGGCAGATCAGTCCCTCACAATCGCGCAGCTGGCTGAGCAGTTGTGACTGTGATATCGGCAATGCATCCTTCCATACCTCCAGTTCACAGTGCCCCGCAACCCGCTGCAGGGCATCGCCTGGCAGCTCACAAGTGGCAAATACTTTCACCCTGGTCTGGCCTCTCCCGACTGTTCGAATTGTTGTGGCAAAGCAGCCACCAAGGCTAGCCTATCCGTTGCGCATACCGCCAGCTTTGCCTATAGTTGCCGAAGCGTATATGGCTTATTGATATAACTTTACAGCATTTTCAGGAGCACAGCATGACTGCCGACGACTGTTATGGCACCGACTATTACGGCTATCGCAAGAAGTTTGCCCTACTGGTGCCCTCCACCAATACCGCTGTCGAGGTGGAATACAACAAGATGCGACCCGAGGGCGTGGTACTCGCCACCCGGGGCTGCCTGATACCGCCCTTCAAGGTCACCAGTGAAGATGAATTTGTCGCCATGGTGAAAGCAATCGGTGCAGCCACCGAACAGGGTCTGCGCGACGCGCTGACCTGCAAACCCGACCACGTGATCTTCGGCTACTCCGCGGAAACATTCTGGGATGGCAAGGAGCGCTCTGATCGCGAGTTCAAAAAGTACAACGACATCGCCCAGGAAGTGGGGGGCTGCAATATTACCTTCGGCGCCCAGGCCATTATGGATGCCCTGGCATGCTATCCGGGGGTGAGAAAAATTGGGGTAGTTACTCCCTATATGCCGGTCGGTGACAACATGGTGGTGAAGTTCCTGGCTGATATTGGTTATGAGGTCGTCCGGATCCAGGGGCACAGCTCACCGGGACCGGTAGAAATTGCCCACGAGAGCTTCGGCAAAACCCGCCAGCTGGTGCAGCAAGTCGATGGTGACGATATCGATATCATCCTGCAGGCCGGCACCAACCTCTATTTCAGTGAACTGGCGGCACAACTGGAACGAGAACTCGGCAAACCGGTACTGGCTATCAATGCGCTGACCTTCTGGCACGCCCTGCGCAATAACGGTATCGCCGACCGTATCCCGGGATTCGGCTCACTGCTGGCTGAGCACTAGAGCACAGAACCGGGAAGCGCCCATGCATCGCAAACAACTCAGCGCGCTTTTGCAGCAAGGCACTACCCTGAGCGCCCCCGGCGTTTACGACGGGCTTTCCTCCCTGCTGGTAGAGCAGGCCGGCTTCGAGCTGTGCTTTTTCTCCGGCGGCGCCTACAGTTTCGCCCGCTACGGAAAACCCGATCTGGGGCTCATCTCCATGCAGGAGATAGCGGATGCGGTGGCGATCATTCGCGAGCGCATCTCACTGCCCATGATTGTCGATATGGATACCGGTTTTGGCAACGCACTCAACGTGCAGCGTACGGTCAAGGTATTTGAGCGCAGCGGCGCCTCTGCACTGCAAATGGAAGACCAGGTGATGCCCAAGCGCTGCGGCCACATGGCGGGCAAGGATGTCGTATCAATCAATGAGATGGTCGGAAAAATCAAAGCCTTTACCGATGCCCGGGTGGACGAGAACACACTGCTGGTAGCGCGCACCGACGCCCTGGCGGTGAATGGTTTTGAGGACGCCCTGGACCGGGCCGAACATTACCTTGCGGCGGGCGCCGATCTGCTATTTATCGAGGCGCCACAGTCGCTGCAGCAAATGCAGGCAATCAGCGCGCGCTTTGCGCAGCGAATTCCGCTGGTTCACAACCTGGTGGAGGGGGGCAATTCGCCAGTCACCGACACCAGCGCCCTGGCTGGCCTCAATTACCGTGTCGCACTATTCCCGGTAAGCCTGCTACACCAGCACATACCGATGTCACAGCAATTACTGGCACACTTGCGCGCGCAGGGAAGTAGCGCCAATTATACGGGTAGCTTAATTGACCTGGCCGAAACGAATCGACTGCTGGGCGTAGAGGCGCTGCTTGAAGACAGCGAAAAGTTTACTACTTAGTGCTGATGGTTATGTGCTTGCGAGCCGCCAGGCTGGTCTGGCCGCTGACACCGCGAGGAACTTCTTCTACTTTACCGCCCTGCTTGAGAAAGGCTGCGGTTTGCTCTGCGATGCTGAGACTGGTTTCTGCAGCGACTGCTTGTCCACGTTTCTTTGATGCCATCTTGTTTTTGAATCCTCAAATTGGCCGCGCAGTGTACCTCAAGACGCCGCGTTTTGCGAGTCCAGGCGGTATTCACAGCTAATGCAGCGGCGCATACCCTGGCGCATGCTGTCATTCTGGGCGCGCAATACCGCCAGTTCCTGCCGCAGTTCTTTAAGCTCCCGGGCCTGGGCCAGCAGAATTTTTTCGCGCTGCAGAAACTTGATCATCCGTTTATTTCCAGCTCATGCGCACAGTGCAGGATGTTTCCGGTAAGTGTGGTTCGAACTCCATGCGCAGGTCGCTTTTCTTGCCATCGAACAGCGCCTCGAAAGGTGCCTTGCAGATCAGCTGGCAACCCTCAGCCGGTAACTGCTCCGGATTGGGCAGTGTTTGCTGATCGGCACAGGTGTGCCAGGCGCAGTCCGGGATATACATGGTCATGCTGCCCGCCGACATATCAATATCGCGCATCTCGGCTGGCCCGGTCAGGAAGCCTGCCGGGTTGAAGGTGTCAAAGATGAACTTCTCCAGGCGACTGGGCTGGGCCCGACGACCGGTCTTGTCCTTGTTTTTCTCAGACATGGAATTCATCATGTCGATAAAGTCAGCCGTGGTTTCCTCGGCGGTGGAGACACAGGTACCGACGACAATTTCTTCATACTGTTTTTGTGAATAATATTTGCGCAACTCCAGCAAGGCCCACTCTACCTCGCGCACAAAATTGCCGTAGCGCTTGCGCCATTTCTGCCGCGGCGACTCGTTCCAGCGCACCACTTCCCGGTGCAACTTGATGGCCTGATAATCGGCATCAATTTGCGCCGCATCACCTGACAGCCGCAGGATCGGCAACAGGGTATGGGTAACGATCGGCATCGCCTTGTCGATCAGCATCTTCCTGGACATCCACATATCGATCCAGGCCTGGGGGCCCCACTCGTACCACAATCCGTGTTTGCGCGGCGCAGCGGCGCCCGTCGAATCGCTGGCAATCACATTGTCGTTCATAGCCACCTCCCGGCTATTCAATCCGGTAATTCAGGGTTACACCATAGGTCAGCGGAGGCGCCAGAATACCGGCGAAACCACTCATGGTCGGCACATCGAAGGCGACCACGTAATACTCTTCATCCAACAGGTTGCGACCCCAGGCCGTGAGCTCCCAACTCCCATCACTGGTGAGCAGGCTGAGGCGTGCGTTCACCAGGTTGACCGAGTCATTACGCAGGTTCTCATCCAGATCCTGGGCCATGTAAAAGTCATCGGTGTAGTTGTACTCAACGCGCCCTGTCCAGCTCAACTGGGTACCCGGCAGCTGGTTCTCGTACTGGGCATAGGTGCTTACAGTCCACTCCGGCGCGTTATCCAGTTTTTCACCACTGAGATCCTGCACACAATCGGGCGGTATGAAGGGGCTACCGCCGGTGATATCAAACAACTGCTGTACCGTGCACTCACCGGTTTTAAAATCCTGGTACTCGGCATCGTTGTAGCCCACCGCCAAGCCCGTGGTCAGGTTGGAACCCACCAGGAAGATGACATCCAGTTCCAGGCCTTTACTCTCCAGCGAGCCGGCATTGCGCACGGTAATATTAGTGCCATCAAAGCCCTGGGCCTGGAAGTCATCATAATCAACATAGAACACCGTGCCATTGACCTGCAGGCGACGATCCAGCCAGGAGCCCTTCCAGCCCAGCTCGTAGTTACGCGAACGCTCATCATCAAACTCGCCAGGCACGCCGATCGCGGTACGCAACTGGTTGAAGCCGCCGGACTTGAAGCCCTGGGCTGCGCTGGCATAAAACATCAAATCTTCCCGCATGAAATAAGTGAGGCTGAGCGAGGGTGAGAAATTGGTCTGGCTGCGAGTTTCCGAGACCGAAAAATCGGGTCCGGCAATCGGTGGCGCATCCAGCGGAAAGGCCGGGGCGGGGCGGGACATCTGGCTGCCATCGCGCTCCTTTTCCTCGGAGGTGACGCGGCCACCGACGGTCAGCCGCCATTGCTCATTGATATTCCAATTGGCCTGGCCAAAGGCCGCGTAGCTGGTGGTTTTATGGGTGTTGGAGTCGAAGTTGACCGAGCCTCCGGGAAATATCAGGCCATTGGCAAACAGCTGGCCCGCCTGGGGCAACATCCCGGTCTGGCCATCGGTGTCCATATCCGAATAATAGAAATACAGTCCCGCCTGGTAATCCCAATTATCATGCTCGGCCGAGGTGAAGCGCAGCTCGCTGGAGTACTGATCCATATCGACCTTGGCATAGCCGGCCACAGATTCGAACTGTGAAAAATCACCATCGAGGGTGCTGTCGTTATCGTAGGCGCGCCAGGCATTGAGCCAGGTCAGGCCGTGCTCTCCCACATCCACGTTCCACTCCATGGACACACCCCCCACTTCTACCTGGTTAGCGTAGGGGCGATTGGCCAGCAGCTTGCGGTCCTTACCATCCGCCGGAGGCAGCGGCGAGTTGTAAGCCTCGGCGAAATCCTCAAACGGCAGGCCGAGGCTGGAGACTTCTCCGCCCCAGTCCATAATATCGGCGGCACAGCAATTGCTGTCTTCCTTACCGTAATCCAGCGATAACATCAGGTCGCCCCAGTCGTCGAGGTCGAATCGCGTGCGCGACCTGACACCCCAACGATCCGCGTCGTTAATCTCATCGCCGGTCACAATATTGTCATCAAAACCATCGCGCTCCACCTTGTAGCCCGATAGCCGGGTCGCGTGTCCGCTATCACCCAATGGCAGGTTCACCGTGCCGCGGAACTCGGTTGCCTGGTGGTTACCGTAGACGCCCTCCAACTCCAGCTCGAACTGCTGCGACGGCGTCTTGGAAATAATATTGAGCGCACCAGCCGCGGTATTCTTGCCATACAGGCTGCCCTGGGGTCCGCGCAGCACTTCCACCCGCTCGATGTCCATCAGGTCGGCAATGCTCATTCCCGCCCGGCCCTGGTAAACACCGTCTATAAATACGCCTACGCTGGGGTCAATGCCGGCATTGGTACCCACGGAGCCGATGCCGCGAATACGAATCGAGGTGGAGCGCGAGTCTGTCACCGGTGTGATTTTGAGGCTGGGCGTGTATTGCTCCAGCTGCTTCAGGCTCTTGGTGCCACTGTCCTTGAAAAACTGGTCGGTGAAAGCCGACACTGAAATTGCCACGTCCTGCAGGCGCTGCTCGCGCCGATTGGCGGTAACAATTACCTCTTCCAACACCAGGCTTTCATCAATGGACGATTGCGCCTGTGTCGTCGTTGCCGCAAGCCAGGCCGTCGCCCACACACTCGCTGCCATTATTAAGTGCTGCTTCATTTAACCCCCAATCCTTCAAAAATACTGCTCATTACAAAATTCTTCATCGTCTGCAGGTCGCTGCCATCCGCGGCCAGTTCACCAATGCGGTTGTCATTGGCCAGTGAAACAAAGCCATGTACGGTGGAAATAATCGCGACCGCCTGCAGGGTCGGGTCGCCCTCGCGCACCACGCCCAGCCGCTGGGCCGTCACCAGATCCGCCTGCATATCCTTGAAGGTTGCAGCGCTGGTGTGGCGCAATGCCTGCTTGCCCTTGCTATTGAGCAGGTCGCCACTGAACATAATCTGGTAATAGGTCGGATAGCCCAGGGCAAAATCCAGGTAGGCCTCACCGCTGGCGGCGAAGCGCGCCAGCTCGTCGCTACCGGCCGCTTCACGGGCCGCTTGCATTTTGGCTTCCAGTAATTCGAAACCCCGTTCCACCACCGCCAGGATCAACTCGTCCTTGTCAGTGAAGTGGCGATAGGGGGCAGCGTGGGAAACACCGGCGCGACGGGCAACCTCGCGGATCGTCAGCCCCTGGGGGCCAATTTCCTCGATGGTTTCCAGCGCCGCTTTCAGCAGCGCAGCTCTCAGATCGCCGTGGTGATAGGCGTCCTTGGCTACTGCCATTGCCTGATTTCCTGTCTATTTAGATTATTGTTATGTGAACCAGTGTATCTTAAATCCGCCCCAATGTTTATTTTGTAAACTTCGCGAATTACTGGTATGTTTCCAATGTAAACAATATCAGATAAATAACAAATAAGGTGAGCGCAAATGACTGAAGCTATGCCCGAAAATCGCTTTTTACAGGGTGCCTTCGCACCCATCGACTCTGAATTCGACCTGGCTGACCTGCCCATAAGCGGTGAGATTCCAACAGAGCTGAACGGCTCTTTCTACCGCAATGGGCCCAACCAGCAGTTCCCACCGCGGGGCGACTACCACCTGTTCGCCGGCGACGGTATGACCCATGCCTTCCACCTTGAGAACGGCAAGGTCAGCTATCGCAATCGCTGGATCGAGACCGCCAAGTTCAAGCTGGAGCGCGAGCAACAGGCCTGCGTGATCGACCCGATGAACCCCTTCAATTGTGCCGAGGGCTTCCAGGATTTTGTCTTTACTGACAAAGATGGCCTCGCCAACACGGCCTGTGTCTGGCACGGAGGCAAGATGTTGATCATGGAAGAGGGTCACCCCCCATTCCAGGTCGACCCGGTGACCCTGGAGTCCATCGGTTCCTACAACTTCGACGGCAAGTTGAATACGGCGATGACTGCCCACCCGAAGCTGGACCCGGTGACCGGTGAAATGGTGTTCTTTGCCTATATGTCATCCGGCCCGTTTGAGTCCGACGTTACCGTACACAAGGTCAATGCGGCCGGCGTACTGACCGAGTCCATCCTCATTCCAACACCTTACCCGGCCATGGTGCATGACTTCGTAGTCACCGAGAATTACATTCTCTTACCGATCTTCCCGCTCACCGGCAGCCTTGAGCGCGCCATGCAGGGGCAGTCACCTTTCGCCTGGGAACCGGACAAGGGCGCCTCCATTGGCGTACTGCCACGTAATGGTACAGCCGAAGATGTACGCTGGATCGAGTGCGACCCCTTCTTCGTGTTCCACTTCATGAACGGCTATGACAAGGACGGCCAGATCACCGTCGATGCCTGCCAGTTTGACCACGCGCCGCTGTTCCCCAGGGCCGATGGCAGCATGATGGAAGACAGCGATCCCATCCTGAACCGCTGGGCCATCGACATGAACAGCGATTCGCCGCGGGTAAAAGCGGATCGAATTGACGAGCACAGCTCCGAGTTCCCGATGACCGACCCACGCTATGCCATGCGCGACTACCGCTACGGCTTCTACACCTCTCCCGACAGCAATGATGGCGAGATGTACAACGTCATCGGTCGCTATGACCACCAGGACGGCAGCGTAGAGCGGTACAGCTTTGGCGACCGCAAGACCCACTTCACCTCGGAAGCTATCTTTGTGCCCAAGGCTGAGGATGCCGCTGAAAGCGAGGGCTATCTGTTGAGTGTGGTCACCGACATGTCAGCAGGCACCAGCAGCCTGCAGGTGGTGGATGCCGAGAATGTCAGCGCCGGGCCCGTTGGCGTCGCCCAGTTGCCACATCGGGTGCCGGTTGGCTTCCACGGTGGCTGGAGACCTGCGAGCTAGGCATGCTATAGCGATGTTCGGAGGCTCCCTAGAGCTCCCACTCAACGCCGGTGGTAATGCCGTAGTCATAATCATCACCCTCTTCGTTACTTTCGCTATCGAAATTACCGAAGGCGGTGATGTTTAGATTGAAATCTTCAATAATCTCCCAGCTCAAGGTGATGTCGCCGTCGGCTCGATAGCGACCACTCTCGGTGATACCCGGGTAAACACGCAAGCTGCTCTCCAGCGACAGCTCCGGGGCCTCGAAGCGCCAGGTGTTGAATTTAAAAATCAGCATCCCTTCCAGGCTATCGGTAGTCTCTCCGAGGGAGTCCTCCTCGGTTAGTCCCTGCAGACCTGCGGTGATTGCCAGCTTGGTGCGATTGCTATCAATAAAATGGCGGCCAATGCCGTAGGACAGACCCAAGCGGGAATCAATGGCCAGCTCATCGTTGCTCTCCCAGCTGGCGCCGTAGCGGTTAAAATAGCGTGGGTTATCCCGCAACTTGCGCCGAGACAGGTCTACCCGGTTGCTGGTGTTGGTCTCGTCCGCGTTATCGGTCACCACCGAGCGCGCATCGAGTACATTTTCACTCAACTCATCGGCGTAGCTTATGGTCAGGCCCATGGTTGCGGTGCTGCTGTCACTGGCCTTGAAGTCCGAATAGCCCGCCGATATGACGGTTTCCAGGCGATCCTCCAGCCTGGTATCGATCGGGCGCATGGCCACCACATCCATGAACGGGTAGTCCTCTGTACCCCCCGCGTGCACCACCTGTATGTGACCCTCCAGCGGCGAGCGGCCGATGGCACCGAAATAGCGCTTACCGCCCACCGTACGAACGCGGAACAGGTAATTGCTGTCCAGCTCGCGAACATCATCCCACTCAACGCTGACAGTACCCATACTTTGAGTGGAGTAACGCAGCAGGCCGTTTTCCATGCGCTTGATCGCACCGGTGACTTTGTCACCATTGGCCAGCACAAGCGTATCGGTCTTGGGTCGCGCCTGCGCGCCCAGGCAAAACAACAGCAAGATGATCGCCGCGACACCACATGAACTTGTTTTGCGCTCTATACTCAAAAGCATTGGATCTATCCTGCCTGTTTCCTTGTGCGCAATGATGCAGGAATAAATCCGGGGGTAAAAGAACATGACTGAAAATTCGGCCGATGCGCCACTCAATGGTGACCTGCGACAACGTGCAACAGTGGCCACCGCAAGTATGGAGTGGAGCCCCAGCCCCAGTGGAACGGTGTGGCGCAAGCGGGTGCACCGGGTCGGCCCGGCGGAAACCGGCCAGGTGAGCTCGCTCGTGCGCTACGAGCCAAACTCAAGGTTTCCCAGCCACCCACATCCAGAGGGCGAGGAAATCCTGGTACTGGAGGGTGTATTTTCCGATGAACACGGCGACTGGCCCGCCGGCACCTACCTGCTCAACCCGGAGGGCTTCTCCCATGCACCTTTTTCCCGAGAAGGCTGTGTGTTGTTCGTCAAGCTGCGCCAGTATCCGGGGCTGGGGCGAGACCAGCTGCAGCTAGCCACTGGCAATCTGGACTGGCGGGACAGCGATCAGCCGGGACGTTCAATAAAGCCGCTTTACTGCCAGCAAGGATTCAGTGATCAGATGCGACTGGAGCGCTGGCAGCCGGCAAGCGACATGGGCGAAATGGAATGGCCGGAGGGCGTGGAGATTTTTGTGATCAGCGGCGAAATGCTGGACGAGCAAGGCCATTACGGAGAAGGCAGCTGGCTGCGATTACCGCCGGGCTCAAAACAGCTAGCGCACACGACCACCGGTTGCGAACTCTATATCAAGGAAGGTGGTTTCAACTATCTGCGGCCGGCCTGAAACCCTGACTGATCGCCCAGGCCAGGAATAGTGCCGCGACACAGGCGGAAAAAAACCAGGCCCCGGCATAGCCGAACAATTGCAAATTGGCGCCCGCGAATAGAGGACCCGCCACCCTGCCCCAGGACGCAGCCGAGGCCGTGGTTCCCATCATGCGTCCGCGAATCTGCGGCGGCGCACGGTGGCTGGTGATGGTGTTCAACAGCGGTGTGCAGACCGTAGCGCCGCTGATCGTGATAAAGAATGTCGCCACCATCCAGAAGCTGTCAGCGGCAACGGTGGCCACCAGGAAGCCCAGCAGCATCACGCTGATACCAATACGCAGGAAAGGCAGCTCCCCCAGGCGCCTGGCCAGGGGACCTATGAGACCGGCCTGCATGCCGGTCATTACCAGGCCCTGCACGCCGAATACGATACCGACCTCCCGCGCTCCCCAGCCCAGAAGATCGCCGACCCAGAGCGGGAACAGATAGCCGACCGAACTCACGCAGGTATTGTGCACCGTGTATTGGCTGACCAGGAGAGTAGTTTTGGTTTCACGCAGCATGGCCAGGATTGATTGCCGGGGTACGCTGGCATGGTGCTCACGATTGGCACGCCGTTTTTCCGCATCCAGGCTCTCTGGCAGGAAGATCTGTGCCGCCAGGATTGCCAGCACGGACATGCCGCCGGCAACAATACAGGGCAGGGTAAAGCTGTTGTCAGGCCCGGATAGAACCCCGCCCAGGAAGGGGCCAATGACCAGGCCAAGGCCAAAAGCTGCACCGATCATGCCCATACCACGGGCACGCTCATGGGGCGGCGTGATGTCAGCCATCATCGCCGAGGCTACCCCGAAGTTACCTGCCATCAGACCGGCAAAGGCGCGCGCCGCATAGATCATCCATAACTCGGTCGCCAGGCCCAGGGCCACATAGGAAAGTGCCGCACCCGCCAGGCAAATCATAATCACGGGCTTGCGCCCGAGCCTGTCGCTGAGTCGCCCCCACCAGGGACCGCAAAGCCCGGCGAAGACCGCGTAGCTGGCAATAATAAAGGCGATATCCAGTTTGTCCGCACCCAACTGGGGCGACAGGAAGGGCAGAATGGGAATGACAATGCCAAAGCCGATCAGGTCGATCAGCACCGTGGCAAAGAGAACAGGCATGAACTAACGATACTCCAGTAAGGCGAACTGGCCGCTGGTCGTGGCGATGACCTCGGACTGCAAAAACTGCAGGGCCTGCTCATTGTCCTGTAAATACGCATCGAGAAACGCCACCACGGTGGTGTTTATCATCGCCAGGGCATCTTCCTGGGGTGGCTGCTCCAGCTCCGGCCGGCAAATGAGATTGCCCAGGTAATGGTCGGCGCCCTGCACCACCAGCGCATATTGATCCCCGGGGGGTGCCGTCTCGAAGGACAACTTATGCATTTGCCAGTCGGGCCAGAACGCCGCATTAGTGTCCCAGGTACCCGTCGTCATCAGTGTGGGCGCTGTCTGCCGATCCCAACTGCCATCGGCTATTTCATCAAACATCGGACCGGGCGGGGAGATGGCGACGACCGCCTTGATACGCTGATCGCGCGCCGCTACCCAGGCCTGCAGTTCGGTATCAAAGGCAGTGGCGCCCCCCAGTTGCTGGGCATTAAAGGCACCGAAAGAATGGCCTGTCGCAGCGATGCGCTGTTGATCAAGCCGCCCCGCCAGCTCCGGTAACTGTTGCTCCACTTGCTCAAAATTATCCAGCAACAATACCAGGTCATCTACCCGGGCCTGAATCAGGCCCAGGTTGCCATAGCGAACAAGGTCCACGGTTCCTGACAGATAACCGCCATCTGCATCCAGGTGCCTGGGTGCCAGCACCACGTAGCCGTGACTGACCCAGTGCCGAATAAGATTGTCGTACTTGCTGTTGCTGGACCAGTTGCCGTGGGAGAACAGCAACACCGGCCACTGGATAGACGACCCGGCAGCCGGCGCCTGCGGGTACCAGGCCGCAAATGACAGCGGCTCATCACGTCCCGCTTGCTCAATCTGCAAGCCGCTGGCCGCTTCCACCGCGAAGGGACCGACGCCCCACTTGTACAATTGCTGCAAGGCCTCAGTTTCTGCAGAGAGTGGCGTGACCGGCGCTTTCGGTGGCTCCTCGCCACAGGCAAGCAGCAGCAACAATGCCAGTGACAATAGAGCCCGTTGGATCACACTTCACCTCCATTGAGAAATATGAGCAGGTCGCGACTGCCCTGCTGCGGAATTTCCAGCGGTATCACGTGTCCCACCCCGGGATAGATCTTGCGTTGCACTTGCTCACTGTTCACCAGAAGCTCAAGGAACTTATCGACCTGGGTCACCGGTAACTGGGGATTATCCCCACCCCACAACAGCAGCACCGGAGCTTCTATCGCGGCCAACACCCCGGTAGGATCACCCACGCGAAAGCTGCGCAGGCGCTGGAATTCGGCGAATCGATTACCGGCGCGGCGAAACATCTGGTGGAACTCGGTGACCAGGGCATCAGTGACGATGGCGTCGTCAATAATCATCCACTCCAGGAAAGAACGAAACGCCGCCGTCGGCACCAGGTAGGTCACATAATCCACCCAGCCGGGAATGGTGCCGGAGGTGCCGCGTGAACCGGGGCGCGGAATGCCGCCGGAATTAATCAGTGCAATCCGCTCTACCCGCTGCGGATAGCGACCGGCCAGGTGAAAGGCCATGTTGCCACCCAGCGAAGAGCCCGCGATTGAAAAGCGATCAACACCAAGCTCGTCCAGCAGGCCCAGGATCAATGCGAGATCGCGATCCATGCTGTAGTCCCCGTTCGGCTCAGGGCCAGTCAGTCCATGGCTGGTCATATCAAAGCGGATGACCTGGAAGTGCTGCGCCAACAAGGGTACCCAGTCATCCCACATACGCATATTGAAGTAGTGCGAGTGAATCAGCAGCAAGGCAGGACCCTCTCCATCGACCCGGTAGCGCAGGGGCACCCCATCGATTTCGACCTCGGCCAGCTGTGGCGCGCCGTAGCGCTGCTCCAGCTCGGCAACCGGAATATCCCGATAAGCCAATAGCGACCACAGTATCCACAAGCCGATGACCGCCAGGATCGGAACCAGGGTCCATAACATGAACAGCCGCAAATAGCGCCACACCGCGCGCCAGCGGGCCGCTGCTGTAGGCAGGTCAGTCAGTTTCTGCAATGCCATGATTATTCCCGAATTAATTCCACCAGCTCATAGTGGGTTTGCATGTAGCCGGCGACACTCGCCTTGAGCAACAGGTAGTCGTCATCAGCTGTCACCCAGACGTCGTAGGGTGGGTGTTCCTCGGGCAGGTTTCCGGCCGTATCGACCACCTGGAAATGGCGGGCCTGGAAAGTGCCGGCCGCGACCGTGACCTCTTCGTCCCCAACATATTGAATGCCAAAGCCCGTGACAAACAACTCCGGGCCGGTAGCACCGCGATGGTCCGGCGAGCTCAGCATCAGCTCGGGAAAAAACGTTTTGCCCGGACCCTGGCTCAAATCGTAGAGCTTCATCAACACACCGTCACCGGCGATGGGGTGCGCCTGCAACCATTTGACCCGGCCCTCGGTCAGGATTTCCTGCTGTATGCGTCCCTCAGTGGCACTCCAGGTTTCACAGCAGGCCTTCTCCTCTGTGAAATACATCCAGCCACTGCCTTCAAATTTGTCGCCAACGCTGATGCGCACATGGCAATCATAGGGTGCAGACTGTGCATCCATAGCCAGGACCACGTCGCGCACCACGTTGGGTTCGTCGTCTATTTCACAGTGCGCGTGCATGACCAGCACATCGTCAGACTGCCGGGTAAAAGAGAAATACTCGCGACCACGCTCAGCGCCCAGTCGCTCAGGCTGCCTGCTGGTGTAGAGGATGGTGCCCCTGATGGTACGGTGTTTGGGGGCCATTAGTCCGTCTTCTGCATGAACGCGCGCATGCCCTCTTCTATTTCCGCCAATACCCGGGCAACCGGCGCCTGTTCCTGCACCCATTGCCACCAGTTCGCCAGGCGCGGCGCATCGGCCAGCACGTCACCGCTACCGAGCATGCGGGGCACTGCCAGGGCGTAGTAAATAATCGGCGCCAGGGCACAATCCGCCAGATCGAGATTACTGTGGCCGTAGCGCTCAAAACGCTCCAGCAACTCATCCAGCAACTGCAGCTGCCCCACCAGGGCCTCGGTTTCGCTCTCAATAAGCGACTCGTCACGCGGATCTGCACCCAGTTGTCGAAACAGGGGCAGTAACACCGGCTGGATATACACGTCGGGAAAACGGTAGAAAATATTCATTTGTGCGCGCTTTCCCGGCTCATGCGGACGCAGGGGCGGCTCGGGGAAACAGTCTTCCAGGTAGTCCATGATAACAATGGACTCAGGAATCAACTGCTCGCCGGTATCGAGCACCGGTACCTTGCCAAGTATATTGAACTGCTTGAATTGCGGCGTGCTCAAACCCTCAGGTGCCACATAGTCGAGCTCAATACCCTTGGCATAGGCTTGTATTCGAACCCTCGCCGCAAACGGCGAATGGGCCAGGTTAATCAGTTTCATCGCTACTCTCTCTCAACTTACAACAGGTGTAATCCCAGCGCCGCGTTGACAAACAATCCCAGCCAGATCATCCAGACCCAGGGGCGCACGCGGGCCAGTGCCTGCTGCATGGCCTGGTTCACCGCCGGCGAAGCACCGGCACTCATTAGCTGGGCAAATGCCGCCACGAAGGGCTTCAGCTTGATCCGAATCAGCAAGCCGCAGCCGACCATCGCGGCAAAGATCAACATCTTCCAGACCATCCACCCGGCGGCGACCCAGTGATACCCCAACAACGCGGCACCAGCGGAGATGACAATAGCAACAATCACCGCCAGGCGCAGACCGAAGTCGATGCGGCCGACCCTGGCCCTGGCGGCGGGGTCCTGGCTGAAGAACAGGTATTGCACGATGCCGGCCCAGACCAGCGCCAATAGCCAAATCACCAGCATCAGCCAGGCCGGCAGCTGGGTCAGCCCACTACTCTGGGCCATCTGCAAACCCAGTGGGAAGATCAGGGGCATGGCCGTCTTCGGACCCTGGTCACAGGCCAACATGATTTTCAATGCGGTGGCACGGGCCTCGGCACCGAGATCCTCGCGCACCACCTGGCGACTGGCGAGAAAGGTGCCCAAATCCCCACCCAGCCAATAGACAAAGGCCAGCACATGCAAAAACTTGAGAAATAGATATTCGTTCACGGTGACATGGTAGTCCGGTAGCCAATTGACCTATTATATTAACTTTATAACTTTTAAGTCGATCAAAGCGCGTATTTGTGCCAATCGACTACAATGGCATAAAAATCAGAGGACAAGGTCATGCAGGGATTACCCCACCATTACACCGCCATCGCCACGGCCAGCGCAGACAGCCTGGTCACCACCAGCATCGCCGGACAAGCAGACCTGACAATCGCTCCACCGGCGGGTTTTGGTGGTCCCGGCGATATGCACTCACCCGAGGATCTGCAGTCCGCCGCGGTTGCCAGTTGCTTCATCCTTTCCTTCAAGGCAATTGCGGCAGCCTCACGGCTGGAGTGGGATGAACTCTCTGTGAGCGTCACCGGCACCCTCGACCAGCTGGATCGGGCCGTGCAATTCACCGGCTTCCAGACCGCGGTCACACTGACCCTGCCGGCCGGCAGCAGCCGGGAAAAAGCGGAGCGACTACTGCACAAGGCAGACCAGACCTGCTTCATCACCAACTCCCTGAAAGCAGACAGCGAACTGGAAGTCTCGCTGGAAGGCGGAGAATAAGACACAGCCAAACCCCCTGGCCTGGCCAGGAGTGTCTGTCGGGGGGAGTGGGGGGAGCGTAAGGCCTAGACCGGGCTTACGTTCTCTGCCTGGGGGCCTTTCTGTCCATCGGTGACCGTGAACTCAACTTGTTGACCCTCTGCCAGCGTTTTAAAGCCGTCACCTTTGATCGCACTGAAGTGAACGAATACATCGGGACCTGATTCCTGCTGGATAAAACCGAAACCCTTGGTTTCGTTGAACCACTTAACAGTGCCTTTGGTAGTAGACATACAGACTTCCTTGATTTTCTCATCCTGCAAATTTTCTGGATCGAAAAGCAGCTCCAGTGGAGCCCAATAAGTATATGTGGCCTCGGCAAACGGTCAATGAAGGGAAGATGGATTTTGTGACCAGCGTTCGGAGCAGTGCTGCCGCTCAGAAATTAGTCTTTCAGGTCGCTATAGCTGACCTTGAAGCTGGCTTCCGCCTCCAGACCATCGAAGTCGCGCGCCACTACTTTGATTTCCACGCTGCCATCGGTCCCCGGTGGCGGACTGAACTCGAAGCGCCGATGCAAGGCATCGAAGCGCACCCAGCGCGGCAAGTGATTATTGGGATGCTCAAACGCCAGGTACCTCAGTGCATCACCTTCATCAGGATCGAAGAAATTCTCGTCGTCCAACTCCAGTTGGCTGATTTCGCCCGAACGTATATCCATATCTGGCAGAGGCAGGCCCACCTGGGGCGGCATATTGCCAAAATTTTCCTCGATAACTCCCTGGTTGCGCTTGCCGATGATCCAGGAGAACCACATCAGCACGGAGGCCAGCACCAGGTTGGTGATCACAAAGCCGGTCAGCCCCAGACCCAGCCATGAGATGCCGACGAAGACTACCAGCGCCGACAATACATCGCCGGTGCGGAAGAAAAAGGTATCGATGCAGTTCTTGCCTACATATTTCTCATCTCGCTTAACCGGCAGGAACAGGGCCTGGCGCAGGGTATTCTGCAGGGAATAGCTGGTGCTGTTCTCGGCAATCATGGAGAAACGCACCACCGCAAGTACCGGGAACAGCAGCACCAGGGAATAATTGAGCAGCATCAGCGCAGGCAATATCAACAGTGCGCCACGCATACCGACCTTGTCGAATATGCGCGACACCAGGAACAGCTGCATGAGGAAGCCGATCAGGGTGAACCATGACTGGTAACTGGAGGTAAAGCTGGTCAGGAACTGGTCGCGGCTGACCGTCAGCTCACCGGCGGCGATCATCTGGTCAGCGGTCTGGGTCACAAAGGAATAGAGAATGTATTCGCCGTTGGTATTGATCAGGTTCATGAGGATGATGAAGACGGCAATCATCGTCAGGTAGTAGCTGCGGAATACCACCATAAAGCCCTCGGACAGCGGTGGCGGTTCTTTATGGAACTCATCGGCAATCAAGCTCTTCGAGCCCGGGGGAATTGTCTTGTCGACTTTGCCACTGAGCCAGCAGGGCACCAGAAGCGCGATGGCAGCCGTGAGCATCACCCCATCGTGGCCCACGATGGGGTCCCAGGTACCTGTTAATTTGGCGCCGAGATAGGCGCCGCCGGAAGCACCGGCGGCGATCAGTGGGAAGATACGCTGGCCGGACTTAACATTATAAAGATCGGCGGCAAAGGCATAGAACAGCGCCAGCGCCATCACAGAAAAAATGCCCAACCAGACGTAGAAGGCGATGCCTATGCGGAGACCGGCAGAGTAGGCCAGGGCAAACAGCAACAGGTTGGAGATAAAGAACAGGATAATGCGACTCAGCAGTATGTGCTTCTCACCGCTATGACCGAGACGATGGTAGATGCGGGCAAATACCGGCACCACGATCATTAACAGCAGGGCCTGTATGGCATTGGTATAGGCCTTCAGCTCGACACTGCCTTCTGCCAGGATCAGCGGCTCGCGAATTACCTTGAGCAGGTAATAGGCAAACATGACGAAGAATGCCTGCACCGTTAACAGCACCGCACCACGACCTTCGTTATGCCGCAGCGTGGTGAACAGAGAGAGGAAGCGCTCCGTGGGTGTATAGGTGGACATGTCTAGCGATCAACTCCCTTTGTTGGCGCAAAGGCCATTATTATTTTTCCCGCCGATCTACAGGCGCTAGTCTAGGCTACTTTCGTCACCAGTCATAGAAACTGTTATTCGGCAGCGGGCGGCAAGGCATCCGGCAAGCTGAGTATGTAATCCCTGATCTCGTCGCGTACCCGCCGATAATGTTCCAGCGCTTCCTCTTCTGTGGCAGCGCTGGCCGCCAGCCGGGGAGGATCATCAAAGCCTGCATGCACGACAGCCGTAATGGCGGGAAAGTATGGGCAGCTCTCATGAGCGTGGTCGCAAACAGTGATGACATAGTCGAATTCAATCGAGCCCAGATCAGCCGTAGTCTTGCTGCTGTGAGCGCTGATGTCGATGCCAATCTCCGCCATGACTTTAACGGCACTGGGATTCAAGCCGTGCTTTTCGATACCGGCGGAGGCCGCTTCGATCACATCACCGCGAAGCTGCCGACACAGGCCCTCAGCCATCTGGCTGCGACAGGAATTACCGGTACATAGAAACAGAATATTCATTAGTGCTCCGCCAAATAAAAAGGGCGGCCAGGGCCGCCCTTCAGCTCAGTAGTGATCCCTACTCCTGTCGGTACACCAGACGCGCATAGTAGAACACTCCGGGTACATCATAGAGCGTTGCATCAAAGCCATTCAAGGCACAGCTATAGCACTCGGGTGGATCTTCATCGAACAGGTTATTGGCACCGACCTGCAAGGAAACATCACCAAAGCTTACGTCCGGAGTCCAGGTTACCTGTACGTCGTTATACAAGACATCATCCAGCTTGTTCTTGCCCGCCGCCTCATTGGAGCAGAGGTTTTCACCCGTAGCGATATCCGGGCAGCGTTCGGTAAGTTCATCTATGTAACGCATGGTCCAGCCGGCGTGCCAGTTACCGTATCTCCAGTCCAGGTACAGATTGGACTTGAATTCCGGAAAGCCCCGCTCCGGGTCACCCTTTTCCGTACCTTCCAGGTCCAGGTCAACAAAGCCGTTCTCCGTGGGAATGCTTTCCGTGTAACTGTCCAGGTTGGTACCCTGCCAGCGCGCCGTGAAGGCACCGTACTTCGTATCCGGTGAAGCATAGGTAATGGTGAAGTCGTAACCCTCGGTTTCGATACCGCCGATATTGGTCAGCTTGTTACTGAAACCGTTGATGACACCGCTGGGGGTACGCGATATGCCCTCACACAGCGAGGCATCCAGACTGGCAACACAGCCAGACAACTGCACCTGGGCATCAAGTGCCTGGATAGCGTCGTCCACCTCGATATCGAAGTAGTTGACCTCGAACTCAATACCGTCGATCCAGCTGACATTGTCCACCCAGGACGGCGCGTAAACCATACCGTACATGGTGTTGTCCGAGGTCTCCTCATCAAGATCCTCATTGCCGCCAGTGGTTACCGAGATTTGTGCATTGAACTGGGTGTAGGAGCCATCGGTAGGCACTCCCAGCGCGCCACAGTTATCGACGATATTCTGCGGCGTACTGGCATCGATGCCGGAGCAGGGATCGTCAATAGTCTGGTCGAAGCGAGCCGCAGAACCAAACAACTCACCGATTCCCGGTGCCCGGAATCCTTCCGACCAGGTGGCCCTGAACATCAGGTCCTCTATCGGCTTCCAACGCACACCAAACTTGTTGGTGTCGTCACTGCCAATAGTTTCGTAGTCGGAATAGCGCAGGGCATAGGACAATTCCAACTCATTGGCGAAGGGCTGGTCCTTGAGCAGCGGCACGTTAAGTTCGAGGAAGAACTCGTCCACGTCATAGCTACCACTGGTGGGCAGCGACGGAACGCCGGCACTTTCGCCGGCAGTCACCACGGGATCCGGTGTGAAGCTGCCCTCCTGGTCGCGGTATTCGTAGCCCACCGCAAAACCGAGAGCGCCCGCCGGCAAATCCATGACCGTGCCAGACAGGTTAAACAGGTAATTGGTAAGTTCCTGTTCACTCTCATCTTTCTGGATAAAGCCAACGTAGTCGATCATATCCTGGGTGATCGTGCCAGACCCGTCGCCGCCCTGACCGCCGAAGAAGTTCAGCGGCACGCAGTTGTCTGTGCACTCATCCAGGGGGCCCAGCGCACGCTTAATATGCGCCGAATTAAAGGCGCCGTGCTTTTGTTGGTTGGCTTCGTTCTTGGAGTAGGCCGCCGTAACATCCCAGAAGAAGCTGCGGTCAGCAAACTCGAAACTGCCGTCCAGGCCACCCGATATATAGAAGGTATCGACATCCTGATTAAAGATACGCGGTCCGGCCTCCAGCGGTCGTCGTCCCATGAATATTGCATTGGAATCCGCGTCCACACTAAAGCCAAAGGGGTTATAGGGGTTGGTGACATCAACGCTCACGGTATCCATCAGGTTACCGTTGCCGGCATCGGGTCCGATGAACAGTGGCTCCGGCGCCGCCTGGTTAGTGGACTCCCGGTTGTTGTACATGCCCTTCACATTGGCGCGGACATTGGGTGAGAACTCATGGGAGATCTGGGTGAAAATGTTCCAGCGCTCCACCGGCGCCATCACCAGGTTGAACTGGGAATAATTGAAACGATCCTCGGTGGCAAAGCCGTGAAAATCGTCGGTGCCGCCACCCGGGTTGGCCGGATCATAAGCGGGTATGCCGCTCACCCCATCGTTGGTGGTCAGGTCCACGACGTTGTTGGTATTGGGATCCGTAAGCACAAAACGACCCTGGGGCGTGCCGGAACTACAGTTGCCCAGGCAGCGATTCAGTCCCGCCACCGGGTAGCCGGATATATCCCGGTCCTTGGCCCGGATATCTTCCTGGTTGTTGTAGCTCGCACCAAAAAATACGTTGGTGGTGTTGGTTTGCACACCCCATGACAAACTGTATTCCTCGGTTTCTCCATCCTCGTCGTCCCACTGACCGCCGTAGGCATTGATTTCTATACCTTCAAACTTCTTCTTGGTGATGATATTCACCACCCCGGCAATGGCGTCTGAACCATAGATCGCCGAAGCCCCGTCTTCCAGTACCTCGATGCGATCAATCACGCTCAGCGGAATGGTGTTCAGGTCGGTGGCGCTGGACACACCACTGGCGGAGGAACCGTTCACCCAGCGAATACCGTCTACCAACACCAGGGTGCGCTTGGATCCCAGGTTGCGCAGGTCTACCTGGGCCGCGCCAGCCCCGATGCCGCCACCATCCGGTGGGAAACCGAAGTTGCCCGAGCTGTTGAAGCGGGTGTTAAGGGCGCCACCTGAATTAGGCAACTGATTGAGAATATCGGCAACAGATGTCATGCCTACCCGTTCCAGGTCATCCTTGGTCAGGGTATTAACCGGCGATGACCGGTCCAGTGCTGCCTGGCGAATCTTGGAACCGGTGACCAGGACTTCCTCAATGGTTTCCTGTGCCTGGGCGGGGAGTGAAGCACACAGAGCAGTGGCGACTGCCGCCGCCAGCACCGTGCGTTGCGGGTGTAGGTAAGTCATTGTTTTATCTCCAATTTACGGGTTTCGCAGCCAGTAATCTGGGACGCAGCTCTGAGGCCGCTTGAAGATAAGCGTAGACGACCGGCGCAGAACGCGTCGGCCTTATTTTTGCCACTATTTACATTATGCGTGCACAGAGAGCCTGGCAGCGCGGCCAGGGGACCCGGCCACGCCCTGGCTCAGGCGATCAGCCGGCGCTGCGGAACACCGGTGTCTCCGGTGCCGGCAGGTGGGTCTCGGCTTCACAGCGGGCCTTGATCTCCTCAATAGTCCCGCCGTAATTAAACAAGGGGATATCATCACCGCGCTCGGCCACCAATTGCTCACGCAGGGCCTGGGTTGCCGCGGCGTTGACGCTACCCTCATGGATAATCACACCGTAGCGCTTGGCACCTTCGGCGGATACCAGGCCGCGCTCAACATCGGCCAGCACCAGCGCCGGATCGCGTGCGAAGGGGTCGCCCCAGCCACCGCCACCCCAGGTATTGAAGTACAGCACATCGCCCTCGCGGACCTTAACGCCCTCCACCTTCGCGGGTAGCCACTCTTCGCTGCCATCAACACGAACCAGGCGCTTGGTGGAACGCATTCCGGTCTCGCCGCCACTGACACCCCAGGGATAGGTCAACCAGCGCTCATCGTGGATACCGACCTCGCCGTCACAGAGGAAACAGTAGGCAACGCTCAATCCATTACCGCCCCGGTGCAAACCGGCACCACCGGAATCGATGATCGTTTCATAACGCTCAATGCGCAGCGGGAAGTAGGACTCAATAAATTCATTGGGCACGTTGGTAAAGCCCGGCCACAGGGAATGGCCGTCGGGCCCATCGCCAATCGGACGGCCGGGTATCCCGCCAAAGCCGATCTGGAACAGCTGGAACCACTCGCCCTTCTTGTCATAACCCGAGTAGAACAGGTGTGGCGAGTCGGAAAAGCCCGCCGCATTGAGCATCTGCTCGGGAGCACCCATACCCAGCAGTGCACCGAGTACGTCAAAGATGCGACCCAGGGCGTGGGTGCGCCCGGACAGGGCTGCGGGATAATTCGGCTTCAGCAAGGTTCCCTGGGGAATGCGCACATCTACCAGGTCGTAGAAGCCATCGTTGAAGACAATCTGCGGGTCGACCACGTTAATGGTGAAGGAGCCAAAGAACATCTTGAACATATCCTCATTGAGGAAAAAGTTCACCGAGCTCTGGGCCTGGGGGTCCGTGCCCTCGAAATCAAAAATCGCGACATCGCCTTCGCGCCACAACTTGCACTGGATCTTGTAGGGGCCCATACCCATGCCGTCGTCGCAAAGATAGTCGCTGAAGGTGCGCGGCTCCTCGGGTACCACCATGTTAATGATGGCCTTCATGGCATTGTAATTACGCTCCAGCATTGTGCCCATAGTGGTGTGGATGACGTCGTCGCTGAAGCGCTCGGTTAACTCCACCACCCGCCTGGCCGCGGTGTTACAGGCGGCTACCAGGGCATTGAGGTCAAATCGGTTCCACTGGCTGGTGCGCACATTGTGCAGAATCAGCTCCAGTACATCGCTTTGCAGCTCGCCCTTCTTGTACAACTTGATCGGCGGAATGCGAATGCCTTCCTGGAAAATGTTGGTGGCTTCGATTGGAATCGAGCCCGGCACCATGCCGCCGTTATCAGACATGTGTCCGAACATGGCGGTCCAGGCGATGTGGCGACCAGCCTTGAATACCGGCTTGAGCACCAACCAGTCCGGCAGGTGGGAGACCGCGGCGTTACACATATAGGGATCGTTGGTGAGGATCATGTCCCCCTCTTCGATCTCACCGTCATAGACTTCCAGGAAGGGGCCGATGAAGGAGCCGAACTGGCCCACCACCATTTTGCCTTCGACATTGGCGATCATCGGGAAGCAGTCACCCTGCTCACGAATACCGGGCGACATGGCGGTGCGGAACAGTACCGCATCCATTTCTTCCCGGGCATTGCGCAGCGCATTCTCGACGATGTCGACAGTGACGCCTTCCACCTCAACCGTTTGGAGAGGCTCGTTGTTGGTTTGCAGAATAGTTGCAGCCATTGGTCTACTCCCTCCTTATGCCCAGTTCGCGTCGGTTTGAGGATCGATTAACAGGTTGCCCACCGCGTCCACCCGGGCCACATAGCCCGGTAGCACCACCGTTGTGGAATCCATCTCCGACACAATCGCCGGCCCCTCTACCATCAGGTCCTCGTTTAACTTATTGCGATCGTAGATCACCGCATCGTGGTGCTGGCCCTCGTAGTAGAAACTCGTGTCGTGCAATTTGCAGTCCTCAAGTTTGGTACCGGCCTGACCCATGCTCATCTCGGCAATGGCCTTGGCTTTCGCCTTCACCACTGCGCGGATCATGAGAATCTCGTGGCCATCGCCCAGCTTGAAGGTGAACAGCTGCTCGTGCTCGGCATCGAACTCATCGGTGAGCCGGCTCACCCCTTGATCGCGCAACTCGGCCTCGGTGAACTCCACCGTAATCTGGAAAGCCTGGCCGGCATAGCGCAGATCGGCCTGGTAGGTGACTTCATGTTCCGAGGACGGAATACCGTCTGCCACCAGTGACTCACCGGCACGCTCACGCAGTTCCAGCAGGTCATTCACCAACTGGTTGGCGGCGATTCCCTCCGCCATGGTGATATAGGTGCGCGTGGACTCATCCTGCACCTGGGTGGTTGCATCACCATAGGCGCACAACACCCCGGGGCCGGGCGGCACGATCACCGGCCAGGCATCGGTAAGAATACCCAGGGCATTTGCATGCAGGGGTCCGGCGCCGCCGAAGCCCACCAGGGAGAAATCCCGGGGATCATAGCCCTGCTCCACCGAGACCAGTCGCAGGGCACCAAACATGGACTCGTTCACTACCTTGATGATGCCCTCAGCGGCATCGTGCAGGGAGATACCCATGGCATCGGCGGATTTCTGTACCGCCGCTTCTGCCGCCTCGCGATTAATTTCCATGGCGCCACCCAACTGCACATCTGCCGGCAGGTAACCCAGCACCACGTTGGCGTCGCACACGGTAGGTTCTTCGCCGCCCTTCATATAACAGGCGGGACCCGGTACCGCACCGGCCGATTCCGGCCCGACCCGCAGGGCCTTGGTCAGTTCCGGCACAAAGGCGATGGAACCACCGCCGGCGCCGACGGTGCGCACATCCACCGAGGGTGCCCGCACCTTCACATCGCCGACAAAGGTTTCCCGCCGCACCCGGGCGCGACCACCCTGGATGAGCGCCACATCGGTTGAGGTTCCACCCATATCAAAGGTCAGGATATTGTCGAAACCGGCCCGGCTGCAGAAATACATGGCACCGGAAACACCACCGGCGGGGCCCGACATCAGCAGGTTAACCGGGCTCTCAGCCGCGGCGCGACCCGAGGCAAGGCCGCCATCGGAACGCAGGATCGATAATTGGGTGTCTGCGCCGAGACGCTCATTCAGGGAGTTTTGCAAATTCTCAACGTAGGTCGCCACCTGCGGGCGCACGTAGGAATTAACCACCGTGGTCTCGGTGCGCTCATACTCCTGCATCTCCGGCACGACTTCACTGGAAATGGAAATGGGCACATCGCCAAACACGTCGCGGGCAATTTCCGCCGCTCGCACTTCATGCACGCCGTTGATATAGGCATTAACAAAGCAGATCGTCAGCGCCTCAATACCGCCCCTGGCACACAGTGTTTGTAGATCGTTGCGCAGCAGCTCCTCATCGAGACCTGTGACCACGCCACCGTCTGCCCCTACTCGCTCGGTGGCACCGATTGTCAGTTCCAGTGGCGCCAGCAGGGGGTTCTTCACAAACGTCACCCAGCCACCCAGGCCGCCTGGACAGAATGAACGGGCAACCTGCAGCGTGTGCTCATAACCGGCGGTTGTCACCAGGCCAACGGTGGCCCCGCGACCGGTCAGTACCGCATTCGTCGCCACGGTGGTCCCGTGCATCACCAGCTCTATCTCTGCCGGCGGCACACCAGACTCTTCGCAAATCCGCGAAACCCCATTCAATACGCCAATAGAGGAATCCTCCGGCGTTGATGGCACCTTGGCCGTCCAGGTTTGTCCGTCTTCCTCGTTGATCAGCAGGAGGTCTGTAAACGTTCCCCCGACATCAACACCTAATCGATACGACATGCACTGTTCCTCAAATCGTTCTTATTCAAATTCTGTTCTGCTCTTTTCCAAGCGTTTTGGTTCGGTTCGGAGAGAAACGAACCCCTCGATGCAGTAGGATTTGCAGTGTGTTATGGCTTTTAGGGACACGCCGTACCCGATAAAGCGGGGCAGGCCCTTCATACGTCCCTGTAGGCTCGGGCGCGACGTCCATGTCGCGCACGGTCCCGAAAAGCCATAACACACTGCAACTCCCCCCTCGCAGCTAAAAAGTACCCTTCTCAATCCACCACGCCAGCACAGAGTCACCTTGAGATAGTTAAAGCGGCTTGCGCTGTTCTGCTTTATTTTTGGACCGTCGCGGGCATGGACGCCCGCGTCGAGCGTACACGGACGTATTTACAGCGTGTCCGAAAATAAAGCAGAACAGTGCGAGACGCTAACGCTCGTATCTAGATAACACATATCCAGATAGCACATATCTAGATAGCCCCTTTCTCAATCTGCCGCCTGAGCCAGTTAATAGAATTACCACCATCACAATTGCCGGTCAGCTCAATCGCCAGATCTACAGCATCTACCAGCTTACGCAGGTCTATGCCCGTTGCAAAACCCATTTGCGTAAGCATTAGCACCACGTCTTCGGTGGCGACATTGCCGGTCGCGCCCGGCGCGAAGGGACAACCGCCCAGCCCGCCAATGGATGCATCAAACTTGCGAATGCCCGATTCCAGCGCCGCAGCCACATTAGCCACCCCCATACCGCGGGTATCGTGGAAATGGCAGCTGATGCGATCGGCGCCAAATTCATCCGCGGCTGCCTGGGTCAGGCTGCGCACCGCGCCGGGATCGGCGGCACCAATGGTATCCGCCAGGACCACCTCGTCAGCGCCATAGCTGAACATTTGCCCCGCCATGCCGAGAACAATATCTTGCTCCACCCGCCCTTCAAAGGGGCACTCCCAGGCGGTGGCGACACAGGCCAGTGTTGTAACACCGTCAGAACTGGCGGCATCGACAATGTCTGCCGCATTCGCCATGGCCTGTTCGGTACCGGTATTGATGTTTTTCTGGTTCATGGTCTCGGTGGAGGCTACCACCAGTTCGACCGTGTTTACCCCGGCGGCTGTGGCCAGGTCATAACCCTTGCGGTTGGGAATCAGCGCTGAATAATTGGCCTGGCCGGATGGCAGGCCGGCAACCACCTCGGCCGCACCGGCCATGGCGGGTACTGCCCTGGGAGAAACAAAGCTGCCCACCTCGATCGCCGGCAGCCCTGCCGCCAGCAAGGATTCGATTAAGCGCAAGCGCTCGGAGGGCGCCAGCTGACGGGCCTGGTTTTGCAAACCATCGCGCGGGCCCACATCATTAACAATCACCCGCTCTGTCATGCCCACCCTCGTGAAATCAGCTCCAGCAATCTAAATGTACGCGCAGCATCAGCGTTCAGATGTGCTTGCCTGCGCTGCAGGCCCCGGTTCATCCCCGCACTTAATGCTCATGGTCATGGTCATGGCCGTGATCATCGTGGTGGTGAGTATGCACCTGGTCCAGCAGCTCATTGTACTCATCACCGTGGGCATGCACATGGTGATGGTGGTCGCGATGCCAGTGATCATGCGTATGGCCATCGCTCTTGTGCGGCTCCTCCCCTTTCCAGTCTGGGCCACGGCGCGGCATGGTCTTTTCAAAATCCTTGAGACTGTGCGGGTGGTTATGGTCGTAGTCGACGGTCCAGTTGTAGAGCAGCGGGTCGCGCAGGGCCAGGCGAGCCTTGGAGCGGTCGGCGTTTTCCACCGGGGTGGACCAGGGATTGTAATGGAAGTGATTGTAGAGCTTGGAGTCGGTACGCCCCAGTGCGATACAGCCGAATTCCGAGGCGAAGGCACCGTGGTTGATATAGGCCGGGCGCCAGAAATAGCCGCCCGTGGGTATCTCCCCAAACTGCATCATCCAGGAAGTACCCCAGAGGTGATAAGACTCCTCGGCGCAATCGTGGTAGGAAATATTGTCCTGGTAGAAGCCCGGGGTCATACAGTACAGGAAGGTGATCGCCTGGGACTCCAGGTTGAAGTTCAACAGCTTGATCAGGCAGCCAGTCGCCACCGTGGGCCGGGTCACACCGCCCGGATCCCAGGGGATATCCATCATGGCATCGACATCGTGGTAATAGGCAATCTGGGCCAGCGGATGATGCTCGCTGGATTCGATCAGGCTGGGCTCGCCGGTGTTATACATCATCAGCACCAGGCAACCTTGCGCAGAGCTTATTGCGGGCATGGCATAACCGGCCGGCACAAAGAAATAGTGGCCCTTGCGCACGGTGCGGTCGCCGATCTGCAACTCACCCTCGATGACAATCATCTCCAGCTCAGACCAGGAGAAACCAGGGGGCTGCTTGTAGCCACCGTCAAATTGCACGGTCATGGAGCAACCGCCGGTCTCGGGATTGAAGGACAGCATTTTGTAACGCATGCCCATGCCAAAGCCCTTAAGGCCCATTTTCTTGAAGTCGACGTCGCGGTCGCAGAATGGCTCGATATGCGGTCTCATGATTCTTTCCTCGGGTCACTGTCTACGCCGTATTTCCAGATTACCTGGTCTTCCCGGTCACCCTGAACCGGCAGGTCTGCGGAGGCTATTTGCACCTTGTCATCCGCGTCCATGTTGTAGCCGATGGTGCGAATACGATCGAAGAACTGCTGGTACCACTTCAGCCGCTGCGGCTTAAGGTCGTCCATTTGTTGGGCGATCTTTTCGAAACGCTCTTCCTGCTCACGCGTTTCCTCTTCTATCCAGGCTTCCGTTTCCGGCTCCCTGTCGTGATCAATTTTCAGGTTTCTGAAGGTCATTCGGTGTTGCCTCCTTGGTTACTAAATATTTTCACGGGTAATGTCCCGGGCGACGCCGCTGTCGAACAGCGCGTCAATTTCGTCACCGGTGTAACCCGCCTCACTCAGAATCTCTGCGCTTTGCTCGCCCAGACGGGGTGCGAGCCTGCGAATACTGGCCGGGGAACGGGAGAAGGTCGCCGGTGGCCTGGACATGCGCAGCGTGCCTTCCGTGGGGTGCTCCATCTCCTGCCAGAAGCCGCTCTCAACCAGGTGCGGGTCGGTCATCAGCTCGTCCGGGCTGTTCACCACCATCATCGGCACCCGGGTATCACCCAGCAGGTCCAGCCATTCCTGGGTGGTCCGGGTGGCGATGATCTCGCCAGTCACCTGGTAGGATTCGCCGATGTTCTGCAGCCGGGTTTTCATATCGATAAAGCGTGGATCAGTGGCCAGCTCCGGCCGACCACCCAGTTCAACAAAAGTCTGCCAGTGGTTGTCCCAGTAGGGCAGCACCGCCAGGTAGCCATCCTTGGTCTTGTAGGGACGGCGGTGCTCCGACATGAGGCGCGGGTAGCCTGCGCTACCGATAGGCGGATCAAAGGTCTTGCCCCACTGGTGTTCGGTCATGACGAATGCCGCCATGGTTTCAAACATGGGGACTTCAATTTGCTGTCCTTCACCGGTGCGCTGGCGGTGGAACAGGGCTGCCAGTACCGACTGCACCACCATCATGGCGGTGGTCTTGTCGCCGATAATCGTCGGCAGGTAGCGCGGCTCGCCCTCGACCTGGCTTTGCAGGACAGCGATGCCACTGGCCGCCTGGATGGAGTCGTCCAGCGCACCCTTTTCACCGTAGGGGCCTTGCAGGGAGAAGCCATAGGCACCGCAGTAGACGATATCCGGATTAATTTTCTGCACCTCTGTGTAGCCCAGGCCCAGTTTTTCAATGGCCTGGGGGCGGAAGTTGTGAACCAGCACATCAGCGTCTTCAATCAACTTCTTCGCCGCAGCAAGGCCCTGTGCTTGCTTCATATCCAGGGCAATACTGCGCTTGTTGCGGTTGCAGGTGAGATACAGCGAGCACATGTCCTCGTGATTGCGGTGCGGACCGAGCTTGCGATTGGTATCGCCAGCGGGCGGCTCGATCTTGATGACATCGGCGCCGAGATCGCCGAGCATCTGGCAGGCGTAGGGCCCCAGCACCACGCTGGTCATCTCGACTACCTTGATTCCTTCCAGCGGGGCAGCCATATCAGTCTTCCAGCCGGTAAAGTCTGGCCACGTTGTCGCGCATGAACTTGCGGCGAACCTCGGGCTTCAGACCGTGATCATCAATTTCCTGCACGGTGCGCTGAAAGCGCAGTACCGGGAAGTCGGTGCCAAACAATACCTTGTCCTGGCCGTAGGAATTAATGTACTTCCACAGAGCCTCGGGCCAGTACTTGGGACTGTGGGCATCGGTCGCGATATACACATTGTCATGCTTCCAGGACATGGCGATCATCTCGTCGGCCCAGGGAATACCCACGTGGGAGCCGATCAACTTGAGTTCGGGGATATCACAGGCGATATCGTCCAGGTAGATAGGCCGACCGACACTGCGGCAGCGCTGCTCCTTTGAGTAGAGCAGTGACTGTCCGACCTGCATCTGAATGGGAATATCCAGCTCAACGCACTTGGCGTAGTACAGGTAGTACCTGGCGTCATTCGGCGGCAGTTCGTACCAGTGCGGATAGAGGTGGGCACCGATAAAGCCCATGTTCTCGACTGCATCGACCATCATCGCCACCCCCTCCATGCCCTGGTAGGGATCGACGCCGATCAGGCCGGAGAAGCGATCCGGGTATTTCTCGCAGGCACGGGCCACGATTTCCGGCGGCATGTGGTAGGAGCCTGGAAGGCCGGGACGGCCACTCTTGGCGGCTACCAGAAAGGCGCGGCCGATACCTGCCGCATCCATGTCTTCGAGCATGGTTTCCAGCGCTATGCCACCGCTGCCGTGCTGGCCTTTAACCTTGCCCACAAAAAACTCATCGGTCCAGCCGGGCCGCACCGCCAGCGCCTCCTCGGTCCAGATATTCACGACCGCATCGATAGCCTTGTAGTCTTCACTCATAGTCAGAGCCTTCAGCGGGGTTAAGTTCAAAGCCTTCAGCGGGTTTCATAGTCAGAGCCTTCAGCGGGGTTCATATTCACAGCCCCAGAAAAAGAATGGATGCACCGCAGGCGCTCAGCGTGGCACCCGCCATCGCATGGCCAAAACGCTCCAGGCGGGGGAAATGCAGCTTGCGCAGGCCGTAGTAGCTCAGCGCCACCGCCGCCAGCATGGTCATCACGGTCACCAGACCAAACACAGCAGTCACCGCCAGCACACCCAACACACTGGCCTTGGCCGCGGGATACATCAACAGCGGAATCAGCGGCTCACAGGGGCCCAACACAAAGATGATAAAGATAATCCACTGGGGGTGGGTGGGGCTGTGACGATGCACATGGGCCTGACCTGCGTGGCGAATACCCCAGGCCAGGTAAACCAGGCCAAAGCTGAACAACAACCAGGCGGCAAGATCGCCACGCCACCCTTCAATCACGACCAGCCCCGTGAGCCCCGACTGGGCCCAGATACCAAACAGTCCAAGCAATACTGACCCCAGCAGGTGCCCGGATCCACACAAGAGGGTAATCGTCAGTATTTTGCGCCAGCTCCACTGACGGGCGACCGCCATAGACACAAATGGCAGGTAATGGTCTGGCCCCATCAGCGTATGCACAAAGGCAATGCCGGCGGCGCTGGTCAGCAGGACCAGGATTTCAGGAGTAAATATGTCCATCTGCTTGTTATTCGGCTTATAAAAGCTATAAAGTTATAATGATAATACATTTAGCTAAATATGGGCTAGCCTATTACGCCCCGGACACACCGGGTGACCATGATTTTAATCATAGCCCACGAGCCTGAGACAGCGGGAACAATAAAGCAATGCCACAAACCCTGTTCGACAAGCTTTGGGAAAGCCACACCGTGGAGGAGTTGGATGATGGCACCAGCCTGGTGTATATCGATCGCATATTCCTGCACGAACGAACCGGCTCAATCGCCCTGCAAAGCCTGCACGAAGAGGGTCGCAAAGTGCGCTCACCGGAGCGCGCCTTCTGCACCATGGACCATGTTGTCGATACCCGGCCGGGGCGAGACGACAATACCCTGATGCCCTCGGGCAAAGCCTTTATTGAAGCGACCCGGCTTGAGACCAGGCGGGCCGGCATCACGCTCTATGACATGGACGACCCTCGACAGGGCATCGTGCACGTGATCTCGCCTGAGCAGGGTATTGTTCAGCCCGGGCTGACCCTGGTGTGCCCCGATAGCCATACCTGCACCCAGGGCGCGCTCGGCGCTATGGCCTGGGGAGTGGGCTCATCCGAGGTGGAGCACGCCCTGGTGACCCAAACCCTGCGCGTTAAACGTCCGCGCAGCATGCTGGTGCGTTTCGAGGGTGAGCTGCAAGCGGGAGTCACCGCCAAGGACCTGATCCTGCACCTTATACAGGTGCACGGCGCCAGTGGTGGCGCCGGCTACGCGGTTGAGTTCGGCGGCAGCACCGTGCGCGCCATGGATATCGAAGCGCGTATGACCCTGTGCAATATGGCGGTGGAATTCTCCGCCTTCACCGGGCTCATTGCCCCGGACCAGGCCACCTTCAAGTACCTGCAGGGCCGGCCGTTCGCACCCAGCGGTGAAGATTGGCGGCAAGCCCTGGACTACTGGCAACAATTGCCCAGTGACCCCGAGGCTGAGTACGACTGGGAAATCCTCATCAACGCCGACCAGGTCGAACCCACCATTACCTGGGGCACCAGCCCCCAACACGCGATGGCTGTCTCGGCCAAAATTCCGCCCGCTGGAGACGCGGGCATGGAAAAGGCACTGGCCTACCAGGATTTACAGCCAGGGGCGGGTATTAGCGATATGGCCATCGATGCTGCTTTCATCGGTTCCTGCACCAATAGTCGTATCAGCGACTTGCGTGCCGCCGCGGCCCTGCTCAAGGATCAGAAAGTGGCTGATGGTGTTGCCGCGGTAGTGGTGCCCGGCTCCACGGCGGTCAAACGCGCCGCGGAAGAAGAGGGTCTGGACAAGGTATTTACCGACGCCGGTTTTGAATGGCGCGAATCCGGCTGCTCCATGTGCTTTTACGCCGGTGGAGAAACCTTTGGGCCCGGCAAACGGGTGATTTCCAGCACCAATCGCAATTTCGAAGGCCGCCAGGGTGCGCAAACGCGCACCCACCTGGCCAGCCCCATCACGGTGGTGGCTTCGGCCATCAAAGGCAGGATTGCCGATCCCCGGGAGCTGCTGTAGCTTTACGCCTTTTTTTCACCCGGAAAGAGCTTGGGCGCAGCGCCGATATAGCAGCGTCAACACAAATACTGCGCCCATAAAAAAAGCCGCTATTGCCAAGCAATAGCGGCTTTATAGAGTCTAAACGATCGCTTTATACGGCGACGATATTCTCAGCCTGTGGGCCTTTCTGGCCATCGGTCACGGTAAATTCAACTTTCTGGCCTTCGGCCAGAGTCTTGAAGCCGTCACCCGCAATCGCACTGAAGTGTGCGAATACGTCAGGACCATTTTCCTGCTCGATGAAGCCGAAGCCTTTGGTTTCATTAAACCACTTTACAGTGCCAGTAACTCGTTCGGACATAGTTCTTTCCTCAAATACATAAGTAAAAATGTCTCCAATGGAGACCGGGTGCTTGATATTTAGTGTTTACTTATGAAAAGAAAAGGAAGGAGAGCTACAAGCGGTACTTCAACTTTGATCGCATAAATAGATCACGTGACAAGCGCCGCAAGTATAGCGCGCCACGCTCACCGGTCAACCCGCAATATTCTGCACCAGAATAGCGTCTTCAGCGCTATCTGCTATAAAGCAGTAAACACACAGGACATACAGGAGGGTTCATGTGCCGCTGGCTCGCTTATTCCGGGGGTTCAATCCCACTCGGAGAACTCATTTTCAACACCCGCCACTCGTTAATCGACCAGAGCCTGCACGCACGGCAGGGGCCCAATACCACTAACGGGGACGGTTTCGGTGTGGGCTGGTACGGACAAATGGAGACCCCGGGCTTGTACAAAAATGTGCAACCCGCCTGGAACGACTCCAACCTGCACGACCTTTGCACCCACGTCAGCTCACCCTTGTTCATGGCTCACATACGGGCTTCAACCGGCTCGCCCATCCAGTACACCAACTGTCACCCCTTTCGCTACGAAAACTGGTTGTTCGTGCATAACGGCGTGATCAAGGAGTTCCCGCGTCTACGCCGGCGCCTGCTGGCTGCCCTGGACGACGAGTATTTCCCCGCCCTGGCCGGCAGCACCGATTCCGAGGTGATGTTCCTGCTCGCACTGCATTTTGGGCTGCGGGACAACGTCTGGCAGGGCGTGGCGCGCATGGCCGGATTTATAGAGCAGCAGGGCAAGGCCGTCGGTATAGAATTTCCGCTGCATATGACCCTCGGCATCTCTGACGGAAAGCACATCTATGCTTTTCGATATTCCAGCGAGGGCGAAACCCGGACCCTGTTCCACAGCAAAGACCTGGGTGCCATCGAAGAACAATTGACGCCGGAGCAACAAGTCCTGCTGGACCAGTTTACCGAGGATGCGCGCTGCGTGGTGTCTGAGCCCCTGTCCGATGATATGGGCCTGTGGGAGCCGATCCCCGAATCCAGTTTTGTCAGTATCTGTGACGGCGAGGTCGATGTGCAGCCGTTTACACCAATCAGCCCCTAGGCCTCAGCGCTGCGGGCGATAGTCGCGGCTGGCGTGCTGCAGCAGATCGTCCAGCTGCAAGCGCACCGGTTTTTCGACCATCTCGGCAAAGAGCGGCGCCTGATCGGCGTAATGGGGTGATTTCTCATCCAGGGTGGCGCTGCCGAAACTGTGCATGGAACTGGAGCTCACTGCACCCTGCTGGTCCCACTCGACAAACATGATGTAGCTGTCGCCAGCCACATCGATAAGCTTGCCGTCATTGTCATCCGCCTCGGTATACACCGCGCGCAACACATCCGGGCCACCATCGATAGGCCAGTCCTGCCGGCCACGCCGCAGCCGGGTTACCTCGCCGTAGGCGGGATCAATGCGCCCAAAATGCGTCAGCAGGTATTGCTGTGCGCGTCGCAGCTCCTGCTCCAGGCTTACCCCCTCACGCCGCTTGCGCAAATCCAGCAGCGGCTCCAGTGTGATAACGGCGAGAGCGGCACTGCGATTATCCTGGTCCGTGCTGTAGTCCCAGGACTGGAGCAGGCCGTAGGCAGCCTGCAAATCCCCTGCCACTGATTCACTGCCCTCGGCGAGGAAGTCAGCCAGTGCCTGAATACCCTCGGCGTCCTGATCGTAGTGCAGGTCATACTTGATGCGACGGAAATCCTCAGCACTGATGGCTGCATCCTCGGCCAAAAGCCGACGCAGTCGCAGGGCACGGTTGGTCATGCGCGTCTCTATTCCCAGTGTGGGACTGAAATCTTGCGGCCGCGGCTGGCCCTCGCCAACGCTGGACACAAAAGGCGTGTTATTGGCATTAAAAACAAAACCGCTGGCTGGGTTGCGGGTCATGGGAATTGCCGCAAACGGCAGGTAATCCTGCCAGATCAGCTCCGAGCGATCACCCGGCAGGTCTTTTTGCCAGTCCCAGCCCTCGACGCGCTGCGGGAACATCGCATTGTAGTAGTGGGCGATGTTGCCCTCGGCATCGGCATAAACATAGTTGATGCTGGGTTGACTGCCTATGGCCAGCGCCGCTTCAAATTCCCGCTGGTTGGCAGCCTTGTTCAGCGCCAGATACTGATCCAGGGTGCGTACCTCGCCCATGCCGGCCCAGCGCAGCGCGAAAGCGCCCTGTTCCAGCTTCAAAACTGGCCCATGGGCGGAGAAATATAGCGCCTCACTGAAGGTCCAGCGCAGGGGACCGAGCAATTTGACCAGGATATCGGCACTTCTGCGCTCAAGGTCGCGCCACTCCCCGTCCAGCCAATACTGATTCTCGTCCTCCGGGTTCAAGGTCAGCTGGTAAATATCGACCAGGTCGGGCTTGTTGACCGTGTTGGCCCAGCCCAGCTGGCGATTGTGGCCGTGCAGGACCACCGGCGAACCAGGGAAGGTACCGCCGGCAATATCCCAACCCTGCTCCGAGTGCAGCCGCACTTCATACCAGGCCACCGGCCCGGTCAGTGGCTGATGGGAATTGACCAGCAGCCGGGTTTTGCCATCCGCCGACCGCGACGGTGCAATGGCCACCCCCTGGCTACCCAGCTCGGGCTGGGGCCGGGCCGTGAACTGCAGCGCGATTTCCCCCTGCCGGGCCAGTGATCGGGTCTCGCCACTGAACAACTTGCCAAGGATGCCATCGAAGCCATAGAACAGCGGCAACTTAAAGGTGAAGCCAGCCACCAGGTCCTTGCCATGCACAGGCAGGGCAAATGGCAGTACCTGCTCGGGGTGCTGGGCGCCATAAAGGTTTATACCCGCGGCGTAGGCCTCGGCAACCGCTCGGGCCTGGACACTGAGTTTGCTGTCATAGCCAGCGTCCACCGCCTCCCAGATACGCATCATGCGAATCAGGTAATCGGTTTGCGCCGCGGCCCGTCCTTTAACCGCAGCCAGGGTGCCACGGGTCGCCAGGATGACCTCCTGGATCGTGGCAAAGTCGTCTTCAGCGTGAGCGTAGGCCAAACCAAAGGCGGTATCCGCATCGCGACTACCGTAGATATGCGGCACACCGAACTCGTCGCGGATGATGCGCACTTCATAGTCATCAGCCGCCGCGAACAAGGCCTCCCGGTCCAGTACCGGTGGGGCGGTGGTAGAGATATTCACCAGCACTGAGACCACTATCAGTGCCAGGACCAGCAACAGTATCTTCTTGAACCTGGACATAATCTTCCCGTGCTCGCTCTAGAAAGTCAGGGTAAATTTCGCGCCGCCGCTGTCACTGCTGCCCAACACCACATTACCGCCGTGGGCCAGCATGACCTGGCGAGTCAGGGCCAGCCCCACCCCGGAGCCCTCTCGTTTGGTGGTGAAAAACGGTACGAAAATCCTGGCCGCGACCTCGGCGTCGATACCCGGGCCGTTGTCTGAGATTTCCAGACAGACATGGCCGTTGCGATTGAGGCTGGCGCGCATCTCGACCTGTGGCTCCGGGTTTTCCGCCAGTGCCTGCTCAGCGTTTTTCAGCAGGTTCAATAACACCTGCTCCAGCATGTCGGAATCGGCACTTAACTGCAGTGATATCGGCTCCACGTTCAGCACCAGTGCAATAGACTTCTGCTGCCAGCCTGAGGCCACCAACTGCGCGGCGTTGGCAAACAAGTCACCGACCAGCAGCGGCTGCTTGTCTGGTGCCGGCAAGCGGGTCAACTGACGATAGCTCTGCACAAACTGCATCAAACCGTCTGAACGCCGCGCCACAGTCTCGACTGCACTTTTCACATCCGCCAATTCTTCCACCACATCGGGGTGGTCTGATACTTTGCTGGTGGCATCCTCAACCAGGTCGGCGGCGGTCTTGGCCAACGATGCAACCGGGGTAATGCTGTTCATTATCTCGTGGGTCAGCACCCGCACCAGGTCTTGCCAGGCCTGCAATTGCACACCGTCCAGTTCGCTCTGGATGTTCTGCAGGCTGACCAGTCTTTCCACCTCACCGCCAATAATTATTTCCGTGGCGGAGAGAATCAAACGCTGCTCAACGGCATCCAGCAGAAACACCGCCAGGCGCCTCTCACCCGGCGCTACTGCCAGCATGTGACGATGAAAATCCTCGCCAAACACGCGTAAATCCTCGAGACGCTCCACCTTGATACTGCCGAACAGCCGGCGCGCTGCATTGTTATGCAAATGAATCTTGCCGTCCCCATGCACTGACAGCAGCGGCACCGGCACATGTTCCATCAAGGCCTTGAGATGACGCAGGCTCTCTTCCTGCTGGTTACGCAGGCCCTGGAAGCGCTCGATAATGCCGGTAAATACCTGGCCCAGCTCCTCGAAGCCGGCGCCGACTTCTTCCATCCTGAAGCGCTGACCAAAGTCAGCATAGCGAATCGCGTCAAGAAACCGCGTCAGCTCGGCATTGGTGCGACTGACAAAGCGCACCGTCTCGAATAACTGTGCCACTGCCACCAGGCCCAGCAGCAGCCGCAGCATGGGATAGCCGGGTACGACAAATAGGTAAACCAGGGCAGCCAGCACCAGCACCAGCAGCAACAGGCGCAGCCCGATAAGCAGGGAGAAGTTCTTAAAACCCATACTTCTCCATTCGCCGATACAGTGCGGCCCGGGTAAGGCCCAACTCCTTGGCGGCATGGCTAATGTTGTAGCGGTGCTGTTTCAGTGCGGCCTCTATCACGCGCCGCTCCATACGCTCCAGGTTCAGGCCATAGCCGGTCTCAAGCTCCTCAGCCGCTGCGCTGTTCTCCGTTTTGACAGGCGCCTGCAACTGCAGATCGCCGACTTGATAGCTTCCGTTTTCCGCCAGGATTACGGCCCGCTCAATAGCGTGGCGCAGCGCGCGCACATTGCCAGGCCAGGCGTAAACTTGCATGGCCGCCAGCGCCTGCTCAGAAAATTGCAGCTCCGGTTTATGGTATTTACGGGCATAGAGCCCGGCGTAATAGCTCGCGATTTCGGCGATGTCCTCGCGCCTTTCGCGCAGGGGTGGCAAGATCAGCTCAACGGTATTGAGGCGAAACAACAGATCCTGGCGGAAGCGGCTCTCATCCGCCAATTGTGCCCGCGGCACATTGGTGGCGGAGATGACCCGCACATCGAAATGCACTGCCTCGTTCCTGCCCACCGGCGTCACCTGGCGCTGCTCCAGTACCGTGAGCAGCTTGGCCTGCAGGTGCAATGGGATGTTGCCAATTTCATCCAGGAACAAGGTGCCGCCATTGGCCGCCTCCAGCCGACCAATACGATCCTCGGTGGCACCGGTAAAGGCACCTTTACGATGGCCGAACAACTCGGATTCGAACAGGCTTTCTGATACAGCACCCAGATCCACGGCCATGAACACAGCATCGGCGCGATGACTGCGCTGGTGTAACAACCTCGCCGCCAACTCCTTGCCAGTACCGTTTTCTCCCAGGATCAGGATATTGGCATCGGTGGGAGCAGAGCGTTCGATCAGTGACAATACATCCTTGATAGCGGGGGAACTGCCCAGCAGGGTCTGTTCACTGCTGCCGCTGGCCGCAACCAGCGCCTGGTTACTGCGCTTGAGGGACTGCGTCTCGGCGCGACTGGCCCGCAACTGCACCGCGGCTGACAAGGTGGCTACCACCTTCTCATTCTGCCAGGGCTTGGCCACAAAATCGGTGGCCCCGTGTTTCATCGCCTCCACCGCAAGATCCATGCTGCCGTGGGCGGTGATCATGACCACAACCGCATCCGGGTCCAGCTCAAGAATACGCGCAAGCCAGGCAAAACCCTGTTGGCCACTGCTCTCACCCGGGGAAAAATTCATGTCAAGCAGGATGGCATCGAAACGGTTGGCGCCGAGCAAGCTGGGGATCTGGCTTGGGTCGCTGCAAGCCTGCACATAGCCGAACTGCCGCTTTAGCAACAATTTGCCCGCCGTGAGGATGTCCTCATCGTCGTCAACTATCAGGATTTTTCGGGTTTTATCGCTCACGGGGCCCTCTCAGCTGTTCACAATCGTACAGTGTGTGTCCGATTTCGTACACTCCCAGCCGCTGGCATTCGCTCAAAAAACAACTTTCCCTTTATATTTCAATCTGTTGCAATCTTGGCCCGGTGTTTGCTCTGTAGTTAGAAAGCTAACTGAAAAACCTAGAGACAAAGCCATGGGCACCATCAGCACAATGGAAAAAACCGCACCCAGTGATAACGCGATGGCCGCCGCCGGTGCGGGTATGGATCGAGTTATTGAAAAGAAGCGCTTCCCCGGCAAGCCGGCCCTGCTGTTGCTTGCGATACTGGCCACCTTGTTATTGGCCTGGTACTGGTTTGCGACGCCCGGCGGTCGCAGCCTGACCATCGCCGACAACCGCTTGATGCTGTCTCCGGTGCAGGCCGGAATATTCGAAGACAGCATTCCGGTGCGTGCCCGGGTGGCACCACTGAAAACCGTATTTCTGGACGCTATCCAGGGCGGCCGGGTCGAGGAGATCCTGGTCGAAGATGGCACCGAAGTTGAGGTCGGCCAGGCCATCGTCCGTCTCTCCAACTCCGACCTGCAACTCAGTGTCATGAATACTGAGTCGCGGGTCATGGAGCAGCTCAACAGCATGCGCGACCAGGAGTTGCGACTGGAACAGAATCGCCTTGCCCACAAGCGCACCCTGGTCGACGTTGACTACGACATACAACGGCTGACCCGCGAAATTGCCCGCCAGCAGGAATTGCTGACAAGAGGTCTTGCCGCCCAGTCCAACCACGAGAACCTGGTGGACGAGCTGGAGTACAGCCAGGCAAAACGCAAGGTCACCCTGGAAAGCCAGGCCTCGGACGAGCGCCTGATGGCCAACCAGTTGGCCTTCTTCAAGGACAACACCGCGGTCATGGAAGAAAACCTGCGCTTTGCCCGCGAGAGCCTTGAAGAGCTGCAGGTGCGGGCGCCGGTCAAGGGCAAGCTGTCCGGCTTTGACATGGAGATCGGCCAGAACGTGCCCCGCGGCACCCGTATCGGCCAGGTCGACAACGCCAACGAATTTAAACTGGTTGCCAATATTGATGAGTTCTACCTGGGTCGTGTTGATATTGACCAGAGCGTCAACTTCGAGCGCGACGGCCGCGACTATCAACTGCGTGTATCGAAAATCTACCCCAACGTTGAGGGCGGACAGTTCGAGATCGACATGCAGTTCCGGCAGGAGACACCCCTTGACCTGCGCCGCGGCCAGACCATCCAGGCCAAGCTGACGCTGGGCGATGCCAGCGAGGCCCTGCTGATCCCCAATGGCTCATTCTTCCAGGACACCGGCGGCAAGTGGATCTTCGTGGCCAGCCCCGATGGCAACACCGCGGTAAAACGCAGCGTAAAGCTGGGGCGGCGTAACAAAAACTATATCGAGGTACTCGACGGCCTGGAGGCTGGCGAGACCGTGATCACTTCACCTTACAGTGGCTTCCGCGACATGGATTTGCTGCTACTTAACAAAACCGAAACTCACTAATCCAGCTCTCTGCAGAGGACGCATCAATGTTGAACCTGAATAACCTGTCTAAAGTCTATCGCACCGATGAAGTTGAAACCGTGGCACTCAACACCGTCAATATCGGAATCGAACAGGGCGAGTTCGTCGCCATCATGGGGCCATCGGGCTGCGGCAAGTCCACGCTGCTCAATGTCATCGGCATGCTGGACCGCCCCAGCGAAGGTGAATACCTGTTTATGGGAGAGGATGTTGCCGGCTACGGTGAGAGCAGGCTAAGCGAGATCCGCAAGCAGAATATCGGCTTCATTTTCCAGAACTTCAACTTGATCGATGAACTGAGCGTACGCGAGAACATTGAGCTGGCATTGCTCTATCACGACATCAATGCCAGGGAACGCAAGCGCCGCATCGAACAGGTGATGGACAAGGTCGGCATCGCCCACCGCGCCAAGCACCGTCCCAGCCAGCTCTCTGGCGGCCAGCAACAGCGCGTGGCTGTAGCCAGGGCCGTGGTCGGCGACCAGTCGCTGATCCTCGCCGATGAGCCCACAGGTAACCTAGACAGTGTGCACGGCCAGGAAGTCATGGAGATGCTGCAGAGCCTCAACGATGAGGGCACTACGATAGCCATGGTGACGCACTCCTCGGCCCATGCCGATTACGCACGACGCACCATCAACCTGTTTGACGGCCATGTCGTCACCCAGAGCTTGCGCGCCGCCTAGGGCAGCGCCTCCACTACTGAGCTAATCAAACGGGACATCCTCATGTACTCAAATTACGTAAAGCTGGCACTGCGCAACATGGGCAAGAATCGCCTCTATGCCTTCATCAATATTACCGGCCTGGCCATAGGTCTGGCGGTATTTCTGTTTGGCTCAATCCTCGCAGGCTATGAGCGCGATCACGACAGCATGTTCAGCCAGCGTGATCGTATCTTTACCGCCGGCAGCGTATTCGCACCGGACGCCGACATCGGCGTATTGGAAACCGACAGTATCTACACGGCCATGGCGCCCTTGCTGCGCAACGAGTCCAGCGACATCGAGGCCATTGCCCGCACGGTAACCCGGGAGTTCCTGATCTCGGTCGGTGACAACAATGACAGCTATTACCAGACCGTCTCCTTTGCCGACCCTGAGCTGACGCAGATCTTCGATTTCAAATACCTGTACGGCGACGCCAGCGCCATTGATAGCCCCAACGGCATCATCTTGAGCGAATCGATCGCGCAGAAGTTTTTTGGCCGCTCAGATGTAGTCGGGGAAGTCCTGACCCTGGATCACGAACACGACTTGCGTGTCACGGCAGTGATCGAAAATATCCCCGAAGACAGTCACTTCAATTCCAGCATAATCCAGGATCGCGGCGATCGAATTTTCGCCCCGCTGGTGCGACTGGGGCCAATGCAGGGTGATTTCAAATTTGACGAGGACTGGGGCAACCTCTCGATGGGTGACATGACCTACATGCTGCTGCCCGCCGACAAGGATCAGCAGTGGCTCAGCGACGAAGTTAACGCCGTATTCCAGCGCCATGCCCCCGAGGGCCAGCAAGACTTTATCCCCTCCCTGCGGGTGCGACCGCTGGTGGAGGCTAACACCATGATCTGGGATGCCATGGGCGTCCCCGCCATCGATACCATCCGCTTGCTGGGACTGTTGGTTTTGATCATCGCCTGCGTTAACTACACCAACCTCGCAACCGCCCAGAGCCTGGGCCGGGCCCGTGAAGTCGGCTTGCGCAAGACCTTCGGCGCCGGGCAGCGACAGCTACTGGTGCAGTTCCTGGTCGAGAGCCTTACCACAGCGGTGATCGCCATGTTGCTGGCGGTGGCCTGCATGGAGTTGCTGATACCCGCCTTCAACCAATGGGCCGGCAAGCTGGTATCCCTGGATTACCTCGCCATTGCACCGTTCCTGATTGTTACCACCTGTGCTGTGGGAGTTTTGGCCGGCGCCTACCCGGCTTACCTGATCACCCGCTCCAGCCCCATCGACAGCCTCAAGAACACCATGCTAAAGGGCAACCGGGGCAACCTCTTTCGCAGCGTTATGATCGGCACCCAGTTTGCGATCTCTATCTTCATGTTGGCCAGCGTGCTGGTCATGTATTACCAGAACCAGGAGGTGGAGAAGTCCAGCAACATTTTCCCCAAGTCGAACATCGTGATACTGGAACGAGTCCAGGTCGATGAAATCGCCCAGCGCCATGAAACCCTGCGTCAGCAGCTGATGGCGATTCCCGGCGTGGAGAATGCCAGCTACTCCAGCCAGGTACCCTTCCAGCAGAGCAATAGTTCCAGCACAGTGACGCGCGATAAAGGCGACGACTCTGCTGTCGTTACATTGAACAATGTGGCCATCGACGAGGGCTTCCTGGAAACCTACGATATTCCCCTGCTGGGCGGTCGCACCCTGAGCCGTGACATCGCCAACGACATCAACAGCGAAGAGGCGGAGCAGGTCAACGTCCTGATCAACCAGTTAGGTGTTGAGAGCCTGGGATTCGAGAGTGGCCAGGCCGCCCTTGGCCAGAGCTTCTTCTCGCAGCGCGATGAAGAGAGCGAAGATCCGATCAAGCAGTACACCATTGTCGGTCTTGTGCCCGACCAGAACTTCCTGGGCCTGCACAACAAGATAAAACCGATGACTTTTATATTGTCTCCGGACTGGCTGCGCGTGGCCTCGGTACGGGTGGAGGGTACGAACCTGAGCCAGACCCTGCAGGATATTGAGCGGGTATGGAAAGAGGTGAATCCCGACTATCCGATTCAGCAGCGCTTCCTGGATGATGTTTTCGCTGATATCTATACCATTTTCCAAACCATGAACAAGGTCCTGGCGGGATTTGCCATGGTAGCCCTGTCGCTGGCCCTGATCGGACTGTTCGGCCTCGCGGCATTTATGGCTGAACGGCGCACCCGTGAGATCGGCATCCGCAAGGTTCTGGGTGCCCGGGTAGACCAGATTGTCCGCCTGCTGGTGTGGCAGTTCTCGATCCCGGTGCTGTGGTCTTTGCTGGTCGCCATGCCGGCGGCCTATGCGGCTTCGGGTATGTATCTGAACTTTTTCTCCGAGCGCATTATGATGCTGCCCTTGATCATTGCGCTTGCCAGTGTCATGGGGCTGGTCACGGCCTGGCTGATCGTGGCCGGACACGCGGTGAAAATCGCTACCGCCAGCCCAATTCAATCCCTGCGCTACGAATAGGCAAGCCACCGCCAACAGGAAAACCACAACAGCGCCGGGCGCAACACCCCGGCCCGGCGCAACTCAAGGCAAGTCAGCCATCGCCTTCGGTGAAGTGCATGTCGTATACTGCCCGCCCATGGCGCTTGCACTCCTTCCAATAAATCCAGTTACCGGCCTGTGCCGGCTTGGCGCGACCCTGGCCGTCCTGGTTCTGCTCACTGTCGGCGCAGTGGCCGAGCCGCTGCCGATCGTTGCCGGGATGGAACGCATAGAAGTGCTGCCCGCCCAGCTCGCATTGCTGGAGGATCCCGCCGCTGACCTGAGCATCGATCAGGTCATGACGGCCTGGCAGGCCGGTGAGTTTAGTGAAGACCCTGATCTCGACCTGAACCTGGGAACCAGCGGGTCTGCGTTCTGGGCAAGGCTGGTGCTAAGCAATCCCGGCGATGTCGCACGGCGGGTGGTGCTAACCCACGACTACCCACCCACCGACGATGTGCAGCTATTCCTGATTGATAACAACATTCCCGGCCTGCAACTCTATGCTGGAGACAGCTGGCCGGTCAGCGCCGGTAATCGGCGCACCCCGGCCTTTGCGCTGCAACTGCCCGCCGGCGGCGAACAACTTGCCTTTCTGCGCGTGCAAACGGCCTCCAACCTGAACTTTGAGCTGTCACTGTGGCCGCCGCTGGAGTACCAGCGCTATGAGCGCACCCTCAGTCTCAGATACGGCCTGTTATTTGGCGCCATCATCGCCACGGCTGTATATCTGCTCTTCGTCTGGTTGCTGGGACACTATCCAACGGCGTTGATGTTTGCCGCCTACCTGCTCAGCTACGGCTCCTACCTGTCTTACCTGATCGGCTTCTCCGCGAATTGGTACCTGCCCTACGCCGCCGGCATGATCAACGCCCTGCACATGACGGCACTGGGGAGTTTGTTTGGCTTTGGTGCACTGTTTTATCGCGGCTACCTGCGACTGGCCGATGCCAGCCCGGAGGCTGATCGGCTTGTCGCCGCACTACAGTGGATGGGTTTCGCCATCATCCTCAGTCCTATCCTGCCGCGACCAATACTGGCTTTGCTTACCCTGGTCGTGGTGGGTATCGGACCCCTTGTTACCACCGGCCTGGCCTACTACCTGTGGCTGAAGAAGCGCCAGGACGCAGGCGTATTCGCGCTCGGTTGGACAGTCGCGCACCTGAGCGCACTGCTGGGCGCCCTGCGCGTCACCGGGCTATTGCCTAACAGCGAATTCCTGATGCACCTGCCCGCCTTCGGCTGTGCGCTGGCTTTCCTGTTTCTGGCCTGGGCTTTCGCCCAACGCCTGGCACGGGATCGTATCTATGCCTACCAGGATCCACTGACCGGGCTGGCCAATCGGCGCCGTTTCGAACGCCAGATCGGCTTTGAGTTCAGCCGCGCTTCTCGCTATGGGCGACCATTGTCACTGGTGCTGCTTGATGTCGATGATTTCAAAGGTGTCAATGACAGCCAGGGCCACAGTTTTGGCGACCGGGTACTGCAGAGCCTGGCCCATCGCTGTGAGGAGCACTTCCGCAGCACTGACTTGATTGCCCGTATCGGCGGCGACGAATTTGCCATTGTGCTGGTGGAAACCCAACTGGAAGAAGCGCGCAAGATTGCCCAGCGGCTGCTGACCACACAGTCCGAGGCCGAAGATGAAGGCACCACCGTGACAATCAGCATCGGTATCAGCGAGGTCAAGGTCGGCGACAGCATTAGCAGTGAATTGCTGGACCGGGCTGACGAGGCTCTCTACAAGGCCAAGCACGCCGGTCGCAACCAGGTGATCTGCCTGCCGGAGAACGGCGCCGAACCCGCCACCGCATGAGCGCAGCCCAGGCAGTACTGAAGACCACCTTCGGCTACGAGTCCTTCCGCCCGCCCCAGGACGAGATTATCCAAACCCTGGTCGAGGGTGGCGACGCGCTGGTGTTAATGCCCACCGGCGGCGGCAAGTCACTGTGTTACCAGATTCCGGCGCTGCTGCGTGACGGCTGCGCTGTGGTGATCTCACCGCTGATCGCCCTGATGCAGGACCAGGTCTCGGCCCTGCGCCAATTGGGCGTGCGTGCTGCTTTTCTCAATTCGACACTGGACCCGGCTACCGCACAGGGCATTGAAGATGCGCTGCGGGCCGGCGAGCTGGATTTACTCTATATCGCACCGGAGCGCCTGAACCAGGAACGCACGCTGGCACTGCTGGAGAACTCCAGCGTGGCCCTGTTCGCTATTGACGAGGCTCATTGCGTATCCCAGTGGGGCCACGACTTTCGCGCCGACTACCTGCAATTGAGCCTGTTGCACGAGCGCTTTCCCGCGGTGCCACGCATTGCCCTGACTGCTACCGCCGATGAGCGGACCCGGGCGGAAATTGTCAGCCGCCTGGCTTTAGATGAAGCGGAGCAGTTTATTGCCGGTTTCGACCGACCCAATATTCGCTACCGGATCGCACTCAAGCACAATGCAAAGCCGCAGTTGCTGCGCTTCCTCAAAGAAGAGCACCCGGGCGATGCCGGCATCATCTATTGCCTGTCGCGCAAAAAAACCGAGGACATCGCTTACTGGTTGCAAGAGCAGGGATTCAACGCCCTGCCCTACCACGCCGGCCTTAATGCCGACACCCGCGCCGATCACCAGGCCCGATTCCTGCGCGAGGAAGGCGTGATTATCGTCGCGACCATCGCCTTTGGCATGGGCATAGACAAGCCCGATGTGCGTTTTGTGGCTCACCTGGATATGCCGAAGACGGTGGAATCCTATTACCAGGAAACCGGTCGCGCCGGTCGCGATGGTGACGCCGCCGATGCCTGGATGATTTATGGCCTGCAAGACGTGATTAAGTTGCGGCAGATGATGGCTGGCTCCGGCGGTAGTGAAGAGCACAAGCGCGCCGAGCAGCACCGCCTCAATGCCATGCTCGGTTTATGTGAAATCACCAGCTGTCGCCGCCAGGCCCTGCTCAATTACTTTGGTGACCGCCTGGGCCAGCCCTGCGGTAACTGCGACACCTGCCTTGAACCTGTCGACACCTGGGACGGCAGCGAAGCCGCACGGATGGCGCTGAGCGCGGCCTATCGCACTGGCCAGCGCTTCGGCGTTAACCACTTGATTGACGTACTGCGCGGTGCCGAAACGGACAAGATATTCCAGAGTGACCACCACCACCTGCCCACCTACGGGGTTGGCAAGGAGCTTGATAATAATCAGTGGCGTTCGGTGTTTCGCCAGCTGGTCGCACAGGGCTACTTCAGCGTCGACCTGGAGCGCTTCGGCGCCCTGCGGCTGGAGCAAAAATGCCGACCCCTGCTGAAGGGCGAGGAAAGTATTCAGCTGCGCCGCGATATAAAGCAGCAGGCCGCCAGGCGCCAGACTAAAACGCCCTTACCCGGAGATATCGATGTGGCTCTGTGGGAAGCCCTGCGCGAATGCCGCCGCCAGCTAGCCGAGGAGCAAGGGGTGCCACCCTATGTCATATTCCACGACAGCACCCTGCAGGAAATGTGTATCTTGCTACCACGCAACCACGAGCAATTCGGCCAGTTGGGCGGAGTCGGCGAACGCAAACTGGAAAAGTACGGCTCCGCTTTCCTGGCCGTAATCGAACAGCGCCTGGCCTCTCGTTAGCTGGTCTTTGATTTTCCTTTAGCGGGCTTGAGCGCGGCCGCCTTGAGTTCCGCAAAGGATTCACGCAGGCATTGCTGGTAAAAGTCCGGGTCCGGCAGCATTTGCCGGCAGGCGGTGAAGTTGATGCAGATATGTCCGGCGCCACTGATGACCAGGTTGAACAGACCCATGCCGTCCAACAAGGGCCCCATGCCCAGTATCGTATGCAAACGAGCACCGGCCATGTAAAGAGGGAACTGGGGGCCGGGGACATTCGAAACCACTACCTGCGAGGGCATTGCCATTTCAGCGCTCATGGCAGCACTGAATGCGGCGCGCATGCCCAAACCCAATACCCGTGGCGACAGGCTCTGGGTGATATCCATCATCGCGTGCGCACCCAGTGCCGAGGAATAAGCCTTGCCGTCGGCCGCACTGTGGTTCACCGCCTGCAGGCGTGCCACCGGTTCCTCCACATCAGTGGCCAGGCTGATCGTCATCATGCTGACCTGGTTACCGGCCGATGCCTGTTCCTCCTTCGGTCGCACACTAATGGGAGCGCCACAGGTGAGGCTGACATCGGGCAGCTCATCGTGGGCCTGCAGATATTTCCGCAGCCCACCACCTACAATAGCGACCATCACATCATTAATGGTGCTACCCGCAACGGCATTGCGGATATCCTTGATGTCCTGCAAGTCCATGCGCAGGGTATCCGTGACCCGGCTCGAAGTGACCGGGCCGTTAAAGCGAGTATGCACCCAGGTCGCCTTGCTCTCAGGGTGTTCATTACTAAGGCGATTGGCCTTGATTGCGGCCGGCACCAGTTCCCCCACAGTCTGGAAGAACTTGCCGGGCAGCTTCAGGTTGTTGCTCAAGGCTTTGGACCACAAACGCCCGAGCGGTGGCGGCTTCTCCGGCTGCCAGGGATCGTCGGTCACAGGCGGTGGCAGATCCGCGGTGAGACTGTGGATGACACTGATGATCTCGGCGCCGGATACGCCGTCTATGGCGGAGTGATGTACCTTGAGCATGATGGCGAAACTGTCAGGCGGCAGCCCTTCAACATTGTGCAGCCCCTCGATCACATAGGCCTCCCACAGTGGCCGGGTCATATCCAGGCCCCGTGACTGCAACCGCGCTAACAAGATACAGAACTGACGCCAGTCACCGGGACTGGGCAAGGCGATATGGCGAACGTGGAATTCAAGGTCGAAGTGGTCGTCCTCGATCCAGTAGGGCAAATCCAGACCGCCGGTCTTGTCCAGCAACTTGCGCCGAAATACGGTGGATTTGTGCAGGCTGCGCTCAAACACCGTCAACACTTCCTTGAAGCGAACGCGGCCCCGGTCGACCTCTGATGCGTCGTAGATCATAACCGGGCTAATGTGCATGGGCGTGCGCGGTGACTCCTGCTGCAGGAACATATAATCAAGGGCGGTGAGCTGTTGCATGAGCTGTACCTATCCCGTCCGCTGCAGCTGCAGCCGCTGTTCCCGCAGGCGGGCACTGGCCAGTGCTGCGCCACTGATGCGCGCGGTGCGTGTATCACCGAAGGGGGTGCCGAGACCACTGTTAACGATCATTGCCACGGCAAGCTCCCGGGTCGGATCGGCCCAGGCGCCGGAGCCACCAAAACCAAAGTGTCCGAAAGCCTCACGCGGCGTACCGCGGGTGGTAAACACGCCGTGGTAGCCGAGGCGCCAGCGCATATCGAAGGGGATCACCGAATTCCTGCCAGTGGGCCGCTGCAAGGTGCTCGCCGCAGCTACTGTGTCCGGCGACAGTAATCGCACCCCATCCAGTTCGCCGCCGTTGGCCAATAGTGCATACACCTTGGCCAGCGAGCGTGCCGTAAACAGCCCGTTACCGGCCGGGATGGCGACACTCAGGGTTTCTGGCGAACCAAAATCAAAATCACTGATGCCCCTTGGGGCCAGCGCATCGAAGATGCTGCTCAGGTCTGAATCGACACCTAGTTTGCGCAGAATCGCGCTGAGTCGTGAAGCGTGCCTTTCCAGCCGACTACCCAGGGAAGAGCGGACCAGGCTTTGGGTGCGCTCGGGGAAAATCAGTTTGGCGGCGCGGGAAATTTCGCGCTTGGGTGTGCCGATATACAAGCCGTCCAGGCCCAGCGGCCTGGCGATTTCAGATTGCACCAGGCCGGCGAATTTCTTGCCGCTGACGCGCTGGATAATTTCGCCAACGATAAAACCGTAGGTCAGTCCATGGTAGCCAGTACGGGTGCCCGGTGTATGGGCGGGCTCAGTCTGTTCTATCGCCCGGATCATGTGCTTCCAGTCCAGCATGCGGTCGACATGGTCGATCATCTGGCGGATATGGTAGAGGCCCGATTGGTGCGCCATCACCTGGCGCACCGTGATGTCTTGCTTGCCCGCCTGGCCAAACTCCGGCCAGTAGTCGGCGACCCGGGCATCGTAGTCGATCAGGCCACGGTCAGCGTAGATATGCAGCAGGGTTGAGGCCACACCCTTGGTGGTAGAGAAACTGGGCGCCATGGTATCCCGGCGCCACAGCGTGCCCTCGTCATCGCTGTAACCTCCCCACAGGTCGACCACGCGCTCGCCGCGGTGGTAGACACAGACGGCGGCACCGCCCGGGTAGTTGTTTAACAAATTGCGAAGCGATGCCTCTACTGCGCCGAATTCAGGGTGCAGGAGTCCATCGATATGAGGTGCGGGTTTGCCAAGTTGCTTTAACAGTCCAGACATAGAAATACCTGCTGTTTGCTTATAGTAATAATGCGGGCGCGCGCTATTGCGACACTCTCCCAAAGTAACACAGAGCGGGGGCTCTTCGCTCCTGGCTGCCGGATTATCCGTCTTTGGCTGAATACTTGTGCCAGGAAACGGCGGCGGCCGGCATAAAAAAGGGGGTGAACCTTGCAGCCCACCCCCTAAAGAGACCCTTGGATGGGAAGCTTAGGCTGCCTTGGCAGGTGTCAGCTTCTCCTTCACGTTTTCTACTACGTCTTCCAGCTGGTCTTGCAGCTTGGAGATCTGGTCCTTAACGTCTTCAACCACGTTATCGAACTCAGGCGTCTCGATCTTCTCGACGTTGCTACGCATCTCTTTACGCAGCTTGGCGCCGCGGCTTTCGAACTTCTTCATACGCTTCTCGTTTTCCTTACGAGCAACGCCGAGGTCCTTGCGTGCAGTTTCCAGGTTGCTCTGTACGCGATCAAAGCCAGCGCCGATAACGCCCAGGTAGATGTTGACGGCCTTCTCGGCAGAATTCTTCAGTGAAAACTCAGGAGCCTTCTTGGCAGCAGTTTTCGGGGCAGCCTTCCTGGCGGCGGCTTTCGGAGCTGCTTTCTTGGCAGCGACTTTCTTTACAGGTGCTTTCTTTGCAGATGCTTTCTTTGCAGTGGCCATGATAAATACCTCTCTCTCTATGGTTACGAAGCGGTTACCTTTTTAGTGCTACTCGGCAACCATGGCTTCACAATACGAAATAGAATTAGAAAGCACTGCCTAATTTTGAAACTTTCTGCATGATCTATATCAACAGATGGATTGCTGTGACGACAGCAATGCGCTGGCGCCGGGATCTGCTACAGTAGCCCCACCTCCTGTAATCCATTAGGCGCCAGTCGTGCTGTTGTCCGAACTGCCATTAGCCAGGCCACTATTCAAAGCGATCGACAAGCTCGGCTTTACCGAGCCAACACCGGTGCAGGCGCGCGCCATTCCCGCCGCCCTGGCGGGCAAGGACCTGGTGGTTTCGGCCAAGACCGGCAGCGGCAAAACCGCCGCCTTTTTGTTGCCCATGCTGGACCGGTTCCTGGCCACGGCGGCTCCCAGAACCGGTACCCGCGGCCTGATTTTGTTGCCCACCCGGGAACTGGCGCTGCAAACGCAGCAATTTGTGAAGAGCCTGGCTGCCTTTACGCCGATCAAAAGCGGCTTGATCATCGGCGGTGAGGCTTTCAAGCACCAGGTGGCCACGATCCGCAAGAACCCCGAGATCCTCATCGCCACCCCGGGACGGCTGGTCGAACACATAGAGCGCGGCACCCCGGACTTCGCCGACCTCGAGGTATTGGTACTGGACGAGGCCGACCGAATGCTGGACATGGGTTTCGCTATCGAGATGGAAACCATTGCCCGGGCCTGCAACGAACAGCGACAAACCCTGCTCTTCTCCGCCACCTTGCGCCAGCGCGGCATGGCCAATATCACCCGGCTGCTGCGCGAACCGGAGTCAATTGCCGTCGACTCCCATCGCCAGGCCCACAGCGAACTGAGCCAGCAAGTCGTGCTGGCCGACGACAACAAGCACAAGGAAAAACTGGTCGCAGCACTGATTGCCGAGGAGCAGGCGCGGCGGGTGTTCGTATTCTGTAATACCCGCGCCCAGTGCCAGCAGTTGGGCAATGTACTCAAATACCTGAAACTACGGGCCGCGTTCATTCACGGCGAGATCTCGCAAAGTGAGCGCAAGCAGGTGATGAACCGCTTCAGAAATGGACAATTGGAAATCCTGGTGGCCACCGATGTGGCGGCCCGCGGCCTGGACGTTGAGGGTGTCGACCTGGTCATCAACTTCGATGTCGCCCAGTCCGGGGACGATCACGTGCACCGTGTCGGCCGCACCGGCCGCGCCGGACAGCCGGGCAAGGCCATTACCCTGGTTAGCGCCGACCAGTGGAACACCATGTCCAGCATCGAGCGCTATCTCAAGATCCATCCACAGCGGCGCAAGGTGGAAGGCCTGGTCGCCAATTACAAAGGCCCCAAGAAACTGAAGAGTTCGGGCAAAGCCGCTGGCAGCAAGAAGAAAGCCGCCGGCAGCAAGAAAAAGGCCGCCGGCAACAAGAAGAAAGCCAGCGCTAAAAAGAGACCGTCCGCAAAACGCGGCAAGCCGGCCACCATCGGGGATGGCTTCGACGTGATTCGCAAGAAGAAGTAGCGACCACTACTCCGTTTGCAGGCGGTAGGCCTCTCCATCACGCACTATATGCCCGGCGGTACAGCCAGCGAAATGCGTTCCAATTATCAGGGTTGGCGTATCGGCATGCTCGGCGAACACCTGTTTCCGGGTTGCCGCCGCCTGGGCCTTGTCGACGTCGGCGGAACTTCCCCAATTTAGCCTGGCCATTTGGCAGGGGTGGTGAATAAAATCCCCGGTAATGAGTGCCTGCTCACCCTCGGAGCGAATGCGCACACTGACATGGCCCGGCGTATGCCCCAGGGTCGGCACCAAATCCACCTCTTCACAAATCCGGTGGTCAGTACCGACCTGGTCGATCAGGCCGGCCTCAAACACCGGCTGTACCGAGTCGGCAAACACGGCTTTCTGAAACTCTGTATCGGACTGGTCACGCCAGTACTCGAATTCATCTTTGGCCAGCAGGTAGCGTGCATTGGGAAAGGTCGGCACCCAGGCTCCGTCTACCAGCATCGTATTCCAGCCCACATGGTCCACATGCAGGTGGGTGCAGAGAATGGTATCCACCGTCTTGCGATCAAAGCCAGCCGCAGCAAAGTCGTCGAGGAAGCCGGTTTGCAGCTGGTGCCAATCCCGGTAAGGCATGCGTTCTTTTTCATTGCCAACACAGGTGTCGACCACGATAACCGAATCGCCAACCTCGATAATCAAGGCATGCACGCTAAAACGCAGTTGCCCTTCATCATCCATGAAATGCGGTCGCAGCCAGTCAATCTCCCGCACCGCCTCCTGCACCGCATCCGGCAGGATCCACTCGGCCCCGCCCACGCTCTCCAGTTCTACCAACTTGGTGATGGTCACGTTTCCAACTTGCCACTTCAGCATTGCAGACCCCCCTGTAGATGACGCTGTACTGTAGAGCAGCCTTGGCTCCCACGCCAGCGCCTGAAACGCTACACTAGCGTTTTCAGAGGACTTTCCATGAGCGAGCTACCCAGCTGCCCTGAGTGCAGCTCTGAGTATACTTACGAAGATGGGCTCAACTATGTGTGCCCGGAATGCGGCCATGAGTGGTCCAAAGACGCCGTCGATGCAGACGATGAGGGCAGGGTCATCAATGACGCCAATGGCAATCTGCTGCAAGACGGCGACAGCGTCACCGTGATCAAGGACCTGAAGGTCAAGGGCAGCTCAGCTGTGGTCAAGGTTGGCACCAAGGTGAAGAACATCAGGCTGGTCGACGGCGACCACGACATCGACTGCAAGATTGATGGCATTGGCGCCATGAAACTGAAGTCGGAGTTTGTGAAGAAGGTCTAGAAGTCCCAGACCACCCCCGCGTAGGCACCGTCGATAGTGACGTCGGCAAACTCGTCGTCATCCTCGTAGTCGAAGTCAAAATTGCGGTAGCCCGCTTCAATACCCAGACCGAACGCAAATTCGTAGGCCAGGTTCACTTTCACATCATAGAGGCTGTCGTCGTCGTAGCTGATGCCGTTGGCTTCAACGCCCAGTGACAGACCGGTCAGCGGAAGATCAATACGCGCCTGGGCGTAAACCAACGGAATCACGTAATCGATATCGAGGCTGCCGGTGATACCGGTGCTTACATCGGTGATCTCCACGCCATTGTCGAACACGCGCCCGGTTATACCCAGGTCCAGGTTGACCCAGTTATCCAGCAACTCGTAATAGAGGGTAGCGTCGGTATGGCTCACATCCAGGCTGGAGCGAACCTCACCGCTATAGATAATCCCTTCAAAAATGAAACCGGTGACGTCGCCGCGAGCATCCGCGTCGATCTTCGTGCGCTGGACCATGATGTTGGGTAGCACGGGTACGGGATGCTCCAGGGCAAGATAGAGGTTGTAGCCGGTCTCATCGTCATAACCCAGGTCATCTTCGAGATCGATCTTCGAGGGACCGCTCTGCACGTCGCCCTCGTAGTACTGCTGCCAGGCATTGGCGCCTGCGCGCCAGCCCAGAATCGTGTCGGCCTGGGCCAGGGCGGGAAACAGCGTAGCAGCAAGAATAAGCGGCATTAATCGTTGCGTAGCCATGTTCTTCTCCTGTTAATTTTGAGTCCTTCCAATGTATCAGGAGCGCAACAGCCTGGGCGTAAACAGCGCGTGAATAGTCTCTACGCCAGACTGGTATTATTTGTATTGAATATGTTACTTTCCATCTATAATTCTTATTGGTTATATCTTGAATGCCCCCGAAACAGCGCCATACAGCGCCTTTACCACGCCGGAATCTGGCGTCTTTGGTTATGCAGTTGGCGCAGCGGGCCACAGTGAAAATGCGCTGAATTCGGCAAACTGTTTGCTCAGATAAGCAAACGGTCAGGAGAGAAAGCATGCCCTACAAGCATAATCCCAACACAGTCGGATTGGTGGTGTTCCTGTTTTTCCTGATCAGCTCAGGCCTCAAATTCGGCATCGAGCAAGTAGTAGAGCGCGCTCACAGCGAGCATGAGCCAGCGCTAGTCGCTGAAGTACAGGCCGACCCCGCAGCACCCCAGTCACCGGAACAAACGGTTTTCCTCAGCTCTGCGGATTGACGCAGCTTTGAATAAGTAGGTACAGTCGCAGGACTTCGCCCGGCAAGGACTGGCCGTATGTCGTTGTACCTGTCTCACTCCTCAAGACTGCGTTACGCGGTTTGCGCACTCCTCTACTTCGCCCAGGGTATTCCCTACGGACTATTCTCCATCGCCATGCCCGCATGGCTGGCCAGCCAGGATGTGGCGGCGGGCGCTATCGCCTCCTACCTGGCGGTGCTGGCACTGCCCTGGGCATTCAAGCTGCTGAGCGGCCCCATCATGGACCGCTACGGATTGCCGGCGATGGGAGGACGCCGCCCCTGGATACTCGCGGCCCAGCTGGGCATGGCTGTAAGCTTCCTCGGTCTAACCACGATTGCCGACCCGAGTGCAGAAATCGGAATGCTAATGACGCTCGGCGCCCTGGTGAACGTGTTTGCCGCCACCCAGGATGTAGCGGTCGACGGTATGGCAATCGACCTTGTACCGGAGGCTGAACACGGTCGTATTAATGCCTTTATGAGCTGCGGTAAAGCCGTGGGCTGGGCCACGACGTCTGCAATATCGGGAATAATGTTGGTCAATTACGGCCTGGGCACCACCGCCATCACCGCAGCCCTGGTGTCGCTGCTGCTGTGGTGCTGCTTTCTGCTGGTGCGCGAGCGCGAGGGGGAGAAGCTGCTACCCTGGACCGCGGGCACAGCCCACTCCGCACTGCAGCCGCCCGCTTCTTTCAGCGCCATAAAAACCAGCCTCAACCAGGTGCTGTGGGTGAAAACCAGCCTGGCGGTGCTGGCCATTATGCTGCTGGATGGTGTCATCGCCGGTTACGGCCAGGCCTTAATGCCGATAGCCGCGGTAAAGGTTTTTAATTACAGCACCGAGCAGTGGTCACAGCTGGTCGCCGGCATGGGCCTGGCTGGCGCGTTCGCCGCGCTGCTACTGGGGCCCATGATCGATCGCATCGGGGCCAAGCGCATGCTGCAGCTAACCGTGGTGTTGGTAGCCGTGCACGCCTTCCTGTTGGGAGCAACGCAACACTTGTGGAACGACAGCTGGTATGTGCGCCTCATGCTGTCTATGTGGGTGCTGATGAACCCGGTGGTCATGGTCTGTGTTATCGCGCTGGCCATGAGTATCTGCTCCAGCGGCGTCTCCGCAACTCAATTCGCCATTTACATGTCCACCGCCAACCTCGGCACAGCAATCGGCTCCAAGCTGTTCGGCTTGATTTCAGAGAGCCTGCAATCAAATTTCTCCACCTACTACCTGGTGCTTGGCGCCCTGTTGGTGCTGTTGCTGGCACTGGTAACCGTGTTCAGGAAAGACCCGAAGGCCGTGGCCGCTCCAGGCTGAGGGCTGCTCCATCCCTGGTGGCGACCAGAGTGTGGCTACCTGAGTGTGGCTACCTGAGTGTGGCAACGCAGCTTACATGGTACTCATCAGGAAGCCCGACAAGGCCGCGTTGTTGGGTGACAGGCTCGGCACCACTTCCTTCTTTACATCCGCCAGTAACTTTCGATAGCCCTGGTAGAAGGCCCAGCTGGGTGTCGGCTTGTAGACGATCTCGTCAACTTCCAGAAAGGACAGGATACCCTTGGCTGTGGTGGGCTTGACGAACACCTCCTGCCGGGGCGCAAAGTAAAACGGCACCACCGAAATCACCGCCCACCTGGCCAGCTTATGGTGGCTGAGCATGCCCAGGAACTCCTCGAATCCGCGCTGCTTTTGCCGCCCGTACAGCCGCTTCTCGATAGCATCCGCCAGCGCCTGCTGCTCCTGCGTATTGAGGGAGCCGATAAAGTCCCGGAAGGGAGGCTTCTCGAAACGCGAGACCATGGATGAACGGCTGACAATGGTGAGGGTGGTCTCGGCTATAAACGCAGGTCGATTAAAGTTGGTCCTGGTCAGCCTGGCCTGGGCAAACTCCGTGAGCTTGTCGACATTATGCTTCTTCTTGATCGACGCCATACCCGGGTCGGAAAAGCCGCCGGGGAAGCGTTGTAGAAATTCAGCCTCGGCCTGTCTGAGTTTCTGGAGGTTCATGCTACAGCTCTATGATTCCTGACGACTCTATAGACTATACGAAATTTCACGCGCCGGCTGTGCTCGTCCCGGTTCATACCGCTTCTTCCAGGAATCGGTCACCAGCAAAGCAGCTAGACCGAGCGTCTCATGCTATATTGTTATAATATTAGTACTTTTAACCGACAGGCATCATGGAAAAGTTCATCCGTCATAGCGGTGTCACCGCCGCACTGCTGCAGGACAACATCGATACCGACGCGATCATCCCTTCCCGGGAAATGAAAGCCGTTTCCAAGCACGGCCTTGGCGCAGGCCTGTTTGCCGGCTGGCGCTACCTCACGCCCGGCGGACGCGACGCCAATCCGGACTTCGTGCTTAACCGCAGCGAGTACGCGGGAACCAGCATTCTCCTGTCCGGCGACAACTTTGGCTGTGGCAGTTCCCGCGAGCATGCGGTGTGGGCGCTGCTGGAGTTCGGTATTCGCGCGATCATAGCCGAGAGTTTTGGCAGCATCTTTTTCAACAACTGTGTGCGCAACGGTATTTTGCCGCTGGTGCTAAAGAAAGACGAGATCGTCACACTCGCCGCCCATGCGGACAGCGACCCCGCCACCAACAGGCTTGTTATCGACCTTGAGAAATTAACAGTCTGCGCCGGTCGCGAGACCTACTCATTTACACTGGAACCAGGTCCCCGGGATATGCTGTTACAGGGCCTGGACCCGATCGGCCAGACCCTGTTGCTGGAGCCGCAAATTGCTACATTCGAAGTCGCGGATCGGGAGCGGCGGCCCTGGGCCTATCCCCGCGGCAACTAGCGGATAATCCCCTGTTCACGCAGCTCGACAATCTGCGCTGCGTCCAGACCCATCCCTGCCAGCACGCTCTCAGCATCGGCCCCCTCTTGCGGCACCGGATGGCGCAGGCCCATGCGGCTACGGCCAAACTCCAGCGGCAGCGCGGGTAACTTTGTCGCCCCGCCGGCGGGTAATTCTATATCCAGCAAGCCACCAGCGGCGTTCAGGTGCGGGTCATCAAACAGGTCGTGAGGTCTGGCGATCGGGGCGAAGGGCAGGCCGGTACTTTCCAGCTGCGTCATCAGATCCTGCTTGCTCATGCCAACGAAGTGCGCCTGGATGAGCGGCATAATGCGCTCGCGGGCCGCCACCCGCCCGTTGTTGTTAGCCAGCTCCTGGTCGGCGGCAAAGTCCTGGAAACCGAAGGCCGCGCAAAATTTGGCCCACTGGGTATCGCTGACAATGCCGACAAAGACCTTCTCGCCGTCGGCAGTCTCAAATATGTCGTAAACGGCCCAGGCCGAGCGGCGCACACTCATTGGCGGCGGAATCTCTCCGAGCACGGCCTCTTGAGCCATATGCTGGCCGACCAGGAAAGCGGTGGTTTCATAGAGGGAACTGGTGACCTGTTGGCCCCGACCACTGCGGTGTCGCTGCTCCAGTGCCGCCAGCACACCGATGACGCCGAACATGCCGCCGGTGATATCGATAACCGACGAACCGGCCCGCAAGGGCTGTCCGGGCGGTCCGGTCATATAGGCCAGGCCGCCCATCATCTGGGTCACCTCGTCCAGCGCGGTGCGATGCTCGTAGGGACCCGACAGGAAGCCCTTGGCGGAGCAGTAAATCAAATCCGGGTTTGCCGCACTCATGGCCTCGTAGCCAAAGCCCAGCTTGTCCATGGCGCCGGGGCGAAAGTTTTCGATCAAGACATCGGCCCCGGCAATCAGCTCCCGGGCAATGCCGGCGCCCTGCCCTGATTTCAGGTCCAGGCAGAGGCTGCGTTTGTTGCGGTTATACATGGCAAAATAACCGGCACCGGAACCTTTGAGCCGGCGTGTGTTATCGCCCTGCAGGGGCTCAATCTTGGTCACCTCCGCCCCCAGGTCGGCAAGAATCACACCCACAGCGGGCCCCATCACCATGTGGGTGAATTCAACGACCTTGATGCCAGCGAGTGGAAGTTCTGCCATGAAGCTGCCTTTATTGTTGTGGCTGGTGGTTTTTATGAGCGCAATACGCTATATGTTATATCATTATATCTTTACTTTCACGGTCGGGCCGCGACTGACCGCCAGGCCAGGTGCACTATGAGCGCAGATATTGAAGTCTCCGAGGTCGGCCCCCGCGACGGGCTGCAAAGCATAGACAGCATCATGCCGCTGGCGACCAAGCTGGCCTGGATTGAGGCCGAGGCCGCCGCCGGCGTACCGGAAATAGAAGTGGGCTCTTTCGTCCCGGCGCATGTCTTGCCGCAATTGGCCGATACCGCCGCGGTGGTCGAATACGCGATCACTATCCCGGGCTTGACCGTGGCGGTGTTGGTGCCCAATGCCCGCGGTGCCGAGAATGCACTGCAGGCAGGCGCTCACAAACTGACCCTGCCCTTGTCGGTAAGCGAGACTCATTCGCTGAAGAACCTGAATCGCACCCACGCCCAGGTGCTGGAAGAGGTACGCCAGGTTCGCGCCCTAATCAATGCACTGCCTGCTGGCAAGCGCCCCAAATTTGAAGGCAGCCTGTCCACCGCCTTCGGCTGCACCATCGAAGGCCCTATTGCCGAGGACACCGTGGTGCGGCTGGCAGCGGAACTGATGGCCGCCGGCGCCGATGAAGTCGGCCTCTCGGATACCACCGGTTACGGCAACCCGGCCCAGGTGCGCTCCATGACCAAAGCAATCTGGACAGAAGTTGGACGGGACAAGCTCACCGGCATTCACCTGCACAATACCCGCGGCCAGGGCCTGGCCAATGTACTGGCGGCGCTGGATGTGGGGCTGACCACCATCGATGCCACCCTCGGTGGTCTCGGTGGCTGCCCCTTTGCGCCGGGCGCCAGCGGCAACATCGTCACCGAGGACCTGGTATTCATGCTGGAGTCCATGGGGCTTGATACCGGCATTGATATAGAAAAACTGCTGGCGGTACGTAAGCTGGTGGAGACAGCGCTTCCGGCTGAAGCCCTCTATGGCTTCCTGCCCGACGCCGGGCTGCCCAAAGGCTTTCGCTACGCCAGGAGCCCGCGCTGAATCCTGGCCTTTTAAGCAGGAGTGAACTCAGCGGCGTCGACGGCGACTTCCTGTTCACCAACACCGAAGACTTCGACTTCTTTAATCCCAACAAGACCACCTGAGTCCCAGGCAGCGGCTGCTACAGCCACTGCCGCACCAGCTGGTTAACATCGACCCGGGCCTGCATACGCTGGGCCAGCAAGAACATGCCGCCGACCTTGCGATGAAAGAACACCGCATCGGAAGGCGGCGCCTGCCAGAATTCCCGGAAGTCCTGCACTGTCTCCCCAATCGCCGCCAGGCGCGCCGAGATATCAGAGCGGCCAAAGTCATAGGGGCCCTCGCTGGTCAGCGGCTCCAGCACGATGGCGAAGATCTCCACCACCAGCTCCAGGTAAGCCCTGTTATCGGTCTCCACCAGGTACCCCAGCTTCTCCGCTGCTGCCAGCAAGCCGTCGGTATCCGCCGCGAGGGCAGCGCGTAGCATGCGCTTGTAATTGTTAACGAAGCCCGCCTTGAAACGACGCGTCGCCCCAAAATCCAGCAACACAATCCTGCCGGTGCTGGATTGATAGCGGTAGTTGGCGAAATTGGGATCGGTTTGCACCATGCGCAGTTCGAAGAACTCGCGCAGCATTAGGTCGATCATGGCGCTTAGCAGTTGGTCGCGCTGTGACTGGTCCAGCTCGGCGATTACTTCAATAGGCGTGCTATGAATATAGGTCATCGCCAGGACGTGCTCGGTCGTCAGCTCCGGCAGCACCTCGGGTACGATGAAACGCTGATCATCCGCCAGCAACTCGCCAAAAGCCGCCAGGTAGTCCGCCTCTACCAGGTAATTGGCCTCGGCCCGCAGCTGGGTCTTGGCTTCCTGCAATAGCGGCCCGATATCAACACCCTCGGGTAACAAGCCGGACAAACGCAGCAGGCCGGCGATGTTATCGACATCGCTGTCGATGCTTTTGGCGACACCGGGATACTGCACCTTGAGCACGATTTCACGGCCATCCGGCGCATGGGTCTTGTGCACCTGGCCAATCGACGCGGCGGCGATGGGGCGGGCATCAAAGCCGTAGAACTGGTCTTCCCAATCCTCGCCGTAGGCCCCGCTCATGGTTTCATTTAATTGTGCCGGCGGCATGTTGTCGGCATCGGAGCGCAGTCGCGCCAGAATATCCGTCAGCTCCTTTGGCAGGAAGTCACCGCCATCCATGGACAGCATTTGTCCCATCTTCATCGCCGCACCGCGCATGCTGGCCAACTCATCGGCAACCCGCCGCGCATTACCCGGTGTCAACAACATGTCGCGAGCACGCGGGCGCTCCCCGGCACGCAGTCGTCGGCTGCCTTCAGCCAACATCCCACCGGCAACACCGCCGGCGAGTTTTGCCACCCGGGCGAAACGACCAATGCGACTGGTTGGGACTGGCGCGTCATCACCTTTAGCCACGGGATTCCCTCTCGCGCCAGTTATCGATGTGTCGGCTTACCATCTCATAGCCATTGAACTCGGCACCGAGCACGGAGATAAAGGTAAATACGCCCGTCAGTTTGCGTGCAATCAGGGCGAAGTCACGGGAGGGCGTGGTGAAATGCCGGGTGGCGGTGCTGGCCACTGCCATCTTGCCGGCGCGCCGCATCAGGCCGGAACTGGCCCAGCAGTATTCACCGCGACTGTTGAGCCGTTCCGCCGGCAGTCGCCGGGGCGGCCGCAAAGGTTCCAGTAAATGCAAACAGAAGTTGGCGAACAGCTCCCGCCCTTCTTCGCTGGCATCAGGCTGCAGGCAACCCAGGCCAATCAGGCCTTCGACAATAGCCGTGGTATCTTCTTCCAGCCCAGCGGCGATAACCCGGCGCAGGTGGAACAGGAAGTCCTCCGAGCAATCCAGCACCGAACCAAAATCCAGTAATACCAAACGGTCCAGCGCGCCCGACTTGCCGATTTTGATCAGGTAATTGCCAAAATTGGGATCACTCTGCAGCAACCCCCAGTCGTAGAGTTCGAGGAAAAACAGCTCCAGCATATTGCGGGCTATTTGATTGCGCCGGGCCAGGGACAGACGCGCAATAGCGGGATGATTAACCGGCTTGCCTTTGACGTACTCCAGCGCCAATACACGGTCACTACAGAACTGCCTGTACACCCGCGGCACGTGATAGTGTGCCGCGGCGTCTCCCAGTGCGGCAACGTGCTGCCCCACCAACTCGACAAAACCCGCTTCCCGTCGGTAATCAATTTCATGGTGCAGGTAGACCCGCATGGACTCCAGCCAGTCATCCAGTTCGCGCCCCGCCGGCAGCCAGCGCGCCAGCTTGAGCATGCGCACCACAGCGTCGAAGTCAGAATCAATAACCTCCGACAAACCCGGGTACTGCACCTTCAGGCATATCTTCTCGCCGCTGTCCCGAATGCGGGCGCGATGCACCTGGGCCAGGGATGCGGCTGCGAAAGCTTCCTGCGAAATATTCAGTTGCGACAGGCGCGCGCCCAGCTCTTGCCGCAGCTGCGGCTGCATCGCCTCCCAGGGCAAAGGCTCGGTGTGGGCGCCGAGCTCATGCAGGGCTTCGGTCAGAACCGGCGGCAGGAAATGTTCACCCAACAAGGCAAACATCTGCCCGACCTTGACATAGGTACCCTTCAGTTCGCCCAGCTGCTGGACCAGGCGATGCGCCTCGCGCCGGGCGAACTTTGACTCGGCCTCAGCAGACCTCAAGCCGCTGCGGCTCAGCACACTGTGCACGGCGCCATCCACCGCCAGTGCACCACCGGCGCGGATACCGGCCAGGGTTGCTGCCAGCCCGCGCGGCACGGCACCGCGTTTCAGTTTCTTGGGATGTTTACTCATAGCCGCTGCATAGTACCGGAGTTAGCCACTGTATACGCAACAAAGCGCCTGCCAGCTTACAGCACCAGCAGTATCCAGGGGGTGCCGATGACCAGGTAGATGACCAGGCAGGCCAGGGTAACCAGGCCGCCATAGCGATAGACCTCCTTACCCTCTACATAGCCGCTGCCCACGAAAATCACATTGCAACTGGAACCCTGGGGCGTGATCACGGAGAAAAAGTTGGTGGCCAACAACAGCATCATCGCCATCAGTTCGATCGGAACCACCGGCTGCGACAGCCCAAGGAAAACAGCGAACAGGGCCAGCATGTGTGCGGTCTGGCTGACGAACAGGTAGTGAATCAATACGTACAATACTGTCAGGAATACAAAGGTAAGCGGCCAGCTGTAACCGGCTACATAGCCGCCCAGCAAGTCTCCGACAAATTGCATGAAACCAAGCCGGTCCAGTTCGCTGCTCAAAGTATAGAAAATGGCGAACCATATCAGTGTCTCCAGCGCATCACCGGATTGCTTGATATCGTCCAGGGAAAATATACCCCCCAGCATCAACACGCCGAGACCCAGGAACGCGATCGCGGTGACATCCAGCTGTAAAGTACTGGCCAGGCCCCAGCCCAGCACTATGCCTATGAACGTCGCCAGGGTAATCCATTCCGGCCGGGACATTGGGCCCAGTGCCTGCAAGTGTTGCGCCGCGCGCCTCGGCGCTTCCGGGGTCGCTTTCATGCCGGGTGGAAATACCCGATAGAGCAGCCAGGGAACAAACACCATGGCAGAGATGGTGGGCAGGCAGGACGCCAGGAACCAGCTGCCGAAGGTAATCTCCACCCCGCGCTCAGCCGCCATGGCCACACCCACCGGGTTTGCGGCCATGGCCGTCATCCACAGGCCGGAGGACAAACCCAGCCCGGCCATGCTGACCATCATCAGGTAGGCGCCCAGTTGCAAGCGGGATTCCTCCCAGGGATGAGAACCGCTGCTTTCCGCCAGCGAGTAGACAATCGGGTAGAGCACACCGGAGCGGGCTGTGTTGCTGGGAAATGCTGGCGCGATCACCGCATCGGTAATGATCACACTGTAAGCCAGCCCCAGCGAGGACTTACCGAACAAGCGCACCAGCAGGAAGCCAATGCGCGCGCCGAGACCGGAGTTCACAATGCCGCGTCCGACCAGGAAGGCCACCACGATGAGCAGGATGAAGCCCTTGCTGAAACCGCTGTAGGCGACCTGGGGTGTCACCGTGCCGCTGAGTACCGATAATGCCAGCGCCAGCACAGCGGCCAGGAAGATTGTGACCGCGCCACTGACCACGGCGAAAATAGACGCGGTAAATATGGCAAACAACTGCCAGGCTGCAGGCGCCAGCCCTGCCGGCACCGGTGTCAGCCAAATTCCTAAACCCAGCGCCAGGCTGGCGAGCTGCCACAGGCGCTGACGCGACAGCGGCTTCAGGATGTATACCCACAAAACGAGACTGATCCAGGACTGGCAGACACGGTACTCTCCAGGCGTTATTGTTATGGGCTTATCTTAATGCAGATTGGAAGCACCATGCACAAGTACTTGCTCAGCGCCGCCTTGATCCTTGTCTCGATGGCGGCCACCGCCCGGCAGGAAGAAAGCCACGACTATTTCGTTGACAACCGGGAACTGATACGCAACGGAGTACAGGCAGTGCTCATGTGCAATGGCCTGTTTACCTCTGAGCGCACGCTGGAACAGGTTTTCCAGCAGGAACTGGCCTACCTCACCGAGAATGTAGTGGGTGACCCCAGCGGCGGTGACTATCGAATAGACAGAAAGCTTCGCGCCGTTGCTGTGGGTAAGCAGGGCAGCGGCAAGGTCATTCACGCCGCTTTTCGCCAGGGCCTTGGTTGCGTGGTAATGGCGCCGGACCAGGATTTTGACGATATCGATGAGTTGCCACGCCAAACCCTGCCGCCGCTGAACGGCGACCCAGCCAGGCTCGCCTGGCCTGATGGCGACCTTGTCGCCGATCAGGCACTACCCAGGAATATCAATGCCGGGGCCTTGCAGGCCGCCTCCGACTGGGCTTTCCAGCGCGACACGCCGGAGCAGGACACGCTGAGCCTGATGGTGCTGCACAAGGGGCAAATTATTCACGAACGCTACGCCGACGGCGTCGATATGCATACCCGCACCCGCACCTGGTCCACGGCCAAGAGCATCGCCGCCACCTTGATCGGTATGTTGGTAGAAAAGAACAAACTGGCGCTGGACCAGGCACTGGGAATCGATTTTTTGCCCGCGATCATAGCCGCCGAATCTGACCCACGCCGCATGATTACCCTGCGCCACGTCCTGAATATGTCCAGTGGCCTATACCCCGTCGATAGCTTCAATATGGAATATGCCACCGGTTCAGGCCTCGCCTACTGGGCTGGCGCCAGCTCGGTCAATGGCGCCCGCAATCGAGGCCTGGTGCGAGAACCCGGCAGCTTCTGGGACTACGAGAACTACGACACACTGTTGGCGGTTTACGCCATGAAGCAGGCACTGGGCGATGACAAGAGCTACCTGGAGTTTCCGCGCCGCGCCCTGCTCGACAAGATCGGCATGCGCAACACATTGCTCAGTACCGACCGCTTCGGCGACTTTATTCTCAGCAGCCAGGTGTATACCAATGCGCGCGACCTGGCCCGCTTTGGCCTGCTCTATGCCCAGGGCGGCAAGTGGAACAATGAACAGCTGGTGTCCGCCGAGTGGATCAAGTTCTCACGCACACCGGCACCGGCATCAGCAGTTCACAACAACTTTTATGGCGGCCAGTGGTGGCTGGTTCCCGACAATCGCAAGGATGTCCCGGCCGACGCCTACGCCACCGCAGGCAACCGTGGACAGTATGTCATCGTGGTGCCGACACATGACCTGGTGATCGTGCGCCGGGGCCTGGATTACGGGAAGCAGGGCTTCAACCGCTGGGACCTGACCCGCGAGGTCCTGAAAGCCTTGCGCTAAGCCAATAAGCTAGCGCGGGCTATCAGACCATTGCGGGATACGCCCACTGGTCCAGGGTGCACCCTTCATTTCCAGCTCGTCCTCCAGTGTGCTGAGGTCGCTATCCAGCGCCTGCAGTTCGGCCAAAGCCACGGCAAACTCTTTGGCCGCGATGGCATAGGAATCGCGCAGCATGCTACCGATCGGTGCCTGGGCGAATACTGCTGGCGTATAGATGCTGGAGGCGCGCGAGGCGATAGACAGTGGCACCGAGGTGTTGCGCTTGCTCAGTGCGCTGTCGCCATTGACGCTAATCTGCAGCGCCTGCAGACGCTTGTAGATGTCCTGCAGCACCGCCCGATCGGCATCGCTACCCATGTTTTCCTGAACCAGGGCGCCTCGCAACATTGTCACACGATTATCCAGTTCCTTGAGCACTTGCACCGTGCCCTGCACCGCGCGCTGCAGACCCTTGGCACGCAGCAGGAATGACTGCAGGGCACGCCGGTCTGAAGTGATTTCCGGGCTGTTATCAAGGGCCTTCACATTAAAGGACTGGCTTTCGCCAAACTCGCTCAATACGCCGTCGCGCATGATCGCCAGGCGCGCGGTATAGGTCCCGGGGATAACCTTCGGCCCCGCCGGCGATTTGCCCCAATAAGGTTTTTCATAGTTGGCGGGGCGTACCGGGTCCGGTGGCGGCAGACGCAAATCCCAGGCACTACGGTGCAGGCCCTGCTTGGTTTCCCCACTCACCTGGCGTACCAGCTTGCCGTCATTATCGCGCACCATGATAAACAGCTGCGGTGCCACTTCCTGGTCCTGCTCTCGAATCAGGTCCCAGTCTGGGTAGGGGTTATCGGCGTTGCTACTGGCGGCGTCGGTTTCTGCGGACAGGCGTTTTTCCGCCTGGGTCTCGATGGCGTCCTTAAGGTAGTAGGTGAAGACCGCACCGTAAGGCGGATTGGGCGAGTTGAAAAATGCCTCTCCCTGTCGACCCTTTGGCTTGTCATGCCAGAGGTCTCCGACGATATAAAGCCAGGGGTCACGAACTTCAAATAGCTGCGCATCGGCGATATCCGCAGCTTTGCTGCGCAGCGCCGTGTAATTGTCGAGGATATAAATGCCACGACCGAAGGTACCCACCACCAGGTCATTCTCGCGACGCTGAATTTCCAGGTCACGCACCGCGTTGGTGGGGAAATTATTCTTCAGTTGATGCCAGCTACCGCCGCCATCCTGGGTGAAGAACAGACCGAACTCGGTGCCCACAAACAGCAGCTTCGGATCGACGTGATCCTCGGCAATGGTGTGCACAGAGCCACGCAGGGGCAGATCGCCAGCAATAGATTTCCAACTGCGGCCCCGGTTGCTGCTTTTCATGACGTAGGGTTTGTTGTCGCCGCGTTTGTGATTGTCGAATACCGCATAAACCACATCGGCGTTATGCCGCGAGGCTTCCACATCTTCGACCAGGGTAAGTTCCGGAACGCCGCGGAAGGTCTCGGTGCGTGTCCAATTGGCGCCATCATCCTCGGTGACATTTATGACGCCATCGTCGGTACCGACGTAGATCAAGCCCTCCACCAGGGGACTCTCACTGAGACCAATGGCAGAACCCCAGCGCGAGGTGGAATCGTTCTTGGCGACCGCGTCCACGCCCCAGACCCGGCCCATGACCTCGAGACTGTTGCGGTTGATCTGCCGGGTCAGGTCCGGACTGACCTTGCGCCAACTATCGCCACGGTCGTCAGAGCGGAACAGGTATTCCGCCGCGTAGTAAAGCCGATGGCCATCGTGAGGGCTGATCAGGATGGGCGTGTTCCAGTTCCATTTATAGCCGGGCTCACCACTCTGTGGGTGCGGGGTAATTGTCACCCGCTCCTGGGTGCGGCGATCGTAACGAAACAGGTTACCGTATTGAAACTGGGTATAGATGATATTCGGATCATCCGGGTCAAACTGGGGCTTGTAGCCATCGCCACCAAGAATGATATTCCAGTCAGAGTTGGTAATGCCGTGCACAACGCTGGTCCGCGAAGGTCCACACAGGGAATTGTTGTCCTGGGTGCCGCCACAAACATTGTAAAACGGCGAGGCGTTATCCGGCTGGATACGATAGAACTGGGTCACCGGCAAGTTGCGGAGGAAGCGCCAGGTCTGGCCGCGGTCCCAGCTTTCATAGATACCGCCGTCGCCGCCGATAAACAGGTGCGCGGTGTCATCCGGGTCAATCCACAGGGCATGATCATCTACATGCCGCCACTCGTTGGACAGCTTGGAGAAAGTCTTGCCGCCGTCCTCTGATATATGGGTGAAGGTATCCATTGAGTAGAGCCTCTGTGGATTCTTCGGATCGACAACAATTTCGTTGTAATACTGCGGGCTGCTGGTCATCCGCGATGAGCGCTTCTCCCAGTTATTGCCAAAGTCGGTAGAGCGGTATACACCCTGCTCTTCCTTGCTGCCTTCGATGATCGCGTAGATCATATCGGGGGCGGACGCGGCACCGGCCAGGCCGATGCGTCCCATATTGTCTTTGGGCAAGCCGGCGCTGATTTTCTGCCAGCTCTTGCCACCGTCACTGGTCTTGTGGATCGCACTGCCGGGACCGCCGTTAATCAACACCCAGACGTGTCGCCGACGCTGGTAGCTGGAGGCGACGATGTTATCGAAGTTGCGCGGATCGACGACGAACTCGTTGACGCCGGTATGCGGGTCAATCTCCAGTATCAGCTCCCAGCTCTGCCCACCATCCAGCGTTTTGTAGAGACCGCGATCGCCGCCTTCGCTCCACAGTGGGCCCTGGGCGGCGACCAATACGTGATTGGCGTCCTGCGGATGAATCCATATCTGGCTGATATGACCGGAGTCGGCCAGGCCCATCTGCTCCCAGCTGCTGCCACCGTCAATTGACTTGTAGACACCATCACCATAGGAAACGCTGCGCTGGGCATTATTCTCGCCAGTTCCCAACCAGACGATTTTTGGATCGCTGGGGGCCAGTTCCACGACACCGGTGGCATAGGATGGCTGATCATCAAACAGGGGGCGCCAGCTGATGCCATTGTTCTCAGTTTTCCACAGGTTGCCCGCCGACACCGCGACATAAAATTCCTGCTTACGGTCAGGGTGAAACGCGAAATCAGAAATGCGTCCCGAGGGAAGCGCCGGGCCGATCGACCGCAAGGGCAAACCTGCCAGCGGGTGGCTTGCCGGTTTATCTTTATCAGCTGCGTTTAGTGGTAGCGTCGTGCCCAGTAGGAATGCAAGAGCTAGCGCCAGCGCGCCATACCGCTTATTGATCATCATAGTGGCAACCTGTGTCCTGGTGATTTGCTTGCCGGTGCTATTGCTTAGCCCGCGCCCGGAACCTGACAGTGTAGCGCCGACCGACATCCAATAGAAATATCTGCGGCAGTTTCTCACTGTTTTCATCAAGGGTATTGCGGTATAAAGTGTAGCAACGATCGAAGTGAGATTTATCTATGTCACTAGCGATACTCAGATTGGACCTGGCCGGGCAGCCAAGAGGATGGTGCAGCCCGGAGGAAGCAGCCACGGCCTACACCAAGGGCGACGTGTTCTGGACGCTTGGTGATCCTGCCGTCGTCCTGCATGGCGGCGTGCAACGGGTTTCCGGCAACCAGTCGGTGCTGGAAATTCCACCCATCATCGCCATGCGCGGCCGGGTGGTGGCCAACTTTTCTATTTCCCTCAACAACAAGGCCCTGTTTCGGCGCGACCAGCACATGTGCCTGTACTGCGGCCAGGAATTGCAGCGCGGCCTGCTGACACGCGACCATGTCATTCCCGTCAGCCGCGGCGGCAAAGACCTGTGGGTTAACTGCGTTACTGCCTGCAGAAGTTGCAATAATCGCAAGGGCAGCCGCACGCCGGAAGAAGCTGACATGCCACTACTGGCGGTTCCATTTACTCCCAACCCATGGGAGTACACCTTCCTGGAACGGGACCGGATTCTCGGTGACCAGATGGATTACCTGCGCAAAAAGTTCTCCCACCACCGCGACTGGGTAGCCCGCACGCTCGCTGCCTGAGTTGGTTCACTCTCTGTGCTTGCGCGACCGGGAGATCGCCGTCACCACTAGCGCCAGCAGTGGCACTGATATCACATATATCAAGGGGATACGCAGCGCGTCGACCACGCCAAATCCCAGTGCAGGATAGTAGCTGAGGAACCAGGCAGCGAGAAACACTGCAGCCACCAGCCAACGCAATGCCCTGCTCCACCCCAGGCCATGCATCTGGGTGATGATAAAGATACTGCCAAAGCCAAAAGCGAACATGGCCCAGGACTGGTTATCCAGCGCCAACCACGCCACGGTCGCACCATGCACCAGCACAAACACTTCCAGCAGAACTGTCCAGTTGCGATTGACATGGGCGCGGGTAAAAAACAGGCTGCCCTGCAGCATCAGCATGATGGTATAGAAGGTTCCCAGCAGGTGGCCCAGGCTCATCTCGATGGGGTGGTACCAGAAGGTATAAATAACCGCCCAGGAAAAATAGTAGCCATGGTATTTGCGCAGGAAACGGCCGGGCTGGTCCAGCCAATTCCAGCGCTTGCCAAATAACACGCCACGGCGCTGGTTTTCCATGATGACCACCAGCATGAGCAAAATCGCAACCGAGCCAAAAGAGGTAAAGATGGACACATCCTGCGCCAGCCCATCGTAGAACCAGCGCGTTTGCACGATGTGCCAGACAACAAACAGACCGTTGATCAACAGGGCGGCCAGGTTGATTGGGTGCATACCGGTGACGTAGCCCAGGCCGCGCCGCTGGGCCAGGAAAATCAGCCACCAGATGGACAATTGATGCGCGGCATAACTAAGCCAGGCCGAAAGCCGTGAAACCACAGTCGGGTCTGGCCGCTGCCAGAAATACCAGGCAGCTCCGGAATCCGGGAGGAACGCAATATGATCACCATAGGGGCCCGCCAGCAGGATGGCGATCATCAGCACGACGCAGCCCAGCAAACCCCACCACAGCCGAAAAGAAAGTGTGTGGGCCTGCTCCGTCACGCGAGCATGTTACCGGGAATCACTCGGCAGATAGTGGGTAGACGCGGCCTTCAAACATGGTTCCCCAGATGGGAATGTCCTTCAGCTCATCCAGGGGCACCTCGAAGGGATCCTGCTCCAGCACCGTGAGGTTGGCCTGCTTGCCCACCTCGATGGAACCGATCTCGGATTCCTGCTGCAACTGGTAAGCCGCATCGATGGTAATGCCTCGCAGCGCCTCCTGCAGTGTCAGCCGCTCATTGAGTGCAAACACGTTACCCTCAGCGGTCCTGCGAGTTGTCGCCGCCCAGGCCAGCAATAGTGGCTGGGCCGGTGCCATGGTGAAATCGGAGTGCAACGCCACCCGGGTGCCGGCCTTGGCGAAACTATTCAGGGGCACCATGTTGGAAGCGCGCTTGAAGCCCAGGCCGGACTCCGCATAGACATCCGCCAGGGCCCACAGGTAGTAAGGGTTAGCCTGCACCATGCCGCCTAACTCCGCCAGCCGCTGCGCCTGGTCAGGCCGCGCATAGGCAAGATGATGGATAGTAAACCGGTGGTCTTCACGCGGGTTTTCCTGCTGCAGTGACTGCAACACATCCAGCGTCGTATCCAGTCCGGCATCACCGTTCACGTGCACGTGAATCTGAAACCCGGCGTTCCAATATACTCGCGCCGCCGCCAGCAACTCATCCGGCTGCATTAGCCATTCACCCTCGTGGCCATCAGTATAAGCCTCGCTCATCTGCATCAACTGCGAGTAGGCCGCACCGTCGGCAAATAGCTTGATCTGGCGCTGGGAAAAGCGAATCCGCTTCATATCCCTGCGCTTCATGAAGTTAACAATCTTGACCACCTGCTCGTGACCCTTGGCCTCGCCCAGGGCTTTGCCATCCAGCAGCAAAAAGGTGCGAAAGGGAGTAACCCAGGTGTCCCAGCCCGCAGCCTTGAGGGCATCAATTTCGAGCTCCAGGTTCAGGGTTCCGAAGGCCCCATCACCGACAGTAGTAATGCCACCGGCATGAATGATCTTGCGCGCTTCTCGCAGCGCATCGACGTAACGGGTCGGCTCCAGCAGCAGCGGTGTCATGCGTGGCAGTAGCAGCTCTAATCCGTTTTCATAGAAATGCCCATTGGCCAGATCGACCTGGGGATGTGCGGCAGCTGCCGCCTCATCAATCTGCAAGGCCTTCAATGCCGCAGTATTCAAATAAATCTCGTGGAAAGAACGGTGCCAGACCACGGCGGGGCGGCGCGGTGAGATGGCATCGAGATCAACCCGCGACAGCGGTCCGTGGAACAGGGGGTGATAGCCCCAGGTCCAGAGCCATTCGTCCCCGGCCAGAGTCGACTCATGTGCCCGAACCCGGGCCAGGTAGGCGGCGCGACCGCGCACAGCTTTCACCTCGCGACCGGCCAGCTGCCAATCGTGAGGTGTAATGAATTCCATGGGGAGCAGAATGCCGGCGATATAGGGGTGCAGGTGTGGCTCAATAAAGCCAGGCATTAGCACTTTATCGGCAAAGGTCTTGTCAACCAGGTAGTCACGATCCCCCAGGTTGCGTTCAATCTCAAATAAATTACCGACCCCAACGATGCGACCGTCCGCCACCGCCACCGCATCAGCGCGGGGGCGAATAGCATCCATAGTCACAATACTGCGGGCGAGGTAGACACGAACAGCGTCGTCGGCATAGACCGCGCTCTTATCAGGCGACTTCTCAGTACAGGCTACCGAGAAGACCGCCAGAAGGACGCTTGCAAGAACCCTTCTGTAGCTCACTCATCACTCCAAGTCATTGTTTTTATTATAGTAATTAGTATAAATTGCGGCTCACACTGGCCATGATAACACGCGATAACCGTAATCCATGAACTCCTTTTACGGCAAGATCACTGCCCCTGGGGTTTGAAGCCTGAGGCCATCTGCTCCAGCATCGCCTTCATCTGTGCATGCAGCAAATTGACCGCCTTGAGCGGCCTCACCATCACCTTGAAGTTGTCGATTTTGCCCTCTTCGTTCCAGCTAAAGATGTCGACACCGTTAATACTGATGCCTTCATTTTCACCCATGAACTCAAGCACGGCCTGGTGATCATCGCTGACCTCGCGCACATAGTGAAAGTTCTCTCCCAGCACCTGGGTGGCCGCGGAGAGGTAAAGCATGGTCAGCTCCTTGCCCTCCTGGGGTGTATGCACGATAGGCGAGTAGAAAACACAGTCATCGGCAATCAGGTCTGCCAGAAGAGATGTGTCGCCTTGCTTGATTACTTCATGCCAGCGTTCCAATACAGTCACAGCAAACTCCTTTTTTCGGGAGCGCCTATTATGCACCAGCACGCTCCCGGTGTGGTGCAGGGCATTCTGCTTCCCGCTGAATGAACTATTGGAATACTATAAGCCCCCTATGCGACTGGTACATGATTACACACTGTTTGATGGTGGCGGCGCCGACTGGGTTGCCGCGCTGGCCATGGCCTGCCTGCTATCTGCCAGTCTCGCCTACCTGTGGCGACGCCGGCAGCGCGATGCTGCCACCTACTATCCAGACCTGGCCTGGCTGCGCGCCATCATCTACTTCAGTTTCGGGCTACTCGCCAGCTGGAGCCTGGGCGTATTACAGAGCCTGCTGTCGGTGCCGCTGATCAGTGAAAGCCAATTGCAGAGCCCTGCCTGGATCGGGTTTACCAGCATTTACCTGGTGGTATTGTGGATTGGCTATGTGATGCTGTGGCCCAGGGGCACTTTCACAGACGGCCGCCTGCCACATCCTCTGAGCAACCTGCTTTACGGCCTGGCCTGGGGCCTGTGCCACGGACAGGTGTTCCTGTGCTGCTGGGCTGTGTTGGAAAAAACCGGGCTCAACAGTTATTGGGTTGCCGCACTAACTTACCTGGCACTAAGCGGCTACAACTTCTGCTACCACCAGTTCTTCTGGGATAAGAAGGTGTCGCCGCCGCACAATTACGAGGCCTGGAATCTGAAGAAGGTCCAGTTTTGCCACGCCCCCAACCTGCTGCTGGGCTTGGCCTGGCTGTCCCTGTGGGGGAATTTCGGTCTCTGGTTGCTGTTACAAACAGCAGCCCTGACCCTGTGTGTTTACGCAATGCGCTTTCCCGCCTGGTATGACGATTACCGCGGCGTCGCCGGCGCAACCCGTTAGCGTCTGCGCCCAATGCTAGGGTAGCAGTAAGGTCGAGCCCGTTGTCTTGCGTGCCTCCAGGTCCCGATGAGCCTGTTGCACCTCTGCCAGGGGGTAACGCTGATTAATCTCGACTTTGATATCGCCCGCCAATACCCGCTCAAATACATCCGCGAGGCTCTGCTGCAACTCTGCGGTATCCATGGTGTAGGAGAAAAGGGTCGGCCGGGTGATGAACAGCGAGCCCTTGGCACTGAGCAGCTGTAAATCCAGCGGCGGCGGCGCACCAGAGGCGTTGCCGAAACTGACCATGAGCCCGCGCGGGCGCAGGCAATCCAGTGAGATATCAAAGGTATCCTTGCCAACACCGTCGTAAACCACGGGCAGCTTGTGACCGTCGGTAATCTCCAGCACCCGCTGCAGCACATCTTCCTCGCGGTAATTGATCACATGCTGGTAACCATGCGCCCGGGCCAACTCGACCTTTTCAGCCGAACCCACCGTGCCGATAGCCGTGGCGCCAACCGCATTCGCCCACTGGCCGAAAATCAGTCCGACACCCCCTGCGGCGGCGTGATACAAACAGCTGTCACCGGCTTGCAACGGGAAGGTGCGCTGCAACAGGTACTCCGCCGTGGCCCCCTTCAGCGCGACCGCGGCAGCGGTATCAAAATCAATGCCCTCGGGAATTTTCACCAGCCGCGCAGCGGGTAAATTCAGGGCTTCCGAATAAGCGCCAAAACCGGCGGCGCAGTAGACGACGGGATCACCGACCGCCAGTTCGGCGCCCTCCCCAACCGCCTCCACGACACCCGCCCCCTCCAGACCAATGCCGGTGGGTAAGGGCAAGGGATACAGGCCGCTGCGATGGTAGGTGTCGATATAGTTGAGACCAATGGCGCGATTGCGCACCGTGACCATGCCGGGACCCGGGGGCTCCAACTCGACGTCTGTCAGCTGCATGACCTCGGGTCCACCAATCTCATCGATACGAACGGCCTTAACCATGGTTATTTTCTCCCTGCGAAGTTAACCTGTTATAGAAGCCCTAGTGTAGAACAAGATTGAATGTGAGTAGCACTGCTCTCAGCTTTCCCGGAGTTTGCCTGGCCTGCATTACGGCACTGTCAGCCGTCACCGGCCTTGCAGAGGAGCCCACTGGCGGCGGGCAAGAATCCCCTGCGCCACAAACCTGGATCGATGGCCAACACCAGGCAATCAGCCAGAGAGCCGATGGACTCGCTCGCTGGACGGACAGTTTTTTCGGCGACGCCAATTCTGTCGAAGACTCGCCCAGCTCCCTGATTCGAATTCGGCCGCAGTACAACTGGGATGAGCAGGATGATGATGAATGGAGCCTGCGCGCCACTGGCAGGCTTTACTTACCGGTAGCCAATGATCGCTTAAGCCTGGTTTTCCTGGGCGAGGATGAAGACTTCGACGATGATTTTTACGATCCCGGCCTGGTAGCGGATGGCGAATCCACACTGGACTTGCAATACCAGCTGCGCGACAAGCTGTACCACAAGGCCTACCTGATTGCCGGCTTTAAGGCCGGCCCCAAGGGAAAGCTCGGCGCAAAGTATCGCTATCAGCGACAGCTGCAGGAGAAAACGCTGTTTCGATTCAGCGAGGAGCTGTTCTGGGTCGGTGGCGACGGCTTCGGCACACTGACCCGGGCCGACCTGGACTACAGGCTGGGTCAAGAGACCCTGCTGCGTTGGGCTAACAGGGCGGAGTACTCGGAGGAGTCCAACGGCGTGGAGTGGAACAGCCGCCTGGCCTGGGTGTGGCGACTGGACGAGCAATCAGCCCTGCGCGCCTTTACTTTTATTCGCGGCGAAACGGACCCGGAGTTGCTCAAGAGCCGGGGCTTCGGCCTGGGTTACCGCCGCCAGTTCCTGCGCGACTGGCTGTTCTGGGAAGTAGAGCCCCGCTATGCCTGGCGCAAGCGGCAGCGCGACCCGGATCGCGAAGGGGTGGCAATGATCAAGTTACGCCTGGAAATACTCATCGGCGGCCACTAGAGAAATTATGCGACACGGTAACTTCGAAGACGACTCCAATCGCTCCATGAACTGGCGCGTGGTAACTCACCTGTGGCCCTTCCTGCGCGAGTCCAGGCGCCGCGTCGCCCTGGCGCTGCTGTGCATGGTGCTGGCCAAGGGGGCTGTCATCCTGATCCCGTTCCTGCTCAAGTACCTGGTTGACGCCCTGGACTCGGCTGGGCCTGGGCAACTCTCCATCACATTACTGGCAGGCCTGGTCCTGGCCTACGGGGCCGCCCGTTTCTCCAATGTATTTTTCGGCGAACTGCGCGACACAATTTTTGGGCGCGTCACCGAGCGTGCTATGCGCCGCATTGGACTGCAGGTGTTCCGGCACGTACATGCACTGGACCTGGATTTCCACCTGAATCGACGCACCGGCGGACTGGCGCGGGAAATCGAGCGCGGCACTACCGGCATCAGTTTCCTGATGCGTTTTTTCGTCTTCAATATTGCGCCGACATTATTCGAAATCCTGGTGGTGGTTGGCATCCTGCTCGCCAACTACGGCCCGTCTTTCGCCAGCATCACCCTGGTGTCCGTACTGATCTACGGCCTGTTCTCACTGCGCGCCACAGAGTGGCGAACACAGTTCGTGCGGGAAATGAATGCCGCCGACTCCGCCAGCAACACCCGCGCGGTCGACAGCCTGATGAATTTTGAGACGGTAAAATATTTTACCAACGAAGAATTTGAATCCAGGCGCTACGACGACGAGCTGGCCCGCTGGGAGCAGGCCCGTCGCAAGAACCGCTTGTCCCTGTTTGGGCTTAACGGCGGGCAGGCGCTTATCATTGCCGTGGCGCAAACCGCCATGATCGGCCTCGCCGTACTGAGGGTGCGCGAGGGCAGTATGAGCCTCGGCGACTTCATACTGGTCAATCAGTTCATGATTCAATTGTTCCTGCCGCTTAACTTTCTTGGCTTCGTATTTCGCGAGATAAAGGGCTCACTGGCCAACATTGAGAAACTGTTCGAGCTGCTGGCGGTGAAGGCCCAGGTCGTTGACGTCGAGAATGCCTCTTCGCTACAGGTAAGCCAGGGCGGCATCCGCTTCGAGCAAGTTGGTTTTTCCTACGGCGATGACCGCAGTATCCTCAATCAGGTGAGCTTCGAGATTGCACCGGGTGAGAAAGTGGCCGTCGTCGGTGCCAGTGGGGCCGGCAAGTCCACCCTGGTCAAGCTGCTGTTTCGTTTTTACGATCCGGACAGCGGTCGAATCACGATTGACGGGCAGGATATTCATGGCGTCAGCCAGTCCTCCCTGCGCAGCGCCATCGGCATCGTGCCCCAGGACACGGTGCTATTTAACGACAGCATTTTTGAGAATGTGCGCTATGGCAATCCGGAGGCCAGCGACAGCGAGGTCGCCACGGCAATCAGCCTGGCCCACCTGGACGATTTCATCGACAGACTGCCCCAGGGCGGGGCGACGCTGGTGGGAGAGCGCGGGCTAAAACTATCTGGCGGCGAAAAACAACGCGTCGCCATAGCGCGCACGCTGCTGAAGAGACCCCCAATACTGGTGTTCGACGAGGCCACATCCTCGCTGGACAGCAAATCCGAACAAGCCATATTGAGTGCCTTGAGGGAAATCTCCAGGGACCATACCAGCCTGGTCATTGCCCACCGTCTTTCTACCATCATCGACGCAGACAGGATCGTGGTGTTGCAGCAGGGGCAGGTAGTAGAACAGGGCTCGCATCAGCAGTTACTCGAGCTGGGGCAGCACTACGCCGGCTTGTGGGAAGCACAGCAAAAGCAACGTGATGCGCAAGATCATTCACATTGATGCCGACTCCTTTTACGCATCTGTTGAAATGCGAGAGGACCCCGCACTGGCCGACAAACCGATCGCCGTTGGCGGCTCCTCGGAAAGGCGGGGTGTTATCGCAACCGCCAATTATCGGGCCAGGGAATTCGGTGTGCGCTCGGCAATACCCTCGGCGCGGGCCCGGCAGCTTTGCCCCCAGTTGATCATCATCCCTCCGCGTTTCGACTTGTATCGCAAGGTGTCCGGACAGTTTCGCGAAATCTTTGCTGACTACACTGAGTTAATTGAACCGCTTTCGCTGGACGAGGCCTACCTGGATGTCAGCGACTGCCAACACTGTAATGGCAGTGCCACCCTGATCGCCAACGAGATTCGCCAGCGCATTCGTGAGGAGTTACAGCTGACCGTATCGGCAGGTGTCGCACCCAACAAATTCCTGGCCAAGGTTGCCAGCGACTGGAACAAGCCGGACGGCACCTTCACCATCGCACCCTCCCAGGTCAGTGACTTTGTCCTGCAACTGCCGGTATCCAGGATCAACGGTGTTGGCAAGGTCACCACGGAAAAATTGCGCCGCCTGGGCGTGGTGAACTGCGGTGACCTGCAACAAATCCCCGTGGAAACACTCGCCAGGCACTTTGGCAAGTATGGCCCAAGACTGGCGCAGCTGGCGCAGGGTGTAGACCACCGCGAGGTTAAAACCAGCCGCATTCGCAAGTCTATCAGCGTGGAACGAACCTACGCCGAGGACATCAACACTGAGGCCGACATGCTGGACGCGCTGGAAGCAGTGCTGGAGGAGCTGGAGACGCGCTTCGGCAAGATAGAAAAGCAATACTATCCCAGCAAGCGATTCATCAAACTCAAGTTCAAGGATTTCAAACAGACCACGCTGGAAGAGCTTATCAGTGATCGCGGCGAGCCCTGGCTGAGCAAGGGTGATTATTCGCGACTCATGCAAAGTGCCTGGCAGCGCCAGGCCATGCCCATTCGATTGCTTGGCGCCGGCTTAAGGCTGGAGCCGCGTGCGGGTGGCGACGATGAGCAGTTGCAGCTGTTCGAGGACTAAGACCTCAGAGAGCTGACTCTTCCGGCCCGGCTGTGGGTTCCGGCCCGGCTGTGGGTTCCGGGCCAGCTGAGGATTCTGTCTCAACTGTGGACTCCGGCTCAGCTGTGGGCTGAGGCTCAGCTATGGGTTGCGGCCGCTCCAGGGAACGCGCCCGTTCCAACATTTCCGCCTGCTTCAGCCGGGTCGCTTGTCGCTCGGTTAACAGCCGGGCCACGCCAATACCCTGCTCGCCGCCGCCGACGTAATACAGGTAGAGTTGGCCATCGTCGTCCTGGAAAACATAGGGATCTCGCAACTCCCGCGCCGGCATGTCCAGCTCTCCCCGCAGCGATACGCTTACCGGCAACAAGCCACCTTCCCATGGCAGCTCAGGCAGCAGTACATCAACCGGCGCAGTCGCTTGCCAACGATTCCAGTCAGGGTCGGAAAGGTCGACCACTGAGAGCATCAGTCGCTCCGGCGCGTAACCTACCTGGGACCAGAATACGTAGAGACTATCACCCTGCAACCATAGACCAGCGTGACGCATATCGGGTTCAAACAGGCCGCGGTCGCGCGGCAGGTAGGGCCCCGACAGCGAATCACTGCGATAAAGTACGCCCGGCATACCAAGCAGGTAGTATCTGTCGCGATATGTAAAGCTGCGCAAGTAAGTGCTTAGCAGCGGCTGCGTATCTGCCGCCCTCGAAAATACCAGGCCATCGGCAGAACGCGCCAGGGCACTGCTCTGACCACCGCGTTCATCATAGCCGTGGAAGATCATCAGCAGCTGCTTATTCTGCTCATCGACCACCAGCTCGGGGCTGGAAATATGAGGCGCCTCGTTCGCCGCGGCAGAAATGCCCCTGGCCTCGCGCTCAGCGGGATCCGTGATCATCGCCCTATAGGCCAAAATCAGGTAGTCGCGCACAACCTGGGGCGAGAACGTTGCGAACAGGTCTCGTAATACCGTGATCGTGTCAGGCTTGCCACCCACGCGATCAGGAAAGCCCGATTCAGACAGGGACAGCACCCCTCCTTTATATACCGTCCAGGGACCGCCTGGGCTGTCCGCATAAGCCATGCGAATGTAACTGCCCTTATGATGGGAAAAATAGAGGTAATACTTGCCCAGCGGATTCTCTACCCAATCCGGCACCCGAATTACAGACGGGTAGTTAATATTCAGGTAGTTGTGCTCGGGCTCTACTGCATAGATTTGTGGATTTTGTGGTAGGCGCTGGGCGGTGAATGGCGCTGCCTGTGCCGGCAGATAGTCGTAGCTGGGCCACAGCCATACCATGCCAACCAGCAGTGCAATAAGCGCTGAACTGAACAGGACAGCCAGCAACCAGGCGACTATACGCAGCAGCAACTTCATACGGCCGACGCCCCCAGGCCACCGCTAGCGCAGTCGCGAGTGCCGTGTATTTGCAGTTCGTACATAGTCTATCTCTCTGGCTTAACCGGCCCTGGATTTCGCGAACCGGAGCTGTCTTGATCCCTGGGATGATTGACCCACGTCCAGCCGTGGCAGTACCCTGTCGCCACTACTATAACAATGGAGAATAACATGCTCACGCCGGTAATCGCGCTCATAAGCTGGACCCTGATCGTCTGGGTCTGGATGTACGCACTGCGAATCCCCGCCATGCAAGCTGCGGCCATCGATGCGGATGATGCGCGCCACCCGGGATCGCTCAACTCGCTTCCATCCACAGTGCGTGCGGTCGCCGACAACTATAATCACCTGCATGAGCAACCGACCGTTTTTTACGCCCTGGCTTTTTACTGCCAGCTGGCACAGACGGCGGACCCCATCAATATCAACCTGGCCTGGGCCTATGTAGGACTGAGGGTGGCGCACTCACTGGTGCAGAATCTTGGCAACAAGGTTATGGTGCGCTTTAGCGTATTCTGTCTGTCGTCACTGGTGCTGGTGGCCATCACGGTACGCTGCCTGATTGCCCTGTAGGCGCGGAGGCCCAAGCCTGATGAACTATGCCTGTTCACTTTTAAAACGTCTGCTGGCAGCCCCGCTGATGGCAGCCCCGCTGGCACTGCTTTGCAGCAGTCACAGCGTGCTGGCCGCGCCCAGCGTGATACTGATAATTGGCGACGGCATGGATGACCAACAGATCACCATCGCCCGCAACTACCTCGCCGGTGCCCAGGGCAAGCTGCTCATGGATGAGTTGCCGCTGCGGGCGGCCTCCCAGGTACTTACAGTGAAGGAGGATGGCAGCACGATCTACGTGGCTGACTCAGCCAATAGCGCAACTTCAATGGCCACTGGCGAGATCACCAGCCGCGGGCGCATCTCCACCAGCGCCGGCACGGACCAGCCTTTGACAACAATCGTGGAGCTGGCCGAAGCCGCTGGCCTGAAAACCGGGCTGGTCTCAACAGCCAGCGTAACCGATGCAACTCCGGCGGCCTTCGTGGCCCATATCAATATGCGCTACTGTGAGAACCCCGAGGCCATCAACGGCGCCAGGATTTCCACCATTACCCTGCCCGATTGCCCTCAATACACTGCGGCAAATGGCGGCGCCGGCTCCATCTCCGAGCAAATCGCAGCCTCTGATGTCGATGTCGTGCTGGGTGGCGGGCTAAAGCACTTTTCCATGAAGGCCGAAGCCAGCGAACAATCGGTCAGGCAGCAGGCGCAAGCCAATGGCTTCCATGTCATCGATTCAGCCGATGGCCTGGCCACAGCGCCGCTGGACAAGAAACTGCTGGGCCTGTTTTCAGATTCGACCATGCCCGTCAGGCTGCAGGGCGCTGGTGGCCGCCGCGCTGAGACCCCGAAGCCCAGCTGGGCAAACCAGGTGCATCGCTACCTGGGCAGCGTGGAGCTACCCGCAGTCATGAGCTGCGAGGCAAACCCTCAGTTCAGCGGCATGCCCAGTCTGGAAGAAATGACGGCAGTAGCACTGCAGCGACTGGACAATGAGCGGGGCTTTTTCCTGATGGTGGAATCGGCATCGATAGACAAACAATCGCACGAGCGCAAACCCTGCGGCTCTATTGGAGAGCTGGCACAGTTAAACGAGGCGTTAAAGGTGGCTCTGGACTATGCCGATAAGAACCCAGAGACGCTGGTGTTGGTAACGGCGGACCACAGCCAGGCGGCGCAGCTGGTGCCTGCCACCAGCCTGTTCGACGCTTTTGGTATTCCCGTGTACACGCCGGGGCATCTTGCCAGAATCGTCACAGACGAGGGAGCAATCCTGGCGGTGAACTACGCGACCAATAATTTTTCTTATGAAGAACACAGCGGTGCCAACGTGCCATTGTTTGCCAATTCAGAAGGCCTCGGCCGGGTGCCGAGCCTGGTGAGGCAGCCCGAAATTTTCACGATTGTACGCAATTACCTGTTCCCGCACAGTGAACAGATCGAAGCGGGAGAATAGCGACAGCATGAGCATAGAAACCGTCGATGTCCTGATCGTTGGTGCCGGCCTTTCCGGCATCGGTGCGGCACACCACCTGCAGGACAAGTGTCCAGACAAGAGCTTCTTGATACTGGAGGGCCGGGAGGCCATGGGTGGCACCTGGGACCTGTTCCGCTACCCCGGCATTCGCTCCGATAGCGATATGCACACCCTGGGCTATAGCTTCAAGCCCTGGCGCCAGGCCAAGGCCATTGCCGACGGTCCGGCAATCCTTGAGTACATCAACGAAACGGCGACCGAGTCGGGGATAGATCAACATATTCGCTACCAACACCTGGTGACAGGCATGGACTGGTCTTCCGCGGACAGTCAGTGGACTGTCCAGGTCAGGCGCAAGGACACTGGCGAGACTCTGCGCTTTAAGTGCAATTTTCTGCTCATGTGCGCCGGCTACTATAGCTATCGCCAGGGACACAGCCCGGATTTTGTTGGCCTGGAGAAATTTCAGGGACAGGTCATTCACCCACAGCAGTGGCCAGAAGACCTGGACTACAGCGGCAAGAAGGTTGTGGTGATTGGTTCAGGCGCCACGGCGATGACCCTGATTCCTTCCATGGCGGAAAAGGCTGCCAGCGTGGTGATGCTGCAGCGCTCCCCCACCTACGTGGTGTCGCGGCCAGACAAGGACCGCATCGCTAACGCCCTGCGCCGTTTTTTGCCAGAGCGCTGGGCCTATGCCATTACCCGCTGGAAAAACGTGCTGCTGCAGCAGTGGGTCTATAAGAAGACGCGAAACGAGCCCGAAGACGTCAAACAGAAATTGCTGCACATGGTACGAGAAGAGTTGGGGCCAGACTACGATGTGGAGAAGCACTTTACTCCCAGCTACAACCCCTGGGACCAGCGCCTCTGCCTGATACCTAATAGCGATCTGTTCCAATCCATCCGCAGCGGCAAGGCTTCGGTCGTCACCGAGCAGATCAGCCGGATCACCGAAAATGGCATCGAGTTGGATACAGGGGAAACACTGGAGGCGGACATCATTGTCACGGCTACAGGCCTGGAGCTGGTGATCATGGGCGAGGCCACGGTCACGGTGGATGGCGAGACCATAGATTTTGCCGATACCTGGACTTATAAAGGAATCATGTATTCGGGGGTGCCTAACCTGGTGACCTTCTTTGGCTATATTAACGCCTCCTGGACCCTGCGCGCCGACCTTACCGCTGAGTACAGCTGCCGCCTGCTGAACCATATGGATGCCAAAGGCACTCCACAGGCCACGCCACAGCTGCGGGATGCTGACGTGGATATGCCGGCAAGACAGTGGATCGAGGGCTTTTCCGCGGGCTACATGCAGCGGGTGATGCACCTGTTCCCCAAACAGGGCGATCGTGAACCCTGGCTCAACCCGCAGAATTACCGCAAGGATCGCAAGATGTTCCGGCACGGAGAACTCGAAGACGGCGCGCTGACTTTCAGTCGAGCCGAGGACCACAAAACTCTCGCGCCACAGGCCGATCTCCGGGCTGCGTCCTGACCCCCCGAAAATGACTGACTCTCCTCCACAGCGCCAACCCGGCATCCTCATCATAGAAGATGAGGCCCTGGTCGCACGAGACATTCAGTCGCGCCTGCAGCAACTGGGCCACCGGGTGGTGGGGCTGGCGCACAATCCTCACCAGGCCATTGCCAAGGCTGAAGAAGTCCAACCCGACCTGTTGCTGTGCGACATACACCTGAAAGATGAAATCGACGGCATAGACGTTGCACGAGCAATCACCGAGAAACTCGATATCCCGGTGATATTTCTGACCGCATATTCGGATCGTGAAACCGTGGCGCGGGCCAAGTCGATTGCGCCCTACGGCTATGTGCTGAAGCCAATTGAAACACCGGACCTGCAGATCGCAATCGAAATGGCCCTGCACAAGTTCAGCATTGAGCAGGAATTGCGCCAGACCAAACAATTGCTGGCCACGGCTTTGCAATGTATTGGCGATTCCCTGGTATTCGTCGACGTCAGTGGCCAGATCAGCGCTTTAAATGAAGATGCGCAGTTACTATTTGGGATTAGCACCGAAGAGGCCGTGGGCCGTAATTGCCTGCAACTGCTGCAGGACCAGGCGGGGGTCGGCAAGAGTGCCGCCAACATACCCTGGGAGCAGCTTCTGCAAGTAACGGCCGTTACCCGACTGCCGCCCTTCCAGATTGTGCGCGGCGACGGCAGCCAGTTTCTGCTTGATGGCGTGGTGGGCCCCACTCGCGAACGAGACGAAAACAGCGGCGTGGTGCTCATCCTGCGCCAGCTCGCAGAGTTCAGCGATTCTCAGGAAGGCCTGCCAGTTCCATCTGAACTACCCGACGGCTTTGATAACCTGTACGACTACCCGTTGGACCACGAGCGTGCTTTTGTATTGCTCCTGATCAGTCCTGACGACCAGGACGAGCTATTAAGAAACCTGCCAGAGCATACCCGTGAGTTACTGATCCGTGAGATCGGCGAACAACTGAACCTGGCCATGCGCAGCACCGACCTGGCCAGTTATTATGGGGGGGCGGTTTTTTCTGCCAGCCTGCCCTACACCACTCTGGAAGAGGCCAACTCCATCTCCGGCGCGATATTGCAGCGCCTGTCGGAGCACTGGTTCCTGCAGGAAACACTTACACTGTCCGTAAGTATTGGCATTTCACATCATCGACCGGGCGCAGGCGGGTCAGATAACGAATCGCCATTAGAGCTGTTCCGGCGCGCCAATCGCGCCCTCACCCTGGCCCAGCAATCAGGCGGCAACCGGGCAGCCATCTGGCGTCCCAGCACCGATATCGGCCTGATCGGTAACCTCGACGGTCAAAGCGGCCTCCTCACCGAAGACGCTGGCCAGGACTATCGCAATATGGCGCTGCTCTGGAATACCATGAGCACCGCCGCCGACAACCAGGATTCAGAGAGCCTGGCCGCCAGGCTGGTGGGCAGGATAAGGCGCTCCTTCAACCTGGAGCAGGCAGCGTTTTATCGCAGGGAGGCAGATGAGCTGACACTGCTGGCCGAAGACAGCAGCGGCGCAAAGCTGCCAGCACTATCAGAAAGCCAGCAGCAACTGATTCATAGCGCCGCCGAATCCGGCGCGCCCCTGCGGGCAGATTCAGATTATTGTATACCCGTGGCCCTGGGCGGCGGTCTCCAGGGTGCACTCTACCTGAGCAGCTCTAACCTGCAGGGGGAATTGCGCCAGCAGGACCTGCTGCTGATACAGTCATTGCTCGGCTATATCGCCAACCCTGGCGATCGCAGTCCAGCCACGACGCCGGCCGTGTCGACGCTGCCGGCCCAGGAATCGGAGCTTCTCTTTCAATCCAACACCATGGCCGAAGTGATGCAGCTGATACAGCTGGTCGCCCCCACCGACGAGACCGTGCTGATCACCGGCGAGTCCGGTACCGGCAAGGAAGTGATCGCGCGGGAAATACACCGCCTTAGCAATCGCAGTGAGGCACCATTTGTTATTGTCGATTGCGGCGCCGTTGTCAGCAGCCTGATCGAACGTGAGCTGTTCGGTCATGTTAAAGGCGCGTTTACCGGCGCCGTGAGTGATTCTCCCGGCAAGCTCAAGGAAGCGGACGGCGGCACCTTGCTGCTGGATGAAATTGGCGAGCTGCCGATGGACGTACAGGTAAAATTACTACGCGTAGTCCAGGAGAAACAATTTACCGCTGTCGGCAGCACACAGCTTGTAAGCACCAACACCCGCATCATTGCGGCTACCAATGTCGACCTTGAAAAGCAGATAAAGCAAGGCAAGTTTCGCGAAGACCTGTTCTATCGTCTCAACGTATTTAACGTTCATTCGCCGCCGCTGCGCTCTCGCGATGGCGATATTATTCACCTGGCGCGACATTTCTTGCACAGCTGCAGCGCCCAGTACGGACGGGATATTGTCGGCTTTACAGCGGCCGCCGAAGAACTCATGCAACACTACCCCTGGCCCGGCAATATTCGCGAACTACGCAACAGGCTGATACGTGCCGTTATTCTCTGCCAGGGTGACAGGGTTGATGTCACCGAGTTAGACCTGCGCCGGGAATCTGACGGCAGCAGCGTCAACAAAGCAGCGCCCACGACGAGCACCAGGTCAACGCAAGCAGAAACTGAGAGCCTTGCTGAAATAGAAGGTGCTTTGCGCAACGCACTGGCCGAGCAAGTCAGCTACTGCCTGGAAAACAGCCGCCTATTGCCCCTGGGCCTGTGGCTGGAGCAAGACCTTATTTACGCGGCGTTGGAGCAGCATGGGCAGGTCAACCTGCAGGCCGCAGACGCGCTGGGCTTACCGGAAAGCACCCTGCGCCGGAAACTGTCGCGCTACCAGTCGGAACAACAGAATCGCCCGGCCGAATTTCAGGTCAATTGGCAAGCTGTGGCCGTATTACTGCCGCGCTGGATCCGGATTGCGCAGCGGGAACGCTTCGACCCGATGCGCCATTTGCACAACTTGCTATTGAGTCAGATCAGCGAGCTGGCCCGCACCCAAACCGAAGCGGCGACCATGGTTGGCGTCTCTCCACCCACCTACCGGCGGCAGCTCAGCCAACTCGCTGACTGGTAAAGCACTAGACCTTTCCGAAAAAATTGGCGAATATATCGCCCCCGCAGGAAATATTTGGCGATTTTTCTCGAAAAAGAAAATAACTGCGAATCAATTCGCCAATACTTTCTGCCAGGTAAGGCGCCGGTACGCCACCAGCTTCCCCTTAAATATCAACTAGTTACATAGTAATTTGCCGCCTTTACGGCAAAAGTGTGAACTAGGCACGGTATTTGCAAATATTTCCTTTGCAAATGGAAGCAAACCATAATAACCAGGGATTTTGCGTGTGGGCGCCAGGCAATGGCGTGGAAAAAACAATAACAGCGCTATCGAACGCAAGTCCAGAAGCGCTACTACACTTATAAAAGTGCTACTCGTACTGCAAGGAGTCGGAATAATGCGTAATGAAGGATTAGCCCCGCGCGGAGCAACACAGATTTTGGGTCTGATGGCTATAGCCGCAGTCATCTGTTTGTTGCTGGCCGCCGCTTCTATTTCCTATGATGTCGCCAACCCCGCCGGGCCGCACTTGGCCGGTTTTGTCTGGGATGACCGTGACGACTCCGATATTGAGCCGCGATCCACCGAGGCCAGCCCGCAAGTGGCCGGCTTCCTCTGGGATGACCGCGACGACTCCAGTGATGATGAGCAATCCATCGAGGGCGGCCTGCAACTAGCCGGCTTCCTCTGGGATGACCGCGACGACTCCGATGATGATGAGCAATCCACCGCGGGTGAGCTGCAACTGGCCGGTTTCCTCTGGGATGATCGCGACGACTCTGACAGTGATGAGCTATCTCCCGAAGGCAGCCTGCAAGTAGCCGGTTTCCTGTGGGACGATCGCGACGACTCAGATGATGACGACGAGTACAGTGGTGGTCAGCAGCTCGGGGACTACATCGTCCAGGGTCGCAGCACCGCCGAGGTCTACGCAGCCGTCACCAGCAGCGGTGGCAGCGTGTCTCATGAACTGGAGATCATCAGCGCGGTGAGCGCGAAATTGAGCAGCGCACAACGCCAACAGCTGACCCAGCATGCAGACGTGCTGACTATCCACCAGGACCAACCGGTGCTTACCGCAAACGTCCGCGCTGAATCCAATAGGGCGCAAGCCGCGGACAGCTTCCTTACACCCATGTTTGCGGTCAAGGGAGCCCCAACACTCGGTATCGACGGTGCCACAGTGAACTGGGAGTTGGCTAACCTCGGCGGCGAGAATCTGCAGATCCAGAGCATTACGCTGGAATGGCCGGCGGCCAATGAGGACCTGCTGAATATCCAGCTGGACGGACGGCCTCTTTACCGGGACGCCATCGCCGGCAATACGGCCACGCTGGACCAGACGACACTGCACAAGCGCAAACTGCAGGCCGGTGAAGTTCACGCCCTGCAGTTGCAATTTGCCAGCGCCGCCGCACTTGCCCAGGCGAACTACGCCATGACCGTCGACTTCCAGGACGGCAACAGCGTCAGCTTCAAGCACAACGGCGGAATGCCTATTCAGGGCGAGACCCGCAACACATTCTTCCCCAGCCTGGTGCGCGCCAGTGACGTGCATCGCGACGGAGTAACCGGTCGTGGCGTAACCGTAGCCGTGCTCGACTCGGGTATCTGGGCCACACCAGAAGAGATCTCGAAAAATACTGACGGCGAGAATCGAATACTGGCTTACTACGACGCCACCGAGGACTCGACGGTAGTCATCAATGAGGACAGCAAGTTTTACGCTGAGATGGAAGACGAGTCCGGTCACGGCACCCATATCACCAGTGTGCTCGCCAGCAGCGGCGCAACGCCGGACAACGATGATTGGGGTGAGATGTATCAAGGTATTGCACCGGATGCCAACCTCGTGGTGGTCAGGGCCTTTAGTGACGAGGGTCATGGCAGCTACAGCGATGCGATTCGCGGTATCAACTATGTGGTTGAGCACAAGGATGAGTTTAATATTCGAGTACTTAACCTCTCCATGTCCGCCAAAGTTGAATCGCCCTATTGGGCGGACCCACTAAACCAGGCTGTTATGAGAGCCTGGGATGCTGGCATCGTGGTGGTCGTTTCAGCCGGTAACAGCGGCCCAACGCCGATGTCGGTAGGTGTGCCGGGTAACGTACCCTACGTGATCACCGTGGGCGCGATGACCGATAGCTATACGCCGGGCAACGTCAGCGACGACAAGCTGACCACCTTCTCCGCCGCAGGCCCCACCCATGATGGCTTCGCCAAACCCGACCTGGTAGCTCCGGGCGGACACATGACCGGCCTCATGCAGAGCGGCACTGGCTTGTTTGAAGAACATCCCGACTTCTACGACGGCGACAAGTACTTTGTGATGTCGGGCACCTCCCAGGCGGCAGCAGTGGTGAGCGGGGCGGCGGCATTAATGCTGCAACAAGATCCCACACTGAGTCCGGAAGATGTTAAGTGCCGGCTGATGTCTTCAGCGCAGCCCGCCACCTCGGCCGACGGCGAGCTGGCTTACAGCCTGCTGCAACAGGGCGCAGGGCTGCTGAATATTCACGATGCCCTGTACAATAAGAATACCGGTTGCGCCAACCAGGGGCTGGATATAGCCATGGACCTGGTCGGCGGCATGCACTATCGAGGACCGGTGCGCATGGACGCCAGGGGCGACTTCTTCCTTGAATTCGCCGACGGCACCCTGTCGCAATCAGGCATGACCTGGCAGGAGGGTATGACCTGGCAGGAAGGCATGACCTGGCAGGAAGGTATGACCTGGCAGGAAGCCTATATTGAGAATTCGTCTAAAGCCGGCGGCATCCATGCCAGTGAAATTGTCGCCAATGAATAAGGAGCCCCTTGGGGGCCATGAAAGTGATTTCAGCGGACCCCGCACTTGCAGTACGTAGCCAACCTTGCCCCCGAAAGGGGGCATTTTTTCTGCTCACATTATTCTTCGCCCTGCTCCTGGTACCAGCGTCATCAGCGCTAGCTGTTGATGTATTACCTCAACGGGAAGAAATTCAGTTCACAAGAATCTCCGCCGCAGACGGTGTCTCTCACACGGCAGTTCAGCGGGTTATACAAGATCGCAATGGCTTCATCTGGGTCGGCACCCAGCAGGGGCTGAATCGATTCGACGGTTATAATTTTGAAGTTTTCAATTACTCTCCCGATGACCCAGGCAGTCTCTCAAACGGCTGGATTTACGACATCTTTGAAGATCGGGAGGGGCGAATCTGGATAGCTACCGACGGTGGTCTCGATCTATTCCAGCCGAGTAGCAAGTCCTTTCGTCATTTCCGCCACGACCCCGACCGACCCTCAAGCCTTCCCAACGACAGGGTGCGCAGCGTGTCACAAACCGCAGACGGAGCGCTTTGGGTTGGCGGCCGCAGCGGCGTCAGTCGTTGGAATGGCGATGACGGTTTCACTCAATATCTGAGCTTCCAATCCGACACTGAAAGCCGCCCCGGGGTGCGCACGCTGGCTCCCGGAAAGGACAATACCTTGTGGATAGGAACCATCAACCAGGGACTGAAAGCCCTGGATACCATCAGTAGCGAAGTCATACAGTATCCCTACCTGGACGATGAGGCGAACTCCATTGAGGACCCTTACGTGCGCAGCATCCTGTTCGATGACCGCGGCGTAATCTGGGTGGGAACCAAGAGCGGCGGAATTACGCGCATCTATCCCGACGGGAGCACTGATCAACTCACCAGTAAGGACGACGACAAAAGCCTTAGCTCCAACCGCATCTGGAAGATATTCCAGGATCGACAAGGTCGCATATGGGTCGGCTCCGAATCCGGTCTCAACCTGTGGCTACCTGAACAGGATGCTTTCCAACAGTATCGTCACGATCCATCCAATCCATTCAGTATCAGCGATGACCTGGTCTACGATATCACTCAGGACGAGGGCAACGTCATTTGGCTGGGCACCTTCAGCGGTCTCAGTAAATGGAACCCGGAGATCACGACGTTCACCCACATCAGCCGCAAGGAAAATTCGCTGAGCACGCTTTCCAATAACAAGATCAGTGCCTTCGCCGAGGAGCCGGATGGACGCATCTGGGTGGGCACCATTGGCGGCGGCATTAACCTCTGGGAGGTCAGCGACAACAGCTTCGAAGTGCTCTCAGCGCAGGCGGGAAATGATCACAGCCTCGGTGACAACCAGGTGATGTCATTGCTGAGAGACAGTGAAAACCAACTCTGGGCCGGCACCATGCGCAGGGGTATCAGCCGAATGAATATTGATACCGGGATATTCGAGAATTTCAAGCATGAACGCGACAGGCCGGAAAGCCTGAGCGCAAACGCGGTTAGCAATATAATTGAAGATAGTCGCGGCAGGATCTGGGTTGCCACTTACGGCGGCGGCCTGAACCAGTACCTGGGAGACGATCGCTTTCGACACTACCCGGGTGAGCAGACAGGAGAGTCTGAATTCCCCAGCTATTTCCTGGTGGATATTGAGGAGGGTCTTGACGGCAAACTATGGCTTGCCAGTGATGGCGCCGGTGTTATCCGCTTTGATCCTGAGACAGAGAACGTCGAAGTGATGCAGTACCAGCCCGATGGCAGCAACTCAATCAGCGGTAACCACATCATTTGCATGTTGCAAACAAAATCGGCGCTGTGGGTGGGAACCCGCGATACCGGCCTGAATCGTTACGCTGATGGTATCTGGGAGCGCTTCGACTACAAGGACGGCCTGCCGGGAAACGCTATCTATGGCATTCTTGAGGACGACAACGGCCTCATCTGGCTGAGTCACAGCAAGGGTTTGTCCGCCTATGACCCCGCAAGCGGCGAGTTTACCAACTACGACACGATTCATGGCTTGCAGGGGAATGATTTCAACAACGGCGCCTACCTCAAGACCGCCGATGGCAAATTGTTATTCGGGGGTGCCAATGGCTTTAACGTCTTCTATCCATCCGACATCCATGTTAACAACCACCAACCGCCCATCAAGCTCACCAATTTCACCAAGTTCAACAAGTCCGTTGAACTGGACATGCCAACCTACGAACTCAAGGCGGTAGAGCTTGATTACAGCGATTCCGTTCTCGGATTCGAATTCTCGGCGCTGGACTACACCGACCCCAACAGGAATCGCTACCGCTATATGTTGGCAGGTTTCGATCGAGAGTGGGTCGAGGCCAACGGTGTGCGTCAGGCCACTTATACCAACCTGGGCTCCGGTGAATACACCTTCCTGGTACAAGGCAGCAACAACGACGGAATCTGGAGCGAGCCGGGTCTGGCGATCGATCTTAGAATGGCAGCGGCACCCTGGGCAACCTGGTGGGCCATGGCACTGTACACGATGGTGGCCATCGCCGTTGTCTATGGCACCGCCCAGGCCTACGGCGCCCGACTGCATCGCGAGGAACAGCGCCGTTACAGTGCGCAGCTTGAACAGTTGGTAGCCGAGCGCACCAGCGCACTGGAGAATGAGATCACCGGACACAAGGTAGCGCAGGAGGATTTGTCGCGCTCCCTCCAGGAAAAAGAAGTATTGCTCAAGGAAGTGCATCACCGGGTTAAAAATAATATGCAGGTTATCTCCAGCCTGCTAAATATTCAGGCCGACTCGGTAATGGACGAACGCTTCATGACCTTGCTGACTGAGAGCCAACAGCGCATCAAGTCAATGGCCCTCATTCACGAAAACCTTTACCGCTCGGACAATCTGCTGGAGATCAACTTCCAGGAGTACATCGAGATGCTGGCCAATGGTTTGTTGCGCTTCTACCGCTTCGACCAACTCGCAGTTGGCCTGGAGCTCGACGTAGTGGATGTGTATCTCGATATCGATACCGCCGTGCCCTGCGGCTTGATTATCAACGAACTGGTCTCAAATTCACTCAAGCACGCATTTAAAGGTATGACGGGCGAGGGAAAAATCAGCGTTAGCTTCGCTCCAAGCGACGACGGCAATAACTATCGATTCTCTGTTGCCGACGACGGCAAGGGCATACCCGCCGATGTGGATATTGAAAATTCCAGCTCCATGGGACTGGAAATTGTTCGCATTCTGACCGCACAACTTGATGGCTCCTGGACCTTCACCAGAGACGGTGGAACCGAGTTCATCATTGAATTTCCGAGGAAAAACTGAATGTCACAAGTCAACATCCTGGTGGTAGAAGACGAGGTGCTGGTTGCCAAGGACATGTCCTCGCGACTGCAACAGATGGGCTACACGGTGATTGGCAACGCCGGCAAGGGTGCCGAAGCCATTACGATGGCGGTCGAGCTTAAGCCAGACCTCATCCTGATGGACATCCACCTGCGCGATGAAATTGACGGTATTGAAGCCGCCGAGAGGATTCAGCAGCAGCAGGATGTACCCATCATTTTCTGCACGGCCTACTCCAACGAGGAGACCTTGCAGCGTGCCAAGATTACCGCGCCTTACGGTTATATTCTCAAGCCCTTCGATAATCGCGAGCTCGAGATCAATATTGAAATCGCGCTCTATAAGCATCGTACTGAACGCGTTCTGCATGAAACCGAGGGTCAGCTCAATACCACCTTGCACAATATCAGCGATGGCGTTATCGCCACCGATACCAATGGCCGGGTCGTCGTTTTGAACCCCGTGGCGGAGACCCTGACCCGGATCAAGGCCAAGGGTGCCCGCGGCATGTCAATTCACCAGCTGCTGGAGCTAAAGGATTTTGAGAGTCGCGGCATCGGTGTCGATCTGAAGTCGTCAGTACTTCGCGAGGGCAGGAGCCTGCGCGGAGTGCGCCAACACCTGGTCGGCAGGGACGGCTCGGAAATTCCGGTGGAGCTAAGCGCCAAGCCAATTCCCGGCGCCAGTGAACGGGAAGACTCTATTGGCATGGTGGTTTCGGTGCGCGATATCAGCCAGCAGATTGGTTACGAATCGCAGATCAGGCGCAATGCTTTCTACGACTCATTGACCAGCCTGCCCAATCGCACCCTGTTCCTGGACCGCGTGGGCAACGCGATCTATCGCTCGCGACAGGCGGAGGAAAACCAGTTTGCTGTATTGTTTATCGATCTCGACCATTTCCGTGCCATTAATGAGGGGCTGGGTCACGGCGCCGGCGATCAGTTGATCATTGAAGTCAGTCGTCGCATCGGCCAGGTCATCGGCGAAACCGACACCCTGTCGCGCTTCGGTGGGGATATCTTCGGTGTTCTCATGGAGAGCCGACGCTCCCTGCAAGAAGTCATCACAGCGGTGGAGGAAATCAAGGCGCTGTTTAAGGGCAATTTTGAAATCAATAATCGCCTGATCGATATGTCCTGTTGTATCGGTATTGTGCTCAGCCACGAGCAGTACAATTCTGCAGAGGACATGGTGCGCGACGCGGATACTGCCATGCACCGGGCCAAGGCTGAAGGCAAAGGCGCACACACCGTCTTCGATCAGGGCATGTACACCAACGCGCTGCGCTATATCGAGTGGGGAGAGGAAATGCAGCGGGCCCTGGATGAGCGCAAATTTGAGCTTCACTATCAGCCCATCGTGTCTGCCACTACTGGAAAAGTATCCAGCCTGGAGGCATTGATTCGCTGGAAGTCCGAAAAGTATGGCAACGTATCGCCTGCAGAATTCATTCCCGTAGCGGAAGAATCCGGATTGATCCTGCCCATGGGTGAGTGGATTCTGGAGACAGTCTGCAAGCAGATTCGCAGTTGGAAAGAAGACCATGGGGTTGAGCTGAAAGTGGGCGTGAACCTCTCCGGCGTTCAGTTTAACCAGCCCGACCTGGCCACGCGCATACGTCAGTTAATGCGCAACAGCAGTGTCGAGCCGCATCTGCTGGGACTGGAGATAACCGAGGGAGTCGCCATGCAGGACATCGAGTTCAGCATCGATACCATGGAGCAATTACAGGCGCTGGGCCTGTCGATCTCCATCGACGATTTCGGCACGGGTTACTCCTCCCTGGCTTACCTCAAGCGCTTCCCAATCAGCGTGCTCAAAATCGACCGCTCATTTGTTATTGAGATCACCCGTGACAAGAACGACCAGGCCATTGCCAACGCAATTATTGCCCTGGCCAAAGCACTGGAGCTAGACGTACTGGCAGAAGGTGTAGAAACAGCAGAGCAGCTGCAGTACCTGGTCAAGAACGGCTGCGATTTTATCCAGGGCCATTTTTTCAGCAGCGCCCTGGCAACAGCAGAGGTGGTACCCTTCCTGCAGCAACATGGCCTTATTGAAATGCCAGACAATGTACACTCTATAAGTTCCGGCAATTCTGGCTCAGGCCCAGCAGCCTAGCCAGACAATCGTGCCCGGGTAGCTCACACCCATATAGCAGGGAGCTTCACTATGGATAAATTTAAAGGTCGGGTCGCCCTTGTGACGGGGGCAGCCAGCGGCATTGGCTTGTCGCTGGCCAGGGTTTTTGCCGAGCAAGGCATGAAGCTTGTGCTGGCCGACATAGAGGAGATAGCGCTTGAGGCGGCACGCAGTGAACTGGCCGAGGCAGGTGCTGAGGTGCTGGCGCTACGCTGCGACGTAAGCGATGCCGGCGCCGTCGAGGCGCTCGCTGTGAGTGCAGAGCAAGCCTTCGGCACGATACACATCGTCTGCAACAACGCAGGGGTATTTACCGGCGGCCAACTCTGGGATGCCAGTCTCGAAGACTATCACTGGCTGCTGAACGTGAACCTGTTCGGAGTCATACATGGCGTGCGCAGCTTTATTCCGCGCATGATTGCCAGTGGCGAGGATTGCCATATGGTGAACACAGCCTCCATGGCGGCGCTCACCTCCATGCCCTACTCTGGTATCTACAACATGACCAAGCACGCGGTGCTGGCACTGAGCGAGAGTTTGTTTCACGAGTTGTCGCTGAGTGCACCGCAGTTGGGAGTTTCTTGCCTGTGCCCGGAAGCGGTTGCTACAGACATCGCCAGCTCTGACAGAAATCGTCCGCCGGTACTGGCCGAGGCACCAGACTCCGACGCGCGCCAGCTGGCCCAGGACGCCATTATTGCCACCACAGCAGCAGGGGTAGAGCCGCGGGTTTTGGCCGAACGCGTACTCAAGGCCATACGCGAGCGACAGTTCTATATTCTTTCCGACGACGCATGGCGGGAAACAGCGCATGCCCGGCTCGACGATATCCGCCAGGCCAGCAATCCGCGCTTGCTACCGCCGGAGATCTAATTGCCGGGACTCAGCTTCGCAGCACAATCCAGGTGGAGTGGGAGCAGGCCAACACCTCGCCGGCGGCATTAGCAATAGCAACGCCACCGTAGTATTTGCGACCCTCCATGCCCAGCGGCCAGGCGTAGACCACCAGTTCCTCCTCCGCAGGTACCGGCTTGCGTAAATCTGCCACCAACTCCCCCAACAAAACCGGCACCATGGTTTCTCCCATGGCGCCATAGCAGCCAGGACAGTCCAGAGCTGCCCAGACGATCTCTGGACGTACATTTCCTTCTGTGTCCGCCAAATCTGACCCCGGCAGCCAGCTGCAGGCCACCAGGCTCCAGTCATCTACCGGACCGGGAAATAACTCCAGGCCATCACCATGGGGGCGACCGGTACCGCAGACGAAACAGCTGGCATACACATGCTCCTGATAACAGGCGAAGCGCTCGCTAGCCGAGCGGGCCTGCTCCAGGCTCGGCGCAGGCGGTATCGCCAGCTCCAGTTGCGCAGGCCAGCCGGAGGCGACCAGGGCAGCATCATGCAATATTTCCACCGCGTCATCGGCAGCGCTTAGCACCGTAAGCGGAACATCCAGCGGTGGCGGCAAATGCAATCGCACCCTGGCAACGCCATCGATAAACGCGGCCACCACACCACAACTGTAACCTCCGTTACCGGAGTCCGGGGGACCGTTGAAACGAGCGGGTATTGATATCTGGCTCAAAGCTGCCTCTCCTGCTGCCACCAGGCCGGCGGATGTCGAATAAGAAAGCATGGTATCACCGGGTAATACCCTGCGTTTAGTCCTGTGACGCTTTTGCCGTTTTGATTGCTTCAGACTGCCCGCTGCTTCAACACTGATGCCGTCGACAAACTACAGGAGGATTCGACAATGAACGAATACAGCGTCAGCGACAACACCACACAGTGGGACTTTTTCGTCAAGATTGCCTTTGCCATCGCCATGAGCTCAACCCTGGCCGGCATCTACATGCTGCCGGGCGCCCTTATCGTCAAAGGCTATTTCCTTATCAGTTCCCTGTTCCTGGTGTTCTCTACCATCACTCTGTCCAAGACTATTCGAGATGGGCATGAATCAGGGCGGCTGCACAACAAGATCAGCGAAGCCCGCACCTCAAAAATGATCCGCGAACTGGAATCGGAATAGGAGGACGATTATGACTATTTTCAATAAATTAAATACCTTGCTGCGCGCCAATGTCAGGGAATCGGTGGAACAGCTTACCGATGCCAACGCGATACGCATCTATCGCCAGGAGATCGTCGACGCCGAGATGCTGTTAGCCCAGCGGCGTGACACACTGGCGGTCACCATCGCCACGCGCAAGGAACTGGAACAGGAAGTAGACACTCTCACACGGCGCATTGGCAAGCGCGAGCAGCAGGTGAGTCGGCTACCCGAAACGGATCGCAGCGAGGATTTACTAAAGCTGGCTGCCATGGAAATTGCCACCAGCGAAACCCAGCTGGCAGCTTCCCGGCGTCGCCACTTCGAGGTCTGTGAGCAAATTCAGCGGGAAGAATCCACGCTGCGCAAACTGTTGAGTGAGATCAGGCAGCATCGACGTGATATAAAGCTACTGGAAGCACAATTGTCCCGCCAGCGAGGTCAGTTGCGGCTAGCACCTGGGCAAACCATCAGTGGTCGACTGGCGGCCCTGCAAGCAACCCGGGCTTCAATTAGTAGCAGCGTAAGCGGCGGTGAGTACAGCGAGGCAGGCATGACAGAAGCACTGGAAAGGGTCGAAACGTCACCACTGGATCGCGAGCTATCTACTATTGGTGGCGACGACAGCAGCTTACATATTGCGCAGGTCCTGGACCGCCTCAAGACAAAAGTGGCGACAACATGAGACTGGCCGCCGGCTTACTCCTGCTGCTGGCCACAAGTGCCCAGGCAGACTGTGTAATCCTGCTCCACGGGCTGGCCCGTTCGGCCGGCTCGATGGATAAGCTGGCGACGGCACTCTATGAGCAGGGCTACACCACGGTGAACGTTGATTATCCTTCAACCGATCACGCGATAGAACAGCTGGCGGAAATGACCATCGAGGTCGGCATCGATCAGTGCGAGCCGACACAAAAGATACACTTTGTCACACATTCCATGGGTGGCATCCTGGTGCGACAGTACCTGAGCCAGAATCAATTACCGCGGCTGGGTCGAGTAGTAATGCTCGGCCCACCCAATCGCGGCAGCGAAGTGGTTGACACCCTCGGCTCAGTACCAGGCTTTGAACTTATCAATGGCCGGGCTGGCCAACAACTGGGCACCCTGAAAACCAGCGTGCCCAATCGACTCGGTCCAGCCAATTTCGACCTGGGCATAATCGCTGGCACCCGCAGCATCAACCTCATCCTTTCCTCAATCATTCCTGGGCCTGATGACGGCAAGGTATCGCTTCAGCGCGCCCGGCTCGAGGGGATGAATGATTTTATCGCGGTGCCGGTAAGCCACCCCTTCCTGATGACAGACCCCTTTGTTATCGAGCAGGTGATTAACTACCTGGAATACGGACAATTCCTGCAGTCTGAAGTCTCAGACAAAAGCCAGCCAGACAAATGAGTCAGCGGCCGTCGAACACTACCTCACCATTGACCAGGGTCATCAGGATACGACCATCCAGTATCGCGGCGGGGCTGGCGTCAGACAGCACGAACGGATCGATATCCATGATGCTAAGGTCCGCCCACCTGCCCGGCTTGATCACCCCGGTATAGTCCTCCCTGAACCCGGCGTAGGCAGGCCAGCGCGTATAGGCGCGCACCACCTCATCAATATTCAGGGCCTGGTCAGGGTACCAGCCCGCCACGGGTTCACCCTGCTTATCCCGGCGTGTTAATGCCGCGTGCATTCCGTAAAAAATACTGTGATCAGAGCCGGGATTATCGGCATTAAAGATAAGCATGGCCCCGCGCATGCGTAGGGTACGCCAGGCATAGGCACCCTTGATACGCTCGCTGCCCAGTCGTTCCTCTGCCCAGGCCTTGTCTTCCACCGCATGTGGTGGCTGCATGGAAAGAATAACGCGTTGCGGCCCTGGTATTCCCAGGTCCAGGGGGTGCATGACCTGGGCGTGTTCGATGCGATGGCGTGCCTTGCGCTGGCTGGGGTCAGCGGCCTCCACTCGGGCAAGGAAAGCCAGTGTCTCCCGGTTACCGGCGTCGCCAATAGCGTGGATTCCCACCTGAAAACCGGCTCGCATCATCTGCTCTGTCAGCGCCTCGTTAAAGCCGTAGTCACCGCCGCTGACACCCCGGTGACCAGGCATATCACTATAGTCCGCCAGCAGGCGCGCGCCGCGCGACCCCAGCGCGCCATCGTAGAACGCCTTTACCGAACGGGTAACCAGCATGCTGTCGGCATCCTGGTCCGGGCCACGCTGCAGCCACTGTTGGGCCAGTGGCTCATCACGCACGGACAACATCGCGTAAACCCTGATCGGCAAGGCCTGTTCCTGTTCAAGTTGCTGCAGGACCTCCATCTCGTCACTGTGCAGGCCCGCATCATGAATAGTCACATAGCCATCCGCCGCCATCTGCTGCAAACCGGCCAGCGCATTGCGTCGCAACTGTGCGCTATCCATGGCGGGAATCGCACTTTCCAGCAGCGGCACGGCACGATTCAGAAACAGGCCGCTGGGATCACCCACCTGGTCCAGGCGCATTTCGCCGCCCTCGGGCACCACAGTGTCGCGGCTGATACCGGCACGGTCCAGCGCCATCTGGTTGCCCCAGCCTGCAAAGCTATGCAGGCTGCGCATAAAGACCGGATGAGCGGGCACCGCCTCGGTCAGTAGTTTCTTGTCGGGATAGCGATCAGCCCACTTACCCTCATCCCAGCCCTGGCCAACAATCCACTCACCTGCCGGCACTGCGCGTGCGCGCTCAGCGATAAGCGCAACCGCTTCGGCTTCGGTCTCCACCCCGTAGAGGCTGACCCGGTTAAGTGACAGGCCCAGTTGGAAGACATGGGTATGGGAATCCACCAGACCCGGAATCACCGTGGCGCCGCCGAGGTCAAGCTGGCGTGTATTGGCACCGCGCCAGGGATCAATATCAGCGGCAGTGCCGGTGGCCACAATCAGGCCATCACGAATCGCCAGCGCGGTCGCATCCGGGTACCAGGCAGATTGATACGGTGCCGCGGCGGCCAACTGCCCGTTCGGGCGTGGGTCGGGCCAGTCCATGGTGTAAATCCTGGCGTTATCGATAATCAGGTCGGCTTCGGCTCCAGCTTCGATTCCGCGGTCAGCGCAAGCCGCCAACTGCAGGACGGACACAAGACAAAATACCAGGCGCAGGGGCATATCAGTTTCTCCGAGCTTGATGTTCTTTACTCCGGTTAATGTAGCTAGTTGCTAAAGCGAGACTGGGCACCGGCCCGGCGCTGTCGAATCTGTTCAGTGCGCTGCCGGGGTGAATGGGTCAGCATATCAGCTGGCAGGTGTTCAGCCAGCTCGGCGAAGGGCACCAGTTGTGCAGCGGGTTGCTGGTCGGCCGGCAAATCCTCGGCCAGCCCCTGCCAGCGCATCATGATCAAGCCGCGCCGATGACCTTCGGTATCCAGCCAGTTGGTAAAGCCCGGATCGCGATGGGAAACCACCGCGTAACAACGGCCATCGCCACTGCACTGCAATTGGTCCAGGTTCAGGCTGCTGCTGCGGTTTTCATAGTCGAGGCTGGCAAACCAGAGATTGCCCAGGGCTAAGCCCTGGTAGATGGCGTCGCTGGCAGCGGTGCTCAGGATCAGGGCATCGTCGTTATCCAGCTCCCAACTACCAAGCGCTGCGTATTGGCCCACCAGGCCATCCGCGCTGGGACGCACCGCGGAAATGCTGTTACGCGGCACACGCCGCCAGATCTGCTCAGCAGACTTCAGCCAGGTAGCAGTCCGATCAAACACCGAGGCGGAGGCATTCTGCAGCGCCAGCGCCATGCGCATTGGCGTCAGTGGGGGGGACTGCTCAGCCTCAGCGCCAATTCTTTCTATTTGTAAGGCGCCGACATCTTCCTGTAACCAGTTATTGTGGGTGAAGCGCACCAATAAGCTTTCTGCCCCGGCGGCACTGGGTAACCAATTGACGCCCTTCGCAGGCTGTTTACGAGACACGATGATTTCGAAATTGCCGTCAGTATCAGTTGTGATATCGCTGCCATAAAGCACACTGATGTTGTCGCCGGACTCAGCGCCGCGCACACCGGCCTGGCCCGCCAGCAGTTGGAACACCAGGTCGGCGCTGGAGCCACGGTTGCCACGCACCCGGTAAGTTGCATCGTCACGTAGCAATGCCAGATAGTAATTATCATCGGGATTGTCGAGTCCGCCTTTGCTGGTCCAGTCAAGAACAGGCATGAAGCGCGGCTGGTCGGGGTTCAGGAGAGCGCCGGTCTTAATAGCTCCTACCAGGGTATACAGAATCCCGCGATAGGCCTCGGCCCGCTCCTGGTCATCCTCGAAAAAGTCAGAACTCCGCAGCAGGTCCAGCGCCGCCTGCTGGCTGAGGAGGAACTCATCCCAGGCCTGCTCCAGGGCCGCATCCCCGGCCAGCTGCCCCGGCCGGAATTCCGCTGCCGGTGCGGTCATGCGACCCGCAACAAAGGCCAGGCCCAGCAATAGCAAGGCCGCCAGCATGCCCAGGGCCCTAGACATCAACTTTCCAGTAGCGACGCACGCTCTTCATCCTTTGGCAGCAAGCGCTGCCAGTATCCGACGTCAACCCAGCGCTCAAATTTCCGCCCTACTTCCCGTAGGTGCGCCACCTTCTCAAAACCCAGTTTTTCATGCAGCCCAACGCTGGCGGCATTGGGTAGCGCAATGCCCGCCATTACCGCATGAACACCTAGCTGCTGCAGCGAATCCATTAGCTCGCTGTAAATGGCAATTCCGAGCCCGCGACCAGAATAGCCCTCGGCCAGGTAGACCGTGGACTCCACCGAGTGCTGGTAGGCTGCGCGCTGCTTCCAGCGCACTGCACAAGCGTAGCCGCAGACCACCGCATCGTCTTCGGCTTTGGCTTTGGCTTCGGCTTTGGCTTCCACAACAATCCAGGGCAAACCAAGCTGCTGGACCTCATCAACACGGCTGCCCATTTCGTCGCCACTGATTGGCTCCGATTCAAAGGTCGTAACAGAGTTCAGTACGTAATAATTGTAAAGATCGGCGAGGGCCTGGGAGTCACTGGGCTGCGCGGGGCGAATCATGCCCTAAGTATAGACCCTGCCGGAAGAAGCTCTAGCCGTTATCATCCCCAGCCTGGCGAATAAAATTCTTCCAGCTGTCATCCATGTCTGGCAACCAGGCGGAAAGCACCGGGGAGCTTGCCGCTTCGCTGGAAAAGCCACGCTCTTGTTGCAGGTAGCAATAGAGGAAGGCGGAGACCCTGGCATTGACGATGCAGTGCACCCACACCTTCTTCCCGACAAGGGCATTCATGTAGCCGGTGAACATGTCGAGGTGATCTTTATTGGGCGAATCGAATGGCACGGGTATATGAATGTAGGACATGCCCAGCGAGGTGACTATGCTGCCCTCATTCTCGATGGAGTCTGCGTGGTCGGGCATCGCCAGGTTGATCACGACCTCGTAGCCCTGCTCTGCAATCTCCTGAAACTGCTCCCGGGTCGGTTGCCCCGAGGTGCCGATGTCCTCAGCGATCTGGAATTGATTGAGGATGCTCATTTCACCTCCTGGACCAGCGCAAGCGAGCGCTGGCCTGGTAATTATTCTACTGGCTTCTCAATTTCATAAAGGGCGTCGACTACCTCGCTGACTTTAGCAGTCACAATAGTCTGGGCATCTTGCACGCCCTTGTTGTAAAAATATCCACCCATTTCCCTGGCAAAAAAATCGACCAGAAACTCAGCATCAAAACCACCAATTTCCTGCTTCAACTCGTCCTGGAAGTAGCGTTTAACGCTCGCAGCCATTTCCTGTTTTTGTTCCCGACTGAATTCAATCTCTGACATTTCAAGGTCCCCGCTGATGGCCAGCAAGCACCATAGCTCAAGGCTCTCCCGGGTACGAGTGCGCCGGGCGCAATCAGGGCTGTGTCAGCTCAGAGCCAGGCTCTCGCGCAGGGAATCAAACATGGCGCGCTCCATGATGAAGGCCTTGGCCCGGGCGGGGTCGGAGGCGGTATCCATCAAGTCCCGTTGGCGCTTGCTCTGTACATCAGGATCGGTGGATTCCATCAGCTTTTTGTTGGCTATGGTGTGCTGCTGTACAAACTGCACCGCCAATTCACGGCGCTGCCGGTCATAGAGCTCAAGCAGCTCGGTACTATCGGCTTTATGTAACAGTATTTCGGTGAGCTTTTGCGCCAGGTTGAAGGCATCGTGCAAGCCGCCGTTCATCCCCATGCCGCCCAGCGGGTTATTGATATGGCAGGCATCGCCGACCAACACCACGCGACCCTGGCAGTAACGCTCCGCCACGCGCTGGTGTACATGGTAAAGGGTGCGATGGCCAATATCGTAGTCACCCTCCTTGTCATATAAGTGGTGCAGCCGTTCCTGCAGGTACTCGTCGCTGAGGTAGTGAGATTCATCACTGTTGGCAGGGTCGGTCGGCCAGAGCACACGCCAGAGTTTCTCGGTACGCAGTATCACGCACCACTCATCCGGGTCCGAGACGTAGTTGACCCAGGCCAGGTCGTCGAATACCTCCTCAAAGGGAAATGAAGTGCTGGCAACCAGGAAGCGCTCGTCATAGGTGAAGCCACTGTAATCAATGCCCGCCGCCTTGCGCACATTGCTGCCGGCACCATCGGCACCTACCAGAAAGCTGCCGCGCAGGGTCCGGGTACCGGAGTTGGTCTCCACCACCACATCCACCCCGCTCATATCCTGGCTGAAACCCACAACCTCATGTTCGAAACGAATGTCCGCACAGTCATATTGCGCCAGTACCCGATGCACGATGCGCGTGAGCTCGTACTGTTCCAACTGCAGGCGATAGGGAAACAAGGTTTCATCGGCGATGGCCGACATATCGAACTCGGCCACCTCTCCACTGCGGCGGTCGCGGTATTGGTAGCGCTCGACTATCAGGCCACGCGCGATCATGGGAGCGGCCACCCCCAACTCATTGAGCATTTCCAGTGAAGGGGGGTGAAAGGTCGAGGCCCGCAGGTCGACCGGCAGCTCCGCTTCCCGCTCCAGCAACAGCAACGGAATACCCTGTTGCGCCAGGTACAGGGCCAGGGTACAACCGGCGGGACCGGAGCCAGCGATGATAACGGGCAACTGTTCAGTCATGGTCCAGGTACGCCTTCAATGTAATTACCCTTATGATATATCAATATATCTTTATTGCGAGTCCGGGTTGCTGGCTTTGCCATCCAGGCAGCCCTTGCGATGGCGCCTTCATTGAGTACCCGCCCGCACCCGCGTTTTTTTGCGAAAAGCCGCGAAGCCCTCGTAGTGCCAGTCCCGCAGCGCCAGGGCCACAGTACAGCCGCGTTTATCAACGAGGGGCAAAGCGGCATCTTCCTGGTTGAGCAAGTCGAACTCCCGCGCCAGGCGCTCCAGCTTGCGCTGAAATTCCTGGTTGGAGGCCGGCGACAGCATGCCGTTAAGCACGATCAACTTGTGTCCTTCACGATCAAAGCGCGTGGAGAAAAAGTCCTGCTGTATCGCCTGCAGGAAGACCCGTTCAATGGGGCCATTGGGCAGCCAGCCGAAATTCGCGGCCACCAGCAGTTTGATGCGGTTATTCGGCAGCAGCTCTATCATGCGCAGCCGGTCGAGTTGTGCCAGCATCTGCACCAACTCGTGCTCCTCAAATACGTAAAACTCCATCAGCTCCTGGAACGACCAACGATTGAGAATGCACACGGTGATCATCAGCAGGGCCGGGTTGTCAGCGATCTCTTGCTCCTGCTCCGCCGCCAGTGACTGCAACCTGCCACTCAGCTCCTCCATTTGTCGAACCAGGTCGGAAATCTGAATATTCGCCAAAGCACAGATCGCATCCAGCTCAGACAAGCTAAACTCTTTCCTGGAGAACTTGCGTTTAACCGATGATTCAGACAATTGGAGTGCGGCGGCAACCTGCGTATATTTAATACCAGCGGCTTTCAGTGAAGACTTTAGGGTATCGACTAATGCGCTGACCTGGGCCATAAGCAAATTCTCAAATAAGTATTATTTAATAATACCTAATGGTGAGTAAAAAGCGACTTTCATTAAATAAGTGGCGCAATTAAGCACTAACAAGGAAAGTAGCGCATAGCCAGCCTCACCGAAAGGAGACAACAATGGCCCGACTGACCCGCATCGGCGGCTTTATACCCTACATGGTCATCCTGTTCCTCAACGCGTTTGTGGACCTGGGACACAAGATCATCATCCAGAACACGGTCTTCAAGAGCTATGACGGCCAGGAACAGGTAGTCCTGACGGCCATCGTCAACGCCCTGATATTGCTGCCCTTCATCCTGCTGTTCTCGCCCTCGGGCTTTCTCTCCGACAAGTACGCCAAACCCAGGGTAATTCGCTGGGCGGCATTATCCGCCGTGGCCATCACCCTGATGATCACGCTGTGCTACTACATGGGCTGGTTCTGGGGCGCCTTCGGCATGACCCTGCTGCTGGCAATACAGAGCGCCTTCTACAGCCCGGCCAAGTACGGCTACATCAAGGAGCTGGTGGGCAGCGAAAACCTTGCCAGCGCCAACGGCGCGGTACAGGCGACCACCATCATCGGCATCCTGCTGGGCACCTTTGTGTTCTCGGGTCTGTTCGAGGCCCTGCTACCGGACCTGAACGAGTACAACACCCAGCAGATCATGACCCTGATCGCGCCCATTGGCTGGGTCCTGGTGGCGCTGGCCGCCGTCGAGTGGCTGTTTACCTTCCGGCTCAAGTCCGAGTGGACTACCCGCAGCGAGCAGCATTTCGACTTCAGCGCCTATATACGGCTGGGCTACCTGAAGAAGAACCTTAAAACCGTGCGTGAGAAGGACGTAATCTGGCTGTCCATTATCGGACTCGCCACATTCTGGGCTATCTCCCAGGTTATGCTCGCGGCCTTCCCGGCCTTCGCCAAGGAAACACTGAACGAAACCAACACTGTGGTCATCCAGGGCATACTCGCCTGCTCGGGTGTCGGCATCATGCTCGGTTCACTACTCGCGGGCCGCGCCTCCCGCAACTATATTGAGACCGGCTTGATTCCACTGGGCGCGCTCGGCGTCTCGGTAATGATCGCCTTGATACCCAGCCTGCAAAGCGCCACCAGCATGGGCCTGGCGTTTTTGCTGGTTGGCATGGCTGGCGGTATGTTCATTATCCCTCTGAACGCATTGATCCAATTCCACGCCCGCGAAGACTCAATGGGTACCGTACTGGCCGGCAATAACTGGATCCAGAACGTCGGCATGCTCAGCTTCCTCGGCCTCACTGTCGGTTTTGCCCTCGCCGGCATAGACAGCGTTGGCCTGTTCTACATGCTGACCGCGGTGGCCGTGATCGGTTCGGGATATACGGTGCGCAAACTGCCCCAGTCCCTGGCCCGCATCCTGGCCAGCGTGATTCTGCAACGCCGCTACAAAATGAAGGTACTGGGCTTCGACAACCTGCCCCAGGAGGGGCCGGTATTACTGCTGGGCAATCATATTTCCTGGATCGACTGGGCTCTGGTGCAAATCGCCTGCCCCCGGCCGATCCGTTTTGTCATGTTGCGCGGTATCTACAACATCTGGTACCTGAAACCCTTCTTCAAGATGTTTCACGTGGTGCCGATCGCGTCCGGGCAAAGCAAGGACTCACTGAAGGCAATTAACGGACTACTACAGCAGGGTGAGGTGGTCTGCCTGTTCCCGGAGGGGGCGATCAGTCGCAACGGCCAGCTGGGCAAATTTCACAGTGGCTACGAGCGCACCGTTGAAGGTGTCGAAGGTGGTGTCATCGTACCGTTCTACTTACGCGGCCTGTGGGGCAGCAAATTTTCCAACGCCGATGAAGGGCTGCGGGATTCTCGCGCCCCCAGCCTGCGCCGCGACCTGATCGTTGCCTTTGGCAAACCACTGCCGATGAGCACCACGGCAGACAAACTCAAGCAAAAGGTGTTCGACCTGTCCATTACGGCCTGGGAAACCTACACCAAGACACTGGATCCACTGCCGCTGGCGTGGCTGAAAACCGTGCGTCGTGACCCCGGCGACGTCTGCACTGTCGATGCCTCGGGAGTGCGCCTGTCGCGACGTCGCTTTGCCGCCGCCACGCTGGCCTTCTCCGGCGCCATGAAGCTGGGTCGGGAGGCTCGCAACGTGGGCCTGCTATTGCCGGCGAGCAACGCTGCCGCCATTGCCAATATGGCGGTAATGCTCAAAGGCAGAACTGTGGTCAACCTGAATTTCAGCGCCTCACCGGAAGCCGTACAAGGCGCTATTACACAGGCTGGCATAAAGCAGGTGTATACCTCGCGTCAATTCGAAACCCGGCTCGCAGCCAAGGGCATCGACGTCAAGGCCATGCTGTCCGGGGTGGAAGAAGTACACTACATGGAAGACATCCGCGAGCGGATTCCCCAGTGGAAGCTGATCGCAAGCCTGGTTCAGGTCTCGCTGCTGCCGGCGCGACTGCTGTACCCGCTGCACGGCAAACGCAGCAAGCTCGAGGACCCCGCGGCGATCCTGTTCAGCAGCGGCAGCGAGGGTACGCCCAAGGGCGTGGTGCTCTCGCATCGCAATATCCAGTCCAACTGCAAGCAAATTTCCGATGTGCTCAACACCCGGGTGGACGATGTGGTCATGGCCTCACTGCCACCCTTCCACGCCTTCGGGCTCACGGTCACCCTGCTAATGCCGTTGGTGGAAGGCGTGCCGATCGTCTGCCAGCCAGACCCCACCGACGTACTGGCAATAGCCCGCGCCATAGCGCAGTACCGTGCCACTATCTTGTTTGGTACAGCCACCTTCCTGCGCCTCTACGCCCGCAACCGCAAGGTCGACCCGATCTTGCTGGAGACGCTACGGCTGGTGATCGCGGGCGCCGAAAAGCTACCGGAGAAGGTTCGCCATGACTTCCAGCTTAAATTTAACAAATACATCCTTGAGGGTTTTGGTGCCACCGAAACAACACCGGTAGCAAGCGTCAATGTGCCCGATGCGGTAGACACCGGTAGCTGGAAAATACAGGTTGGGCAGCGCGAGGGCAGTGTTGGGCTGCCGCTGCCGGGTACCAGCTTCAAAATCGTCGACCCCAATACACTGCAGGAGCTGCCGCTGGGAGAAGACGGCATGATCCTGATTTCGGGTAACCAGGTAATGCTGGGCTACCTGGACGATGAGGCAAAGACAGCGGAGGTTATTTTTGAGCAGGACGATATGCGCTGGTATATAACCGGTGATAAGGGCCACCTGACCTCCGAGGGCTTCCTGATGATCGTCGATCGCTATTCCCGTTTCGCCAAGATCGCAGGAGAAATGGTAAGCCTCGGCGCTGTCGAAGAACTGGCTCGCTCGGTATTGCCCGATGATTCGGAGGAAGACCTGGCCGCTGCTGCAGTGCCCGATGCACGCAAGGGTGAACGCGTGGTGATGCTGGTCACCAGCGAAACTTTACAGCGTGAACTGCGCGAAAAGATGATAAACGCTGGCGTCAGCCCACTGATGATACCGAACGAGGTCATCCAGGTTGAAGACATCCCCAAGCTGGGGAGCGGGAAAACCGATTTCAGTGCCCTCAATGCACTGGCAAACTCCGCGGCCGCAGCCTGAATCAGGCAGCGGCCTCAATCAGCTCAATCAATTCACCGCCTGCCCCGCGGCAGGCGACTACTCGTTGGCCACCGTAGAGCTTGCCGCCCAGCGTCTGGGTCGGCGACACCGGTTTCAGCCCCATATTATCGATGTTATCGAATACGAAACTGACCATGGCAATACCGGCGGGTAACAGGCCGCCGCTGGGTGGTCGTGACTTGGCCACACCCAGTTGATCGATCTCAACCATACTCTGTCCCGCTAATTGCACGGTGGCGACCGGGTGGCGCAGCGACAGATCCAGGCCGTGGGCCTTGTTAACCGAGCTAATACGCGTATCGAAGGTCCATTTGCGCTTGGCTCCCAGCTTGCTGTACACCGCCAGGGCCTCGTCGCGGCGCAAACAGGAGCTCACCGGAATGAACAGTCGGTCAACCGGGCATTGGGCCCGAGGGATATCGAAGGGCTCGACCGCATCGTTAACCTGGGTCAGGTACAGCACCTCGCCCGCCGGACCAATCACTTGCATGGCACGGATAGCATCACTGACGTCCAGGTCAGCCGGCGGTCGGTAAATCTCAAAGGGTGAGTCGGCAAGGCGGACGGCCAGCTTATCAACATCGTCAACCAAGACCTCCAGCGCCATCCAACCGAGCTCCAAAAACGGTCGCGCCGGCGTCACATCGGGGCTGTGGATGACACGCAACCAGGGATAGCCCGTGGCGGAGTGCAGGGTAACAATACGACTACCTGCCAGCCGCGGCTTGCCCCAGAGCACCGCCTGGGTGTCAGAAACCTCGGTATCCTCCAGCACGGTGGTGTACAGGTAGTCGCAATAGGCCGCCACGGTAGCTTCCAGGTCAGGCGTTACCAGGGTGCCGGTGAGACTGGGGCCAAGCGGAATTAGTTTACTCATGCTTGTCGCAGATCAGGAACGATAGTCATCCATGCTCATACTCATCCGGTACTGAAAACGCTTTGGATGATAATGGCAGTAGAGTACATCGACAATTTTATCATCGGCCGTGTAGGAACGCCGCATAAGGGTAAGCACCGGGTCGCCGACCTTCATGCCCAGCTCGCGGGCGATAAAGTCCTGGGCCGAAGTGGCACCCAGGGTCTGCTCGATGCGATGCACCTCGATGCCGTTGTCCTTGAGTATATCCATGCGCATGCGCTTCTCCAGCTCGCGCTCGGTAAACCCACTCTTGATGCCCAGGGTCCAGGAGATATGATGTGCGAATGGTGTGCCGTCTTCGCTGAAACGAACCCGCACTACCCGGTGCGCCTTCTCACCGCTGTCCAGGCCAAGGTCTACCCGTATATCACCCGGCGGAATCAACTTGCCTACATCCAGCACTTTAACCCGGGTCTTGCGCCCCATGCTGCTTAGCTTCTCCAGCATACCGACCAGTGGCGCCTCCAGGGTTTCCGGCTCGTAATGATGTGTGACATGCGTGCCCTTGCCGCGGCGCCGCTCCACCAGTTCTTCCCCGGCCAACTCGTCCATGGCGCGCTTTGCGGTGATGCGAGACACGGAGAAGGCCTCCGCCAATTGCTGCTCTGTCGGCATTTGGGTGCCGTGGGGGATAGAGCCATCCAGAATGCGGTTTTTCAGTAGCGTGTACATCTGGTAATACAAGGGTGTCGGCGCCTCGCCCTCCAGGGAATCCAGGTCGCGGGGACTAAACAGGGTTGAAATCACAGACGCCATAAGCAGGACTCGATCAGCAGGTTAATCATAATGATATTCTATTATATCTTTACAGTATAAACCGCATCGAGAGGACCGCCTATGCTGCAAGGGGCAATAAACGCCTGCATACCCCCGGTCGGCCAGAACTGGGCTATAGTTTTGCCATGGCGATAACGAACTCCACGGACACGAGCACACTGGGCGAACCAGACCAGGCCAGCTCAATTGAGTCGGAGTACTACCATTTCTCTGTAGGCGCAGACTGCGCCGACTTCGCCCTGCGCGGCAATTGGACCATTCTCAACCTGGCCGAACTGGAGGGCGTGGTCGAACGGCTGGGTATCGAGCACATACCGGTGCGCCGTATTGAATTCCGCTGCGGCGGCCTGCAAAACTTTGACCTGTCCGGCGCCTGGCTGCTGTACCGCACCTCGGAAGAACTAAGGCAGCTGGGTTTTAACACCCACTTCTCAGGCTTCCGTGCGGAACACCTGAAGTTCATCGATGATGTATTGAGTATCGAGCAGAAAGCCAAGCCGCCACCACCGCCGCTGCCCTGGATCGATCGCACGGGCCTGTGGCTGGGGCGAAAAGGTAGAGCCCTGCTAGTGGAGGCACGGGATCGTTACCTGTGGTTCGTCTCCGTGAACGCCGGGCTGGTCGCAACCCTGCTGCGGCCCAGCCGCTTCCGCTGGATTGCCACCGCTCGCCACATCCAGGACGCCGGCGTCAGCGCGATTGGCATCGTCGCGCTGATGGCGTTCCTGGTCGCCGTGGTGCTCGGCTTCCAGAGCCAGACCCAGCTCACCAAATTCGGCGCACAGATATTTACCGTCGACCTGGTAGCCATATCAATGCTGCGGGAAATGGGGGGACTGCTTACAGCAATCCTGGTCGCAGGCCGTTCCGGTAGTGCGTTTGCAGCAGAAATCGGCGTCATGCAGCTAAACGAAGAAGTCAGCGCCATGGAAACCATGGGCATAGACCCCTTCCAGGCCCTGGTACTGCCACGTATGACCGCCCTGCTGATCTGCCTGCCACTGCTCACCTTTATCGCCGATATAGCCGGCCTGGTCGGCACCGCGGTGGTCGCATCGGGGATGCTGGACATTCCCTTCAACCTGGTGGTTGACCGCTTTCTCAGCCTGGACCCGCTCACACACTTCAAGGTCGGTTTGATCAAGGCGCCCTTTTTTGCACTCATGATCGGCATTATTGGTACCTACCGGGGTTATTATGTTGAGCGCTCGGCTGACGCGGTGGGACGTAATACCACCAGCGCCGTTGTAGAATCCATTTTCATGGTAATCATCGTCGATGCGATTTTCTCCATCATATTTACGGAGCTGGGTTGGTGAGCAAGCCTATTATTGACGTCAAGAACCTGGTCAATCGCTTTGGCGATCACGCCGTGCACGACGGCGTCAACCTGACCATATTTGAAAACGAAATACTCGGTATCGTGGGCGGCTCCGGCACCGGCAAGTCGGTACTACTGCGCACCATGCTCGGTCTGCACACGCCCACCGAGGGCGAGGTCTCGGTATTCGGCTCAGATATCGCCTGCAAGCAGTCTGGAGATGGCAATCTCAGCTTCTGCCAGAACCGCTGGGGCGTCTTGTTCCAAAGCGGCGCACTGTTCTCGGGCTTGACCGTATTGGAAAACGTTGTGGCCCCGATTATCGAGAATACCCGTATCAGCAAGGATTTTGCCGCCGAGCTGGGCCGCCTCAAACTGAAAATGGTGGGTCTGTCCGAGGAGGCCTTCGGGAAATTTCCCTCCGAGCTCTCTGGCGGCATGATCAAGCGCGCGGCATTGGCCCGGGCACTGGCGACGGAACCGCGGGTGGTATTCCTGGACGAGCCGACGGCAGGTCTCGACCCCATCAGTGCCGCCGAGTTCGACCAGTTAATACTGTACCTGCGCGAACACCTCCAGCTCACTGTCGTGATGATCTCCCACGACATGGATTCGCTGTTAACTATCTGCGACCGTCTCGCCGTGCTCGTGGACAAGGCCGTCATCGTTGATTGCAAGGAAGTCATCATGCGTCATCCACATCCCTGGATTCGTAGCTATTTTGGCGGCGTTCGCGGCCGCGCTGTACAGGGAGCCGCCTGATGGAACGCAATGCCCGGGTAATTCTGGTCGCCAGTTTCCTCGCCTTTACCCTGGCGGTACTGCTGTTTTTCTACCAGTGGATACAGGGCCCGGATAACCAGGACCTGCAAACCCTGGTACCAATTCAGTTCAATGGCTCAGTCAGCGGCCTGTCCATCGGCAGTGAGGTGCGCTACCTGGGTGTGCCCCTGGGCAGGGTCACCTCGATCCAGTTAAGCCAGGATTACCCGGGCCGGGTAGACGTTGAATTTGGCAGCGACCAGCCCATTCCAGCGGTCACGGAAATGGTGGCCTTGCTGGAAGCACAGGGCATCACTGGCCTGTCCATTATCGAATTGCGCGCCCGCTCACCGGAGTCACCCGGTTTCGAGGTGTCACCCGGTGTAATACCCGGCTATCCCTCGGTATTCAGCCAATTAGCAGGCTCTGCGGGACGCATTACCGACAGCGTGGAAACCACCCTGGGTCGACTGGACCAGTTGCTGGATGCGGATACAGCGGAGGATCTCAGCGTCACCATCAGCCAATTACGGACGCTGTCTGCCAACCTGGCCCTGGCTTCGGAAGACTTCGATACCTTAATCAACAGCGCCGGGCGCATCAGCAGCGAACTGGAGGACACCCTGCCCCAGATTCGCGCGGTCGCCAGCAAGCTGGATACTGAGGTATTACCCGCGATCACCGAGGCCGGCCGCTCACTGCAGACAGCCACCGATAGCATGGCCAAAAGCATCGGCGAAGACGGCGAACACGTGCAGCAGTTACTGGCCAAAGACCTGCCGACACTCATTGGCATTACCGACGACCTCGCGTCCAGTCTGCAGGAGTTCGACGAGATGCTGGACAATATCAATCATCAACCAGGCGCGCTGCTTTATGGCCAGCGGCTGCCCGAAGTGGAGATAAGCCGTGACTAAACGTGTTCTGGCCTTCCTCGCTGTCAGCTTGCTAGCGGCTTGCATGTCCCTGCCCGGCAGTAACTCCACTCCCGCTGCGCGCTATATGCTTTCCGGTAAAGACGCCAACTGCAGTGACGGCGAGCGTCCGCTGTCACTGACGGTTACCACGGTTGGCGCCGGGCTTGATTCCGATCGCATCGCCAGGCGCAATGCCGACACCGGGGAGTTCTACTATCTCAAGGGTGTGAGCTGGATCGAAGCAACCGACAGCATGGTGGAGCAACGTCTTGCTGCGGACCTGGAGTGCAGTGGTTACACCGTCATTACCAGTCATCATCGTATGCTCAGGCAGGATCAACTGGTGTGCGAAGTGCGCGCCCTGAACCTGCTGCAAAGCAAGGGTCAGAATGAGGCAGAGGTCGCACTGTCCTGTGTGTTGTTCGCCGTCGGCAGTGAGTCACTCAGCCTGCGAGTGCAGCAATCGGCAAAACTTGAGCGTTGGTCTACCGGTGCTGCGGTCGCCGCCTTGAGTCGCGCCTACCAACAGGCCTTTGCTGAACTGGCAGCCAGGCTGCCGTGACCGAAAGGAGCCAGCCATGGACCTAAAGGTTTTTCTGACCGTATTCGCCGTGGTGTTTATGGCTGAACTCGGTGACAAGACGCAAATAGCAACCATGCTGTTCGCCGCCGACAAGGAGGTGAATAAGTGGCTTGTCTTCGCGGCCGCTGGGACAGCGTTGGTCGTCGCCTCTGGGCTCGGCGTACTGGCTGGCAGCCTGCTGGCCGAATCAATAAACCCAAAATACCTGGCTTATATCGCCGGCGCAGGCTTTATCCTTATAGGCAGCTGGACTATTTACCAGGCCTGACCGGACTAGTAACGCACACCTGGCGGCGGCGTAAAGCTGTCCAGTACCGACAAATAGCTCTCTCTTTCAAAAGCACCGGGATCGGCCGCATTGCGATGGCTGAGGCTGCCCTGCAGCTGCCGCACCGACTCATACTCGTGCTCATCCAGCCAGGTCTCCAGCTCCTGCAGTAAGCTGCTGATGTGCTGCGGACCCTGTTCTAGCAACACACTGGCCAATTGCACCACATTGGCGCCTACCAGCAACGCCTTGATGACATCCGCGCTGTTATGGAAGCCGCCGGTCACCGCGATATCAATATCCAGTGCGCCGCGCAGAATTGCCGCCCAGCGAATGCGCAGCAAGGACTCATAGGGATCGGACAATTGCAGGTTGGGCTCCACCGCCAGGGTCTCCAGGTTGATATCACTCTGGTAGAAACGATTAAAAATCACCACGCCGGCAGCCCCGGCCTGGTGCAGGTGAGAAACAAAATGCAGGGGCGAAGAAAACTGCGGTGACAACTTGATGGACACCGGAATTGAAACAGCGTCTTCCAGGTGCGCCAGCACATCGAGGTAACGCCTCTCCACCTCCAGCGAAGTTTCATCTGCATTGGCCGCGACGTAATAAACATTGATTTCGAGGGCATCGGCCCCGGCGTCCTGCAAGTCCCTGCCGTAGTTGACCCAACCCTGCTCACTGACGCCATTGAGACTGGCAATCACTGGAATCCCCAGGTGAGATTTCAGCAACTGAAGCTGCTCCAGGTATTGGTCCAGACCACCCTGGAATTCCGGCGATTCCGGCAGAAAACTGGAGGCCTCGCCGTGACCCAGGGACTGGTTATGCATAAAGCGCTCAAACTGCCGCTCTTCCGCCAATAACTGCTCTTCAAAGAGTGAGTACATGACAATGGCTGAGGCACCAGCGTCCTCCAGGTGCCTGGCCCGATCCAGCTTCTTGCTCAGCGGTGAGGCTGAAGCTACCAGCGGGTTGGCAAGCTCCAGGCCCAGGTAATTTACTTGCAGGTCTGCCATGGGCGTCTCCTTAATCCTGTTCCTTGCCGGCCGCTGCGGTGTCTGCAGCCGGCGTCCAGTCCATTGCCGCCAATTGCTGATAGCGGTGGTAGCGCGCTCGCACTTCTTCTTCGGACTGCTTTAATAGTTCCTCGGCACGTCCAGGCTCGGCATACCAGAGCATGTTGAACCGCGTCTCCGATTCAACGAACTGGCGATAGGGAATCGAAGGTGGTTTCGAATCCAGCTTGAGTGGGTTATTGCCGCTTTCTGCACGCCGGGGATCAAAGCGAAACAGAGGCCAGTGCCCACTGTCCACCGCCAGGTGCTGCTGGGCATGATTATTCGACATATCAACGCCATGGGCGATGCAGGGGGAATAGGCGATGATCAGGGAGGTACCCGGATAGCTCTCGGCCTCGAGGAAGGCATTCAGCGTCTGGGTATCCTTGGCACCGTAGGCAACATGGGCCACGTACACATTCTCATAATCCATCGCCAGCCGGCCCAGGTCCTTCTTGGCCGTGGCTTTGCCAGCGGCGGAGAACTTGGCGACGGCGCCACGCGGGGTTGCCTTGGAAGTCTGGCCGCCGGTATTCGAGTAGACCTCGGTATCCAGCACCAGGATGTTGACGTTGCGCCCGGAGGCCAGAACATGGTCCACGCCACCAAAACCGATGTCGTAGGCCCAGCCATCACCGCCGATAATCCAGACGCTCTTGTGACAGAGGCTATCAACCAGCGGCACCAATAGTTGCGCCAGGGGGTGGCCCTCGCGCTTGATCTCCGTGCGCAGCTGCTCAACTCGCTCACGCTGCTCATAGATCTCCGCCTCGTTAGACTCGGGGCACTCCAGAATGGCGTCAGCCAGGCCCTCGCTCAACTCGCGCCGCAAAGAATCCAGTAAATCCCGCGCTCGCTGTCGCTGGTTATCAATGGCAGCCCGGATACCCAGCCCGAACTCGGCATTGTCCTCAAACAGGCTGTTGTTCCAGGCTGGTCCGCGGCCTTCTGCATTGGTACGCCAGGGGGTGGTCGGCAGGTTACCGCCGTAGATAGAGGAACAACCGGTGGCGTTGGCTACCACCATGCGATCACCAAAGAGCTGGCTGGCGATGCGTATATAGGGTGTCTCGCCGCAACCGACGCAGGCACCGGAAAACTCGAAGTGCGGCTCCAGCAACATGGAACCCTTCATGGTGTTGAGCTTGATTGCGGCGTGATCATACTCCGGCAGCTCTTCAAAGAAGGCCCAGTTGGCTACCTCCTGCTCACGCAGGGGCGCCTGCTCCGCCATGTTGAGGGCCTTGCGACTGGCGTTGGATTTGTCCCGAATCGGGCAGATGTCCACGCACAGGGAGCAGCCGGTGCAGTCCTCCGGCGCTACCTGGTAAGCAATATGTATTCCCTGCGGGAAGTCCTTGCCCTTGATCTGAATACTCTTGAAGTCAGCGGGTGCCTCGGCTCGAGCATCTTCCGCGAAAGCCTTGGAGCGAATCGCCGAGTGCGGGCAGACAAACACACACTTGCCGCAGTGCGTACACAGGTCCGTCTCCCAGACCGGGATCTCCACCGCCAGATTACGTTTCTCAAAGGTTGCGGTGCCCAGTGGCCAGGTGCCATCCACCGGTAGCTCCGAGACCGGAATGAGATCGCCACGGCCGGCAATGATCTCGCCGGTAACCCGGGTGACAAAATCAGGGGCCGTGGCTGGCATTTGAATACCCGTCTCCAGCTCGCTGTCCACCGCCGTTGGGACGCTGACTTCGTGCAATTCAGCCAGGGTGTTGTCTATGGCATCCATATTCATCGCCGCCAGGCGGCGGCTTTTGCGGCCGTAGGTTTTTTCCACGGCTTCCTTGATCGCCGCGATGGCGCGCTCCTCGGGCAACACGCCCGAGATAGCAAAAAAACAGGTTTGCATGATGGTGTTGATACGCTTGCCCATACCCGAGGCTGCGGCAACGCGATAGCCATCAATGACAAAAAAGCGTAGCTGCTTATCGATAATATGCTGTTGGTAAACGCGCGGCAGGCTGGACCATACCTGTTCTGCCGGCACATCGGTATTGAGCACAAAGGTGCCACCGGAGGTCGCTTTTTGGAGCATGTCGTAGCGCTCGAGGAACACCGGCTGGTGGCAGGCCACAAAATCGGCGTCGCCGTCCTCGACCAGGTAGGCAGAGTGAATTGGCTGCTCGCCAAAGCGCAGGTGGGAAATGGTTACCGCCCCGGACTTTTTCGAGTCATAGACAAAATAACCCTGGGCGAAAAGGTCGGTCTGCTCGCCGATGATCTTGATGGAGTTCTTGTTGGCGCTGACCGTACCGTCTGAGCCAAGACCATAGAACAGTGCCTGGAAGCTGTCCTGGTGCGCGTCACTGCGGAAGCTCTCGTCCCAGTCCAGGCTCAAATTGCTAACATCGTCCCTGATCCCAACAGTGAACTCCCGGCGCGGCGTCGGCGCTGACAACTCGTCGAAAACCGCCGCTACCATGCCCGGGGTAAACTCCTTGGAAGACAAGCCATAGCGACCACCAATCACCCGCGGCATCGCCTCGGGTCGCTCAATGGCCAGGGCCGTAACCAGGTCTTTGAACAGCGGCTCACCGTCGGCACCAGCCTCCTTGGTGCGGTCCAGAACAGCCAGGGACTTAAGCTGCGTTGGCAATGCCTGCACCAGGCGCCTGGCATCCAGCGGCCGGAACAAGCGCACTTTTAATACGCCCACTCGCTCACCGCGGTCGATGAGACAATCGACGGTTTCCCGCACGGTCTCGGTGCCCGAGCCCATGATAACTATCACGCGCTCGGCGTTGCGCGCGCCGTGATAGTCAAACAGCTGGTAGTTGCGCCCGGTGGCCTTGCCATATTCATCCATCACCTGCTGCACAACATCGGGAAAGTCACTGTAGTAAGCATTGGACGCTTCCCGCGCCTGGAAAAACACGTCAGGATTTTGTGAGCTGCCGCGCAGCACCGGATGTTCGGGAGACAGCGAACGCTGGCGGTGTGCCTGCAGGGCTTCGGCGTCAACCAGGTCGAGTAAGCTTTCCCGCGCTGGCAGCTGCACCTTGGACACTTCATGGGAGGTGCGAAAGCCGTCAAAATAGTGCAATACCGGGATACGGCCGCGCATACTGGCCTCCTGGCTGATGAAGGCGAAATCCAGGGCCTCCTGCACTGAATTCGAGCACAACATGGCATAGCCACAACTGCGTACCGCCATGACGTCACTGTGATCGCCAAAGATGGACAGGGCATGGCTGGCCACTGTTCTCGCCGCCACGTGAATCACCGAGGGAGAGAGCTCGCCGGCGATCTTGAACATATTCGGCAGCATCAACAACAAACCCTGGGAAGCGGTAAAGGTGGTTGCCAGGCTACCCGCCTGCAGCGCGCCGTGAATGGCGCCGGCAGCGCCGGCCTCGCTTTGCATCTCGATGACGTCAGGCACCGCGCCCCAGAGGTTGGTAACGCCCTCGGCGCTCCAGTCGTCAGCATGCTCACCCATGGGTGAAGCCGGGGTAATGGGGTAAATGGCGATGACTTCATTGAGCAGGTGGGCAATACGGGCGACTGCCTCGTTGCCATCCAGCATTACTGTTTGCTGTGCCGTCATAAATGCTCCGCGGGATTGATGTCCCAAGGAGGCTAACTTTGGCGCTATCCGGCGGAAATTACCTTGAGCTAGAGCAAGAACAGGGCTAAAGCCCGCTGGCATAAAAAAGGGCCCCGTTGGGGCCCTTGTGCGATCAGGCGAGAAGCCTAGAAGCTGTAGGTGAAGTCCACACCACTGACGCGACCGGCCGAATCGTGGTTAAAGGAGCCGCCAAACTCAGGTGCCGGAATCACCTCTTCCAGGTAATCCTCGTCAGTCACGTTGTTGCTCCAGGCGATAATGGACCAGTTCTCACCGGAAATGCCGCCACGCAGGTTCATGGTCCAGTAATCGTCACGCTTGGTGTTGGAGTACTCGCTGGGACCAAAGCCGAAGCCCGGCACACCGTAGACATCCGACAGGTCGGTGAAAAAGTTGATGGTTTCATCTTCCTGCACCGTGTGGAACCAGGTTTCACCGGTGTACTGCGCGTCCAGCCGGGTAGACCACTCCAGTCCCTTGAATATCGGCATCTTGAAGTCCACGCTCAAGGCACCGTTGGATTCTGGCGCATAGGGCAGGTCATTGCCCTCGGTGTAAGGACGGTTATCATTGTCGTTAATCTCGCTATCGATAAAGCCGAAGCCACCGGAGAAGGTCAGGTAGTCGTTGAAAGCGTAGGCGAAATCGATCTCGGCACCGTAGATATCCACGTCATCGACGTTGGTTACTACCCGCAGCAGGCCGAAGGGTCCAGCAAAGAAGTTAAAGAACTGGTAGTCATCGATCTGGGTGTAAAAGGTTGCCGCGTTGATGCGCAGCCGGTTATCCAGCCACTGGGACTTCACCCCGATCTCGAAGGTATCGGTTACTTCCTTGTCATAGTCATCCTTGACCTTCTGCGGCGCAGTCGGATAGCTGCCGAAGGTGCCGTTGACGGTCGCCTCACTGCCAAGGCTGTTGAAGCCACCGGAGCGGAAACCTCGACCGATTGAGCCATAAGCGGTCAACTCGTCGGTGAAGGCATGGGTATAGGTGACTTTTGGTTGCAGCTCTTCATAGGTGTCATCGCGATTGGGAATGCTGTCGGTGAGCGAGCCATCATAGGCCGGGTTGATCGGACCCTGGCCGAACAGGCCAAAGATCTGCGCATTGAGCACGTTCGGCACCTTGTTCTTGACCTTGCGATCCTCGGAATCATAGCGCAGGGCCAGGGCCAGCTCGCCCTTTTCAAACACATCCATCTCGATCTGGCCAAATACGGCATAGACCTCGGTCTCAAAATCATCCCAGAACAGCAGGTCGGTGGGATTGGGGCCTTCCGGCGGCACATAGGGTGCGGTGCGGAAACCCAGACCCAGGTCGGCGCCATAGGAAACCACTACTTCACGGTCAATGTCGGCGTAGTACAAACCCGCCAGCCAGCGCAGCTTGCCATCTTCGTTTGAGGTCAGCCGCACTTCCAGGGTAGTACTGTCCTGGTTGCGCTCCTGGTACTGATAACCGTCACAGGTGGTGGGCGAGTACGGTGGCAGCAGGCCATTGAGGCCGCCAAACGCTGGCACATAGGTCCCCGGTGGGTTGCCATCCTGGATCGCGTAGTAGGGGCTCTGCAGCAGCGAGGTATCGAAGCTGTTATAGGTCTGGGTACAGGCGGTCTGGGACTCCGGCGCACCCAGCGAATAGCCACCAAAGGCCGCGCTGGTGCCGTCAGACAACAGGTGCTCATTGAGGCTGTCATAGGACCCGATAACGGTCAGGGTACCCAGGTCCATTTCGTAGTCCGCCTTCAGCGAGAAGAAGGTGTTGTCCTGCTTGTTCTCACTGGGCACGTTGAAAATGTATTCGAAGTTGGCGTCGTTAACGTCCGCATTCAAGTCCGGGTTGCCAAGGAAGGCAGCCGCACCCGGCAGGGCAAAGGTCGCGTTGAAGTTAATAGCCCCGGCATCGACATCCCGGTAGCTGGCCTGGGCGTCAATGGTAAGCCGATCATTCGGCTCCCAGATCAGGCGGCCGCGAATATCCTTCTCTTCGATATTGTTGATCACATCGTCGTCACCGGTGAGCTTGTTCTTAAACTGGCCATCGGTCTCGCGATAGTTGCCGGCAATGCGACCGTATAACTTGTCCTCGATCAGCGGGCCACTGACCATGAGTTGGCCCTTCTTGAGATTGTCATCACCAAAGCCGCCCTTTACCCGGGCCTCAAATTCATTGCCGGGGCGCCTGGTCTGGACCAGGATGGCGCCGGCGGTCGCGTTGCGCCCATACAGTGCACCCTGCGGCCCTTTCAACACTTCAATCTGCTCAATATCAAACAACTCGCCATTAAAGCCATTGGGGTTGGTGATGAGTACGCCGTCCAGCACATAGGCGAAGGAACTTTCCGCATCGCGGGTCGAGTACTGACCGCGGATGGTGACCTGGGTGTCACCCACGTTGGCACTATCTACGATGCTCACGTTGGGGGTCAGGCCGATGAAATCCTGGGGGCGTTCGATACCCGCATCTTCAATGTCGGACGCGGTGAAGGCGGTTACCGCAATCGGCACATCCTGCAGACTCTCCGCTCGTTTCCGCGCGGTAACCACAATCTCTTCGAGGACGCCGGCGCCCTGGGCAGTTGCCAGCTGGGGAATGGTCAGGGCAGAGCCCAGCAGGGTTGCCTGTATCGCGTGTGTGATGAGTCGTTTTTGCATTTTTATCGTCCTCATAAGGTAAACAACATCTATACAATACGCTGCAAACAAGGTTTCAGATCAGCTACACCATACTCTTGAAACCGAGTTTCAGACTAGTTTTTTTTCTGCTCAAGACGGCAGCATTGCTGGCAATTCTGCCAGCGCCACCACATCGGCATACTTGGCATTCATATCAAACAGGTTGGCCTCATGGGCGTCGGCATTCCGATCCCCTACCGCCTCCCGCGGCACCACGACCGGGTAGTTGTACTGCAAGCCGTCCACCACCGTGGCGCGCACACAGCCACTGGTGGTGAGGCCGGTGACCACCAGCGAATCGACGCCGGCGGCGCGCAACTGCTGGTCCAGGTCGGTAGCAAAGAAGCCACTGGCCCACTGCTTTTCTATGACCGGCTCGCCAGGCAGCGGCGCCAGGGCGGGGTCGACCTGGACCCAGTGGGAGCCCGGTTCAAGCAGGTTCAGGGCGGCGATACGGTGCCGAAACACCGAGGCCTGCTGGGCATTGTGATAGACCACCGTGGTAAAGAAGACGGGTAGCTGGCGTGAGCGAAACAGCTCCAGAAGCGTCGCATTGGCAGCCACAACGCTGGGGCACTCCGAGCCCAGCGGGCACTCGGGGTCGGTAAAGCCGTTGATCATATCGACCAGCAATAGCGCCGGCCGCTGCCCCAGGTCTACCTTATTCCGCTCCAGATCCACGAACGTCCTCCGTCAACTGCAACTGGGCGCCAAAGGTGTCGGCGGCGTCAATATCAACAATGCGCCAGCCCGCAAGTCCGCAGCGCGGCCCAGCGCCAGAAATACGACCACCCGCCGCTGTGACGCGATCGATAGCGGCATCAAGATCATCTACACCGAAGGAGATCAGGAAAAAGCCCTCGCCCTGTTCGCGCAAATGGCGGGCAGGCTCCCCCTCGTCGGTGGTCGGTTGCAGCAATACCAGCCAGGTATCCCCCACCCGAAAGCGCGCCGTGAGCACGCCCCGAGCCGGCAGCTCTTCACGAATCCCCGGTGGCAGACCCAGCAGGCCTCGATAGCTGGCTTCCGCCTGATCGAGATCCTTTACCAGGAAATTAATATGATGAATTTTCCCAGGCGTATCAGTCATCAAGCAGGAACTCCCTGAGCAGGCCGGCAACTTCTGCGGGACGCGTCTCGCAAATATAACTGGCGGCTCCGTCCACCTCTCGCAGATAGCCATTTTGCAGGCAGGCGAAGCTCGGCTCAAGTTGCGGATAGAGAATGTCCTCGCTGCCGGCAAACACCAGGGTGGGTTGCCGCAGTCCTCTTAGCAGGGATTCAAAGTCCTGCGCGGCCACCGCCTGGTAGGATTGGGCATAGCTGTCGCCGGCGGCGAAGGCGCTCATCACTTCGCGCAGCAGCAGCTGCGGCGAGGCCGCCGCCTCCTTGCCAGCCATGCGCTGCCACATGCCCAGCAGGTGACTACCATCTCGATCAATGGGGAAAGGCGCCGCCTTGCCCGGCAGGGCCGCGCGTAACTCCGGGCTCAAAAGTGGCGGGCCACAGAGCGCCACACGCTTGATTCGCTGAGGTGCCAGGGCGGCCAGTTCCACTGCCACGGCAGCCCCGGTGTGATGGCCAAACAAGTGGCACTGCTCAATGTCCAGGGCATCCAACAGGGCCAGCATGGCAGCGGCGCAGACCTCCAGGTTCACGCCCGCCGGCAGCGGATCACTGCTACCAAAACCCGGTGTGTCCGGCGCCAGCAGCCGAAACTCGCTGTCTAGCTCAGTCATCAGCTTGCCATACATGCGCGAATCGCTGGGGCTCTGGTGCAAGAGCAGCAGGGGGATGCCCGCGCCCGGGCCCATGCCACTGTGTCGATAATGCAGTTGCCCGTGGTCCAGCTTGAGGTAGGCGCGCTCCACCATCAGTCTCCCAATTCGAAGCTGATCCACTTCAACTGGGTAAATTCCTCCGTGCTGAAATGACCACCGCTGCGCCCCAGCCCCGACATCCCGTAACCACCTATAGGCGCCAGTGCGTTGCTCTGGAAGGGATGCATTCCAATATGCACCGAACCCGCCCGGATGGCCCGGCAGGCTTTGAGCCCGAGCTGGTAATTGTAGGTGAGAACACCGGCTGACAGGCCATAATCACTATCATTGGCCAGGGTCACGGCCTGTTCAAAATCGTCTACCGCGACCACGTTCATGATCGGGGCAAAGGTTTCCTCACACCAGGCCTGGCAGTGCCGCGGCGTATCCAGCAGGACGGTGGGTTGGTAAACCAGCCCGGCCAGGACCTCACCTCCGGTTAACAGGGTCGCACCCGCCGCCAGCGCTTCCTGCTGATGAGCCTGGGCCTTTTCCAGCGAGCGGCGGTTGATCAGGGGGCCATAAGCCGTCGCGGGGTCGCGCTGATCGCCGATCAACATGGACTCGCAGTACTTTTTTAACTCGGCGCAAAACTCAGCGTAGATGGACCGTTCGACCAGTACCCGGGAATTGGCCATGCAGATTTGTCCGGCGTGGTTGAACAGGCCCTGTGCGGCAATTGCGGCGGCTTTACCCGGCTCGAAATCCCCCAGTACCAGCAGTGCGCTCTTGCCTCCCAATTCCAGCTGCATCGGCAGCATGCGCTGCATGCCGCGGGCACCAATTTGCTGGCCGGTGGCGGTAGAGCCAGTCATGGCAATTCCGTCGATATCAACATGTTCGACCAGTGGCCCACCGCAATCGGCGCCGAGACCGGTAATCACATTGACCGCTGCGGCCGGCACCCCCGCCTCAACCAGCAGCTTGCCGAAGGCCACAGCGATCAAGGGTGTTTCCTCCGAGGGCTTGATCACCAGTGCATTACCGGCGGCAACGGCAAAGCCGGCCATCTTGGTCAATAGCGCCAATGGCGCATTGTAGGGGGATATGACTGCAATCACGCCCAGGGGCTCGCGCACTACCATGGACAGGCGCTGTGGATTGTCGTTGGGAAAGGTCTCTGCATAGAGACGGCGCGCTTCGCCCGCGGCGGTACGCAGCAGGTCAACCGTATAGGAAATCTCAAAGCGGGCTTTAGAGATGGTCGAGCCGCTCTCGTCGATCAGCAAATCCAGGTAGCGCTGCTCGCCTTCGCACTCGACAATGTCGGCAGCCCGTAACAGGGCCGCTTCACGTTCTCCTGGCGCCAACGCAGACCACTGCTCGAAACCGCTTCGAGCCGCAGCCACCGCCGCATCAATATCAGTCGCATCACCTCTTGCTACAGTAGCAAGCGGCTGCTCGCTTGCTGGGCACAGCACTTCGAATGTCTGCCCGGACTGCGCTGCCTGCTCTACGCCTGCCAGTAAAAGTCCTGATTCAATCATTGTTGTCTCCCTGTTGCGATCAAGGGCTAATCAGGACGGCCCGCCGTGCCTATCAGGCGTGAGCCGCGGAAAAATTCGAAGGTTTCACGGGTGCCCTCATCACCCAGCCCGCTCAAACCCCAGGCCGGGCGCGGCGCCTGCGGATTCAGGTTGAGCATGGTAACACCGTTGATCTTGGTCATCCCCGCTCGCACGCGACGGGCCACAGCCCAGGCGTGGGTCTCTTCACCGAAGACATAGGCAGCCAGGCCAAAAGGTGTCTGGTTGGCCAGGACGATCGCCTGCTCATCGTCAGCGAAAGTGTGGACCGTGGCGACAGGCCCGAATATTTCATCCAGGGTTAGCGTGGGATTGAGGCCATGCACCAGGCTCGGCTGCACAAACCAGCCGGCCAATTCGGGCAAATCGCCGTATCTTTCTATCCGGGCGCCCATAGCCTCATATCGATCGACTGCTTCCACTACATGCTGGCGATGGCCCTGGTGCACCAGTGGTCCCATATCAGACTCATGATCCAGGGAACTGCCAATACGCAGCCCCTGCATGCGCTCAGCAATTTTTGCCAGCAACTCCGCTTCCACCGACTCGTGCAGCAACAGGCGCCCCAGCGCCCGACACCACTGCCCATTGAGCGTGGTCAGCGCAGTGACAACACCATCGGCGGCGGCATCCAGGTTCGCGTCGGCCAGAACCACCAGCGGGTTATTGCCTCCCAGCTCCAGTTGCGCGGGTTTAACACCCTCAGCACAGGCGTGGGCTACCGCCCTGCCGCCTTGCAGGCCACCGGTAAAACTGACCGCGGCGGTGCGTTCATCAACCACCAGCAGACCACCGGTATCGCCGGCACCGTGCAGCAAACTGAATACACCCGCGGGTAAACCGGTCTCCACCACGGCACGGGCAATCAGTTGCGCCGAGCCCGGCGCCCATTCCGAAGGCTTGAGAATTGTGGGGCAGCCCGCGGCCAGGGCACTGGCCAACTTGTGGCAGGCAATACCCGAGGGGGCATTCCAGGGTGCTATCACTGCCGCCACGCCCAGCGGCAGGCGTTCCAGCAATAAATCACCATGGGGACCCGGCAGCCAGGTTTCAGTGTTATCTTCACGCAACAGGCCGGCGGCACCGCGGAAAGCACCGGCACAGACCAGGGCAAACTTTTCCGTCAGCGAAATCACCACGCCGGTTTGCTGCGAATCCGCCCGCGCGATCCCTGCGGCACTCTGTTCCAGGTAATCCGCCACCCGCTCCAAAAGGGCGGCCCGCTCGAGCGCGGGAACCGAGGCCCAACGACCATCCTCGTGAGCGGCACTGGCAGACTCCAGTACAGCTTCCAGTTGTTTATTACTTGAGCCCAATTGCGACGCCAGCACTTCACCGGTATTGGCGTCACAGAGCTGGCCCGGCAGTGCGCGGTCGGGCGCGACCCAGTCACCGTCTATAAAATTTTGCAGTTCAGTCATGATGGCCGCCCGCGTCGGCTATTTTTTAAGGGCTCCAAAGGATAGCTGCTCGCCCTCTTCCATCAACATCTTAGCGCTTTCCAGGCGTCCGCGTTCAGCGGGGAAGGCCTGCACCAGGCCCATGGCCACATCGCGCAGCGCCCGTGAGAACGGGGTAGTGAACAAGGTGCCGGAAGTGCCAGCCAGCTTCAGGGCATGCTGGGTCACTTTGAAACTGTGTTCGGCGACCTGTCCCTTGCAGGTGCGCCAGAAAGGCATGACCTCGGCTTTCGGCATGAGCGGTGGCTCAGCCGTCTCGATATCTATCATGCGCCGCGCCCACAGCATCGCCGTATTGAGATCGGCGTACATCTCGCCGATCAATTGTTGCTGGTAAGGTCCAGTGCCCAGCGGCTTGCCCGTGTCCTCGAACTTTCGCTCGCGCATGTTCTTCATAGCTGACTGATACACGGCGAAGGCACCGGCCAGGTAGATGCTGGACGCCGCCACCTGGTTGCCGACGTAGCCGGAACGGCTTTGGCTGCACATGCGGGCGAATGATCCCGGTATGGCCAGCGCATTTTCCTCCGGCACAAATACTGCCTCCAGGACCAGGCCTTCCGTGGCGGTACCGCGCATCCCCAGCGCATCCCAATCGATACGACCGCGGGTGCCGGGGGCATCGCGGTCTACAATAAATGTGCACAGGCCGCTGGCATCATCGATGCCATCCAGGCTGGCAGCCACCAGGTATTGGTCGGCAATGCCGGTAGCGCAACCAAAGGACTTGACGCCATTCAGTTCCCAGCCGCCATCGACCTTGCTGGCCTTGGTGGTAATGGTAATGGCAGCGCCCTCGGACTTGACCGATTCACTGGCGAAGTTGCCCAGCCACCTGCCATCCCGGCCCATGGTAGTGAGGACTTTCTCGGCGAAGGCCTGTACCACCGGGGCCTCCTCCTGATTGAACAAGCCCGCTTCCAGTGCCTGTAAGGACAAGTTGCCACGCGAGGCCGAGGTGAGGTGAAAGAAGTAGGCCAGGGCCGTGGAAGGGCAGACCGTGCCAATGGCAAAGCAGGCCCCGGCCCAGACGCGCAGGTCACCCCCGAGGCCGCCATAGGCCTCCGGCACTACCAGTCCCAGCAGCCCGGCATCACTGAGAGTCTTGACGTTAGCGGGATCGAGATAACCCTCGTGGTCCATCTTGGCAGCACGCTCTGCCAACACTGGCAGCACATCTTCAACCCGCTGCAGTATGGCTTTTTCTTCGGCAGTGTAGTCCTCGACCAGGTATTCGGCGGTCAACTTGCTCATGTTACTGTCCTCGATTCAGTCGCTGGTGCGACGCAACATTTCAATCTGTGCGTCGACGGCTTCGCGTCCAATAAGCGGCGTGATCTGATCCCAGACCTTGTCCACCTCTTCGTTAAAAATAATGGCCTTGTTGGCGCGATCTCGCTGCAGCAGTTGCTCAGCGCTGGCACCGGCCACACTGTCGTCCGCGAGTCCCTTATCCAGCAACTGGAACCAGTGCTGCAGATACTGGTTAACCGAGTCTTCTATGGCGGTAAACGCCTCCGGCGTGGCCCGATGAGCCAGCATCCAGGGTGACATAATGGCATTTTGACGCGGGTCCAAATGGGCTCGCGACAATCCCTCTATTTGCTCGGCCGCCGCATGCGCCTCGGTCAGCGGGGTAAAGCACTCATCCATATAAGCCAGGTTGGCACCCAGGTCCAGCCGCGGTATCAGGTCAAGGTGGAAGGCGTGGTGTTCCCCCGCCCTGACTGAGTCCAGGGTGAAATGCGGCAAGGGGCTGTCGGATGGCATGAACGCAAACATCATGTGCGAGTCCAGTTGCAGCGGCGGCACCACGATCGTCGAAGTCACCAATTGGAACAGCGGACCACCGCGAAATACGCGGGCGCCGCCAATCGGCCCCTCAAACATTGGTGCCTGGCAGGTGAAAGGCATCCAGGGCCCACCATCCTCGCCAGTGACTTCTTCGAGACCAAAACGCGCGACGACCTGGTCCAGGGTCTTCTGCCAGAGCGCCTGGGGCAGGGATGCGGCGGCTTCACTCATAGGAATTTCCTCTTCGGGCTACACGGCGGCAATCAACTGCCACAAATTGGCTCCAATAACTGCCAGGGACGCCCGGCCAGTAGATCGGTACCCCGCGACACTACCTTGTTTTCGGCGCAACGCGGATGGATTTCAATATGGGTTGCGCCTGCTGCACTATCCGCCACGAATACTGGTGGCTGACTGAGCAGCCCGTCGAAGGCCCGCTCTTTCCAGGGTGTCAGTACGGTGAAATCCCGGGTCAGGCTGGTGGCCATACTATTACCCAATTCCGAGGCCTGCGCCGCCGCCAGCAGGTTAACGCGGTTCTCTGCCGAGCGTTCCAGCAAACCGGTATCCAGCTCCCACTGTTCCAGCGCCAGGCTGGGCACAATGACAGTATCAGCTCCCGCCAGGGCCGCCAGCCTGAATGACTCGGGCAGACAGGCATCATCGGACGTGAGTAGCGCCAGGCGACTAAACCCCAGGTCACAGGATTCGACCCGATCGACCAGGGCCGACCAGCTATAGCGTTCACTCTTGTGCATTTGGCCCTGCTGCAAGACCAGGCCCCGCTCGCCTATCAACACCGCGCAAAGCTGGGCCGGTTCGCCCAGCACCATGCTGGTAGCCAGGTACTGATCAGTGCCGCAGCAGCTGGCCAGGAAATCAATCATGGCCTGGGAATCCTCTCGCGCTGCGGCCACATCGACTACCTGCTGCTGCTCCAGGAAGAACAAGGGCGGCAATACCAGCAATTGGGCGCCAGCTGCGAACGCGGCGGCGATACGCTCGCCGGCTTCGGCTGGCGCATCGGCACCAACACGACTCAATTGAATCAGGGCGGCCTGTGCCGTTTCAGCACTGTCGCAGCTGAGCTCCTGTCCGGCCGGGTCCTGCGCCAGAGCCTGGTACAGTGCCGGGCGGCGTGTCTCAAAAATATCAGTACCATCGGGACGCAGCTTGTTGTCGGCCTCTGACAATTCTATGTCAGCAAAAACCACTTCCTCCTGGTCGAGGCTGGCTCTGGCCAGGACAGTGCCGTCCGGGGCAACAATCTGGCTTTCCCCCGCCCCCATCAGGAAGCTTACCGGGATGCCGGTCTCTTGCGACACCGGCTCAATTATCGCCTCGGGAATCAATGGCCCGACTTTGTTGGCGGCAGCGACAAATACCTTGTTTTCAGCAGCACGCACAGGAATATGCAATGAGCCCTCATCGGTGGCGAAGGAGTTGAGGCTATTGCAAAGTAATTGGCCGCCGCGCAGGGCGAGGCAGCGCGGTGTTTCGTTGATCACCCCATCCATACAGGCATAGAGACCCAGTCGCCCAAACTCAGTATCAACTATCGGGCCTGGCTGAGCGGCTTTTTGCAGGAAGTCATTTTCGTGGCCGATCAGCACCTGTTTGTCACTGCTGGCCAACAACTCTCCCTGCGGGCTGTAGAGCAAACTGGTACCGGTACATGAGGGCTGCTCGCGGCGCAGCGTACAATTGACAACAACATAGGCGTTGATTTGCTTCGCTTTGGCGGCAATGGCCTGCAGCCATTCACCATCCAGCTCCAGCGAGACCGAGTAACAATGCGCCTGGTCTTCATACCAGGACAGGTGGTTACTGAATTCCGGCAGCACCACCAGGTCTGCATTTACCGCGGCGGCCGCATCGAGCAGGCGCTGGCAGCTGGCCAGGTTCTGATCGAGATCGGCACCAATCGCACACTGGCCTACCGCGACCCGCATTACTTGAAGTTATATTTCACAGTGGCACCCCAGGTGCGTTCCTGGCCGCCGGCAACCAGCAGGTTGTTGAACAGGGCAATGGCGAACACACTTTGCACGTAGTTCTCGTCGGTCAGGTTCTTGGCCCAGAGGGTCATGTCCCAATGCCCTTCCGGGCTGAGCAAGTTGAGCTGACCGTTATACAAGGTGCGAGCATCGATATAGCCCTCATTCAGCGGAGTGATGTACTGCTTGGACTGATACTTGCCATCAATCCGCGCCCGCACAGTCCAGCCGCCAAAGTCATCAACAAAGTTTATCGCGCCCAGCGCCTGCTGCTCGGAGGTGCGTGCCAACTGATTGCCATTAACATCGGTGTCGCCACAGAGGAAGGCCTCACCGGGATTGTTGGGGTCCTCGGCGGGGATCACATCCACCGGACAGTCGTAATAGTAGTAGCGCTGGGCCGCATCGTAATCAGTGTCGTCATATTCCGGATTGATCCAGGTATAGCCGAAATCGACGCTCCAGTTATCGTTAAACCGGTAGGTGCCGTCCAGCTCGATACCGAAGTTGGTGGCATCACCAATATTGCCAATCACCGTATTGGAATTCTGGCTCTGCACGGTCGGACTCAGGTTGCCCTGCAGGTCGGTCCAGTCCACGTAGAACAAGGCCCCGTTGAGGGTCAGGCGGTTGTCAAAAAAGTTGTTCTTGCTGCCGATTTCATAGGTCCAGTTGTCTTCCTCGTCATAGGTCAAATCAGCCGTTGAGGTAGAGTTGTTGAAGCCGCCGGACTTCACCCCCTTGGCCGCGAAGGCGTAGAGCATATTGTCGTCGCTCCAGGACCAGTCGATGCTCAGGCGCGGGGCGAAATAATCGAACGTTTTGTCATCTTCCGGCACCACTATAGTGGACTCCACCTCGACCTGGCCGGTCACACCCTGGCCGGTACCCACCTCGCCCGGTGCCAAGCCGAAGATGTCAGTAAGCCGCTTTATCTTGCGATCCTCTTCGGTATAGCGCAGCTCCGCACGCAGGGTCAGGTTCTCGCGGATGTCATAAGAGGCCTCTAGAAAGGCCGCCCAGATTTCGTCGTCGTACTGGGTGTCATTGGCGCGCGCACCGTTCCAGTTGTTATTGAAGAAATCGAGAATGCCAAGAAAGCTGGCGTCATCCAGCGGTGAGGGCATGCCGGGTTGGATGCGCAGGCCGCAATTGGCTATTTCATCGCTATTGCTGCCACTGTTATTGACGTCGCGCTCGCCACAGACCGGAGCGAAGACAGTGACATCATAGGACTCGTCATTGGTATCGCTGTAAAAGACGCCAAGGGACGCGTACATGCGCTCGCTGCCATTCCAGGCCAGCCGCAGTTCGTGGCTGTGCGTATCCAGGTCGGAGTTGGGCCGGGAGCTGAAGTCCGAGGAGTGAATCTCCTGGATCACATCATTGTAAATGGAGCCTTCCTGCGCATCGCGCTGGGAGGGGCCGGCGGTACGCGACTTGTGATCGACATAGCCATACAGGTATTCGAGGTTCCAGCTGTCGGTGATGTCCCAGCTCAAGTCGGCATTAAATATCTGGCTGTTGGCTTCAGAGCCATAAGCGCGGGGATCTACCGCACCCCAGATGGTCTGGTCCTCCTGTGGCGCTCCGCCAGCGATGTAACGACCGTCTTTGGGCGTTTCCGGCAGCTTGCCTTTCCACAGGGTGTTACCGGTAAACTCCTGGGTAAAGGGACCATTCTGCACCTGCAGGGTCTTGGTGTTGTAGTTCATATCGTCGAACTTGGAGGTGCCGAAATTCGCTACCTGCTGCACACCATTCAAGAAGTAACTGGGCTGGAATTCCCGCCGCAACTGGGTATCGAAATAGTTAAGTGACAGCTCCACTGATTGCACCGGGGTGAACAGCAGTGAAGCGCTGTAGGTTTCGTCATTCCAGCCGCCCAGGTTGTCTTCATTGTGAAAACCCGGGGAAGGCACACCGGCGAAGGGATGGGGGTTTTTATTGGCCCCGTCGAAATCACTTCTGCCATAGGCGACCCGCGCGTAAGCCAGGTTCTCGACCAGGGTGCCACTGAAAGCGGCCCGGTAGTCCTCGCGCTCATCGCTGCCCTGGGTAGTCAGAAAATAGGCCTCGAATTCCTCACTCGGCTTCTGGGTGATGTAGTTAATCGCGCCAGCAAAGGCATTACGGCCATAAAGGGCGTTCTGCGGGCCTTTGATGATTTCCACCCGGGCCAGGTCGACCATGCCGACATTCATCATGCTCTGGCGCTGCAGGTAGATCCCATCGAGGTAAATTCCAACGTTCTGGAACCGGTCCTGCACGAAGTTGGTGGCCAGTCCACGCAGTGTGGCAGACCCCTGCACACCGGAGCTAACCCCGCCGTTATAGCTCATGCCAATGGTGTTCGTGGCCAGGTCTTCCAGGGTCTGGATATCGCGCAATTGCAGCTGCTCCGACTGGAATGGCACTACCGTGAGCGGAACATCCTGCACAGATTCAGCCCGCTTGCGCGCGGTGATAATGATCTCTTCCAGATTTATTGCGCCCTCCGGAGATTGCGCTTGGGCAGCACCCTGCATGGATGCAAGCGCTATCAATAGCGCCAGGCTTTTTCTTTTTAACATGGTCCAGTCCCCCGACATGGATGTGAAAATCAGCATTTTTAGTTCTAATTGACCTAAAATACTATCATTATATCTTTTGATCAATAACGCGACCCAAAAGTGAGACATTTGTGGAAGACTATGGACTGGGCCTGGCACTGTTTGACTACATCCCGGTGGCACTTTCGGCCCTGGGCCTATACCTGCTGGCCGGCCTGCTGAGCCAGGTGCTGCCCACTGCCAGACCGCTAATGCTGGCGGCAGTGGCACTGGTCGCCGCCGGTGGCCTGAGCAAGGCCAGCTGGAAGCTGGTCTGGGCCCTGAGCCACAGCAATATCGAGTTACTGAGCCACCTGCTGTTTATCCTGATGGCACCGGGCATGCTCATCATGGCCTGTCATGTGGGTAGCGCCAGCTATCGCTGGGCTGGCGGTAACGCCCCGGTAAAGCCGGCCCTATGGGCAGCGCTGCTGATTGCACCAATAATGGCAGGCAGTCTGGTGCTGGGTATGACACAGGAAGGACGCGCCTGGTTTTTCCTGCTACTGGCCGCTGCCTCTGTCGCCAACATCAGCATGAGCACCCTGTTAATCCGCCTCAGCTGGCGTCTGCGAGACCGAGTGACCGCGCTGATTTTTCTGTTCAGCATCCTCATTATCCTGTCGTTGAGCGGTTTATCGAGGATTTCCGCCGGCTCAGCGCCGCTACAGTGGCTGGCGGAATGCCTTAACACCCTGGCCCACGGCAGCTTTGCGCTCGCGGTGTGGCGCCTGCGACGAGTCATACCATCGACCAATGCCACCGTATAATATTGTGAAAAACACCTGTAACGATAAAAACAATCAACTGGAAAATATCCTATGACTGACACCACTGCGGGAAATCGCTTCCTCGGCATGAGCCTGGCAGGCAACACCAACGGCTTCAACATGGTGACCTTTTACTGGGCCTGCCTGACCGGCATTTTGCTTTCCACTTTCGTACCGCAGCTGCAGCCCTACCTGCTCACCGAGTTCCTGCACGTTCCCGAGCGAGAACAGGGTGTAATGAGCGGCAACCTGTCGTTCTGGGGCGAGGTAGTCATCATCGCCATGGTGGGTGTCTGGGGCAACCTGTCTGACAAGGTGGGACGCCGGCCCATTATGGCCATCGGCTACCTGATCATGTCGCTTGGCATTTTCATGTATCCCCATGCCGACAGCTATCAATCACTGATGCTGGCGCGCATCGCCTTTGCCGCAGGGGTCGCTGCCTACAGCGTGATGATCGTCACCTTGATCGCCGACTACGTAACCGATAAAAGTCGCGGCAAGGCCACCGGCATGCTCGGCTTTTTCAACGGTGTCGGTGCCCTGATTACGGTGATGGTGTTATTGCGCCTACCCGCCATATTCCAGGATGCCGGACAGAGCCCTCTGGAAGCCGGCCACTCCACCTACGGCATTATCGGCGTGCTGACCCTGGTTACCGCAGTGCTGATGTGGTTCGGCCTCAGTAAAAAAGAAGCCGCACACCATGAAGAGCACGCGGGTTGGCTCACACAAGCCCGGGAGGGCATCACGGCGGCACGCGATCCCGGCATCGCCCTGGCCTACCTCGCCTCCTTTGTCGCCCGCGGCAATCTCGCCATCGTCGGCACCTTCTTCACCCTGTGGCTGGCCAACCATGGCACCCTGGTACTGGGTATGAGCCGTGCCGACGCCCTCGCCAAGGCCGGCGGCATCATCGCTATCACACAGTCCATGGCACTGATCAGCGCGCCATTTTTCGGCATTCTCACCGACCGGATCAACCGAGTCAGCGCGCTCAACCTCACCTTATTGCTGGCCTTCCTGGGCTATGGCGGCACCATTTTCGTCGACAACCCCTTCGGCATGGGCATGATCGCCTGTGGCATCCTCATCGGCATGTCAGAGGTGGGCTGCATCATCACCAGTTCCGTGCTGATCGCCCAACAATCACCGGCCCGTATTCGCGGCTCGGTCATCGGAATGTTCAACCTGACCGGTGCCATCGGCATCATGGTCGCCAGCAAGGTGGGCGGCTCACTCTTCGATAGCTGGCGCGAGGCAGCCCCGTTTATTATGTTTGGTGGCTTCGCGCTGCTGGTATTGCTGTGGGGACTGGTGGTACGAAAGCGGGTACAAACGCCGCCAGACGCAGGCTAGACGGGGGGCGTAGCCGGGAAATATTAGCGCTGGTGGGCGCGAGCCAAGGGCTTTACACTTAGTAAAACAATAACCTAGCAGGATATTGCATTGATAAGCCCCCAGATGCATGCCTCGCTGCCCAACCTTGAGCTGTTCCTGGAGCACTGCGAGCGCCGTACATATAAAGCCCGAGCCATCATAGTCCAGGCCGGGGAGCCCAGTGATTCTTTTTTCTTTGTGCTGTCTGGCGCGCTGGCGGTCAGCATCAAGAGCGAAGACGACCAGGATTTGATCCTCAACTACGTCAACACCGGCGACTTTTTCGGCGAGATGGGTTTATACAAACGCGTGGACAAAGTGCGTTACGCCACGGTGCAGGCCAAGACAGAATGTGAAGTTGCGGAAATGTCTTACGATGACTTTCACGCCCTCAAGGACCGCGTGCCCGACCTGCTCTATGCTATTGGTTCACAGATGGCGGAGCGACTGACCCAAACCACGCGCAAGCTCCACGACCTTGCCTTTGTTGACGCCCGCGGCCGCATTACCAATGCACTGCTGGATCTGTGCAAGGAGCCCGCCGCGCTGACGCACCCCGACGGTATGCAATTGAAAGTATCGCGCCAGGAACTGGCCCGCATCGCCGGCTGCTCCCGCGAGGTCGCCGGGCGCATGCTGAAGAAGCTGGAGCAAGCGGGAATAGTCGAGGTGAGCGGACACACCATCGTGGTGCGCGGTGAACGCGAACTACTGCTGGCCAGGGAAACCCCCGAACGCGCGTAACAGCCCTGAGCGCATCAACAGCCCTGAGCGCGTAAAAAGCCCTGAGCGAGCCTATTGGTTGTCCATTGCCTCGCGCCGCTTGTCTTCCGCCTGCTGCAACACGTCCTCAACATTCTCGGCCTTTTTCATGGCATCGAGCTGGTGCTGGGGAATGACCCCGGTTGGTTTCTCGTCTTTGGCGCCACCACAGGCCGCCAGGCCCAACACCATTGCACAAACAATTAATCTAGCCATCAATACAATCCTCAAAAAAGATGCTCAGCCCTCAGTATGTCAGACCGCTGCCTGAGAATCATCCAGGTGAAATTCTGCGCTCAGAACTCTTCCAGCAGCCTGCCCTTACCGGTGATCTTGTCATTAACGCCACAGGCGCGCAGTGCGTGCCAGATGGTTGCCACGTTAATCGGAATCATGGGTTTTTCCAGCCATAGCTCCAGGGTAGGAAAAATATCCACGGTGGACAGGTTGGTGCCGCACTGGATGATGGCATCAACATCGTCGCCATCCACCTGTTTGACTGCGTCCATCACTTGCTTGATGGACGTCTCGGCGATGGCTGTGGCCGAGGGCCGCGCCAACCCGGCAATACCTTTCACCTCGAAACCAATTTCGCTGAAGAACTGGCGCACATTGGCGTCACCTATGGGTGGATAAGGCGTGATCACCGACAGGGTCTTTACCCCGAAGGCGTGCAGCGCGTCGCGTGTAGCACCGGCGCCAGTGGTCAGGCCCAGGTCACCGATCTGGTCGGTAATACCCTTTTCAAATTCGATATTGCCCGCCATGCCGCCCCAGAAGGTCTCGGCAGACATGCCCAGCATGAGGTGGGAAACCCTGGCGCTCATGACGCTGTCTATCGCGGGCGGTAACTCTCCTCGCATCAGGTCCAGGAAACGCTCAAACACATTGTCTATACCTTCGCCGGTCTTCTCGTTCTCCTCGGCCCAGTTCTTCAACTCAATCCAGAAGCGGGAGGGGTGCCAGGTCACACCATCGAGGGCGAATTTCAGCAGGTCATACTCGACCCCGGTATTGGTAGAAGGAATCAGTACGCCAATCTGGGCGCGTCGCGCTATCTGGTAGTTGTCCATCAGATGCCCATGCCTTCAAACAGGTCGCGCTTTTTGAAACGCGAACCGAGGAAGCGCGCGATGACCTTGCCATTGGTCAGCCATATCACTTTGGCGCCATCCCTGTCGGCCTTGAGCATGCCATCGACCAGGAAGGGGGTGACCGTCTCGACCTTGTCCGCCAGGATATTGAATATTTTGCGGGTCTTCTGCCACTCCTCGCTGCTGGTATCGTACTCGCCGATCAACAGGTCGGTGATCACCATACCGGGGCTGAGCGTGCAGACCTGGATATTGGTGCCAGGCGTATCCTTGCGCAGGGCCTTATTGAGGTAGTTCACCGCTCGCTTGGTAGCGCCATAGGCAACCATGCCGGCCTGGGCCATGCCGTTGCTGCCAAAACCTTCCATGTTCCAGATCTGGCCACCGCCCTGTGCTTTCATGCCTGTCATGGCGACCTTGTTGGCCAGCAGCAAGCCAGTAAGATTGGTTGCCACAATGGCGTTGATGTCCTCCGCGGATTGCTCCCACAATGGCGCGCGATCGATATTGATGCCTGCATTATTAACCCACAGGTCAATACCGCCGTACTTGTCTTTGGAAAAATCCCACAGCCCCTGCAAGCTCGCCAGGCTGGTAATGTCGCAGGCGATACCCGCCACTTTATCCGCGCCGAAACTGGCGGCAAAGTCTGCTACCACCGAGTCAACCTGCTCCTGGCTGCGACCACTAATTACAAGCTGGCAGCCACGCTTGAGGAAATTCTCGGCCAGCCCGTGCCCGATGCCACGGGTGCTACCCGTTACAACTATTCGCTTCATATCAATACTCTCCCCGCTAACGGAGTCAGGCGGCCTCGTGATCGCCGTCGTCACTGACCGGGTTCAACGGTGCCGGCTGGATTACCGGCGGCACCAGCGGCACGGTATCCATCACCCATTCGATATCCGGGTTTTCCCGACGCACTGGTGAGGGAATTGTCAGCACCTTGCGACCCTTGTGCTCGGCGACACCGTGGGAATCAATCTGCCAGCCTTTTTGTTCAATGAGGCGACGACGCGCGGTGCGGAAGGTGCTCATAAACTTGTCATCCTTCACCGACATCTCATGCATCAAGCGCTCCGGCAGGTAGTTCGGGGAAGCGCGTTCGATGATGGCCTGGTCTTCAGCGAATATCCTGCGCAGGCGCTTGCGCGAACCCCTGTCAAAAAAGTCCGCCTTGAAAAAGCTGCGCAGCTGAATAGCAAAGGTGCGGGTATTAAATTCGTCGATAGGCGTATTGGCGTCAAACATAATGATCGACATCCAGGAATTAATGTCGATACGGATCTTTACCGTCATGCCGTTCAGGTACCACTCGGGCTTGGTAACCGTTGGCTGCTTGTCCTTGCGCATGCGCCGGCGCAGCCAATTCTCCTTAAACTGGGGCGGGTACTGGATGTTTTCCGACTTGCCCTCGTAATCATTCTTTTCGATCTTTACAATTTCGTTCGCCTGGGCCGTGGACTCGGTGCCAAACACCGGGTGCACGAAAGACGCATGGGCGATGTCGATCCCGTTCTCCAATACCCGGGCCGCCTCGGCGCCCCAGGTCATATTATCAGTGAGCATCTTCCAGTCCGGACTGTCGTACTCGTCGAGTGTGGGAAGCGGGAACCGCTCCTCCTCCGGGTTATCGCCCATAAACACCCAGATCATGCCGTAGCGCTCCTGGGTCGGGTAGGCGTCGATACGGGCGCGATCCGGCGGTGTAAAGTCCTCACCTTCGGAAGGCACCAGGGTAACCTGGCCCTCGCCGTTGAAACGCCAGCCATGGTAGGGACAAGCCACACAATCGCCCTTGGTCCAGCCCCCGGACAGGGAGCCGCCCCGGTGCAGGCAGACATCGCTGAGGCAGTGCACCTTGCCCGCTTCATCGCGGAACAGCACGAAGTCCTGACCCAGCATTTTAACGTGTACCGGCTTGTCTTTTACCGTGTCGGACCACTCCGCCACATACCAGAGATTGATGAGCATGTTATTCCCCTGAGCGCCACTTCGCGGCGCTTCTGTTGTGCTTGTGTCCTAGTATACGAAAGGTTCACAGAGATAGATTAAAATAATGCTATATCAATATGTCTTTTATCGCCAGAAAAGCGCCCCCGGGGATTGCGACATATCAATAAACGACGTAAAAACGAGTGTACGATATTTGTTTAATTGTTATATCATTATATCATTTATAGGTACAAGACCCCGAGACGGAGCAGCACAGCATGAGCGGAGAACAGGGCGAAAGAATACTCACCCCCATCGTCGACCTGGTGAAGGCCAGTCCCAACGAGGACCGCACCGAACAGTTCCAGCGCCTGTGGGGCATTCTCGACAAGATGCATGCGCGCATCATGGACCGCTTCGAGCTGCAACTGGATCCCTGCTGCGCAGAGCTGGTCAATTACGAGCTGCCCACCGGTCACAAGGGCACCACTGAAGCCTATGTCGGCCCGGAGATAGACTGGTACGTGCATTCCTGGTGCGGGCATCCCAGCCAGACCTTCTCCAATATGCACATCACCATCACCCTGGGGCCGCAGTACCTGGTACCGAATTTCGGATTCGCTTTCGGCACTGTTCCCGACCTGTTCATGTACATGGATTACCTGCCGCGAGTCGACCTGCTCAACAATATTGACTACGCCGACCGCTACTACACCGAGGTTAACGAGGAGTTTCTGCGGCTGCAGTCAGACCCGGCTTTCAAGCCTTTCATCAGTCGCGACCTCTACACCCGCATTGCGATGACGCCAACCGCTGTCGGCTACGGGGCCGAACCCAACGAAGACAACATCGCTGTCGCCGAGGAAGCCGCCATGAGCCGGCTGGAGCGCTGGCTGCAGTGGGTAGACGAGGCGGAAAAGACTCCAGTGGAATTACGCGCCGAACTGGCCGCCCGCGATCATCGCACTCGTCGCAACATCTGCGAACGCGACCCCGCCAACCAGGTGGCATCAGAACTCTACGGCGAGGAATTCGCCGACCAGCTGGTTAAAACCATCTCCGCTGCCAACCGCAGCCTGCCGCGACCGACCGGCGACTACTAGACCATGGGAAAATCGACGCGGTCCCTGATCGATGAAGTTGACGCTCGCCCCGCAGTCGACAACCAACAAACCTTCGATACGCTGTGGGCGATACTGGGGCAGCTATTCGAGCGAGTGTCCGAGCGCTTCGAGCTGCAGGCCGACCCCTCCACCACGGAATTGCAGCCCTACAAGGCGGTCGATGGCAGCGGTGCCGGCGGCTACCTGAGTACTTTCTGCGGGCCGGACATCGACTGGCTGGTATTTTCCTGGGTCGGCAACCCCAAAATGAGCTTCACCAACATGCACCTGACCATCGGGCTGGCCAGCCACCTCGATGCGCCCAACCTGGGCCTGGCTTTTGGCACCACCCCGGACCTATTCATGTATATGGACTTTGTGCCCCGGGTAGATCTCGCCACCAATCCCGATTACATGGACAAGTACTATAGCGAGCTCAACGAGGAACACCTGCGCTTCCAGGAAAACCCCGAATTAAGCACATTTATCAGCCGCGACCTGTACATGCGCACCACCCAGACACCGGCCAGCCTGTGTATCACCGCCGCCGACACGGAGGCCAACCTGGCCACGCTCAAAGACACGGCTGAACGCATGCTGGATCAATGGCTGGCGAACGTGGCAAAGTCCGCTATTCTTGCGGAACAAGAGCGCCCGGCCCAGGCCGCCCGCGACTTGCAGCTAAGAAAGGAAATCGCATTGCGCGACCCCATGAACGAACTGGTTGAGAGAATGTATGGGCCCGAGTTATCCAGCAAACTGGTCAGTGCCCTGTGGGGCGGCGACCGGGTATTACCGCGGCCGGAATAAGCAGCCTTGAAGCCGATAAAAGTCAGGGCCCTGTATCGCGCTGTGAAAGTGTCAGGCCAAGCTGCGCCCTACGACACGCTGACGCTCAAGGTATTTTATCCGGCCCGCTACGGCGACAGCTTCGAGGAGCGCAACACCGGCTTTATTCCAGTTGATGACACACGCGCACCGTTCCCGGTGGTGATTATAATGCCGGGCATTAACGTGCCCCATGAAAGCTATAGCTGGCTGGCACGGGAATTGGCCGGCTCCGGATTTGTGGTTGTCAGCTACAGTTGGGTGGCCATGGAAATGGCGGACCTGGTCAGCATCAGCCCCGGGGTCCACATTAAGCGCCTGACCAAAAAGCATTATGGCCGCAAGCCGTCCTGTCCGGCCCTGCCCGCCATATTTTCCGAGCTCAAACGACTCAACAAGAACGGCCTGCTCGCCGGCCACCTGAACCTGTCCAGGGTCGTGCTGGGTGGTCATTCCGCCGGCGGCACCATGGCCCTGCTTAATGCCAACGCCGATTGGTTTCCCAGTGTCTGCGGCGCGTTTTCCTATGGCGCCCATACCGGTGGCAATGTGGCACTGGGCTGGGAAGAAGGCAGTATCATGCCCCTGGCCAAGGACCTGCCCTTACTGATTATGGGCGGCACCCGTGACGGTGTAATCGCCAACAGCGCCCATCGCTATGGTGATGAAACGCAAGCCAGCCCGACCGAGCGTATCGAGCGCAGCTTTCACGAGGGGATAAAGGGCAAACGCGGTGACCGCTACCTGGTGCTGATTGAGGGCGCCAACCACTTCTCCATGGTCTGGCCCAGGGACAAATCCACCGGCAGACCTTTTCTGGATAAGAAATCAAAAGGCAGCAACAAGGCAATCCGCAAGTTCATGGCCAAACTGGTTGTTACCTTCTGCGACCAGGTCAGCTCTGGCAGCCCCATGTCGACAGCGGACCTGCAGGCACTGGCCGATGACAGCCACCCCATGGTGGCCCTGGCAGAACACAAATAATTTCTATACAGACTACGGAGTAAAACATGTCCGGCAAGCAACCGAGCAACTGGCAAAAATTGATTACCGGGGAGTGGCACGGCCTGCCCTCTCTCTACGAACCGGACGGCACCCACGTTGGGGTGAACAAGGTATCGCGGGCCAGTGAACACGTGGATGGCAAGACCCGCTACTGGATGGATACGGATTTTGACGCAGTGGGTGCCTTGCGCAATCGCTTTGAAATTGGCCGCTTCGATTTTGGGGTCATAGACTCGGACAATGACCGCATCTATACCGGGCCCGACTTTGTCGGCTCCGGCAGTCCCTACGGCACACTGGTGGATTCTGAATATTACTCGCCGGCCTGGAATACCCACCTGCGCACGGTCAATCACGTGGTACCCGAGCTGGGCATGCAGGTCTATTCATCACTGTTATTCGAAGGCGCCACCCTGATCGGCACGTTCAATGGTCTCTACATCGTTACCCAGGATTACGACAGCAACCCGGAAACCCAGCAGCGGGTTGCCGACTGGCTGGAGCGGGAGCGGCGCGAGGGCAAGCGGCCCTTCGTGTTACCCCCCAAGCTCCAGGGCCAATGGAAAGGTGAGTTGGAGGTATACAACAATGAGCAGGAACTGATTGGCAGCAACCAGGTGACTATCGACTACACCCCGGTCAACCTGACCCGCGCCAATATGCATGTCAAAACCAGTGGCGTGATCGACAGTGACTACAGCTTCGAGCGCACCCGCGACCAAAACCACCACCAGTTCCACGGACCGGATCTGTTTGGTAATGGCATGGCCTATGGTCGTTATCTTTACAGCGTGCAACACCTGTACGGCAAAGCCGAACGGCTGGAAACCCGCGACACCCTGATCAACGAAGACAACACCATGGTGGTGAACTGGAACTACTTCTATTCACAGCAAAGAAAGTACACTACTCACGGTGTACTGTACTGGGAGGCAGGTGATGAAATTCTTGGACCACGCTTTATCGGTTAATCGACTGGCACTGGCCTGTTGCGGCCTGTTACTGGGCGCAACTGCGCAGGCCGCTACCCTCACGGTCGTGGTCAGCAATGTGCCGTCAGACTCGGGCAAGATGAATTTCGCTATCTATGACAGCAAGGACAGCTGGCTGGAAGATGACACCATGGTGGCCAAACAAACCCTGGTGGTGGCGGACTACCTGCAGGATGGCACTGTCACCACGGTGTTTGAGCTGGAACCTGGCGACTATGCTGTTTCAGTTCATCACGACGAGAACGACAACGGCAAAATGGATACCCGTATCTTTCCGCCTATTCCCAAGGAACCGGTTGGCGCCAGCAATGATGCACCGCCTAAATTCGGGCCACCCAAATATAAAGACGCCGTCTTCACCCTGGGCGAAGACGGCGTGAAGATGCCGATTAAACTATTGGACTAGATGATACCTTCGAGAGTCGGCTGTTGGGTGAGGGCAACTTGCTCTTCAACAACAACCATTTCTGGAATAACAGTCTGGCCGAGGCGACGCACCTTGGCGTGGACATAGTAGGTCTGACCTGGCTGCAGCGTGACCTTGACGGCGTCTGTACCCGGGATAGATGAACTCAACTCGTACTCGCCGGGAGCAACTTCACTGACCGTGGGCTGGTTGTAACGAACACGGCCCAGGCGCTCAGAGCCTACAAAGGTATTGAAGTTGATGCGACGAGTCTTGGACTGCTCATCTGCGCGATAAACAATCACTTTTGCCGGTTGCAGGCCTTCTGCCTGCTGTACGGGCTCAGCTGATACCGCAGCCGCGCCAAAAACCAATGCTATGGAAACCACAATTTGCTTGAACATGTTTAGTGCCTCTCGTTAGTTACACTACTTCTACGAGGCATAAATCCGATTCGGATCACCGAAGCGAAATTTTGTTCAGCTTTTGTAGCGCTTTCCGGTTTACTCCGGGATATACCAGATAGGCGAGGTATAAGCCCGCTCCTGAGTGGTCATCGGTACCTCCTTTGCCGGCGTCAGGCCAAAGCGTTTGGCATCATAGGCAGTCCAGCGCGGGGTCGGAATCTCCAGCACCCTGGCATAGTAGAAGGCCTCCTGCTTCGGGTCGAAGTCAGGGTCCTGCCACACCGTGATCAGCTCCGGATCGCCAATAGTGTTGGTCCAACTGGCGTCGGCAACATCCACCGTGCTGCCCACGGCAGGGATCTTGCCATCGCCGCCGGGCGGGCGCCTGTCGGCATCACCCCAGACCACATCGTAGACTTTTTCCTGCAGCCTGCCCTTGCCGTCACGCCAGCCCTTCACTATCTGGATACGGTCGAGGTTGGCGCCAATTGGATCACGCAGGGCACCTACCAGGAAGCTGGGTGCCGCAGACCTGGCGCCGTTCAGCTCTCCGCCCATGGGCACGCCCTTGCTGTAGCCAACCCAGGCCGGGTTACGGGTCCTGGCATCCGCGGCGGTAAATTCCCAGCCGCCGAAGAAGCGCACCATCATGCGCGGCCCCGTGGTGCCATAGACTTCCCTGCGCGCCAGCGCGTCAAACAAAGCCTCGCGCGTATTCTCCCTGGCCCAGACGGCTGCGTAACCCGAGGACACCTCCTGCCAGGTGTAGATTGTCGTATTCTCGTTGGACATGAAGGCCTTCATCATGCGCTTCGCCGAGGGTTCGCTGCCGGCATGCTTGCCAAAGAAATTTTCTTCCTCCACCGCCGCCAGTGAGGTGTGGGAGTCGGTGCTGCCGATCATGCCGAACTGGAAGGGGTTCACGCCGTATTTCGCCTGATAATTCAGGCCCAGCTTCAGGCCCGAACGCGCGTATTCATACTGCAACATGTCATCGGTCTTCAGTTCGCTGGCGTCCAGGTTGGCAAAGTCCCAGGTCTCGTAATCCGCGAACTCGTCATCGGGTGAGAGGAAGGGGTGGGCCTCGCCGTCACCCTTGATCTGGGTTGCCTCGTATAGCGGCTCCCAGTTGTGGCGGCTCTTAACATAGGCCTTGTCAAAACTGCGGCCATTGACGCGCTTGGTCGCAAACATCATGCCGTTGCTGAGGTTGCCGTTATGAGGAATGGCGAGCACGTCACCGCCGGTTTTATCCTCATAGGCCTGCAATTCTTTCCACAGGTCCTCAGGGTCAGAACTCTGATCGTTGGTATAAGGCAGGGTCTGCACCGCCTTGTCTGCATCGTCCCGGTAGATTACGACCCGGTGCAGGTTGTTGCCCCTGATCAGCGATGTCCACTCGTAGCCAATCAGCGCCGTGAATTTACCCGGATCGTTGTGCCTTTCGGCGGCTTCGACAACGCCCTGCCAGACCGGTTTCATCATCGCGGGGTCGGCGCTGGACCATTGCAGGGTACCCTGGGAGAACTTGCCGATCAGTTCCAGGGCGGCATCGATACCGCGGCCGTCACGGATCATTTCAGACCAGCGGCGCCCGTCCTCGTACTTCATCAACTGGGGGTCCTGCTCCAGGAGGCCGGAGAATACGCCCATGCCATCCGAATGGTCGGCGATAACCACCCAGTCCAGGGGCCTGGCCAACCTGGCATTCTGGCCGCTGGATGCGATCACCTCCTCGCCCTTGCTGAATCGGTAGGCGTCATCCATGCCCAGGCGATTGCCAAAGGCACCGGCATCCATCGATAAATTGGTATGCAGGTGGGTATCACCCCAGAACACCTGGGTCGGGAAATTGCGCCCGGCATAGGGCGAATAATAGCGGGGGCCAAAGGGTGTATCGGCGTCATCCGCGTCCATGGTCCCGGGGTTGGCAATTTGCCCCATCGTGCCGGCACTGGCCAGTGCTGCACAAAAAGCCATCGCAATACGCTGCTTCATCCTTACATCTCCAGGTCTGCTTGCATGTCTTGTTTAAGTATAGACAGAGAACCGGGATGTCGTGCGCTGCGTATCCTCAACATGAGCACATCAACGCCAACCACTATCTACTGGTTCCGCCAGGATCTGCGCCTGCAAGACCTGCCAGGATTGCAGGCAGCAATCGCCAGCGGCCGGCCCGTCATCCCCTGCTATATATTTGACCCGGACAGCGCTGGCGACTGGGCGCCGGGGGCCGCCTCACGCTGGTGGCTACACCACAGTCTGGCATCGCTGGCGGCTTCCATAGAGGCCCTGGGCGGCGAACTCCTGCTGCTGCAGGGCGACAGTCGCGCACTATTGCGAGAACTGGCTGCAGCCAATAACGCCCACAACATTTACTGCAGCCGCGCTTACGAACCAGCGGCGGCAGAGCTCGAACAGCAGCTTAATCAGTCCCTGTCCGCAGATGGTCGCAGCTTGAAGCGCTACCCCGGCAGCTTGTTATTTGAGCCGGAACAGATTGCCAACCAGAGCGGACTGCCCTTCAAGGTATTCACCCCCTTCTGGAAGGCCTGCCGACGCCAGCCGCAGCCGAGCATGCCTGGCGCCACGCCAGCAGCCGGCATTTTTGCCGAACCCGCCAACATTGCCAGCGGGCCCTGCCAGGCGCGCACACTGCAGCAACTAAAGCTGCTACCCGAACAACCGGATTGGGCCAGCCACTGGAGCGAGCTCTGGCAACCGGGCGAGAGCGGCGCTGGCGATCGTCTGCAACAGTTTTTACGCGGCGGCGTCGCACGCTACAGCGAGGGTCGCGATCATCCGGCGCTGGAGGTCACCACCCGCCTCTCGGCCCATATTCACCACGGTGAGATATCGCCTCGCCAGATCTGGCATGCAGCCATGGCAATGATGGCGGAGCAACCCTCACTGGAGCAGGAACTGAACAAGTTCCTCTCGGAACTGGGCTGGCGCGAATTTTCCTGTCACCTGCTGCACCACTTCCCGCAGCTGCCTGAACAGGCTTTCAAGCCCCTGTTCGATAACTTCCCCTGGCTGGGACAAGCAGCGGCGCTGGAGGCCTGGCAGCGAGGACAGACGGGTTACCCGATTGTAGACGCCGGCATGCGTGAACTCTGGCAGACCGGGTTTATGCACAATCGCGTGCGCATGATTGTGGCTTCCTTTCTTACCAAGCACCTGCTGATTTCCTGGCAGACCGGCGAGGCCTGGTTCTGGGATACCCTGGTGGACGCCGATCTCGCCAGCAATGCCTGCAGTTGGCAGTGGGTGGCGGGCAGTGGAGCCGACGCCTCACCCTACTTCCGCATATTCAACCCAACGCTACAGGGGCAGAAGTTCGATAAGGCTGGTGACTATGTGCGTCAATGGGTGCCGGAAATTGCCGCGCTACCCGACAAGCACCTGCACGAACCTGCCGCGGCACCAGCCGACATACTTGCCAGCGCCGGGATCACGCTGGGCCAGGACTACCCGGAACCCATTGTGGACCACCGCCAGGCACGACAGGCGGCGCTGGCCGCTTACCAGGCGATCAAGGCCGCCTGACTTGCCCGAAGCGCTTTTCTCGTCTTTACTCTGTAGCAAGCCAAACAGGAGAACAGTGATGACAGAGCCCGTGCGAGCAGCCGATACCCCCTTTGCCGTTGACGTCGAAGAGGGAAAATCCTATTTCTGGTGTGCCTGCGGCCAGAGCAGCACGCAGCCCTTCTGCGATGGATCACACTCAGGCACCGACTTCACGCCGGTGAAGTTTGAAGCCGACAGTACCAAGACGGTCTATTTCTGTGGCTGTAAGGCCACCGGCAAACAACCGCTGTGCGACGGCAGCCACAACTCCTGAGCTAGCGCGCCGCCTGGGCAGAGCCACCACGATCAGCCAGGCGCAGACCAATGTTCACGCAGCGCTCGTCCTGCTGGGCTGCCACCTTCAAGCCGCGCACAATAGCCGGATTGAGATCCTTATAACGCTCAGCCGCCTGCTTGAGGCGCCGCACGTTCTCCGCCGTGCACAGGCGTGGCAACATGGCCGAGGTCACGCGATTGTGAAAGGCCACATCATGGGTCTCATCCAGGCCGGGTAATTGCGCCAACATTTCTACCGCATAGGGTTCAGCGAGGGCACGCTGACTGCTATAAGGAAACAGGCTGCCGACAATGCTGCGACTGCGACGCAGGTTAAACGTCTCATCAGACGCAATGGCCTTCTGCATCCACAGGTACTTGCCCTCACCGCGGGCGGACAGCACCTGGGCACGAACCGCGTTCTCCTCGCCAATGGCCGAGTCGTCGCGCTGTAATTCCGCCCTCGCCAGCTCCGCGTTGCCCGGCCAGCGGTGTTCACTCAATTTCATGACGATGTTCCAGCGCTGGTCCTGGTCCAGCTGGAAGCCTTGCAATACCAGATCACCGGCCAGCAAATCCTGCAGGCGCTGCCAGGCGACGTCGTTGTTGGCGGTGTCGATGTAAGCAGCCAGCCACTGCTGGCGCGCATCTCCGGAGGAATTTTCCAGCAACTTCCACAGCAAGGCTTCAAAGCGCTGCGCATATTCAGCCAGCAATGGCTTGCCGTTGGGTATCATGTGCAGGTAACTCATGGCGGAGCGCAGGTTCCAGAGCAAATCAGACGCCGCGTTGCGATCCTGCTCCGCGGCCAGGTTGGCTGCAAGAATATCCAGGTAGTCGGTCAGGTCCAGCTTCGCATCGCGGACCATGGAATACAGGTCATACCAGGCCATGGAGCGCTGCAGGGGATCGGCCAGGCCATTAATATACTGGCTTGCGGTGGCAATGGACCTGGTATCCAGCGCGACCTTGATGTAGGCCAGGTCCCGGTAATTCGGGTAGACAAAGTCCGGGCAGGCGTCGCCGACGACCTCCTTGACTGGCGTCGAGGAGCCATCGAATAGCAGCGACAGGGAGCGCTGTAACTCGAGGCGGTCACCCTGCAAAGCGTAGAGTGCCAGCTCGGCACGTTGTTCGCGCAAGGTGGGATGCTCTTCTGGCGCGGTCTGGATCAAGCTCATCTGGCTGATCTTGCCGTTCTCGCACTGGTAGCTGGCCTCGATGGAATTAAGGCCCGCCTGGTAGAGCCAGCGCTGGGTCCAGCCGTCCAGTTCGCGGTCAGCAGCCTGGGCCAGCGCGCCGATAAAGTCTTCCAGCTCGGTATTGGACCAGGCGTTGGCAGCCAGGTAATCGCGCACACCCTGGCGGAATACATCCTCGCCCAGGTAGGCGATTAACTGCTTCAGCACCGAGGCACCCTTGCCGTAGGTAATGCCATCAAAATTGGTGAAGGCCGTTTCCGTGTCATTCACCGGCAACTCAATCGCATGGGTGGTGACCAATTGGTCTTCCCAGTAGGCCCACTGTTTATCGCCGATGAAGAACTGGTGCCAGGTCTCCTTGAACTCGGTGCCATCGGCCAGCGCCAGCTCTGCCATCACCGTGGCAAAACTCTCGTTCAGCCACAGCCCGTTCCACCAGGCCATGGTCGTAATATCCCCAAACCACATGTGGGCCATTTCATGGGCGATTACGCTGGCCAGTGCCATGCGCTCGCGCCGGGTAGACTCACCGCGGCTCAGCCAGGTCTCACTGAAGGTGACTGCAGCCACGTTTTCCATCGCCCCGCTGTTGTAGTCCGGCACCAGCACCTGGTCGTACTTGAGGAATGGGTAAGGCAGGTCAAAGTAGGCATCGAAGTAGTCAAACAACTGGCTGGTCATATCAAACCAGAAGTCCTCATCCACGTACTGAACCATGGACTGGCGCGCAAATACACGCATGGGGTAGCGAAACTCCGGACCCTCAATCATTGCATACTCACCCGCGTGCAGTGAGAACACATAGGAGCTCAGCAGCGGTGTGGGCGGAAAACTCCAGACCCGGTGCGCGCCGTCGACAAGCACCTCGCTCTCCCGGGTCGTGCTGATCACCTGCCAGGCAGCCGGCGCCCGCACGCTGAGAGTGTAAGCAGCCTTCAGGTCGGGCTGGTCAAAATGGGGAAACAGCCGGTTGGCGTCGTAGGGTTCAAAGTCCGTGTAGAGGTAGACGCGGCCATCTTCCGGGTCCTGGTAGTAATAGAGACCGGAGCCATCCTGGCTATAGGGGTGTTCATAGCTGACGCTTAGCTGCTGCTTGCCACGCTTGAGACTGCCGGCGGGCAGGGTAATAAAATAGCCGTTGTAGTCGTATTCCACCGGCTTGCCGTTGAGCGTCAGCGACAGCAGCTCACCCTGACGAAAATCGATGGTCAGCGGTGCCTCGGCACCGTTATAGGTGAAATTGATATCGACTTCCCCGCCAAATACACCCGGGGCGCGATCCAGATCAATCGACAGGGTGTATGCGGGACTGGAGACCACTCGCTTGCGGTGTTTCGCGACGGCTTCGGTCAGGAAATTACCGGGCTCGCGCGCCTCGTAGGCAGTGCTTACAGACGCATTGGACTTATCTTCGGAATCAATGGAGCAGGCGGCCAACAGCGACAGGCTGATGGCAAAAAACAGGGCTTTCATGGACACATCTCAGTTTGTTGGTAGTGCCTGTTGCGGACAGGCGGCTGTCTACACCACGTATGACAGCGGAATACCCGCAATTATACCCCTACTCGCCGCGAAATTTCGGCTCGCGTTTTTCCTTGAAGGCTCGGGGCCCCTCGCGGGCGTCCTTGCTCATCATCACCGCACCCGCCTGCTCCATCTCGTAACGAAAAGCATCAGCCCAGGGTGCGGTATGGGTTGCCAGCGCCGTGCGCTTGATCGCCTGCAGTGCCAGCGGCGCCTGCCGGCAGATATTGTCGGCCAGCTGTTCAGCCCGTTGCTGTAACCCGGCGGCTGGCACCACCTCCGAAATCAGTCCCATGGACAGCGCCTCGGTGGCGGAAACCGGCTCGCCGGACAACAATATCTTCATCGCGTGCGCCCAGGGTAACTGCCGTGCCAGCCGCACCATGGAGCCCGCCCCAGGCACCACGCCGCTGCGGGGTTCCGGCAAGGCAAACAGCGCATGCTCCGCCGCAATGCGAATATCCGTGGCCTGCAGTAACTCGGTGCCTCCGCCCAGGGCGCGGCCATTGATTGCCGCGATAATGGGTTTATAGATCGGCTCGTCCTTGAGCATCACCTTGTCGGCAATCAATGGGTCACCCACCAGGCGTTTTTCAATCTCGTTGCCGGGCTGCCGCGCACCGGTCCACAGGGGTATCAGCTCAGCCAGGTCGCCACCACAGCAAAAATCTTCGTCACCGGCTGCGGTCAAAACCGCAACCCGAATATCGTCATCGCCGCGTACTTCTTGCCATGCATCTACCAGTTCCACAAACATCGGGCCGTTCATCAGGTTCTTGTGATCGGGGCGATTGAGCGTGATCCAGGCCTGTTGGCCGCGCTTTTCAAACAGGATGGTATTCATGACAGGGAGTGTGGACCGGATAGTAGGCCTCATGCAATCCCCGCGCGGCGGCACCGGTCAGCCTGCGCTATCATGGGTCAATCACCCGCTGGTTTCGCACCCGAGGTTTCTCATGAACAGCACCATCAACTCAATCCTGCTAGTGGTGCTGGTGCTCTATGGCGCCGCCTGTGTATTCCTCTTTGTCATGCAGCGCGGCTTTATCTACTACCCCACTCCCGAATCCTCTAACCCTGAAGCCCGGGACCTGCGCATTAACAGCGCCGGGGAAACCCTGCAGCTATGGCAACTCAACCCGGGCCAGGAACAGGCCATCATTTACTTTGGCGGCAATGCCGAGGACGTGGCGGGAAATATTCCGATGTTCGCCGCGATCTTCCCGGACTTCACGTTCTACCTGGTGAATTACCGGGGCTACGGAGCCAGCAGCGGCTCGCCCTCGGAGGCAGGCCTGTTTGCGGATGCGGAGGCCATTTACGACCAACTCGCAGCCGACCATGGCCGGATAGACCTGATCGGTCGCAGCCTGGGTAGTGGCGTTGCCGTACACCTGGCGGCGGCACGCGAAGTGGGCAGGTTGGCCCTGGTCACCCCCTACGACAGTATTGCCAACGTGGCGAGCAAAGCGATGCCGCTATTCCCGGTCAAGTGGTTGCTGCAGGATCGCTTTGAGTCCTGGCGCATCGCCCCGGGGCTGACAACCCCGACCCTGGCGCTACTGGCGGAGCAGGACAACGTCATACCCCGGGCCAGCTCGGAAAGCCTGGTCGCCGCGTTCAAGCCGGAATTTATTCAGTTCGAGATTATCCCCGAGGCGGACCACAACAGTATCGGCATGATGGTTATCTACTGGGACAGCCTGCGCGAATTCTTCAGCAGCCCCTAGGCCAGCCTCAGGCTACCGCTGTCTGTTGCAGCGGCGACTGCGGTGCGCACAGAGCGAACAGGTCTCGGGGGTCGGCAAGATCCGGCACCAGCGACACCACCTCACCGATATCATGCTCGCTGGCCAACTGGTTCACATAACTCAGCGCCGAGAAGTCTTCCAGCGCGAAACCCACCGAATCGAAAATGGTGACATCCTTATCATGCAGGCGACCGTCGGCGGTTCCATCGATTACCCAGGCCAGCTCGGTGACCGGGTAATCCTCAGGTAGCTGCTGGATGTCCCCTTCAACCCGGGTCTGTGGTTCGTATTCGACAAAAATGTGGCCCGCGTGTAACACATCGACATGCAACTCGGTTTTACCCGGGCAGTCGCCACCGACACTATTGATATGGAGGCCGGGACTGAGCATGTCCGCCGTCACCACCGTGGCGAAGTTTTTGTCTGCCGTCACGGTGGTCAGAATATCAACACCGCTGGCCGCCGCCTGTGCCGATTTCACTGGCGTGACTTTCAGCCCGGGAAATGCCGCCAGGTTGTTGACCAACTTGGCGGTGGCCCGTGGATCAATGTCGAAAACCCGGACCTCTTCAATACCCAGCAGGTGATGGAAGGCGATTGCCTGGAAGTCGCTCTGGGCACCACAGCCAATAATGCCCATCACCCGACTGTCCGGGCGAGCCAGCTCCTGGGCCGCCAACACCGAGGCAGCCGCGGTGCGAAAGGCGGTGGTTAAGGTCAGCTCCGACAGCAGTACCGGCAGCCCTGTTTCAACATCAGCCAGGGCACCAAAGGCCATCACCGTGGTCAGGCCATGCCGGCCATTGCCCGGGTGGCCGTTCACGTACTTGAAGGCATAGCGCTGGGCGTCGGCGGCGGGCATCAGCTCGATAACCCCCACATCGCTGTGGCTGGCAAGACGCGCACACTTGTCGAACTCCTCCCAGCGGGAGAAGTCGGCGCGCATGGTCGCCACCATACCGCGGAAGAACTCGGGCATGCCCACCCGGTTAACGAGCTGGCCCAAACTGGGAACGTCAATAAAGCGCGTCATGGCAAAATGCTCCTTCAAATTAATCATTGTGGTCAGAATACTCCTCTTTAGAGCCAGCCATAAGCCAATAATGTGTGGAAATATGATCCCAAAATGCGCATTATGTATGCATAATTTGGCAGTATGGCTAATCGAAAGGGAAAGCATGAGCACACTGGACAGCACGGATCGCGCCCTGCTGGCGCAATTACGCCAAAATGCCCGCCTGCCGGTGGTGGAGTTAGCCAGGCAATTGGGCGTCTCCCGCGCCACCGTGCAGAATCGGATGCGCAGGCTGGAGCAGGACGGCGTGATACTCGGCTACACGGTTAAATTGCGACCGGAATCCGAGGCCGACCCGGTGCGGGCGCACATGTATATCGAGGTGAACAGCCACCAGGAAGCGGCCCTGATACGGCGCCTGCGCGGTTTACCCGAGGTGGGGGCCGTCCACCACACCAGCGGTCACTGGGACCTGTTGGTAGAGGTGAACACCGATAGCCTGGTCAGCCTGAACCGTATCGTCGGCGAGATACGTTTGCTGGAAGGTGTCCACGACACCGAGAGCAACCTGCTGCTCGCCAGTTACGAGTAGAGCGGGCGGGAAGCTAAACGAGCGTGGCAACCATGACCGCCTTGATGGTGTGCATGCGGTTCTCCGCCTCCTCAAAGGCGATGTTGTAGTCTGACTCGAACACCTCATCGTTGACCTCCAGACCATTGAGGCCGAACTTCTCCGCGATTTCAGCGCCGAGCACCGTCTGGTCATTATGAAAGGCCGGCAGGCAGTGCATGAATTTAACCGCCGGGTTGGCCGTCGCCGCAATCATGTCCAGGTTAACCTGGTAGGGCTGCATCAGCTCGATGCGCTGGGCCCAGGCCTCCTCCGGCTCTCCCATGGACACCCAGACATCGGTGTACAGGAAGTCGACACCGTCTACGCCCTCCGCGACATCCTCAGTCAGCACAATTTCGGCGCCGGATTCCTCGGCCAGTTCGCGGCAGACCTGCACCAGGGCGGGCTCCGGCCAGTGCGCCTCGGGACCCACCAGGCGAATATTCACGCCCATCTTAGCCGCACCGACCAACAGGGAATTACCCATGTTATTGCGGGCGTCACCAAGGTAGGCGAAGCTGATTTCTGCCAGCGATTTGCCATGGCCATGCTCTTCCATGGTCAGGAAATCCGCAAGCACCTGGGTGGGATGATATTCGTCGGTCAGGCCATTCCAGACCGGCACGCCGGCAAGCTCCGCCAGGATCTCCACGTCAGCCTGGCCGGCACCGCGAAACTGGATGCCGTCATACATGCGCCCGAGCACCCGGGCCGTATCAGCCACGGTCTCCTTGTAGCCCATTTGTGAGCCACCACCGATGTAGGTGACATTGGCGCCCTGGTCAAAGGCAGCCACTTCAAAGGCACAGCGGGTGCGGGTGGAGGCTTTCTCGAAAATAAGCGCGATGTTCTTGCCGCTCAGGCGCGCTTGCTCGCTGCCGGCATACTTGGCTTGCTTGAGGTCCTTCGACAGGTCGAGCAGGTAACGGATTTCAGCGGCCGAATAGTCCAGCAGCTTGACCAAAGACCTACCCTTCAGGTCCACGCTCATGAGTGTTTCCTCGCTGAGAAAACGGCCTATCAAAACATATTCCCCTGTTTGGCGCCATGGGCAAGCAGCTGTCTATCGATGCGCTGCTTTGCCCTGAACCCCAGCCGCGCACACAAGAGAAAACAATCCGTTTATCCTGTTTTATTTCTTGGCCATAATCGACTATCCTTAAGGGTTCAGCAGAGTTATCCACAGGTCTATAATCCGTGGCTCGCGCCAGCCCGTATGTAATAGACCCATAACGACATAAACACGAGGACCCGCCCATGAATGCGCCCCAGGATATCAACGTCGATAACGACCCCATTACCGAAAGCATGATGAAAGCGCTGGAAGCCCAGCGTACCGACTACCTCGCCGAGGGCTTTGTCTCTGCCGAGGTCCGCATCGACCGTATGCGTCGCGGCATGAACACGGTATCGAAGTACCAGGACAAAATGGTCGAAGCGCTGAATACCGACTTCAGCTGCCGTCCGCGTCAGATGTCTATGATGACCGACATCGCCGCCAGCATCATGCCCTTCAAGAGCGGCATCAAGGACGTCAAGGGCTGGATGAAGCCGGAGAAGCGTAAGACCATGTTCCCGCTGAACCTGCTGGGCGGGCGCTCGCGCATCGAATACCAGCCGCTGGGTGTGGTCGGTGTGATCAGCCCCTGGAACTTCCCCTTCAACCTGACCTTTGGCCCAATGGCGGACATTCTGGCTGCGGGCAACCGCGTCATGATCAAGCCCTCGGAGTTCACGCCGACCTGTTCCGAGGTTATGGCTGAGATAGTCCGCGAGGCCTGGGACGAAAAAGAAGTCACTATTTTCCCCGGTGGCCCCGAGATCGGCGCCGCCTTCAGCGCCCTGCCCTTTGACCATATGCTGTTCACCGGCGCCACTTCCATTGCCCGCCATATCATGGCGGCTGCGGCCAAGAACCTGGTGCCGGTAACACTGGAGCTGGGCGGTAAGTCGCCGGTGCTGGTTAGTCGCAGCGCCGACATCAAGACAGCCATCAGCCGCATCATGATGGGCAAAACCATGAATGCCGGGCAGATATGCCTGGCCCCTGACTACCTGATGGTGCCGGAAGAGAAGCTGGACGAGGTCATTGCCGAGGCGCAGGCGGCGGTTGCTGCCATGTACCCGCAGCTGCTGGCCAACCCGGAATACACCTCGGTCATCAACGACCGCCACTTCCAGCGCCTGCAGGGCAATATCAGCGACGCCCGTGAGAAAGGCGCCGAGGTCATTGAATGCAACCACGCCGCGGAAGACTTTTCTGCACAGCAGGGCACCCAGAAAATTGCGCCGACCCTTATCAAGAACCCCAGCGATGACATGCGCGTGCTGGAAGAAGAAATCTTCGGACCGCTGCTGCCGATCAAGACCTACCAGAACTTTGGTGAGACCATCGACTACGTCAACAGCAAGCCGCGGCCACTGGCCGTGTACTACTTCGGCAGCGACAGTGGCGAGGAGCGCGCGGTGCTGGACCGCACCACCTCCGGCGGTGTCTGCCTCAACGATGTGATCATGCATATCGCCCAGGAAGACTTGCCCTTCGGCGGCGTCGGCCCGGCGGGCATGGGTGCCTATCACGGCCACGATGGCTTCAAGACCTTCAGCCATGCCAAGTCCATCTACAAGCAGACCAAGTTTGATGTGGCAGGACTCGGCGGCATGCGTCCGCCCTATGGCAAGAACACGGAAAAGACCATCAAGATGCAAACCAAGGTCTGATCGCGGCAGCTGTTCGCCGCACGTATACGGCCGCCTGCGGGCGGCCTCTTTATATCTATCGTTCAAGAAGGAGCACACATGTCTGAGCTTAAGCTGGGTCTGGCCCAGGGCTACTGGGGCGCAGCCCCTAATCCAAACTTTGTGGAAATGGCGCAGGAAGCCGAGAAGCTGGGTTTCGATTCTGTCTGGTCCGCCGAGGCCTGGGGCAATGATGCCTTCACCCCGCTGGCCTGGATAGGCGCTCACACCGAGAAGATCAAGCTGGGCACAGCTGTTGTGCAGTTGTCCGGGCGCACCCCCACCTCCTGTGCCATGCACGCCATGACCCTGGACTACCTCTCCAACGGACGTTTCATGCTGGGTCTCGGCGTATCCGGACCGCAGGTGGTGGAAGGCTGGTATGGACGCCCCTTCCCCAAGCCGCTGGCGCGCACCCGTGAATATATCGACATCATCCGCCAGGTGTTTGCCCGCGAAGCACCGGTCACCAATGATGGCCCCCACTACCCACTGCCCTACCCCGGTGATGATGGCATGGGCCTGGGCAAGCCACTGAAACCCATCGTGCACCCGCTGCGCAATCGCATTCCCATCTACATGGGTGCGGAAGGCCCGAAGAACATCGCGCTGTCCACCGAGATCGCGGACGGCTGGCTGCCCCTGTTCTACAACCCTTACGATGAAAGTGTCTACGCCGACTCGCTGAAGGACATGCGCGACGATTTTGAGATTGCGCAAATGGTTACCGTCAACGTCACCGACGACATCGACGCTGCCCTGCTCAATATCAAGTACTTCATGAGCTTCTATATCGGCGGCATGGGCGCCAAGAGCACCAACTTCCACAAGGACCTGTTTGTGCGCATGGGTTACGAGGCCGAGGCCGAAAAAATCCAGCAACTGTTCATGGAAGACAAGCGCGACGAGGCGGCCCGGGTGATTCCGGATGAGCTGGCAGACAATATGTCGCTGGTCGGCCCCAAGGACCGCATCAAGGATCGCCTGCAGGCCTGGAACGACTCCAAGGTGACCACCGTGCTGGTAGCCACCACAGATAAGGACGACCTGCGCGACATCTCTGAGTTGTTCTGATGAGCGCCGCTGACAATACGCCCATATTGGTGGGCGCGGGCCAGCACGTGGAACGCGAGGTGTCTGCGAGCTCACCGATGCAGATCGCGGCCGCGGCGGCGCAAGCCGCTGTAGACGCCTGCGGCGGCAATGCCGTGGCCGACGCCATCGACACCATTGCGGTAATCAAAATATTTTCTGACTCGGCCAGAATGTGGGAAACGACACTGGGGCGTAGTAATAACCCGCCCCAGTCCATCGCCAGCCGCATCGGCGCCAACCCCGACAGCCGTATCTACAGCGAGACCGGGGGCAACTCACCGCAGTCGCTGCTGATGGAGTTTTTCGCTGACCTGCAGAGCGGCAAGCGCTCCATGGTATTGCTGGCCGGCTCCGAGGCCATCAAGAACCAGCGTGCCGCTGAGCGCCAGGGACTGGATTACGACTGGAACGAAGAGTTCGCCGAAAACCTGGAAGATCGCGGTTTCGGCACATTCGTGGCCAACAACCAGGAACGCTTTAACGGCATGGTCATGCCGATCTATTACTACATCATCATTGAAGAAGCGCGCCGGCAGAAGCTGGGCCTGAGCCGCGAGGAGTACCTGGCGCAACTGGGCCAGCAGCAGGCGGCCTTCAGCGCCATCGCGGCACAGAACCCCTACTCACAATTCCCCGGTGCACAGAGCGCCGAGGAAATCCTGGCGGCGGACCCACTCACCCACCTTTACACCAAGCGCATGGTGGCCCAGGACAGCGTCAACCAGGGCGCCGCGCTGTTACTGACCACGGTTGGCAAGGCGCGTGAACTCGGTATTCCCGAGAGCAACTGGGTGTTCATGCACGGCGCAGCTGAAGGCATGGAAGTTGACCTGACCATACGGCCCGACCCCAGCACCTCGGAAATGGCTACCCGCGTGGTGGACAAGGCGCTGGCGATGGCTGGCAAGAGCGTGCAAGACATTTCACTGATAGACATCTACAGCTGCTTTCCCTGCGCGGTGCTGGCGGTTAGTGATCACCTGGGCCTGCCCGCAGATGGTAGCCGCGACCTGACCCTGACCGGTGGCCTCCCCTATTTCGGCGGACCCGGCAACAATTACAGCACCCACGGCCTGGCTGAGATGTGGTCGCAGATTCGCGCCAGGCCAGAACAGTTCGCCTTTATCCACACCAATGGCGGCGTGCTCAGCAAACATGCCAGCGGCGTGTTTTCCTGCCAGCCCAGTGACGTGGACTGGAGCAGCGCCGACACCTACATCGACCAGGACAGTTTGCCGCGCAAGGAACAGATCGAGAACCCCGAGACAGGTACGGTCATGGCCTACACGGTTAACTACCACAAGGGCCAGCCGGTGCAGGGCATCGTGCTCTGTGAAACTGAAGACGGCAAGCGCTTCGTCAGTTGCAGCAAACTGGAAGACCAGGCCACCGTGGCCGAGATGCTGGAGCGCGAAGCCGCGGGTCGAGAAGTATCCATAACAGCAGACACTGAGCAGGAATATACACTTCACTTCCAGTTCGCCAGCTAGACAGGAGCCACGCCCATGAGTTGTTGGAATATTGCAGAGGCCATCTACCAGCTGGCAGAAAGTGACTATGGTAAGCAGCCGGCGCTGATTCACGACGGCGAAGTCATCAGTTACGCCGAGCTAAAACAACGGGGCAGCGGCATCGCCAGTTACCTGCTGAGCCAGAATTTGCCGGCCGGCTCACACGTGGGTCACTACCTGCGCAACTCCAATGCCTACATGGAAGCCTTTACCGGTACTGGACTGGCCGGCATGGCCCACGTCAACGTCAACTATCGCTACCGCGACGAAGAACTGGTTGACCTGTGCAACGGCCTCGATATCCGGGTGCTGGTTTACGATGCCGAGTTTGCCGACATTGTCGCGCGCATACACTCACAGTTTACCGAGACCCTGGTCTTTATCGAAGTTGACCCCAGCGCCGTGGCCGGCAGCAGGGGCGATGGCAAGGTCATCAATTCCTTCGCCGTGCCACTGTCCAGCCTGCAACACGCCGACACCAGCGACTTCCAGCGGCAGACGTCCAGCGACGACCTGATACTGATCGCCACCGGCGGCACCACCGGCTTGCCAAAAGGTACCCAGTGGCGGCACGAGGATATGTGGCGCAAGATGAACGTCGCCACCAGTAACGCGCTGGCCATGCTGGGCGTGGAAGAACACCCGGCCACCATGGAAGAACATATCGCCAACGTTAACCGGCTGCCCGGCGGCATGCCGTTTCTGTCGCTGAGTCCACTCATGCACGGTGCCGGACTGATGATGGCGCTGTTGATGATGTCCCAGGGTAATGCCCTGGCAACACTTCCCGGCAGCAAATTCGACGCGGATACCACGCTGGACGCGATCAAGCAGCACAGTGTTGGTGGCCTCGTGCTGGTGGGCGATGCGTTCGCCATGCCACTGATCGAAGCCCTGGACCGACGCAGCGACGATAAACTGATCGCTTCCTTGATGATGCTGGTCTCTTCCGGGGCCTCACTCAGCGACGACAGCAAGGCGGCCCTGCTGCGACACAACCCCGAGCTTATCCTGTTCGACACGCTGGGCTCTTCCGAGGCCTCCGGCTATGCCCTGTCGACACCCGAGGCCGGTGTCTTCAATCCCATGCCAACCACTCGCGTGCTGGACGAGAACCTAAACGACGTGGTGCCCGGTAGCGACACCATCGGCATGGCCTACTCCGGTGGCTACATGCCCATCGGCTATTACAATGAACCCGAGAAATCAGCGGAGACTTTTGTCGAGGTCGACGGCAAGCGTTATGTGATGACCGGCGATCGCTGTACCGTGCGTGAGGACGGCAAGCTGGTGTTGCTGGGACGCGACAGCACCGTGATCAACACCGGTGGAGAAAAAGTCTACACCGTGGAAGTGGAACGGGTACTGATCGAACACCCGACGATTACCGACGCCCTGGTGGTCGGCCTGCCGCACCCGCGCTTTGGCAAACAAGTGGTGGCCGTGGTTGAAGGCCCCGGCCTCAACGCTGGCACAATCGATGTGACTGACATCCAGGCCCATGTGCGCTCACAACTGGCCGACTACAAAACTCCCAAGCTTGTCTTCGCCATCGATGACATGCAGCGGGCCCCCAACGGCAAACCCGATTACCCGCTGATCACTGCCTATGCGGAGCGGCAGTTGGGTTAATTAGCCGTATCCAGGCTCAAACCAGAGACCAAAACATTGCCGGGTAGTTTGCTGGTGGGCATGGCGTCTGCGCTTGATGAGTGTGTCGACGAACTTGATTGATAATGTTGAAGCGCTATTACCACTGGCAGACCACTTAGCCTGGGCTTCTTGATGGAACTCTGAGCTCTAAAAAAAGTAACACCTTTAATAATAGAGCGGGCCGCATAGTGACCCGTCCTTATTGATTTGATTGTTATGCAGCAGATTCATGCTCGATATCCCAGCCTGGGAATACCAGCACTGCTGGATGGCAGCGCAAGGCCCTGGCTAAGACTTTTGCACGCTCAACGCCAAGCTGCACTCTATCGTTTTCTATTGCTGAAATAGTTGATTGGGGAATCCCGGAAATCTGAGCCAAATCGTTCTGGCTTAGTTCCTGCAGCTCTCGCAAAATTTTAACGGATTCACCGACCGATACTTCAACATTCCGTTTTGCCAAACTGTAATCTTTCATATCACTTTCTCCGGTAATCATGCGGAGTGACGTTTTCTACTTGGACTAGTACTTTGTCTTTCTCAACCTTATAAATGACTCGATACTGGATGTTAAGTCTCGAAGATCGATAGCCTTTCCACTTCCCAGATAGGGATTCATCGTGAAATCCTTTAATAGCTCTGAGGCCGGCAGGTCCTGATATAGAGACAATATCCTTCCATTTTTCATAGCGCTTAAGCACGTCAATAGGGGCCGACGATAGGCTCTTTGATACTCGTTTATGTTCGTATATCACCCACATATCATAAATAGTATATATACTAAATATGGTATGTCAATTATTCTGCGGAGGCCGTGATCTACGCTGCCATAACCGGCGGCCGGTAGGGCCGTCCGGCGCCGAAGGCGCAAAGTTGATGGCCTTGTTATGCGTATTACTCATAGTGGGTCCATAGGCGCAGAACTTTTACGGCTTTTTCGTCTTCCAGCACTTGATATACAAGCCGATGTTGAATATTAATTCTTCTAGAGTATGCGCCAGCCAAATCGCCGACCAATTTTTCATAAGGCGGCGGATTTTGGTATGGATCGGACTGGATGATTTCTAGCAACTCCTGAGCTTTCGCTTTAAGGCCGCTTGAGGCGAGTTTCCTGGAATCCTTCTGAGCCTGCTTGGTAAAGTAAAGAGCCCACATTACCAGTCCAATTCATTAGACAGGTCATCGAGGGGCGTATCTATTCCCTCTCGAATAGATTCCCTCATTCCTGGTAAAGCGAGCAGGTAAAGCGTTTCTGATATTGCGTTCCAATCTTCTTCCGCAAGCAAAACGGCATTGCCTCGCTTACCCGTAATAGTAATGGGCTTGTGAGTTTTCTGAGTCTCGTCAATCAGAGCATATAGCTTAGATCTGGCTTCTGTAGCATTCAAAGTAGACATTACGCACCTCCAATACAGAAAGCGTACGCCTATACGTACGCTAAGTCAACCGGCTGCGGACGCATAACGCTTCAGGCTGGGGCGGCGGTTACGCCGTCCCAAGCCCTGACTTGTTAGTGCGCCTTTATGCATCTCGAATGGGCGCCGTAAAATAAGATGAAACCATAAAAATGGCTAGTGCAGTGACAATTACTAGGGCAATAGT
>JBDXHU010000009.1:0-781778 GCA_039989475.1 Halieaceae bacterium | reverse complement strand
TGTAGTACCGCAGTCCGAACGCGGACGTAAGACAGACGTACACAGCATACAAGTTTGCCTGGCGAGCATAGAGAACTGGAACCACCTGACCCCTTTCCGAACTCAGTAGTGAAACGGTTCATCGCCGATGGTAGTGTGGGGCTTCCCCATGTGAGAGTAGGTCATCGCCAGGCTTCTAAACAGAACAACCCGTCCAGCTTAGCTGGGCGGGTTTTTTGTTTATGGGCTTAGTGAAGGTCTACTCTCGAGAGTAGGGTGAGAGCCGGTTGGCGAAGCCAATCAATTGCATGCAATTGAAGGTTCGAACGACCGCCAGCTGTGCTGGCGGGCCGGGCTTGCGAAGCAAGTCGCCAGGCCCGAACGCGGACCGGGCGTGCAGGCCCTCGCCAGGCCCGAACGCGGACCGGGCGTGCGGGCCCCCGGTCCAAACTAAACGCCCTGATCAGCAATGGTCAGGGCGTTTTTCTTTGTGGTGGAAACCATCGGGGATGACCGAGGCTTCGATTGTGGCGCCGCGCCGCGGGAAGCCCCTAGATGCTTGGTGTCTTCATCATAAACAGGAATTCCTGCACCGCGGCTTTGGATTCCGGCCGCAGGTTGGCGATGCCCTTGTAGGGGATTCCGGTGGCCGGTCCGTCACTCGGATACTTCTGCTTGCGGGCCATGTGGCGTTTGATCATGCGCACAAACTTGGCGCCGCCCCAGGCGCCGATCTCTGTGGATACTGGCCACTCTTCCCGGGTGTCGCGGAACAGGTCATAGAAATCAGCCAGGATGGCGTTATCCAACTTGCCGCCGGGAATGGCCAACTTGTACTGTTCCTTGATAACGGCTTCCAGGGCGTTGATATTGTAGAGAAACGCATAATCCCTGCGCCCGTGGGTATCGCCATTCAGCAGCAGGGCGGTCTGGTCCAGGCCGTCAATGATTCGATCCCGGGGTATGTCGTCCATGGCGCCACCGAGGTGGGCGATAGTCGTATACAAGTCGGTTACATGCACAATATCGCCAGCAAGTGAATCGGCTTCGATCATGCCGGGCCAGCGCACGAAAGCATCGACGCGCACGCCGCCCTCAGTGGTATAGCCCTTGCCGCCTCGGAAAATCATCGGTGTATAGCCGGACTGGGGCGAGTACTTGGTGAAGTGGCCGTTATCGCCCATGATGATGACCAGGGTGTTGTCGGCCACGCCCAGGGTTTCCATTTCAGCCATCAGGTCGCCGATCCACTCATCGACCAGCTTCATCTTCTCAACATACCTGCCGCCATTTGGGGTGGTGTACTCCTCGTAAGCGGTGCGCGGTCCGGTCAGCGGATAAAGCGGCCAGTACTGCAGAAAGAAGGGCTTATCCTGCTTCGCCAGCTTGCGCAGGTGTTCCATGGCCTGGTCCTGATAGCGCTGGTTCATCTCGGCGTACTTGGCCTCGGTCCAGCGTTCACCGGCTTTCATGTGCACTTCTCTCGGCGCCTTGCTGCGGTAGCTCTCCACGCCCGTCACCATGCTGGCGGCATCGGTGCGCAGCCATCCATCCAGCGTGTACTTGTCGTCGTAATTATTGTCGCCGATACCGATACTGATCTCTTCATCGGCTGCGTCATCGTTGAAGATCGTCAGCTGTCCCTGCTGGTGTATGGGGTAGGCGGCAAAATCAAAGCCCTGGTTGGTAGGCCAGGCCTCCTCGATATCACCCATGTGCCACTTGCCGATATGGGTGGTGTTGTAACCATTCTCCGAAAGAATTTCCGCCAGGGTCACTTCCTTCGCAGCCAGCCCAAAACCCGAGATATCCACCGCGGTATTTCCCATGCCATTGCGATGCGGCTGGCGGCCGGTCATAAAGGCCACCCGGGTGGGCGTGCAGGAGGGTTCCGTGTACATGCGCGCCAGGCGCATACCGTCCTTGGCGAACTGGTTGATGCTGGGCGTTTCGTAGCCGCGGATCATGTTGAGGGTGCGGCTGCCCAGGTCGCCGAAGCCAATATCGTCGATGAGGATGTAGAAGATGTTCGGCGGCTTGCCACCATTTTTCTTGCGGAAATCAGCCAGGGTTTTGTCCAGTGCCTTGTCTTCCTGTGCCCAGGCTTTGCCGTGCTGTTCCTGGGAAATGTAGAACTCGGCGTCGTGCACGATATCTTTTGCGAGCAAGGTAGCACTGCCCATCACAAGCGCAAACCCCAGTCCTGCCGATAAATATCTCATGTGATAACCCTCATCATATTTCCAGGAATTGCAAAGCCTAACTCTGTTCGGGGAAGCGTTGCAACGCTATCGAGAGCCCGCTTGCCTCACCCTGACGACGCGAGTTATTCGAACGGCCAGCCCAGGGGCGCCAGACGAGGTGCTCAGCCCGGCCGTCTCCTGTGTCCGCTTCACCGTGAGCCCGGTCCGGCTCGGCGCGCTTTTGGGCCTGGGCGCTTGTTTTCAGGGGTGTTTTTAGCCTATTTTTGGCGGCTATCTATAAATATCAGATGCTGGGTTCGCCATGAAAATATTGTTAGTCATCCTGTCCCTGGTGCTCTTGCAGGCCTGCAAGCACCCCCTGGAGATCGAGGGCGAGGGAGACATCGTCGAACGACTGTCTGGTGAACGCGGTTGTACCCTGGAGGAATTCCGGGCTCAATCCCCGCGCTGCACCGAGAACGATATAACAGATGAAGACTATATCGTTTCCTACCAGCCCGTTCCCAGGCCTGGCTGGGTGTTCAGTGGCTGGACGGGGCTTGCCTGTGCTGCGGACTCGGTAGGCGACAACTGCGACTTTAATATTCCCCAGGGCTTTGTAGACCTGATCAACGAGAGCTTTCCGGATTACGTGGCCCCTGCCACGACGGCAGTGTTTATTCCCGAGGATGCCGAGGTAACCCAGTTGTTCGAAGAGACCATTGCCGGCCCCATCCTGGATACCTATTGCCTGAGCTGTCATAGCAGCGGGGGCCCGGCTGATGAGACTCGCCTGGTTTTTGAAGCTCAGTCTTCGGCGCGTCAGGACATAGATAACATCACAGTCTTCGGGCGTTTCCTGGACACGGTAGCCGAGGGACGTGAATACATTCTCAACACGGTTAGCGATAGCAGTGCGCACAATGGCGTTAGTACCTTCAGTGAGGGAAGCAGTGAATACGCTGATCTGGACAGCTTCCTCAGGGTGCTGGAGTCAGGCGGGCTCTATGATGGTGGCGCTGATGCCGAGTTCAGCAAGGACTTTGCCCTGGCCAATAACTGGGCTGGGCGCAAGACACTGAATTTCTCCTACAACGGCACCGGCAGCGGTGAGACGGTCACCGTCCAGATCAAGACCAACCGCCCCCCGGATCCAGGTGTTGATGGCTGGGTACTGGCCTGGAGCGAGGAGTTCGATGAGCCGGCGGGCACGCTTCCCAACCCGGATATATGGACTCCGGAAATAGGCGACGGCACCAACAATGGTATTCCTGGCTGGGGCAATGATGAATTGCAGTATTACACCGGTGAGGCGGACAATGCCGCGACCGACGGCGAGGGGAACCTGGTTATTACTGTAAGAGAAGCCGACGGTTCGCTCAGTTGCTACTACGGCTCCTGTCAATACACCTCGGCACGGCTGATTACCGCGAACCAGGCGGAGTTTGCCTACGGCCGCATTGAGTCCCGCATAAAGGTGCCCACGGGTGCGGGCCTCTGGCCCGCATTCTGGAGCCTGGGTACCGATATCGGCCAGGTTGGCTGGCCGCGAACCGGTGAAATCGACTTCATGGAATATGTGGGTCGCGAGCCCAACGAGGTCTTCGGTACCATTCACGGCCCGGGCTACTCTGCTTCGCAAAGCTTCGGCGACGACTACCAGTTCAGTGAGCCTGTCGCCAATGATTACCGCAGCTTCGCGGTGGAATGGGAGCCGGATGTGATCAGGTGGTACGTTGACGACATCCTCTACCATACCGCGACCCCCGCTGACGTCAGCCCTAATGACTGGGTGTTCAATGACGAGGTCTTCCTGATTCTCAATGTGGCCATAGGCGGAAACTTCGGCGGCCCGGTTGATCCCAACATCCAGTTGCCCGCCGAAACGCTGGTTGATTATGTTCGAGTCTACGGGGCCCCGGACACGGGCGAGCTGTTCGAGACCAGCTTTGTGGATGATGTCAGTGGCTGGCGCGAGGTAGAGCTGCCGATCGATAACCTGACCCGCAGCGCGGAGCAGCCAGATGGCGCCCCCAACGATGGTTATAGCTGGTCCGTGATCTGGGGTTACAACTTTGTACTACCCAGGGGGGGATCAGTCCTGCTCAATGAGGTGGAAGTGCGATTTTAACAGCGGCCATCTAACGCCCGGAATGCCCGTTTGAGTTGAATACGCGATTACCGTCCAGGGAGGGGGGTCCTTCGGCCTCCTGTAGCGTCAAGACACCGCTTTTCCCGGTAGCGATGCTCAGCATTCAGCTCTTGTCTGCGCAAGCTGTCGTCCTACTGGGCCTTCCTACTGGGCCGCCCTACTAGACAAGACGAAAAACTTCATTATCATTCCTTACCGAATCAGGTGGCCCGAAAGCTCGCTGGGCCGCCGCTATCTTCACTGGAGACATCTTGCATGCAGACTATTCGTAACCTCACCCTGGCCACCCTGTGCCTGTTCCTGGTCCAGGCCTGCTCAGAGAAGCCAATACCTGAACCGGAGCTCTCGACAATTGAGGGCAAGGTTGTTGTATTGCATCCCGCGTCTGTCCCACAGGGCTCTTCGATTATTGTCTCTCTCGAGGAAGTCTCCCAGGAGTTGCCTGAGCCTCGTGTGTTAGCCAGCACCCAGATGGGCGTCGCCGCGGATGAGCCTTCCGATTTTGAAATACTCTATGCTGATTCCGCAGTGCGTGAAGGCGGCGACTATCGCTTGCAGGCTGTGGTGCGGAGTGATGACAAGGTGCTTTCTAACTCGGCAACGCTGGATGATCCGTTTACCCAGGAAGCTATTGAGTTAGAGCTGCGGCCCTTGCGTGAGAAGATAGCGTCAGTGCCGGGCAAAACCATGTCACTGCAGGGTATCGCCTGGCACCTCGCGTCTCTGGGTGGAGAGCCTGTTGAACTTGAGGCGCTGGAGCATACACCAATCATTCAAGTGGATCGTAGCGAGCCCAAATTCAGCGGCTTCTCTGGCTGCAATAATTACAATGGGGGCTATGTTCTCAACGGAACATCCCTGACACTGGGAGAGATTGCTTCCACGCGCATGGCGTGCCCGGACAACTCCGAGCTGGAAACTCGTTATCTGGCGATGTTGGCCCAGGTGCGGACCTGGCGTATGGAAGACGGCAACATGGTGCTGGGCGATAAGGACAGGCAGGAGTTGGCGCGCTTTGACCTGGGCTCTACGTTTACCTGGTAAGGAGAAGGGACGCGTTTAACGCTCGTCCTTCACCGCGTGCAGGGAGCGTGCTGAGCGCTTCTCCCAGTCAAACAAGGGTAACTCGACGAAGGCGGACTTGATGGCTTCGGTCCAGGCGCGGCGTATTTCCAGCAGGTAAGGGTCTTCCTCACCAAGCTTGATGTAGTGGTCTGACTCAAAGCTGTCACGCTCGTACACCAGTACTTCCACCGGTGGTCCTACCGTGGCATTGGCCTTGATCGTTGAGTCCATGGAGACCAGTGCGCAGCGAGCCGCGTCCTCCAGGTCCATCTCCGGGGTGAGGATTCGATCCAGTATGGGTTTGCCGTATTTACTCTCGCCGATCTGCAGGTAGGGGGTTTCGTCGGACACTGAAATAAAGTTGCCGGCGCTGTAGATTCTGTAGATGACAGGATCAGACCCTCGCACCTGGCCACCGACAATAAAAGAGGCCGAGGTGTTGATATCGGCGTCGCCGGTGGATTCCGTTGCGTGCTCCTGCTGCTCACGACTCACCCGGGCAACATAGCGCGCCACGTCACCCATCTTCTCGCAGCTGGACAGGCATTCAGATTCAGGCGTCTCCTGGTCGAGGTCGATCTGGCTGATAACGGCCTGGGTGGTGGCCAGGTTACCGGCACTCAGTATCACCACCAGACGATCAGGGTCGTTGTTGTACAGGTGCATTTTGCTGTAACTGGAAAGGACATCTGGACCCGCATTGGTGCGGGAATCAGAGCAAAAGATCAGTCCGTCTGTGGTTGCGACGGCAACGCAATAGGTCATATAACTGCTTGTCTCGTTTTCCCCAGCGCAGGCTGTCGCTGAGTTATGGAATTATTATTCTAATAAAATCAATGGCTTGTGAAGCATCCATTGCTCTCGCAGAGCAATGTTCTTGCACTGGTGAAGTTATCAGGTTTTGCCCCGAGAGGGAATCGCCGCGGTGGCTGGATTTCAGTTTTTGCGGCAGTTGTGTTGGTCGGCATAAGCGCCGTAGGATAAGCAGCCGGATCTTTGGATTAGTGAGCACTATGCGCATCAGGGCCACCTGCGATATCGCCATGCACCTCGAAGTAGAAACGCCGCTGATATTGATGCTGCGTCCCCGTGCTGGTGATTCGCAGCGCATTTCCTCTGAAAGCTATGGGTTTTCCCACGAGGTGCCGGTAGTCGAATACACGGACATGTTCGGTAATTTCTGCCAGCGCCTGGTGGCGCCAGCGGTGGAGTTCTCTATCCATAGTGTGGTCGAGGCGGAGACAGCGGCCACCATGGCCGTCGCCCCGGGAGCGCCATTTATCCTGGTGCAGGACCTGCCCCTGGACGTGCTCGGCTACCTGGTGCCCACCCGCTACTGTGAATCCGATCGCCTCGGTGATATTACCCGGCAGGCGATCGGCAATACGCTATCGGGTTACGACCAGGTCGCTATCATCAGTGACTGGGTCAGGCAGCATGTCAGCTACCGGCCGGGTACAGGGGATACCTTGCTCAGCGCCGATGAGGTGCGCCGGCAGGGCTACGGTGTGTGCCGGGACCTGGCCCATGTGGGCATTGCCATGTGCCGCAGTGTCAGCATTCCAGCGCGCATGGTGGTGGGCTACCTGGCGGGCCTGGAGCCTATGGACCTGCACGCCTGGTTCGAGGCCTGGGTAGGCGGCCGCTGGTACACCTTTGATCCCACCCAGGAGTGTCTGGAGAGCCCGCGGCTGGCCATTGCTGTGGGTCGGGATGCGGCTGATGTGGCGATCTATCACCAGTTCGGCCCGCTCCCCATCACCAGCTCTGCCCATGTCAGTGTGTCGCTGGTCGGGGACGCATGAATAAATGACCTACTGCGTCGCCATTGCTACTGGTGAGGGATTGGTATTTTGCTCCGACTCTCGCACCAATGCCGGCCCCGACCTGCTTTCGGCTTACTCGAAGATGCATATCTATGACAGTGACCCGGATCGCATGGTGGTATTGCTCAGCGCCGGTAACCTGGCCACCACCCAGGCAGTTACCAGCCAGATTGAAGCCCACCTGGACGACAAGGAGGGTGAATCGCTGCGCCATTGCGAATCGATGACGGAGGTCGCCAACTATGTCAGCCGGGTCAGTCGCGAGGCGCAGTCAGAGGCCAGTGACTCCACGGCCGATGCCGATATCAACACCTCGGTGTCATTTATTGTCGGAGGGCAAATTCGGGGCGGAAAGCCGGCTGTGTACATGATGTATTCGGTTGGTAACTTCATTTCCGTTTCTGAGGAAACACCCTACTTGCAGATAGGCGAGAGCAAGTATGGCAAACCCATACTCGACCGCCTGCTGGGTCCCGACACGAGTCTGGAAGATGCTGCACGCTGCGCGCTGGTGTCCATGGATTCCACCATGCGGGCCAATGCCACGGTCGGGCCGCCGGTGGAAGTGCTGGTGTATGAGAATGATACCTTCGAGGCCGACCACTATATTAAGTTGGCCGAGGATGACTCCTACCTGCGCACCTTGCGACAGGCCTGGGGCGCTGCCATTCAGGCTGCGTTTCTGGAACTGCCGCTATTTGAGTGGGAAAAGCGCAGCGCCGCCAAAGCCCAGCCTCTTAGCGAACCCTCTGGAGACGCGACTCGCGACTGAGTAATCACCCGACGAAGCTGGCCTGGCCCGTTCTGGCGTCTGCAATGGTGGCGTGCACATATTCCAGCTTGGCGATCACCGGTTCCTGCAATACGAAGGGATAGGGATCACGCAGGCCCAGGCTGCGACTCAGCTCGTTCATGGCTACCGTCAACTCCCCCCAGCTCTGCAGCTGCTCTCGCAATGAGCCATTCGTGGCATGCACCAGCTTGTGAGCGGCGGCGGTATCCAGAGTGTCCTGGATATGCAGGTAGTGCGCAAAACACTCGGCCCAGTCTTCCAGTGGGTGAGAGCTGGCATAGGCGCTGATGTACTGCTCATCCCAGCCCGCAGCCGGGCCGCGCTCGTAATAAGCTTCAACCGCGTTTGCATAATCCGCCAGGGGGTCGCCGAATATGCTGGCGAAGGCCGCCGGGGCGGTCACCAACGGAGTGTAAAAGTAGTGGCCGGCTTCATGGCGAAAATGGCCCAGCAGTGTCCGGTAACGTTCACCCATGAGTTCGCGCTGCGTGACCCGTTGAACGTCGTCAGCCTCCATCAGGTTGATGGTAATCACACCATCCTTGTGGCCGGTTGAGACAAATGACTCCAGCACGTCGGGATGACTGCGCTGGTCTTCCAGGAAGTCGAAACGCATGACTGACCCCGAACCAAAGCCACCTCCATTCACATCCAGGCCCAGCGCCGACAGACCTGCAATCATGCGGCGCTTGGCTCGCTCCAGTTTTTGCCAGCGCGACACATTCTCTGGGCGGTCAACAATGGGGATGGTGCGGTTGAGCTGGCAGCAGTCACACAGCGTCTCAGGTCCTGTGGCCTCAGTGCTTGCCACCAGGCCGTTGCAGGCCATGTATTCGCGTCGGTTGGCACAGAGTTGGTAGCTATTGCCGTGGTCATCCAGCAGGCTGCCATCTGAATGGGTGTCGGCGCTAATCATTGCCGAGTTCCTGGGCAGGAAGCCGAGAGTTCGGCCGCAGGCTTCACAACGGGTATTGTCGCAGAAAACGATCTGCCCGCATTGGCAATACAGGGGCATCATTGATTACTGCTCCGGGGTGAACCAGGTCGCGGTGATCACCTCATCGATTTTTTGCAGTCGCAACTGCATGTCGTCGAGGAGTTTATAGAGCGCATCGCCTTGCAGCTCCCTGCAATTGCTTCGCTTGAGTTTACGCTGCACCAGTTGCACTTGCTTAAGCGGATCGGCCGCCCCGGGCAATTTCTTCATACAGCCTTCCAGCTGTGCCAGGCAGTGCGCCAGGGTCCTGGGGAAGTCGACGTTGCGTAACAAAAAGTGCTGCACGTCTGCCGGGTGCACGTTGGCACCGACACTGAGTCGATACATCTGGTAGGCGCTGAGCGACTGCAGCACACTGATCCACATAACGTTCTGGTAGGGCAGCGCCTCATCACCACTGCTCACCAGGTTTGCTGAGCCAGCGTCAATGATGCGGGTTGTCATGTCAGCGCGCTCCAGGTTGCGCCCCAGTCGCACAAACTGGTAGGCGGCATCCTGGTTCATGGTGCCTGCCAGCATGCCGGTAATCTGCTGGCAGGACTGGATAATCCCGTTCAATACCTGGTGGCGGGAAGCCCGGGGCAAGCCCTTGTTCGAACGCCGCGCCACGCTGAGATACAAACTGTTGACGCGCTCCCAGGCTTCACTTGGGAGCACTTCCCTGGAGGTGCGCATGTTCTCCCGGGCGCTGGCGAGGTTGCTGATAATCGAGGAGGGGTTTTGCCGGTCGCTGAAAACATAGCTGATAATATTTTTCTCGGTGGCAGCGCCGGGCCGCGAGGCAAAGTGTTCGCTCGCGCCCAGCACATCCAGCAGTACATCCCATCCCGGCTGCAAGTTGCGTGGTAAATCGAGTATCGACTGGTGGCGCACCAGAATGAGTCGCGCAGTGTCCTCGGCGCGTTCCAGATACCGCGCCAACCAGTAAGCCCTGTGAGCAACACGCGACAGCATCAGTTTGACTCCGTGTCCACAATCCAGGTGTCCTTGCTGCCACCACCCTGGGAAGAGTTCACAACCAGGGAGCCTTTGCGCAGTGCGACCCGGGTTAATCCGCCGGCGGTTACATAATGACGCTTGCCCTGCAATGTGAAGGGCCTTAAATCAAGGTGCCGCGGCTGTATGCTGCTGCCGCAGAGCGTCGGCGCGGTCGACAACGCCAGTGCGGGCTGGGCCATGTAATTGCGCGGGTTCTTGTTGATCAAGGCCTTGAATTCCTCGCGCTGCTTTTTGCTAGAGGCAGGGCCGATCAGCATGCCGTAGCCGCCGGACTCATTCGCGGGTTTGACCACCATGTTTTCCAGGTTGGCCAGTACATGCTTGCGGTGTTGATCGTTGACGCAAAGAAATGAGGGTACGTTGGGTATCTGAGGATCCTCGCCCAGGTAGTACTTGATGATGTCCGGTACGAAGGTATAGATGACCTTGTCGTCGGCGACGCCGGCGCCAGGTGCATTGGCAAGGCCGACATTGCCCTTGCGCCAGGCCCGGAACAGGCCGGGCGTGCCCAGCATGGAATTAGGTCGGAACACTTCCGGATCGAGAAAGTCATCATTTATCCGACGGTAGATTACATCCACGCGTTCCAGGCCGCGGATGGTACGCATATAGACCTTGTCATCACTATTAACTACCAGGTCAGGGCCCTCTACCAATTCGGCGCCCATGCGCTGGGCCAGGTAGGCATGTTCAAAGTAGGCGGAGTTATAGACCCCGGGCGTCATAACGACGATCTCCGGGCTGTCGCTGCTGCGCGGTGACAGCGAGGCCAGTGTTTCGAATAATTGCGAGGGGTAGTCATCGACCGGCTGGATAAAGTGTTTCTCGAACAGCTGCGGCAACACCCGTTTTGAAATAGCACGGTTTTCCAGCATATAGGAAACGCCAGAGGGCACCCGCAAATTATCTTCCAGCACGTACATGGTGCCGTCGCCGTCGCGTACCAGGTCAGAGCCACAGATATGCGACCAGACTCCGTAGCGGGGCTTGGCGCCGATACAGGCTTCGAGGAACTCGGGCGAGCTGTCAATAATCTCCCGCGGTAGTACCTTGTCCTTGAGAATCTTCTGCTTGTTGTAGATGTCGTCAATGAACAGGTTCAGCGCCGCCTGCCGTTGCATCAAGCCGCGTTCCAGCACTTGCCACTCCCGCAGTGCGATGATTCGCGGGATGATGTCCATCGGCCAGGAGCGATCAATATTCTCGCCATCGTCATAGACAGTGAAGCTGATGCCCATTTCCTGGATGGCCAGGTCAGCGGCCTGCTGGCGCGAGCTCAGGTGTTTAATAGACATATTGCGGATGAATGAGACCAGGCCGCGAGCGGCGGCGCGGGCATTCCCCGGCGAACTTATGATCTCGTCGTAGAACTTCCCCGGATCGTAGTCGCCCCAGTCGATGCCAGAGCGGCTGCGTTGATAGGGTGCCGGAGATTTGATTTTGGCTTGCGCCATGCCGATGCCAATTCTGTGTGCCAGTGAACCTAGCATAGTTGATGGCACTGACTGTGGCCATATCAGCTGCGCATTGACAGTCAGTCCCCTACTGCCTACGCTCTCGCATAGCTTCTTTTTGCTGCGCAGGTGCTTCGGGCGGCTCTCCATAATGACTATTGCAGGAAATAGAATAAATCATGGCTTTACTGTTGCGTTCGCTTTGCATGTTGCTATCGGTGATACCCGTCACTGCCCAGGCTGCTGACAATACTCTCGGCGGCGGTGGCCGCCCGGTGGGCGCAGATTTTTCGCGCAGCCCGGTGTATGCCGCTCAGGGCATGGCGGCGACGGCGCAGCCACTGGCATCACAGGTGGCCATCGATGTTCTCAAACAGGGCGGTTCGGCAGTGGATGCGGCGATTGCCGCCAATGCGGCACTGGGCCTGATGGAGCCGACTGGCAATGGCATCGGTGGCGACCTTTTTGCCATCATCTGGGATCCCGCCTCCAAAAAGCTCTACGGCTACAATGGCTCCGGGCGCTCGCCCAAGGGTCGCAGCCTTGAACAACTCAAGCAGCGCATCGCGTTAATGAAGAGCGAGGGCAAGCTGCCAGCCGAGACTGAGGGCATACCGCCGCTGGGTAGTCTGCCGGTTACGGTACCGGGCACGGTCGATGCCTGGTTCGCTATGCACGATCAATTTGGCAAGCTCCCCATGTCGCAAGTGCTGGCACCGGCGGTTAATTACGCGCGCGAGGGTTTTCCGGTATCGCCGGTGATCGCCTATTACTTTGCCCGTAACCTGGCCGGCTTCAATCGTCATGCGGCCATGATGGAGGAATTCAATAATGCCCAGGCGACCTGGTTCAAAGGTGGCCGCGCCCCGGTGGTGGGTGAGGTATTCCGCAACCCGGACCTGGGCAATACCCTGGAGGTTCTCGGCAAGGAAGGTCGCGATGCTTTCTACAAGGGCAGCCTGGCCCAGGTAGTAGATACCTATATGCAGCGTATCGGTGGAGACTTGCGACTGGCAGATTTTTCAGAGCATCGCGGTGAGTGGGTTACCCCCGGCAGTGTTAACTACCGCGGCTATGACGTTTACGAATTGCCGCCCAATGGTCAGGGTTTTGCGGCCCTGCAGATGCTCAGCATATTGAAAAATGTAGACCTGTCTCAGTGGCCACGCAGTTCCGCGGAAGTCTTCCACTACATGGTCGAGGCCAAGCGGCTGGCCTTCGAAGATGTTGCCCGTTATTACGCCGATCCGGATTACTCTCAAATTCCCCTGCGTGGCTTGCTCTCGGACGCCTACGGCAAAGAGCGATTCGCGCAGATTGATGCCGCCAAAGCTGCCGCAGACTATGGTGCCGGGGAGCCAAAACTGGAAGGGGAGGGAGATACCACCTACCTGACCGTGGCCGATGGCAACGGCATGATGGTGTCACTCATCCAGTCGAACTACCGTGGCATGGGCTCCGGCCTGGTGCCTGACGGGCTCGGCTTCATGTTGCAGGATCGTGGTGAACTGTTTTCGCTGGACCCGTCCCACCCCAATGCCTACGCCCCGGGTAAGCGCCCCTTCCACACCATTATTCCCGCTTTTGTGATGAAGGACGGGCAGCCCTATATGAGCTTCGGGCTCATGGGTGGCAGCATGCAGCCGCAGGGTCATGTGCAGGTTCTGGTCAACCATATTGATTATGGAATGAACCTGCAGGAGGCCGGCGATAGCGCGCGCTTCCTGCACAGTGGCGGACGTCAGCCCACCGGCGTCGACGACGATCCGCTGGGTGTTCTGTACCTGGAACCGGGAGTGCCGGAGGCCACCCGGGAAAAGCTGAAAACCATGGGTCACAATGTCGAAGTGGTTGAAGATGGCGTGATGTTTGGTGGTTACCAGGCTATCAAGCGTCAGGGCAAGGTTTATATCGGTGCCACCGAAATGCGCAAAGACGGCACTGTTGCCGGCTACTGAGACTGGTTTTCTATAACAGTCCAAACACCCGCAGAATTTTCAGTAAGCCCAGTCCCAGGGTAACCAGGACAACTATTCCACCCAGCAGATTCACCAGGCGGCCGTTGGCAAATTTGCCGAGGGCGGCCGGTCTGTTCATAACAACCATCAGGAAAATGGCGCAGATGGGGAGCAGGAAGCCATTGGCAGCCTGGGCAAATAGAATCGCCGTCAGCGGTTTTGTGCCCATAGCGGCGAACAGGGTGCCGCTGCACAGTACCGCCAGCCACAGTAGACGGAAACGGGTCGAGCGCATATCCCGGGGCCAACCGAGAGCGCCGCAGACGGCGAAGGCAGCCGCCAGTGGTGCGGTAACGGCGCTGCTGAGGCCGGCGGCAAACAAGCCGGCGGCGAAGAAATAGCGCGCCGACGTGCCCAGCAGAGGTTCCAGCTGCTGGGCCATATTGGCGGCCGTAAACTCTGCTCCACCGCCAAAGAAAGCCGCTGCCGATGTGCTCATGATGGCGAGCGTGATCAGGCCTCCCAGGCCTATGGAAAACCCGGTATCCAAACGTGATTCGTGCAAGGCCTGGGCAGGGTCAGAGCCTTCTGGCCACTTCTCCTGCACGGCACTGGCGTGAAGAAACAGGTTGTAGGGCACCACGGTGGTGCCGATCAGCGCAATTACAGTGAGCAGGGAGCCGGCTGGAATGTCGGGCACCAGCAGGCCGCGCATCATGGCGGAAAAATCGGGACGCACCATCACCAGCGTGGCCAGGAATACCAGGCTCATTAAGAGCACCAGTGCCACCAGCAGTTTTTCAATAATTGCGTACTGGCCAGAGGCCAGTAGCGCCGCGGAGAGCAAACCCACGGCGACAGCCCAGACTTTGACCGGAATTGCGAATATGCTTTCCAGCCCCAGTGCGGCGCCGGTGATATTGCCGGCCTCGTAGGCGGCATTGCCAAGACCAATTGCTGCTACCACCAGGATGATGGCGGCGGTACCGAGCCAGCTGCCGGCGAAGGTCGAGCGCAATGCCTCGGCCAGGCCCTGGCGTGTAACCAGACCCAGTCGCGCCGCCATCTCCTGCAGCAGCATCGTCGCCAACACCGAGAACAGCAGCGCCCACAACAGGGAGAAACCGTATTGTGCGCCCGCAATACTGGCGGTGGTGACTGTGCCCGGGCCGATAAAGGCCGCGGTGACCAGTATGCCCGGACCAAATTTTCTAGCGGGTTTAGTCATGCAGCTTACTCACCTTGTCCTCCTCACTGGTTTTCACGCTCAGCCGCCGGGCTGAATAGAAGTGGCAGATTGCGCAGCCAGCCGCGTTTCCTGAAACCTGCCTGCCAGAGCCTCAATGCGCGCCCCGGCAAGGACATGAGCCGGGTTTCAGCAAAATCGACCAGAGATGCCGGCAGCTCCAGTCCTTGCTCCGCCAAACGCTGTTGCAAGGCGTCTGCCTGTTGGTAAAGTTTCGCCAGTGTGACCCGGTCAGGGTCCAGGGATCGGCGCATGACATAGCCCATGCTGTAGCCGCTGGCCCCTACACTGTTCTTGTCGTGCTGGCGGTAATCCAGCAAGACTTCATCACAAAAGCTGACCTCGCCGGCGGCGGCAACCAGCAGCGCCAACCACCAGTCGTGCATCAGGGCCTTGTCGGCTATGGGTGTTGCCAGTTCCAGTGCGGCTCGATTGAACAGGCTGGCGCAGCCGCTGATGTGGTTTTGCACAAGCAGTTGCGGCAATTGCGTGGTCCCGGGCAATGCCTGGTATTCGAGGAAGGAGTCGGCCAGCAGCTCTTGCCCTGCGTCCACTACCCGCATATCGCAATAGCACAGTGCGGGTTCGCCCGCGGCCACCGCCGGCAGGTGTCGGGCCAGGGTCGCCACCTTGCCCGGATGCCAGAGGTCGTCTTGATCACAAAACAGGTAGAGGCTGTCGGGCGTGGCGCCTGGCGCAGCCAGTGCCGCCTCTGCCAATGCGGCGAAGTTGGCGCGGGGGCCGACTCTTTCCCTGCCGGGGTTATCAAGCAGGGATATACGCCCGGGCGCGGCCTGCTGATAGCTCGCCAGGACATCCAGAGTGGCGTCTTCGGAGCAATCGTCCCTGGCCAGAATCTGCAGCTTCGGGTGGTCCTGGGCGAGTACAGAATCCAGCAACTGCGGCAGCCAGCTAGCGCCATCGCAGGTGGCCAGCAGTACCACAGCGGGGGAGTGCTTATTGGAGCCTGGCGCGCTGGCGTTCAATAGATAGAAACTCTAGGACCTTTGCCCGGCATGGTAGCAGCGTGGGCTGCTCATTTCCTAGCTGTACAGTAATTGACCCGCGCGCTTGCTGGCCTCAGAATATGCCCTTCCAGAAATCCCGGTAATGTCGATGACTTCTTTGACGAGTGAACCTGAGTCCGCCCTGCAGTCCCAACTGAGTGAGTTGGCGGAACAAGTAGAGAGCCAGTTGAGCAACGGTGATCGCCAGGCGGCAGTGGCCAGCTGCGATGCCATGTTGCAGCTGAATGGTCGCTATAACCAGGCGCATATGCTGATGGCGCGGGCCATGATGCCGGGTGAGAACTATGGGCGTTTACTGTCCCGTATGCACCAGCACCTGGCACCGAAAACCTACGCGGAAATTGGCGTGGCGACGGGCGCTTCAATGGCCTTTGCCGGCGCCGATACCCGTTGTGTGGGGATTGACCCCTGTCCGCGGGTCACCGCTGACATCAAGGCGCGGGTGCGGCTCTACCCCACGACCAGTGATGACTTCTTTGAACGTTACAATTTGCTGGAAGAATTGGGTGGCGGGCCACTGGACCTGGCCTTCATCGACGGCCTGCACCTGTTTGAGCAGGCCCTGCGGGATTTTATCAATATGGAGAAGCACGCCACTCCGAATACGGTGGTGCTGATTCACGACTGTTATCCGCCCACCGAACTCAGCGCCGAGCGCGACCGTGCCATGGCCTACTGGTGCGGTGACGTCTGGCGTTTGATTCCCTGCCTGATCAAGTGTCGTCCGGATCTTGCCGTATCTGTGATACCCACCATGCCCTCGGGTGTGGGTCTTGTCACCGGCCTGGATGCCAGTTCCACGGTGCTGGACACTGACTTCGACGCCATTGTGGCGGAGTTTATGGCGCTGGAGTATGCCGTGCTTGAGCAAGACCGCGATGCGGTGCTGAATACCATGGCCAATAGCTGGCCGGAAGTAGAGGCGCGCCTGGCGAGCTAGTCTGCCGCTGTTTGCCTGCTCCTGGAACTGGGTCTGGGCGGCCAGGCGAAGTCGAAGTTTTCAAACTCCAGCGTCAGATTCGGGTTATAGGCCGGGTCCTGGTACAGCGAAGCCCCCCATTTTTCCTGCATATAATCGCGCTCTTTTTCGAAGCGCTGGCGCTTTTCGCCGCTGTCAGCACCACGTGACCAGGATTCAAAGTGATACAGCTGCGCGTAGGGCGTCCAGACATTGCGGTAGCCCGCCTCTCTCAGCTTGAGACAGAAATCGACGTCATTGAAGGCGATTTTCAGTTCTGTTTCGTCGAGGCCACCCACCTCCAGGTAGCGCGTTCGCTTTACTGCCAGGCAAGCGGCGGTAACGGCACTGTAGTTCTGGACCAGCCGCAGCCGTCCCATATGGCCCGTGTCGTGCTTGTAGGCCCCCTTGAAACCGTGCCCGGCAACCGCATCCGGGCCCACGCCAAGCACCACGCCGGCGTGCTGGACATAGTCGGTGGCGTAATAGAGCTTGGCACCAACCGCCCCGACCCCGTCCCGCATTGCCTGGGATACCATTTCCTCCATCCAGTCGGCGCTAATGATTTCCACATCATTGTTGAGTAGTAACAGCACATCAGCCTGCGAGCCCTGGGCGCCATGGTTCATGATCGCTGAAAAATTGAACTCACCGGCGTAGTGCGTGACCGTAACCCGCGGGTCGGCCTGTATTTCGTCGAGGAAGGACAGGCAGTCGGCTTCGGAGCTGTCATTGTCCAGAATGTTGATGCTGTAGTTGGTATAGCTGCTGCGCGACAGCAGGGAATTAATGCAGTGCGAGAGCACGGCCAGGCTGTCACGGGTCGGTATCAGTATTTCGACGCTGGGAGCGGGCTGGGGCAGGTGATGGTGCAGTCGATAGGCCATGCCAAGCTCCGAGATTTCCACCTCCGCCTCGGTTTTGGTTTGCTCAACATAGTCCTGCAGGGCGCGACGGCCGGCCTCTACCGCGTAGTCCTTGTTGCTGATGTCGTCCGCCGTCGAGCCCGCAATCGCTCGCCAGTGATACAGCACGCGCGGGATATGATGAATCTCGGCAGCGCCAAGCTGTGCCACCACACGCAAAATCAGGTCGTAATCCTGGGCGCCCTCGAAACCCTCCCGCAGCCCGCCCACCCGGGTTACCAGGTCCTGGCGTATGACCAGCAGGTGGCAGAAGTAATTTACCGAGCACAGGTAGTCGGGGTTCCAGTCAGGCTTGAAGTGAGGGCGCATTGGCTGCCCCGACTCGTCGATAATATCTTCATCGCTGTAGATCAGTGACGGGGGTGACGTGCCCTGTAAGGCACTGACCACATGGTACAGCGCGTCCGGGGTCAGTTCATCATCGTGATCCATGAAGGCCAGGTAGTCGCCGCTGGCCAGCGCTATGGCATCATTGGTGGCGGCGGAAATATGCCCGTTTTCCTGGCGCAGCTTCAATTTTATACGTGGGTCCAGCTGTGCAAGTCGCTCCAGGGCGGCGCGGCTTTCCGGCAGGTTGGAACAGTCATCGGCGATACACAGTTCCCACTCCGGATAGGTCTGCTCGAGAACCGATTGAATAGCCTTTTCCAATAATGCCGGCGCCGTGTTGTAGGTGGGCATGACAATGGAAACCCGGGGCTGCGATGCCAGTTCCCGCCACTGTGAGCGCTGTCGATCCAGTTCCTTGCGCGACGTGCACCCATACTTGTGCCACCAGTCGGCATAGCTTCGACGCTTGCCCAGCCGCGGAAAGTTCTCGAAAAACATGCGGCATTCATCGAGCCAGCGCCGCCACACCCACCCCGGGCCGAACACACGGTAGTACCAGATCCAGTGCCAGTAATCTGCTACCGCCATGGCCAGTGGCCCCAGTATCTTTATGGAAAATGAGTCGATGTTGAGCTGGCTGTCCAGCCGGCTCGGTGCCAGCACCAGCCCCTGCAGGTCCTCCGGCAATATCAGTGTGCCAAAGAAATCGCTGTCACTGCGATCTTCATAAATAGGTGCCGTAATTTCCTCGAGTTCCCCGTCGATCACCCGGTAGAGCTTGGGTCCCATCAAGCGGGATTGACTGCTATAGCTGACATTGAAGAATACGGTCTTGCCACGCAGTCTGGGTGCAGTCTGAAAATACAGGTGTCCGCTGTCCCCGGTCATCTGTAATTGGCCAGTCGCCTCATCGCGCTCGCCGTTGGTGATGGCCGACAGTTCAAGTTGGTAACGCCCGCGTATGATCCTGCCGAGCTTGCGGACAGCGCTGCGCAGGGTCCCGAGAATGTCCTTCACTGAGGGTGTGGTCTGGCGCTGCAGTTGTTCAATTTCCGCCTCCCTGTTGGCCACAGACTCCTTGAGCAGTGCGATTTCGCCAGCCAGGCCGCGCCGGTGAGCCCTGTGTTCCACCACCTGGTCAGCCAGTGCGGCAGCCCGCTGGTTCACGTCCTCATAAATGGCGAGCAGGGCAGAGTAATCCTGCGACATGGGCCAGCTCTGGGTAATGCTGATCTCTAGTTCGCAGAGATTGGCCTCTGCAGAATGAGCCTCGCCAGAAAGAGCCTCGCCAAACAATGGCTTGAGGTCGATTTCAAACCAGGCGTTGCTGTCCATACACAGGAGTCGATAAGCCCCGGGCGAGTCCTCAACCACCATGTTCTGGCTCAGGGTCTGTTCAGGGAAGGGCAGTGAACAGATATCCACGACCTCGCCGGTGCGGGTATTGCGGATGCTAAAACTCTGCAGGGTGACCACACCGGCCCGGTCCGCGGGGGAATAGCGCAGGACCTCGATACCTTGCTCATCGCCAAGGCTAAACTCAAGTACCGCGTCATCGCCGCTCAGGGTGGTCCAGCGTCGCAGCAGCTTGTCTTCATTGTGCTGCAGGTCACCGCCACCCATCCAGTACAGGCGCGTTTCGAACTGGTTGATAATGCCTGTGCCTGTGCCTGGCTGCTGGGCGGCGGGTTGATCTGGCTGGTCTGTGCCAGCCTGCACCCTGAGGATGTATTGGTAAACCAGGGAGTCCGGCCTTTCCAGCAGCAGGTCGACCAGGGATGCGGGCAGTAATTCAGGGGCGAAGCGGGCGAACTCGGTCTGGTGTAGCGGTTTGCGCACCGTGTCCACCGCCAGCACGGAGTAGCCCAATTCAGTCAGCCGGCTGAGCAGGGAGTCGCGGGTGTAGAATCGCACATGGGTGTCATCCAGGATGCCCTCGCTGCGGTAGTCGAAGCGACCCTCCAGTAATTCCAGGCAGACCCCGGCGTAGCCAATGTTAGGCACGGAGAGCAGCAGTTCGCCATCCGGCTGGAGCAGGGCGCTGGCGCGCTCCAGTACACCGGGCACATCCATGACGTGTTCAAGCACATCCGCCAGCACCACGTAGTCATAGCGCTGGTCGGCAAAGGCCTGCAGTGCATCCTGTTGTTCAAGATTGACCTGTTCCAGCCGGCGATAATGAGGCCGGGCGATTTCCAGGTGTTGCTCTGACTGGTCTACACCATCGACGGTGCAGTGTTTGTGCTTGCTGAGATATTGGCCCAGCTCCCCTGTGCCCACGCCCAGATCCAGCACCGTTGCATGGTCGGCGATGAGCTGGGTGATCCTGGCTAGTGAGTCCTCTGCCTCTTCCAGGATTTCGCGACGATATTTCATGTCAGCATCCTGTTCATCATGAGCGGCGCAGCCAGCGGCCCAGTTTACCCAGGGCTGACACTGGTAGCTCGGCGGTCAAGGGTGAATTCTCCAGCTCGGTGATGTCATCAGTAGCGCGTACCGCCAGCTGGTCTGAGTTGCTGATGGTGCCAGGCTGCAATTGAAAACGAAATCCACAGTAGCTGCCTTCCGTCCTGCCGGGCGGCATGCCGGTATCCGGGATATCCAGCTCCGCCGTGGTCTGTGCTATGACACTGCCATTGATGCTCAGCTCCACCTCGGCTGCCGGCTTGAGTGGGTAGGTATAACGGGCCCAGCCTTCAACACAATCATCGCTCACCCGGCTTATCCTGCCGGCGGCCTTGTTGGTCCGGGTGGCGTCCAGGTAGTCATCCGGCGCGGGCCGGATAGAGGCAATGGCCGCAAGCCGGGCGTCCTCACTGGCGCCCGTCCCGCTCAACTTTATCAGTTCATCTACCAATAGTTCTGGATGCGCCAGTAGCTTTTCGTAGGAAACCAGAATGACGTTGGGGCGCCGGGAGTCGATGAAGTCAACAATGCGCCCGGTGTCCGCCAGCAGCTTTTTCATGGTCAGGAATATATCCACACCGCCGGAGATGCGGGTGCGCTGGGCTGCGGCGAATACATCCCGGAAGATGACGATGTAAACCGGGTTCCTGAACTGCGCATGTACATCAGCCACATGGTAGAGCAGGCGAGGACGCTTATAAGCCCAGACCTTGTGTTGCCCGTTGTACTCATCAATGATCCGCTGCACGTCTTCGGCAGTACCTGATTCAATACTCGCGGACAGGTTTACGTCCTCGAATACCGGGCCGGCAGATAAGGCGCCGGTAAATATACCCAGCTCGTGCAGGGCACCGGCTATCGCCGAGGTGCCACCGCGTGCGATCCCCAGCACCACCAGGGTTTTCTCGGGCTGATCCACAATACTGTCATCCAGCACTGAGCACAGACCGGTGTTGCGCATTTGTTCCAGCGGGTCGGTCATTCCTTGTTCATCCGCAGCTAGACCTTTTTCCATGGGCGCCGTTGCCAGGCTCTGGCGACAAGCCCGGCTATGCCGGAGCCGGGCTCCGGTTCATCCTGCCCGCTGTAAACACAGGGGCTGTTCATGATATCAGACAGGTCCTCGGTGACCCTGGCTCGCACAATGTCCCCTTTTTGCAGTGGCAGCGACAGCTCTGCATCAAAGGCGCAACGGCCGTCTTCACTGACGCCGTAGGAGGTGAGGTCCGCACGATACTGGTCAGCGACGACCCGCGCCACCTCCTGCTCATTGACCAGGATTGACACGGTAGCCTCACGCCTGTGGCTCAGGTATTGCGCCCAGCCACGGATACGTCGCGGCTCAATAATGTCGATACGGCCCCGGCTTTTGTTGCTGCGGGTCAGGTCAACATAGTCTGCTGGGCTGGCGCTGATGAGCTCCCGGGCGGCTGCGATCATGTCCTTGCCGGGAGTCAGCCCGCTGAAGGCGACGAGGCTATCGATGAAGTGCTGGGGTTCCTGCAGCAGTTTTTCATAAGAGACCAGCAGTGCCGGCGCGTCGGTTTCGGAGAGGAAGTCATGGATGGCTTCAGTCTCCGCCAGGGCTGTCCGTATCGTATCCACCAGGTCGCTATTACTGGAAAGACTGGCCCTGGCGGCGACGGCCATGGGATCACGAAACACGGCGATGTAACGCACAGCACCCAGCTGTGCATGGTATTTGTCGGCATACTTGATGTAGCCGGGCCGCTTGAACCCCCAGGGCCTGCCCGGGCTGGCTCGCTGGGCGATGACTTCTTCAACCGCTGGCCCGTCTTCGGCCTCAATGGCCAGTGCCAACTCCAGGTCCTCAAATACGGGCGGCAGGGCGCCCGGGCCCATGTCCACGCCCAGCAGTGAAAGTGCACCGGCGATGGCGGAGGTGCCGCCGCGAGCCGTTCCCAGTACCACGCTGCAATGACCCGGTGCCGCTTGCGGCTCCAGTCCCGGTGCATTGATGACGTGTATGCCGGGATTGGATAAAGCGGCCAGTTTTCTCGCCGGGTCCGGCTTGCTGTGAGCTGTCATGGCTGGCTACTCCGGGTGCTCAGGACTCCAGGGCTTTGGATCCCCAGGCATAGACCCACATGTCGTCGCCGGTGTGGTGCTTGATATCGGTGAAGCCTGCCTGTGCCAGGAAATGACAGAGCTCCTCGGGTGTCGAGGACTTGCTGATGTTCGAGGGGCGCTGCAATGGGTGGTAATCGAGCATGTTTTTCATGAAGAAGTCCCAGCCTTCCCGTGACAGCAGGTTGTAGTTATCCACATAGATGCGGCCGCCGGGGCGCAACACACGCATGGCCTCGCAGATATAGTTGAATCGGTCCCATTCATCCAGGTGCATGAATACCACCGTGCAGTAGACCACATCGATAGAACTGTCCTCGATGGGAGACAGGTCCCAGCCATTGAGTGAGACAAACTCCACATTATCCAGGTCGCTGCAGCGCTGGCGTGCGTACTCCAGCATATTTTCTGCCACATCGCATCCAATCCATCGCTGGCAGCGCTGCGACAGGGTGCGGGCCATACGCCCCACACCGCAGCCGATTTCCAGCACCACGTCCTGGGGCTGGATGCCGACGGTATTTTCCAGGACCTGCTGGGTAAAACCGGCGGTGCGGTCAAACTCGCTGTCCTCGGTGTAGCCAGCCACCGATACCTTGGCATCGTTGACGTTGCTGGATACCGCGTTCCAGGTGTCTTTGTAGTTACTGCGGGCGGGCTCCGCGGTCTCTGAAGCGGGCTGGTTGGGCCAATGTACAGAGCCGAAGTCGTTGGCGACGAAGTTGATTGGCCCGGAGCTGAAGCCGTCGTTCTGCACTTCGATAGACAGTGCATAAGGGCCGCTGCGCTGCTGTGGAATTTCGACCTCGAAATCGAAGCCGCAGAGTGTGGCTACCTCTTTTCCCTGGCGCGCAAAGTGGGCGACCACGTCGGGCCTCTCGACATCGGTGCTGTGGTGGCTGTTGCTGCCATCCGGCAGGGTCAGTATCAGCTGCGCCGGGCCATCGCCATGGCTCGCGGCCCAGCCCCGGAACTGTACCCTCAGGGGCTTGCGAATGGCGCTCCAGTCTTGTGGCGTATCGAAGCAATACTCCAGGCTGGATGGCGCATCGCTATTGTCTGTGTCGGTCGAATTGCGTTGAAACTGGGCTGTCTGCATCTTGGGTTCTTGCCTGGATTTGGCCACAGAGAGCGCCGCTGACCTGGTCTGTCCCGGCGTTCTCAATTGAGTGAAGTGGGATTCTACTCTAAAATCACGGCCAAACAATTCTAATGGTCTGGCAAGAGCGCCTCCTCAGGCATGCTGTTTAATTCATTTGAGTATCTTGCCGTCTTTCTGCCGGGGGTATTCCTACTCTTCTATCTCCTGGCGCGGCTGGAGAGGGCGACGGCTGCGCGCCTGCTCTTGCTCTTCGCATCGCTGTATTTCTACGCTTACTGGAAAATAGGCTACTTACCGCTGCTGCTGACATCGATGCTGGTCAACTACAGCATTGGTGAGTTATTGCGCAGACCCGGTGTGTCCCGCATGCGTTACGCCCTGTTATCGGTAGGCGTTTGCTTCAACCTGGGCCTGCTGGGCTATTACAAATACTTTGACTTCCTGGTGTCCAATCTTAACTCGGTGACAGAGCTGGCTATTCCGCAGGCACATCTGCTGCTGCCGCTGGCGATCAGCTTCTACACTTTTCAGCAGATTGCCTACCTGGTGGATTCCTACCGCCGGCACGTGGCGGCGCCGGGCCTGCTCAACTACTGCCTGTTCGTGAGCTTTTTCCCGCAGTTGATCGCGGGGCCGATTGTGCATCATTCCAAATTGGTGCCCCAGTTCAGCCGGGAGAGCTTTGGCCGGATCGAGTGGGACAATGTCCGCATCGGCCTGTTTCTCATCGCCCTGGGTTTGTTCAAGAAGACGGTTTTGGCCGATGCGCTGGTGCCTTTGGTGCAGTCGGGTTTTGCGGCCTCGGCAAATCTGCCGCCCCACGAGGCGGCTTTTATCACCCTGGCCTATTCATTCCAGCTTTACTTCGATTTCAGTGGCTATACCGACATGGCCCTGGGCGCGGCACGCCTGTTCAATGTCCGCCTGCCCCTGAATTTCAACAGCCCCTATAAAGCGCACAATATTCGCGATTTCTGGCGGCGCTGGCATATCACGCTGAACGACTTTATGACCCGCTACGTCTATGGTCCCTTGCGCGGTCGGGTCCGCACCGGGCTGCGGCCCCTCGTGGCCATCTTCCTCACCTTTGTATTGGTCGGTGTCTGGCACGGGGCGGGCTGGAACTTCGTGTTGTTTGGGATACTGCACGGGGTCGCTGTGTTGTTTGTGACGATCATGGCGGGTCGTATGCAGTGGCTACCGCGCAAGTTCAGTATTTTGCTGACCTTTGGTTTTTTCCTGTTCAGCCTGGTGTTGTTTCGCTCTGTCGATGCCGACGCCGCCTTTGCGATGTATCGATCATTGCTTGATTGGCGCTATTACTTCAGCCCGACGCTGCCTGGCGCCGCGATCGAGGCATCCCTACTGGATTATGGGCTGGTCGCGTTTTGCGCTATCTTGTGCTTCGGCATGCGCAACTCGAACCAGCTTGCCGCCGACACCCGGGTGCAGCAGCGCATGTTGCCGATTGCACTCGCCATTTTCATACTGGCCTTGTCCGTAAACACCGAAACCAGTGAATTCATCTACTTCAACTTCTAATCCCGCAAGCGCCGCCTGGTGGTTGCTGCCCTTGCTGCTCGTGCTGGCATTGCCCCTCTATAACTACGTCCAGGACTACTACGGGGTCTATGCACAGCGCGGCGATTGGCGTGGGGTGGTGCCTAACGAGCGCTTCCTGAAATACCAGTCGGTGCTTACCAGGCCCGAGCCGGTTGAGAGCCTGCTGTTTGGCTCCTCGAAGGCAGCCAACATCCCCTTCTACAGTGTGCTGGGGCCTACCGCCTACAACTTTGCCTATTCGGAAGGGCTGCCGCGGGATCACTTGCAGGTATTGACCGAACTGGTGGACCAGCTGCCGGCCTTGCAGACGGTCTACATAGCGATCGACGATATGTCCTACCTGCTGGACCCGGGCCCGCACCAGGCTGACTACCTGCGTCGGCAGCATCCCGCGGTGGCGGGCATCCCCCGCTGGCAGTTTTTCCTCAGTTACCTGCAGCGGCGCCTGTCGAATACTGATGCACACTATTTTTTCGGTGACCGGCGAGACCAGCCACAGGTCGAGTATCAATTTGCCAGTTCCGGGCGCAGCCTGTGTCCGGACTGCGATCAACGCATTGCCGATGATCCCGCTGCCCATGCACAGCAGCCGTTTTTCCGCTTTCCCTATAATCCCCCGGACAGCTACGGTATAGCCCGTTTCGGCGAGGACCTGCGCGCGCTGAAGCAACTGCTGGACGCCCGCAATATCGAGCTGGTGCTGTTCCTGCAACCGAGCTTCGCCAACAACCTGCGCTGGCATAACCTGGGGATGCTGGAGCAACTGAAACAGGAAATGGCCAGTGTGGCCCCGTTCTTCGACTTCCTGGTGTTTGATCAGCGCCTGGCGGACACGGCCAACTTTTACGATGTGGTGCACTTTCGCCCACCGGTGGGCCGGCAGATGATGGCCTATATCGACGGCAGCGAGCTCGCGTCACCCGGGGAGTTTGGTTTCCAGGTGTCTGCCGAAACCCTGGATCAGCACAATGCGGCGGTGCGGGCGGCGCTGATAGGCACACTGGTACCGGAACGCAAGTACCTGCGAGACCTTGATTACAGTCTCTGGTCGCGCCGCCAGGGCTTTAGCAGGGCGCCATTGGCGGCTGAGCGAGCCAGTGCAATCGGGTCGCAGCCTGCGCTTTCAATTGCCTGCCAGGTCGACAGCGTTAACCGGCGCGGCTTTGACGGAAAGCCTGTTCGTGTGCCGGTGGAGCAGCCCGGTATGCTGGAGCTGAGCGGTTGGGCTGGCCAGGATGCACAGCGACTGGATGGCTACTTGCTGATCGAGGGGCAGGATTTCTTTTCTCCCGATTACCTGTACCCGATGGCGGCGGGCCTGCGTCGACTCGATGTGGCGCAGCGCAAAGGACAGCAGTTGCTGTACTCTGGTTTTCAGAACAACAGCCAGATCGACCAGCTGCAACGGGGCAACTACCGGTTGCGACTGCTCTTTGGTCGCGGCGCGCAGTGGTTCCAGTGTGATAATGACCTTAGACTGAGTGTTTATTAGGGTCCCAACGGGTCCCTAATAGTTCCCAAAGCGAGAGGAGTGTTGGTGTAGCGTGTTAGGTGATTGGAATGCTCAGGTAGCAGCGGCGGCTTGCCAGCTTGACGGCAGTCCACGGGCCGCCGATGTGGCCGCCGACCTGGAGTACTGTGTGCAAGTGCCGGCCATCTGGCAGAGCGATGCCAGGGGTGGCTGCATGCTGCGCTGCAGTGGCTGGGCGGTCAGTCATGGTGGTCGGCCCGTGCAGGTGAAAATTGCAGACCACGCCGGTGTTCGCAAGTGGCTGCGACCAATGCGTTCGCGACCCGATGTGCTGCAGCACTATGTGCGCAAAGGCGTCGAGGTGTCAGAGTTCTGCGGTTACGATTTCTTGCTGGCCATGCAGGGCTTGCAGCAGCCAGCTGCGGCCCTGAGTATTGAGATCATGACCGATGATTGCAGCTCGGGGGTGATTCCCTTCGATATTCATGGCTTCTATCAGCAACACCGCCAGCAGTTGGGCCACGACCAGGTCTATCACGGCTTTGAGCCCGCACCGGGCACGCGCGGGCGTCTCGATTTTGCTGCCGGAGAGCGGGTGCTGGGCTGGGCCCAGCGACTGGAAACTGAACAGCCTGTTAGCGTTGAGCTGTTTATCAACGGCCAGCTCAAGGCGCAGCAATTGGCTGACCGCTACCGGGAGGACCTGGTGACCATGCGAGTTAGCGCCAGCGGGAGCAGCGGCTTTGAGTTTGAGCTGGACCAGCCCCTGCAGGCCGGCGATGAGGTCAGGGTGGAAATCCCCGGTGAGGATCAGCTGACCAACAGCCCGCTGCGCGTCGGCTGATCAGCTGATGCGCTGTAGATAGCCCTTGGGGTTCCAGGTAATCATGAAGCGTTCCTTGTCGCGATCAATCACAAAGTGCTCGTTTTCCTGCACGAAGGTCTCCACCGCTTCATAGGGACCGGGATTGGGCGCGCCGGGAATCGTCAGGCCGTGGCCGCAGATGCCGTCCTCAACAATGAAATAGTCACCCACCTTGATTAGGGCCGAGTATTGCCTTAGCAGTGCCAGGGTGTTTTCGTATGTATGCGAGCTGTCCTCAATGATGAGTACGCGCTCGTCCGGTCCTACCAGGGCGCTGACCTCGTCGAAGCACTGGCTGGCATCTGCTTCCATGAAGTGGATGTCCTCGCGTGCGGCTATGCTCGGCGCAATCTTGTCGAGGCTGATATCAATGCCGATCACGCGACCGTGACCAATATTCTGGCACAGGTGCGCCAGCGCCAGTGCGCCGCCGCCGCGATTGCAGCCAATCTCGATGATAAGGTCGGGACGGGTTTCGAAAATGATTTCCTGGTACATCCAGAAGTCGGTCGGACACTTCCATGCCTGCACGCCAAAATAGCTGCTCTGGTGCATCATATGCTTCTGCATCAGGTCCAGTACCTCACGCAGCGGCATATCCAGCTGGTCTTCCATATTCTGTCGCATTGGCTCTTTCTCCACTCGCGCGCGGGAACGCCGCCCGTCTTACTACTGGCGCGGCGCAGAAAGCCTGCGCCTGATTGCCATTTTTAAATTGTGCTTCAGCTTTAGCAGTGTGGGCATGGCGGGCTTTTCGGCGATCAGTACGGAATCCTTCCAGCTGTCACTGGAATCGGGGTATGTGCCCTTGGGTTTCCACTGGGTGTAGATCTGCCTGGGCTGCAAGCCGACGTAATGGCACAGGGCGGTAAATCCGTCGGGGTAGAAGCGCCAGCAGTCGACGGGAAAGCGGTGCTGGTTGCCGGCCGAGGGCGCGATGATGCAGACGATGCCCCCGGGCTTTAGCACGCGCCAGATTTCCAGGATGGTTACCCAGAAATACTCGATGTGCTCAAAGGTCTGGCCCGAGATCAGCACATCGCAGGACTCGGATTTTATTTCCTTCCAGCGATAGGGCTCGGTCAGGACAATGTCCACGTTGGGGCCTTCTTCGAGATCCACACCGCGGTAGTTCCAGCTCTCCTCCTGAAACAGGGGGCGATAGGAGCCGAGAATGTCCCGGGCGCCGATGTCAAAAATTTCCAGGGCTTCAGACTCCCTGCCTGCCAGGTGTTTGTTTCTGAATTCCTGCATTTTCTCAAAGGAACTAGCGTGCATAGTGTGTTCTCATTTTAATAGTGTTGGCGACTAGCGTCGGTATTGTTCAAGGACTTCATCTGGTTCGCCGCAGGCCTTGATGCCTCCATCCGCCAGCCAGATGACCCGGTTGCATTCAGTGGCAATCAGTCGCTCATCGTGGGAGACGATCACCGCGGTTTGATCTGATTTAATTCGTTCCAGCAGGTAGGCCCGGGACTTTTGCCGAAAATCCCTGTCGCCGACACTCATGGCTTCATCGATCAGTAAAATATCCGGCCGCGCCTGGCAGGCCACGGCGAAACCCAGCCGGCCGCGCATACCGGTGGAGTAAGTTCTCACCGGGTCGTCTATCTGCTCGCCGAGTTCGGCAAAATCAATGATCTCCTGCATGGCGGCCATAACCTCATGGCGGCGCATACCCAGCAATATCCCACTCAGTATGGCGTTCTCGCGACCATTGAGGTGGGGTTGGAAGCCGAGCTGGATGGAAAGTAGCAAGATTGAATCCGTGTTGCGAATGATGCTGCCCGCATCCGGGGCGATCAAGCCGCTCATGAGTCGCATCAGTGAGCTCTTGCCGGCGCCGTTGCGGCCAATAACGCCCAGTGTTTCGCCGCTCATCAGCTCAAAATTCAGGTCCTGGAATATCCAGGGCCGCTCTGCGCTATTCCTGTTGCGGGCCGAGTGGTAGCTCAGTCCAACCGCATCGAATTTGATGAGGGAAGTCACTAATTAACCAGTCGCGGATAGCGCAGGTCAAACCTGCGCAGCAGCAGCATGCCGATGGCGCCCAGCACCAGGCCAAAGCCATTGATATAGAGAATGTCTTGCCAGGCGGGAAAGCCCTGGTAAAGCAGCAAGTCACGCCAGCAGCTCAGGGTCAGCGCCATGGGGTTGAGGTAGAGCACTGATTGCAGTGGCTCATTGACGACGGACAGGTCGAAAAAGATGCCCGAGAGGAAAAACATCAGTGTGATGCCGTAGTTCACCAGCTGCATCAAGTCCGGTACCAGTGGAATTACCGATGCCACTAGCAGGCTGACACCGATGATCAATACCAGTTGTGTCACCAGCATTAGCGGTGCCGCCAGCCAGCTGGCCGTGGGTGGGAAACCCGAGAAGACCAGGAAGCAGGTAAACAAGGCCACGATCATCGAAAATTTCAGCATGTTGCTGGTAATCGCGATCATGGGCAGCAGTGCTTTCGGCAGGTAAACCTGGCTAATGATTCCCTTGTACTTGCGAATGCTGAGCGCGGCCAGGCGCACAGTGCTGTCGAACCAGCGCCAGAACACCAGCCCACAGAGTAAAAAGTGAACGTAACCCGGGCCGCCGCGCTGCAATATCACTTCGAAGATCAGGTAGAACATGGCCAGGTAAATCACCGGGTCCAGGATCCACCAGAGAAAACCCAGGTGGGCCCGGTCGGAATCCTGCTTCAAGTCTGACAGGGCGCAGTGATAGAGGAGCTCTGCGTGACGTTTTTGTAGGAGAGACATGGCCGGACTATGGCTAAAAGTGTGTGGAGTATAAACAAACTGGAGGCAATCATCAGTAATAAGAGCGCACAGTCTGTGCGGCAGTGTTCGGAGCGAGATCACATTCATGTACAATGGGCGCCTTCCGAATTACCAGCACCGCCCCTGTATTTATGGAGAGAACTGCCCACGTTGCGACAGTGCACTGGCGCTCCGACAGCTGGATTGACACTCAGCTCGAGGCGCTCAAACGCCATTGCCCCTGTCCGATGCGTCTCTACGCCTATTTGAGCGGCGTGGATGAAGCCTTCTATGTCCATTTTGACAGTGTGCATACGGAAGATAACTTGTCGCACCCTCTCAAGCTCAATGCGCTGGCCGATGAGATTTGTGCGCTGGCCAATGACGATGACATCCTGATATTTATCGATGGCGATGCCTTTCCGGTGGCGGATCTGGGCGCTGCCGTCGATGCCCTGGAGCGCTACCCACTGGTCGCCGCGCAACGCCTGGAGAACAATGGGGATCTGCAGCCTCATCCCTGCTTCTGCTGCACCACCGTGGGTTTCTGGCGTGAAATTGCCGGTGATTGGCGCGGTGGCGGTTACTGGAAAAACAGCCAGGGACAGCCGGTGACTGATGTGGGCGGCCGTTTGCTGGTGAGTTTGCAGGAACGTGGCGTTGAATGGCTGGCGCTGACCCGCAGTAACAAGCATGATCTGCACCCACTCTGGTTTGGCGTCTATGGTGACGTCGTCTATCATCACGGGGCTGGCTTCAGGGATAAGCTCTGCCGCCTGGATGCCCTGCGCGGTGTTGATCTGTTTTCGCGCCTAATATTGAAGCTGCAGGCGCGACTGCGATTGGGGCGAATTTGGCCAGGGCTTGACCGGGCAATAACCAAAAGAATTCATAATTATATGCGCTTCAGAAACGGTCGTATGGCGGACCGGGTATTCGCCAGTATCCAGGCTGATCCTGACTTCGCCCAGCACTGGGGTTTTCTTGAACAAGGGAGTCCCGGTCAGTGAGTTCTCGCTTCACGGTCTATGTGCGGCGCCTGCGCAGCCTGCCTGTCTATATACTCAGTTTTATTAGCCACGCGCGGCGCAACGGGCTGGCCGCGGCCCTGGTAAAGAGCTACCAGTACCTGCTGTGGGATAGCGGCCGGGGCTATGAGCACAATTTTCGACGCTGGTTTAACCGCAACAATGTGCAGGGCAATACCGCAGCAGCCGCCACTGTGTTCGCACGGCCGTCACTGTTGATTGTCGGCGCCCTGGACCTGCCGCAATGTCGCAAGTACCGGGTCATACAGAAAGCTGAAATGCTGCAGGGGCTGGGTATCGAGTGCCGCGTGTCCCACATTCAGGACACGGTCCGGGTATTCAACCTGATGCAGGAGGCCACCCACCTGATGTTGTACCGGGTAGCGCAATCCACACAGGCAGAGGCTTACATCGCAGAGGCCAGGCGTCTGGGCTTGCGCATTATTTATGATATTGACGACCCCATTTTTGACCGCCGTGTTTATGCCGATAATCGTAACCTTGAAACACTGGAGCCGGGTGAGCGCGAGGCACTGCTGCAATCATCGGAGCAGTATCTCGAGGTCATGCGCCAGTGCGAGTTTTGTACGGTCAGTACCAGCGCGATGGCGGAGCTGGTGGCGGGGCATTTACCGCTAGAGACCTTTATCTGGCGCAATGCGGTGGATGCTGAGTCGGCGCTGTTGGCCGAGCAGGCGCGGGCAGCTGCCGAGTCGACTGGTGATGGGCCGCTAATAGCCTATATGTCGGGTTCACGGGCTCACGACCGTGACTTTGACAGCATTGCCGAAGTGCTGGCGCAACTGTTGGGCAGACATGAGGAGCTGCGGCTGATGCTGGTCGGCTATGTCCAGCTGCCCCAGTCGCTCACAGCTTTCAGTGAACGTATTGAGATCGTCCCTTTCGGTAACTACTTCGAGTATTTTGCCGCCCTGGCCAGGGCTGATTTGACGGTGGTGCCACTGTTACATGATTCCTTTAACGAGTGTAAGAGCGCCATCCGTTACTTTGAGGCCGCACTGCTGGGACTGCCAACAGTCGCCTCCGGCGTCGGGCAGTTTCGGGAGGTGATTGAGCACGGCGTCGATGGTTATTTAGCCGAGACCCCGGAGCAATGGCTGGAGTTGCTGGAGCAGCTGCTACAGCAGCCGGAACTTCGCCGCAGTGTAGGCGAGCGGGCGCGAGAAGCCGTGTCACAGCAACAATCCCTGCCGGCGGTAGCTGAGCAGCTGGGTGATTTTCTCCAGGCCTGTCAGCTGCAGGGGCCTGTGCATGAATAAGCGCCTGTTAGTGTTGAATGTGCACTACGCACCACAGAGCTTTGGTGGGGCCACGATAGTGGCGGAGGAACTTAACAGCTGCCTGGTCGAGGAGCACGGCTGGGACATCACCGTGATAAGTACCCACGTCGACCCGGCCATTCCCGCCTATAACCTGCGTCGTTACCACAGCAAGTCGGTGGAGATAATTTCCATCAACCTGCCCACTGACAAGCGCTACCTGGAGGAGTATGACAATGTCCAGGTCAATGCCATTGTGGAGCGTTTGCTGCGGCGCATTGAGCCGGATATTGTGCATGCGCACGCGCTACAGCGCCTGGGTTGTGGCTATTTTAACGCGATTGGGCAATTGGGCATTCCGCTGGTGGTCACCGTTCACGATGCCTGGTGGTTGTGCGACCGGCAGTTCATGGTTGATGGCAACGGCCGTTACTGTTTCCAGCACGAGGTAAAACCGGAGCGTTGTCGCTATTGTGTGGACCTGCCCTCAGAGGCCGCAGAGAAAATGCGCTTCCTGCGACAGCAGCTGGCACTGGCGGACCTTGTCCTCGCGCCCAGCCAGTTTCAGCGCGAGCTCTATGTTGCCAACGGCATCCCGGCCGATCGCTGCCTGGTGAATGGCAACGGGATTTCAGCGCCGCGGCCACTGCAGTCGGCGCTGCGCCGCGAGGGCGACAAGCTGGTGTTAGGTTTTATCGGCGGCCCTGGTCCCCTGAAGGGCTCCGGCGTGATCATTCAGGCGCTCAATGAATTGCCCGAGTACAGTAATTACACGCTGCAAGTGGTCGATGCTGCCCAGAATATTGGGGTGAGCTGGCAGGACCATGGTTTGTGGCGGGTGCCGGGTGATGTGGTTTTTCATCCTGCCTATGACCAGTCAACAATGGATGAATTTTTTGCCAAAATAGACGTGCTGCTTTTTCCTTCCCAGTGGAAGGAGAGTTTCGGCCTCACCGTGCGTGAGGCCCTGGCCCGGGATGTCTGGGTCATCGCCTGCTCGGAGGGCGGGGTGGGGGAGGCCATTGTCGACGGTGAGAATGGCGTGCTGATTCCGATGACCTCCCGTTCAGAACCCCTGCGCGAGGCCATTTGCAGTTGTTTGCAGCAAGTGGAGAAAACTCGCAGCCACCAGAATCCGCACAAGTCGCGGATTAAACACTTCGGTGACCAGGCGGCCGAGTTGAGTCAGCAACTGGAGCGCCTGATAGGCCAGAGATGAAACCACAACTAATAATTCATATCGGCAGGCCCAAGGTTGGCTCCACGGCGATCCAGGCTTTTCTGAACCAGAACCGGGCAGGCTTGCTCAAGCAGGGCCTGTGTTATCCGAAAACCGGGCTTTATCACAGTGCATCCCACCACTTCTCCCTGGTTTTCCTGCCCGGCCTGCCAGATCACCGGGTAGTCAGGGATATTCAGCCTGCAGAGCTTTTCGCCCAGCTGCGCGCGGAGTTCGAGGACAGTGGCGCCAGTCGCGCCCTGATATCCTCGGAGAACTTCTGGTTGGTGAAGCCGGCAAAGCTGGCGGCCCAGGTAGCGGAATATTTTGATGTCAAAATCATCGCCTACCTGCGGCGCCAGGATGATGTGCTGATGTCCAGTTTTATCCAGGAGGTGCGCGGTGGCTCAGAGTCGCTGGACCAGCCCATGGATGAATACCTGTCTGACAAGAGCCGCTTGCGACTGCTGGATTATGACCGGGTGCTGGCCAGCTGGGAAAAAAGTTTCGGCCAGGAAAATATCGAGGTGCGCTTGTATGAGGCGATAGACCCCGAGCAGGGTATTGAGCGCGACTTTTTGCGCGCCCTTGATATCGACGCCGAGGCTGGCTTTGTGTTTGGCAAGGCGAAAAAGAACGCCAGCCCCGCAGTCGACATTCTCAAGATGCTGGAGTCAATTCGTGAGTTCCCGGTGGGCGAGATATCGCACCGGCAACTGTCGGGCATTCTCAGCGAGGTATCCGGGCAGTTGGGTGAGACCGAGCGCTATGATTCCAGGCGCCTGATAAGCGCGGCACAAAGACAGCGGGTGATCGAGCATTTTGCCGACAGCAACGCCCGCCTGTTTGAGCGCTATGACTGTGGAGGCGCTCGCTTCCCGGAGCTGGTGCCGGAGGAGACAATGGATGCGGAACCGGTTGAGGTGACGCTGGACCGCAACCATCGCGCCCTGTTGGGTATCCTGTCTTACCAGCAGCGGCAAATCCAGATACTGATCAGTCGGCTCAACCACCTGCAGGGTACTGCCCCGGGTGCCTCGTCTTTAGCTACCCCCCGGGCCGCTGTGAAGCGCGGTTTACTGCGACGCCTGCTGGACCGGCTGGGTCTCTAACAGCTCGGGATAACGTCGCCCTATCTCCGCCACGATGAGTTCCGCTGCCAGCTCTGTGCCGCGGGGGTTCCAGTGCGTGTCATAGACATAGTACAGCTCAGGCCCACCGCGAGCCTTGAAGTCCGGGTGTAGCTGTACCAGCGGAAAGCCACGCGAGATTAATTCCTGGGCTACTCGCACACCTCGCTGCAGGGTGTCCTGGGGTACCTTTTTACGGGCATAGATGGTCTGCCGTGAGGGTATGATCGCTGCGATATAGCTATAGCCCTGGGCCTCTATGACGGCTCGACGCTGGTCGAGGATGTCGGCGATCTCGCTAATGGGGGTGTTGTCAGCCCGGTAATCGATGAGCAGGAAAGGTCGGTGACCCCACAGCCGGTATTCCTTCAGGTCCAGCATCAGGCGCTGGTGCCAGCGTTGCACCAGGTCCGGCAGCCAGTAGCTGGGCCTCAGTATCGGCCGATAAAAAGCCTGGAACAGGCTCAGGCGATTTTTCGCTATCGGTGTGTAAGGCAGCAATTTGCCCTGCTTCAACTGGTAAACCCGGCGCGTCACCTTAATGTTGGCCAGGTGTCGTTCGTGGAAGACGTCGACAACCAGTTTCACTTCACTCAGTGACTCCCGCGACAAGGTGGCCAGTGGGTTGCTGTGCGCGCCGTTAAAGGTGGCGACACCGCTTAACTCCGCGATCTGCCAGGGCAGGGTTTGTGAGTCGCTGACACCTGAACCAAAAACATTTGAGCGCCCGTGCACATAGATGCGAGGCGCTCCCTGCCCGGGAGGAACCGAGCGGAAGCCATCTGCATCGGTGGAAGCATGCGTATCGCGTTTCTCCTGGTAATAGAAGAAGTAGCGCCTGCCCAGGTCGGAAAGCTCGGTACCATCCCAGACCGAGTCATCAGCCTGGGTCGTATTTGACCAGCGGAAGAAATACTCCCAGGCCCGGAAATAGAACAGCTGCGGCTTCACCGCGTATACCGCGATCACAGCGGCCTGCACTACCAGTACCAGCAAGATCATTGCGAAGAAGCTGCGAATGAATGGGTGTCTGGTCATCATCAAAACTGGAAGTAGATAAATGCTTGATCGACCGTGAGCGATGCGATCGGCCGGAATATCATCACCACCGCAATGGCGCCCATGAGCAGCCCCCAACGCGCGCTGGGTTGCCACTGCCAACGCGGCTTGAGGTCGCGCGCGGGCTTTATGCGAAATATTTGCGAGGTATTGGGGGCCAACCAGACTGCCGCCAGGATCAGGCACAGCCAGCCCAGCCGCAGAGTATGTTCATAGCCGGGAGTCGCAAATACATCCAGGCTGAACATGCGCTGGTAAATCAGCAGGGCGTGCTCCATGTTGGGTGCCCGGAAAATGACCAGGGCCAGGGCCCAGAAATTGAAAGTCAGCGCTATGCCCAGCCACCTTGGCATGCGCAATCCCAGGTCCTTCCAGCCCTGGTGCAACATCACGGCCAGCCCGTGCAGGCAGCCAAAAATAACAAAGGTCCAGCCGGCGCCGTGCCAGATGCCGGTTACCAGGAAGGCGATGAACAGGTTGCGGTATCCACGCACCGGGCCGAGCTTGTTCGCGCCCAGCGGTGCGTAGACATAGCGCATGACGAAATCGCTGAGCGTGATGTGCCAGTGGCGCCATATCTCGCGAATATTGGCCGCTTTATAGGGACTGTTGAAATTGATGGGCAACTTGATGTTGAACATCATGGCCGCGCCTATGGCCATGTCCGAGTAACCGCTGAAATCGAAATACAACTGGAAGGTGTAGGCGTACGTGGCGATCCATGAGTCCAGGGAGATGCCAATAGCAGCACCCGGGGCGTCGTACACGGCGGCAACCCAGGGAATCAGCTGGTCGGCAATGGCGACCTTCTTGAACATGCCGGCGAAGAAAATGCTCAGGCCCAGGGCCAGGTTGTCGGCGTTAACTGGCTGCAGTTTGTCCGGGGCGAACTGGGGGACCAGTTTGCGATGGTGAACAATCGGCCCGGCGATCAATTGCGGGAAGAAGGTGACGAACAGGCTGTAGCGCAGGAAATTGTAATGTTTTGCATCGCCGCGATAAGCGTCGACTACATAGGCGATTTGCTGCAGCGTGAAGAAGGATATCGCCAGCGGCAGGATGATGGTCTCGAGGTGGTAGCTGGTGCCCAGCACCTGGTTGCTAGCCAGCACCAGGAAGTTTGCGTATTTGAAATATCCCAGCAAGCCGACGTTGCCGAGAATCGCGATCAGCAGCAGGTCCTTGCGGCGGCGCGGCTGGTAGCGGCTCATCAGCTCGCCCATGCCGTAGTTGAAGAACACGGATGTCAGGATCAGCACCAGGTACTGGGGGTTCCACCAGCCGTAGAAGAACAGGGAAGCGGATACCAGCCAGGCGACGCTCAGGGTCGGCCGGTTATGCCGTACCAACAGGTGAAACACCAGCAGGCACAGGGGCAGGAACAAGCAGATATAGATGTGTGATATGAATAGCAAGGCTGGCTTGTCTCTGTGCTGGCGTGCTTCAGTCCATGAACATGAGTTTGGCTAGCGGGCGTCGCTGGCCGCGCAAAGTTTATCGTACAGGGCGGCCGCGCGTCTCGGCAGCTTTGCAGTTTCCTTGCTTTGGAAATGGATCAGGGAAGAGTCGTAGAAAGCTGATTGGGGCGGCCTGGTATCGAGGCCGATGGCAGCGGCGGCATCGATCACGCCCTGCTGGAACCGCTCCCGGTCCCAGTCAAAGCTCAGTAGCGGGAATTTTGCCGACTCATAGCGCGCCAGCAGGCGTTCATTGTACAGGCACCAGAGTTCTATCGCCCTGGCGTCCTCGATCTGCCCGGCCGCGCGTCGTTGCAGGGAGCGCGCCACTGCCAGGGGGTGACGAAAGACGCCCACATGGCCCAGCGTGTCGATCTGCGCATCCCAGAACTCCAGCAGCAAGAGGCTGCGTGGATCCTTGAATCCCCAGGTTTTGCCAGCGGGGAAGCTGTCGATAAGTTGCCTCGCCTGAAGCTCCTGTGCGCTGTCCCACTTTAAGGCCCCGGGCGGCTTGTCCCAGGCACCCTCGCTGGCGGCGAGCAGTTGATCGTGCAGGGCGATGATGTCCTGGTTCTCCCGGTTGCCTTTCTGGTTGAAACGATTCCAGGTGTGATGCTTGCCCAGGACCAGGCCAAGCTGTTGCAGTGAACCGGTCAGGCAGCTGGTGCCGCTGCGGTGCATGCCGAGTATGCAGATAACCGGCGGGTGTTGCGCGTCAGGCATGGGTATTGTCGGTTCGCATAGCTGGTGGCAGATGGTAATATTCGCCCGTCGCCCATTGCAAGCGTGTAGCCAGGGCGGCGAATTATAAAATAATAAGGGACGGCCACAGCTATCGCTTGATGGCCGCTGAAATATGGAATCAGCCCAGGGATTATCAGCCGTGGACGGCGCCGTGCGTGTGTCGGTTTCCATGGTGACCTTTAACAGCTCTTTCAGTTTGCTGCGAAAAACGCTGGATGGCCTGGAGCGAGCGGTCAGGTATGCAACGGAGCAGCATTTGCCACTGAGTGTGCAACTGCTGGTGGTGGATAACTCCACTGACACCGGCTACCAGGAGCGTGTGCGTCAACTCCTGCTGGAGGACAGTGCCTACGGTTTTGACACGGTAGAGGTGTGGCACCCCGGCAGCAATATCGGCTACGGCGCGGCGCACAATCGAGCCCTGGACCGTGCCGATAGTGATTTTCACCTGATTCTGAACCCCGATGTGGAACTGGCCCAGGATGCAATTTACTCTGGTCTGGACTACATGGGGCGGCATGAGGACATCGCCATCGTGAGCCCGCGAGCCACCAACGCGCGGGGTCAGGTCCAGTACCTGTGCAAGCGTTACCCGTCCATATTGGTGCTCAGTTTGCGCGGTTTTGCCCCCGCCTTCATCCAGTCCTGGTTTCGTCCCTATCTTGAAAGCTACGAGATCAGGGATTCGCTGAGTGAAAGCTCGGTGACCGATGTGCCGCTGGTCAGTGGCTGCTGTATGTGTGCGCGCACCGATGCCCTGCGCGGAGTTGGTGGTTTCTCAGACAAGTTCTTTATGTATTTCGAAGACTTCGACCTGTCCATGCGTTTGCAGCCAATGGGTCGCCTGGTCTATTTGTCCTCTATGCACATCGTTCACCACGGCGGTTATTCCGCGCGTAAGGGCTGGCGGCATATCTCCATGTTTGTGCAATCCGGTTGGAAGTTTTTCCAGCGTCACGGCTGGTGCTGGATCTGAGCAGAAAGCCTGCCTACTGCGAGTAGAAGACTCGTTTGGCGGCGCTGCTGTAATGCTGGCGCACCAGCTTGGCCGGATAGGAACCGGCGAATCTCCGGGTATGAACCAGGGGGCGTTGGGCTATTGGCGGCCTTGCCAGCGGTGGGTGTACCAGGGGTGGTCGCAAACCCGGACCACGTCGGCGCCAGCGACCTGAGCCGGAATAACTGGCCCGGCCATAATAATAGTCGTCGTAATAGTATGGCTCTGGCTGATAGCCGGGGTCTTCCCAGGTGGTCTGGCTGTGACGAGCGGCGGCCCGGCTGGCCTCGCGCTCGCGTCGATCCGCGGCCATGCGGTCGGTCACTTCGCGCATGGCTTCAATACGGGCGCTGTCCAGCGCCGAGGTCTGCGCAGCACTCTCACGGTATTCCAGTACCGCCACCAGTTCCTCTGCCACCGGCGGTTGGTCGGAGAAGCTTACCCGGCCGTGCTGGTCCACCGACTTGTAGACCGTGGTCGACAGCGCCGGCAGGCACAGTAACAGGCAGCTCAAACACAGTATTTGGCGCATTCCTGAAGCATAGTTCATTTGCGCTTGGCATGCCCGGGCGTGGGCTCTAAGATGCGCCCTATGAATGAACTTCAGCGCCTGGCCTATCTCGAGGCCATGGACATCGACAGCTATGTTTCGCGCGTGGCCCTGCCAGGGGCCGCGCCGAGTCGTCGCTTGCGCGTGATACGACGTCCACAGGCCGCTGTATCCGCTGCTGCGCCCAGCCAGCCACCGCCGACAGCTGTTTCGCCCCAGGCTCCGCCGCAAGTGGATGCCAGCGCCGCGCTCAAGGCCAGTCTCGCGCCCACTGCGAGGGACAAACCACAGCCGCGCGCACCAGCGAATACAGCTGCCGGGCGTGATATACCGGTGTTCTCACTGGCGGCCACGGCCGCTGGCGGATGTTTCTGGCTGGAAGAAGTACCACTTGGTCGTGAGGTGACTGATGCCTATTCACAGCTGCTACAGGCGATGTGTGCGGCACTGGGTCTCGCTGAGCAAAAGCCCGAGCTGGAGCTGTTTAACTGGCCGCTCAATACCAGCAGTCATCTCGAACAGGGTACGGAGGCTGCACGGGGTGCCGTGCTGGGTTACCTCAGCAATCGCCTGGAGCGTTGCCAGCCGCGCGCTGTGATCCTGCTGGGTGATATTGACCAGCCCTGGTTCGATCCGGCCTGCCTGGGAGAACGGCAGCAATTGCCTACCGTCAGCGGCTGGCAGATGTTGCGTAATCCCGCTTTGAAAGCACAGGCCTGGGCCGACCTGCAGGCCCTGCGCAGCCATAGTGGCTGAGACGGTTCGGGTGCGCCCGGCTCTGGCCTCCGATATTCAGTGTGTGTCTGAAATTGAACAGCAGGCGGCAATCAGCCCCTGGAGCCTGTCCCAGCTGCTTAACAGCAGTGTTAGCGATAACACGCATAGCCTGGTACTGGAGTCGGCGGCGGGGGAGTTGCTGGGTTTCGCCATTTTCCAATGGGTACTGGATGAAGCCACGCTGATGAATGTTGCCGTGCGGCCCGGGCAGCAGGGTCACGGTCATGGCGGCTGCCTGATGTCCGCGCTGTTGCAGGAACTGCGTGAGCGGGGTCTGGCGCGCTGCCTGTTGGAAGTGCGGGAAAGCAATGCGGCGGCCATCGCACTGTATCGCAAGCACGGTTTTGTCGACGATGGGCGGCGCAAGGACTATTATCCCACTCCATCAGGCCGGGAGGATGGGTTATTGATGTCATGCCAAGTGAGTGAATCTCTGTGAATGTGCTGGAAACCGAGTGGTGGTGTATTGGTGTGCCCCCGGAGTGGTGGGCCGACCAGGACGAGGACAGCATTGTCATTGGGGATCGCGATGACGTGGGCAACATCGAGATCTCAACCCTGCACAAGGAGCAGGGCAGCTTCGAGGGCGCGGAAGTGGCTGCTATTGCGCGCGATAATGGCGAGGCCTCCCTGGACTGGCAGGCGGCGACAGCCGGCGACTTCAGCGGTGTCTGTTGTGACTACAACGAAGATGATGAAGCCGTGCGCGAGTGGTACCTGGCAGCAGGCCCGGTACTGTTATTTGTGACCTATTGTTGTGATCGGGAGAACAGTGGCCTGGACGCGGCGGCGGTTGATGAAATCCTGCAGACCCTGGCCCTGCTAAAGAGCTAAAGAGCTGAACCGGCACTAGCTGATCGTGCCGGTAACCCGAACCCGTTTCGAACCCTTGACCGGTTTTTCCTTGAGCGCATCCTCGCGTGCCTGCAGCTGCGCATCAATCAGGTTTTTCAGTGCAATGATAAGCCCGGTGAATATGAAGGCGCCCGGTGGCAGTATCGCCAGCAGGAATTCCTGGTAATCAGCAACCAGCACCAGCTGCCAGTTCGCCGCCCCCGGCCCGAACAACAAGTCCATATTGCCAAACAGGGCGCCGGTTCCCGCCAATTCCCGCAAGGCTCCCAGCACCACTAGCACCAGCATAAAGCCCGCCCCCATGATGAAACCGTCGTACAGGGCTGGCAGTACCGGGTTTCTGCTGGCGAAGCCATCGGCACGGCCGAGGATGACGCAGTTGGTGGTAATCAGGGGCAGGAAAATGCCGAGAATCTGGTAGAGCTCATAGGCGAAGGCCTGCATCAGCAACTCAATACAGGTCACAGCGGCGGCGATGATCATGACAAATGCAGGCAGCCTGACGGCATCAGAGACAATATTGCGAATCAGTGAGACCGAGGTATTGGAGGCTATCAACACGAACACAGTGGCCAGGCCCAGGCCAATCGCGTTGACCACGGAGCCGGTCACCGCCAGCAGCGGGCACAGGCCCAGCAGTTGCACGATGGCCGGGTTATTCTTCCACAAACCGTTGATCGATAACTCGCGATAACTGGTGTCAGCCACTGTTGTTCTCCTCGCCGGGAGCCGGTTCCTGCTCCAGCAATATAGCCCGGTTGGCTTCAAAATACTGCAGGCTGCGCTTCACCGCCGCAGTGACCGCCCGCGGGGTGATGGTGGCGCCGGTAAACTGGTCGAACACGCCCTTGTCTTTCTTCACCGCCCAGCGCTCGGGTTTCGGGTTTTCCAGTGAGCGCCCGTTGAAACCCAGCACCCAGTCAGACTTCTTGATGTCCACCTTGTCACCCAGACCCGGTGTCTCACGGTGGTTCAGGGCCCGCACTCCCGCCACGCTGCCATCGAGGTTAATCCCGACGATCAGGTCGACATCGCCGCTGTAGGCGTCCGGTGCGGTCGCTGGAAGGATGATGGCCACGATTTCCCCGTCCTGGCGGGCAATATAAATACGCTTGTCGCGGCGCAGTCCCAGGCCGCTCGCATCCGGGCCAACCGGCAGGGTGTCGTCCAGCATGGAATTGTCGTGCCGGCTCGCGGGTACGATTTCCAGCAGCGCCCGTTGCTCTGCCTGGCGCTGGGCCTCGGCAATCCGCTCCTTGGTGCCGAGGAAAGTGCCCGCGATGAGCGCCGTGGTCAGAACCGCAAAGCCGGCCAGCAGTATGCTGTTGCGACTGATGGAGGAGCTGATCATGAATCCTGCTCCTCGTGCTGGCGACCGTGGCCATAGGTCCTGGGCTGGGTGTAGTAGTCAATAAACGGCGCGGCAAAATTCATGATCAACACGGCAAAGGCGACCGCATCCGGGTAATTGCCGTAGCTGCGAATGAGGAAAATCAACACGCCTATGGCCGCACCGAATATCAATCGGCCGCGATTGGAGACGGCGGAGGATACCGGGTCTGTGATGATGAAGAAGGCACCGAGCATGGTGCCGCCGCTGAGCAGGTGAAACAGGGGAGATCCGGTGCTGGCAGAGCTGCCGCCGTCGTAAAACAGGGCCGCCATCAGCGACAGGCTGGCGAGCATGGCCACCGGGGCATGCCAGGTGAAAATGCGCTTGTACAAGAGGTAGCCGCCGCCGGCCAGGAAGCCCAGGTTAGCCCACTCCCAGCCGATCCCGGACCAGCGCCCGAATTGCGGGTTTTGTCGCCATAAGTCCTCAAGCAGCAGACCGTTGTTCTGCTTGAGCAGGTCCAGCGGTGTCGCCATGGTCATCGCGTCGATACTGCCCGGTGCGAAGCACAGCTGCAGCGCTTGCAGCAAGCCCGGGGGATTGTTGGCATTGATGCCGACGGGTGCGGCCCAGGCGGTCATTTGTATCGGGAAGGAGATCAGCAGCACCACGTAACCAACCATGGCCGGGTTGAAAGGGTTGTAGCCGAGTCCACCGTAAAGATGTTTGGCGATCAGTATGGCAAAAGCCACGCCAACCAGGATTAGCCACCAGGGTGCATAGGGCGGCATGGCGATGCCCAGCAGCGTCGCCGTGACCAGGGCGCTGGCATCATTGAGATAGAACCCCAGGGGTCGATTGCGTAATTTCAGGGCCAGGGCTTCACAGCCCAGCGCCACCAGGCAGGCCCAGGCGATATTGACCAGGGTTCCGAAACCAAAGAAATAGGTCAGGGCGATGACCCCGGGCAGGGTCGCCAGCAATACGGTGCGCATGACCGTGGGGGTGCTCAGCGGCCCGTGCGCATGCGGTGAGCTGACTTGCATCAACGCCATACTCAGCCCTCGCTCTCTTCTTGCAGCGCCTTGAGTTCCTGCTCGGCGGCGGCAATCTTGGGTGCCAGTTTTTCCAGCGCGGACTCCAGGGCCTCGATTATGTTTTCGGCAGCGCCGTCCTCGCGACTTTGCTGCAACTTGGCTTCACTCTTAGCCTGTCGCTCCTGCAGTCGCTGCAGCTTGCTGTTGGCTTTCTCCAGGGGTGATTGCTCCGCCGATTCCGCCCGTGCTGCACGGGCGCGCTCAATCGCTAGCTGGGCCGCATCCGGTTGGGCCGCATCCGGTTGGGCTGTGTCCGCTTGGGTCGTAGCTGCCTGCTCAGTGTCTGCTGCCTGGCTTGTCTCTGTCTTAGGCCCGGCTTCTCCATCAACGCTGGCCTGGCTGGCGGCTTTCTTGGCCTGGGCGCGCTCTATCGCCGCCTGGATAGGATCGGCATCTTCCTGACCCTCGCTGGCGGCCTGTCGTGCACGCTCTTCCGCGGCCTGCTTACGCGCCGCGCGTTGGGCTTCCTTCGCCGCCGCGTCCCGTTCCAATCGCTCCTGGCGCGCTTCAAAGCGGGTTCGAGAGTGTTCAGATTTGGCCTGGTCATGGCGCATTTGCGTCACTTCCGCCTTGCCGGCGCGGTAATACTGAACCAGGGGGATATGACTGGGACAGGCGTAGGAGCAGGCGCCACACTCGATACAGTCGAACAGGTTGTGCGCGGCCAGCTTTTCATACTCTCTGCTGCGAGCGAACCAATACAGTTGCTGTGGCAACAGGCTGGCGGGGCAGGCCTCGGCACACAGGCCGCAGCGTATACAGGCCTGGGCTGGGTCGGGTGCCGGCAGTTCCTCTGCAGTGGGTGCCAGCAGGCAGTTCGTGGTCTTGACCACCGGAACCTCGTGGTCGGCCACGGTGAAGCCCATCATGGGGCCACCCATAACCAGGCGCGCGCACCGCTCGGGCTGGAACCCGGCCAGCTGCAAGAGATAGCTCATGGGGCTGCCCAGCAGCACCTCGAAATTTTGCGCTTGCGCCACGGCGGCGCCGGTGACCGTGGTAATGCGAGATATCAGCGGCTCACCGTGAACCACGGCGCGGTAGATGGCGACCACGGAGCCAACATTCTGGCAAACAATGCCAAGTTCCGAGGGCAAGCCGCCGCTGGGCACCTGTTTGCCGGTGAGAATTTCGATCAATTGCTTTTCACCACCGGAGGGGTACTTGGTGGGGAAGGTGACGATTTCAACACTACTGCCAGAGTTGCGGACCGCGCCTTTAAGCGCAGCCGCCGCGGCACCCTTGTTATCCTCGACGCCGATCAATACCTCGTCGGGGTTGAGGATGTGTCGCAATATCTCGGCGCCGGCGATGATATCGGCGGCGCGCTCACGCATCAGCACATCGTCGGCGGTGATATAGGGTTCACACTCGGTGCCATTGATTATCAGGGTCTGGATCTTGTGGGCGTCGGGATTTACTGCCAGTTTCACCGCCGTGGGGAAGCCGGCGCCACCCATTCCGGCGATACCGGCGTCGCGGATGATCTTCAGCAGCTCAGCTTTTTCCAGTTTGCTGTAGTCCTCTGTTCCCTGGTGGCTGATCCACTCATCCTGGCCATCACTGTCCAGCACGATGCAGGGTGCTGATAGTCCGGAGGCGTGCGCAATCAGCCGGTCTTCTATGGCGCTGATGGTACCGGAAGTAGAGGCGTGCACCGGTACGCTGATGAAGCCCCTGGCCTCGGCAATCTTCTGGCCCTTGCGCACCTTCTCACCCACCTCAACAATGGGTTCGGCGGGAGCGCCGATGTGCTGTGACAAGGGAAACGTCAGCTGTGGGGGTATGCCGGCGCTGCTGATGTCGCACTGCAGGGACTGCAGTTTATTCTCCGCCGGGTGCACACCGCCGTGGAAGTCCCATATCTTCCTCACGCCGCCTGCTCCTGCGCCGATGCATCCCGGTCGCTGGCAATGACGTCGCTGGTGGGTAGGTCCCAGTGCCAGGTTTTCAGGGTAATTTCTTCGCTGAGCAGGTCGATGCAGTCCACTGGGCAGGGCTCGACACAGAGGTCACAACCGGTGCACTCGCTGACGATTACCGTGTGCATATGCTTGGCCGCGCCGAGTATGGCGTCTACCGGGCAGGCCTGGATGCACTTGGTGCAGCCTATGCACTCATCCTCACGGATGTGCGCTACCACGCTGAGCTCTTTCTCCTCCCCGTGCTCATCATCGAGCGGAATAATTTCCAGGTCCAGCAGGTCTGCAAGCGCCGCAATACCAGCCTCGCCGCCGGGTGGGCAGCGATTGATGGCCTCTCCACCGGCAATGGCCTCGGCGTAGGGGCGACAGCCGGGGAATCCGCATTGGCCACACTGGGTTTGCGGCAACACCTCGTTGATTTGGTCAACAATGGGATTGCCCTCGGTTTTGAACTTCTCCGCGGCAAAGCCCAGCAGCGCGCCGAACACGGCGCCCAGGCTGACCAGGGCCACCATGGCGGCAACGAAGGGGAACTGGGCGATTAATTCGTACAAAACAGGCTCATACCAGTCCCGCGAAACCCATGAAGGCCAGCGACATCAAGCCGGCGGTAATCATGCCTACGGCCGCGCCCTGGAAGGGCACCGGAACGTCGGCTACCGCCAGGCGCTCGCGCATGGCGGCAAACAGCACCAGCACCAGGGAGAAACCCAGTGCGGCGCCAAAGCCATAGAACAGCGACTGCAGTAAGTTGTGTTCCTTGTTGATGTTGAGCAGGGCTACACCCAGTACCGCGCAATTGGTGGTGATCAGGGGCAGGTAAACCCCCAGTACCCGGTGCAGGAGAGGGCTGGATTTACGCACCACCATCTCGGTGAATTGCACGACCACGGCAATTACCAGGATGAAGGAAATGGTTTTCAGGTAGCCCAGCCCCAGTGGCTGCAACAGGTAGTTATAGGTCAGGTAGCTGCAAGCGGAAGCCAGGGTGAGCACGAAGGTGGTGGCCATGGACATGCCCATGGCGCTTTCGAGTTTGTTCGACACGCCCATGAAAGGGCACAGGCCCAGGAACTGGACCAGCACGAAGTTATTGACCAGGATGGCCCCGATCAAAAGAATAGAATAATCCGCCAGCATAGGGTCGCTTAACTAATGCTTATTAGTTTGAACAATCAAGTCTATTACTGCCCGGCATTTTGAACAAGCCGGGGCCAGCGGGAATACTATTGGAAACTGGCGCCGGCAGCAATTCAGGGCAGGGGCTGTATTCGCCTGGAGAGCCAGGCGTGCGCCTCCGGGTTGGCCGCTTTCCAGGCCTGTAACTCATGGTTAAGCCGGCGCTGATGCTCGGCCAGGTTTGCCGCAGTAACCCTGGCTCCCAGCCGGGCTTCCGACTCCGGCGCTATTTGCCCGGCCGGGTTTATCAACTGCGCGGTTCTCGCAATGATCAGCTCAGCCATAGCGCAGTTAAAGTGGTCCGCATCCAGCCAGTAATCAAGCCGGGCGCGGGGATCGCTATGGAACTCGCCCGTGTAGCGGTTAAAGGCCGTGAAATCCACCAAATGCGTGTGTTGCTCCACCCCGGCCGCAACAATACTCTCCACCAGTAGTTGCAGCATCTGCTGGTGCTTGTCCCAGGCCCCGGAGGCATCCAGCGCATAGTAATAGCTCAGGTGGAAAGGTGGCACCAGAAAGGTGACATCGAGCTGCTGCTGAGCAATAAACGCCATGAGTTCACCCAGTGGCTCTCGCCAGGCTGTGCTATCTCCAGTGCCCAGGTAGTCGGTGCTTTGAAACATGTCACGGCGTGCCTGGGCCGAGCTGACCAGTCGTGACAGGGGTCCGCCCTGGATTTCATTCTTGCAGTTCTTAACAAAGCCCTCGGCCGTATTGCTATCCAGGTAACCCGCGCGCAGCGCCAGCAGACTGCGGGTGGTGGCCGCCCAGGAATAGGTGGTGGCGGCGAAGTTTCGCGCCGCAAAATAGCGACTGCCCAGCGAGTCATCCAGTGCCAGGGCGACCGTGAACTCATTGCCGCGGGCGGTGGTGTGATCCCGAAAGTTGAGCAAATCGACCACGACCAGGAAGCGGCGAGCACCGCTGGCGTAGTAGGCGTGGCGCATATTGCGTGTCATTTCCGACAGCGAGGTACCCAGCAGGGCCAGGTTAAAAGGCGTGCTGGCATCCAGGTGTCTGCGTAACTGATCGGCCTGGAATGCGCTTACCGCGTGGGAGTTACCCAGTACTACCAGGTCTGACTGTTGCTGGGCAATCCAGTGGGCCTTGGCCAGGCGGGCGTAGCTGACATTGCCGATACTGAAAACGCTGAGGGGTTTGTCGTGCGTCCGCCAGGCCCCAAATGGGTCGACCCGGTAGTTCAAAAACAACACGGCCACTGACAGCAGCAGGAAGATGGCGAAAAAGCAGGTGAGGTAGCGTCGCATGATTCAGAACTGGAAATACAGGAAAGGAGCGACCCTGGCCAGGGACATCAGGCTGGCAAAGAACAGCAGCCCCAGGCCGGCGGCCCATGCCAGGCTGGGCTTCCATGCCAGTCTGCTGGTCGCAGTTGAGCCGCTAAATTCCGGCACGGCTGATACGCTTGGATGGTAGTGCCTGAACAGCTCTATCGAATTGGGCAGGCAGAGACAGAGTAGCCCGCCAAGCAGCAACAAGATGGCATCCTGGGCCAGGCTAAAGTACCAGATGTCACCGAGTGGCACATGGACTGGTAGCAGGCTTTTAAGCAGCAGGTCGAAATCGGAAGCTCGCTGTCGATAAAGTATCTTCAGGTCCTCTGCGCCGCTGAATGCGAACATATCCTGCCACATGCGCCAGGCGCCGGCAGAGGTTTCGGCGCGAAATACGACCCAGGCCAGCACCACCGCCAGCAGTGTCACCAGGCCGCACAGCAGCCCGTAGCTTCTGTAATGGGCCAGCCAGCTCAATTGCAGCCGCCCCAGTAACCAGCGCCAGCCGTGGTTAATACAGAGATAGAGGCCGTGCAGCCCGCCCCAGAGAATGAAAGTGACGGCGGCGCCGTGCCAGAGTCCACCCAGCAGCATGGTAAGCAGCAGGTTGAGGTAGCGACGGGGTCTTCCGCGTCGGTTACCCCCGAGCGGCACGTAGAGGTAGTCGCGCAGGAAGCGGGACAGGGTCATATGCCAGCGGTGCCAGAAATCGATGATATTGCGCGCCTTGTAAGGCGAGAAAAAGTTGAGCGGCAAACGGATACCGAACATTCTTCCCAGGCCCAGTGCCATATCCGTGTAGCCGGAGAAGTCGAAGTAGATTTGCAGGCTGTAGGCGCCGGCGCCCATCCATGCCGACACGCTGCCCTGGCTTTGTCCCGCATCCGCCAGCGCGAAGGAAGCATCAGCCAGGGGCGCCAGGTTGTCTGCCAGCAATACTTTCTTGGCCAGGCCCAGGGCGAACAGTGACAGGCCGATTTGCAGGTCCTCAAGTTTGATGCCCCGACGGTTGCGGCTTTGGAATTGGGGCATCATTTCAGCGTGGTGCACGATCGGCCCGGCGATAAGCTGGGGGAAGAAGGTTACAAACACCAGGTAGTCGGGAAAATTGCCACCCCGGGTTTTGCCCGCGCTGATATCAACCAGGTAGGCAATCTGCTGGAAGGTAAAGAAGGAAATCGCCAGCGGCAGCACGATATCCGGAACTGAAAACTGCGCCGGGCTGAGGCTGTTAAACGCGGTGACCATGAGGCCGGCATATTTGTAGAAGCCCAGTAGTGCCAGATTGCCGGCAACCCCGCCGGCCAGCAGCAATCTGCGCGCGTGGTCTTTGCCGCTGGCGACCTGCTTGAGCAGGAGCAGGCTCACCAGGTAATTAAAGACAATCGAGCTGAGGATTATCCAGAGGTATTCGGGTTTCCACCAACCGTAGAAGAACAGCGAGGCGCAGGCCAGGAACAACAGCGATGCACGATTGCCATAGTGGATGACAATGCCGTGATAGCCGAGCAGCACCAGTGGCAGGAACAGCAAAAATTCAAACGAGTTGAAGAGCATCGGGTGGGATAGGGTCGGCAGAGCACGGTGGCGCCGGCGAGTGGATCCAGGTTGGCTAGGATTGAATCCATTCTACAGCGCTCACCGGATCAAAGAAAATCTGGAAGTCACCGGATTCGATGTTGTTGGCAAACTGCTCGAAGATGCCGCTGCGGCCGGGGTCGGGAGCGACCAGTGCCACCCGCGTATTGGGCGCCAGGGTGATTTCCTGCATGGCGAAATCGAGGAATCTCATGAATTCATCGAACTTCACATGGGACAGGTCGGACTGCGAGAAATCACAGATGCGCTTCAGGTCGGCGCTGTATTGGGGGTCCTTGACGAAAATCCTGGCCGCACGAATAAACTGGGCCAGGTCGGGCGAACCCTTGACGGTAATATAGGCGTAGTTCCTGGCAGTAACGACCGTATGCTCAATCACCGGACACCTCCCTGACAGCTTGCAGCTCCACTTTCACCCAGTGTAGCGGAGCGCTGCAGGGACAAAAAGAAACCAGGCTTGCTGCTTGCCCGGGTTCAGCCCTACTTGACCTGCATGCCGGGCTGCGCGCCGGCGTGTGGCTCCAGCAGGTAAATGTCACTACCCCCGGGGCCGGCCGCCAGCACCATGCCCTCGGACACACCAAAGCGCATCTTGCGCGGCGCGAGGTTGGCGACACAGACGGTCATCTTGCCCACCAGCAGGGCAGGCTCCGGGTAGGCCTCCTTGATGCCGGCAAACACATTGCGTTGCTCGTCACCCAGGTTCAGTGTCAATTGAAGCAGCTTGTCAGCCCCCTCAACCGGCTCTGCGGCAACAATCTCGGCCACCCGTAAATCCACTTTGGCAAAAGTCTCAAAATCAATCGTGTCACTCATAGCGGCTTGTTCCCCTGCCTGGCCGCTTGCGGCCTTGTCGTGTCCGGAGATCTTTGCCTCCGCCTGCTGTTCCTTACTGGCTTCCACCACGGCCTCGACCTGGGCCGCTTCAATGCGGGTCAGCAAGGGCTTGAATTTGGCGATCTGGTGGCCCAGCAGGGGCGCGTCCAGTGCAGTCCAGTCCAGCGAGCACTGCAGGAATGCCTCGGCCTTCTCCGCCATGGCCGGCAACACCGGCTTCAGGTAGGTCATCAGCACCCGGAACAGGTTGATGCCCACCGAGCAGGCCGCGTGTACCTCGGCCTCGCGGCCTTCTTCTTTTGCCAGCACCCAGGGCTTCTTCTCATCGATGTACTGGTTGGCGCGGTCGGCCAGGGCGATGATTTCGCGCACTGCCTTGCTGAACTCCCGTTGCTCGTAGAGCCCGGCGATGCTCTCACCCGCATCAATAAACTCCTGCACCAGGGCGGCCTCGCTGCTCTGGGCCTCCAGGGTATTGTCAAAGCCCTTGCGCAGGAAGCCGGCGCAGCGACTGGCGATATTGACCACTTTGCCGACCACGTCGGAGTTCACCCGCTGGATAAAGTCTTCCAGGTTGAGGTCGATATCGTCCACCCCATTGCCCAGCTTGGCCGCGAAATAGTAGCGGATGTACTCCGCGTCCAGGTGCTCCAGGTAGGTGCGGGCCTTGATAAAGGTGCCGCGCGACTTGGACATCTTGGTGCCGTTCACCGTCAGGAAGCCGTGCGCGTAAATGGCGGTGGGTGTGCGGTAGCCTGCCGAGTGCAGCATTGCGGGCCAGAACAAGCCGTGAAAGTTAATGATGTCCTTGCCGATGAAGTGGTACAGCTCGGTGGTGGCGTCCTTGTGCCAGAACTGGTCAAAATCCAGGCCCTCGCGTTCACACAGGTTCTGGTAGCTGGCCATGTAGCCGATCGGGGCATCCAGCCACACGTAGAAGTACTTGCCGGGGGCGCCGGGAATCTCGAAGCCGAAGTAGGGTGCGTCGCGGCTGATGTCCCACTCCTGCAAGCCGCCATCCAGCCACTCCTGCAGTTTGTTGGCAATCGGCTCCTGCAAGGTGCCGCTGCTGGTCCAGGCCTTGAGCATGTCGCTGAAAGCGGGGAGCGTGAAGAAGTAGTGCAGCGACTGTTTGTCCACCGGGGTGGCTCCGGACAGGGCCGACACCGCATCGATCAGGTCTGCGGGACTGTAGGTGGCACCGCAGGCTTCACAGTTGTCGCCATACTGGTCGGGGGTCTTGCACTTCGGGCAGCTGCCCTTGATGTAGCGGTCAGACAGGAATAACTGCTTCTCCGGGTCAAAGGCCTGGGTGATCTCGCGTTCGGCGATATGGCCGTTGGCCTGCAGCGCGGCGTAAATGGATTCGCTGAACTGTCGGTTTTCCTCGGAATGGGTGCTGTGGAAGTTGGCGAAGTTGATCAGGAAATCGCGGCTGTCCTGTTCGTGCTCGGCCTGCATGCGCGCGATTTGCTCTTCCGGGCTGATACCCTGCTCTTGCGCGGTCAGCATGATGGCGGTGCCATGGGCGTCGTCGGCGCAGACATAGCGGCAGTTGTGGCCGCGGGATTGCTGGAATCGCACCCAGATATCGGTTTGAACCTGCTCCAGCATATGGCCCAGGTGAAGGGAGCCATTGGCATAGGGCAGGGCACTGGTAACCAGTATGTCGCGGGGCCTGGAATCAGCCATGCAGAGTGTTCTCTCGGGTCAGTAAAAAAGGGGCGCTACTATACCCCAATCTCCGCATTGGGTCAGGTAGGACTGCGCAAGCCTATTCCAATAGCTGGCTGCGCAGACGGGCTACCGCGGCCCGGTCCAGTTCCAGGGCCTCGCGCACATAATTGTCGAAGCTGCCATAGCGAGCGTCGATCTGGGCGAAGCCCGCTTCCAGCCACTCGGGCTCCACGCCCATGATGACTTCCAGCTTGTCAGCGGTTTCCGCTCCCTTGAAGATGCGCAGTAGCAGCAACTGGCGGCGACGCGCGGCCAGGGCGTATTCCTTGCTGAGCATATAGTCCTGCACTACCACTTCCTGGGGTACCCCGAGGATGCGCAGGAGGATGGCGGCAGCGTAACCGGCGCGGTCCTTGCCGGCGCTGCAGTGCCACAGAATCGGTTCGCCGTCGGCCTCCAGCACGGTTTGCAGGAACTGGCGATACTGGGGTGTGAAGCGATCGGCAAAGTGCCGGTTGGCCTCCAGCATGAAACTCTGGGGTTCAAAATCCGTGAAGTCGCCGGTTTCGATACGCGCCATTATTTCCGTGGCCACCGAATTGTCGCCGCCGTCCAGGGTGGGTATCTCCACCACCGTGAAATCTAGGGGCTGCGGCAGCCGGTCTGGCTCAGCGGCTTTCTCGGCGCTGGAACGGAAGTCCACCAGGGTGTGCAGCTGCAATTGATCGAGGTAGTCCAGGTCGCTGTCGCTGGCATCGTGCAGGGTGCCGGAGCGGTACAGGATTCCCCATTTGACGTCGCGCCCATCCTCGCTGGCATAGCCGCCCAGGTCGCGAAAATTGTGTATGCCTTCAAAGCCCAGCAAGCGCTGCGCGTCGCGCTGCTCCCGAGGTAGCTGCGCCGGTATGGTGACCGGGGCAGGGGGTAGCATTTGCACCCCAAGCAGGGCCAACACCATTACCGTGCCGATGGCGGCGGCCATATGCGTCTTCTTCACGGCCGGCTCCTGTAGGCTCATACGCTTGTCTGTGAGCATAACATGGGCTTTCGGCTATACTCGCTGCTCAATCGATACGGAGTAATTACTGTGAAAGCACGCACCCAGACTCTCGCCCTGTGCCTGGCCTTTCTTCCCTCCCTGGTTCTGCCCTCCCTGGTTTTTGCGCAAGCGCCTGCTGCGGAAGAGGCGGCAACCGAGGAGCCGAAACCGGCACCCGAGGCGCAGCAGTTCAACAGCCAGCACGAAATCCGTATCGACGGGCAGCGCATCAAGTACAAGGCCACTGCCGGCACCATTATCATGCGCGACGCCGAGGATAAGCCCATCGCCGAGTATGGCTACACCGCCTATGTGAAGCAGGGCGCCGATGCCGCTACCCGACCGATTATGTTTGCCTGGAATGGCGGTCCGGGTTCTGCCTCCCTGTGGTTGCACATGGGGGTGCTGGGACCCCAGCGGACCGTGGTTGAAGACCTCGATGTCAACGGCAAGGGCCCGTTTCGCTTTGTCGATAACGCCTACAGCATTCTCGACCGGGTCGACCTGGTCATGGTCGACCCGATCGGCACCGGCTTTTCGCGTCCCGCCGGTGAGGCGGAAGGCAAGGATTTCTGGGGGGTGGATAACGACATCACGTCAGTCTCCGATTTCATGGTGCGTTACCTGACCGACAATGACCGCTGGCTCTCGCCCAAGTTCATACTCGGTGAGAGTTATGGCGGTATGCGCGGCGGTGGTGTCAGCTACGACCTGCTGACCCGACACAATGTCAGCCTCAATGGCGTGATCCTGGTATCGCCGTATATGGATGTCGCCGGTGGCGGCGGTGTCGGTACCTCGAATATGGCAGTCGGTTACAGCATGACGCTGTCCACCTATGCGGCCACGGCCTGGTTCCACAATGCGCTGGCTGACAAGCCGTCTGACTTCAAGGCCTTCCTGGCCGAGGTGGATGAATTCGCGATCTCCGATTACCTGACCGTGCTGGTCAAGGGTCGGCGTGCCAGTGATGCTGAACGCAGCGCCGTGGCGCAGCAGTTGGCTCGCTACACCGGGACCAGCGCGGAATTCTGGCAGCGCGCCAATTTCAGGGCGACCGAGGGTGAATTCCTGGCCGAGCTGTTGCGCGATCGCAACCAGTTGGCCGGGCGTATCGATTCGCGCTTCCTCGGCTATACCACCAATGCCCTGGCTGAGAGCATGCCCTACGATCCCTACAACAGTGCCGTGGGGCCGGCCTTTGTTGCCACCTTCAATGATTACTACCGCCGTGTGCTGGGGGTGGACATAGACCGGCGCTACGTGGTGTCCGGCGGTCTCTACAAGGAATGGGATCGCTCCCACAAGGACCCGGCCAATGATTACTCCTCGGCGGCGGCTGATACCGGCATCGATCTGGGTCATGCCCTGATCCGCAACCCGGATATGAAGGTGCTGGTACAGCAGGGTTACTTCGACCTGGCCACACCCTACCGCGCCACCGAGTACTTCATCGATCAGCTGCCGATCCCTGACAGCTTGCGTGGCAATGTCAGCATCGATTATTACCACGCCGGGCATATGATGTACGTGCACCCGCCCTCGCTGGAAAAGTATCGCAAGGACCTGGTGCGCTTTATCGACGCCAGCCTGTGATTTTTCGCTAGCAGAATTTGTGGGGTGCGGGCGTTGTCCTTATACTAGCGTCCGGCTCCATTCCCGGTTGTTTCAATGAATCAGATTAAACATATTATCGCTGTTGCCTCCGGCAAGGGCGGCGTGGGTAAATCCACCACCGCGGTCAACCTGGCCCTGGCCCTGCGCGGCAGCGGCGCCAGCGTTGGATTGCTCGACGCCGACATCTACGGCCCCAGCCAGCAGATCATGCTGGGCATCGAAGAGGGACGCCGGCCCGAGCAAAAAGACGGGCAGTTCCTGGTGCCGATTGAGGCGCACGGTCTCAAGACCATGTCCATGGGCTACCTGGTCACCGACAAGACGCCGATGGTCTGGCGCGGTCCCATGGCCGGTGGCGCCTTGCAGCAAATGCTGGAGCAAACCTGGTGGGGTGAACTCGACTTCCTGGTCATCGATATGCCGCCCGGTACCGGAGATATTCAGTTGACCCTGTCCCAGAAGGCCAGTGTGGCCGGTGCGGTCATTGTGACCACGCCCCAGGACATTGCCCTGCTGGATGCGCGCAAGGGCATAGAAATGTTCGCCAAGGTGGGCATTCCGGTGCTTGGTATCGTGGAAAACATGGCGGTGCATATTTGCAGCGAGTGCGGACACGCTGAGCATATCTTTGGTGCCGAGGGTGGCCAGCGCATCGCGGCTGAATACGGCGTTGAGTTGCTGGGTTCGCTGCCGCTGGACCTGTCTATCCGCGAACAAACGGATTCCGGCCACCCCACGGTCGTGGCGGCACCGGATTCTCCCATCAGCGCGGTGTACCGGGAGGTGGCAGACAAGGTCCGCGCTGCCCTCGGTGACGGCGACGCCCGGGTGATGCCGGAAATTGTAATTAGCAACGACTGACCCCGTTGATTAAACCAGCAGGAACAATATGAGTATCAAGGCAGACAAGTGGATCCGGCGCATGGCCGAGCAAGAGGGCATGATTGAGCCCTTCCAGGCGGAACAAGTGCGTTACGCCGGTGATGAGCGCGTTATCTCCTATGGCACCTCCAGCTACGGCTACGATGTGCGCTGCTCCGAGCACTTCAAGGTGTTCACCAATATTCATTCCGCCACGGTGGACCCCAAGGCCTTCGATGAGAACAGCTTTGTGGACGTTCACGGGCCGGTGTGTGTGATCCCGCCCAATTCCTTTGCGCTGGCGTCGACGATTGAGTACTTCCGCATTCCGCGCAACGTACTCACAGTCTGCCTTGGAAAATCGACCTATGCCCGTTGCGGCATCATCGTCAACGTGACCCCCCTGGAGCCAGAGTGGGAGGGCCATGTCACCCTGGAGTTTTCCAACACCACCACGCTACCGGCCAAGATCTACGCCAATGAGGGTGTCGCGCAAATGCTGTTCTTCGAATCTGATGAGGTTTGTGAGACCAGCTACGCCGACCGCGGCGGCAAGTACCAGGGCCAGACCGGTGTGACCCTGCCGAAAGCCTGATGATGAAATCGCTATTACGTACATTGCTACTGACCCTGCCTTTGCTGCTGCTGTGCAGCCAGGGCCACAGCCAGGGCCAGGACAAGAATCGCCTGCCCAGCTTCGGTGAGACTGGCGTAATGCCGGTCGGCCAGGAGTACATGATGGGCCGGATCTGGCTGATGTCTTATCGGCGCCAGGTGCCGGCCATGGAAGACCCGCTGTTACAGGATTACCTGGAAACATTGCTCTATCGGCTGGCGGAAACCAGTGAGCTGCGCGACCGACGGCTGGTGCTGATCACGGTTGATGCCCAATCCATCAATGCCTTCGCGGTGCCCGGCGGGGTCGTCGGTGTGCACAGCGGCCTGGTGCGCCAGGCGGAGACTGAACCGCAATTGGCCTCGGTACTGACCCACGAATTAGGGCATGTGAGCCAGCGTCACTTTTCCCGTAGCGTGGAAGCTGCCCAGGCCTCGCGTATTCCCACCTTGCTGGGCATGTTGGGCGGCATGGTGGCGATTGTCGCCGGTCAGGGAGATGCCGGTATGGCGGCGATGACGGGCACCCAGGCCGCCGCCCAGAACCGCCAGCTCAAGTTTAGTCGCGCCCACGAGCAAGAGGCTGACCGGGTCGGCATACAAAACCTGGCCCGGGCCGGTATGGACCCCAATGGTGCCGCCAATATGTTTGAGGTAATGCAGGCCAACTCGCGGCGCTATGGCGCGCGGCCCCCGGAATTCCTGCTCACTCACCCACTCACCGAAAGCCGTATCGCCGATGCCCGCAACCGGGCGCGCCAGTACCCACAGCGGGTCTATGCAGACAACCCGGAATTTCAGTTGATGCGCACCCGGGTGCAGGTCGATTTCTTCAGGACCGAGGATGAAGCCGAGGCCTACTACCGCAAGAAACTGAAGCGCAAGGGGCGCAATGCCGAGGCCCATCAATACGGCCTGATACTGGTGCTGACCAAGAAGCGGCAGTACGCGGAGGCCATGGAACTGTTGGCGCCCCTGCGTGAATATCGCCCGGAAAATCTCGCCTATATCCTCGCTGAAGCCGACATTTATACCGAGTCCGGCGAGTTCGAAGACGCCCTGGCCCTGTTGGGCAGAAACTGGATGCTAATGCCAGGTAACTACCCGCTGACCATGGCGGTGGCAAAAACGCATTTACGCGCCGGCCGTTACACCGAAGCGGAAAAAATCCTCACCCCCCAGGCCAAGCGGCGCCCCAACGATCCCTATGTCTGGTATGTACTGGCGGAAACCCAGGGACTGACGGGTAATACTTACCAATTGCACCAGTCCCGGGCCCAGTACTTCTTCCTCAATGGGCAGATGTTACAGGCGCGCTCACAATTGGGTTACGCGCTGCAACTGGCGCCGGACGATGTTGCCCGGGAGCGGATTAGAACCGAGCAGCGCCAGGTGGAAGCCGCCGCACGTGGCCTCGGCCAGATGAAGTAGTCAGTCGGCCTGGCCGGCGTCTATTTCATCCAGGTTTAGCCCCTGTGGCGGCAGCACCTCGCCGTCCAGCAGTGCCGCCCCATCACTCAGCAACAGTCGACCTTCAACAAACCACTGTGCCGCCAGCGGGTAGATCCGGTGTTCCCGGGACTGCACCCTGGCCGCCAGGCTGGCGGCAGTATCCTGCGGACTGATTGCCACCGGCGCGTGTAATACCGGTGGTCCACCGTCCAGTTCCTCGGTGACAAAATGCACCGTGGCCCCGGCACAGGCATCACCGGCATCAATGGCGCGCTGGTGGGTATGCAAGCCCGGGTATTTAGGCAGCAGCGAGGGATGAATATTCAGTAAGCGCCCGCGAAAGGCAGCCAGGAACAGCGGGGTGAGAATGCGCATGAAGCCCGCCAGTATCACCAGGTCTACCTGGTGTGGCGCCATTGCATCGAGCATGGCCTGGTCGAAGTCCTCGCGCTGGGGGTAGTTGCGATGATCAACCACCGCCGTTGCAATGCCGGCCTGGCTTGCCCGTTGCAGGCCCAGGGCGTCGGGCTTGTTGCTCAGTACCAGCGCAATGTCGGCCTGCAGCAAGCCTGTATTGCTGGCGTCAATGAATGCTTGCAGGTTGGAGCCACTACCGGAAATCAGTACCGCTAACTTCATTAGCCGTCGGCCAGGATAACCGCTGCCGCATCGGCCTCTGCTGGCGCAATTTCGCCAATCACCCAGGCGGATTCCCCGGCCTCTGCCAGCACGCCAATGGCGCGCTCGGCGTCTTCGGCGGCGACGCAGATAACCATGCCCACCCCACAGTTGAAGGTGCGATACATTTCCTCGGTGTCGACCCCGCCCTGTTGTTGCAACCAGTTGAATATCTCTGGCCATTGCCAGCTACCGGTATCGATGCGGGCGCAGCTGTCGGCGGGCAACACCCGTGGCAGGTTCTCCAGCAAGCCGCCACCGGTGATGTGGGACAGCGCCTTGACCGGCAGCGCGGCGAATAAACTCAACAGGGGTTTGACGTAGATGCGGGTGGGCTCAAGCAAGACTTCACCCAGGGTACTGTCGCCAAAGGCCTGTTGCAGGTCAGCCCCGGACACCTCGATGATCTTGCGCACCAGGGAATAGCCGTTGGAGTGGGGTCCGCTGGAGGCGATGCCAATCAGGCAGTCGCCGGATGCTACCGTGCTGCCGTCAATAATCCCGGACTTTTCCACGACGCCGACGCAGAAGCCGGCCAGGTCGTAGTCCTCACCCTCATACATGCCAGGCATTTCAGCGGTCTCGCCGCCTACCAGGGCGCAGCCAGACAGTTCACAGCCGCGACCTATGCCGCTGACCACAGCGCTCGCGGTATCAATGCTGAGGGCGCCAGTGGCGTAGTAATCAAGGAAGAACAGGGGCTCGGCGCCGGCAACCACCAGGTCGTTGACGCACATGGCGACCAGGTCGATGCCAATGCTGTCATGCTTGCCAAGATCCATGGCCAGGCGCAGTTTTGTGCCAACGCCGTCGGTGCCGGACACCAGCACCGGCTCGCGATAACCACTGGGTAGCTCACATAAAGCGCCAAAACCGCCCAGTCCGCCCATGACCTCGGGTCGGTGGGTACGCTTGGCCACAGCCTTGATCCGGTCAACCAGGGCGTTGCCCGCATCGATGTCGACGCCGGCGTCTTTGTAACTCAGGGAGGGTTGCTGGGACTCGTCGCTCATGTTGGAAAACCGGTACCAGAAAAAAGGCCGTATTCTATCCTGTCCGGCGCTGGCCCGGTACTGCTAAAATCCCTGCCTGTTTCAGTTTTAGGGTATTTTGGGGTGCGCAGAGTTTCGCTGTTGCTGATCATGCTTTGGATCTGCCTGCCGGTGCAGGCGGTGGTGGTGGTTGAGCTGCATCGTGCCGTGGTCGAGGTCGAGGATCACAGTCGCCGCCAATTGCAGCAGGCGACCCGCGCCGGCTTTGCCCAGGTGCTGGTGAAGGTGTCCGGCAGCCGCGAGGTGCTGGACAATGACGAGGTGCGCGCGGCCTTGTCGCAGTCACAGCGCTATATGCAGCGCTATCAATATCTGCGCCAGGACGATGACAGCCTGCGCCTGCAGGTGCATTTCGATCCCCAGTTGGTGAATGACCTGTTGCGCGGTGCGCAGGCGCCCCTGTGGACGGCCAATCGACCGCCGCTGCTGGTCTGGTTGATTGTCGACGACGCCCAGGGTCGGCATGTGGCAAACCGCGAGAGCAACCCGCAATTGATTGAGGCGCTCAGCTTCGAACTTGAACGTCGCGGCGTGCCGGCGGTGTTCCCGCTCTACGACTTGCAGGATACGGTGGCGCTGAACACCCACGACTTGTGGACCATGGATCCGCTGGCCATATTCCGCGCCTCCCAGCGCTACCAGGTGGCGAATGTCCTGATTGGGCGGATGACGGCCCTGGGTGATGATCGCTGGATGGGCGACTGGCTCTACCTGTATGAGGACGCGGACGTTGCCGACAGTTTTTACGGCCAGCCGATACCGACATTCAGCGCGGTGGCAGTGGACCTGGTTGCCGATCGCATGGCCTCGCGCTACGCGGTGGCAGCCGGTGACAGTCAGTCAGCTGAAGTATTGATTCGGGTCGATGCCCTGGCCGATTACGCCGACTACCGCAAGGTACTCATGTACTTTGAGAACATCGAATTGATCGATGCGGCCTGGCCTGCTTACCTGGAAGGTGACAGCGTCGTATTTCGACTCCACGCCCAGGCGGATGCCGAGCAGTTGCACCGTATCATCGCGCTCAACCGCCGCTTGCAACGCCAGGAGACGCCGCTGCCCCTGCGACACGGACCACTGAACACTGCACTGGCCTACCGATGGAGCCGGTGACCCCCCAAAAGCGAGCCGCACGGGCATGGCCACTGTTGGCCGTGCTGGTGGTGTTGCTGATATTGCTCTACCAGTTGCGGCCTATCCTCACACCTTTCGTGGTCGGTGCTCTCATCGCCTATCTCGGTGACCCCATTGCCGACTGGTTGGAAAAGCGCGGCCTGGGTCGGGGACTGGCCGCGACGCTGGTGTTCTTTGTTATTGGCGTCGTTTGTATCGCGGTCATGATATTCATGGTGCCGCTGCTGATAAGCCAGCTCAACACACTGATACACGGTGTACCGGTGGCCTATCAATGGGCGGCGGAGACGGTATTGCCCTGGTTGCGCAACTTGCTGGACTTGCCCGAAGAAGCCCTGCCGAGGCTGGCCGTGCGGCGCACGCTCACTGACAACTGGCAGTCCGTCGGCAAGATGATGGCGGCGGCCGGCGCCTATATCACAGGCTCCAGCATTAATTTGATGGTCTCCCTGGGTAACCTGGTACTGATCCCGGTAGTGGCCTTCTACCTGCTGCGGGACTGGGATCGACTGGTGCCGCGGGTAAGAAACATGTTGCCGCTTGACTGGCACGCCAAGGCGGGCGAGTTGAGCAGGGAAAGTGACGAGGTGATTGGTGCCTTCCTGCGCGGCCAGTTCCTGGTCATGCTGTCCCTCGGTGTGATCTATTCAGTGGGCCTTGCTGCGATTGGGCTGGAACTGGCGGTGTTGATCGGCACGGTGGCGGGCCTGGCCAGCATCGTTCCCTATCTTGGTTTTTTGGTCGGTATTGTGGCTGCCGCGGTCGCCGCCATTTTGCAATTCCAGGACTGGGGCGTCTTGCTCTCGGTGGGGGTGGTATTTGGTATTGGCCAGCTGATAGAAAGCTACCTGCTCACTCCCAACCTGGTCGGCGATCGTATCGGTTTGCACCCGGTCGCCGTCATCTTCGCCATCCTGGCCGGGGGGCAACTGGCCGGTTTTGTGGGTGTCTTGCTGGCGCTGCCCGTGGCTGCGGTGATCATGGTGTTCCTGCGTCATATCCACGAATACTACCTGGGCACTGAGTTTTACGGCGCGCAGTCAGAGCCTCAACCGGGCGACAACGATGCCGGCTAGTGCCACACAATTAGCCCTGCCGGTTCATCTGCGTGACGATGCCACACTGGAAAACTTCCTGTTCACCGATGCACTGGGCGCCCTGGAGCAGCATCTGCAGCAATTATCCGCTGAGTCCGCCCTCTACCTGCATGGTGGCGCCGGCACTGGTCGCAGTCACTTGCTACAAGCTGCCTGTCATGCGGTCAGTGACGGTGAGGCCCTGTACCTGCCCCTGGAGCAATTGGGCGAGCTGGATCCCGCGGAGGTTCTGGCGGGGCTAGAAAGCCTGTCGCTGATCTGCCTGGACAACCTGGATGCCGTGGCCGGCAAGCCGGATTGGGAGGAAGCCCTGTTCCACCTGATCAATCGCTGTCGTGAACAGGGCTGTCGGCTTGTATTCAGCGCCGCTGCCGCGCCGCGCCAGTTGGCAGTGCAATTGGCCGACCTGCGTTCACGACTGAGCTGGGGAATGGTATTCCAGCTGCCGGACGTCACCGATGCGGACAAGCTGTTGATTTTGCAGTTCCGCGCGCGCCAGCGTGGGATGACACTGGGCGATGAGACGGCCGCCTATATCATGAGCCGGGCGTCGCGCTCCCTGGCCGAGCTGATTGATGTTCTGGAGCAGCTGGACCGCGACTCCATGGTGGCCCAGCGCCCCTTAACGATTCCTTTCGTCAAACAAAGCCTGGGTTGGTAGGACTGTGACGGCACAACTCACAGCGGCGCAGCTCGCCGAGCTGCGAGCTGACCTGGAGCTGCTGGTGGCAGAGCTGGGCGAGCAACTGCAGCGCCTGGATGAGGACAGTAAACCGGTGGAGCTGGATCAACAAATGGTGGGTCGGCTGTCGCGCATGGATGCCATGCAACAGCAGCAGATGGCGACGGCCAATGCGGCGCATATCAAGGCGCACCTCAATCGCGTACGGCTGGCGCTGGCGGCGATGGACAGCGGTGAATTTGGTTACTGTCGCCAGTGTGACGAGATTATTGCCTGGCCGCGGCTCAAGGCCCGCCCCGATAGCCCGTTGTGCGTGGCCTGCCAGCAATTGAACGAAAACTAAATAGCCATTGCCGGGCTTGCCCCGGCATTGCTATATTGCCCCTGCCCATGCGGGCTCACAGATAATTTAGGAGCGTCAATGAAAGTGCAATTTCGTAATGTCCTGGCAGTGTTCACAGCCACCAGCCTGTTGCTTTTGGGGCAGGCCGCGGCGGCCCTGGAACCGATAACAATCACCCTGGGCGGTAGTGAAAATATCTTTGACGATGACCGCGAGGTGGACGACGAGCTGATCGGTTTTGGCGCCGTTGAATACCGGTTTGGCGAACGCTGGGCAGGCGAGTTCTGGCTCAGCGACGGCGATACCGACGGCGACAATGGCTTCGACGCGGACATTACCCGCTGGCACCTGGACGCCCTCTACTACCTCAAGCCCATGGACCAGTTCCATCCCTACCTGGCCTTCGGCGGCGGACAGCTAAAGCGCGACTGGGATGTACCCAATGGCAACCTGGACGATGTCGACGAGGAAGCGAATGCCGGTGCCGGTGTGCACTGGTTTATGACCGACAACTTCAGCCTGCGTGCGGATGCGCGCTACCTGTTTGGCTTTGACGACAGCACCAGTGACTTCACGGTTTCCCTGGGCCTGTCCTATCGCTTTGGTGGCGCCAGCAAGAAGCCCGCGCCTGCGCCGGCACCTGCGCCCGCACCTGAACCCGAGCCAGAGCCGCAGGATAGCGACGGTGACGGTATCTTTGACGACCAGGACAAATGCCCGGGTACTCCGGCCGGTGTCGAAGTAGACAAGGACGGCTGCGAAATAAAGTTCGCTCGCGGCGAGTCGGTACAGCTGCAGGTCAATTTCGCCTTCGATTCGGACAAGGTTGATACCCGTTATCTGGATGATATCGAAGCGCTGGCAGGCTTCCTCAAGCGCCATCCCGACGTGGTAGCGGAGATCGAGGCCCACACAGACAGCATGGGTCCGGAGTCCTATAACCTGGGCCTGTCCCAGCGTCGTGCGGATTCGGTTATCCGTATCCTCGAGCAGAACTATGCAATCCCGGCCGACAGGCTGGTAGCGCGGGGCTTTGGCGAGTCGCAGCCGATCGCCGATAACGGTACTGAGGACGGCCGCGCGGCCAATCGACGCGTGATGGCAACCCTCGCCGTCGACTGATGTTCGAAGCCGGGAATCCAGCTGGATTCCCGGATCACTTCCCCGCCAGCGTTTGTGACCGCGGTCACAGTTTTCATTGACGGCCCCCAGCCCCTGTGACCGCTGTCACAGGGTAGCTTTTGCAAGTTCGCTAAATAGTCCAACGCCTGCCATTTATTAATGACTGGGAGGTGTGTCTATGTCTTGGTCTGATCTGCTTAAAATTACTCCGTATCCGGGTTTATCCTTACTACTGCTATTCCTGATACTTTCGCTGTTGTTCTATTTCAGCCGCCATTCACTGCGCAATGGCCTGCTGCATGCCAGCAACACCTTGTACCGGGCCTGCAGAATGGGCAGCACTGCGCTGCGCCAGGCCGAACGCGTGTTGCAGTTGCGCAACCGCGAGGTCTTGCTTGAACAGGGCCGCCAGGCCACCGAGCGATCGATAGAACGCGAGTTTGAACGTATTGATCACTCCGTGCGCAAGGAGTTGGGAGACTATCCCGCCCTGCACCGACAGGTCAGTGAGGCGATTACCGCGATTGAAGAGGACTACCAGCGCTCCCGCGAGGTGCCGCCGACTCCCCATGGCTGGACTGACGCCATTGAGGCGATATCCCGAATTCCCAAGGCGGACGGTATCGTCGGCACCATGCTGGAAGGCGTACAGTTATCCATCGAGAGTATGGAAGAGCGCGCGATCAAGGAATACCGCCAGGACTCCCGCGAGCGCCATCGCCTGCTCAGTAAGGCGCGACCCCACTGGCAGGAACTGGTACGACGCCTGGGCGGCGCCGAGGTCAAATTGCAGCGCCTGCTGGACCGTGCCAGTGCGATTGATAATCACATGGCTGATTACACGGCTATCAACAAGGACAGCGACTCCGCCCTGCGGCGGCTGTCCACCTCATCCCTGACCGAGTTTTTCGTGGCGACCTTTGTGCTGGCGATTGCTGTTGGCGGCGCCATCATCAATTTCCACCTCATCGCCCGGCCCATGGCCGAAATGGTCGGAGGCACCGGCGCGATTGGCAGCCTGCGGGTTGCGGATATTGCCGCCCTGGTGATCATCATGGTGGAGATATCCATGGGCTTGTTCCTGATGGAATCACTGCGCATTACCCGTCTGTTCCCGGTAATCAGCGCGCTTGATGACCGACTGCGTGTGCGCATGGTGTGGATATCACTGGGTATTCTCACCTCGCTGGCCATGGTGGAAGCGGGTCTGGCCTTTATGCGTGAGATCCTGGTGCAGGATGAACTGGCCACCGCCGCCATGTTGCGTGGCGACAGTGAAGCCATGGCACCGCCGCCGTTCATGTGGATCACCACCGCCGCCCAGATGGGCATGGGCTTTGTGCTGCCCTTTGCGCTGACCTTTGTGGCGATACCACTGGAGACATTCGTTCATTCCCTGCGCACCGTACTGGGAATGCTCACCGCCGCCGCGCTGCGCCTGACAGCAACCCTGCTGCGCATTATCGGCACTGTGTTGCGGGGCCTGGGGCCGTTCCTGGCCGAGGTGTGTGACGCGGTCGCTTTCCTGCCCCTGTGGGTGGAGGGCAAGCTGCGCGGCCAGGTCGAGGCAGACAATAACAACACAGCATCAAATGATGGGGTTCCAGGAATATGGAAAAGCTCGCTAGAGCAGCGTTAATCGTCCTGATCGGTTTTATACCGCTCAGTTGCTCGTCACCAGACGTTCCCACGAATCGCGGCGTTTACATGCTGCTGGATACCTCGGGTACCTACACCAAGGAGTTGCAGAAGGCGCGCCAGATTATCGCCTACCTGCTGACCCAGATGGAGTCCGGTGACGCCTTCGCGGTCGCCCGCATTGATACCGGCAGCTTCAGCGAAAAGGATATCATCGCCAAGATGACCTTCAATGACCGGCCCAGCGCCGCCAACCAGGAAAAACGTGTGTTCCTGGAAAAGGTGGACGAGTTTATCGGCACCACCCGCTCTGCGGCCTACACCGACATTACCGGTGGCTTGCTGCAGGCCGAGGAATACCTGACCGAGCACGAGGTGGGCAACAAGACGATCCTGGTATTTTCGGATATGCAGGAAGAGCTCCCCGCGGGCTATGTGCGTGACCTGGAGCTGTCATTCGACCGGGTTGAGGTGGTGGCGGTGAATGTCACCAAACTGCGCACCGACAATGTGGACCCGCGAGAGTACCTGGGTCGACTTGCCAACTGGCGCCAGAAAGTGGAGTCGGGCGGCGGCGAGTGGCGCGTGGTTAACGATCTCGACCAGTTGGGCAAGTTACTGCGCGAATAGCGCCTAACTGAACAGCGCCTAAGCGAACAGCCATCCGTGTAGCAGACGGCCCGGCACCGTTGCCAGGTGCAGGTAGACGATCTGCAGGTAAGTCATTCCGGTTCCAGCCTGAATTCATCCGCATCCTTGTGACAGGGGAACTTGTCGCGGTAAGTCTGCATACGCTGGGCATCCAGGGTGGCGCTGAATATGCCGGGTTGATCCTCGCAGTCCAGCAGGAGTTCGCCGTCTGCCGCCAGCACCAGGCTGTCACCGGAATAATCCAGGCCGTTGCCATCGGAGCCCACCCGGTTCAGGCCAATACAATAGGCCTGGTTTTCAATGGCCCGGGCGATCAGTAACTGGCGCCAGTGCTGGCGCCGCTTGGCCGGCCAGTTGGCGACAAAGATCAGGGCGTCATAGGCCTCTGTATGGTCGGTGGGGCGGTTGCGGGTCCAGACCGGGAAGCGCAGGTCGTAGCAAATCATCGGGCAGATACGCCAGTCGCGCCATTGCACAATCAGTTTGTCGGCGCCCGCGCCATAGTGCTTATCTTCGCCGGACATGCGAAAACGATGACGTTTATCGTAGTGTTGGTACTGTCCGTCCGGGGTGACGAACAGCAGGCGGTTAAAAACCTCACCGCCCTCGCGCACCGCCAGCGAACCGGTAATGGCCACATCGTGGCTGGATGCCAGCTCCTGCAGCCAGGGCAGGGTGCTGGTGGCCCCATCCTCGGCGACCTCTTCGGCGTTCATGGAAAAGCCGGTGGTGAACATTTCCGGCAGGATGACCAGGTCGGTATCGCTGTCCAGCCCGGCTATGCTGGCGCCGAACTGCTCGCGATTGGCCGCCGGGTCTTCCCAGGCCAGTTCCTGCTGCAGCAGGGCGATCGTCAGATTGCGCATAGAATCTCGGCCCCCCGCAACAACATCTCCTCGCTCTTGGCGAAGCAAAAACGCAGGTGCTTGCCCGGCGGTGGTGATTCGCAGAACACCGATACCGGGATGGAGGCGATACCATGCTCGCGGGTGTAGCGCGTAGCCAGCTCTGTGTCCTGCTCGTCGCTGATGGCGGAGTAATCCAGCAGTTGGAAATAGGTGCCGGCGCTGGGTGTTAGCGCGAAGCGCGAGTCTGCCAGGGCGGCGCAGAACAGGTCGCGCTTGGCCTGGTAGAAGCCTGCCAGGCTGGCGGCGAAATCCGGTTCCGCCGCCATAAAGTCGGCCAGCGCCAACTGTATGGGGGTGACGGCGACAAAGGCGACAAACTGGTGCACCTTGCGCAGTTCCGCCATCAGCGCTTCAGGCGCCACACAGTAGCCGGTTTTCCAGCCGGTGATATGGAAGGTCTTGCCAAAGGAAAACGCGGCCACGCTGCGTGCACGCAGCTCAGGATACTGCAGCACCGAGCAATGGGACTCACCATCAAACACCAGGTGTTCGTAGACCTCGTCGCTGACCACGAACAAGTCATGTGCGCATGCCAGGGCCTCCAGTTGACGCAGGTCGGCGTCGCGCAGGATGGCGCCGGTGGGGTTGTGGGGGGAGTTGATGATGATCAGCCGGGTGCGATCATTGATGGTGTCCTCGACCTGTTGCCAGTCTATGCCGAAGCCGGGATCACTGAGCGGGATATGCCGGGTGATGCCACCGCTGAGGGTGATCGCCGGTTCATAGCTGTCATAACTGGGGTCGAAGACGATGGCCTCGTCACCGGGCTGGATAATCGCGGTAATCGCGCAGTAAATAGCCTCGGTGGCACCGGGTACCACGGTGATTTCCGTATCGGGGTTGGCTGTCACCCCGTAATAGCGCTCGAGCTTCGCCGCTATTTGCTCGCGCAGGGGCAGGGCGCCGACCATGGGCGCGTATTGATTGTGTCCGGCCATGACGTGGCGACCCAGGGCCTCGCGCAGGGCCTCGGGGCCGTCGTAATCGGGAAAGCCCTGGGACATATTGAGTGCATTGCACTCGTTGGCCAGCGCCGACATGACGGTAAAAATAGTGGTGCCAACCTGGGGAAGTTTGCTGTGCATGGCAACCATTATAGCTGCGTCTCCAGCGGCAGCTCGGTGCTGTTCTTGATCTCGGTAACGGCCATGTGCGAATGCAACTCGCGAATGGAGGGGCTGGTGGTCAGTGTGTTGCGCACGAAGTCCTCGTAGTGGGAGATGTCGCGGGTCACCACTTTCAGCATGTAATCCCAGATACCCGCCATCGTGTAGCACTCCATCACTTCCGGGTAGCGCACGATCTCGTTTTCAAAGGCCTCCAGGTTCTGGCGGCCATTGGCGGTGAGGCTGACGGTGGCGAATACCACCACCTCCATGCCCAGTGCGCGCCGGTCCAGCAAGGCCACGCGCTTGCGGATATAGCCTTCCTGTTCTATACGATTGATACGGCGCCAACAGGGCGACTGCGACAGGTTCAGGTGCTCGGCGATGGCGCCGGTGCTGATGCTGGAATCACCCTGTAATAGCTGCAGGATCTTTATATCAGTATTCGACAGTTTTTCGGGCATAAATATTCTCTTATTAACCATTAAGTGAATAATTTATGCAGTATATACCCGCTCAAGGGGCTAAATAAAATAACAATTTCGCCCCCCCTGAGTATGATTACTAATATCACATGGCAGGTTTGACTATGGCAACGCACACACCCGTATTGAAGCAAGTCTCTCTCGACGACAAATATGCGTTGGATACAGCGCGTGCCTACATGACCGGTATTGAGGCGCTGGTGCGCCTGCCCATGCTGCAACACCAGCGCGATCTCAGCCGGGGCCTGAACACCGCGGCCTTTATTTCCGGCTATCGCGGTTCGCCCCTGGGGACTGTCGACCAGTCCATGTGGCGAGCCAAGCCCTGGCTGGAACAGCACAATATCCACTTCCAGGCCGGCATCAACGAGGACCTGGCCGCCACCGCCGTGTGGGGCAGTCAGCAGACCAACCTGTTTGAAGGTGCGCGCTACGATGGCGTCTTCGGTATGTGGTATGGCAAGGGGCCGGGCGTTGACCGCAGCATGGATGTGATCAAGCACGCCAATGCCTTTGGAACATCGCGCTATGGCGGTGTGCTGGCGGTGGCCGGCGATGACCACGCCTGTAAATCCTCGACCCTGCCACACCAGTCTGAGCACATGTTCATCGGTGCCTCCATCCCGGTGCTGAACCCGTCCAATGTGCAGGAAGTACTGGACCTGGGCATCTACGGCTGGGAGTTGTCGCGCTACAGCGGTTGCTGGGTGGCATTGAAAGCCATCACCGAGAATATGGATTCCGCCATTTCCGCCGAGGTCGATCCCGCCCGCATCAATATCGTCATACCCGAGGACTTCGAGTTACCGGCCGACGGTGTTCACGCGCGCTGGCCGGACAAGCCGCTGGAGCAGGAGTTGCGGCTGAACAAGTACAAGATCTACGCGGCGCGGGCCTTCGCCCGTGCCAATGGCCTCAACCGCACCGTGCTGGATAGTCCGCAGCCGCGCTTTGGCATTATCACGACCGGTAAGGCCTACCTGGATGTGATGCAGGCGCTGGAGGATCTCGGCATTGACGATGCGCTGGCAGCCCAGATCGGACTGCGTGTGCACAAGGTGGGCATGAGCTGGCCACTGGAGCCTGTTGGCACCAACGAGTTTGCCCGAGGCCTGGAAGAGATCCTCGTCGTCGAGGAAAAGCGTTCCATTATTGAAGACCAGTTGACCGGGCAGCTCTACAACTATCCGGTAGCCGAGCGGCCGCGTGTGATCGGTGAGTTCGATGAGCAGGGCCGCGACTTGCTGCCCAACCTGGGTGAGCTGACACCGGCCATGGTGGCCAGGGCCATCGCCGGGCGTATTGAGCGCTTCCACCAGTCTGAAACTATCAAGGCACGCCTGGACTTCCTGGAGCGCAAGGAGCAATCACTGGCACGGCCGCGGTATGTTGCCGAGCGTACCCCACACTTCTGTTCCGGTTGCCCGCACAATACGTCTACCAAGGTACCCGATGGCAGTCGTGCCATGGGCGGTATCGGTTGCCACTACATGGCCACCTGGATGCCGGATCGGGAGACCCATACCTTTTCCCAGATGGGTGGCGAGGGTGTGGCCTGGATTGGCCAGGCACCGTTTACCGACAGCAAGCACGTGTTCCAGAACCTGGGCGACGGCACCTATTTCCACTCGGGCATACTGGCGATTCGCGCCGCCCAGTCGGCCAAGGTAAACATCACCTACAAGATCCTCTATAACGACGCGGTGGCCATGACCGGCGGCCAGCCTATCGACGGTGAGTTATCCGTGGAAGACCTGGTGCACCAGTTGCGTGGCGAGGGCGTCAAGCGCATTGCCCTGGTCAGCGATGAGCCCGGCACCTGGCAGGGTCGCTTCAATGCGATTCCCGGCTACAGCCTGCATCATCGCGACGAGATGGATGCACTGCAGCGCGAACTGCGCGAGTTTGAAGGCGTGTCGGTCATTGTCTATGTGCAGACCTGTGCGGCAGAGAAGCGGCGCCGACGCAAGAAGGGCATCATGGAGGATATCGCCAAGCGTGCCTTCATTAACGACGCGGTCTGCGAGGGCTGTGGCGATTGCAGCAAGGCCTCCAATTGCCTGTCGGTGTTGCCCAAGGAAACAGCATTGGGTCGCAAGCGCCAGATTGACCAGAGCGCCTGCAACAAGGATTTCAGCTGCGTGAAGGGCTTTTGCCCCAGCTTCGTTACCGTGCACGGTGGTGAGCTGGTGAAAACCCGCGGCGGCGGTGCGGCGGCCGATGAGGTGGTCTTTGATCCCTTGCCGGAACCGGAGCTGTGCGATCTGGACAAGCCCTGGAACGCGGTGGTTACAGGTGTTGGTGGTACCGGCGTGTTAACCGTGACTGCGCTGGTGGCCATGGCCGCCCACGTTGAGGGCAAGGGTTGCGCGACCATGAACCAGACCGGTCTGGCGCAGAAGTTTGGTGCCGTGGTCAGCCACGTGCGTGTGGCGCGCAATCAGGAAGATATCAAGGCCGTGCGTATTCCCGCCGGCGAGGCAGACCTGTTGGTAGGCTGTGACCTGGCGGTTGCCGCCAGCTATGAGTCCCTGGGTAAAGTTAACCTGCAACGCTCCAACGCTGTGATCAATAGCGCGGAAGTGCCTACCGCGGCATTTGTGCTGGACCCGGACGCCCGTTTCCACACCGCGGAGATGCAGCAAACTATCCGCGAGGAAGTCGGCGCGGACAGCAGCCACTTTATTAATTCCACGGCGATTGCCACAGAGTTGCTGGGCGATTCCATTGCCAGCAACCTGTTCCTGTTGGGCTTTGCCTTCCAGCGTGGCCTGTTGCCGGTCAGTTGGCAGGCGCTGGAGCGTGCCATTGAACTCAATGGTGTTGCGGTTGATTTCAACAAGCAGGCCTTCCTCTGGGGACGCCGTGCTGCGCACCAACCCGAGCGCGTACAGGCGCTGGCGGAAAAAGCCCTGCAGGCGCCGGTCCCGCCAAGCCTGGAAGACTTGATCTCCGACCGCAGCCGTCGCCTGGTCGATTACCAGGGTGCGACCTATGCCCAGCGCTATACGCAAGTGGTTACCCAGGTGCGCGACCAGGACAAGGACGAGTCCAGGGCCCTGACCCAGGCCGTGGCCAAGAGCCTGTACAAGTTGATGGCCTATAAGGACGAGTACGAGGTGGCACGCCTGTATAGCGACGGTGATTTCCTGAACACGCTCAAGGCCCAGTTTAGCGGCGATTTCAAATTGCGCTTCCACCTGGCGCCACCGCTGCTGTCGCGCAAGGATCCGGTCACCGGTCATTTGATCAAACGTGAGTTCCCGGCCTGGACCCTGCACCTGTTTGCCTTGCTGGCGAAGTTCCGTTTCTTGCGCGGTACGCCACTGGACGTGTTCGGCATGACTGCTGAGCGCAAACAGGAACGCCAGGACATTGCGGATTACGAGGCCCTGCTGGGCGATATATTGGCAGGCCTGGATAAGGGCAACTACGCGATGGCAGTGCAGATTGCCGAGCTGCCCCTGCAGCTGCGCGGCTTTGGCCATGTGAAAGACCAGAACCGGGACAAGCTGCAATTGCAGCGTGACAATCTTCTGACTCAATACCGCGGCGAGAACGTGGTGAAATTTGTAGAAAAGGTAGCCTGACAATGAGCGTCTTCGACAATGCAGCATTTGATCACCATGAGCATGTAGCCTTTGCTGCGGATCGCGACTCTGGCCTGAAAGCCATTATTGCCGTCCACAATACACAGCTCGGCCCGGCGGTCGGCGGTTGTCGTATGTTCCCCTATGCCAGTGATGAAGAAGCCCTGCGCGATGTGTTGCGCCTGTCTCGCGGCATGACCTACAAGTCAGCGCTGGCCGGCCTGCCCTTCGGTGGCGGTAAGTCGGTGATCATCGGTGATCCTCGCGAGCACAAGAGCACGGCCTTGCTCGAGGCCATGGGTGATTTCATCAATAGCCTGGGCGGGCGCTACGTCGCCGCCGAGGATTCCGGCACCGGTGTGGCCGACATCAAGGTCATGTCTACCCGGACCCCCCACGTCAGTGGTTTGCAGGAAGGTGCCAAGCACGGTGGTGACCCATCGCCCAGCACGGCTTACGGCGTGTACCTGGGTATTCGCACCGCGGTGCAATACCGGCTCGGCGCTGATTCCATGCGCGGGCTGCGGGTTGCGATACAGGGCCTGGGCAATGTGGGCTTTCACCTGGCCGGCAAGTTGGTGGCCGATGGCGCCATCGTCTACGGTGCTGATGTGAATGCCGACAACCTGAAACGGGCCGTGGATGCCCATGGTATTGAGGTGGTGGACACTGCGGATATTCTTTCCTTCGAAGCCGATGTGTTTGCGCCCTGTGCGATGGGTGCGGTGTTAAACCACCAGAGCATCGATGCACTGCGCGTGGGCATTGTTGCCGGCGCGGCTAATAACCAGCTGGCGGATGAGACCCAGGCCGACCACCTGTGGGATCGCGGCATTCTCTATTGCCCGGATTTCCTGATTAATGCCGGCGGCATCATTGATGTGTATCACCAGCGTATCGGCAGTAGCACCGCCGTGATGAAAGAGCATGTTGATCGCATCCAGGCCAACCTGCAGGAAATTCTGTACCGCTCTGATCGTGCCGGTCTTTCACCGCATCTTGTTGCTGAGGAGCTGGCGGAAGAATACCTGGCCTCGGCGGCGGACGAGGATGCATTCAGGCTTGCTGCCTTCTAGGTTTTTTCGGGTTTCGTCCTGGCTTACTCCTAGTTTAGCGGGGCCGCTGCGGCACTCCGCTACTGGATACCTTCTTCCTCGAAGCGCTTGACCAGGCGATCCTGGATCATCGGGCCCAGCATCTCGCCAAACTCCTGGCCGGCCACCATGCTCTCCTGGGTGACGAGGGGCATTACCTTGATCAGCTTTTTGCCCAGCCGGGTTTCATTGAAGGCAATCATCTGCTGCAGGTCTTCGGTGCTGAAGTGCGCTGTATAGATCGGGTACATCACGTCGGAGAGTCGGCTGTTATTCACAAATTCCTCCTGGATGACAGTGCGCACCTCCTCTTGCAGGATGTTAAAGGCGCGGGGGTCTATGTTCGGATTGCCCTGCTTTAAGATCATGGTCAGCTGCTGAATAAACAGGTCGGCATACTGCTGGCCGATGGTCGCAGCCGACTGGCCGGTCTGGTCCAGCAAGCGCTCAACCAGCGCCCGCTTTGCACTTGTCTCCGTTTCCGTCTCTGTTTGTGTCGCCGGCTCGGCAGCGAATACCTGCAGGCTCAGCAGTACACAGGCACAGGCCAGTAGCATTTTATTCATCGTGTTCCCCCTGGTTTTTCAACCAATCCATGGCTTTGTCGTAATCACGAAAGACCGCTAGTTCCACGGCGTCCCTTTCCCGGTAGGCCATGAGTATACGGGATGCGCCGTAGGCAATGTCGCTGGCCACCAGGATGGCAACCCGGGCGTCAGCCGGGCCGGTCTTATTGGCATGCTCGGCGAAGTCACGTACCTCGGCGGTGGACACAAACAACTCGACGTCCCTGAAATCCCACAGGCGCAAAAGATTATCCTCCAGCTGCGCCAAGCCCTCATAGGCCTGGAGTAGCTGGGCGCTGTCGGGGTTGCGCTGAAATACCACCGTGGTGATGCCTTCAGCCTGGCTGACTGAGTAGGAGTCCTTGTTCACTGCTGGTCCGTTCCTGCCTGTGTGCAGGCTATTATGTTGCATGCATTACAGGATTTCATGTGTCACTGCCGTTTTCGGCATGTAACCAGTATAGAGCATGGCTTTGCGAGGTAGTTCTCGGACGATTACCGTCACTTCGGGTATGATGGCGCCATGATGGCCCTCAGTACCCACAGGCGGCGCAGGCAACTTGCCGGCAGCCGCATCCGTCAGCGCGGACTGACCATGCTTGAACTGCTGGTAGCGATGTTTATCGTCTCCCTGCTGGTCATGGTGGGTTTGCCCGCCTACAAGGATTATCAGGTGCGCACGCAGGTGACGCGGGATTTTGCGCTGGTGCAGCAGGCCAAGACCAATATCGCCGAGTACTACGCGATCAACGCCCGCCTGCCGAGGAACAATACCGATATTGGTATGCAGGAGTATTGGGGCTTCCAGGATGGAAAATTCAACTTCAAGCTGATCGTCGGCAGCTTTGGCAGCATTGATGCGACCATTATCCTGGTTTACAACACCCAGGAAATTCCTGAGCTGGATGGCTGGGAAACCCTGGTATTCAACGCCACAGAGAGCAACGGTTACCTGAGTTGGGACTGTTCGTCGGGCGGCTCCATGCCTAATAAATACCGACCCTCCACCTGCCGGCGTTAACTGGAAGGTGGTGCGCTGGCCGTGTTGAAAAACCTGAGCTCCAGGCGCAAATCGCGTATTTCCTGTGGCGATAGTTCACCGCCGGTGCCGGCGATCTCCTGGATTCGACCCACGCGCTGGCGATAGGTGGTTAGTACCTCGTTGACGGCGAGGGCGAGATCGGAAAACTCATCGCCTGGTCTCAGCTTCAGCGACATACCCAGGTTGCCTTCCTCCATTTCATACAGGGTGCGCTCCATGGCGTACAAGGGCCCGGCGATCTGGAAGCTGATTTTGCGGCCAATGAAATACACGATCACCACGGCCACCAATTCGAGTAAGGCAACCGAGATGTTGAAGACATTGAAATAGGAATCGGTCGAGCCGAACATATTGTCCAGCGCGAAGGCCATTAGAATGATCAGGTTCAGTGTAATCAGCGTAATCAACAGCGTATTCATAATCAGACGCTGCTGAAACTCACCCTTGATCATCACCTGTGTGCGTTTGGTCGTCATAGGTCTACCCGCAAGTATCTGTCTTATAAGTTTCACTCATGGCAAGCCACCCGGTCTTTGAGAGGCCTTGCCTGCGCTAGCATAAAACCCGGTATGCCAGTCCCCAAAACTAATATGACAGCCTTCTTGGCTCTCTACAAGCGTGCCAGGGGGGCTGAATAGCGTTTATACTTTGTTGGCTGCGCCCTGCCGGGCCGGCGTTTTTAGCGCACACACGGCTGTTTCTGCCCTCTGTTTCTACCTCCGGCCATCACAGCAAACCTGAAATCAGCCCGACGGACACCACCACCAGTAGTAGCGAAACGGTAAGCTGTATAAAACGGATGGTAATTTTCTTGATCAGTCGCGAGCCAATATAGGCACCGGCAAAGGCCGACAGCGATGCCGCGATGACCAGTGACCACTGGATGCTGCCCGGCTGGTTCGCAATATCTGCGCCGTAGATCGACATCCTGGCCATATCGACCATGACCGCGAGCATGGCGCTGGTGGCGACAAACTCTTCCTTGCTCAATCCGGCTTTCAGCAAAAACATGCTTCTGAAGGCGCCTTGATGGCCCGACAAGCCCCCGAAGAAACCACTGACAGCGCCGCCAAACGGCTGAAACTTTCTATCCAGGGCAATGGATGAGAAGCCTGGCGAGAGCTCCAGTATGACGAAGCTCAGGATCAGGATGCCGACCACGAGTTTCACTGGCGCCACCGCTAGCTGCTTGCCAAAGGCTGCATACTCAAACACCGCGGGCGTGCCTGACAGCCAGCCCAGGGTGAGCGCACCCAGAAAGGCAAAGCCAACCGCGGGCAAGCCAAAACGTAGCAGTACAGCCCGGTTAGCGTGCCTGCCCAGTAAGCCGATTTTGAACAGGTTGTTGGCGAGGTGCACCATCGCGGTGATGGCAATGGCCAACTCCACCGGGAAGAAGATGGCGACCACCGGCATCAGCAAGGTGCCGAGCCCAAATCCGGAAAACAGTGTCAGGGCGGAGGCGAGCAGGGCGGCGCATGATATGACGACGATTTCCATCTACTGCCCCGGATCAGTGTTGCTTGTAATCATTCCAGCTCGCTTGTCTGGTTTTCCGCTATATAAATTCTAAAGGGCGGTCTGCAAACAGCTTAACCGCTCTTCAACAAAAGAACGATGCCTCTAAAGAGCATTCGTGGTTTCACGGGACCCCGTGCATGTTGTATGGCGGCGACACTAGCTCAGCAATAGTTCGAGTATCTCATCCTGGTGGCTGTCGCGCTTGCCAGTTGAGCGCCATCCCAGATGCCGATAGAAGCCATAGGACCTTGAGTTGGGATCATCCGAACAACCCAGAAAGAGTGACTTGTGACCCAGCTTTTTGAAGTCACAAACAACCCTGGCCAGTAGCTCTTTGCCAATGCCCAGGTTTTCATAGTTCGGCAGGGTAGCCAGCACCACGATTTCACCGGTTTGCTTCTCGCCAAAACAATAGCCGACGATAGTGTCATCATCCAGACACACATAGCCCGGCAATTCGCCGCTTTCTATTCCCTGCTTCCAGGACTCGTGAGTAACGCCTATAGCTTCCAGCTGCGCGATGGAGAATGCGTTCTGGCGGGTTTTGCTGCGCAAGACCAGGCACTCATGGGCGTCTTCTGGTTGGGCTTTTCGGTAGCTGATATTCATGGGCTTGTCCGTGGAGGGTGCCTATCGTAAATCTCGAGGCGAGGGCGCCGCCTTGTCAGGAGCGAACCTTGGCATACACATGCTTGTCACAGAACTCACCGGCCTTATAGCAGGCGTTTCTTGCTACACCCTCTAGTGTATAGCCACATTTTTCGAGGACGCGCATTGATGCCAGGTTTGGTGCAAATACAGGGGCGACTAAACGAACAAGTTCAGTGTGCTCAAAGAAATAATCCGTAACTTCGGTCACCGCTGCCGTTGCCAATCCCTGGCCCCAGTGTGGTTCTCCCAGCCAGTAGCCGATTTCACCGCTTCTGCATTCTTCAAATTCGCCAGTCTCAACGCCAATGCACCCCACAAGCGTATCGTTTTCCACAATAGCGCGAACATAGCCTTGCTTGCTTCCCGTCGTGATCCACCATTCCGCATCCTGGTGCGTGTATGGATACGGTACTCGAGACGACAGGTATTTTGAGACATTAAGATTCCCAAGCAATTTCACCAGGGCTTCAGAATCACCTGGCTCGAAATCTCGTAAATTCATAGCGTGGTGTTACTCATAACGGTGCCAGCACTGTCGAGCGCAACTTGTGGCGCGATATGCCCGGTCGTTTTAGGTGTTGAGATACAAATAGGCAGCTCCGAATACTACAACAAAAAATACTAGCCAGTACTTCGTCCCATGACGAACACCGCGCCCTGTATAGTCTGCCGCGCGATGCCACTGAAAGGTTTTCTCCGGCTCCGAATGAATATAGCCACAATGCGGACATTCAGTGTCCTGTAGATACATCATTAAGGCGCAGCCATGGCAATATGCCACGGGGTCAGTTAGTGAGTTAGACCTCCCCACAAGCGGGCCGAAAAAAAAATGTGGTGGTGGGTCCAGGCGAGATACTAGGCTTTCTAGGACGAATACGACCATGCGCTTTCCACTCATCCAGGAAAGCGCGATTTGCTATCGCTGGGCACTCACATGCTTGGCATAGGTTACTACCGGCGGCATTGGCAGCATCACAAGCGCTACAGGTCCAGTCATATTTCGGTGCTTGCTGGGGCACTTAACCTCCGCTGCAATTGCCTGTTAAGTGAGCTCACTCGCGGTCTCCGCTAGAAAATTGTGCCATGTGAACCACGAGTACCACATTGTAACGAGTTGATAAAAAAGCGACGCAATCAAGATGGAGGCGACTAGCCAGATAGTAGATGACTTTTCTGTAGCCTGAACCTTTTGCCGAACTGGCAGGTTCATCGAGGGCACAGGGAACTGCATATGCCGGCGAGCCAAGACTGCGACATGGATTGTGTAGTAGAGAATCCATGCTATGAAACCAGTAGTAAATATTGCCCCCAATAGACTTCGGAAATCTATGGCTTGAAGGCGTTCAGGCTCTGGCTCAGGTAAAGGGTAGAAAACATTCAAGATATCCGTAAAGAAATAGGCTATGCCAAAACACAGTATGATCAGCGCAAAGCAAATCCTGCCCTTCAGTGATGCCTCAATGTACTCAGCCTGGTCCACTTATCAGCTAAGGTGGTGGACCGGCCGGTATAACACCGCGTCTCTGTACGTAAATTTCATAGATTCGATTTAAGCGAGAAATCTATTCCAAAACAACACTTTAGAAGTCTTAGGCCAAATGGCTGAGTGGCTAACCGAGCTTAACGGAATCATCTAGAATCAATCTCAATTAGTCTTTTCCGGTCGCCCCCTCCGGAAATATTATTAAAAACAACAAGTTAGATGAGCGGCGCTCGACATTCGGCGCCAGCTGACTCGGGCCACTCTGTTCGCCGGCTCCGATTGGATATGCTGAGCCGCTAAGTCCGGTGGCAGTTCAATTATCTCGCTGGACTAATGGAGATAAGTGAACTGTCCCCGTGCTCCACTGCGTGCCTTGAACAGCGAGCGAGCCGCTGTTACCTGATCACCGGGTGTAACAGGCTTCAGCGCAGCGCTTCTTTCTGCGATTCACGCTGCCATGGGTCATAGGGGCTGGCGCTCTTGTAGATATTGCTGCGCAGTTCCTTGTTGATGGTCTTTGCGTAGTCGATCAGCGGGTCATTGCCCCGCAGGTAATCCTCGAAACTCAGGGCCATGGGTATATCCGGTGCCACGTAGGCACGGGTGTCGGCCTCCCGGGTGCTGACAAAGACATCGGAGGAGACCTCGAACTGCAATTGGGAGTAGGGCAGGATTTGCTTGAGCCCGTTGAGGTACATATTCGGTGAAGAACCGCTGGGCTGGCCTATAAATACCGGACGTATGGTGTCTTCAAACTGACCGAGGATGATAGTGCCGGCCGAGACGGTATCTGTGCCGAACAGTACAGCCACGCCGCGCATGGTCGGGTGGTCAAAATAGATTTCCGAGAGCAGTGCGGGCAATGGGTTGGCGACATTGACCGTGCCGCCCGGATCGTTGCGCAGGTCAACAATCATCACCTCGGTGTTTGCGTCCAGCAACTGCCGCGCCCACTCCAGGTGAAACTCAATGGCTGCCTGTCCTTCGCTCTTGTCGAACTGCTGGTTGATCTGCAGGTACAGGTACTTCTTTTCCGCGTCGAGAAACTGGTACCAGTAGTTGTTGTCCAGTGACTGCAGGTAAAAGGGTAGCTGGCCATCCAGTGCCTGATGCACGGTGACCAGGCCGGTGGGAATGAAGGGGTTTTGTGTATCCCAGGAGAAGTCGGCATAGCCCTTGTCCCAGGTATGTGAGAGCTGCAGTTTTGATGGGGTGCCGTCGCTGCTGATCAGTTCAAGTTCCACTGCGCCATCGGCCCCAGTGAGGCCCAGGTACTCGTAGGTTTCGGGCATGTAGAAGAAAATCTCCGCAAACACACGCTTGCGTGGCCAGTTGTCAGCCGGGGAGTGGTGCGAGAGGCGCTCAACGATATCCATGGTCGGCGTGCCGCCTACTGCCACTACCTTCTTGCCAATGGCGTCACGGTAGCCGTTATCACCGGCAATGATATACAGCCCATCCGGGAACAGCCTGAATCGCAGCGGGAAACTGACTTCGAAGCCGGGCGTCTCCCCGGTAATGTGAAACTGCGTGTGTGTATCAAAAACCAGGGATGAGATTTTCATCAGGTCAAAGTATTGCCGGACAACCGGTACACGGCCCTTGCGCTGCTCCAGGGCTTTTACTTCCCGTTCGAACTGTTCTTCCGTGGATGCGTGATACGGGCTGGGGTGGTGTTCCCGGATCGCATCCACCACCAGCTTCAGCTCTTCCCGGGCTTGCTGTTCGGTCAAGAAGAGACCGTCGTCAGCCCTGGCGGCAATCACGCTGAGCAAAAGCATTAGCGTCACAGATTTAGCGACAAGTAGTATCGGGTGCCTGGCTGGGCTCATGTCGTCAGTTCTCCTTGAATTGTGGGCTGTCCTCGTGCTTTTGAGCGGCGTGACCGCATTGTGAGTCACACATTTACTCTTTGCCCTTTGTGGCGCCCGTTATAAGCTGCTCTTCAATAGCCTTAAAAGCTTCTTTCCTGGCATCATTAAGAACCAAAATGAGCGACTTTAGCTTTTCATATTCGGGGCGAACCCTTTCTGCCTGCTCATCAAGCAGCTCACCGAGCTTGCGGCAACTTTCAATTGAGGTTTGATCAAACTCCCCGAGCAATTGATGAATGAGCTTGTTCCTTTCCTCGACTAAAGCGTTGAGCTCTGCTTGCCGTTGCTCGATATGTGCGCTATCCGCTTCGATTCTAAAGGAGAGCCTAATCCACACTTCATCTATTTCAACATCCGCTTCATCCTCGATTTCGGATGGTGTGGCGTAAACAGAGCCAACAAAGCTTTTGACCAGGTTGCCCATGGTTTGCCTTGTTACCGCAGCAACTGCCTTCTCTTGATTCGATCGCAACTCGCTGGCTTTTCCCTCTATATTCGATCGCGATACTAAAAATTTTAGCATTGCTTCCATTCTCTGGATGTTCAGCACGTTTCTACCGATCTTCCTTAATGCTTCATCAAGCTCGGACTGATGCTCGGCCTGGATCATGTCTTACACATAGCGGTCACAACGAGAGCGAATTGCTTGTGCTGGTTAGGTTGCATTACTGCAATACCTAGAGCCTAAGTAACTCAAATACATAGCGTCGACACCTGGCTGCTTGTTCAGGGCCGACAGCAGTTCCTGGTAAGTCATTGCAACGAATCCTAGTTCTTTCCCAACCTGGTCGCCGAATTGACCAATTTCTTCCGAATGAATCGCGGACTCTTTCCCAGGCCAGTCCAGATATACGTAGTACAAGCTGAACTGCTTGCCAAGCTGGTTCGCCAGTCCCAATGAATGCTTGAGAAGCTGTGGAGCGTCCAGGTAACGAAATCCTGCTTCCCCCTGGCGCATGCGCCTCGCTAGCTCTTGAGACTCTGGGAGCCCACGTTCCTCCCATAGACCAGTCCCTGATGGGAAGTAACTGGGCTTGAATGGCTCTTTCCCTTTGGGCTTGGCGCTCAGCCACTCAGTGTATTTGCTCTCAACCCCTATTACATATTCTTCTGAAAGCTCCAGCGCAACATCGAGATTGGGTGGGTTTCCGCCTAGCCCAGTGGGGTACTGAGACTCGAATTCAATCTTGAGTATTTCGCCGTCTAGATTGAGCGCACGTTGCAGCGGAGAGGCATCCCTGCTGACCCATAAGTCAAAGAAATTGACCGCAAGTGCAGATGAAGAATGTAGTGCTTTCATCTTGGCTGGGCGGGATGGCGTGTCTAGGAGCTCTGACCCGCTACCCTGCTCGAAAGAGCTCTTTGTTTGACCCGACATCGGTTGGAACAGGTTTAAGGCGACATCTGCCAGATAACCGCGTTCATCCGGCTCCAGTCCCTGCGCGAGAGCCCAATGTTTCTGTTGGCTTAGAAGTTCAGTTTTGGAAGACATGGAAGCATCAGTGCCAGCACCGCCGCCCGGCGACTAAGGGTGCGCGCTGCCTGGCTTTGGTAAGTTTATTGCTAGACGAAATATGCATATGCACCTCCGAATAGAATCAGAAAGAAAAGCAGCCCCAATACTACCTGCCTGTAAAAAGGACGCTTCGAAGCCTCACGGATCTGACTCTTCTCAACTTCGGTAAACTCGTGCGAGCACCATGGGCACTTTTCGATAGCATCGAGATATATGGTGGAGCCGCACTCGACACACTGGCCTGCTCGATCGTGCCAAAGAGATAGGGAAGCTCCAATCATCGCCATTCCACTTAAAGTCGTGCGCTGGCGCGCCCGAACTTAAGCTCAGCGAAAAGTGGGGCGGCCCAGCGAAGCGTTACTCGCACCTTGTTATATGTGCGACGAGGCATGTGCCCAAAGCTAGCGCGGCAAAGCATATCGGACCACCACACTGGCTCCTTTACCGGAGTCGGGCCGAGAAACAATGGTGTCAGACGCACCCATCACGGAGTACATAACCTCGCAGCAGAGAGGCATCCGATGATCTGCGCCTGGATAGCCGCCGATTCTGCGATGGAGACTCCCAGAATTTACATCGACGGCAACTAAGCCAAGTCCCTCTGCTTTAGCAAGAATACTTTTGAGTTCACTACGAAAATCATCGGAACTTGCGGCCATCACTGAGTCTCCATGTTACTAAGAGTGCACATTACAGCTAGGTATGTGAACCGGTTGGTATAACACCGCGTCGCTGTATATAAATTTCATAGATTCGATTTAAGCGAGAAATCCAATCCAAAACAACACTTTAGAAGTCTTAGGCCAAATGGCTGAGTGGTAAACCGAGTCTGGTGCGTATTCTTAACATCAAACTGGATTAATTTTCTCGGCGGCAATTATCCAGAAATAGGCTTAAAAACAACTAGTTAGTGGAGCGGTATTCGACATGCGGTGCCAGCAGTTTCCGGCATGGGCACACGCTCGTTAGCGCGGATAGGGCTGGTAAAGGCCAGCACTATCAGAAAACAGGCGATCAGCGGCATGTTGGCAGTATCATTCCGTTAACTCCCGATTGAGTCCTTTTATTCCTGCACCAATTCTGGATCTATCCAAATGCTAACGGTCGCCTCTGTTTCCAGAGAGATCCCGCTTCCTTGCAATGCGCTGCCGGCATCCTGGTATTCGTGCTCTCCATCTTCCGCATACACCACAAAAAGATCGCCACGTTGGTACAGTTCAGTGGTTCCAGCGTAGGCGCCGCACCATTCCTGGTATGCCACCAGGGTTTCCTCGCTGTCATCGTCTTTGGGGGGGTTCTCAAAATCCAGGTCGCTAAGCATCAGCAAGTTGCTGGCGGCGGCTTTGAAACTATCTTGAAGGGTCTTCTGCTTACTCATTTCTCGTCTCTCCTGTTTGTGGAAGAAAGAGAGAACCTGATGGATTGCCCGGAGGCCGCATCATAAAACCACCTTGCGTCAGTTCGCAGGTTGGTGGGCTCTCGCCTCTCTGGATGTGGGCGCATAGTAGGGCGCTATCTAACCTTTATCAAGTACACCCAAATTCATGTGCCTGAAAAGGCGACCTGTTAATGGGGTAACCCGGGAACAGTTCACTAATCTCGATGGGCTCATGGAGATAAGTGAACTGTCCCCGCGCTCAATGCAGCGTTAAGTTCGTCCAGTACAATGTTGTGATTAAGTGCTACCTCGTTTAGGTAGAAACTCAAGACTCCCTTGGGGCTTGTTTGACAATGTTGCTGGCGGCCTTGGCCATGTTGCCGGCGGCCCCGGCCATGTTTGAGCGCAGACTCCTTGCATATTCTATTTGGAATTATTAGCAATGAGGAGTAAGAATCATGGCGCTCGCAACAACAGCAGCAATATTTCAGTCAGTACTGAGTTCCTTATCTGATCAGGCGACGAAAGAGGGTAGCAATCTTCGAGTGGCTCTAAGAAGCATCGCTAGCTATCCGCTCAAGTCTTTGGCAGCGTTTTTCTTCGCCCCCATACTGGTTTTTAGGGTTATTCGGAAGTCTGATAACAAGCTTCGCAAGTGGATTGCTTGTTTTGGCGCTGCATTGGGTCTCCTGGTAGCGTATGTCAGCGGCACATTCCTCGGCACTATGGGCGGTGTAGCACTAATTGCTGGTTCATTTGGGGTACTTACAGCCTTTGCCTTTTTGATAGGTACTGCTTTGAGCGTGATTATTTCCCTTACGTTCAGCTACTTTGTCTTCAGTTTTACGTGCTTCGTGTTTCTGAAACTCAGCACTGAAGAGGTTGCTGAGTACCTGATGGAAATTTCCTCATAGATTGATAAGCGGCCCAGGGCGTAAAATTATGGCGTACTTACTGCTACCACTTACTATTCTTCGCAAAATAAGTCGCTACCTCGCGGCGCTAGTAGTGGTTTTCTTGATCCTGATTCTTGCAGTTGCGCAGGTAAATCCTGGGGTTCAATCTCACCTGAACTCGTTAGCCAGGAATGTGGGTATTTCATTGGTAGCTCAAAATTTGAGTGCGACAGTTGATGCAGCCAATGTCGAGCTTAAGAGGCGTGAAAAGAAAATATCGGAACTCAGTCAGAGAAATCAACAATCCGAGAAGAGGATGGCTAGCTACGAACGAAAAGAAAAAGCTGCTCTATTGCGACATCGCAACGCCAAAAAGGAAGTTGCTTCGCTAGCCGATAGGAGTAGAACGAAATCGACGTGGAAGGTTGTGAAAGCTGGTGCTGGCGAAGCCGCAGGCTTTGTTCCGATTGTCGGAGATGTTGTAAGCATTGGAGCGGCGAGCGCCGCCGCATATGACACTTGCCTAATATTTAGAGAGATCAGAGATATCGGTAACAGATATGCCGTACCTGTGGATTTCTATACCGATACCAATTGTTCAGATTTCGTGGAGGCAGTAGAAGTTTCGAAGCAGAATGCCTTAGAAGTTAGAACTACAACATCTGAAACAATTGATGTTATCTCGATCTCCGCAAAAGACCGCTACGATTCTACAGTGGAAAGCGTATCCGTTGGCTATGAAGCTTTGGTTAAAAGTATCAACAACCTTATGGATGTGCTCTAGCGTAATAGCTTGCTTGCGCAGAGGTTCTATACCATCTACCCGTGTCGGATACTGTTGGTCGCCCCTTTTCCATGTGAAGCAATCCTCGTTCCCCAAAAAGCGACGGGTCGCGCAAGCCAATCTACCTATCCACAGCCCACAACAAGCAAATACTTAATGGTTTGTGGGTCGATGGATGTCTGATTTAATGGCGTCATGAACTACTACAAGCAACATGCCGAGCGCCTGATGGGGGACTACAACAACGTAGATCCCGAGCATGTGCATGCGCTGTGGCGTGACTTCCTTCCGGAGCAACTTGGCCTTGCCTGCGATATCGGCGCTGGTAGCGGGCGTGATGCCAATTGGCTTGCGGGTATGGGCTGGGACGTGGTGGCAGTCGAGCCCTGCCAGGAACTGCGTGAGCTTGCGCAGGAGCAATCGCGCCCCGAGGTAAGCTGGATTGATGACACACTGCCCGCGCTTAGCAGGCTACGGGAGCTAGACCAGCGCTTCAACCTGATACTGATCAATGCCGTCTGGATGCATTTACCAGAAAAGCAGCGGCAACGCGCCATGCGCATCGTCAGCGAACTGCTGGCTCCCAATGGCCTGCTGGTCATCACTATTAAGCAGGACGCTGACCAGGCAGAGCTGGCAAGGCGCGAGCAGTACCTGGTGCCACCTGAGGAGCTGTTGCAGCAAGCCAAGCAGCGCGCATTGAGCTTTGTAAAGCGGGGCAACAGGAAGGACGAGCTAGGGCGTGATCAGGTGAGCTGGGAGACCCTGTGCTTTCAGCTGCCGGATGATGGCACGGGTAGTTTGCCCTTGTTGCGTCACATTATCGTCAATGACAACAAGTCATCGAGCTACAAGCTCGGCCTATTGCGCGTACTGCTAAGAGTGGCGGAAGGTGCGCCGGGCATGGTGCTCAACAGGACTGACGATTACGTAGATATTCCGCTCGGTATTTTGGGGCTGTACTGGCTAAAGCTATATATCCCTCTATTGATAAAGAACGAGATTCGTCAGCAAAAAAGGGCCTATGCTGGCTTGCTCTTCGCTACCGATGATTTTTATGCATTGGAGGACATTTCGAGTTTTGATCTGCGTATTGGCGCCAGATTTACTGGAGACCAGGCGCGCCATGTCACCGGGGCGATTCGGGCTGCTTGCTACAACATCAAGGAAAACCCCGGGCATTTCACGACTTTCCCGGGTACAGACCGGCAAGTATTTCACTGCGATTACATGAGCGTCCGCAGCTCGACCAAGCCTGTCCAACTCGATAAGGAATTTCTCTCGCGCTTTGGTACTGTGCGCGTTCCCTCCCGGATCTGGCAGACACTGGGGCAGTACACTTGCTGGCTGGAGCCTGCCATTGTCAATGAATGGGTAAATTTAATGGCGAGCTGGGAAGTGCGCTATAACACAGATGTTTACTATCAAGCTCTGGAATGGGATGAGGGTAGACACGATACCAGCGAAGTTCGGCGTATAGCTGAGCAATTGCATGGTGGCGACCATTCTTTGCGATGTGTGTGGACCAATACCAATCTGGCCAGGAAACAGTATGCGGTAGATCACTGCTTCCCCTGGAGTCGATGGTTTAATAACGACTTGTGGAACTTGATGCCCACATCACTGAACGCAAATTCAAGGAAGTCAGACAAGCTGCCCTCGGCTGAGTTAGTGAAGAATGCCAAGCCCAGGATATTGAATTGGTGGGACGAAGCGTATGTTGCGGGCGACATGAATGAGCGATTCTTCGTCGAAGCCGAGGCGGCTCTGCCCTTTTTAGAAGCCGGAGACCGAGATCTTCAGCGGGTGTTTGATGCATTGCTGCTGCAGCGGCAAAGGTTGCGGGCGAACCAGGGCCTGGCGGAGTGGGGCCCCTAAATTGGTTCTGGTTTGAGCTAAACCTAATGAAACAAGTAAGGCTCCAGCGCCGCCAGGTTTTCCACCATGATCTGCTGCGCCTCCGGCTTGATCTGCACCACTGAGGTGTCGATGCGTAAGGCCTGCAATGCGTACTGCACCAGCGCAGCGCGAGTCTCGATTTCCAGTGCCCCATCGGTCATGCCGTAGTCCTGGGCCACGACATCGCGTTGTTCCGGCGCCAGGCGCGAGTCGGGCACCACACGTATGTTTACCGGCTCATTCCAGCGGTGGTCGTCTTTCACACCGTGTTCTGAGGCGTCCATGATGTCGGCTTCACCGCGGAACCGGCTCAAGACAAAATCCCGGTAGTCCTGATTCTTCTCACACCAGGCCCGTACATGCCAACGCAGGCCTGTATGAATAATGGTATGGGGCACTATCACACGCCCATCACGGTCCGGGTTTTGGATGGACACATAATCGACCTCCAGTCGGCGCTGCTGGCGTGCCGCCTGCACCATGGGTCGCAGCACTTCAGGGCTGATATCCCTTAGCGGCACCGTCAGCACCTCAATGTTGGCGGCCTGCAGCTCCAGGCTTTCGAACATATTGGTCAGTTCGTTATTGCGCGCCATCAGGTGCAGGTACTCGTCGGCGACACCATGCGTGACCACGGGGGCGAAAGAGGGCGCGGGCTTATACCCCTTCAAATGCTTGTCGTAGTCCAGATTGGCGGGACCCACTTCCCGCAAGTAGTTATTGATGTCCTTGGAGGCCTGTTGCCGGCCGATACCAAAGGTTTCGCACAGGTGGCGTGTGGTCAGGCGGCCCTCCCACAGGGCGATGATCTCGATGTAGCGATAGCGCAGCAGCAGATCCCAGCGGAAGGGCCAGGTTTTGTTGCTGGCAGTGTGGCGTTTGACCATGGGTAGCTCCATCGGCTGGCAGGTATATGTGCTTGAAAAGGCGACGTGTATATGTAGCCAATGTATACATGTAACTATCAGCGACTATTATGCACGACAACGCCACAAGCACAACCCGGAGAGACACCATGATCAAGCATTGTTTAGCCACGCTGGTTTTCGTGACCGCAACGACCGCCGCTATCGGTGAGCAGAAATACAACCCCTACAGCAAGCAGTGGGAGACGGTGAAGCCCAACTCCACCTTGCAATACAACCCGCAGGCCAAGGACTGGAGCTATGCCCAGCCAGGCGCCAGGCCCCGCTACAACGCCATGGAGAACAACTGGAAATTGGCCCGGCCCAATGCCACCAATAAGTACAACAGCCAGCAGGACCGTTGGGAGTTGACCGAGCCCGACTCCCAGCTCAAGTACAACAGCTATGAGGATGAGTGGGAGTATGCCGACCCGGATGCCAATCCCGAGTACAACGCCTATGAGGACAGGTGGGAGTATGCGGAGTAGGAATGCGCACCAGGGCATGCAGTCACTGGTCTAATGAGGGGCTTTCATCGAACCCTGGTATGCATTCAATACAAGTCGCTCAGAGTCATGCTTTTGGCGGCTATAGCCATTTAGCAGCAATTAGCGCTTTGTTATCTTGGATTCATTCCAAAGCCCTTCAAGAAAGGAAAATTGTTATGGCGAATGAAGTAAAAGTAAAAATAAACGCATCGGTGCCAGTCAAGCACAAGGATTTCGAAGTGATTGTCCGCAACGACACTGGAAAGCTGGGCACATTGCTTATCAGCAAAGGTAATATTGAGTGGCTACCCAAGGGTAATTCTGTAAACAAGCAGCGTATGTCCTGGGCAAAGTTTGCTGACTTTATGGAAAATGCTGGCCGCCCCGTCAAGGCAAAAAAGTAGGTAAGAGAAACGTGGTCTGTCCACGATTGTTCGCGGATACGAATACAGGGCACGTTAGTCCAGATCAATTGTTGTCTAGTTTGGTGGCGCTGTTGGTGGGGGTGTGGTTGTGTCTCGTCAGATGTGCACTAGTATGATTACTACTGTGCTCTATTTGATATCCGGCCTGCCGAATCCCAGCTGACTAAAAGGGAAGCAAATGATCATTGTTCATGCTGACAGTTAAGAAGGAGGCCTAGATGGCAACCGTAGATATCACTCCATCACCACGAGTTCTGAGAATGCTTGGGCAAATTGACTTTGCGCCTTGGCAATGTCTTGCTGAACTCATTGATAACTCTATTGACGCATTTATTGACCAGCAGCGAGATGGCGCTTTGGGAGCTAGGCCAGTAATAAATGTTTACTTGCCCAGCGAGCCAGAGCTCCGCTCAGGTGAAGGAGTAATCGAAGTTGTTGATAACGGTCGAGGCATGACGCTTGAGCAAATGGAGAGTGCCGTAAAGGCAGGTTACTCGGGAAATGACCCGCTAGAAAAAATGGGTCTTTTTGGCATGGGGTTCAATATCTCTACAGCTCGCCTTGGTAGAAAAACTGAAGTATGGACTACGACCTCAGACTCGCCCAATTGGACGGGAATTGTTATCGATTTTGACACGCTTGAGCGCGAAAAGACTTTTCATGCACCGGTCCTGTCGCGCCCAAAGAGCGAAAATGAGCTGAACGAACCTACACATGGGACGGTCATCAAGATTGAGAGCCTAGAAGCAGATCGAATTGGTCCACTAACCCGCGGGATGGGCAAGAGTAAGACTAAGATAAGGCTGGGAAGAATATACGGCAGGGTAATGCAGGAGTTGGGAATATCGATCTTATATGACGGTGCTAGGATTCAAGCCTGGAAGCATTGTACTTGGGGCGCAAACCGGTCTGTAAAGACAAAGGACTTTGGAAACGTAAGTGCAATTCTTCCGATAGAAGGCGAATTTTCTTCGCGGAAATACTGCAATACGTGCTGGGTTTGGCTGTCTGACCACGAGGACGTTTGTTCTGCATGCGGCTCCGATCAAGATCTTACCGAAAGGAATCGCACGGTTAGGGGTTGGATTGGGGTACAGCGATACTTCGACAAGAATGACTACGGTATAGATCTGATTAGAAACGGTAGAGTTATCGAAACCTCAAACAAGAGCTTCTTCACTTTTATCGACTCAGATGGAGAAGACCTATTCGAATACCCCCGTGACGCCACACATTGGGGAGGAAGAATCGTCGGCGAGCTAGAGATAGATTTCGTGCGTGTTTCACATCAAAAAGATGCTTTTGACAAGCTCGATCCGGAATGGAAGCACGTTGTGAGTGTAGTGCGTGGTAATTCCCCACTGCAGCCTCAAATAGCGAAGAGAATGAGCCTTCCTCCTAACGATAGCCCGTTGGCTCGCCTGTATTCCGCCTACCGAAAAGGGGATGCAGGTCTAAAAAGTCTAGTTCCAGGTAATGAACAAGGTGGGGGGCTTAATTCAGGATTAGTTATAGAGTACAAGGAAAAGTTCTATGCGGGCGAGTACGAATTCCAATCTGATGAAAAGCTATTCGACCTCGTGCAGCGAGCGGAGAGAGCGAAAAGGGGTGGTTCGGCAGGCGCAGACGAGGCACGTGGAAAGTTTCCGATCGTGGGGGAAAAAACAAAGACTCCCGAAAGTCAGCAATCTGGGTCGGGAAAAAATCTAAGTAAGGAGTTGTCCGAAGTAAAGGACACAAGGCTGTCGCGAGTGTATGAGTATCCAGAGCTGCCAGGTAATCCTAAGATAACTGTTGAAGCTTTTTCTGTCTCAGGCCCTATTGAAGGAAAACCCTTTGTCGTCGAGCCGAGCGGCCCGGTTCTTCGCTTTCGGTATTCTCCTAGGCACAATTTCTTTGAGGATAGTTTGGAAACTCCAACTGATTGCCTAATAGTTGAAATGGCTCATCACTTTCTCGCTCTTGCCTCGGAAACAATCAAGAACTGGCCGCTGTCAGTAGTAAGCCGTCAACTACGCGATCGATATTTCCCTGACAGTGTATCTGACGTAAACGGTATCGCAGATCAGGCGGAATCATGCCTGCTGGATCTGAAGGCTTACCTTGAAGATTCGCTACCACAAGTAGCCCAAGTACCTTTAGATTCGCTCACCGAAACTTGTGTCGCACAAATAAGATCAAATGCGTTGCGGGACGAAGGAGCCGATACGGAGAAAGCCACATCTCTTATTCAGGACGGAATGTTTGGCCGATTTTTGGACTCTAAGTACCTTGTAGAAGTAGTAGAGAATTGGCCAGCACTAGTCATGGATGGAAAATTTTACTCTCAGCCTTTCGAGAATATCGAGGAGCCTCTGCGGGCAAGATCGCTTAAAGGAGTATTGGATTGTCTAGATGATCTTGTATGGCTTTCTGAAGATAGTTGTGGAACGGTAAACAAAGATACGGCCTGGAGGCTACGCTACGCACGCGCTATAGCATCCCTGAACCTACTTAATTCTTGGCTTGCTTAACCATGGCAGGTTTCGTATCAGTTGAACGGCTCGCCTATGGCCCTTGGCAGGCATTTGAGCGAATGCTAGCCAGGATGCTTGAGCATGCCGGTTTCAAGGATGTTTACGTTGTCGGCGGGTCTGGTGACATGGGCGCTGATATTGTGGGCACCCTTAATGGGAGCAGGTGGGTTGTACAAGCCAAGTTTAGAGATTCCGCCGGTGTTGATTCCTCTGCTGCTCGTGAAGTGGTTCGCTCGATTTCTGCGTATGAAGCAAGTACAGCTGTTGCTGCGGCTAGTACATACTTTACAGAGGATGCCTACCTCTACCACGACGAGGTCCTGCTTAGTGGAATCGAGCTTTACCTTTGGGCGGGAAACCACCTGATTGAATATTGGGATGAGTTACCCGAACATTCAAAGCAAGTCAGAACCCCGCGAGATTACCAGCAGTCGGCGATTGATGCAGTTGAGTCCCATCGAGGTAATGGTCGTAAGTCCGCCTTAATTGTCATGGCAACTGGTCTGGGGAAATCTCTGGTCGCAAACCAGCTAATTGCAAATGAGCTGGATAGGAACCGTGAACAGGAAGTACTCGTTCTGGCGCATACCAATGATCTGGTGAAACAGCTTGAGGCCAGCAGCTGGAGTCAACTTAAAAAGCACTGGTCGACACATTTATGGTGTGACGGAGAAGTGCCGGCTTATGCTGGAGGTGTGGTGTTCGCAACCTGGCAGTCGGTTTTTGCTGCTATAAAGCGTGGCGAGGATCTAGATAGGAAATTTGGCCTAGTGGTAGTTGATGAGGCGCATCATTCACCGTCCGCTTCTTATTCGCAATTGCTCGCCGAGCTCAATCCAAATATGTTAGTCGGACTAACAGCCACACCATGGCGTGGTGATGATCGGAGCTTGAAAGAAATCTACGGGGACCCTGTGTACACCATGGACGTTGTTCAGGGTATGCAGAGAGGCTTTTTGGCGGAGGTGGATTATCGCATGCTAGTCGATGGGCTGGACTGGGAAGGGATTGCAGAACGAACAAAGCAAGGCCTTACTGTTAAAAACCTGAACGAACTGCTGATACTGCCTGATCGCGATAGTGCAATTGTCGAGAGCATTGCCGATGAGATCGAGAAGGTACCTGATCCGAGAGTTTTAGTTTTCTGTAAGTCGATTGAACACGCCGAGAGGATTCAACCCATGTTTGCTGCGTTCGGAATTCGTGCTGCAGTAATTCATTCAAAATTGGATAGAGTTCAAAGGTTTAAGTCCCTATCTAGTTTTCGTAGGGGCGATATTGATGTTTTAATTTCGGTTGAAATGCTTAATGAAGGCATTGATGTGCCAGAAGTGAACATAATCGCATTTATGCGGGTTACTCACAGCAGAAGGATTTTTATTCAACAGCTAGGAAGAGGATTGAGGGTAAGCGGTACTAAAGAGAAAGTCGTTGTACTCGATTTCGTGGCGGACATAAGAAGAATTGCTGCTGGCGTTAGCTTGAATTCCCGTGCCACGAGTATCGCTTCTGATGCCAAAGATCGGGAGATAATTCGCTTTCATGAAGGTGAAGTCGTTAAGTTCAGCGATGCTAGGGCTGAGAATTTCTTTGATGAATATCTTGCTGACATTTCAGGCCTTGAAGATCTTGATGAAAGCAGCCGGTTGAAGTTCCCTGCTCGATGATACTCTAAAAAATGGAAGGTCTCTTACTATGTCAAGCGAAGACTACATGTCAGTACTGGGTGATCTGTCTAAAATTGCCAGGAAAGGATATATTCCCACTATTTCAGAGGGAGATACAGGTGTAGGTTTAACGCTGTTGGACCAGTTGGGCGTCGCTTTGACCTCATCAGAAAAAGCAACTTATCAAGGGATTGTAATCAAGGCCATACGTACTGGCAGGACCAATAGGCAGAACAGGGTGAACTTGTTTGCAAGGGTTCCAAATTGGAAGATCAGTGCGTGCAAGTCTTCTGCGGAAATTCTTGAGAAATATGGGTATTCCTCTTCCGATGGCCACGGTGAAAAACTCTTCTGTACTGTACGAGCCCGAGTACCAAATAGTCAGGGCTTGTATCTAGATATCGTGGATGGAAATACCGTGCTTTCCGAGAAATGTCGCGATGGTAAAGACGAGGTTGATGTTGCGAAGTGGCTTATCTGTGACCTAAAGAGTAGGTTGGATAGATCTCATCCCGAGACGATATGGGTGTTGGCTCGCCCTTTCGATAAGGATGGGGGGGAAATGTTTAGCTATTCCGAGGCGATTTACACGGGGCCACCCGACACCGAGATGCTACCGACCTTGTTGCGCTCGGGAACAGTCACGATGGACCATCTCATTCAGAACAAAGACGGTCGAGTCACTGAGAAAGGTCCACTATTCAAGATAAGCCCAGCCAATATAGATGCCCTTTTTCCGGCACCCAAGAAATACGATCTATTGGCGATGTCGCCCTAATAATAGATCCCTCTCAAGCGGTCGAGTATACGCAATTGTGGTTTTTCCCTACTTGGGTTCCTGAATTTGGCTTCTTCTCATTGATTAATTGTCATATCGTGAGCTGGCCTACCGGCGCATATTAACTCGATTCGTCTAGCATACGGTTGACTACCTTGCCGATTGCCTTGCCCAGTAGCGGTGGAACAGCGTTGCCAACCTGCGTATATTGTGGCACCTGGTGCCTTCTCATCTGCCCGCCTGTGGTTTCCTTGGAACGAAACGTAAACCAATCCGGAAAAGATTGGATTCGTGCCATCTCGCGAACCGACAACGTTCTAATGTCTTCGAGCTCTTCTGCGTAATGACATGCGTCGTCAGGAATTGATAATGCAGCAGGGGCTGGTTCAGTTGCTCTTAGCGCTCTCTGGGTCTGCTTTTTGGTGGCCAAACTGGCCACGTAGTTAGTAACTTCGTGGCGATCCAATTTTTGCAGCTTCAGCTCTTTCTGATTACCAGCACTAGCAGCGACCAGAAATTTTTCTTTATCGATCAATCTGGCGGTTTCTTCTGATAGCTCAGTGATCTGGCCCTTAATCAATGAGAGCACCTCCTTCTTTGCTTTCGGGGTCATTTTCTCTATTACTTGATAGAGACGAAATCTTTGTCGAACCCTCGGGCCATTTGCACGATTATTCTGGTTGGGAATATCGATGCCTTTGGGTATTTCAATATCGCGGCGTGGTCTAAAGCTGTCATGGAGTAGCGATATATACCGGCCGTTAACTGTCGGGTCCGGCGAAACCCTGAAGTCATTTATCGCATCAGCGACTGTATGCCAATGCTTTCGTTTATCTGTACTGGAGCAGGGTGCTGTGAACTGTTTGAATGGGGCGAATATACGAGATGTAAATATATGTGCGTCCTTGCTTGTATCCCAGTATCGGAGGCCAGATTCTTCCAATGATACGGCGTGGTTTGCTTCGACAGCCCTGCAGAATTTTTCACTATTTGAGATCACCGTTTCAAGCTCCGGGTTCGATCTAATTCCTTCATAAACATCGGAGCGTAATGCGAACATTATGAATCGAGGGCGGTTTTGTGCCACGCCAGAGTACTTGGCATTTACGTGCAGGCAAATCGGGTGGTATTCGATTGATGCGAATGCTTTTGCAACTTCATGCCAAGCGTAGTATTTACGCGACGCACTCCCATCTTTCTCCTGAAAAGCATGAAGGATTCCAGTCACGTTTTCGAGCACGGCGATTTTCGGTCTCGTAATGTTTACGAATCTCGCAAATTCCCAGGGCAGTTGATTGCGTTGATTATCTCTTTGTCTCATCCCGGCCATACTGAAACTTTGGCAAGGTGGGCCACCTGAGACAAGATCAATATCCATAGCACGTAGTTCGTCGCCAAGGCTTGGATATGCCTCGAGGTGATCATTCAAATCCACGATGCTTCCGATCACTAGTTTCTTACTCAGCCCTATCGCTGAGAGCGGGCGTTCATCGTGTCGTTCCGAGCTCAGTGGAGGGTCCTGTGGATTTTCGTTCAGCCGCTTTTTGACAGCATCTGAGCGGAATCTAGAATTTAACCAAATCGTATGTTTTGCGCTAACAGGTGGGCTATTCTGAGACAATAACTTAAGGTCCTCGCCCAGAATATTGTAGGCGAATGTCTCACCCGCCATGGGAGATAGTTCATTTGCGAAAAGCAGTTTCAGGCCTTCAGACTCCAGGCCTAGGCACAAACCGCCGCATCCGGCAAAAAGCTCAATGTGCTTTCGTGTTCTCTTCAAGTTGCGCTTCCTAGCTTTATCGGCCCGATGCCGGGAATTGGGAAAAATACTACCCAATTGCTGTATGTATGTACATGTAAAATGCACCGAGTCAGAAATTACTTATGTTGTTGATATTAAAGGGAATATAAGCAAGTTGACCGCATGTGGTGAAAAAAATAGTGCTCAAAGGGAAATGTAGCACATGATTGAGGCATATTGGCGGGAAGCTGTAGAGGATTCATTGAATATATACACTGCAGCGACGCTGCTACCCAACTGGCAAAACCAAATACTGAATCTGTGTAGCCCGGGGCATGATGGAGCAGAAATTCCCCTACTTGGTGACTCTCTAAGGAATATCTTTTTGTCGCTCACTGGAAATATGGCTATTCCCTGCTTCATAGTATCGATGCTGTTTTGTCATCTCCACAGTCGTCATTCGGAGATTAGTTGGCGGAGTTCTGTCTAAATGCCTGGTATGAGCCGATCGAGGCAAATGTCTCGGATTAGATCAAAGAATACTCGACCAGAAATACTGGTTCGCAAGCTGTTACATCAAGCTGGATTCAGATTTCGAATACATTACACCAAGCTTCCGGGTAAGCCGGATATAGTGCTGCCGAAATATCGTGCAGTAATAAGAGTCAATGGATGTTTCTGGCACGGCCATGATTGCCATATCTTCCATTGGCCGAAAACTAGGCGCGAATTCTGGGAAAGGAAAATAAATGCAAACGTGGTGCGCGACAAATCCTACAAGTTGGTATACAGCAAAGCAGGCTGGAAAACATTGACCATCTGGGAGTGTGCGGTACAGGGAAAGACCAAGCTTCCATTGCAGTCGCTCATGAAAAATATCGAGAACTGGATTCTCTATGATACTCAGGATGCAGCAATAGAGGGTTTTACCGAGTATTAAAGCCCAGCCGGAAATCAATTGATTACATGGTGAGTATGTTTTGCTTGACCTTGCTGGGCACAGCATTGGTGTCGGTTAGATTGCTGGCGACTTTGTCGTGTCCAATTCACGAGTCACACATTCATGTGTGGAAAATTTGACAAGAACCAACTGGCCTGCGCCGTCAAAACATAGATAACACGCAATGGACTAGTGTAAATGTCTCTCCTGCGCGGCTCGTCATTTGGTCTGAATGACGGGTGGTGTTCAATGTTGGAATACGTGGTCTGAAGTTCACCTGATTGCTCTAGGCCGTCATTTCCGTAAACGGGTGTTTCTGGCACAAGCACAAGTGCCACATCTTCAATTGGCCATCCACACGGCGACAAACTGACAGCAACTGAGCGCTGCAATAGTAAGAAAATACGCGAGTGTCAGGGTATGGGGTGGAAAGTGCTAGTTGTATGGGAGCGTGCGTTGAAGGGAAAGACCCGGCTAGCATCGGAGAAGGTTATTCAGACAATTTCAGCCTGGCTCCGGTATGATCCATTGAACGCTGAAGCAGAGGGAATGACGGAAAGGTGATCGACCCCCATGAGTGGGCCGTCGTTTCGTATGAATGACGTGAGGCGCACATTGATGGAAGAACGTGGTCTTTTCCTGATTAGTGGTAAAGAGAGTTTGCCGACTGGTTGAATAACTGCATATGTGTTCGAATTATTGACTGGGCCTGATGGCGTAGTGACTTGCGGGGTCAATCTCAGCAATGTTGACTATCCGGAATGCTGACAATAGAGCAAATTTGGAGAGTCCATGGTGTTTCCAAATCCCGACAGGGAAATTAGGTCCTTATCTGAAGATCTTCTCGAGCGCGGAAACTTTGTCAAAAGATTGACGTCTGCGCTCGTACAAGAAGATAAGGCTGAAGCTACTGGTGTTGTGCTTGGGTTGAATGGACCATGGGGCTCTGGTAAAAGCTCCGTGCTAAACATGCTAGATGAATATATTCGAGCAGAGTTTAAGTCGGCGGTCGTCGTAAGGTTCAATCCTTGGCTTGTTTCAGGAAGAAATGACCTAATCGCACAGTTTTTTTCCGAACTTGTGTCAGCAATGAACGCGCAACGATCAGTAAGGCAGAGCTCATACGAGCTTATCGATCTACTAACGAGTTATGGCGCAAGTATCGGCGCGGCCGCTGACTCGGCTTTTCCTGGGCTAGGTGTACTGGTTCGTGGAGCTGTTGCCGGATTAGAAGGACAGATCTCGAGATCACTTACTTTGTCTTCGATGCGCAACAACGTGGAACGAGAACTGAGTTATGTTTCCTATCCTATTGTTGTCCTGATCGATGAGCTGGACAGAGTTGAAGATGATGAGGTTCGACAAGTAGCGCGACTAGTTAAAGCGGTTGCAGGTTTTCCAAAAATATCATACCTGGTCGCTTATGACTTCGAACGCGTGGCTGAGGCCTTGGGAGGAAAAGGAGACCAAAAAAGAGGAGAAAAGTATCTAGAAAAGATAATTCAGTTTCAAATCGATTTGCCTGTTTCGCTGGGGGTTGAACTTGTTGCGCTTTTCTCTTCAGAGATTAATGCAAGCCTTAGTTATCTGGAGCTACCTGACAACTGGATTGGTGATTCTAGATTCACGAAATTGATCGATATACTCATACCCGGAGTAGTTAGAACAGCGCGAGATGTGAAGAAAATAGTAGGCACATATCATGTTGTAAAAGGACTGGTCAATAAGGACGTCGACTGGGTAGACCTTCTGGCTTACGTTGTCCTTATGACAAAAGCCCCAACGATAATTTCAGTGCTCCGAGAAAAAGGAGATTACTTTGCGTCTGATAGCACAACAATGCGCGCGATAGAAGCTCGAGTCGGATCGAAGCGCTGGGAAAAAGACAACTATCTGAAGTTGATGTGGGCTGACCCGCAGGATAGGGATCCCGCATTGGTCCACCTACTTGAGTTTCTCTTTCCTGTGTTAACAGCTTCTAGAAAAGGTAGAGATGGAGTCCCGTTTCCGCTCTCTACGATGAGGGCACTTAGGATCGTGACTAGATTGGGGCTGCCGGCTGGGGAAATCGGCAGGCAGGAGCTAGAGGACTTCCTGTCAATGACTAGTACGGAGCAGCTAGCTAGACTCGCCAAGTATGAGGTGGAGGATAGCCTCGCAGCCTTCATTGACTTGCTCGATGATTTGTATGGAATCGTGCGTGATGACCTGCACGTCCCTCTTTGGTCTGTGCTCGCGGCCTTCCTCGGTCACAATACACCAAATAACGTAAGCTCGTACAACGTTCGCTATGAGTTCTACGAACTCCTTGGAAGACTTCTATTTCGAAATTGCACCAACGGCTGCATATCTAGCTCTGAGGCAATCTTAGTATGCAAAAAGCTTTTGTCTGAGGACGACCTATCAATATTGCCGTACATACTTCGCTCACATTTTTTTTCATACGGTATATTTGGACTGGAGCAGCGCCGAGAGGATCATGCTTTCTTGCCAGAAAACGTCGTCATCGAGCTGTCTTATAGGCTGGTTGAAGCGAATCACAGTCGGCTTAGTCAGGGAATCATTCTCCCCTCTCTTTGGGGCCCGCAACTCATATTTATTTTTCATGAAGTAAACCTAAGTTCGGTTAATCTAAGGACCACTTTCGAAAAACTATTTTTGAATGACATTCAGTTAACAGCGTTTACCAATCTTTTGTATAGGGAGAATCATGTAACTGAAATTGAGTTTCTGGAGAAATTTGTTGATGTGCAAAACTTTCTGGGAATGCTCCGTAAGTTACGAGATGAAAAAGATAAGGATGCAGAGGATTTTGGTCTTCGCAGTATTGATCACGCGATTAGAGTTCTGACCAGAGGCTACTGAGCTATTATACTAAGACTCCAGTAGTGGCTACTATTAATGGAGCCATGTATATGGCACTGGTCTCTAAACTGTTGGTTCCACGTCAGGTGGCCAGGTCAGCTCCTCTACAATAACTTCTGTTTACGTGCTGCAATTGCCTTAGGTCCGGTATGGCCTGGCTACGCTCGATGGAGACATAGGCGGCGAACTCCACCACATCGATCTTGCCGGCGGCCTTACCGCCGATGCGGGCGCTGACAATGAGGACGCCGAGGATTTCGCCGCGGCGCCCCTTGTTTTTGTGGCCACCGGCGATGGCCAGGTTGATAAATATTACGAGTGGGGATTGTTGGTCTTTGTAAGGCAGTGCCTTGACTGCGTCGAATTCCGTCTCGTGGCCCTGGTAGTCGGCGCTGCATTACTGGCGATAACGTTCCATGTTGGGAAAAACGTGGTCGGTCCCAGATTGTTTTGGGGTAGCGGGCTTGACTAAAAAGATAGTATGCAATATATATAACTCGCCCGACCCAGTATTAATCTTGGCGGAGTCAAATGCCGCTTAATGACAATATTGTGTCCACAAATCGCTTCACATATCGGTACGAGGTTGTGGATTCCACGGAAGATGTTAAAGGCGAAAAGTGAAATCTGGGTCGGGCAAACCGCAACTCTCCAGCACAACCACCCCGCGAGACCTCGCACGGCTGCTTCGGACTTCTTACTCAAAACTCACTTACACCTTATATGCTAAGGGTGTCGATAATCTCTATACCGAGTTTGAGATCCCTAAAGCGGCTGGTGGGACTAGAGCTATCGGCGCACCCGATAAGATGCTAAAGATATTGCAGAGCCGACTGAAGAACCTTTTGGAAGAATTATACGAGCCGCACTCTTCGGCAATGGCATTCATCAAGGGGCGAGGCATAGTTCCAAACGCAAAGTCGCACGTGCGCAAAGCAGCTGTATTCAATCTGGACTTGGAAGACTTCTTCCACAGCATACATTTTGGTAGGGTGCGCGGTTTGCTGGCGGCGCCTCCGTATTCATTAAGCAACGAATGCGCCCAATTTATTGCGCACTTATGTTGTTATAAAAGGCAGCTTCCACAGGGTGCACCTACGTCTCCAGTAATCTCCAACATGATATCCCGTCGAATGGATCGAGAGCTGAGTTATTTAGCGAGCCGCAATAGGGCGTTTTACACCCGATACGCTGATGACATAACGTTTTCTCTATTATCACTAGAGCCCAACTCGATCTATGCCTTGGAGGAGGGTGAGGTGCGGCCTACTGAGGAGCTTACCCGCGTAATACAAAGCAATGGATTTAGGATAAACGCGGGAAAAACTCGCATGCAAAGATATGATGAGCGACAGATCGTGACGGGGCTTAAAGTCAATAGAAAGGTCAACGTTGATCGGCGCTATATTAGAAAAACAAGGGCGATGATCCACGCACTGGAACAGGACATTGATAAAGCAAAAAATAGGAACGTTTCGATCAATGGCGATGACTGCGCGAGCTTAGAGTTCGTTGTCGCAGGACGCCTCAATTTCATTGGAATGGTGAAAGGCAAACATGACCGTGTGTATACCAGTCTTGCCAGAAGGTTTAACAACCTGAGCTTAGATTTGGAGCTACCTCTGGAAACGGTCGTCGCACTTGGCGAGTTGGATACGCAGTTACATTTCTACGGCGCCTCTAACCGCGGTCGTCTAGAGAGATGCGTTTGGGTTGTATGTTTTGAAGGCGTTGAAAATCTAAGTGATGAGCAGCAACTTGTTCAAGGTACTGCATTTATGTTGGCCGATGAAAGAATGCTTACGTGTGCCCATGTTTTCAATAAGGCGGGAAACCCCAGTTATTGCTTCGTCCATAGAATTCGCGAGCCGTCCGTAAAGTATAGGGCCGACCTAAAAGCAGCGTGTCAATATTCAGATATTGCAGTTCTATCGATAGAAGGGGAGAATTTGAATTGCAATGACTTCCTAAAGATAGCAAAAAATCTAAACACATTGCCGGGCTATAGGCTCTCCGTGGTTGGTTTTCCTCAACTTTTACCAGGGCACCATTCGGTTTCTATCAAGCTTTGTACCGTCACTAATACGTTCAAGAAAAGTACGTTTCTACATTGCGAAGTTGATACAGATATCCATTCCGGCAGCAGCGGTGGACCTGTGTTGAACGCATACATGCAGGTAGTCGGAATGGCAGTAACGGGTATTACCGCAACTTTTGACAGCAGCAGTGATCAGGCTGTAATCGAAGGTACGAATGCGTATATTTCCGCGGAGCATTTTGACACAGTACCCATCTTGCAGCCAGCCGCGCTCCTTGATTAATAGGCCTCTAACTCGCGATAAGTGAAGATGGCTGCATCAATCAGGTTAAAGTTTGTAGCTGCTCCACCCGAATTACAGGCTCTTTCAATAACGTCAAATAAGTGGAGTACGGCAGAGCGCAGGGACAGTTCACTTATCTCCATTAGTCACAGTAACCAGGCGAGTTGTTTCATAAGTGAAATTGGTCGGGGGGACGGCCAATTCCATAAATACCATTAAAAACAGCAAGTTAGCCTAAGCAAACTCCTGCACCGCCCGGAAGGCCTGATCAATGGCCACATGGGTATAGGCGTCGGCGCCGGCATCGGCATTGGCCATTGTGATATTGCCAAATGGCCGGCTGGCGATTTCATGGGGCGCCTGGCCCGGTGGCCAGTCCGGGTCCCACAGGTCCATATAGTCGTGTGAGTAGCCGTGTGGCCAGCGATTGACGGTAATGGCGAGCACATCGCGTTGTACATCAAATCCAGCCGGGCCCAGCATGCCATCCATAACGGTGCGCACCTCGCGCTCATAGTCTTCGAAGCTGAGCTCTAACATCCGGTAGCGGGCGGCGCGCATTTGTTCTCTCAGGTCATCGACGTCGGGTGGCGGTGCGATCGAGCCCCAGAAGGTCAGTGGCACCGGGCCATCATCGGCAAAGGCATGTTGGTAACCGGCGGTATTCAGGCCCTTGAACATGAATACGTCGCTGTGCATGCGCCCGGGGCACTGGGCACCGGCGATACCCAGGGTATCGAGTGCCTTGCTGGAACGAATCAAGACATTGGTGAGCAATAGCGGGCGCTTCACCTGGTACTTCTGTGCGGCCTTTTGCGTCTCGGGAAGGTCGGGGCACAGGTGGGGAATGACCGTGTGATAGCAGGCCAGCACACAGTGCCTGGCCTTGACCCGCAGCACCTCGCCGTTGTTGGTGTTGTTGATATAGCTGACGTCTACACCAGCTTGAGTATTTGTCGCCCGCACCACGGTGGAATTGAGACGCAAACGCACCGGGGCGTCTGGGCGATCAAGCTTTCCGTAATCAAAATGCGCCACGGCCACATTGTCAGCCGTCGTGCCGGGTGCCACCGCCGGTACCAGCGCATGCACCTGCAGGCGCGCGACACTGGCATTGCCGTCGGGAAACAGGGCGGCCGGATAATCCCAGTCTTCGGCGATCGCGTCCTGACCCAGCAAGTTAAGGCCGGGCATGCCTTCATCCAGCGCCTCTGCTATTGAGAGACTGCGAGTTTCGACTCCCCAGCCGCCATGATTGGCATTATCAAACAGCTGCAGGGCCTCAGCGCCCAGTCCTCCGTATTGGGTGATGAGGTCGACGTAGGGCGTGCTGTACAGGTAGCGCTCTACGTCGGCCTCAGACAGGCCCTCAAGAGCATTGATCCGCAGCTCATAGAAACGCTTGAGCTGTGCTTTGGCAGTCGCGCTTAGTGGAAACTCATCAACCCGATTGGCGTTGATTGTCGTGCCCGGACGATCCAGGCGGAAATTGGTCACCAGTTTGTTCTCGCCATAGGTGTCGGCGTCAAACCAGACCGCGGCGCCTTCGCGCCCGTTGCCACCGTAGGCAAACTCCTGGGTGCGGCGCATGGCATTCACGTCTATGCCCAGTTCGTCCATCATCTGCTTGACGGTGTCGCTGAACTGCCAGTACTCCAGGTTGTGCGTCCCACCCAGGGCGAGTCGCATGTCGCCGCTCTGGTGAAACTCATTGCGCCGGGCATGCCCGCCAAAGTCATCGTGGTTCTCCAGCAGCAGAATACGCGCCTCGGGGCCGTACTTGTCCCGGTAGAACTGCGCCGCGGCCAGCCCGGAGATGCCGGCGCCAACCACTACCAGGTCGTAGCTTTCATCCAGGTCGCGGGGGGCGGGGAGGGGTTTGTCGTCGCGCAGGTACTTATGCGCCGCTTCAAAGGAACCTGGCTCGGAACCGCGCAGGCCGGTGCGAACAGGGGGGTAATCCGCCGGGGCAAGAGAGTCCGCCGGGGCAAGAGAGCCCGCCGGGGCAGTAGAGTCCGCCGGGGCGATAGATGAACCTTTGGCGTCCGCGAGTGCGCCCAGCGGCAGGCTCAGGCCGAGCGCCGCTATTCCTGCATCATGAATAAGATCTCGCCGGGTGATCTTGCCGTGCATGCCCAGCTCGCGATCTGTTTTCTTCATTGAATCCTTCCCTTGCAGCTTGCTTTGGCCAGGTCGTATCGACCGTGGCGCGGCGCTTACAGGCCGTGAGCGGCGCAGTCCAGGTCGGCATAGGCCGTAAACTGCCAGCGACCATCGATCATGTCAGCCAGGTACCAGCCGCAGGATATCTCATCCGGTGTTTCTTTATAGTGGTCTATCCAGCTGGCCTTAAAGCTGGTGGTGCTGGCATTGATACGATCGACCTTCAGTTGCTTTAACTCCGCGCTCACCCAGCCCTCTGCCAACCACTGCTTGAGAGACGGCACCAGCCAATCGCGCTTGGCGTCGCGGCTGATCGAACCATCGGCAGAATGGGTCTCCACCGTGTCGTAGTAGTGATTCAGCATGGCCTCGACCTGTTGGCCCGGCTTATCAGCCCAGAGCACGGCATAACCGCCGCGATACCAGGCCTCGGGATCGCTTGCAGGCGCCCCAGCAAGGCTTTGTGAGGAGAAAACCAGGGCACAAAGGGCCACCAGGTACTTAGTCATTGTTGCCTCCAGGATTAGCCGTAGGGCATCGCTATCATTGGCCCGATCAAACCGCAGTATTGGATTGTGGATTAAAAGGTAGCACCCCTGACAGCAGGCAACAATGTGGCGCCTGTAGTGTGTTCCTTCCCGGGTTGAATCCCGGAGATGCCCGGTACAGGGATCACTGTGGCCTGGCGCTTTCGAAACCAGGCCCAGGCATGGCCCTCGCCCGGCTCAACTCAGCGATAGTGATCAAGGGTTGCTTGAATCTCGCTGAAATATCGCGCCCGACGCGTCGGTCTTGCCACAGATGTCCCACTTTTCTGGCGACAATCGCCGTATTTTCGGCGCGCTGCTCTAAATTCTGGCGATCAAGGATGCCTGTCCTTCGGGCCAAAGCCATAATTAGCTTTTGGGCGTTCCATAACGCTCTGTTTTTAAAAGACAAATAAGTCGTAAGCCGAATTTGCGCTCTATCGGTGTACTGCCTTGGCACAGTGCTTGCAGCTACCCTGGCATACACCAGATACGCGTTCTTGAGAACGGAGAGTTTTGTTATGACAGCCATAAAACTGCGATCGAAAAAGATCACTGCTGGCCTCACTGCTTCAGTGTTGGTCCTCGCTGTGTCGTCCCTGCAGTTGCAGCGGGCCGAAACCGGGGCCTACCTGGTCCAGTCTCAAGACCTCGCCACCGCCGTTGCCGCCATTGAGCAGGTCGGCGGTTCGGTCAGCCACGAGTTGGGCATCATCGCGGCAGCAGGTGCCGAGCTCTCGGAAGCGCAGTACCAGGCACTGGTTGGCCAGGGTGACAACTTGCGTGTCGTGCCTGACCGCCAGGTAGAAACCGCCGGCAACAAGGACAACGGATACAGCAAGGAAGAAAAGGAGGCCATGAAAGCGGCCTTCAAGGAAGAGAAGGAAGCCAACGAGACAGAATTGAGAGCGGCCAAAAAAGCACTGAAGAAAGACAAGGACAATCCCGAGCTAGTGGCGAAGGTTGAAAAATGCGAGGCCAGGGAGGCGCGCTTTGAGAAGATGGAGGAGGCCATCGACAACGACCTTCCCCAGGCGGCTATTGCCCAGCACGTGCGGGCGACGAGTGTACACAGCATGGGTATCACCGGCGCAGGCGTCGGTGTGGCTGTGCTGGATACGGGAATCTGGGACGACAAGAAACTCGTCAAGGACGAGCGCCTTGGCCAACTCATCGCTGGCTACGACGCAATCAAGGACAAGGAGGGCACCAAAAAGGTCGAAGACAAACACGGCCATGGTACCCACCTCTCCAGCATCATCAGCGGCACCGACCTCGGCCCCATGGGCGACTCCAATGGCATCGCCCCGGGTGCGAACCTGATCGTCGTCAAGAGCTTCGATGATGAGGGTCGTGGCAGCTATCTTGATGTCATTCGCGGCATCGACTGGGTAGTCGCCAACCGGGATGAGTTCAACATCCGGGTATTGAACCTCTCCTTCAGCGCCACCCCGAGCTCCCATTATTGGGACGATCCACTGAACCAGGCTGTGATGGCCGCCTGGGAGGCCGGCATTGTCGTGGTGGCCTCCGCCGGAAACCGTGGCCCCGACCCCATGACCATCGGCGTGCCAGGAAACGTGCCCTACGTGATCACCGTCGGTGCAATGAGTGACAACTTTACCCCGGAGAATATCACTGACGATGTGCTGACCTCGTTCTCGTCGGTTGGTCCCACCGTTGAAGGTTTCATCAAACCCGAAGTCGTCGCCCCTGGTGGACATGTTTCGGGCCTGATGAGCAAAGACGGCTCGATCGCAAAGGCACACCCGGAGTATCACGACGGAGAAAAGTATTTCACGATGTCGGGTACGTCCCAGTCCACAGCTGTCGTAAGCGGCATCATCGCCTTGATGCTGGAAACCAAGCCCTGGCTGACAGCAGATGATGTGAAGTGCCAACTGATGGCCTCTTCCAGCCCGGCTGTCGATGCGAACGGCAAGCTCGCTTACGGCGTATTCCAGCAGGGTGCTGGCCTGACCAATGCTTATGAGGCGGTCATCAGTGATACGCTCGGCTGCGCCAACACGGGCCTGGACGTCTCAGCGGACCTGGCGGGCACCGCCCACTTCGGCGGCCTGGCCAACCAGAGCCCGGACGGCGGCTACTACATCATGGGCATGGATGGCTACTTCTGGAATGACGGTTACTTCTGGAATGACGGATACTTCTGGAACGACGGCTACTTCTGGTCCGATGGCTATGCCTGGAGCGCTGGTTACTTCTGGAGCGACGGCTATTTCTGGAGCGACGGTTACTTCTGGAGTGACGGTTACTTCTGGAGTGACAATCTCACTGAGTCCGCGTCAGTCAATGTCTGGGTGGAGCAAGAATAAGTCGCCTGGCCGTTAATGCCCACCAGTTCGCCCCTATGCGACTAGTGGGCAGCACTGGTAAAGGAATACACATGGTGGGTTTTTCTGGGCTGCTTGACGGATTTTTCAAATCTACCTGAGGTATAGCTGCCGATGATGCGTGGCCAGAAGCCCTCTGACTTTGGATTAGCCATCAGCGACTCAACTTGCCAGTCCCCGCGATGTGTGTCGAATATCTGGACAGCGGCGGCTTGGGCTACGCCAGCCCCCTGAAACTTCAGCATCACAAAGAACTGGTCCAATAGGAAGTGTGAGCCAAGATCGTCAACCAGTGCGAAGCCGGCGATCTCCGAGCCCTGGAAGATAAGGTAGGGGTACTTGGCCGGACTCTCCCAGAACTCACTATAACTCCCGTCGTGAAACAGCCCGTCTTCAGCCAGTTTGTAGTGATCAGGCATGAACCGTGAGAACTCATACAGGTAGTACTGATCCAGGCGGTGCACCAGGTCCTGTTCATGGTCTTCAGCAATGCGTACCGTCGTGGTCACTATTAATACTTCTTGTGATGTGGGGTGGTCATTGTACGCGTCAGGCGGGGCCAGCCGGCTGGTCGTCCGCGCTGCCGTGGCTTGTTATGTTCTGACCTTGATGCTGCTCCAGGGGTAGTAATCGAGAGTCCTCCAGAGACGCGGTGCGATGTCCGACGCCAGCGAGATACGCCTCATTCGTGGCGAACGCAATAAAGCTGTTCAGGGAATCCTGTCGAATCAGCATAACCAGATCCCAGCGCTCGTCCTGCGGGCCGACAAAGAATTTGCCACCTTTGCCCAGGAAATCAATGCCCCCGCCAGAGTCATGCAAAAACGGGAGCGTATGATCAATGTACTTTTGGAAGGCCGCACGGCCAGATATGGGTTGCTCCGGGGCCAGGTCCGGAAACGCCGCATAGTCTGCCACCTCCCGAAACCTGAGCAGGTTGAGCATGACGATATCACCCGTGATATTCCTGGAAAAAAGCTGAACGGCGGATTCATCCGTCGCATCAATGTAGCTCTCACTCATATTGCGTAAACCCTCATAGAATTAGTACACCAGCAGCATCGGTGACTGGCGAGGCCAATCGTCTGGCCCCCGCTGGACCCGCACTGCATGCAGTTATCAAGTGTTGCTCTCAGTTTAGCTCTCTTCACTTTCCATCAGCCTTCCCAGCGGTAGCTGGGCGGAATCTACGAGAGTGAAAAAGCCCTGGGACTCAGACAGTCGTAAATCAACTGAAATGTTCACTGAGGTAGCGTCTTTGGGTCGGGACGCCAGTTTTGGGACCACCCTGATACTTACGGCGTCGGCTGTGGCTTTGCCAACAAACTGCTGCAGATCAGTGAATTTAACGCGCGATGACTCAGTCAGGCTCAACAGGTATGAAGTGCTTTGGACGGGCTCAGAGAAAAACCCGGTTGAAATCTCTCCCGACTCCACGGACTTCTCGCGAAGATCAAAAACCCCCTGGTGCTGACCCGCCGACGAGCTCATATCAATGCCCAACCAGCTGGTTTCTGTATCCAGCTCAAAGCCCTCCGGGAGAATCACTTTTACCTGTAGCTCATCAGGGTTCAGCGCGACAAAGTCCTCGGCATCAAAGGTGCTCATGCGGGCCATAGTCGATAGCGGCACGGAAGAACAACTACTGATGGTGAGAAGCAGGATTAACGCACATACTCGGTTCATGTTGTCACGGGTCCTGGAAGTTAAACGCTAAGCAAGCGGCGGCCGTAGCCACTGCGCCCGATTACCCGGCTATGCATCTGGAATTATCCGCTTACCCAGGCAAACGACATCGTCGGCTGAATAGGACAACTCATCGTAGAATTCCAATACAGATTGGTTTGAACTGCGCACAAGGATATTCAGCTTGGGGCAACCTATATCTTCCAGTACTAACTCGATGTGCTCCATGAGTTGTTGGCCATATCCCTTAGCTTGAGCGTCAGGGTGTACCGCCAGATAAAATACAGAACCTCTGTGACCATCGTAACCGGCCATAGCGGAGGCAACCAAGCTGCCATTTTCTACACCCACGAAAAACAGCTCTGGCTGATAATTGACCTTACGATCGATATCCTTATTGGCATCGTTCCACGGTGTTGTTAGCCCGCAGGTTTCCCACAAGCCGAGAACTGTTGCTCTATCGCTCTCTGTGAATGTTCGAATTTCAATACTCATAGAACACCTCAATACCTGAGTCCCGGATGTCGGCACGTACGACAGTACCTGAAGTAAAGTAGATTGGCTCGTTGCTGATCCTGATCCCGGATGGCCAGTGAGCGATAAAAGTAGCCGCGGCCTCATCATCAATCTCAAAATATAGGCGTTGCCCGGGGTCGAGGCGTCCCAGCTCCAGGGTCTTGTCTTTCCACTCGACGGTGAGCTCCACGGGCTCACTTGAGGAGTTTAGTGCCTCGAATTTGGCAGTTGCGAGGGTGGGCAGCCAGACATAGAGAAACACGCCCAGGCAGATCGCTGCCACACTCGCCGTCCAGTATGTTGTGCGCCTGGCCATCTATAGACAGCTCGCGGCTTTGGCAGGCCACTGCATGCGCTTGTCAGGCTCGCGGTTTTGCTTACTCTCTTTCATGCCCTAGCTAGCCAATACCGTCGCCATGATAAGTAGGCCGACAGGAAACAGAATGAGACCTGCTGTCAGTTGCCTTCTTTGAAGGTCGCTATTCATGCGCCTGTACCTTGTAATGAAAAACCAGGCCAGGGCGGCTGATACGGCCGGGCCGACTATAATCATTCCAATAAGGGCCCGTAGCATGCCATCTGGCTCTACCCTGAATCCAAATTCATCATAAAGTGCTGCGCTCGCAAACCACGTTAGCACTGTACACGCGACGACAAGAATTTTTATTCCCCAGCTCACTGGCTTGTGGGCTCCCTCAATATGGACTCGATCGGATGTTCAAGCTACCGGCTAACACCATACAGGATCATGGAGTCTGACCCTTTGATCCCATATTCTCCCGCATCAGGGAAAACGCTGCGCCGTAATCAGAGTCGCTGGCGGGTAGTATCTCTAGCATGGGTTCTAAGGCTTTAAGCTGCGGGGCGCGGCGTACGTCAGCCAAGACATGTTAGCTGCCCCGGTCATCCCGATCTTCGAGCATAAAATTTCGGAGCTCTCGCTCGCTGCGCATAACATAGAGAATTAAGACCTGGTCTTTGACATGACGATAAAATATTCGGCTAGGGCCACATATCACCTCCCGATAGCGGCCGCCTTCTAGCTCAACTGGAACCTTGCCGGAGTTCGGATGCCGTTCCAGGCGTTCTACGGCGGAGAATATCCGCTGAACCAGTACACGCGCTGCCTCGGGATCTTCAAGCGCGATGTAGTCTGCTATTTCGTTGAGGTCGGATAGAGCTGGTTCCGCCCAGCTTAGCCCAGCCATTTCTTCATTTTGTTTTTGGCTTCGGCATGACTTAAAGTCCTGCCTTCCAGTGCGGCAGATTCGCCGCGGGCAATGCCCTCCAGGATCTGCATTCTGCGCCGGAGGGATTCGAAATCTTCAAAATCAACGAGATAAGCAGACGGCTTTCCGTGCTCTGTAATAAGCACGGGCTCTTTGGAGTCGTGAAGCTCTGACAGGATTTTGGTCGCCTGGCGCTTCAGTGTTGTTACCAATTCAGTTTTCATTAAAGTGATACTATTCTATCACTTGGTGCATGGCAAGGGGCAGTTAACGCCGGCGATAGCGACGTGGCCCAAGGCTGTGAACGACCGCATTCGCTTGCTATGTGTCCAGTAGTTCACGTTGTCTTTCTCTAAGTTCATCGTAGGCCGGTTTTACGATTGCTATGAGTTCTTCGCGAGGCCAGTTATTGACTGATGTATGTTCTGAAAAGTCCGATTCTTTCCACTGGGCTAAAACCGCTCGATAAGCGGCAATATGTGCTAACGCGTCTATGAAAGCATCCGGGATTTCATCTGAATCAAATAGATCAATGCTATTGGTAAGAATTGCCTCAGCTTTCGCATTCATTGGCTCGAAAACGTTTTCCAGCCAGATTCTCCACACTCTTTTTTCGTCATCTGTAACTTCGACCGATGGCCCAAAATAGTAGTCTTCTCCGTGGGAAGGCTTATAGTTTTCCCAAAAAGAATTCCAGGTACGGTTTGCCGCTTCGAGACCAATGTAGAGTGGCCCGTACAACTCGCGTAGCTGTCGATTTACTCTGTCCAATTGGGCGAGTCGGGAATCGTGTTTTCTTTTGCTTGTGTAAGCAACCAGCCAGCCGGTAGACGCCACTAGTATAGAAACTGCAAGCCCTGACAAGGCGATCGTCGTTTCATCCATACCTATACCCAGACCTCAGAGGACACATAACATCATAGTAGATGGCAAAGTGACGTGATCTAACACGTCAAAATGATACAACTGTCCGAAATGATTGTGTTCTCCCCCATCTAGCTGTGATTTTCAGGCCCTTCCCTTGGTGTATGCGCCTCGGTATAGGCATCTAGCAGGCGACGAATCATCTTCTGGTACTTGGTGTTGTGCTTCTTTGCTTCGCCTTTGAAGAAATCGACACTCTCCTTGCTTAATGCAATGGTCACCTTCACGGTTTCTTCCGAGAACGCGAGCTGCTCTGGAGGTGGCAGGAAGTCCTCCACAATCTCCAGGTCACCGATGGGGCCGTCGCTATATTTGATTTTCGCGTTCATAAATCTTCTTGCCCTTGCGCCAGTAGCCGGCACCAATAATCCTGATGGTGTCGCCGCGGTAGGTAAAACGTACCGTCAGTATTCCGCCAGCATGCTGTCCGAAGCAGAAGAAGCGATCTTCCACGTCGGTGTGGGATAGATCCCTGGCAATCACCCGATTGCGATCCATAAACGCATACTGCGCCTGCACGAAGCTCACGCCGTGCTTGGCCTGATTCCGGAGATCCTTCTCCTCATCCCACTCAAAGCTGTCCATAGCCATGTTTCAAAGCTAGCACTACAATGGAGTATTAGCCATACAAAAATACATATAATAATCTGGCAAAAACGCTCACCTGGTCTATTCTGAACTGAGGATCAGCACAGGGACGTGTTAAGAGATCGCCATTTCTCAGCGAGGCGTGCCTGGCGCCGGGACTGCAAGGACTCAGCTAAAGAACACATCCTTCTTCTCGCCGTCGGGTCCATACACCGGTTCATCGCGCTCGGTGAGATAGGCGCGGTTGATGCTGTCGACGAAGCCCGTGCCCGACAACAGCTCGACCATGGCGAGGTAATTGGGGTGATCAAAGTGTGCCGCCAGTGAATCACTGTCTTGCCACAGCTCATACACCTGGATGGCGACAGGGTCGCAGGGGTCGGCGGCAAAGCAATAGGCGTGGCAGCCGGGCTCCTGCTCGCGCGTGGCCAGTTGTACCGGCGCCGAGAGTGTCACGGCCTCGTCCCGGTCGGCCTGGCTGGTGAAGACAATTTTTGCGACAACTATGATCATACAAACTCTCCCGCTTAACTCTTTTGCCTGGCTTTACTGAACGCTGAGCTGGTCACCGACATTGACGGTGCCGCCGCTCACGACCCGGGCGTAGATGCCGATGTTGCCGCCATTGGCTTGCACCAGGGCCCGCATAATGCCGGGGTCTTTGGGCAGGTCGCCAAATCCGTGGGTGGTCATGGCGCAGCGCGGGCATTCACCCACGGTCTCCAGCACCACATCGCCGATCTGGATCTGTTGTCCCAGCCAGGTGGTTTCCGGGAAGGGGTGGTCGATGTCCGGCGCATCCAGCAACAGGTTGGGCCGGAAGCGATCGACATGGAACTGTGACTCGGGGCGGTGCGCCGCCATTGTTGCCAGGGATTGCTGGGTCATGATCAGGATCGGAAATGCATCGAAATAGGTGCCTGGTGGCGATTCGTACTCGATCACCTCACTGAATATCTCCAGATCGGGCAGGGGTTCGTCCGGTGTGCGCGCGAACATCTCTCGCATCTCGGTTTCGAAATCCTCGCTATCAGGTGCGCCCCGGCGGTAATGGTCCAGCGCATCTGCCGGTAGCAGTGGCCACAGGCTTACCTCGTGGTCCAGCTTCTCAGTAAGCCACGCATTGATATCGTCCGCCCCGGTTTCCCGCTGGCTGCCATCGGGGGCGGTGATCATGGCCGGGCTGGAGCCCTCGGCAGCGGGTGCTGCGGTGAAGTTCGCCGCCAGTGTCATCAGGGCGGGAATCTTCTTGCCGCCGCGAATACCACCGCGTACCTCATCGCGAACCGCCCATACGCGATCGCCCACTGCGCCCCGTGCGCTCAGCTCAAGACTGGTCAGTGATTCGCCGATCATACTCTTGACGGGAAAGCGGAACAGCTGGGTGATTGTGTTTGGCATCAGTGGGTCTCTCCCTCGGGTGTCTGGCTGGCAAGTTCGCCGGGTTGCAGGCGCAGGTAGGCGCGCAGTTTGTAAACGCCCAGGTAAAACGGGCCGGTATCCAGTATAGCCACGCAGAACTTGAAGGCGTAATTGCTGAACATCAGGGTCACCAGGGTGGCGGTTGTCATATTGCCCGCCAGGTAGACGGCCCCAAAGGTCACCAGGATCACCATGAAGGAATCCACCAGCTGGCTGATCATGGTGCTGAAATTATTGCGTATCCACAGGTGCTTGCCCTTGGTGACCCGCTTCCAGAAGTGGAACAGTTGCACGTCGCAGTACTGGGCTGCGATGTAGGCCATCATCGAGGCGAACACGGCGCCGCTGGTGGTGGCGTAGATCAGGCGATACAGCTCGACCTGGTTCTCCACAATGCTGCCGTTGGGCAGGCTCACCGGGGCCGCCAGTTGCATCATCTGCCAGGGCGGTAGCGCTTCAGCCGGCACCGAGGGGGCCAGGTTGCCGAGATAGAGAAAGCCGAGGATAAAGAAGTTGAGTCCCAGCCCCAGGGTGACCATGAAATTGGCGCGGGCCTTGCCATACAGTTCACAAATCAAATCCGTGCAGAGAAAGGTAATGGGGTAGGGCAACACGCCCACCGCCAGCTGCAGCGGGCCTAACTGGATAAAGCGGGTGATGCCGAGGATGTTGAGCATGGTCATGGCGCAGATGAAGATGCCGGCCAGCACCAAAAATACCCGCTCGCGCCGCTCATTGAGCGTGGCCGCGTCCAGTTCCGGCAGGGCCTTGCTGCTTTGCGCCATGCCTAGTTTTCCTTCTGGCCCAGGTTGGCGTGCAGCACCGAACCGTTGATCACCGGGTTCTCGTGCGCCCACAGAATCAGCCTGGCAATTTCTTCGGGTTCAATCAGTCGGTCGTAGCTGTTCAGTCCGGCAATAAATTCCAGTGCCTGGGCGTCATTGCCCAGGTGGGTGCGCAGCATTTCCGTATCGGTAACGCCGGGACAAACACAGGCGGTATGAATACCGCTGCCCATCAGGTCCTGGCAGGTGGCGCGCATCATGCCCACCACGGCGTGCTTGCTAATCACATAGCTGAAGGCGCCGGGCACGGCCTTCTCCGACAGGGTCGAGCCGATGTAAATCACGCTGGAACCCCCGGGCATTAAGGCCAGCAAGGCCTGGTTGATGCTATTGGCCGCCACCACGTTGGTTTGCAGCACCCTGGCCAGGTCGTCGCTGGCGCAGTTCATGGCGTCATCTTTCAACATCTGGCAGGCGTTGTGGACCAGGGCCACGCTGTCGGCCTGGCTGACCACATCGCGCAAGCTGTTAAGCGCAGCGGCGATGGAGGCATCATCAGCCAGGTCGCAGGCAATATTGTTGACCCCGGCCAACGGACAGGCCCGGCGCGACAGGTTGTATACGCTGTAGCCTGCATCTGTGTACAGGGCCGCCAGGGCGGCACCAATGCCGACACTGGCGCCGGTGATGATTGCTGTTTTCATGAACCCCCTTTATCCAGCCCTAGCAGGACTGGAAGCTTGTCTTGCGGCAGATTGTCAGTGCTGGCCACGCCGATGGCAACCGCCTTGCCGGCCAACCTTAGCAGATTTGAGGTCGTCGCTGCGGGTTTGACCGCCACGCCTGAGTGTGACTAACTAGCGGCTTTCCGACAACGTTCGCCAGGCCAAAAAATATAATTATGGAACGACTCACCACCATCAGCATCGACAAGGAAAGCCACAAGTTTTCCGCCGCGCATTTCACGGTGTTCTCCGCCACGGAGCGCGAGCGCCTGCACGGGCACAACTTTTCGGTGGCGGCACAAATCGTGGCGCCGGTAGATAAAAATGGACTCACCGGCGATTACGCGGTGTACAAGGCGCAGATCAAGAAGCTCTGCGATGCGCTGGACGAGTACACCCTGATACCCAGCCAGTCACCCTACCTGCAGGTGTCGGAGGAGGGCGATTACTTCCGGGTACAGCACGACCAGGATGTGTTGCTGCTGCTTAAGGCCGATACCTTGCTGATCCCGGTGCGCAATACCACGGTGGAAGACCTGTCTCACTACCTGCTGGAAACCCTGGTGGAAGACCAGGCCTTTCTCGATGCCCAGGATATCCGCGAAATTGAAGTGATGGTGTCCTCAGGCCCCGGCCAGACCGGCTCCAGCTTCTGGGCGCGGGATTAGGCGGCTGACAATTCGAGCATTTTTGATGTAATGGCGCATCAGAAACGGCAAGCTTTGATGCCATAATGTATGTATGTATTTAGGCATGAGTGAGCCAGCCATGAGAACCACGATAAACCTGGATGATGACTTGCTCGAGCAGGCGCAGCGCTTGAGCGGTATTGCTGAAAAAACCCAATTGGTGCACGAGGCGCTCACGGCCCTTATTCAGCGGGAAAGCGCGCAGCGACTGGCAAAGCTGGGTGGCAGCGAGCCGACGCTAAACCCCGTTTCCCGGCGGCGCTAGGGTGGTCCTGGAAGATCCTAAGTCTGGATTAACCCTTTCAGGCTTAACGAGTCTGGGCTGTGGCAACGACTCTGGCTATACAGCATTGAGGTTTAAGCCGGGCGCCAGACTCGCTTGTTCATGGTGCCAAACATCTCTGACAACTCAACCCGGCTGCAGACGATCTTGACGGGAATGTAGTCGGGGTCGTCGACACCATTGGGCCAGAAATCGGCCAGGTCATAGGTCAATAAATCCCACACCCGTTGGCGGGTTTCAGCGTCAGTGGGAAACTCGACTTTTCCGCGCGCCATGATATGGACAAACTCTGGTGGGGAGACCTGGAACTGCACATCGATATTGGGATTTTCGCGCAGTTGCTGGGCCTTGGCCGAATCGGTTGAGGTGGCGAACCACAGGGTTTCCCCTTCCCAGGTCGGATGTACCATCCTTACCCGGGGCTCATCGCCGACAACGTTGGCTACCGCTGCCCAGTCCGCCTTGTTGGAGGCCTCGCTAACCGCAGTGAAAAACTCCGCTGCGGTGTCTGCTGTCACCTGGGTCATCGTTTATCCCTTAATTAAAGCTCTTGCGAATCGCGAAGCCGTAGGTGCGCGGTGTGGTAATGGATAAACGCTCCTTGCCCCAGCGGTTGTTGTAGAACACTTCACCGCGTTCGTCGTCCAGGTTGCGAATATAGAAGTTCGCACTCCAGCCATCGCCATCGAGGCCGGCGCGCAGGTCCCAGGTATCGTAGGAGCTCTGGGTGCGTGGCTCGGGCGCGAAGACGATCGATTCCAGACCCTCCAGTGCGTTGACCGAATCATCAATATGCGAGAAGTCGAGGCGGATGCTGGGGTCGGCGCCAAATATGTCGAAGTTGAATACGTACTCGGCGCCAATGGCGGCCTTCCACTCTGGTGCCAGCGGCAAATCGGTGCCGTCGGTTGCCTCGATCGGGAAGCCGGTCTCCTCGAATACGGTCTCGTCCTCGGACAGTTCCGCATCCAGGTAGCTGTAGGAGCCGTCAATGGTCAGGCCCGCCAGCGGTACCCAGGCGAAGTCCATTTCCACACCCTTGATCTCCGCTTGCGGGAAGTTAATGGTGCCCAGTGAGAATACCAGCGGCTGTGGGTCGTTGGCCTGGATCTGGATGTCATCCCACTCCATGTAATAGCCGGTGATGTTGAAACGCAGCGAGCCGTCCAGCCATTCCGTCTTGGCGCCGATCTCATAGTTCTTGAGGGTGTCGGAGTCGTAGTTTCTCGGCAGCACCGACTGGCGGCGCACGGTGTTACCACCACCGGAACGGAAGCCCTCGGAGTAGGTGGCATACACCAGTTTGTCGTCGTCGATGGTGTAGGTAATGTTGACCTTGGGTACGAAGCCGTCATCACCCTCGTCGGATTCTTCATCCAGGCTCACCAGGTCGGTGGCGCGGTCGGGCTTCCTGCCCTGCATTAAACCTCCCGACAGCAGCTTGTCATCGCGCTGCACGTCATACCAGCGACCGCCCGCGGTAATGCTGAGGTTGTCGGTAATGTCATAGGTGACTTCACCGAATACCGCGTAGGTCTCGATCTCGGAATCGTAGGAGCCGAAGAACCAGTTGTCGGTGGGGCCCTGGGGGAAGTAGCCAGTGTAGTAATACTGCAGGTAGGCCAGGTAGGCAAAGCCCGCGGTGCCGGCAAAATCGTCAATTTCTGACAAGAACAGGGAATTCGATGTTTCCCTGGAGTAGAACACCCCGAGGATGCCGCCCCAGCGGCTGTCAGACGCACCCGGTGTGGCCAGGCGTGCTTCCACGCTCCAGCGGTCGGACTCAATCTCGTTGGTGGCATAGCCGCGCGGGTCGCCGCCAAAATCGTAGGCCGCATAATAGGGGTAGTAGCTGCTGATCTTGTTGAATTCAAACAGGTAGTCGGTGGCGTCAGCCTGGTATTTGAAGTCCCGGTCGAAGTAGGAAATGGCCAGGGTGCCATCAGCCCAGCCCAGCTTGCCTTCCAGGGTCAGTCCAACCTGGTACCAGTCGTCGCTGAGACTTTCATCGTAAAAGCGCCCCTGTTCCAGGTCATCAGAGCGGTCGGTATTGGTATCGCCAAAACCATCCTTGTCCTCGTTCTGGAAGATGCCCATCACATCAACCGTCCAGTCCTCGTTGATGTCCCAGCGCAGATTGAGGCGGCCGCCCTCGGTATCGTTTTGATCGACATCGCTTTCCACCTGGGCCGAATTGGTGAAGGTGCCGCCCTGGCTTGTCGTCAGGCCATTGTTTATAGCGCCGGCATCGCGGGTGGTGAAGCCCACCAGGCGCACCGCCACGCTGTCGCTGACCGGCAGGTTGACCATGCCGCTCAGGTCGTAGCCATCGTCACCGTCATCGACCGTGCTGGCACCGCCTTCAACCCAGGCGGAGAAGGCCTCGGTATCGGCCTTGTTGGTAATGATGCGCAGGGTGCCGGACTGGCTGGAGTCGCCAAACAGGGTGCCCTGGGGGCCGCTGAGTGCTTCAACCCGGGCGATATCGATCAGGCGCGGGTTGGGGTTAAGACCGGCGGCGGTAATCGGTTGCTCATCCAGGTAGACCGAGGATGAGGGGTTGGTGCCAAACTGGATGCCGGATGAGGCGACGCCGCGGAATACCACCGAGGTACCACCCGGTTCACGAGTGGACGCTGTCAGTGACGGGATTTGCTTGAAATAGTCTTCAATGCCCCGGAAACCGCGGCGCTGGATGTCTTCCGTGGTGAAAGCCTGGATCGACTGCGGCAGCTCCTGCATGCTGGTTTCGCGCTTGGTCGCCGTGACGATGACCTCTTCCAGGGCCAATTCGCCCTGGGCGTAGGCGTGGCCGCCACCGGTCAATGCGGTGGAAACAGCGACTGCCAGGGCTTTGCGTGGGCTGGGGTTGAGGAACTCGGACGTGGAGATCGACATAATGAGCAAGGCCTATTTGTATTTTTAGTAGTTAGCTGAGTATTCCTGCTCATTCCAGCAAAATCAAGCGTCGATATTTACCTGAATTCAGGTAGTCGCGACTGGATTGACTCACTCTGGCAAGCCGCCTATGGTTGTGCGCCTATGAATATTGATACACCACTACGCGAGCTGGGTGCAGTGCCTATGCAGGCGCTGGCAGAGACTGTGCTGGGCCTGGATCAGACGGCCTGGGAGAGCCAGCAATACCGCCAGGAAACCTATGAAGTGCACCGCCAGACGCAATCCCTGGTCATGGTGTTTACCGACGGCTCCGGCTGGCCCAGTATCGAAGTGCATAAGGAAAGCGGCTGGGACTGGTTGGCTGAAGCCGCACTGCCGCTAATGCAGGGCATACTGGATGAACACTATCCAAAGGGCGGCACCATTATTCGGGCCATGGCCGCGAAATTGATACCCGGCGGCGTGATCCGCCCACACCGCGACAGTCACCCGTCTTTTCATGCCAGCCACCGTATTCACATTCCGCTCAGCACCAATCCGCGAGTGCGATTCACCCTGGATGGTCGCCCCTACAAGTTCGAGGTTGGGCAGGCCTATGAAATCAACAACCAGCTGGTGCACTCGGTGATGAACAAGGGTGCCGAGGACCGCATTCACTTCATCTTTGACTACCTGCCCCCCGACGCGCGTTCCTCGTGACAGTGCTGGTAGCGACATCGGTGGTGCGCGGTACGCGCCAGGGCGAAAGCCATGGCGGGGTTTACCTGGTGGATTTCGACAAGGAGACGGTGGCGCGCACCATCGACTGGAATACCGGTGATATCGACTGGCAGGGTCGCGGTTGGGACCGGGGCCTGCGCGGCATCGCCCTGGACGGTGAGCGGGTGTACATTGCCGCCAGCGATGAATTGTTTGTTTACAACCCCCAGTTCAAATTACTGAACTCCTACCGCAACCCCTTCCTGAAGCACTGCCACGAAATTCACGTGCATGAGCGCCGCCTGTACCTGACCTCCACCGCTTACGACGCCATTCTCGGCTTTGACCTGGACGCACAGAAATTCTGCTGGGGTATGCACATCAGCCGCCTCGGCGATGGCTACAAGGGCAATCCATTCAACCCCGAGAGTAACCGCGGTCCGGTGCCCGCCAACGACTTGCACCTGAACTCGGTATTTTGCACCGATCAGGGCATGTTCATCAGCGGTCTGCAGACCGGTGCGGTGCTGGTCTATAACGGTCGCCGCATCCAGCCCTGGGTGGACTTGCCCACGGGTAGCCACAATGCGCGCCCCCACCGTGATGGGGTGCTCTATAATGACACTCGCTCAGACCGGGTTTGTTTCCAGACGCGCGAGCGTGAGGTGAAAATACCGGTCAAAACCTATCCTGAGGGCGAGCTGACCCACACCGACCTGGATGATTCGCGTATTGCCCGCCAGGGCTTCGGCCGAGGCCTGTGCAGTATCGATGATTCGCTAATCGCGGCGGGCTCCTCACCCTCAACAATCAGCCTGCACGATCTCGATGCCGGCAAACGTATCAAGTCAGTTACACTCAGCCAGGATATTCGCAATGCGATTCACGGGCTGGAGGTCTGGCCCTACTAGCCCCCAGTATTGCGGGCAGTGACAACGAAGGAAGCTATGAAAAAACAATTACTGTGTACTTTGATGCTGGCCACGCTGCTTGGCTGTCAGCAGGATCAAGAGGCGAGCCAGCCTGAAGCGCAGCCGCTGCGCTCTGGCATTGATATCGACAATATGGACACGGCCGTCAGGCCGGGCGACGATTTCTTCTCCTATGTGAATGGCGGCTGGGTCGCCGAGGTTGAAATACCCGCCGACAAGTCCTCTTACGGTGCGTTCAGCGTCCTTCACGACCAGTCACAGGAGGACGTCAGGTCAATTATCGAGGCCTCGGCAAGCGGCGATTTCGCCGACGGCAGTGATGAGCAGAAGGTGGGTGACCTGTACCAGTCCTGGCTCGATATGGAGACGCGCAATACCCTGGGCCTGGCACCGCTCAAAAAGGAGTGGGCGCGCATCGATGCGATTTCTGACCACGGGGAGTTGGCGGTGTACATGGCCGCCGCCAACAGGCGCGGTTACAACATGCCGTTTGTGTTGGCGCAATTTGTCGATTTCAAGAATCCAGACAGCTACATGATGTATACCTGGCAGGGCGGGCTGGGCCTGCCCGATCGTGAGTACTACTTCAATGAAGACGCCAGGTCGGCGGAAATTCGCGACCTCTATCTGGCGCATATTGAGAGCATGCTGCAGCTGGCCGAGGTCACTGCGAGTGGCGCAGCGGCCGGGATGATCATGGCGCTGGAAGCACGCATGGCCGCGGTACACATGCTCAAGGAAGAAACCCGCGACCGGGTCAAGCTCTATAACAAGCTGACCCTGGCAGAGCTCAAGCAGTTGATGCCCCGCTTTAACTGGGACGGCTATGCCGCCGAGGCCGGCGTGCAGGATATTGATGGGCTGGTGGTGACGATGCTGGACCATATGCAGGCGCTGGATGCCATTATTGCAGAGACCTCGCTTGAGGATTGGAAAAGCTATCTCAAGTGGACGACCCTGAACTCGGTAGCCGGCCGGCTGAACGAGACGCTTGATGAACAGAATTTCGCCTTCTATGGGACGGTGCTGGCGGGCAGGGAAGAACAGCGCCCCCAGTGGCGCCGTGGTGTCAGCACGGTCAATGCGACCCTCGGAGAGGTCGTGGGCAAGGTCTACGTCAAAGAGCATTTCCCACCCGAGGCGAAGCAGCGCATGCTGGAGCTGGTTGAAAACCTGGTGCGGGCCTATGGCAAGAGCATTAGCGAACTGGAGTGGATGACCGATACAACCCGGGAACAGGCGCTGGAGAAGCTGTCCAAATTCACGCCGAAGATTGGCTACCCGGACCAGTGGCGCGATTACTCGGCGCTGGAGATCAAACCCGATGACCTGTTCGGTAATCTGGAGCGAGCGTCCCTGGTTGAATATGAGCGCAAGCTTGCACGCCAGGGCGGCAAGGTAGATCGAGCAGAATGGTCAATAATGCCGCAGACAGTGAATGCCTACTACAATCCCCCGCTTAACGAGATTGTGTTTCCCGCCGCGATCCTGCAGCCCCCGTTCTTTGATATGCAGGCCGACGATGCCGTTAACTATGGCGCTATTGGCGCGGTAATAGGGCATGAGATTGGTCACGGTTTTGATGACTCCGGCAGCGCCTTTGATGGCGACGGTGTGCTGCGCAACTGGTGGACCGACGAGGATCGCGCCGAGTTTGAAACACGGGCCTCCGTCCTGGTCGACCAATACAGCGCCTTTCAGCCCTTCGAGGACCTGCACGTCAACGGCGAGTTTACCCTGGGCGAGAACATCGGTGACCTGGGCGGTATCAGCATTGGTCTACTGGCCTACCAGATGTCGCTGGACGGCGAGGAGCCGCCGGAGCTGGATGGTTTCACGGGCTATCAACGCGTTTTCCTGGGTTTCGCACAGATCTGGCGCACCAAGACTCGCGAAGAGGCCTTGCGCCAGTTGATCATGACAGATTCCCACGCGCCGCCTGTGTACAGGACCAATGGGGCGGTCAGGAATGTCGACGAGTTCTACCGGGCGTTTGATGTTGTCGAGGCAGATGCGCTGTACCTGCCGCCCGCGGACCGCGTTAAAATCTGGTAGCTGTTTTATTCAAAGTGCCGGTACTGGCCCCTGATCGGTTCCAGCACTTCGATCAACTCGCCGAGCTTGTCCTCGTAGCGCTTCCAGTAGTTGAGTGAGTCACTGTAGATCGGCTGGCGTACCTGCTCTGAGCTGGCGGTGCGTATCGGCCGGTCGGTGTCGTAAAAGCGCAGGCAGGCGTCTTCCCAGGGCAGTTCGCAGAATTCGAGGATGCGCCGCACCTGGTTTTCGAAATCCGCCACATTATCCTCGTATTGCACCGTCAGCACCTGGCCCGGCAGGCGTTCATGCCAGGCATCCATCAGCCGCTGGTACTCCAGGTAATATTCGCCGATCTCGGTCAGGTCATAGGTGAAGTTCTGGCCCTTGGCGAACAGCTGGCGGAAGTTGCCCAGGCAGGTATCCAGGGGGTGGCGCCGCGCGTCGATAATTTTGGCATTGGGCAGAATCAGGTGTAGCAGGCCAACATTGGGGAAGTTGTTCGGCATCTTGTCGATAAAGCGCGGTTTGCCTTCCACCCGGTGCATCTGCGCATAACTCAGGTAATCCTGGCCCAGTTGCACCAGGTTGCTGCCGGCGAGTTCACGCACCGCCTCCGGATAGTTAATACCGTCGGCGCGGTTGTGGTTCAGCGAGGCGGCGACCCTTGCCAGGTAGGGCAATTCACTGGTGCCTTCCACCATGGAATGGGAGGCGAGAATCTGTTCTATCAGGGTCGAGCCTGAGCGGGGCAGGCCGAGTACAAAAATCGGCGCCGGGTCGTCGCAACCCTGGCCGGCCAGGCGCTGCAATAGTTCGTCGTCGAATACTTCCAGGATGGCATCATTAGTCACCTGGGAATGCACCGGGTCATAACTGACCAGGCCGCGTTGTTTGTTGTTGCCGGTTTCGTACCAGTGCCAGGCGGTGTCGTAGTCTTCGCGATCTTCATAGGCCTTGGCCAGGGCGAACATGAAATTGACCTCGGAGGAGTCGTGGTTGATTTCCCCAGCGGCCAGGCGCTGTTCCATCTGCGCCAACTCCTCGTCGGTGAAGCGGAAGGTCTTGAGGTTAGCCAGGCTCCAGTAGGTTTCGCCGTTATCGGGTTTCAGGTCGATGCAGCGGCGGTAGGCGGCAATGCCTTCTTCCTGCTTACCAATAGTCTTCAGGGTATGCCCCAGTCCCAGCAGGGCGCCGGCGTGATCCGGGCGAATCTCCAGGCAGCGTTTATAGGCCTCGGTGGCCTCCACGGTCAGCGCCGCCGGTGCCAGGGTGCCGGCCAGCAGGAACCAGGGCTTGGCATTATTGGGTTCCAGTTCAATGGCCTTGCGAAAGCAGGCCATGGCCTCCTCGTAACGGTCCTGTTCCTTGTAGATACGACCGAGGTCGATCTGCGCGGTGAAGTAATCCGGCGCCAGTTTGATCACCTTGCGCAGCAGGCGTTCGGCATCCTCGACGTGCTGTGCGGCGGCGGCAATCATGGCCAGCATGCGCAGGGCGTTAACGTTGTCAGGTTCCTTGTTCAGTACTTCCCGGTACTTGCGCTCGGCATCTTCATAGTTGCCATCGGCGTGCAGGCGGGCTGCATCTGCTAGCAACTTGCGCGTCGGCGATAGGGCAAAGGCGGCTTCAAAGGCTTCATCGGCTTCCTTGCCCTTGCCAATCTTGATACGCGCCTTGCCCAGGTTGAACAGGGCGGTCTCGCTCCGGGGGTCCAGGTGTGCCGCCTGCTCCAGTAAGGTCACGGCTTCGTCGGCGCGATCCTGGTCCAGTAGCAGGATGCCGAGGTCCTCATGGGGCTTGGCGAAGCTCGGTGCCAGTGCGATGGTCTGGCGCAAATAGTGTTCGGCCTTATCGAAGCGGTTCTGCTTCAGGTAGATCGCACCGAGCAGGCCGAGGATGTTTACATCGCCGGGGTAGGACTCCAGGGTCTCGGTGCTGAGCGCGATGGCGGCATTGATTTCGCCACGGTTGATCTGGTCGATGATCTCTTCGAAAACAGCGCGGCTGGCGGTGACTTGCGACATACGGGGCTTTAGGTGCGTGGGTGAGGCAGCAGGCTAATCGATCTGCCGTTCAAGTGCCAGTGTCACGGCTGGACTGCGTGCCTTGTCGCAACATTATCCAGGCCGCGAGCATGACGCCCAGCGCTACCAGTAAGACAATGATGGAAGCCAGGGCATTGATGTCGGGGGTAACCCCCAGTCTCACCTTGGAGAAAATCAGCATGGGCAGGGTGCTGGATTCAGGCCCGGATACGAAGCTGGCAATCACCAGGTCGTCCAGCGACAGGGTGAAGGCCAATAACCAGCCCGACAGCATGGCCGGCCCGATCATGGGCAAGGTGATATCCAGGCTCACCTGCATGGGTCTGCAACCCAGGTCCATGGCGGCTTCCTCCAGGGATTGATCCATCGCTGCCAGTCGCGACTGCACCACCACCGCCACATAGGCCATGGAAAAGGTGATGTGGGCAATGGTGATGGTGCTGGCACCGCGACCGCCGGGCCAACCGATCAGGTCCTGCAGGCTCACAAACAGCAGCAGCAGTGACAGGCCAGTGATCACTTCCGGCATCACCAGCGGGGCGGCCAGCATGCCGGTAAACAGGGTTCTGCCACGGAAGCGGCCAAAGCGGGTTACCGCCAGCGCGGCCAGGGTGCCGAACAGTGTGGCAAAGGTGGCGCTGATAACCGCAATTCGCAAGCTCAGCAATACGGCGCTAATGATCTGCTCGTTTTCCCACAGCGCCGAGTACCAGCGTAGCGAGAAGCCGCTCCAGACTGACATCAGGCGGGAATCGTTAAAGGACCAGGCGATCATCACCAGGATGGGTATGTAGAGAAAGGCGAAGCCGAAACAGAGGCAACTGGTGAGGAAGGTGGAGCGACGTTTCATGACTGCTCCAGGTCTTTTTGTTGGTAGTGCTGGAACAGGGTGATTGGCAGTACCAGCAGCAACACCAGTACCGTGGCCACCGTCGCCGCCAGCGGCCAGTCGCGATTGATGAAGAACTCGTCGTACAGGGTCTTGCCGATCATCAGGGTGTCGAGTCCGCCCAGCAGGGCGGGAATCACGAATTCGCCCAGGGCCGGTATAAACACCAGCATACAACCGGCTATCACGCCCGGCATGGACAGTGGCAGGGTAATGTCGCGAAACACCTGCCGGGGTTTGCTGCCCAGGTCGGCAGCGGCATCCAGCAGGTCGGCATCGAGCCGTTCCAGGGTCGCATACAGTGGCAGGATCATAAACGGCAGATAGGTATAGACGATGCCCAGGTAGACCGCGCCGTCGGTATAGAGCATTTTCAACGGCTGATCGATGAGTCCGGTGCCCAGCAAGAAGCTGTTGACCATGCCGTGGGTGGAGAGCATGCCCATCCAGGCGTAGACCCGCAGCAGGAAGGATGTCCAGAAGGGCAGTATCACCAACAACAGCAGGATGTTGCGCCAGGCGCCCCGTGCCCGGGCGATGCCATAGGCCATGGGATAGCCCAGCAACAGGCACAGCAGTGTCGATACCGCGGCGATCTGTATCGATTTCAGGTAGCTCACCCAGTACAGGTCGTCCTCGGTCAGGAAGCGGTAGTTGTCCAAGGTCAGCTGCAAGCTGCCGGCGGCATCGAACAGGGGTGTGTAGGGCGGTTGCGCGATCAGGGGGTCGGCAAAGGAAATGCGCAGGATGATGAGGAAGGGGGCGGCGAAGAAAACCAGCAACCAGAGATAGGGTATGCCCAGCACGCTGCGCTGCCAGAGGCGGTCGGCAGCGCCCTGCATCATTTGGCCAGCACCACGCTGCAGTCCCGCGGCCAGGACATATACACTGCCTGTTCCCACTCCAGCACCAGTTCCGCCGAGCGTTGCGTGTTTTGCTCGGATACCTGAACCACTTTGCCGTTGTCAGTTTTTATGCGGTACACCGAATGGTTGCCGTAGTAGGCCAAGTCTTCCACCACGCCGTGCATCACGGTGAGATCTGGTCCCGCAGGCGCCTCTCGACTGAGGCGAATTTTCTCAGGCCTTACCGCGACGAAGAAATCCTCAGGCAAGCTCTGGTCCGGGGGTGGATTGGCGTGAATCACCGTGCCGGTCTCGCTGCATTCCACGTGAATGGCATTGGCATCGGTGCTGCCGACGCGGCCGTCGAATATATTGATGGTGCCGAAAAAGTCAGCCACGAAACGGCTGTTGGGATATTCGTAGACCTCCGAGGGCGTGCCGATTTGCACGAAGCGACCCTCGTCCATGACCGCGATGCGGGTGGCCAGGGTCATGGCCTCCTCCTGGTCGTGGGTGACCACGATGAAGGTAATACCCAATTGGTCCTGGATATTCATCAGTTCGAACTGGGTGCGCTCGCGCAGCTTCTTGTCCAGCGCCGCCAGGGGCTCGTCCAACAGTAATACCTTGGGCCGCTTGACCAGGGCGCGGGCCAGCGCCACGCGTTGCTGTTGGCCGCCGGATAACTGTGCGGGTTTGCGCCGGGCGAAGTCCTGTAGCTGTACCAGTTCCAGGATGCGCTGAACCTGGCCGTCGATGTCGGTGCGCGCCATGCCTTCTTTCTTGAGGCCGTAGCCCACGTTGTCGGCAACCGTCATGTGGGGAAACAGGGCATAGGACTGGAACATCATGTTCACCGGCCGCTCATAGGGCGGTAACTCGCTCATGTCGATGCCGTCGATGAGTATGCTTCCGCTGCTGGGGGTCTCAAACCCCGCCAGCATGCGCAACAGGGTGGATTTGCCGCAGCCGGAACCGCCGAGAATGGCAAACAGTTCTCCCTGGGTGATATCCAGGTCGACCTGGTCGACGGCGGTGAAGTCGCCGAAATTCTTGCTCAGCTTTTCTATACGGATATAGGGGGTATCGTTTTGCACCGGTCTGCAATCTGGCCTTTTGTCTTATTGTTGGCGCATATCCTACCAGTCTGGAGGATTAGCGTCCCGGTCCCTAGAGCCCTGACTTGGCTCGGGTCCAGGCCCGGGTGCGAAGCCGTTCGGTCTTGGGGTCCCCGACATTGACGGCGTGAGTACGTTTGAGCACCTCGGCGTCGGGGTAGATGGCGGGGTCGTTTGCGTATTCAGGCAGCACCAGCGCAGTCGCCGCTGCATTGGCGTTGGCATACCCGGTGAAATTGCTGATGTCGGCAATCACTTCAGGCCGCAGCAGGTAATTCAGGAACAGGTGGGCATTGTCCGGGTGCGGTGCATCGGCCGGTATATAGACAGCATCGAACCAAAGCGTCGCGCCCTCGGTGGGAATGGTGTAGTCGAGCTTGATATCCAGCCCGGCCTCCGCGGCGCGAATGCTGGCCACCGCATAGTCGCCGGACCAGGTACCCGCCAGGCATACTTCCCCCGCCGGCAGGTCGAGCATGAACTTGGTGGAACTGTAGTACTTGATATAAGGGCGTATCGATTGCAGTACTTGCTCGGCGGCCTTGAGGTCTTCCGGCGCGAAGGAATTGGGATCGCGTCCGAGGTATAGCAACACCGAGGGTATGACATCGGTGGGGGCTTCCAGTATCGATACACCGCAGTCGGCAAAATGCTTAACCACCTCGGGATTGAACACCAGCTCGGCGCTATGCAGGGGTGCATCTGGCAAGCGCTCCAGCAGCATTTTCTTGTTGTACGTGAAGCCAGTGGTGCCCCACATATAAGGCACAGCATAACGATTGCCGGGATCGTATTGCCCAAACTCGGTGAGCAGTTCCGGGTCCAGGTGGCGCCAGTTGTCCAACTTGTCACGGGACAGCTCCATGAAGATACCGGCTTCCTGCAGCCGCGTGGAAAAGCTGGCTGAGTGAATCACCACGTCGTAACCGGAGCGCCCGGCCATGAGCTTGGCGTCCACGATGGAGGCCGAGTCGTAGATATCGTAATTGACCTTGATGCCATACTCTTGCTCAAAGTCGGCGATCGTGGTCTCTCCGATGTAATCGGACCAGTTATAGATATTGAGAACGGCTTCCTCTGCCGCTGTTGGCGTCGCAGAGAATGCGATGCACAGCGTGACTGCGATGCACAGCCTTGAGGTGGTGAGTGCGGAGTGGGGGAGTTTGCCTGGCATGTGAAAGGCCCGCTGGCGGCATCGCCAGGCGGGCCTCGTCAGTTTGCTGACTACATGCTGTTGATTATTTGCTGCTTCTTCGTCTTGTATTCCGCAGGCGTGATGTAGCCACCGGCGGCGAGCTTGTCCAACTCGTCCAGCTTCTGCTGCGTTGTTTTCGCGGCAGGTGCCGGAGCGGCCTGCTGCACTTGCTGCTGTTGCGAATTTTGCTGCGCATAGTAGGCCTGCTGTTGCTCGGCTTCGGTGCGCTGGTGCATATTGCTCATCACCCGGCTGGTCAGCATGCCGCCGATAAAGGCGCCGCTGTCGCCGGCCTGTGCCGGTAGGCTGGTGCCGATTGCCGCAGCCAGGAGGACTGCGCCAGTAGCGCCACCAATAATTTTTTTGCTGAATGACATACTGAATTCTCCTTTACAGTGCGGTGCAGTTGCCGGTGATCATGAAGTTCACGTCGGGGCCAGTGGATGACAGGTTAAGGCTGCCGTCGGTGCGATCGATTGCGGCAGTCCAGCCGCGGTGGTTCTCATAACCCTGCAATATCACTGACGTGTCGGTGATTTCCTTGGTCTTGATCGGCGAGGTATAGCCTTTCATGCTGGCATCCGCGGCGCGGATAGTATTCTTCTTCACATCGATAAACATAAATGCCGGCAGTTCAAAGGTGTGTGCATTGCCCTGCATGCAGACCATTTTATCGGTGCAGGCGATAACGCTGACCGCTGCGCATACCGCGTTGGCTTTGCCGGTAAAGCTGTCGGCCATGGCGCCGCTGGTGAGCGTTGCGCCTATCAAGCCCAGGCCAAGGGCTATGCCGGTTGGGCGTTTTCCAAAAAACATATTCAATCTCCAGGCTTCGATCTAAAAGTTGAGTAAACCACCGGATTAAGGCTTTCCACTAGAGCCGGCGGGGTGCTCCTGTAGCTTGCCTAAGAGTACATCCAAACAGCGATATTGGCCAACACAGGCGCCACAAATATTGCTGAAAATTGATCTGTCCCCATACTACCAAACTTTGTACTAAACTAGGTGCGCAGGACATTTTTACGCTAACCCAGCCAGGAGCAGGACATGAAGAATTTTCGCAATTGGACAGTGGCGCTAGTGAGCGTCGTGATGATGAGTGTGGCGGCCGTTTCCATCGCCAAGGATGCAGCGCCCTCCGCCACGCTAACGATTAACGAGAAGCAGGTCGGTTTCTTACTGACCGGCGACTGGGGTCACGGCACCCTCGATTACAAGGGTGAGAAGCATATGTTCCACATGGGTGGAGCCAAAATCGGCGGTATCGGCATTTCCTCTATGAAGGTGGATGGTTCGGTTTACTACCTGAAAAACCGGTCAGACTTTGAAGGCGTCTACTTCAAGGCGGACGCGGGGCTGACACTTGCCAAGGGTAAGGTCGGCTCCTGGCTGAAGAACGACAAGGGCGTGGTGATACACCTGGGCGCCAATTCCGACGGTATCGCCTTGCAGATCGGTGTGGAAGGCCTGAAGGTCTCCTTCTAGGAAGTAACTCGTAGGGCGCGGTTGTTTTTGAGAGGAACGAATTCCCTGAAACGTGTCTATACGTAGAGCGTATAGACGTTGTTCAGTTTTTTTATTGGTAGGGAGTACATGTATGACAACGCTTAATCGATTTTTCCTGTCGCTGCTGCTGGCGGCATTTACCGTGGTCGCGGCCGCCGAGACCAAGCCGCCGGAGGTCAGCCACGACGGTTTGCATTTGCTGAAGGGTACCAAGCTGCGGCTGGTTTACCAGGCGCCGGGAGCCAGTCTCAAGGAGTACGACAAAATTGCCCTGCTGGAATGTTATGTCGCCTTCAAGAAAAACTGGCAAAGGGACTACAACCGCGACGCCATTCAACTGGATCGGCGCATCAATGACAGGGATATGAAGCGAATCCGTGGCGAAGTGGCGAAGGAATTCACCAAGGAGTTTACCGAGGTGCTGTCCAAAGAGGGCGGACATGAGATGGTCAAGGCCGGTGGCGATGGCGTGTTGATTATTCGCCCGGCGATCGTCAACCTGGAAGTGACAGCGCCAGACACCATGTCAGCGGGTATGGGGCAGACTTTTGCGACCACTGCCGGCCAAATGACCTTGTACATGGAACTGCTCGATGGCAAAACCGGCGCCATACTCTACCGGGTCATCGATCCTGAGGTCGCCGGCAATGAAATGGGTGAGATTCGCAACTCAGTCACCAACCGGGCCGCAGCAGACCGGGTGATCCGGCGCTGGGCCACGGTACTGAACAACCACCTGGCCAGCCTGAAATAATCCGGGGGCAGCTAACTCAGGGCGAGGGCTGCAACTTGTTAATGTGCGTTACAAGTTGCTGGCCCAGTGCTGCAACCAGGGCGCTGTGTGCGGCCACCAGTGCGTCGTAGCTGCTGCCTCCGCTGGCCTGGCTCTGGGCGTACAGGCCGCTGTCCACGGCGCTGCCGTCAGCCTTCGTGATTGCCCAGCGCGCCCGCAGTGTCACACTGCTTCCCTTGTCACCATCGAACTGCAGAACATCCACCAGTACCTGGTAATCAACGGGAAAGGTCGCCTCGTTGGGGTAAACCACAATCTTGTTACTACCGGTTGCTGTGCCAATGTTGTCACCCAGCACCTGCAGAAACTGGTTTTCCAGCGGTGCGCTCCAGATATTGAACTCGTCTACATTCAACTGGGTGCTACTGGCGCGAGTAACAATCTGGCTGCGGGCCAGTGAGCGTGGAAATTCCACCGGGCCAATCTTGAGTGCGAGGTTTGGGTTGGAGCCACCCGCCGCCGCCTCCGGGCTGAGGGTGTAATACTTGACGGATGGACTTGAGCCGCAGGCTGCCAACATGCTGGCAAACACAAATAGCAGCGTGAATCGACGGGCATTCATGAGCATGGTCACTTGATCTAATCCTTCCCTTTGATGATCGACTCGGGGTGTTGTTCCAGGTAGTCCGCCAGCAGTCGTATCGAGCGTGCGGCCTGTGCCAGCTCCGCCAGCAAGCGATTGATTTCTGTACGGGTGGTGGAATTGGTAGCCAGCATTGATTGTGCCTCGGCCAGGGTCGCATTGGCCTCGACCAACACCTTGGCCAATTCCGGTGCGCTGGTCTGTTCCAACTCGGCGGTTAATCGTTTGACGTTGCCCATGGTGGCGGCCAGGTCCTTCATGCCAGTGTTGAAATCATCCGACTCCAGCAGGGCATTGATGGTCTTGCCGGTCTGCCGCAACTCAGCTACCAGAGCTCCGGCATTTTCAGTGATGGCGGCAAAGGTACTCTCCATGGTGGGCATTACCGGGTACTTGCCGGTGAAATCTACAGTCGCCGGTGCAGCATTCGGGTGAAAGTCGAGTTCAACCAGCAGTTTACCCAGCACCAGGTTGCCCATCCTCAACTGCCCGCGCAAGCCGCGCTCGACCAGTGCGGTGATCGTATTGCGGAAAGTTTCATCGCCACTGGCGGTCACCCGCTCGGGCTCCAGCTCTATCAACACCGGCAGTCGGAACTTATTGGTCTCGCGATTGAACTCCATGTCTACATCGATAACTTCACCGACCTGGTAGCCGCGCATTTCCACCGGCGCGCCGGGTGTGAGACCGCGTACGCTGTCGGTAAAATACAGCAGTACCCGTTGCTTCTCATGGTAGGTGGGTTGGCGGCTGCGGGCGCGACTGGGATACAGGTTGAACACGCGGTCTGTAGCCGCCGGCTTTGATGCATCTCTGCCAAGGTGAGCCATGGTGTCGAAGGCGATGCCGCCGGCGATTATGGATACCAGCGATTCCGTGTTGATCTCAAGCCCGTTGGCACTCAGGGTCACGTCAAACCCGCTGGCGTTCCAGAAGCGGGTGGCATTGTTCACGTGCTTGTCATACGGCGCCCGCACAAACAGTTCCAGCCCCAGGTTGCCGTCGTCCTGTAATGTGTAATCAATAACCTGGCCGACAGAAATATCCTTGTAGAAGACCGGTGAGCCAAAATCCACGCCACTGAGGCGTTTGGCGCGCAGCTTGAAGCGGCTGCCGGCCTCGGTTGATTGAACCACCGGGGGCCGCTCCAGGCCGATAAAGTGCTTCTCTTTCTTTCCATCCGGGCAGGGGTCCATGCCAATGTAGTTGCCCGAGAGCAGGGTACCCAGACCAGAAATGTTGCCCCCGGAAATTTGCGGGCGCACCACCCAGAATCTGCTTTCGTCGGTAAGGTATTCCTTTGTACTGGGATCCATCTCGACGCTTACAATGACGCTCTTGATGTCGTCCGAGATATCGACCTTGGTCACCTCGCCGACGATGACATCCTTATACTTGACCTTGGTCTTACCGGCCTCCATGCCGGGCGCTTCAGCAAAGGTGATGGTAATGGTTGGGCCGGATTCCGTGACTACCCGGTAAATCAGGAAGATGCCGATAAGCAGGGCGACGATCGGCACGATCCAGATCGGCGAAAACCCCGACTCTCCACTGGTCTTTTTTACGGCGGCTGCCGCCCCTCCGTCGGGACTTGCACTGTTATTATTGTTATTCGTGTCGTTCATTGGCATCCAGCCCATCCCAGATCAGTCGCGGGTCGAAGGACTCCGCCGACAACATGGTGATCACTACCACCGCACAGAAGTAAATGGCGCCCGGGCCCGCAGCAATACTGGCCACGGCGCCCAGTTGCACCAGGGCCACCATAATGGTGACAACGAACACGTCAATCATACTCCAACGACCCACCAGTTCCACTGCCCGGTAAATTTTTGTGCGGTTCACCAACTGCCCCTTAAGTCCGCGCTGCGCCGAAATTAACAGGTAGGTCATGGCGCCTATTTTCAGGGTGGGCACCATGATACTGGCGCTGAAGATTACCAGGGCGATCGGCCACTCGCCGCTACCGATAAAGTAGATGACACCCTGCATAATGGTATCGCCCTCGGTCCTGCCCAGCGCCGTGGTCAGCGTGATCGGCAACAGGTTGGCGGGAATATAAAAAATTACCGCGGCGATCAGCAGGGCCCAGGCCCGGTTGATGCTGTTGGGATGACGCAGGTGCAATTGATCGCCGCAGCGGGCACATGGCTGGGCCATAGCAGTCAGCGGTGTCAGCAGGCCGCAGCTGTGACAGCTCACCAGCCCGGCCTGGGCGGCGGTTGTGCCAGGCGTTGCGGCGCTCACCGGGCCCGCTCCAGTTTTTCCCAGATGATTCTCGGTTCCAGGGTGTTAAACGTCCAGGCGATCACGAAGATCAGTAGCATAAAGGCCCAGGCGGCCAGGTCCGGTACCAGGTTGGCCATCTTGTGCAGCTTCACCGCCGCGACGATGATGCCGATCATGAATATTTCTACCATGTTCCAGGGTTCCAGTCGCATTAGCCAGCGGAACACCCAGTCGGCGCCGGGCAGCCGATGCCCGTGTCGCAGAGGCAGCAACAGGTAGCACAGGCCGGCCATGACAAAGACCGGCACGATGACAGTGGTAAAGCTGACCACCGTTGCCAGGAAGTACATGCCTTCGCCGGCCAGCCCGACAATTCCACTCACCAGCCGGGTTTCAACCATGATGCCGCCCTTGCCAAAGGACAGGAACGGAAAGTAACAGGCCACGATGTAGAGCAGGATGGCGGTGAAGTTCAGTGCCAGGGCGCGGTCGATTGAATCAAGGGGGTTGCGCGATAAGATACAGTCGCAGCGACTGCAGTTGGCGGACTCTCCCGGCGCCAGCTCTGGCACCCGATTGAGCAGGTCGCACTCGGGGCAGGCGATGGTGATAGCTTTGAGAGTCCCCGATTGCGCCATGTATTTTTTCCTAGTCCCCGGTTTTCACCAGAACCGACGCGGTTGTTCCCACGCGCAACACAACGCCTTGTGGCAAAGTGTCGAGGTGCACACGCACCGGTACGCGCTGGGCAAGCCGTATCCATTCGAAAGTAGGGTTGATCGACGGCAGCAGGTCCACGCCGCTGCTACCGTCTGTCTGGGCGATACCCCAGCCGATACTGTCGACGGCTCCAGTCAAAGGTTGGTCCGGATAGGTCATTAAGGTCACGATAGCCTTGTCGCCGGCCTTGATGTCAGCGACATAGTCTTCCCGGAAATACCCATGCACCCAGAAGCTGTTGGTGTCGATCAGTGCCAGCGCGGGCTGATTGGTTACAGCCTGGCTACCCTTGCGCAGTGTCAGGTTGGTTACATAGCCGTCAACAGAGGCTTTTACCTCAGTAAATTCCAGGTCCAGCTTGGCGCTGTCCAGGTCGGCCTTGGCGACGTCATAGGCCGCCAGTGCCGCGTCGAAGTCACGCTTGGAAATATCACCTTTTTTCACCAGGTTGAGGCCGCGTTCGTAGTCTTCCTTGGTGCGTACCAATTCTGCCTGGGCTTCATCGAAGTTTGCCTGGAAGGTGCGCGGGTCAATGTGGAACAGCAGGTCACCGGCGCTGACTTTCTGATTGTCCTTGATCGGTAGATCGGTGATAGGGCCGGATACCCGCGGCGTGACCTGCACAACAATGGCCCGGACCATGCCGTCCCGTGTCCAGGGATTTGCCAGGAAATGCCAGTATTTTAGCGCAACCAGTGCGGCAGCCACTGCCACCAGCAGGGCTGTCATCAAAAGCTTGCCATAATGCGTGTTCGAGATCATTTGGATAAGGGGCTCATGTAGGAAAAATGGTTGAGGCGAATACCACGGTGAATATGGTGGCCAGCGAAAAGTACACCAGGCTGTGGTTCAGGAAAATCTCGGAATAGCCGCTGCGGTCCAGCCATTTCTGTAGCAGCGAGGCAGCGAAGAGGGCGAGCACAAAAGCGGCCAGCAGCGGTGGAAAGTAAACGCCACTCAGGCTCAGGTCACTGGGTACATTCCACACGATGGTCCTCCCCTGTATTGCGGTTGCTTCCCCTCACGCGCTTAGCCCGGCTGCGCTGCTGCTGGTCTTGTGGACCAGGGTAGATCATCAGCCATTACAAGTAACACACATAGTAATGCAAACATCAAGGAGGTGTTGGCCCAGGCCAGGAAGCTGTATGTCTGTTCGTTTTGAATGGAGGTCGTGGCGAAGAATAGTGCCAGCCCAAACGCGCGCCCCAGCATCTTCTGGGGGCTGTAAAACAGGTAACAAATGGCGAGGGTGAACCCGAAGAGCACAGGTGCCAGTTGGGTAAAACTGCTTAGCTTCGGCAACAGTAGCATATAGGCAAAGCCGGCAAATGCGAGGCTGGTAGCGGCCGGGATGAACACGGCCTGTGGCCTTAGCTGCGGCGTATTGGCCAGGGTCATGGCGATAGGTGCGGTCATCGCCAGGAAGCCGATTCCACCGGGGAAGTCGGGGATGTAGATCACCGCCAGGTAGCCAGTCCAGTAAATGATCATGACCTTGAGTGCAGCTCCCACGCGCGTCGCTTCGGGCGGTCGTGAGTCCTGGCTTTGAGCGTCGGCCTCCTTTTCCTCGTGCTTGGGCCAGACCAGCAGTGCAACCAGGCTATAGACCAAAATCCCCAGGCCAGTCTCCAGGGTCCGAAGTACTGCGGTGGCGAAGGCATTGAGCGCATTGGGTCCGGTATCCATGGCGATAATCGCTGCGACAAAGCCGCAGCAAAACCAGAAATAGGGGTATCTGGAGCCACTCATCTGGTAGGTGCTGAAGCCAATCCAACTGGATAGCATGACCATGAACAGCCAGCGATCCTGGGCACACAGGCCTATGATTGTCAGCGAGACCACTGCGGCGGCCAGGGTGCCCAGCATACGCTGCGCGCCTTTGAACAGGGATTCGTCGGCGGTAGACATGCTGATAAACGCAACCGCAAAGGCTGCCCACATGGGCTTGTCCCAGTCCTGGCTCAGGGCAAAGCCATAGGCCAGCACCATGGCCAGAGCTGTCTGGAAGGAAGTCTTGAATCTACGCGAGGGAAATTCGCTCACGCTCAGCGCCTGTGTGGCTTGACCCGGTGCGGTCGTGCCGCTTCGACATTCTCTTGTACGCGCTCCGCCGCCTCTCTTGCCTCCGGTACATCACGCAAGTCTCGCGGTCGCTCATCGACCAGTTCGCGAGGCCTGTCTCGCAACTCATCGTCGCGCACGATAATACCGGGCTCTAGCACCGGGGCTGCTTCACCGCTGCTGGTCCTGGGGGCGGACGGGGCAGCTGGCGCCGGGCTCGGTACTGCGACAGAATCGGCACTATTGGTGGCAGGTACGTCGACGCGCTCGGATCCGGCGCTGGGTTCATCACTGAAGCTGACATTGCCCTCGGCATCTTCCGACTGGTAAACCTGGGCCGCGGCAGGAATAGCCAGGACTAGCAGCAATCCTGGCACAGCAAGGATGCTGGCCTTGCGAGATTGAAGCGCAGTTTTTGCGGTGGTCTTGTTTCCAATATTCACAGCCCGTCTCCCATACAGATTACAACTCGTATAATAGTACGAATTGCGGGGACAGTTCACTTATCTGGATTAGTGAACTGTCCCCAATATTCTGTCCCCAATATTACATGTCCTGGAGGCCGCGCTTTAGCAGGCTCTTGGCGATGACCATGCGTTGTACCTCGCTGCTGCCTTCCCAGATGCGATCGACCCGCAGTTCGCGGAAGAAGCGTTCCACCGCGTTGTTGCGCATATAGCCGCGTCCGCCAAAGACCTGCAGTACCCTGTCACAGACCCGGTTGGCCATTTCCGAACAATACAGCTTGGTCATGGCGCAGCGGGTGTGCAGTGAGCTGAGGTCGGTGTCTGTGTCATGGGCGCGGGCGGCCTCGTATAACATGAGGCGCGCGGCCCACAGTTCATTGGCGCTGTCGGCCAGCATGAACTGTATGGATTGCTTGTCTGCCAACATTTCGTGATCGATCTTGCGCTGTTTGGCCCAGGCCGTGCCTTCCTCCAGCAAGCGGGTCGCCGCGCCGCAGCAGCGGGCCGCGATCATCAGCCGCTCGTGGCGGAACCAGCTGCGCGTATAGCTCATACCGGCATCTTCCTCGCCGACGCGATTTTCCGCGGGAACCATGACATCCCTGAAGCGATAGGTCGGGTGGTGTGCTGCGAAGGTGTGACTGAACAGGGGGTTGTCGACAATCTCGATACCTGCGCTGTCCTTGTCGACCAGGAACAGTGAGTCGAAGCCGTCGCCGGTCTTGGCCTGTACCCAGAAGAAGTCCGCCAGGTTGCCGCTGGTAACAAACCACTTTTCGCCATTCAGTTGGTAGCCACCCTTAGCCGGCGCTGCCGTGGTATTCACGGTTTCCATGGAGCCTGACTCGGCCTCGGTAATGGCGTAGGCATCCTGGCCACTGCCGTCCATGAGACGACTGACGTAGCGCTGCACCTGGTCGGCGGTGCAGGCCTCAAACATCCACTGTTGTGCCTCGGGAAAGCACCAGCACAGGGCATTGGTCACACGGCCCAATTGTTCCCATACCGCGACTTGCTCTTCCATGTTCAGGGCCAGGCCGCCCTGGGATTTCGGCGCATCCATGCGACTCAGCCCGAGCTCGGCGCAGGCGATCTGCCGGTGGCGCCCGGCGATGTCTGCCGGGAGTTCGCCCGCATTCATCTCCGCGGTTTCTTCCCAGGGGATTAGTTCCTGTTCGGCAAACTCCCGGGCCCTGTGTTGCCAGTGGCGGGCGCTTTCGCTGAGTTCAATATCCATGGCTCATACCTTGAAGTGTTCGGGGAAGAAGCTGGCCATATAGTTGCGGCAGATGCGGGCGGCCATGGCCCGGTCCATGTCATCCGGGGTCACCAGCAGGTCCAGCCACAGGCCGTCCGCCAGTGCGGTATAGCCGGTGGCTATTAGCTCCGCACGCTGCCTGGATTTGCAGCCCAGCTGCCGGCACAGCGTCTGCATCGAAGCGCTGGTTTGCAGGTCGGCCTCATTGCAGATATTGCGGTAGGTAGGGCGCGAGCGCGACTCACCCCAGAAGGCGAACCACACCGCCAGCTTGTCTGGCTGGCTGATGCCGGGGCTGAAGTCCTGTTCGATAATAGCCTGCACTTTTTCTGCCGGGCTGAGGTCCGGGTCGCTGGCAATGCCGTCCCAGCTATTCTTGTACTCCTCGGCCACGAAGCGCAGGGTTTCAATCAGCAGCTTTTCCTTGGTCTGGAAGTGCAGGTTGACGATGCCCATGCTCAGGCCCGCTGAACGGGTGACGTCAGCCATGGTGGTACCGGATAAGCCCTTGCGGGCGATACAGCGAATGGTGGCCTTGATCAGTTGGGCGCGGCGCTGCTCCTTGCTGGCCGAGCGGCGCTTGCGCGTGGCCGGCGGGCTCACAGTGGCAGTTGCGCCGGCTTCCGATTTGGCCCTGCTCTTGACGGCACTTTTGCGAGGCACGATATTCCCTCTGCTGACAGATATTCCACACCTTAATACAGCGCCAGTCTGATCGCAATAATGAATGAATGATCATTCATTTGAGTAGACAATTTCGGAGCATAATGGCAAGCTGCTAAGCCTGTCCGGTAGCGACAACGCCACCGGCGGAATGATAATAATGTGAGTGGCGATCTTTATGAGTCGTATGCTTGGAAAGTCCAATGCCCAGTTTGCCCGCGCGGTCAAGCAGTTGCCCCTGGGAGTCTCCTCCAGTTTTCGCTACTGGGGTGAGGAAAACACCATTTACATCAAGCAGGGCAAGGGTGCCCGCCTGACCGACCTGGATGACAATAACTATATTGACTACCGGCTGGGCTACGGGCCGGCGATTCTTGGCTATGCCCACCCGGAAGTCGATGCGGCTGCCCGCGAGGGCATGGAGGTAGGTGGCGTGTTCGCCTTTGGCACCGAGCGTGAGCTGACGGTCGCACAGCGAATTACCGAGATGGTGCCCGCTGCAGAGCTGGTGCGTTTTTCCAATTCGGGTACCGAGGCAGTAATGGCCGCCCTGCGGGTCGCCCGGGCCGCCAGCGGTAAAGACGATTTCATTATGATCGAGGGTGGCTACCACGGTGTCTTTGACTCGGTGCTGTGGTACTCCGAGGTAGAGGACGGCTGGACCCCTGACAGCGGCCGTGAGCCTGAAGTCTTGCCCTACAGTGACGGTGTGCCGGCCTCCACCCGCCAGCACCTGCACATGGTGCCGATGAACGATGCGGAGAAGCTGGAAGATGTGTTGCGTGCCCACGGCGACAAGATCGGTAGCCTGCTGATCGAACCGATGATGGGGAATTGCTGCTCGATCACTGCCAGTCGCGAATACATGCAGTCGGTGCGCGAGCTTTGCGATCGCTACCAGGTGCTGCTGATTATCGACGAGGTCAAAACCGGTTTCCGGGTGGCCCGGGGCGGCGTGCAGGAATTGCTCGGGGTGCAGGCTGATCTTTGCACCTTTGCCAAGGCCGTGGGGAATGGCTATCCCATCGCGGTGGTGGCGGGGCGCGAGGCCCTGATGCGCAAGATAGGTGACGGCGTTGTGCACGGCGGCACCTACACGGCGCACTCGGTATCGCTGGCCGCGGCCGAGAAAACCCTGGAGATTTTAGCTGAAACAGAGGTGTTGGCTGACATTGCCGATTACGGCAGCCGGCTGCAGGCCGGATTGAGTGACATACTCGCTGCCCGCTCTATTGCCCACTGTTTTGTCGGGCATCCCTCCATGGGCGGATTGTTCCTGGCCGAGCAGGCGCCCATAAACTATCGCGAATGGGTGCATTCCGACTACACTTTTTACGAAGCACTGGCACCGCAGCTGCACGAGCGGGGCGTAATTGTGGAGCCCGACTCCCGTGAGCCCTGGTTTATCTGTGCTGCCCATGACGATGACTGCCTGCGGGAGACCCTGGCGGCCTTTGAGGAAGCAGTTGATGCAACAATCGATACCCTGGGTGGGGAGAAGCAATGAAGAAATATGACGCCATTGTGATTGGCGCCGGACATAACGGCCTGTGTAATGCAGCCTACCTGGCCAAGGCCGGGCTCGATGTGCTGGTGCTGGAACGCAATGCTTATATCGGTGGCGCCACGGTAAGCCGGGAATTGCACGAGGGCTGGAAATACTCCAACTGCTCCTACGTCTGCAGCCTGTTGCGCCCGGAAATTGCCCGCGACCTGGAGCTGCCCCGACACGGGCTGCAGGTGATTCCTTACCACGGCGGTGTCACCTTCTCCCGCGATGGCGACTACTTCGGCAACTACGGCGATCATGAGCGCCAGTACCGGGAAATGGCCCGCCACTCGGTGCGTGATGCCAACGCCTACGACCGCTTCTCCGCCGACGTCATGAAGCAGACCAAGCTGATCCGCAAATACCTGATGACCACGCCGCCGGATCCGACCTCATTCAAACCCCGGGACATCAAGGGTCTGCTCGACCTGGCGGAATCCTTCACCGACATGGGCGAGGAGGGGCTGCTCGATACCCTGCGCTTCTGGACCATGAGTATCGGTGATTACCTGGACGAATATTTCGAGACTGACCTGATCAAGGCGCATATGGCCGGCAGTGGAATCATCGGCACCGCCCTGGGCGTTTATTCTCCGGGTACTGCCTATGTCCTGCTGCACCACTATATGGGTGATGTGGACGGCAGTGTCGGGGCCTGGGGCTTTGCCCGCGGCGGCATGGGTGCGGTGGCGGGGGCGCTGGAGAAAAGCTTCAAGTCCTTTGGTGGTGAAGTGGTATGCAATGCCGATGTGCACCGGGTGATCGTGCGCAATGGCCGCGCAGTGGGTGTGGCGCTGGCAGATGGCACCGAGTATCACGCTGACAATGTGGTTTCCAATCTCGATCCCAAGCGCACCTTCCTCGAGTGCTTCGACGAGAGCGACCTGCCCGCCGATGTGGTACACCGGGCCAAGAACTTCAAGATTCGCGGATCATCCGGCAAATTGAATATCGCCCTGGACGGCCTGCCGACCTTCCCGGCCCTGCCCAAGGGCAGCCCACTGATGCTGACCGACATGCATTGCATTGATTCCATGGAGCGCCTCGAACGTGCCTACGATGACTGGAAGGCGGGCACCTGGTCACAGGACCCTTACATCGACATGCTGATCCCCTCCCAGGTTGATCCCACCATGACCGAGCCGGGCAAGCACATGATGACCGTGTTCGTGCAGTACTGTCCGCCCAAGCTGGCCGACGGCGAATGGACGCCGGAGAAGCGTGATGCCTTTGGCCAGGTGGTCATCGACCAGATCGCCCAGCACAGTCCGGACTTCAAGGACCTGATTCTGCACGCGGAGATTCGCACGCCCAACGAGATCGACAACGAGGTCGGACTGACCGAGGGCAATATCTTCCAGGGTGAACTCACCTTCGATCAATTGCTGTTTAACCGACCCTTTCCGGGCTACGCGCAATATCGCGGTCCGGTACAAGGCATGTATATGTGTGGTTCCGGTACCCACCCGGGTGGCGGTGTAATGGCCGCCCCCGGCGCCAATGCGGCGCGGGAAATCCTCATGGACCTGAAGCGACCCAACGTGGTTCCGGAGAGCTACCTCGATGACTGATTCTAGCTACGACGCAATTATCATAGGCGCCGGTCACAACGGCCTGGTCTGTGCCAGCTACCTGGCGAAGAGCGGGCGCAAGGTGTTGGTGCTGGAAGCTGCCGCCCAGCCCGGCGGTGCCGCCGCCACCCGCGAATTTGCCCCGGGATTTAAAGTCTCTTCCGGTGCCCACTTGTTAACCCAGCTAAACCCCGACGTCGCCAGCGACCTGGCCCTGGAGCAACACGGCCTGCAGTTTGCAGCCCGGGACCTGAAAACCGTGGCCCTGGATGCGGGTGGCTCACACCTCACCTTTAACGGTGCCAAGGTGGACGGTGTCAGCGCCGAGGACCAGGCGGCCTATGCGGCGTTCTACAAACAGAACCTGCGCTTTGCCAAGGTGTTGAACGGCTTCTTCAGTCGACGCCCGCCCAATATGGTCGATCGCAGTTGGGGCGACAATCTGTCCATGCTCAAGCTGGGCTGGGATTTACGCACCCTGGGCAAGGAGGATATGCAGGACTTGCTGCGGGTTGGCCTGATCAATATCTACGATGTGGCGACTGAGCACTTCAGTAGTGAACTGCTGCAAGCGGCGGTGAGCATGGACGGAGTGCTGGGTTCCCACATGGGCCCGCGGTCACCGAATACGGTTTACGGCTATCTATACAGGCATCTCAGCGACTTCTACGGTATGACCGGCCCCGCCGTGGTGCAGGGCGGGATGGGTGCCCTGGGTGCGGCGTTCGCAGCGGCGGCAACAGCGGCCGGTGTGGAAATTCGTTGTGACAGTCCGGTGGCGAAGGTGACCATGGAAGACTGCCGCGCTACCGGTGTGACCCTGGCCAGTGGAGAGCGCATAGCAGCGCGGTCGGTGATATCCAATGCCGACCCCAAGACCACCTTCAATCGGCTGGTAGGTTATCCGCAACTGGATGCTGGCTTTGCCCGGCGGGTGCACAATTTCCGCGCCCGCGGTGTGGCGGCCAAATTGCACCTGGCCCTGGATGCTTTGCCGGCCTTTAGTGGTCTGGATGCAGCCATGGTTGGCGAGCGGCTGCTGCTGGCGCCAGACATGGATTACATAGAGCGGGCCTTTAACCACGCCAAGTACGGCGAGTATTCCGAGGCGCCGGCCATGGAAATCAATATTCCCACGGTGCATGACCAGAGCCTGGCACCCGAGGGCAAGCATGTGCTGTCGGCGATTGTGCAGTTCGCGCCCTATGAATTGAAGGTCGGTTGGGAAACCGGGGCCGAGGCTTTCAAGGCAATTGTGCTGGATAAACTGGAGGCCTACGCACCGGGCATCAAGTCGCAGCTGGTGGCCGCGGAGTTGTCCACGCCGCGTGACCTGGAAGCGGAGTTTGGCATGACCGGCGGTCACTGGCACCACGGTGAACTGGCCCTGGACCAGGCCCTGATGATGCGCCCTATGCCGGGTGCCAACCAATACGCCACACCGGTACCGGGTTTGTACCTCTGTGGTGCCGGCGCCCACCCGGGCGGTGGCGTGATGGGATTGGCGGGGCGCAACGCGGCCCAGGCCGTCATCAAGCAGGAGAAAGCGGCATGATGAAACCACATGATGAAAACATGGTGCTGGAAACCCCGTTTGCGCCGCGAGTAAAAGCCATGTGCCAGCTTAACGACTGGTATATGTGGGCCGGTTACACCACGCCTAACAGTTACGAAGACGTGGAGCTGGAGTATTTCGCGGCCCGTAATTCCACCGCGGTGTTCGATCTAACACCCATGACCAAGTATCGCATTACCGGCCCCGACGCCGAGGCCTTCCTCAACCGTTTGATGGTGCGCGATGTGCGCAAGATCAAGCCGGGTCGGGTCGGCTACACCGTGTGGTGTGATGACAATGGAATGGTGCATGACGACGGCACCATTTTTCACCTGAGCGAGGGTGATTACCGACTCTGCGCCCAGGAGCGCTGTATGGACTGGCTGCAGTGTTCTGCCATGGGCTTTGATGTCAGCATTGTCGACGAGACCGCGGACGTGGCGGGGCTGGCAGTGCAGGGCCCGACCTCCTGCGCCACCTTGCGCAAGATGGGCCTGGAGGGGCTGCAGGACCTGAAACCCTTTGGTATTACCACCTTTCCCTTTAATGGCGGTGAGTTGACGATTTCCCGCACCGGTTACACCGGCGATCTCGGCTATGAGCTGTGGCTGGACCCGGAGCACGCGGTACCCCTGTGGGATGCGCTGTTCGAGGCCGGCCAGGATTACATGATTCGGCCCATGGGTTCCGAGGCGCTGAGCCTGGTGCGCATAGAGGCGGGTTTCATCATGGCCTGGGAGGATTTTGTACCGGCCGAGCAGATGGTACGCCACGGTCGTGCCCGTTCGCCTTTCGAACTGGGTCTGGACTGGCTGGTGGATTTTGACAAGGGTCCCTTCACCGGCCGCAGCGCCCTGCTGAAAGAAAAGCAGGAGGGCTCGCGCTATCGCTTTGTGAAACTGGATGTGGACGGCAACAAGCCGGCTGAACATTCCTTTATCCTGAACAAGCGCGGTGATGTTGTTGGCCATGTGACCTCGGCGGCCTGGTGTCCTACCGCCAAGAGCAATATTGCCCTGGCCTCCCTGGAAATGCCCTGGGGTGCCGAGGGTGATGAACTGTTTGCGGAGATTTACTACACCCGGGAATTACACTGGACCCGGTTGCTGTCCCCCTGCAAGGTCATGGATGGCCCGGTCTATGAGCCCGAGCGTCGGCGCATGACCCCGGCGCCGAATTATTGAGGTTTAGCCGTGTCGACCCAGCGTCTGCAAGCCCTGGTTGCCCCCGCCTCTGTGGCGGTGGTGGGGGCCACGACGCGTGCCGGCGCGGTGGGCAACGAGGTGCTGGTAAACCTGCTGAAGGGCGATTTTCCCGGTGTGCTAACCGCGGTGAACCCCGGTCATGATGAGATTCTCGGCGTCCCCTGCGTCCCCAGCCTGGCCGAATTAGCGGAGCCACCTGAACATGTAATTTTTGCCCTCGGTGATCGCCATATTGAAGCGGCACTGGGTGAAGCTATCGCCCTGGGTATTCCCGCCGCCACGATTTATTCCAGTCTGGAACTGGACGCTGCCCCCGGTCTCAAGGAGCGGATTGCCGCACTGGCCAAAGACGCTGGCATGTTGCTGGCCGGTGCCAATGGCATGGGTATCTACAATTTCCGCGAACGCTTCTGGGGCTGTGGCTTTGATACTCGCGACCACCCGCAGCCGGGCAATGTGGTCTTACTGAGTCAGTCCGGTTCCGGCATGTCCGGGATACTCGATTGCGAGCAGCGTATCGACTTCCTGTTTGCGGCCTCAACTGGCCAGGAGTTGGTGGTCGGCGTTGAAGACTACCTGGAGTATGTGCTGGAGTTACCGGAAACCCGGGTGATAGGCCTGTTCCTGGAAACCTCGCGCCAGCCGCAGAAGTTACTCGCCTGTTTTGCCCGGGCCCGTGACCAGCAGATTCCCATCGTGGTGCTGAAAGTCGGCAAGACTGAACTGGCGGCGGAGTTGGCGATCTCCCACTCCGGCGCCCTGGCCGGCAGCGATGCCAGCTATCAGGCGGTATTCGATCGCTACGGGGTGCAGCGCGTGGCCGATATGGATGAGCTGGCCACCGCCCTGATTCTGTTTGCGCAGCCGCATGGTCTGCCCGCGGGTGGACTGGTGTCACTGCACGACAGCGGTGGCGAGCGGCAGTTAATGATTGATTTGGCAGAGCAACAGGGCGTCGGTTTCGCAGACCTGGGCTCAGCTACCCTGCAGAAACTGGAAGACCTGTTAGACCCCGGTTTGCCCGCAGTCAATCCACTGGATGCCTGGGGTGCCGGTGGCAGCGATGCCGACGAGATTATGAGCGAGTGCCTGGCCACCATGTTGAGCGATGAAAATGCCGCGCTGGGGGTGGTGGTGCACGACCGCGCGCCCTTTGGCCGCATTTACCAAAACTATATCGCTTATATGGAGCGCGCTCATGAGCGCAGTGGCAAGCCGCTGTGCCTGGTCTCTTCGCGCCAGGGGATCGGTGACGATGATCTTGTGGTGGAAACCACCCGTCGCGGCTTCCCGGTATTGGACGGGGTTGCGCAATTCCTGGCGGCTGCCCGCTGCCTGTTTGCCTATCGGGATTTCCTGTCGCTGCCTGCAATGCAGCCGCCGGTATTGTCGCCGACCATCGTCGCTACCGTGGCCAGCCAACTGGCCCAGTCGGGAATCAGCGGCTCACTCGGTGAATACCTGTCCAGTGCACTACTGGGTGAGTGTGGGCTGAACCTGAATGACATGTTGTTGCTGCACTCGGAGGAGGAACTGGAGCAGTACGCCGAGGCCTTGCATTACCCGGTTGTGCTAAAGACTGCCGAGGACGGCATTGATCACAAGTCGGACCGCGAGGGTGTGGTGCTGGGTATCAAAAATCAGCAATCCCTGCGTGAGGCCTACCAGCAATTGTCATTGTCGCTGGGTCCGCGGGCCCTGCTGGCGCCCATGATAGAAGGTGACGGCGTCGAGATGATCCTGGGTGTAAGCCGCGATGAGCAGTTTGGGCCGATGCTGGTGCTGGGCTTCGGTGGTGTGCACGCCGAGGTCTTGCAAGATGTTGCGGTATTGATGCCGCCTTTCGATGCGGCCTGTGCCCGGCGGGCGCTGGACAAGCTGCGCCTGCGGCCACTGCTGGATGGGGTGCGGGGCGAGGCCGCGGTGGATATAGACAGCTTCTGTGAAATGGCGGCGCGTTTGTCGGCAATAGCCGTGGCCTTCGCCGATGACATTGTGGAAATTGATATCAACCCGGTCAAGCTGGGCGCCTGGGGTGCCGTCGGCCTGGACGCCCTGGTGGTTTACCAGCCGCAGACACGGGAGCATGCGGCATGAGCCAGTTCACCCTGCTCGAATACGAGCTGCTTGATAATGTGGCGACCATTACCCTGGCGCGCCCGGAAAAACTCAACGCCATCAACCCGCCCATGGTTGAGGAATTGCACCAGGCACTGGACCTGGCCGAGGCAGACGAGCAGGTGCGCGCCATTGTCCTGACCGGGGCCGGGCGGGCGTTCTGCGCCGGCTTCGATCTTGAAGTAGAGGACCCCTCTGGTGAAAACAGTGTTGGGTTCTGGCGTGAGGAATTGCAGCGCGATTTCGATATCATCATGCGCTTCTGGGACAGCCCCAAGCCAACGGTGGCAGCGGTGCATAGCTATTGCCTGGGCAGCGGCATGGAAATGGCGGTGGCTTGCGATATAACGGTGGCGGCCGAGGGTTGTCGCTTGGGGGCACCGGAGGTCAAGTTCGGCAGTGGTATTGTTGCCCTGATCCTGCCCTGGTTGATTGGTCCCAAGGCCGCCAAGGAACTGCTGCTGACCGGCGATGACCGGGTTGACGCGGAGCGGGCGCTGGCACTGGGACTGGTCAACCGGGTGGTGCCGCTTGAGCAATTAGAGGCAGAGGCCATGCGCTTTGCCCGGGAAATGGCCGGCAACGACCTCACCGCGGTGCGCCTGACCAAGCAGGCGATTAACCGCAGCTACCAAATTATGGGCATGCCGCAGGCACTGGCCGAGGCATTAGAATTGGATGCTATCGTCGAATCGACCCCCACCGAATCCAAACAGGACTCCCCATGACACATGCAAGCCTGGAACAGGCCCAGAACTACCTGCAACAACACCCGGAACTGGGTACGCTGGAGTTACTGTCCCCGGACATGAACGGTATGCTGCGGGCCAAGCGTATTCCGCGCGCCGAGATCGAAACGTTTTTCAGCAAGGGCCTGACCGGGCCCGGCACCACGCCGATCATGAACAGTCTCGGAGACTGCTGTGTGCCGCTGGGACTGGGCACACTTGATGGTGACCCGGACAAGTCCTTGCACCCGGTAGCGGGCAGCCTGGCGCCGATTCCCTGGCTGCAGTCTGCCACCCACCAGGTACTCGTTGACTGGACCGAACTCGATGGTGCGCCGTTGTGGTGGAATTCCCGCACGGTGCTGGCCAATGCCCTGCAGCCGCTGACCGACCTCGGCTTGAAGGTCGTGGTCGCCACAGAGTTGGAGTTTTACCTGTTACATGACGGCTCTGGCCCCACACCAAAACCTCGTCTGGGCAAGATTCTCGGCACCAACCTGGAGCAGGGCGGCACCCAGTATTGCAACCCGGAGGATATGGCTGAGTTCGACGGTTTCCTGGAGGCAGTGCGGCTGGCCTGCATAAGCCAGGATATTCCGGCTACCACCGCCCATCTGGAATTTGCACCGGGTCAGTTCGAGATCAACCTGCACCATGTTGACGACGTGGTCACCGCCTGTGACCACGCCGTGTTATTGAAGCGCCTGATCAAGGGTGTCGCCGCCAGCCAGGGTATGGGTGCTACCTTCATGGCCAAGCCCTTCGCCGACCAGCCGGGCAATGGCCTGCACATTCATATCAGTGTCTACGATGGCGAGGGCAACAATATCTTTGTCGACGCCGCCAGTGAGGCAACGCCGCCAGTAAACGACACCATGCGGCATGCCATCGGCGGCCTCGGTGCCCTGATGGGAGACTGCCAGGCGATGTTCGCACCCAATGCCAACTCCTATCGACGTCTACAGCCCGGTTGCTACGCGCCGCTTTCGCCTAACTGGGGCTATAACCACCGCAATGTATCGCTGCGCATCCCGGTCAGTAACGCCAACAACCTGCGGGTAGAACACCGGGTGGCCGGGGCTGATGCCAACCCTTACCTGGTACTGGCCAGCGTGCTGGCGGGCATTCATTACGGTATTACCGAGCAGTGCGACCCGGGCCCGTTTATCGATGAGGGCACCCTGATGGAAGACGAGCAGATTACCCTGGCCACCAACTGGCCGCGGGCGCTGGATAATTTTGCGGCCAGCGAGCGACTGCCGCTCTACTTCGGCGAGCAATACTGCAAGCTGTTTGAAACCATCCGCCGGGATGAATACAACCAGTTCAATGCGGTGGTGAGTAATGTCGATTACGAGTGGTATTTGAGATCCGTCTGATGGGGGTGAGCAGGGCAAGATGAAGTTTATTGCGACACAGGTAGACGACACGCCGCAACGCCTGGCGGAGAAAGTGGCAGAACAAGGCAAGAAGCCGGGTTTTGCCATGGATCCTTATTTCTATCGCTCCCACCTGGTGTTTGAGAAAGAGCTGGACCAGATTCTCTACAAGAGCTGGCTCTATGCCGGCCATGTCAGCCAGGCGCCAGCCGCGGGTGACTACTTCCTGTTCGACCTGGGTGAAGACTCCATCATTATCAGCCGCGCTGCGGATGGCGAAGTGCATGCGCTGATGAATATCTGTCGTCACCGTGGCGCCCGGGTGTGCGAGGACCAGAGCGGCAATCGCAAGACCTTTGTCTGCCCCTATCACGGTTGGGTCTATAACAGTGACGGTAGCCTCAAGGCGGCGCGGGCCATGGAAGCGCTGGAAGGCTTTGACGTAAAAGACTACGGCCTCAAGCGGGCGCGCTGCTGCGTGTTCGAGGGTATGATTTTTATCAACTGTAATCCCGAGGCGGCCGACTTTGAGCCGGCCCTGCAAACCATTGCCCCGGCACTGACGCCCTACCAACTGCCCACAGCCAGGATCGCCCACGCCCAGGTCTACCGGGTCGATGCCAACTGGAAACTGGCGCTGGAAAATTACCTGGAGTGCTACCATTGCGCGACGGCCCATCGTGCCTACGCAAAGATGCACACCCTGCAGGACCTTGATGACCGGGTCAGCCATCTCAATAGCGATATGCTGGCCCGGGCTGAGGAGCAAACCGGGGTGCCCGGCATCACCCACGACCATTACCAGGCCTACAGTTCTTCCACTGATTTTGGCACCGATGTCTACACCAGCCGTTATGCCTTGTACGACGGCTTCAAAACCGGCAGCGATGGCGGGCAGCCGGTGGCGCCACTGATGGGTGCGTTCACCGGCTATGACGGCGGTGCCGGTGATTTTCAATTGGGGCCACTGGCCTTCATGCTCAACTACCCGGACCACTGCGTTCTGTATCGCTTTACGCCACGGGGCCTGACCAGTACCGATATGGAGATCGTCTGGTTCGTGCGCGGTGATGCCGAAGAGGGGGTGGATTATGAGCGTGACGCGGTCACCTGGCTGTGGCACCACACCACGCTGGAAGATGAATACATCATTACCCGCAATAGCGAGGGGGTGAACTCACGCTTCTTTGAACCCGGCCCCTATCATCCGGGTTACGAATATATCTGTCCGGACTTTGTGAACTGGTACCTCGAGGCCATGGCGCGCTAGCCATGGATGCCCCGGCACCGGAAGTGTCAGCCGGGAAAGCCGGGAGAGCCGGGAACGATTTGGCCCGCTTAATGCAGGCAATGCAGGAGAATGCAGATGGACCTTTCTGAACTCAATAAAGCCGACTGGCAGCAGGCCGCCGCTGAGACCTTGCAGTCAACGCCCACTCGCTTGTTTATCGGCGGGGAATTTGTAGCGGCCAGCAAAGACGCCAAACTGGAATCGATTAACCCGGCTGACGGCAATGTCATCCAGGCCTTCAGCGCCGGTAGCGGTGAGGATATCGACAAGGCGGTGGCGGCAGCGCGACAGAGTTTCAAGGCTGGCGCCTGGGCGCGCCAGGAGCCGCGGGCACGCATGGCCATCATGTATCGTTGGGCCGAGTTGGTGCGGGCCAATGGTCGTGAGCTGTGTGTCCTGGATACCCTGGACATGGGTAAGCCCATCACGGATATGGTCGACGTTGATCTGCCCTGCGTGGCGGATTTTATCCAGTTCTGTGGCGAGTGCATCGACAAGATCGAGGGCCGCGTGACCAATACCAACAGCGACGCCCTGCATTATGTGCAGCGTGAACCCTTCGGCGTGGTCGGTGCTATTTCACCCTGGAACTACCCGCTGCTGATGGCGATCTGGAAAGTGGCGCCGGCATTGGCCGCCGGCAACAGTGTGGTGCTAAAGCCCGCCGAACAGGCACCGCTGAGCTGCCTGCGCCTGGCCCAGTTGTTCGTGGAAGCGGGTGGGCCGCCCGGTGTATTCAACGTGGTTAATGGTCTCGGCACGGTTGCTGGCAAAGCGCTGGCCCTGCACGAGGATGTCGACAAGATCAGCTTCACCGGTTCTACCGCGGTGGGCAAACTCATGTTGCAGTACTCGGGGCAATCCAACATGAAGCGAGTGTCGCTGGAGACCGGTGGCAAGTCGCCGCAGATTTTCCTGAATGACTTGCCCGATCTTGAGGCGGCGGTTGAGTCCGCCATTTACGGTATTTTTTCCAACCAGGGTGAGGTCTGTAATGCGGGCTCGCGCCTGCTGGTTGAGCGCGGTACCTACGAGGACTTTGTGGCCCTGTTCCGGGAGCGGGGCGCCGTCGAGTTTAAGGTCGGTGACCCACTGGACCCGGCGACCACCATGGGTCCGCTGGTGACCTTCGAGGCACAGCTGCGGGTGCTGGGCTACATCGACCAGGGCAATGCCGAGGGTGCCTGCCTGGAATTCGGTGGCAGTGCGCCGGAGGGTTTGGAGGCCGGTGCGTTTGTCGCGCCAACCATGTTCTCCGATGTCAGTCCGGACATGACTATTGCCCGGGAAGAGATTTTTGGACCAGTGGCCTCGATTCTGCCGGTGGAGAACGCCGAGGAGGCACTGGCGGTCGCCAACGATACACCCTATGGCCTGGCAGCCAGTGTCTGGACCGCGGACGTCGGTACCGCGCACCGCTTTATACGCGATCTCGAAGCGGGCATCGTGTGGGTGAACACCTTTGACGAAAGTGACCTGACTTTACCCTTCGGTGGCTTCAAGCAGTCGGGCAATGCCAAGGACAGCTGCATGGAATCGGTGCTCAGTTACACCCAGGAAAAGGCCGCCTGGCTGAATATAGGCACTTGAGCCTGGCCCAGGCGCATACTACCGCCGCCAAGACCTCCTTTTATTTCCAGCGATAGTCGATGCGTACGCGGCTGCCATCGGGGGCGCGGCGATCCGGCGCCTTCAGCTGGTAGCTGAAACCCAGTTCGGGAATGTCGGCGCCGCCAAAGGGCAGGTGCGGGTTCAGGTATTTCCGATCATCACTGAAGCTGTCGACCGGGGCGAAAGCCCGCTGGCTTTCCAGGCGCATGGCGCCGTCGGTCGGTGCGTAGAACTCCACACCATTGGCAAATGGCGCAAGCGCGAAGGGGGCATCACCGGAATGCCAGTTGCGCAGTATGCGGTCATACAGGCGGTACTGGGTTTTGCCATCGCGCACTCGCGTATCAAATAGACTGGTGTTGCCCTTGCGCGCCCTGCGCTCGGCGCCGGGCAGCAGCTCATTGATAATTGTATAGCCATAGGTCAATTGCCGATCCTGCCAGAACAGGTTTTCAACGGCTGGCTGGTTGTTGTGCAGGCTGGCCCGGCAGCGCTCGCGGTCGGCGTCGGTAACCGCCGTCGAATAGTATTGCGGGCGGCGCTGGAAACACATGACCTGGATAAAGGCTTCCCTGAGTTCGGCCTGGGCTTCGTCATCAAATTCCCACCAGGACCAGCCGGCTTCGCGTCGAAAATACTGCTGTGAGACCCCGGGGATTTCAAACTCCTGTGGGGTGGAGTCGACTACCAGCAGGAAGCCCTTGCCCGGGCCGAACTGGGCCGGCTCGTTTTGACTCCACAGGTATTCGCCGTTGGCGTACCACATCACCACACCGGGCCGGTAATTGACGTTCATTGCCTGCATTTGACCATCGGTGTCGGGGAAAAATGCGAAGCCGGGTGCGCGCGACAGATTGGCGTCGTAGTTCTTTACCTTATTGAGTGTGGCATAGGGGTCGCGGTATTCCAGCAGGTAGAAATGCGGTACCGCCAGGTGGTGCGTGCCGGTGGAAAGCGTGAAGCCCTTGTTGTGCCAGCCGTCCAGCGTTGCGCCCTCGAAGTCCTCGCTGAAGTTCAGCGCTGGAATGCTGACATTGTCTATCAGGGCACCGTTCTCCACGGCCGCGCCATCGGTAAAGTAGCTGAAGCGAATGCGCACGCTGCTGCCAGCGAACTGGCTCAGGTCAAACTCCGCGTGCACCCACTGGGCGACGGAGCAGGGGTCTTTCTCGGTGTTGCCAATCTTGTCCTCGGCCTCTTCCCGCTTCTTGTCGGGGTCGCAGCCGGGCGCAGATTGCACCTTGTTATCGCCGCTGGTGTCGCCGCTGAGCCCGGTAAAACCCGGGCGAGAGCCTTTACCCTCGTGGCCCTTGCCTGAGGGCATGATGCTGCTCTTGTCATCGATTGCCGATTTGTCCGTGGGCATGATGCGCTCATAGCGGCCATCAGAGCCGGCCGCCTCGACATAGAGGTAATCCCACTCCGCTTCAATTTCAAACCAGGTGTCCAGGCTCATCGTCACCGGCGCGCTGACATGGCTGAGGTCAAAGCTTCTTGCCAGCGAACGCAGCATGTCATTGCCCTGGCCCGAATAGACGGCCTGCTGGCCGTTATTGTCAGCCAGTGGTCCAAGTTCAATATCGCGGAACTTGGGCGGCAGAATCACCATGGCCGAGCTACAGGCGCTGGAGGCGTCTGGACTTTCAGGGTCGCCCGACCAGTCGTTCATGGTCTGCAGGTACACCGAGCCAGACTTCTCCCCATCAAACTCCGTTGGTTTGATGACGCAGGGTTTCATCCAGCCAAGCACTGTCCGCGACCAGGCACTCAGCTCCTGCGGTTCCGGGCTCGCGGTGGCCGACATCGCCTCCCATGAGCCGCTGGAATTGCTGGTTTGCCTGGCATAGACATCTGGCAGTCCCAGGGAGTGACCGAATTCATGGATGAAGGTCGATACGTCGGTGTACTCAGACTGCATGTTGTAGTCCAGTACCCACATGCCGTTACCAATATCGATGCCGCCGCGGGGGTTTGTCTTGCCATTGATACTGGGGCCCTGCTCGAGATTGTCTTTCATGGCGGCGCGGTGTGGCCAGACCCTGTCGGCGCAGGCCTGCTCGGCCGGATTCAGGCTGAAAAAGGCATCGGGCTTGGCATTGATGCTGAGCTTTTCATTCAGCTTATACAGTCCCTGGCATGAAGCCTGGCCCTTGCCTGCTATCACCAGGACAAAATGGTCGAGGTAACCATCGGGTTCGTCGAGATTGCCGTCGCTGTCAAAGTCTGTGGGATCCCATTGATCGTAATCCTGCCAGGGGAAATCGGGATTCTGTGAGTAGGCCGTATACAGCGCGTCCTTTACCAGATCGGTGGCGCGCTCATCACTGCGCCAGCTGCCATCGCTGTTCTGCACGGGTCTGCCGTAATGGCTCAGGGGCCTGGCCAGTTCGACCACGGGATGGATGTTGCCGCTGATATTGTAGAGGCCGCGAGACTGATGTCGGTAGTAGTGGGAGAGGGTGCCCGCTCGCGGCGCAGCGGCACCGCCGGCGAACAGTAAATCCTGGAAGTAGGCGCGATTTTTTTCTTCCTGGTCGGGGTGGCCGGCAAAACGGTCGTAGGACTTGTCGGCAAAGCGAACCGGCAACACCAGCATATTGTGTGGCCGCGACTGGCTGGCCAGCACCGGCTTGATGGAGTCGCTGCGTATCTGTGGATGACCGAGCTTGTCGAAGCGAAGCTCCTGCAGGTTTGCCACGATCTCCGCGGCTCCAGACTCGGGCGCTTTGGCGCTTACCGCAGCTGCAGTCATCATGCCGGCGAGAATCGCGCCCGCCAGGGAATAGAAATTCTTCATGCTGGTATCTCTGGAATCATGTGATCGTTATTGTTTGCCGGTGCTGATGATACGATGAAATGCTGACGCCGTCGCCTGCTTGAGACGGATGGAGAGCCACAGCGGATGAGCTGTTGGGCAGGAGTCTTGCACAACTGCTATATTTGCTGAAAAGGAGCCATTTAATGGATACATCGATACACACCCTTGAAACCCTGTTCCAGCAATTGGGCCTGTCATCCAATGAAGTGGCCATAGAGCATTTCATCCACAATAACCATCTCGCTAAAGATATTCCGCTGGATCACGCAGCCTGCTGGAGCGCCGGCCAGGCGCAGTTCATTCGTGAAGCGCTGGACCAGGATTCAGACTGGTCGGAACTGGTTGATCAATTGGATGCCATGCTGCGTCACGAGCCCGCCTAGAGCTGCTCCGCGATACCCCAATAATTAAAGCCGGCGATGCGCGGGGTGCTGGGCAGGTACATGCTGTCCAGCTGCTTGACGCGGAAGCCGGATTCTTCCAGTAAACCGGGTATCGGTCGGTTCAGATTGCAGCCACCGGCGATGGCGCGCCAGTAGGGATTGACGCGATCCTGCCATTTTTTTACACCCGGGTCCGGCGCCTCACCGTGCTCGCAAAATATTAATCTACCACCGGGCTTGAGCACCCGCCGCATCCCTGCCAGCGCAGCCTGTGGATCTGGAATAGTGCACAGGGCGTAGGTGACCATGACCGTGTCGATGCTGTTTTCCTCCAGTGGTATTTCCTCGCCGGGCAAGCCGATAAAATCCAGTGGGAAGGGCAGGTCCGGATTGTTTTTCTCGGCAATGTGCCAGGAGGCTTCACTCGGGTCCAGGCCAATCACTCTGTCAATGCGGCTGGCGTCGTAGTGGCGCAGGTTGAGACCGGTACCGATTCCAATCTCCAGTACCGTGCCACTGGCCAGTGGTACCACCTTCTGGCGTTGCCGTGTGATGGGCTTGGTGCCGCAGGCACAGTTAATGAAGTGCGGCAATATGTGCTTGTCGTAAAAACCCATGGCATGCTCCAGCGGCTTGGTGTGCCTGAGTATAGGAGAAAGCGCCCGGCACAGATACTGGCCGCGGGCCGCCAGCAGCGTACAATCTGCAACTTATTCAATATCGCCCCGGAGTCATCATGAGCTGTCGCGCCTTGCCCCTGTTTTTCCTGCTGCTGTTATCTGCTCCCATGCTGTCGGCGCAAAATCCTGCCAAAGCGGAGGCCGCCGCTGCGCTGGATGCTTTTCACCGGGCCGCGGCCCAGGCCGACCTGGATGCTTACCTGGCGTTGATGACAGATGACATGGTGTTTCTCGGTACAGATGGCGGTGAGCGCTGGCAGGGCGAAGCGTTTCGCAGCTTCGCGAGCGAACATTTTTCCGCCGGGCGCGGCTGGACCTATACGCCGACCCAGCGTCATTTAACCGTGGCAGCCAGTGGTGACTGGGCCCGTTTCGACGAATTACTGGACAACGCGACACTGGGCCAGTGTCGCGGCTCGGGTTTGCTGCTGCGCCAGCAGGGGGCCTGGCGTATCGCCCAGTACAATCTGAGTGTGCCGGTACCTAATGCCATGGTCGTGGACCTGGCCAGGGCTATTCGCAGCAGCGCCGCGGCTGAAATAAGTGCGGCTGACATAAGTGCGGCTGAACCAGGTGCGGCTGAGCTAGTTACACCTGAGAAATCCGCACCTGAAGAGCTTGATGTGATGGAGGCGCCAGTTGCGCCGGAAGCTGAAAAGCGCTGCCGCAAACGTCACAAGACCAATCGCCAGGCCGACTGTTAAGCGCTTTTCTGTCTGAACTCCAGTGCGCGCCAGCCTGTTTTGGCGTGACGCATCACCGAGACGCCCAGGCGATTGCAGCCCTCCAGTTTGACCCGATGCAGGGTTTGCGTGGCCAGTTCCAGCAACTCGCGGTGATCGACCTGGTTGCGGGTATGCATGCTGGCGATGCCAAAGCTCAGCGTAGTGTGCTCTATACCACCGTCGGCCAACTCAATGCCATCGCTGGCAATTTTCTTGCGCAGGCGCTCGGCCAGGGTCTCTGCCTGCTCAGCGCTCAGGCCGGGTAAGACCGCCAGGAACTCATCATCGCCATAGCGACCAATACGATCGCTGGAACGGCGGAAGCTGTCTTGCAGCAAGCTTGCCACCAGTTGCAGGCAGCGATCTCCGGAGTCCTGGCCGAAGAGCTCGTTGAACTGCGCGAACTTGTCGATATCAGCGAAGATAATAGTGAGCCAGCTACCGCCGCGGGAGGCCCTGGAGACCTCCTGTTGCAGAACCGCTTCAATACTGCTGCGGTTGGCGAGGCCGGTTAGATGATCCTGTGATTCCTGTTGATAAACCACCCCGGAGAGTGAGTCGACATGGCGTGCGTGCCACCAGCCTCCCCAGGCAGCCAGTACCAGTCCCGCCAGGATAATAACGGCCCGTAGTGTGGTTTCGCCGGGCTGCAGAATGCTTCCATTGGCGACGGGGCGCGCCGGCTCCAGCACGCCCAGCGCCAGCAGCAACGACAGGCCAACTATAGCCATGGTCCAGAGCGCCGCCCGTGGCCCAATCATCATGGAGGCTAACAGGGGTAAGGCGGGCAACAGCAACATATAGGGCGACCAGATGCCTGTGTCCTGGTAGGAAAGGGAAAAAAGCAGGATGCTGCTAAAGCACAACAAGGCCGCCGCTGGAGCGCTGCTGAACCTGTACAAACGCGCCGATGCGGCGCAGCTGGCAAAGATAAGGATGGCTACCAGCGGGGTAATGATGTCGAGGCTCTGGTGGCGACTGCCGTCGAGGTTGTAGGCCAGCAGCAGGATTGCCAACAGGCATAACAGCAGGCTGCAGCTTTCTGTCAGCCGCCCCCTGCTCGCGCCAATGTGTTCGCTGATGTCCTGCACCGCCGTCGCCCCTGTCGCAGCTCTACAGACCTGTTATCGACAGTCGCGACGAATTCTGCAGTGATATTTCCAGGAATCGTGACGGTGGTTAGCGCGCTTTAGTCCGCCCAGCGATACTGCCAGACCACGCCGTAGGTGTCAGAATCGTTACCGATGTTGCTGACCAGGCCGCGATTGGCGTAGAACTTCAGCGAGTGTTGGCTGTTCAGGGGTGTGGCGAAGGTCAAGCCTATGCGGGAATTATCCTGTACATCATCGCCCTTGATTCCATTCTTGGTAGTGCGTCCCCCCCAGAAATAATTGCCATTGAGAGAGACCCAGCGCCCTTTTGGCAAGTCGTAGATGACATGCAATTGCAGTTGATAGAGCGGGTCCTGCTCCAGGGTTGCCTTGCCCTTGGCGTTATCGTTGTCGGTAAACAGGCGCGCGGCGAAGGCGCCTTCAGCGCTCCAGCGACCCCAGCGATTGGATATGCCGATCTCTGGTTTGAAGGTCCAGCGGTTGCTGCCGGTATTGATGATATTTTCATTGTTGTAATCACCCAGGGGTGCGTCGACCTTGAGGCTAACGCCGATCACGCGCTGGGTGGGATTGCTGCGAAACTCCTTGAGGTCCATCGCCGGGGCACCGTAGAACAGGTAACTCAGTCTCACTGACGGATCGATGGTGCCGCAGCGGTCACCCTTGACCAGTACTTCGTTGACGAAGCCTGAGCCCTTTTGGCACACCCGGGCCCAGATGGCATCTACCTTGCCCGCCTTGCCCCACAGGTCCAGTGAGCGCACATAGGCCGCGACCGTGGCCTTCATGGTGATTTCAATGTCGCGCAAGGGTACTGAGGGAGAGGGGTTCACCTCGCCATCCGAATAGGCGTAACCGACACCGACAAAATTCTGGCCAACCGGAATATTGGTATAGGTGCGCGGCTCCAGGTCCTGGGCCTGTGTCTGCGCCGTCAGCGTCAGCAGTGCCAGGCCGCTGAGCAATGCTATTGCGGCTGGTGCTGGCGCCGCCGCCGCCCGATAATACGCTGTGTTGAACAGGGGGTGGCGCGCGCGGTGAAGCAGCCAGGCGATGAGTCGAAAAGCGGTCTTTAAGTAAATTGCGCGCTCCCTGCATTGTTATTGGCCTACATTCTCGCCTTTGTCGGGCACAATGTCATGGTCGTTGGAGAGAATAAATGAGTCCCGATTTGCAAGCCGTAACACTCGATGGTCGCCATGTGCGGCTGGAGCCGCTGGCTGAAAAACATGCCCAGGGCCTGATTATTGTGGGCCAGCAGCAAGAAGACTGGCGCTATATGCCACGGACTTGCTTCGTCGACCTGCCCGACTGCAAGCACTGGATCGCCGAGAGCCTGGCGACACCCGGTCACCTGCCCTTCGCCATTGTCGAGCAGGGACGTGACCGGCCGGTGGGTAGCTCGCGCTACCTGGCTTTTCGTCCAGAGCACCGCAGTTTGGAGATAGGCTGGACCTGGCTGGGCCGGGATTGGCAGAAGACGCCGGTTAATACCGAGGCCAAGTTGCTGTTATTGCAGCATGCGTTTGAAGCACTGGGCATGATCCGGGTGGAGTTCAAGACCGATGCGCGCAATGGACGCTCACAGCGGGCGCTAATGCGTATAGGCGCGGAGCGCGAGGGCCTGTTGCGACAGCATATGATTGTGCAGGATGGCTATCGCCGCGACTCGGTCTATTTCAGTATCACTGATGGCGACTGGCCGGATGTAAAGGCACAGCTGCGGAATCGGCTCAAGCGCGGCTGAGGCGCATTCCCTGTGCTATATTGTGGCCGCTTTCAATCACAAGGGCAGGAATATGTACAAACGACTATTGGCACTGACACTGGCGGCAGTACTGAGCGGCGGTGTTGTCGCGGCAGACAAGACCGTGCGCTTACTGGCCAATACCTCGCCGCCCTATGCCGATGCCAATCTGCCGGAACAGGGCCTGGCCCTGGAGTTGGTCGCACATATTTTCTCCCGTACCGAGTACCAGCCCGAGATTACTATCGATAGCTGGAGTCGGGCCATGGAGGGCGTCAGTATCGGCCTCTACGATGCGCTTGCCGCCGCCTGGTATACCGAGGAGCGCGGCAAGGAGTACCTGTTCAGCGAGCCATACCTCAGCAGTAAGCTGATTGTGGTTAAGCTGCGCTCGGACCAGGCGGACTATTTTGAAATGGAGCACTTGCGCGGCAAGCGGCTGGGGGTGCGGGTGGACTATGCCTACGGTATCGACTTTGATGCCATCCCCGAGCTAAGCCTGGTGGCTGAAAACCACCTGATCCAGAGCTTGCTCAACTTGCTGAATGGCTCAGTCGACGCGGTAATTGGCGACCAGCGCACCATGGCGCTGCAGATCAATGAGTACCTTTCCAAGCAGGGACACAAGTTCCAGGTGACCGAAATCGACCTGCCGCCACGGGAGCGCCATGTGGCCGCCACCCGCGAGGTAAAAGGCGAGGACAAAATGGTCGCAGCCTTTAACCGCGCCCTGGCCGAAACGCTCAAGGATGGCTCCCACGCGGCCATCGTCAAGAAGTGGGATGACCGTTACGGCCTTGCCGAATAGCCCAGAGTCGCCATCACTGCATCATTTCATTGTCGCTGAAGCGCCCTTCGAACAGGGGCGCGCTGAGATAGCGTTCGCCGGAATCCGGCAGTATCACCACGATGGTTTTACCCGCATGCTCCGGCTGCTGTGAGACACGATCGGCCGCCGCCATGGCGGCGCCACAGGACACCCCGGCCAGGATGCCCTCTTCCTGCATGAGTCGGTGAGCCCAGGCCATGGCATCGTCGCTACTGACGGCTTCTACCTGGTCGACCATGGACAGGTCCAGGTTGTCGGGCAGGAAGCCAGCGCCAATACCCTGGATCTTGTGCGGTGCGTGGCTGGGGTCTTCGCCGGCCATGGCCGCCCTGATCATAACCGAGGTATCTGGTTCTACAGCCACCGTGGTAATGGCCTTGCCCTGGGTGTTCTTGAGGTAGCGGGAGATGCCGGTGAGTGTGCCGCCGGTGCCGACGCCGCTTATCAGTATGTCGACTTCGCCGTCGGTGTCATCCCAGATCTCCGGCCCGGTGGTCTGTTCGTGGATGGCGGGATTGGCCGGGTTGGCAAACTGGCGTGGGGTGAAGTATTTCTCCGGGTCGGAGGCGACAATTTCCTCGGCCCGGGCGATTGCCGCCGGCATACCCTTGGCGCCATCGGTCAGCTCGATGTTAGCTCCCAGCGCCACCATGAGTTTGCGTCGTTCCAGGCTCATGGTGTGTGGCATGACCAGGGTGCAGCCGTAGCCCTTGGCTGCGGCCACAAAAGCCAGCGCGATGCCGGTGTTGCCACTGGTGGGTTCCACCACCGTCATGCCGGGCTTGAGCTGGCCGTCAGCTTCCGCCGCCGCAATCATACTGGCGCCGATGCGGCACTTCACCGACATGGCCGGGTTGCGGTTCTCCAGCTTGGCAAGAATATTGCCCTTGCTGATGCGGTTGATCTTGACCAGGGGTGTTTTACCGATAGTAACCGCGATGTTGTCGTAGATATTGGACACGGGAGTCCTCCAGCAGAGAATTAATTCAACCAGTATAGGCGCGAACTGTGGGCTCGGCATCGATTTGGCGGTGCTGGAGAGAAAATTTCATTTGGCTGGAACTTTACCGGAATCAGCCGGTCTATTTAAACAATGGTAAACAGGTGACGCGCGAGACAATTCCCCTTTGCTCACCTGGTTTCCAGGTCCCCTATCTCATAGAGAGCATTCAAGCCGGCCTAGCGCCGGCTTTTTTTTAAGACACGCCGCGGGCGCTTTTTTAAGAGACGCTGCGGGCGCTTTTTAGACACGCCATAGGTGGCTTTTCAGGGCTCGCCGCGGGCGCTTGATCCGCACATATGCAACGGGCTCTTGATTCGCGAAAAGTGTGCGAGAATGCGTTCTGCGCTGATTCCGTGAGAATCGCATCGCAAATCACGCGCAAGCCTCTCTCCCCTTGAATGGTGGAACCGTCATGAGAAAAACAACAATAACCCTCTGCGTTGTCCTGCTGTCAATTCCTGCTGTGGCCGAGACCGTTTCGAAACAGGCTTGGGGAACGCAGATGGAAGCCGCGCTGGCGGCCAGTTTTTGCCAGAGCGACGCCTATTATCGGCAGTGCTTCTCTATATCCGCCAGCCAATGTAAGGAAACCGCGAGTTCGGTGACGAAGGCATGTCTTGCGAAATCAGGCGCGGACATTCCCGACCCACTCCAGCAACCAGCCGATGGCACTCGCTGGGGTAATATCGTTGGGCGTTGCGCTGGTAATGCATTTGAGGCGGCCCAGGCCCAGGCGAAGCAGCAGAATAGCCGCTGCCAGGACGCCAAAAACTGGTTGCCGTCAAAATAGCGCCAGTAATTCACGGGGAAGGCTATCCAGGGGGCTTTTCCAGCATCAGCCTGCAGAAGCCCATGGCCGTTAGGGCTGATGGCGTTGGCTGTATCAGAAACTCTGAACTAAGCTTATCAAGCCACAATAACAATTAGTGCCCTGGCTGAAAATACGGGCCCCATGAAAGCGCTACCCCCCCCTGCCATGGTAGAGGGGAACAAGGATGTATACCTATGCAGTCAAAGCCAGCCGTCTCCCCTGAGGCGGAAGTATGCCTTCGTCCTTTCATAAACTATTCCGCGCTTGCGCCTGCTATCTCTGCCATTGGGCGTACTCACTCAAGGGTGCTATGTGTACTCGGAATTTCACTGCTGCTGGTCAGCGGGGCGCAGGCCCAGCCGTTCTTGCAAGCATCGCAATCCACGCTTATTGGTGACGTCGTAAGCAATCCGGATACCGGCGAGAATGCCAGGGTTATTGCCTATGTCAGGTCGACCATCAGTGGCGACATCGATTATGTCATTACCGATAAATACGACGAGCTGCTGGTAGAGCCCACCATTGGAGAACTGATTTCCTCCGCAGATACAGACGATTCGGCAACTTACCAGGTGACCGACCGCTTCTTTGACCCGATCACAGATCTTCTAAAATCGGTGCAGGTCAAAGTACTCGGTGCTGCCGATACAGACCCTCCTATTGATTGGCCAGCCGCTGGGAGTCTTGCCACAGCTACGGGCGCCAGGCCCGATGACCTTGGCTCGTCAGCCGATCAATTGATCAGTGTTCTACCCGGCATCGCTGCCCTGGAACCCAACATGCTGGAGTCACAAGTCAATACTCATATTGAAGAAGACCCGGGACCCGGTATCGCCGCGCAGAGCTTCGGCCTGTCGACCGACGACTCCGAGACTGACGGTTGGGCAGTGTCCAGTGTCACGGTAACCAATCCGGCCAATGTCTCCGCGCAAACCGAAAGAGTCCCTAGTCCGGTGGACCAACTATTTGGCTTTGAAGATGACTATAGTGTCGCGGTGCTGGCATCCAACAAGGGTGGAGACGGTGGTAGCGGTGGCGACGGGCCCGGTCCCGGCTACGGTGGCAACGGCGGCGATGCTGACCAGGTGATGCTGGAAAGCAGCGGCTATGTGGAAGCCACCGGCAGCTTTGGCAGCGGCTTACTGGCGCGAAGCCTGGGCGGCACGGGAGGCGAAGGCGGTACCGAGTACGATGCCGTCAGTATTGTAGGTGGCGCGGCTGGCGGAAACGGCGGCACAGCTGGCGCAGTGATTGTTACCAATGATGGCACAGTGGTTGCCAGCGGTGAGCAGGTGCAGGGTGTCCGTGCTCTCAGTCAGGGCGGAGCGGGTGGCTCGGCCGGCGGCTCCTACACATTTGAGGGCTCAGACGGTGGCGATGGTGTAGCCGGTGGCAGAGCAAGTTCCGTCACAATTAACAACAACGGTTATGTCTCCACCCTGGGTAAAAATAGCACTGGTTTGCTGGGCCAAAGCATTGGCGGCCCGGGTAGTGATGGCGGCGACGCTGGAGCGATCTATATCGATACGGGCGGCAAAGCAGGCCCCGGTGGCAGAGCTGGCACCGTCACGGTCAATCAAAATGGACAGATAGTCACTGACGGCAATCTTGCCACCGGTGTCCTCGCCCAGAGTCTTGGTGGACCGGGTGGTACCGGCGGCAGTGCCACGGGTGTCGCGCCCTTTGTAGCTCTTTCCTTTGGCGGTGGCGGTGGCGCTGGCGCCGACGCCAGCACGGCGACGGTTAACCTGGGTGACACGGAGGAGGGCCTGCCTTCTTACATCCTGACCAAGCAAGCGAACTCGGCGGGTGTGATAGTGCAGTCTGTTGGTGGCGGCGGTGGCGTCGGGGGTAACGCTGAATCAGTTTCGGTGGGCGTTGGTGTCGATTTCTCGGTGGCTGTTGGCGGTGCCGGTATGGCCGGGGGAACCGGCGATACGGCGAAGCTGACTGGCGGCGGCACGGTGATTACCGAAGGCGATCATTCTACCGGCGTTAAGGTTGAGAGTATTGGCGGCGGTGGCGGCAATAGTGGACTGTCTCTCGCTGTCGGTGTGACGGTGGGGGCGGGAATATCGGCTTCAGTGTCTGTCAGCAGGGAGGGTGGCGGTGGTGGCGCCGCGGGCAAGGTTGACGCCACTTTTGACGGTTCTGTATCGACGGCCGGTGATTTCTCTCCAGGCATTTTTGGCCAGAGTGTTGGCGGCGGCGGTGGCAATGCGGGTACGGCTATAGCCGGTTCGATCAGCGCTGGCGAGGCCGGTGCTGCTGTATCGGTGGCTGTTGGTGGTAAAGGGGGTAGTGCCGGAATCGGCGGGATTGTCGATGCAACACTGGGTGGCGATGTAGTAACGCGAGGCACGTTTGCGCCAGGGGTTTTGTTGCAGAGTGTTGGCGGTGGCGGCGGCAATGGGGGAATGGCTATCGCGGGTGCCGTTTCCGGTGGTGAAGTCAGCGGTGCGCTCAGTGTTGGTGTGGGCGGCAATGGGGGTGACGCCAATATCGGTGGAACGGTCACTGCCACAATTAGCACGAACATCCACACAGGTGCGGGCGAGAGCGAGAATGAGTTGTTTTCGACTGGTTTGATCGTGCAGTCAATCGGTGGCAGTGGTGGCAACGGCGGCATGAGCATTGCGGGCGCTGCTTCCGGAGGTGAAGTTAGTGGCGCGGTGACAGTCGGTGTCGGCGGCGATGGGGGCACAGGTGGCGATGGCAATACCGTGGACCTGAGCTATGACGGCGAGATCTCGACCCGTGGACATGTGTCCGGTGGATTGCTGGCGCAAAGTGTTGGCGGCGGCGGCGGCAACGGTGGCGGCAGCCTGGCGTTTTCCGCATCCGGCGGTGAGACCAGTCTTGGGGTCAGCGTCGGCCTCGGCGGTGATGGTAAGGCGGGCGGTGATGGTGGTGTCTACGCGGCAGACGGCATTTGGCTGCGAGATGACGGTACTGAAATTTCCCTTAGTCAGGCGCTGGCCTTACAGCAGCAGGGCGAGCATGTTAGCCCAAAGGACAAGCAAGTATCGGTCAAGATCGGTATGGCTGAGGCCGCCGACGACACGGGGACATCCTCCGTGCCTGCCGTAACGAAGGTAGCAACCGAGGGCATGTTTTCCGGCGCCATTGTGGTCCAGAGTGTGGGTGGCGGCGGTGGTAATGGCGGTTTTGATATAAGTGCCTCGGGCTCACTGGGTGAAGGTGCCGGCGCGGCGGTCGATGTCGGCCTGGGTGGCGATGGTGACGCGGCCGGGGAAGGCAGGTTCGTCGAAGCAGACATCAAGGCGATCGTCTCCACTGATGGCCGGTTCTCTAACGGTATCGCGGTGCAGAGTGTTGGTGGCGGTGGTGGCAGCGGTGGCTTCAATGTGTCGGCAGCGGGTTCTGGTGGCGGTACCTCCGGCTCTGTTTCGGTGGGGCTTGGCGGTTCCGGTGGTGCTGGCGGCAATGCGTCGGATGTGACGGCCACCTATACCGGCCCGGCCTACGCCGCCTGGAAATCAGTCAATGATACCGAGGATGAAGTTGCGGCACCCAGGGGCAGCATCGATGAAGCTGATCTCCAGACAAAGCAAGACCACTCCACCGGCATCGTCGTGCAGTCGGTTGGTGGCGGTGGCGGTAACGGCGGCTTTGATGTGGCTGCTGCCGGCTCTATCAGCGAGAACGGCGGCAGTATTGGGGTAGGTATTGGCGGTGCAGGTGGTTCAGGTGGTACGGCGGGCAGGGCTGATTTTACCGGCAAGAGTGACGTCAGCACGGCTGATATTTTTTCACCGGCTATTGTTGTCCAGAGTATTGGTGGCGGCGGTGGTAATGGTGGTGTCAACGTGAGTGCGACCGGGGCGGGGGCCGCGGAGGATAGCGTTGCTATCGGATTTGGGCTGGGCGGATCCGGTGGTGACGGTAATACAGCGTCGGCTGTGTTCAGCGATGTTGAGGGAAATCTAACCACGACTGGCGATAGTCTTTCTCCTGGCCTGGTAGTGCAGAGTGTGGGCGGAGGTGGCGGTAATGGTGGTGTGAACGTTGATCTGGCGGGCGCGGCCGCCACCAATAGTATCGGCGCCAGCGTCGGCCTGGGAGGTCTGGGTGGAACAGGGGCCAGGGCTGGCACCGCCGACAGCGACTTCAAGGGCACGGTTGAAACCCAGGGCATTGGCGCGCCGGGTATTGTGGTGCAAAGCGTCGGTGGTGGTGGTGGCAATGGCGGCCTGAATTTTTCCGGCTCCTTTGACGTCAGTACCGAAGACGGCGGTTCGCTGGCCTTTGGGCTCGGTGGTGCGGGTGGTGATGGCGCTACTGCAGGGCGCGTGGATAGCGGGGTTATTGGTGATGTAAAAACCACAGGCAACTTTTCTCCAGCGATTTTCGCGCAAAGTCTCGGTGGTGGGGGTGGTAACGGCGCGATCAATATTTCTGGCACCGCTGGCGCTGACGGAAGCTCGGGAGGCGCGATTGGTGTTGGTATTGGTGGACTCGGTGGAACCGGGAGTCACAGTGATAACGTCAAACTTGCTGTAAGCGGTGACGTGGTAACCAGTGGTATTCGATCACATGGTGTAGTGGCGCAAAGCGTTGGCGGCGGTGGCGGTAATGGTGGTCTCAACATCACGGGTTCCCTGAATCTCTCTGGCGCGACACCGGGCAACTCCGGTTCCGCCGCAATCGGCATCGGGGGATCTGGGGCTGGCGGCGGCGACTCGGGTGACGTGGACCTTGAGTTTGAAGGCAATATAACGGTCAAACCCACTACGCAGAACTCCGCTGCATTCCCGCTAATTTTCACGGCTCAACACGGTATTCTGGCGCAGAGCGTGGGTGGCGGTGGCGGCAGTGGTGGGGTTGATGTGGCAGCCGGTCTTAGTTATGCCGGTGATACTTCAGAAACCAGTGGCGCATTGGTCGTTGGCATAGGCGGATCCGGAGGTGACGGTGGCAATGCGGGCAGGCCTTCCGTGCCAGGCACGCTGGACCCTCTGGACCCTCCCGATCCGCTAGACCCCTCGGATCCCCTGGGTCCTTTAGACCCGATGAACCTGGGAGACATCAATGTCGGCCTGAAGGTTAAGGGCGGTAATCTGATTGATGTTAGTGGCAGCTATAGCACCGGCGTATTGGCCCAAAGCGTCGGCGGCGGCGGCGGTAGTGGCGGCGTTAATATCAGCGGTGGAGCAAGCAGTGATACAGGCATTGTTTTCGGCCTGGGAGGTTCTGGTGGGGCGGGTGGCACCTCCGGCAAGGTCAAGGTAAACGCACACACAGATATTAATACCAACGGAAATTTTTCGCCCGCACTGACAGCGCAAAGCGTCGGTGGCGGTGGTGGTAATGGCGCGTTCAATTTCAGCGGATCGCTGATTGGCCCGGGTGGCGATAAGCCGGTGGCGACGATCGGTGTGGGTGGTTCAGGGGGAGAAGGCAGCACCAGCGGTGTAGTTGAGCTTAATCACCTGGGCACTATTGATACCAAGGGCAGTTGGTCCCACGGGGTATTGGCCCAGAGCGTGGCCGGTGGCGGAGGCAATGGTGGTGCTGACGTAAGTGCGACACTCAGTCTCAGTGGGGCTGAATTTTCTGATGCGGCGAGCGCGTCGATAGTGGTTGGCGTCGGTGGTGATGGTGCCAAGGGTGCCGATGCTGAGAATGTAACCCTGCATAGCTGGGGCGATGTCACTACAGAGGGCTACCATGCGCGTGGGCTGTTTGCCCAGAGTTTGGGCGGTGGCGGTGGCAATGGTGGGACGAATGTTACGGTGAACGGCGCAATAAATAGCAACCCGGTCACAGTCGGGGTGGGTGGGTCAGGCGATGGCGGTGGCCACGCCGGCGAAGTGCATGTTACCCGCTACCAGGATGCGCGTGGGCTGTTTCCTCCCGTAGAAGGTGTCATCCCCATTTATCTCGCCTATGAAATAGATACCAATGGTGTCGCCGCGCATGGTATCGAGGCATCCAGCATCGGCGGTGGCGGCGGAGATGCGGGCGTGAACGTGGATCTCGGGGGCACTACATCCGGGTCTGACTATGCGATCCAGGTGGCAATTGGCGGCGGCGGCGCCGATGCGGGAAATGGTGCGCTGACCACGGTGGAGAATCGATCCAGCATTTCTACATTCGGAGCGGCCAGTCACGGTATTTTTGCACAGAGCCTCGGTGGTGGTGGGGGTAACGCAAACGTCAATCTTGCACTGGCCTATTCCAAGAAAGGCAAGGGATTAAATGTCGGCCTGGGTGGCGCGACGGGAAAGGGGGGCGTCGGCGGTGAGGTAAGACTCAAGAGTACGGCTTCCAGCACCGTTGTCACGAGCTCGCGGGATTCCATTGGTCTTTTCGCGCAGAGCATAGGCGGTGGCGGTGGCAATGCCGGCTTTGATCTGCCGGTGCAGCCGTTTAGCGAGGGTGGCAACATCGCCGTCACAATCGGCCGGGAAGGCGCCTCGGGGGGAGAAGGCGGTTTAGTGCATCTGGAATCCTATGGCACTGTGCAGACATTCGGTGCTGGCTCCCACGGGATGTTGGCCCAGTCGCTGGGCAATGGCGGTGGAAACAGCTCCGTGACCAGCGTGGCCGGATCTGGTCCTACCCCCTCCGAGCCAGAAGGCGGCTCCGAGTCGGGCGGTATAAAGGAAACCAGCGGAGTTTTCGCCTGGGGCAAGAAAGGAGGAGAAGGCGGTCATGGCGGGGATGTGAGAATTGATGCCGACGGTTATGTGAGTACAACTGGTCGCAGGGCACACGCGATTTATGCCCAGAGTATTGGCGGTGGCGGCGGTAACGGTGGTGCCGCCGGGGAAGGTGTACTGGTCCTGACTACGGTAGGTTTCGGACTCGGTGGCGAGGGTGGCACGGGCGCAGCTGGCGGTACTGTCACAGCAATATCAAAAGCGAACACCGTGAATACGACCGGCGATGACTCTATAGGTATCTTCGCCCAAAGTGTGGGCGGCGGTGGAGGTGCAGGTGGTGCGGCCTACCGGGCGGGTGTCACCAGTAATAAAAAGATCAACATGAACGTTGTTGTTGGTGGCAAGGGCGGCGGTTCCGGCACTAACAATGACGGAGAGTTTGACAATGTTTCCGGTGGGGTGGTTCATATTGAAAACCACGGCAATATCTCAACAGACGGAGCCCGGGCTTATGGCGTTCTAGGGCAGAGTGTAGGTGGTGGTGGCGGTATCGCGGGCCTGGTGGCCAATGTGCCCGTGACCAATGTGCCGGTTATCGGAGATTCCAGCAGCGAGATTAAAGCCAATGGCACTTTTATCATCGGCGGGGAGGGTGGTGAAGGCAGTGGCGGCAACACGGTGAGCGTGGACAACACGGGATCCATATCCACTCTGGGCGAGAAGGCGGTTGGTATATTCGCCCAGAGTATTGGCGGTGGCGGTGGAATATCCAGCACTGTTCTCAATGCTGAGCTCGGCCGCGGCGGCCAAAACAAGGGGTCCTTTATCTATCTTAAAGCTGGAGGAGCAGGTGGCGCCGGTGGCGACGTTACTGTTACCAACAAGACGGCAGTAAATGCGGAGCAGGAGGCGTCCGCAGCGCAAACCACGGGTGTTATCCATACCGAGGGTGAAGAGGCGCACGGCATACTTGCCATGAGTGTAGGCGGCGCCGGTGGTGATGGCGGACATATCTATAACAACCAGGCCATGCCGGGTGCCGCCTCGACAGAAGGCCAGGAGCGCAGTCTCACGGTTACGCTGGGAGGTTCTGGCGGTGAGGGCGGTACGGGCGGGCTGGTCACTGTAGACAATCAGGCCGGCGCGTCTATTGTCACCCGGGGTGATCGCGCACACGGCCTGGTAGCGCAATCTGTTGGCGGCGGTGGTGGCAACGCAAGCCTGACATTTTCCGATGTACTCGTCCGCTCCCAAAAGGCGACCACATTTAACCTGGCCGCGGGTGGTAGTGGGGGTGCCGGCAACCACGGCGGGGACGTCAAGGCCATTAACGCTGGCAAGATCGAGACGTACGGCGTCGCTTCTCATGGAATATTTGCACAGAGCATTGGTGGCGGCGGTGGCAGCGCGGGGCAAACTATTGTGCTCTCAACGGCTAACCCCACAGAAGATGAACCCGGCCGCAATGCCTATAGCGAAATTGGCATTGGAGGGAGCGGTGGCGACGCTGCGAACAGTGGCGATGTGAGCGTTATCCACAGTGGCGAGATAACAACCTACGGTGACAATACCTACGGCGTCTTTGCCCAGGCTGTAGGTGGTGGTGGCGGTGCCGGTAGAAATGCCTTCGCAGCACCCACTTCCGTTTCCTCTGTTCTCTCAAGCAGTGTAGATGGCGCGTGGCAGTCGTCCCTGGGGGGTAAAGGATCTAGCGGTGTCGCCGGGAGTGTGTCATGGGATCTGAGCGGCTCAATTGAAACTAAAGGGCATTACAGCAAGGTAAAATATGTCAACAGGGTAGATGATGGAGGCGGTGACCTGCAGGACTTCAATGACCTGAGTCAGTCTGCCGGATTTTATGCCAGTGACTGTGATCCTGATCACCCCGATGCTGTTTGCAACGGCGTTAATATCACACCCCCTTCTGCGTCCGGTTCAGTCGCCCTGATAAACCACATCGTCAAGCTGGGTAATGACTTCTTTTACGTTAACCCCGATACACAGGCCAAACGTAGCGAGACCCTGGACTTGAGGCACGCCGGCACTTCCAGTTCAAGCGGAGATTTTTCTGGCGCAGAACACACCCAGAACATAGCTTCTGGCGGGGGCAATCACGATTTCAAGATGGTTGTTAACCCTGTCTCCATCGTCAATATCAACACCAGGGTAGGCAGCACAAACTCTCCAGGCAGGAGCGCTGGAGGTGTTAACAGTGTCAGGGATGGCGACACTGTGACGTATGGGGATAACTCCCCGGTCTCTACAACACAATCTATCGGCGGTGGTGGTGGCACGCACACGGTCTGGGTTGAAACGGTTGCGGATGGCGCGAGCAGTACTGGTCCTGTGACACCCGAACCAGTCAGCCCCGCTAACAGCAGCGTTTCACTGGGCCTGGGAGCGGAAGGAGGTGGTGCTGATCACGGTGGTGATGTGACCCTCGATTTCTCCGGCAATGCCTACGGCGCAGGAGAGAGGTCGCCAGGATTGATTGTGCAGACAATTGGTGCGGGTGGCGGAGTTGTGCACCAGCGCGGCGTCCAGAATACGAGCGTAACCCTGGGGGGTATTGAGGACGCCGGCGGTGATGGCGGCGACATTAGCCTGGTGAACCAGGGGGGCGTTTACACTGATACGGATCTCTCCAATGGTGTATTGCTGCAGAGTATCGGCGGCGGTGGTGGCTTTGTTCTCACCGATACCGCAGAGGACAAGCTTGCCGTCGAGCTGAGTGCTGCGAATACAGGCAATGGTGGTGACATCAATTTCACGCAAACCGGCGATATCATCGTGCGTGGTGACGAATCAATTGCCGTAATTGCCCAGAGCCTCGGCGGCGGTGGCGGCCTGGTGGATAGGGTGTTCGCTGGTGCCGCCGGCGGTGTAGGCGATTCGGGTTCTATTTCACTCACGCTGGCCGGTGACATCGAAGCGCCAGGTCAGGCCGGCGTTGGGGTGTGGGCCCAGTCCCTGGGCTCGGGTAGCCAGGGCGACATTGACATCACCCTGGCGGCTGATAGCAGGATATACGGTGGCTTTGACGATGGTGTCGGCGTCTGGATCGACGGCGGCAACAACAATCACCTGGTAAATTACGGCACAATTCTCACAGATGATCCCGTGGCAGGTGTCGATGGAAAAGCCTTGTTGGCTGGTGCCGGCGACGAGCGGGTTGATAACTACGGCGTGTTCTATGGCGAGTTCGATCTCGGCGGCGGTAGCAATAGCTTTGAGAATCACGAGGACGGAATGCTGGTCGCGGGCTTTGACCTGGAACTCGGTGGCGCTGCCAACCGGCTGATCAATGACGGCTCCATGATGCTGGGTGACTCGGGCTTTGCGCAGCCGACAAATTTGTCGGGAAGCTTCACCCAGTCAGCCACCGGTGCCAGTTTTGCTGAGCTGGATTTCCTGACCGGACTCATCGACGAGTTGTCGGTTACCGGCACGGTAGATCTTGGCGGTCGAGTTGATATCGCATTACTCAATCCCCAGTTAGTGCAACCCGGACAGTTCGACAAGGTCATGTTCTCGGCTGAGCAGGGTTTGACCAATAATGGTGCCTTTCTTACCGCGGCGCCGTCACTGGTTATTTCCTACAAGCTGGTGTTCCCGGACGCTGAAGAGTTTGCGCCTGCCAATCTGGTGCAGGCCGCGGCTAGCACACCCCAGGTCGCGCTGCTGGAATGGGATGTGGATTTCGCTCCCGAGTTCCTCGACACAGAGACCACCAAGATGGGCAGGTACTTCAACCGCGTGCAGGCAGCGGGTAGTTCCCCGGAGCTTGCGAATGCGGTCATAGGCCTGCTCTACGAGTCGGACCCTGATACCTATTCCCACTATCTGGAACAGCTGTCGCCCGAGTTTTACGCGCAGCAGCACGGCCAGTTAGTACGCGACAACCAGGCCTTCGGCGAGCGCATGTTGAGCTGTAAGCAAGCCGGCGGTGAGTACAGGTTCACACGCGAGGGTAGCTGCATCTGGCTGCAGGCTGACTATGATGATGTGGATATCAGCGAAGATGGCGCCGTGCGTGACTCGGAGTTCGACGTGACGCGACTGTCTTTCGGTGTGCAGAAGACCTACCCCACCAACATCTCCTTTGGCGTTGCGGTGTCAACGGCGGACGTGGACGGTAAAGGGGATAACGGCTCCTGGAACTCTGACAGCACCACCAACCAGTTTGGCCTGGCCTTGAAGTATCGGCTCAATGCTGCCAAGTTTTCCGCCGCGCTCACCTACGGCAAGAATGATGCCGACACACGGCGCAGAATTAATGTGCTGGGTGCGACGACCGCCAAGTCGAATCGCGATATGACCTCCTGGGGCGGCCTGCTGCGCTATACCCATGATTTCGGCACAGATGGCTACTATCTGCGTCCCGGCATTGATCTCGGCTTTAGTCGAATCGAGGCCGACGGCGCCCGGGAAAAGGGAGCTGAGGGACTGAGCCTGGTGCTGGAGGACAACGACGAAACCCACAGCTGGGTGCAGCCGTCCATCGAGGCGGGCATGGATAAGCAGTTCGAGGACGGCAAGACGATTCGCTTCTATGGCAAGGTCGGTGTACAGGAGTATTTGCAGGATTCACAGGCCAAGGTGTTCGCGGAGTTCTCCGGTGCGCCGGCTGGCATCCAGGCTATCGAGCAGGAAATCGACATCGGTGAAACAACGGTGCACGCCATGGTCGGCGTTGATCTGTTATTGATGAACGAGGTCTCTGTTCAGCTTCAGTACCGCTACAGTGAGGCAGATGAGCTGGAGATTAACAGCGGCCACCTGAAAATAAGCATGCCATTTTGAGCTGTCGCCGCAACAGCCCGTGAGTAGCGACCAGGGGCTGCGGGTGATTCGCTTTGCTAGAACCAGGCCGAGTAGGTCAGCAGAACCTGCAGACCCTTGAGGTCGAAATCGCCCACGGTGTCATTGAAGTCCATCTCGCCACCCAGGTAGCGTACGCCCAGGCCCCATTGCTTGCCGGCGCCGAGATCGTATTCGATACCGGTGCGGGCGTAGTAGCCAATAATCAGGTCTGAGGAGCTGTCGTCGGTGAGGATAATATTGCCGTCGTCGTCAAACACAGGATCGGGCGTCTCATCGTCGTTATCGTTATCATCGTCGCCGTCGTGCTCGGCGTATATCAGGGCCGGACCTGCGCCCAGGTAAAAATCGACCTTGCTACCGAGATGCCCGCGCAGGTAAGGACCGATGTGCCCCTCGACAATCAGCATTTCGTTATCGAGACGAAACACCGCGGTGCCCTGGCCGTTTTCAACCCTGCCGGCGAAGCGGGTGTCGCTGCCTTTCCAGCTGACGCCGATGCCGGCGTTCACGCCCATTTCCAGCCCGCTGTCCTTGCTGCGGTAAGGTGTTTCTACCTCGAAACCAACTGCCAGCAAGTCAGAAAAGTCGATATCTACCGGCTCGCCGCTGTCGTTTTGCAGCTCTCCGGTCTGGTCGTCCAATAGCATCGCGCCGATATAGACCTGGATTCTATCGCTGCCGGTTACCACGCCCTCGGCGCTGACCTGTTGCGCCAGACCCAGCAGCAGCACCGCCAATAAGCGCAGCCTCATGCGAGATCCGCCAGTTTGACTACCCGGGTTTCCAGCTCCGGGTGGTCGTCACTGCCTATCCAGCGCCAGCACATGGTGCCATCGGCGTGGCCGGCCGTATCAATCCAGTTACCTGTGCCGGGATCTTTTGCCGCCACATATAGCACCACACTGCCATCATCTTCGTAGCTGGCGGTATGTTTGTTAACGGTAATGCGGTGGTAGCGGTAATCCAGCGACTCCATCCAGTAGTTATCCAGCTGGAAATTCCAGGTCTGGCACTCCGGAATCCGCGGTGCACGGATCTCCAGGGCCTCGTCCTCGGCCAGCGCCCAGTGGGCGTGGAAATAGAAAATATTGGGGTCGCCGCCGATGGACTGGCAGTAGGCCTGGTCGGCGGGTGGCAGGGTATTGATGTTCTGCTTGAGGCTGTCGGTCCAGTCCGCAAACAGCTTGACCGTACCGTGCAGGTTGGCACTGACCCGCTGCAGGTGTTTATGCAGCTTTTCGGCGGAATAGGGCGCAGGCGTACCGGACTGGTGCAGTGGTTCGATAGCGATCTGGGCCGGACGTTCGCTGGCCCGATCGAGGAAGGTCTGGCGTATATTCAGGGAGCGGGTGTTCTCGCTCAGCGGCAGCCAGTTGCCCGGCTGTTCCTGCTGGCTGAGGATAATTTCGAAGCTGCCGTCGGCCTCTACCTGCAGTTGGCTGGTATCCAGGAAGCCATCGGTGATCATGGTGCCGTCGGTGCCGTAACCCCCTGATATAGAAGCAAAACTTATATAAAACACCGAACCGCGGTTGCCACTGATGCGGTACTCGAAGTCACCGTGTATGCCGCCACCCATGTAGATATTGTCCGGGTTGTCAGCGCCCAGTTTGACCATGTTACCGAGGCCGCGCATGACCGGGAACTCCGGGCTGCCACCCTCGATCACGCCTTCCAGCGCGTTGCGCAGCAAGCGGGTCAGGTAGCGGTAGCCCTCGGCGCGATTAAAGGCATCAGTGGGGGTGTCTTCGCGGCTGATCTGCTTGCCCAGTAGTTTAAGGTTGTCACAGAACTCGTCCCATGCGGCGCCACTGACGACTTTCTCGTCGATCTCCGCCGCTGATAATTGCTCGGCCATGCCGGGGTCTCCTCAGGCTATAAAGCTGGCGATTTCCGCCAGTGATTTGCGGCCGATATCGGGCACTTCGGCGCCGTCGGCAGGGTGTCCCACCACCAGGATCATGGCGGGTTTTTCAGAGTCCGGTCGCCCCAGTATCTGGTTCAGGAACTTCATCGGGCTGGGCGTATGAGTCAGCGTGGCCAGGCCGGCATTGTGCAGCGCCGTGATCAGCAAGCCGGTGGCAATACCGACTGACTCGGGTACGTAGTAGTTCTTGAGCTTGTTACCCTCGGCGTCCAGGCTGTGCTTCTGTGCAAAAATGACGATCAGGTAGGGGGCGATTTCCAGGAAGGGCTTGTGCTCATCGGTACCCAGTGGTGCCAGCGCCTCCAGCCACTCATCCGGTGCCCGCCGCTGGTAGAACTCGCGTTCCTCGGCCTCTGCTCCTTCGCGAATTTCCCGCTTGATGGCGGGATCACTGACTACCGCGAAATGCCAGGGCTGACGATTGGCGCCGCTGGGGGCGGAGCCTGCGGTGAGCAGGCAGTGTTCGATAATCTCGCGTTCCACCGGCCTGGCTGAGAAGTCGCGCACGCTGCGACGGGTACTCATCAGTTCGCGCAAGTCGATGGCGCGCTGGCGCATGGTCCCGGGGTCGTATTCGCGCAGTTGTAACTTCATGACTCGCCCCGATTGCCTATTCCATGGCCGCCAGGATGGAGTCCACTGTCTGTGGTCGCAGCAGTCGCGCGACCATTTCCCCGGCGGGGTTGAAGATGATTGTGGTGGGCAGGACCATGGGGCGAGCATAACCCAGCTGGGGTCCGGGGTCAGTGGCCAGCTGCGGAAATTCGGCGGCCAGTTCAGTAGCCTGGTCCAGCAGCTCCTGGCCCTGCTTGTTATCGAAATTCACGCCGTACACGGTGACGGTCGCACCGTGTTCGCGGGCCAGTTCGTTCAGTTCCGGCATTTCTTCGCGACAAGGTGCACACCAGATCGCCCAGTAGTTGATGACCACCCATTTCCCGCCAATGGTGGGTGCCTCGACAATACCCGGAGGTAGCTGCGGTGGTGGTGGGGTGCAAGCGCACATCAGCGCCAGGGCAAGGGCCGGGAACAGGGTTTTCATTTTTCGAACAGGTCGGCGAGGCTGATTTGCAGCAGCTCCTGTTGTTGCTGGCGCTGGGTCAGGATCAGTTCCTGGGCCTGGCCGCGCCAGCCTGTGGCCTCCGGCAGTTGTATGTCCTGCAGTGACAGTTCACCGCTCATCCATTCCTTGAGTTGCCAGAAGTGCACCTGGTGCAGGTCGCGGGCCAGCAGGTAATTGCCTTTTTCATCGTGCACGATCAGGCGTTGCCTGATAAACAGGTCGCGCATATGGTTCCAGGTATCGGCACCGATGCTGGCGTGGCGCTTGTTGGCCTGGTTAATCAATTCAAATTCACTGACGCTGTTGCCGAGTTGGTAGTTCTCCCACAGTAGTTCCAATACCACCAGGGCTTTCAGCAGTGCCGGTGTATTGGTGGAAGTCTCGTAGCGATAGCTGGAGAGTGAGTGCACCAGCACTGCGCCAATCAGCACGATATTCCAGGACACGTAGATCCACAGCAGCAGCAGTGGGAAGGCGGCAAAGGCGCCATAGATTGCGGTGTAACTGGATTTGGCGACCAGCTTGCCAAACAGGGCGCGGGCCAGGTTAAACAGGATGGCAGTGACGATGCCACCGATAATGGCGTCCCTGGTATTGACCCGACAGTTGGGTACCGCCGCGTATAACAGGCTGAAGGCGGCGGCTGAGAGGGCCAGTGGTGCCACTTCCAGCAGGTATTGGAGAATGCCGCTAACCAACGGCTCTTCAAGAAATCGGTCCTCCACCAGGTTATAAATATTGGCGCCCAGTGCCAGCCCGATCAGGATCGGTCCCAGGCTCAGCACCGCCCAGTACAGCAGGAAGCTGGAAATCGGACTGCGATTCTTGTGGGTGCGCCAGATGGTGTTGAAGGTTGACTCGACATTGCGCAGCATCAGCACGGCCGTCACGATTAATACCGCGACGCCTGGACCGCTGAGGTTTCTCGCCTGTGAGGAAAAGCTGGACAGGGCATCGCTGACCTGGGTTTTCGCCTGGTTTATAACATCCCCTTCTTCCTGGCCGCCGGGGAAGAGGTTGTCGAACATGATGTCCTGCAAGTCAGCTGCCCGGTCCTGTAAGTCGGGGATGGCCGAGAGGATGGCAAACATCACTGTCAGCAGTGGCACCAGCGCAAACAGGCTCATATAAGTGAGCGCGGCGGAACTACGCATGCAGCCGTCATCACCGAAGCGGTGTGCCAGGTAGCGCAGCCAGGGCAGTGCGTTTTCACGTAGGGCGTTCATAGGGCCTGATTATGGCATGATTGGCGGCTCGCTTGGCAGCTTCCCGACATCATCCATCTGATATAATTGCCGGCCCGGATCGGGGCTAAAACTTCACAGTGGAGAGACACAGGCTATGGCCGACATTAGCATTTACCACAATCCGCGCTGTTCCAAGTCGCGGCAAACACTGGCCTTGCTACAGGATCGGGGTGTTGAGCCGACTATCGTGCTCTACCTGGAAACACCACCCTCGGCTGAGGAACTGCGCAGCTTGCTGGGCAAGCTGGGCATGAGCCCGCGGCAGCTGCTGCGCCGTGGTGAGGACGCCTATCGGGAACTGGGCCTGGGCGATGAATCTCTCGGCGATGAGGAATTGATCGCGGCCATGGTTGCCCACCCGAAATTGATTGAGCGCCCCATCGTTGAACAGGGTGAGCGCGCCCTGTTGGGCCGGCCGCCGGAAAACGTGCTGGAGCTGCTCAGCTAATGGCCTATGTGTTGGTGCTTTATTACAGCCGCCACGGTGCAACCGCAGAGATGGCTGCTCACGTTGCCCGCGGTGTGGAACAGGTCGACGGCATCGAAGCACGTCTGCGTACCGTGCCCCCGGTATCCCCGGGTCATGAGTCCAGCGGTGATGGCATTCCCGAAGATGGCCCGCTGTATTGCGAGCTGGATGATCTGCGCGACTGTGTCGGCCTGGTGCTGGGCAGTCCCACCCGCTTTGGCAATATGGCGGCGCCGCTGAAATACTTTATCGACCAGACTTCAAGCTTGTGGCTGAGTGGGGCCATGATTGATAAACCCGCGGCGGTGTTCACCTCGACCGCCAGCCTCCACGGTGGTCAGGAGAGCACCCTGTTGAGCATGATGTTGCCGTTGCTGCATCACGGCATGGCGGTGTTGGGACTGCCCTATAGCGAGCCCGGGCTGATGACCTCCAGCAGTGGTGGCACACCCTATGGTGCTTCGCACTGGGCTGGCCAGGCTGGCGACCGGGCGGTGGATGAAAAGGAATTACAACTCTGCCGCGCGCTGGGTCAGCGCGTGGCCAACTGGTCGCAGCGATGAGTGCCCAGCGCCTGCCGGCGCGTGCCAGGCGCACCGCGATTAGCCGCCACATAGCATTGCTGAGCCTGGCTCTGCTGCTCGGCGTCCAGCTGCTGGATTCCTGGTTGCGACAGCCGCCGCTGACGATCTGGGTACTGCGGGTGTTGCCGCTGCTGATATTCCTGCCGGGACTGGTGCAGGACCGGCCGCGCACCTACATCTGGATCTGCTTTGTTATTCTTATGTATTTTCTGATACTGGTATTGCGCCTGTTCGCTGCCCCGACCGATCCGGTGGCCTGGGTCGGCATGATCAGTGTTGTTAGCTTGTTCGTGGCGGCCATGATGTATGCCCGCTGGCGCTCCCAGGAGTTCAACCGAGCGCTTTGAAGACTGGAGGTAAAGATGAGTGAGAATCCCGGAATTTTGCGCCGCCTGTTTGGCGCAGCCTGGCGCGGCCTGACCCGTATCAGGTTGGTCGTGTCCAATCTGTTGTTCCTGCTGGTAGTGGTCGTGCTTATCGCCTTGCTGACGGGTGGGCCAGGTACGCCGCTACCGGATAAGGCGGCCCTGCTGCTCAATCCGGTGGGCACCGTGGTCGAACAGAAGTCTTTGGTTGACCCGCTGGCGATGCTGCTCAATGAGCCCATGCCTGAGGAGCGGGAAGTGCTGTTGGCAGACATGATAGACGCCATTCTCTGGGCCAAGGACGATCCCGCTATCACCTCCCTTGTGCTCGAGTTGGACCAGTTGTCCGCTATCGGTATCAGCAAGACCGGTGAATTGGCCGAGGCCATCGCCGAGTTTCGCGATAGCGGCAAACCCGTGGTCGCATGGGGCGACTCCTTCACCCAGACGCAATACCTGCTGGCAGCCCAGGCTGACACGGTAACGATTCACCCGATGGGCAATGTGCTGCTGGAGGGCTTTGCCAACTACCAGTGGTATTTTGCCGAGGCACTGGAAAAGCTCTCGGTTAATGTGCACGTATTCAAGGCCGGTGAACACAAATCCATAGCCGAGCCCTTGCTGCGCAATGATATGTCAGCGGGTGAGAAGGCAGTCAGTCAGCGCTGGCTGGACGCACTCTGGGCACAGTACACCGAGCAGGTTGAGCAGCGCCGGCAATTACCGGCGGGGGCGGTTAACGCTTATGTAAACAACTTTGCCGAGACTGTGGCGGGCAACAACGGCGACCTCGCGGTCTCCGCCGAGCAGGCGGGATTAGTGGACAAGGTGCTGGGGCGCAGCGCGGCCAATGCATGGTTGGCCAGTGTGGTGGGTGCCACCGATGAGTACGGCGACTACCAGGCGGTGGGCTTTGAACACTATGTGACGCACGCCCGGCCGCCGCTGGCAAACTTCACCGGTAAGCCCCAGGTGGCGACGATTGCGGCCCGTGGCATGATCCAGGACGGCGACCAGCCGGCGGGCTCTATCGGTGGTGATTCACTGGCTTTGTTGCTGCACGACGCGATTGATGACCCGGGTATTGCAGCCATTGTATTGCGTATCGACAGCGGCGGCGGCAGCGCTTTTGCCTCGGAGATCGTGCGGCAGAAAGTGCTGGAAGCGCGACAACGGGGTAAACCGGTGGTGGTTTCCATGGGCAGTGTGGCCGCCTCCGGCGGTTACTGGATCGCCGCAGCGGCCAATGAAATCTGGGCCACTCCGGCAACGCTGACTGGCTCTATCGGTGTGTTTGGCGCAATACCCACCTTTGAGGGCTTGTTGCAGCGCGCCGGTGTGCATACCGACGGCGTTGCGACTACCGATGTCGCCGGCGCTTTTCGCACCGACCGGGCTTTGCAACCGGCGGTCAGTGCGACCTTCCAGGCCGCGATCGACAGCACCTATGAGCGTTTTGTCGGGCTGGTCTCCGAGGGCCGTGAAATGCCCAGGGAAGACGTCTACAAGCTCGCCACCGGTAGTGTCTTTGCCGGTACTGATGCACTGGAACTGGGCCTGGTCGACCAACTGGGTAGTCGCCGCGCGGCGGTCAAGGCGGCGGCGAAATTGGCGGGCCTGCAGCCGGATGAGTATATTTCGATCACCTATGAAGATGCGCCGGACCCGGGGCAGCTATTATTGCAGCAGCTGATGGGCTCTGCCCGGGCCACACTGGGTAGCCCCGGTAGTGGCTGGCCACAATCCCTGACCGCCTGGCAGGCACGCCTGCAAGCTGGATTACAGATTCTACAAAGCCTGGACGACCCCAACAGTGTGTATGCGCACTGCATGGTCTGCCTGGCACCCTGAGGAGAGCAGTATGCCCAAGGCCAGTGATTTGAAACGCGGCAGCGTGGTGGAGATTAATGGCGAGCCCTATATCGTTAACCACATTGATATGAAGGCGCCTTCCAGCCGCGGGGCCAATACCTTGTACAAGGTGCGCTTCAATCATGCCCGCACCAAACAGAAGCTGGATGAGACCTATAAAGGCGAAGACATGCTCGGCGATATCGACCTTGAGCGGCGCCAGTTGCAGTACTCCTACCTGGATGGTGATGAGTATGTGTTCATGGACGAGGAAGATTACAGCCAGCACATGCTGTCAGCCGAAAGTCTCGGTGAACAGGTGCACTACATCACCGATGGCCTGCAGGGCATTATCGGAATGATTGTTGACGGCAGCCTGATCGGGGTGGAATTACCCCAGTCGGTGGTGTTGGAAATTGTGGATACGGCCCCGGGTATCAAGGGTGCGTCAGCCTCGGCGCGCACCAAGCCCGCCACCTGTTCCACCGGCCTGGTGATCCAGGTGCCGGAGTACCTGGAGTCAGGCGAGCGGGTCAAGGTGAATACCCTGGAAGCCCGTTACATGTCGCGGGAATAGGGCGTGGGCGAGGCATTCAGTATCACCGCGCGGCTGGCCAGTTTTCGCCACGCCCTGCGCGGGCTGCTGACCTTGCTGCGCGAGCAGCACAACAGCCGTATCCATCTGCTGGCAACCGTGCTGGTTCTGGCTCTGGCCCTGGTACTTGAGGTGAGCCGGCTGGACTGGGTGGTGCTGTTAGTGGCTATCGCCCTGGTCTGGTTGGCGGAAGCGCTCAACACGGCACTGGAGTATGTTTGCGACGCGGTAATGCCGGACGCGCACCCGCTTATTGGCAAGGCCAAGGACGTGGCGGCGGCCGGGGTATTAGTCTGTGCTGTGGTGGCGGCAGCGCTGGGCCTGTTGGTGTTTCTTCCCTACCTTGTAGCCTGAAGCGGCTACCACACCCTGTGCCGCGATTCTTATACTGCCTTACCTGCCTCAGTAGCGGGCCCGGTAACGGCGGCTGCCCCTTCGTCATCTTCTGTTTCATCGAAGCCGAACAGGCGGTTGATGTCGTCCAGGATCATGTACAGGGAAGGCACCAGTAGCAGGGTAATCACCGTGGCGAAGACAATACCGAAGGCCAGGGAAATCGCCATCGGGATGATGACCTTGGCCTGGGTGCTGTCTTCCAGCAGCATTGGCACCAGGCCGCAGAAGGTTGTCAGCGAGGTGAGCATGATGGCGCGGAAACGTTTGACCCCGGCCATGACCGCCGCCTCGTGACGTGCCACGCCTTCGCGCACGTTACGGTTGACGTGGTCCACCATGATCAGGCTGTCATTCACCACCACCCCGGACAGGGCGATAATGCCCATCAATGACATCATGCTGACGTTATAACCGGTGAGCATGTGGCCAAACACCGCGCCGATGATCCCGAAGGGGATGACGCCCATGATGATCAGCGGTTGCATATAGGAGCGGGTGGGAATGGCCAGCAAAGAGTAAATACCGAACAGGGCCAGCGCGAAGCCTATGGTCATGCTGCGCGCCAGTTTCACCTCTTCTTCCGACATGCCTGACAGCTTATAGGTCAGCCCCGGGTACTTCTTCGCCAGTTCAGGCAGGAAACTATTGAGCATCTCATCGCTGATGCGACCCGGTTCAACCCGGTCTGATTCAGCCTCGGCGCTGATCTCAACCGCGCGCTGGAAATCGATGCGCGTGGTCTTGTTGAAGCCGGGTTTGACCTCGAGGCTGGCCACCGAATTAAAGGGTACGGCATCACCACCGGGCGTGCGGATAAACATGCCTTCCAGGCTGCTGGTGGTGCGACGATCTTCCCTGGGATAGCGCACCATGACCTTGATCTCATGGGTTTCACGCTGAATGCGCTGTGCCTCAGCACCGTAAAAGGCGTGGCGCACCTGGGAGCCCAGGTCGAAGCGCGTGATACCCAGGGCTTCCGCCTCGGGCTTGATGTCGATGTGAAATTCGTCGGAGACCGAGCTGACATTACTCTGGATGTCATACAGGCCATAGTACTCCTTGAGCTTGGCCTCTATTTCCAGCGTCGCTGCCTGCAATGATTCCCAGTTGCTATGGCCCAGGTCGAAGGCAATGTCGGGGCCGAAATTGGGTCCGTCGTCGGAGCGGAACGACAGCACTTCCGTGCCGGGTATCTCCCCGACCTTATCCCGCCACGCCAGCATGGCCTGCTTGGTACCCAGGCTGCGTTGCTCTGACTTCACCAGTTCCGCCAGCATAAAGCCCTCGGTCAGGCCCTGGCCGTAGGCGAAGGTATAGGCCAGCAGTGGCTCGTCGTTGTTCTTGCTGCGGTATTCCTGATCCAGCTCCTGCATGGCCTGGTTGATGATACCCATGACCTCAAGGGTGCGACGCTGCGGCGTACCCTCGGTCATGCGCAGGTCCATCTGTATGAACTCGCCCTCGGTTTGCGGCTGCATGACCACGCGTACTTTGCCGCCGCCGATAATACCGATGGTCAGTATCAACATGCTCAGGAATACGGCGGCGGTGATGTAGCGATTGCGCACGCATTTTTCCACGAAGGGCCGGTAGCGGTATTCAACGAAATGCCGCAGGCGGCGGTTCACGCCCTCCTGCAGGTGATCTATCGCGAGCAGCCAGCCGGCGCTGGCGGGTTTGCTGTGGGCCAGGTGGGCCGGCAGGATCCACTTGGATTCGATCAGAGAGAAGGCCAGGCAAAATACGACCACCCAGCCGATGGCTTCACCGAATACAGCGAGACCGCCGTCGATAAACAGGGTTGGCATAAAGGCGACAATGGTGGTGAGCACGCCAAAGGTCGCAGGAGTGGCTACACGCAGGGCGCCATTGACGATTGAGTCCACACTGTGGCCGTGCTCCTCCTGCTCTGTGTAGGCGGCTTCGCCAATGATAATAGCGTCGTCTACCACGATACCCAGCACCAGGATGAAGGCGAAGGCGCTGACAATATTGAGTGTGCCGCCGACCCAGGGAGAACCGAAGACCGCGATAGAGCCAAGGAAGCAAATGGGAATGCCGACCATTACCCAGAAGGCCAGCTTGATCTCCAGGAATAATGCCAGCACCACGAATACCACCAGGGCACCCATGGTGAGGTTCTTCATCATCATGCCCAGGCGTTCATCCAGGTAGTAACTGAAGTCAGACCAGATAGTTAGCTCAATGCCATCGGGCAGGGTTTCATTTTTTCGGGCGACGTAGGCCTTGGCGGCATCGGCGGCGTCGATAATATCCTGGGCGCCCATCGCCATAATGGGCAGGCCGATCGAATACTTGCCGTTAAACATGGCGAAGCCGCTGGTATCGGTAAAGCCGTCTTCGATGGTGGCGATGTCGCCCAGCAGCAAACGGGTGCCGTCCGGGAAGGTCTGCAACACGATAGCTTCGAAATCGGCCTGGTGATAAGCCTGGCCGCGGGTACGCAGCATAATGTCGCCGTTTTCCGTGCGCACCGAACCACCGGGCAGGTCAATGGAGGAGGCGGCGACGATATTGGCCACTTCGCCCAGCGTCAGGTGATACTCCTGCAGGCGGTGTTCAGAGATCTCGATGGCGATTTCGTAATCCCGGGCGCCCCAGATATTGACCGAGGACACATCCGGGTCTGAGATCAGGTCGAGCTTGATCTCCTCCGCCATCTCTTTCATGCTGCGCTCGTCCAGGTCGCCGGCGATCTGGATCATCAGCGCCTGTATTGGCAGCTCGACGCGGCCGATGATCGGTTTCTCCGCGCCCTCGGGAAACGCTGAAATAGCGTCGACGCGGTTCTTCACATCGTTCATCAGCTCGATGACGTCGTCTTCGTTTTCCGGCTCGATGATAATGCGGGCCACCGACTCCAGCGCGTCAGATTCAATGCGCTGGATTCCCTCCAGGTCGGCCAGCGCTTCCTCGATCTTGAGGACAATGCCCTGTTCTACTTCTTCCGGTGCAGCGCCCGGGTAGGGGATGGAAATCGAGATAATGTCGATTTCAAATTCCGGCATCATGGTGCGCTTGATGGTAAAGGCGGAGAGCAGGCCTACCGCGATAATGACCAGCATTAACAGGTTGGATGCCACCGGGTTGTGCGCGAACCAGGCGATGATGCCCTTGTGCTGTGGGTTGTTCATGCTGCGTTGGTGCTGCCGCTTCCGTTATCGTTGGCAGTCTGGTCCGGCAGGGTCGCGTCGGCCGGGAGTTCAGCATCGCTGGCATCTGCGTCGGGCTGATCATTGCCGGCGGCACCGGCGGCCTCCATTAACTGTGGTTGCTGCAGTGTGCTTGTGCGCTTGTTAATGCGCACTGACATGCCAGGCAATGCGTCACTGAGCGTGGTCAGGGACACCAGGTCGCCGTTCTGCAATCCGCTGTTGACGTAAATATCGTCACCCTCGGTACGCAGGGTGGTTACTTGTCTGTTGCGCAGTGTCATTTGCTCGTCGACCACCCAGAGCTGGTTGCCGGTGCGCAGAACGTAGCGGGGCAGTACCACCAGGTCGCTCATTGCGCGGCCGGTGATGTTGGCCTTAACAAACGTACCAACCCGCAGCGGCTCGGAATCACCGACTTGAATCGCGTAGGGGTCGTCAATCCGGGCCACGGTGAACAGTACCCGGGAGCGTTCATCGATTGTGGCCTCGGTGCGATCCAGCTTGCCGATCCAGTGGGTGATGACACCGGAAACATCAGTATAAAGGTCTACCATCGGCTGCTGGCCGCTGGCGTAGCCGCTGATGCCGGGCAGATCAAGATAAGGTAGCTTGCTCTGGGGGATAGCCAGACGCACTTCGGCGTAGTCCACCGAGAAGATGCGTGCTACCTGGGTGCCTGGGCCCACGTACTGACCCAGGTCGCTGCGCTTTTCCTGAATCAGGCAGTCATAGGGGGCGCGAATGGTCGTGCGATCCAGGTCGTCCTGGGCCTTGCTCAGGTCGGCCTGGGCGGACAATAACTGGGCCTCAGCCTGTTCCAGCTGTGGTTTGCGCAGGTACAGGGAGCGCGCATCTTCGCTGCGCTTGATCGTCTTGGATTGTCGCTGCCACTCCTTGAAGGCCACCTCGGCGCGGCCTTTCTCCTGGGCCAGGTTGCTCTCTGCGGTTTCCACCGCGGCGCGAGCACGCAGCACGGCGGCCTGGTAATCCCGCTGATCAATTTGTACCAGCACATCACCCGCTGCCACGTAGCCACCGGCGTTAAAGCTGGGCGACACTTCGACAATCTTGCCGCCGACCTCGGACACCAGGGTGGTGTCGCGGTGTGGTGACACGGTGCCCTGGGCCTGCACCGGGATGCGCAGATCCTGCATCTGCACTTCCGCTACGTCGACAATGGCAACCGCGGGCTCAGCCGGGGCGATCACCGTTTCCGGCCGACTCATGATCAGCAGAGCGGCTATCATCAGGGCGACAACGACCATCAGCACCGGGGTAAATTTTCGTAAAGTTAAAGCAGCCACGGGTCAAAATCCCTCGCGCTTGCGCACAAACGACGCCCCCCATAGGGCGTTCGCGACGCAACTCGTTGATTTTAATACGCATAGAACCCGGATCGGGATTAAATTTGGGTAATAAAACAGTTCTGTGAAGCAGTTCTCTTTTTAGAAATCAGGCAACTTGGCTTAGTTTTTATTCTAAATTCATATTTCCAGAACTGTTCTTATTCCTTTTCCGGCTGCAAGATCGGCGAAACCCTCGTTCACTTCCGCCAGCGGTCGGCGCGCGGTGACCATGCCGTCCAGGTCCAGTTTGCCGGCCTGCCACAGCCGAATCAGCCGTGGAATTTCCTGCAGGCTGTTGCAGCTGCCCAGCAAACAGCCGCAAATCTGCTTTTCCGAGATGGCGAATACCACCGCGCTGGGGATGGTAATGGAATCCTCCAGGGGCGGTGCGCCGACACAGGTCACCTTGCCGCCATTGCGAATGGCGTTGAAGCCGGTTTCGATCAACGCGGCCACACCGGCGGTCTCAAAGGCGTAATCCATGCCGATGCTGTCGGTAATTGCCAGGCAATGGGCGATGACATCGCTTTTGGTAGGGTCGATGGTGTCAGTGGCGCCAAAGCTGAGGGCGGCCTCGCGACGGGCCGGGTTGGGATCCGAGACCAGGATGGTGGAGGCACCGGCCAGGCGTGCGCCCTGTACCGCTGAAATGCCAATGCCGCCGGCGCCCATGATCAACACCGTGGCGCCTTCCTCGACCCGGGCCGTATTGAGCACTGCGCCGACACCGGTTTGCAGGGCGCAGCCGATGACGCAGGCGACATCCAGGGGTATGTCGGGGTCAACCTTGATAGCGCCGCTGGCGGGAGCCACCACGTACTCGGCCAGGGCCGCCACGCCCAGCCCGCGCCACACGACCTCGCCGTCCAGTGACAGGCCGGTGCTGCCGTCCTGGAAGGTGTTGGTCATGATGTTCATACCATTGACGCAGAGACTGTGCTGCTGGCGTTGGCAGTAGTAGCAGCGCCCGCAGGGCGGTACCGGTGTCAGCACAACCGGGTCACCGGGAGCCAGGCCCTCGACACCCGCACCGACACAGTCGATGACGCCGGCCGCCTCGTGACCGAGAATAATCGGGAAGGCGGCCATGGGCATGGTGCCATCGACGATGCCCAGGTCGGAGTGGCACAGGCCACAGTATTTGACCCGCACCCGCACCTCGCCGGCACGGGGTTCAATGATCTCTACATCGTCACGTACTACAAGAGGCTTACCCGCTTCTTCCAGTATTGCTGCGCGCATGTCAGTCTTTATCGGCGTCCGAGTCGATGTGAAGATCCATTTGCGGGAAGGGGATGGAGATGCCTTCAGCGTCGAAGCGCTCCTTGACCTTTTCATTGGTATCCCACATCACCGCCCAGTAGTCGGCGCTGTTAACCCAGGGACGTACCAGGAAGTCGACACTGGATTCGCCCAGTGAGCCCAGCGCGATTACCGGCTCCGGATCCTTGAGCACGCGTTCATCGGCGCTGATGATCTCAGTCAGAACCTGCTTGGCCCGCTTGATGTCATCGCCGTATCCAATGCCGAACACCATGTCCACCCGGCGCGTATCGCGCGCGGAGAAGTTGGTGATGCTGCCGTTATAGATGGCGCCGTTGGGGACGATGATTTCCTTGTTGTCCGGTGTGGCCAGGGTGGAGGTGAAAATACCGATTTGTTGCACAACACCGGCGGTACCGGCGATCTCGACAAAATCACCCTTCTGGAACGGACGGAAGACTATCAGCATCACCCCGGCGGCAAAATTGCCCAGCGAGCTTTGCAGTGACAGGCCAATTGCCAGACCGGCAGCACCGAGCAGGGCAACCAGTGAAGTGGTGTTAACGCCGAGTTGATCCAGGGCTGCGACAATAACGAAGAGCAACAACACCCAGCGCAGTATGGAGCCGACAAAACCGACCAGCATTTCGTCCATGCTGGCGCGCAGCATCAGCTTCTTGCACAGGTTGACGACCATGCCAACCACCATGCGACCAATAATGAAGATGATGACCGCCATGGCGATATTGATACCCCAGGGCATCACGTAGTCATTCATCAAGGCTTGTATGTCGATATTCTCAGGCATTTCTTATTCTCCGTTATGCAGGTTTGCTTACAGATACATAAAGTAGCCTGTTTTTCACAACCTGTCTCCCCAACTTCCCCTGGGGTCAGACCCCACTGGGGTCGGAGGTGAGTGGGGTCGGAGGTGGCTGGGGTCGGAGGTGGCTGGGGTCGGAGGTGAATGGGGTCAGACCCCACTGGGGTCGGAGGTGAATGGGGTCGGAGCGGGCCGCGCAGGCGTGAATGGGGTCTGACCCCAGCGGGGTCAGAGGTGAGGGTGTGCCAGGGGGGCAGTGGTTAGCCGTTGATGACGTTGACGCGGAGGCCGGTGCTGGCTTGTGGCAGGCTGGTGGTGAGAATGTCGCCGTCCAGTGCTTGCCCATTGGGCCGTACCAGTAGCTGCACATTGCCCGCGCTGTCGACCCGCTGTCCCAGTGTGTCCACTTCAATACCTTGCAGGCGTCCGTCGACGATGGTGTAAACACGGTTATCACCGTACAGGCTCTGCACCGGGATGCCGGCCACTGAATCGACGGCCGGCATCACCACGGTGATGTCCAGGGCCTTGCCCAGTTCCAGGTTCTCGGCGCTGCCCTCAACCTTGAACAGGCCATCGACTCCGGAACGTCCGTTTTCCACCTGGGCTGCCAATTGATGCAGTTCCAGCGTACGGAAACCATCGCCGGTGTGTGCGTTGACAGCTTCGCCGCGTGCCAGTGCCTGCTTAATTGAATCGGCGGCGCTGCTCGGCAGGGTTACACGCACTTGCAGCGCGGCGGTATCGTATATTTCCAGCAGTATTTCCCCTTCTCGCACACGGTCTCCCGGGGCAGCTGCAATGCGCGAAATGCGACCGCGAAAGGGAGCGACCACGACTGTCCGCGACAGGCGCAGCTCTTGCTCTTCCAGCAGGGCATTGGCCCGCGCCAGGGCGGCCTCGGCCACGGCTAATTGTTGCGGATGGTTGTCCACCTTGAGCTGCTGTCCAGCCAACTGTATCGCCTGGCGCGCAACCAGCGCGCGGGTGTCCTCCAGTTTTTCTGTGGCCACCAGGTTTTGCTGTTCCAGTTTCTGCAGCCGCGCGCGCTTGCTCAGGGTCAGCTGGTGCAATTCGCGCATATGCTTGAGTACCTCCTCGTCCACTTTCAGTTGCTGGCGAGTGGTTTGTAGCGCTGCTTGTGCCTCGGCGGCGTCGGCTGCTCGCTGCTGGTAACGCAGGTCTTCGTCGGCATCATCCAGGGCCAGCAGTACCTGTCCCTGGTCCACCAGTTCCCCTTCGCTGACGTTGAGCGTGTCGACGGTTGCAGTCATCGCCGCGGTGAGCTGCGCATGACGGGGTGTTTCGACGCGACCGAACAAGCGCAATTCAGGCGCCAGGGTTTGTGGGCGCAGCGCCATGGTTGTCACCGGCCAGGCCTTTTCATCGACCTCGCTGGCATCGTGCTCCGGCGCGGTAGCCATTAAGGTGCCGGTAGTGGCCAGGCCAGCGATGGCGACGATGGCCAGCACACGGTTTTTGCGGGAGGGGTTAATTCGCAAACTGAACTTCATGGGAAACTCCTTCACGCCGGGATGGAGCAAACTGCTCCAGCACAGACAGGATGGTTGGGATAACAAACAGAATGAGGGTGGTGCCGTAAAGCAGGCCAAAGCAAATCACCGCCGCCAGCGGCACCATGACTTCACCCATGGGAGAGCTTTCCAGCATCAACGGACCTAGACCCAGGGTGGTGGTGAGTGAGGTAAGAATTACCGGGCGCAGGCGCTGGCCACAAGCGCTTGCCAGCGCCGCGTGGGTATCCAGTCCCTTTTCCCGTGCCTCTCTATAGGAGGTGATGAGGATGATCGAGTCGTTGACGATCACGCCGGTCAGGGTAAACACACCCATAATGGCCAGTGCACCCAGGTTCAGGTCGAGTATGAACAATCCGGCCAGGGCGCCAGTCAGCCCCAGCGGTATCGCGGCCATCACCGCCAGCGGCCAGCTCCAGGAGGCGAACACCCACGCCAGGATCAGGTAGATCAGCAACAGGCCGATCACCGCACCTAACAACATATCCATCAGCATTTCCGCCTCTTCGGCTGATGCTTCACCGAGGCCGTAGTTGACGTCGTAGCGGGCGGCAATATCCGGAATCACCTCTTCTTCCAGCGACTCAATAATCGCCATCGCGGTGTTGATCTTCTTGTCCACGTGGGCAAAGACATTGACGGCCTTCATGGCATTGCGGTGGTTGATGCGGTCGATGCCACGGCGGCTGCTTATTTCAGCCACCGCCAGCAGGGGTAGGGCCTCTCCACCGGGGGTGGCGATGGGCAATTGATGCAGGGTGTCGAGACGATTGCGCTCAGCAGTGGGCAGGCTCACCCGAACCTCCAGCTCGGCGTCGTTCTCGGTGAACAACTGCACCCGGTAACCCTCGAAGGCAGCCCGCAGTTGGCGGCCGACATCGGCACTGGTCAAGCCCAGGCTGCGACCCTCGGTGGTCAGCGAGATAATCCATTGCTCCTTGCCGTAAGGCAGGTCGTCGAACACATTGGTAACCCCGGGGTAGGTGGCAATACTCGCGGCCAGCTCTTCTGCGGCGGCTTTCAGGGTGCTGGTGTCCGCGCCGGAGAAATACAAACCCAGGTCTGGCCAGGTGCCGTCACCGGAGCCAATCCGCAGGCGCTCCACATAGGGCGACTGGGGCAGGTTTTCCTGCCAGGCCGCGATGAATTCATCCAGGGTGATCTCGCGCTGCTCCGGTGAGATTAACTCTACCCACAAGGTCGCATACTGGCTGCCTGCCTTGGCCTCCTCATCGAGAAAGGCCCAGTTGCGATTGATGACATGGGTGATTACCAGGTCGCCGCCCAGGGCCGCTTCCGTTTCGTCCACCGCCTTGGCCATGGTGGCCAGCCACTCTTCTTTCTGGTGGTCGCTGGTGCCGGCGGCAAATTGCATGTAGGCGTCGGCGAACTCAAAGTTTACGTTTACATTGAGGTCGGGTTTGATGCGGCCACTGGCAAGCAAGGTAATGGCGATGATGAATCCGAACAGGGCCAGCGTCAGCACCGAGCGACGATTGCCCAGTGCGCTGTTCAGGCTTGGCAGATAGATGTTCTGGCGAAAATGATCGAAGCGTGCGTCGAACCAGCTGCGCATTTTTGATGGTTTTTCCTGCTGCATACGGCTGAAACTGTGACGCAGGTGGCCGGGCATGATCAGGAAGCACTCGACCAGTGATGCGATGATGACACACATCATCAGTATCGGGATTTCGCGGATGAAGGGCTCGTCGATGGCCAGCAAGGGCAGAAAGGCGGCCAGGGTGGTGAGGGAGGAGGCCATCACCGGGGCGAACATACGCTGGGCACCAAAGGCGGCGGCTTGCTCCGGGCTGTGACCCTCTTCATACAGGGCCAGAGAGTGTTCGCCGACGACGATGGCGTCGTCGACCACGATACCCAGTGCCATTACTACGCCGATCATGCTGATGAAGTTGATGCTGCCGCCGAAGGCGTGAAAAACCGCCAGCGCACCGAGGAAAGATACGGGTATACCGATGGTTACCCACCAGGCGGCGCGGCCGTTGAGAAACAGGAATAAAGTAGCGATGACCAGGAACAGGCCGCCCACGCCGTTTTTCAGTACCAGTGAGATCTGGTCCATGGCAAAGCGCCAGCCTTCCAACCAGATAGTGGCCTTGATGCCACGTTCCTGCAGCGCCTCGGCGTTATCGGCCTGCCAGGCGTAGAGGATGTCGGCGGCGTCCAGGGTGTCAGACTCGGCGCCTCGACTCAGGCGGATCATGATCGCGGGACGGTTTTCATAGTAGACCATGCGCTGGTCATCTTTCTGGCGACGCTCAATTTTGGCGATATCGCCTAGTCGCACCAGTTCGGAGTCCGAGGTGCTGTGCAGGGGTAGCTGGGCAAATTCTTCGGCGCTGCGACGTTGATCGAGGCTGCGCAGCTTGCGTTGAAGTTGGCCACCGCCCGCGCTCCCGGCAGGCACGTCAGTGCTGCTGCTGAGAACGCTGGCGGCGATGGCCGACAGGGGAACGCCAAGTTCGAACAGGGTCTGGCTATCAACCTGGATAGCAATTTCTTCCTCCGGCACGCCGCGGAATTCAACCTTGTCGATGCCGCGGGCCAACAGGTCTCTCTCGATCTCACGGGCCACCGGTACCAGTTCGTCAATTTCTCCTTCGCTGGAGATCAGGATAGCGGCAATCAGGTCCAGGTAGGCGCGGCGCTGGATCATGGGTGGTTCGAGATCTACCGGCAGCCCGCGCACCTGGGACACCTGCTGCTTGATGCGATCCATGGCATCGATCATGTCAGTGCCTTTGTCGAAGCGCAGGTTTATCTCAGCGACGCCGTCACTGGTGCTGGAGGTGAGGCTGGCGAGTTGGGTGAGCGAGCGCAACTGGTATTCAACCGGTTGTGTCACCAGGCGTTCCACGTCTTCCGCACCGGCCCCCGGCCACACCAGGCTGACACTGGCGCCGAGGGAGTCCTGGTTCGGATTGAGTTGCACGGTAAGCTGGCGCACCCCCCAGATTCCCGCCAGGATCAACATGATCATCAACAGGTTGGAGGCCAGTCGATGCCGGGTGAAGGTCTCGATCAGGTAATGTGGTTTACTGAAGTCAGGTTCGTGCATGGCATTGTGAGTTCTTGTTTACTGTTATACATAACTATAACACTACACCAGTATAAGTATGCAAGCCGTTTTTCAGAAAGTTTTGTTCTGAGTGGACGCCTTCTAATTGCCTAATGTATAAACTGCTTTTAAATTAATGACTTAACTAACGATTGGGGATGAGTATGACGACTGTATACGCCAGCCCGGCGGCCTTGCTGGAGGCCGTTGGTGAGCAACTGGGGCCCACGGAGTGGCTGGATATGGGCCAGCAACGCATCGATTTGTTTGCTGACGCAACAGGAGACCACCAGTGGATTCACGTCGATCCGGAGCAAGCCAAAGACGGACCCTTTGGCAGAACCATCGCCCATGGCTACCTGACCCTGTCCCTGGCAAACCTGTTTCTGCCGCAGCTAATGGTCGTGGAAAACGTCGCCATGGGGGTGAATTACGGCTGTGATCGGGTCCGCTTCCCCGCGCCCGTGCCGGTCGGCAGCCGCATTCGCGGGGTAGGCGAAGTCATTAGTGCCGAGGAAGTCAAAGGTGGTATCCAGGTGGTGGTGCGCATCATCGTCGAACTTGAAGACAGCGACCGCCCCGCCTGTAGCGTCGACACCATCAGCCGCTTCTACCCCGCCTGACGTAAATGGGGTCAGACCCCACTGGGGTCGGAGCGGGCCGCGCAGGCGTGAATGGGGTCGGAGGTAAATGGGGTCTGACCCCAATGGGGTCGGAGGTAAATGGGGTCGGAGGTAAATGGGGTCGGAGGTAAATGGGGTCGGAGGTAAATGGGGTCTGACCCCATCGCTGACCCCATCGCTGGGTAAGTTCTAAAATGCAACTAATTTGTTATCGCCCCGTATTTCCGGTATGTTGTGCCGGCATAAGACTGATAAATGCACCAAACCCGGAAACAACACACTATGGTTAAAAAATCCTTTGCCGATATGCACTGTTCGCTGGCCCAGGCGCTTAACGTCATCGGCGAGTGGTGGAGCATGCTGATTGTGCGTGATTTCTTCCTCGGCAATGGCACTCGCCGTTTCGAGCAGTTGCGCGATAGCCTTGGTATTTCCCGCAATATTCTCACCGAACGTCTCAAGACCCTGACCGATGCGGGCGTGATAGAGCGGGTGCCACTGCAAGAGGGTGGCAAGCGCTGCGCTTACCAACTGACGGAGAAGGGCAGGGACCTGATGCCCATCATGATTGCCATGTTGCAGTGGGGCGACAAATGGCAGCAGTTGCCAGGGCAGCGCTTTTTGAATGTGCGCGATCGCAAGCGCGAAGAAGAGATTGCCCCGCTGACTGTGCAGAGTAGCCACGGTGAACCCCTGATGATGAACGACCTCTACCTGACGGCCATTACCGCCGCTGGCGAAATGCCGATTCGACAATGGCCATTGGAATCTGGCTCCGCCCCTGCGGATGCCCCCGCAGACAATCTTGAGCAGGCTTCCTGAATGGAGTTCAACAGCACTACTGTGACCGAGGCATTTCCCTCGGCAACCGTTGTCCTGGTGCGCGATGGCGATGCCGGGCTGGAAGTATTGATGGTTTGTCGCAGCGAGCAGGTCAAGCACATGGGCGGCATGTGGGTGTTTCCCGGCGGCCGGGTCGACCCTGAAGACCACAGCGATGACACGGACGATTATGGCGCCGCCCTCAACGCGGCAATTCGCGAAACCCGCGAAGAGGCGGGCCTCGAGATTGCCGCCGACCACCTCTATTACACCTCCCACTGGACCACGCCGGAGGGCGCCAAGAAGCGCTTCGCGACCTGGTTCTTCGTAGGCGTTCTGGAACAGGACCAGGAAGTGGTCGTGGATGGCGGGGAGATCTCCCACCATCGCTGGGTCACCCCGGCCGACGCCCTGGCTGAGCAGGCCAGCGGTGAGCTGCGCTTGATGCCGCCGACCTACATTACCCTGCTGGAGTTGAGCAATTTCAGCGACTGCCGTGAGGTACACCAGGTAGCGCCGATTTCCGAGCCGGTGATGTTTGCGCCGCGGGTGACGCAGTTGGACGAGGAGTTACATTTTCTCTATGAAGGCGATGCCGGCTTTGACAGCTGCGACCCGGCGGCCGAGGGCAGCCGTCATCGCTGCGTCATGGTGGGCGAGACACTCAAGTACCTGCGCCATTTGTAAGCAGCCGCCCAATCCTACAATTGCGGGATATCCTGCAAGTCGATCGGTAGCTCGGCGCGGCCATAGCGCTGGGCGCGATCAGTCAACTGGGCCTCGGCGCCTTCTATACCAATCATCAGGATGAAATTGCCCGCCAGGATGCCGTCCAGGGCAAAGCTGGCCAGTTCATCCAGGTCCTGGAATTGCAATTCGATGCCGGCCTGTTCCATAGCAACCTTGAAGTCCTGCACGGTGGGCACGGGTGTGCCCGGCTTCTCGCGGGCGAGCTCTGCCGGCCGGTTGCGGTCGGTGGTCCAGATCCCGGTATCGAGCATGCCGCCGGAGGGATAGAAAAGGGATGCCCTCAGCTTGGTACCCTCGCTCTGCAACTGGGCACCCAGGCACTCGGTGATGATGGACACCGCCGCCTTGCTGGAGGCGTACACCGACTGGTAGGGCAGGGGCGAGATGCCGCCATCACCGGAGGAAGTGTTGATAATGTGGCCTTCCTCGCCGCCTTCGATCATGCGCGGCACAAAGGCCTGGATGCCGTGCATCACGCCCATGACGTTGACGCCGTGCACCCACTTCCAGTCGTTGACTGTGGTTTCCCAGACATTGGCGGAGGGCGCAGCTACCCCGGCATTGTTAAACAGCAGGTGGCAGACACCGTACTGCTCGTAAACCGCATCGGCGAGCGCCCTGACTGACTCAGGGTCTGATACATCGGTCGCCACGCCGCTGACTTCGCCCTTGCCCTCAAGTTCCGCCAGGGCCCGGTCCAGGGCGGACTGTTCGACATCGGCGATTACGACTTTGGCGCCGGCAGCCAGTAGCTGGCGTACCAGTCCGGCACCGATGCCACTGGCACCGCCGGTGACGACCGCGATCTTGTCCTGGAAACTCTCCATGTCCTTGCCCTCTTCAAAAGTTTGCGAGGCCATACTAGCCGAGTTCGGGGCCCGCGGGGGCGGGCCGGCTAACTGCCCGGCTACTGGTTCAACATTCCCAACTGCCACATCATGAAAATGCGCTGATCGGCAATATCGCGTATGCGCAGGTCCAGGGGTTTACCGGCGCCGTGGCCGGCATCGCGATCCACCCACAGCAAGACCGGTTTCTGTGCCGGGTCAGAGCTGGTGCTGGCCTGCAGCAGTGCCGCCATTTTGCGGGCGTGCAGTGGGTGTACCCGCTTGTCGTTCTCGCCGGCGGTTAGCAGCACGGCCGGGTAGGCGGTGTTCGGCGCGACGTTCTGGTAGGGCGAATATTGCTTGAGGAAGCGATACTGCGAGGCGTCTTCGGCCGAACCGTACTCGGGTACCCAGTAGCGAGCCATGAGGAAGTTCTGGAAGCGCAGCATATCCAGCAACGGTACCGCCGACAGGGCGGCACGGAATAACTCCGGGCGCTGCACCAGCACCGCACCGGTCAGCAGGCCACCATTGGAGCCGCCGACAACACCGAGTCGCTCACTGTTGGTATAGCCATTGTCGATCAACCACTCCCCGGCAGCGATGAAATCATCAAACACGTTCTGTTTCTGCCCCAGCATCCCGGCCTCGTGCCAGGCGGCCCCGTACTCGCCGCCGCCGCGCAGGTTGGCCACGGCGTAGACGCCGCCCTGTTCGTACCAGGGAAACATGGTCGAGCGGAAGCGCGGTGTCATGGAAATATCAAAACCACCATAACCGTAGAGGATGGTCGGGTTGTTGCCGTCCAGCTTCAGGCCGCGCCGGTGCACGATGAACATGGAGACCGGGGTGCCGTCTTTGGATTCGTACCACACCTGCTTGACCTCGATATCCTCCGGGTCCACTGGCACATCCGGGCGCGCCCACAGCTTGCGCTGGCCGGAATCCAGGTCGAGGTGATAGATGCTGCGCGGCATGTTGTAGCTGGAAAAGCTGAGGAAGGCCTCACTGCGATCGAAGCGAGTGGACAGCGACGCCGTGCCGATGCCGGGCAGCGACAGCTCACCCTGCGTCTTGCCATTCATGTCGAACAAGTTGATGCGGGTTTGCGCGCTGGCCAGGTAGCTCACGGCAATTTTGCCCCTGGCGAAACTGCTGGCATCAATTACCAGGTCCTCTTGCTCCGGCACCAGGTCGCGCCAGTGCTTGAAGGAAGGCTTGTTGAGGTCGATCAGGGAGATCTTGCCGTTGGAGGCCTGCAGCGAGTGCTGCAGGTAGAGGCGGTCGCCCTCTATGTGCCCGCCACCGATACGGCCCTGCAAACCCATGGCGGCCGGCACGATCCGCAACTTGCCGGTCTGGCGCCACTGCTCCAGGTTGGCCACCCACAGGTCGAGGCTGGCGGTGCTGGTCCAGTACCACAGCATCATCCAGCGGTTATCGCGGGAGACGTCGGCGTTGGGTCCCCAGGTAGACCTGAGTACGGCCAGCTCCTTTTCTGATTTGCCCGCGTCACCGTAGAAAAACTCGATATCGCGCTGCCTGAACAAGACCTTGTCCTGCCGGTGGTGAGTGCCCAGCCGGTGCAGTTTAAGTACGGCGGAGTAGGCGTCGTCCAGGTCTTCCAGGCGACGATAGTAGAAGCCGGAGTTGTCTGGCAGCCAGCGGGTAAAGTTGACCTTGCCCGGGATCTCGTCCGCCAGCCACTCGCCAGAATCGACGTCCATCACGTAGAGCACGGAATTCTCGTCGCCGGCACTGTACATGCCAAAGGCCATCAACTTGCCGTTTTCCGTGGGCGCAGTCCAGGACACGGTAGTAAGACCGCTGGCATCGATTTGCTCGGGGTCCAGCAATACCCGGTCCTTGCCATTAACCCCCTCGCGCACATAGCGCACCGCCTGTGGTTGCTCGCCCTCGCGGCGAGAATAAAAATAGCGCTTGCCGTACATGCCCGGCGCCGAGATGCTGGGTACTTCCAGCAGTTCGCGCAGGCGCTTCTCCAGGGCATCGCGGCCGGGCAACTGGTCGAGCACGCTGCGGGTATGGGCGTTCTGCTGGTCAGTCCACAGCGTCACTTCTTCGGTCAGCAGGCCCATGTTGTCCGGATCGGCATTGTCGCCTTCCAGCCAGCGGAAATTGTCGGTGATACTGTCGCCGTGCAGGGCGTCGACTATCGGACGCTGCGCGGTGGGCGGCGGTTCGGCGGCCAGGCTAAAGTGAGAAAGCAGTAACAGCAGGGCGACAGGCAGGGTATTGGATAAGGACATGGTCACTAAGGGCTCGCATATTCAGGGATGCGAAGTGTAATACGCAGCCCCACAAATTTCAGCCTTGCTGCGTTCAGTGCCGACCCAGGTGAGACGGGTTGAGACAGATGGAGACTAGCGCACGGCTCCGCCACCATCGACCGAGAGTAGTTGCCCGGTAATGAACGAGGCCTGGTCCGACAGCAGGAACACGACCGCCTCTGCAATTTCCTCGGGCTCGCCCAGACGGTTCATCACCGCCGCTCGCTCAAGGCCCTCGCGCATCTGCGGTTGCTCAACAAAGTACTGCTCCAGGCCCGGTGTGCGGATGACGCCCGGTGAAACGGCATTGATACGTATGCCCTGGTCGCCGTACTCGGCGGCCGAGCTCTTGGTGAGGATATTGACCCCACTCTTGGCAGCCGCGTAGGCCGTGTTGTGGGCCTGGCCGCGCAGCGAGGCGTTGGAGGAAATATTGACGATGGCACCACCGCCATTTTCCAGCATGGCGGGAATTTCGTACTTCATGCACAGCCAGGTATTGGTCAGGCACAAGTCCAGGGTCTGGTCGAAGACTTCCTTGCTGTATTCGTGGATGGGTCCGGAGCCGCGACTGACCGCCGCGCTATTGCAGGCGATGTCGAGCCGGCCGAACCTGCCAAGGGCGGCGTCAATGGTGGCGGCCACTTCATCTTCCTTGCTGACATCACCCTTCACAAACAGCGCCTCGCCGCCCGCTGCTTCAATCAGCTCTACGGTTTGCTGGCCGCTCTCCTCATTGAAATCGGCGACGACGACCTTCGCCCCTTCGCGTGCAAGGGTCTGGCAGATGGCGCGGCCTATACCCATGCCGCCACCGGTGACCAGGCCGACTTTGTTGTCCAGTGTTCCCATGTTCGTCTCCAGTTATTGCTACAACTTATATGTTTAGCGCCGCCTCACGGCCGCCCAGTATGGCACCCTCTATGTAGCCAACTTCCCGGCAGTCACCGGCGCTGATCGCCGCAATACCGGCGGCCTGCAAGGCGTCCGCCAGTTGTGTGTCCGCGACCGCCCCCATGGCGATGATGACCTGGGGCGCTTCTATCTGCTGTGGCTGGCCGTCTTGATCACTGAATGTCACCGTATCCTTGCCAATCTCGGTAATTGACACTCCCTTGTGCAGGTTTACGCCATGAGCACGCAGCTCATGTACCACCCGCGCGCGCCTCACGATACTCAGTTCTGCGCCCAGGTTGTTGGAGGGTTCCAGCACCGTTACCTTGCGACCGCGTTCAACCAGGTATTCCGCCAACTCCAGCCCCACCAGGCCACCGCCGACCAGCACAATGCGTTTGGACAGCGGCATCCACAGTTTGCTGAGCAGGCGCATTGCGGCGATATTGCGGGTTAGTTGGCTGATCCGTGCCATGGTCAGCATCAGCCGCTGAAACAGGTTCAGCTTGGCGATCGCAGCCGGGTCACTGCCAAACAGCACGCCGCGTAATTCGTTGCCATCAAAGACGTGGCGCTGATCCTTACCTGGAATCGGCGGTGCCTCGCGGTTGGCGCCAGTGGCCACCAGCACCACGTCGGGATTGTGGGCGCGGATGCCATCGAGATCAGCGATCTTGCCGGTGCTCACCGCAACAGGCAGCGCGCGCACTTCCTGAACCAGGTGCTTTACCAGCCGACCATTGGGTTCATAGGGCAGGGCGGCGATGCGGGCGGTGCCGCCAAGATCTTTCTCTTTCTCCCACAGACTGACCTCGCAGCCGCGTTTGGCCAGCACCTGGGCCGCTTCCAGCCCGGCCGGGCCGCCGCCGATCACCAGCACGCGTTTCTGTTGTGCGGTGCTGTGGATGAGACCCAATCTGTGTTCGCGCCCCACCGCCGGGTTGACCGCACAGCACATGGGTTCGTTGATAAATATTTTGCTGACACAGACATAGCAGTAGATGCAGGGGCGAATCGATTCCGCCTTGTCAGTGGCTATCTTGTTGGGCAACTCCGGGTCGGCCAGTAACTTGCGTCCCATGGCAACAAAATCGAAATCCCCTGCGACCAGCCCTTTTTCTGCGGCCTCGAGTTCTATGCGCCCAACGGCGATCACCGGCACCCTCACCGCTGCCTTGACCGCTTTGGCAAATGCCAGGAAGCCGCCGGGCTGGTGCACCAGTGGTGCCTCGGTAAAGGCGATGCCAATAGCGGTATTGCCGTAGGCGCTGACATCCAGCGCGTCAGCGCCGGCGGCCTCGGCCATGCGGGCGGTGACCAGCGCATCCTCCAGGCTGATGCCGCCGTCGATGCGGTATTCCATGGCGTCGAAACGAACCATGATGGGGAAGTCCCTGCCGACAGCCTGGCGCACTGCGATGATGACCTCGCACAGCAAGCGCGCGCGATTTTCGCGGCTGCCGCCATATTGATCTTTGCGCTTGTTAACGGCCGGTGACAGAAAGCTGGACAGGACATAGCCGTGGCCTGCGTGAATCTCGATGGCATCAAAACCCGCCGTACGGGCGCGCTCGGCAGCGGTGACAAACTGGGCAATCAGGGTTTGGATATCGGCGGCCGTCATCTCGCGATAGCGCGCGCCCTGGCCATCGGGCCCGGCGGCTTTCACAAAATTGGCCAGTTCTTCCGGCGTGAGCAGCTCGAACATATCGCTGCCGGCCTTAGTGGGAATAGAGGGCACCAGGAGCGGGCGACCCGCGGCCACATCTTCCTGGGCTACCTTGCCGCCGTGGTTTAACTGGGCCGCAATTTTCGCCCCGTGCTTGTGCACCCTGGCGGTAAGCTGCTGCAAACCCGGGATGAAACGATCCTCGGAAAAGCCCACCGTGTTAGGCATGGTGGAGCCGGCCGGCCAGGCGACAGCAGCGGTTTCCATGACCAGCAGTCCACAACCACCGCGGGCGCGTTCCTCGTAATAGGCCTGTATCCGCTCTCCACAGCTGCCATCGGACTCGGCAAAGTTTGAACCCATGGCGGCCAGTAAAATGCGGTTCCTGATCTCGAGCTGGCCAATGTGCCCCGGCGTCATTAATCGCGTATAGCGCATGCTTCAGTCCTTGCCGACGGCGAGCAATAGCATGGGCGGGGTCAGTGCGGCGGCCATCGCACCCGCCCAGACGCCCTTGAAAGCCGCGTAGGCGGCGGGGGTGAATTCATGCAGTCCCAGTAACCACAGGGGTAGCAAGGTCAGCGGCGAGAAAATGAGCATGCTGAAGAAGCCAAAATACAGGGCGCGCATGCCCAGTGAGGCTGGAAAGCACAGTACACCGGCTTCCAGCCAATGACCCTGGTCAAGCCTGACTGCGGGAATTTTTCCCGCCGCCTGCTTGCGCTGGTTAAGTGGGATGACGATCAGGGTGACGATGAAGGGCAGGATGAATGCAGTCGCCAGGATGTCCACCGCATAGCTGTGTTCCCCGGCCAGGGTGAGATTGCTGCCACCTTTTAGCAGCAGCCAGGCGATCACCCCGTTAAAGAAGGCATTGCTGAGGCCGGCCACCGTGACTTCGTGCTGAATCTGCTTGTTGAGTTGCTGCATGGCTGACATGATTGCGTGCTTCTGGCTTGTTGCTGGGAGGCACACACTATGAAACAACGGGGCAAAGTCACACAGGGCAAAAGCGTTCCCATTGGTAGACATCTAAGTTCGCGCCCCTGGGGGCCTGAACGGAAATGCTAATCAATCTGGTTTTTCGCGCCCTGTTTAAAAACCGCCCAAATATTAGGATGACAGCCTGAAATTCCAAATTAATTGATAATAAATAATTAACGCGCACGTGTAGGGAGACCCACAATGGCATTTACCCCAGAAAAGAAAATGATGGCTGCGTCTATCGCCCTGGCAAGTTCACTATCCTGCCCCGGTGTCGTGCTGGCCCAGGACGCCCCGGCCAGAGCCTCGGGCACCATTGAAGAAGTGGTGGTTACCGCCCGCAAGCGCAACGAGAATTTGCAGGACGTGCCCATGGCGGTGTCCGCGTTTACCGGTGATCAGTTGCAGAATTTGCAGGTTGACGACATTACCGAGGTCGCCCGCATGACTCCCAATGTCACCATGAATGAAACCAGTGGCCTGGTGGGTGGTGCCATCTCCGTATTCATGCGCGGTATCGGTAACGATCCCGGCCTTGACCAGGGTGTGGGCATCTACGTCGACGATATTTACCTGAACCGCACCAGCGGTTCGCTGCTGGATGTGTTCGACGTTGAGCGCATCGAATTACTCAAGGGCCCGCAGGGCAACCTGTACGGACGCAATACCATAGGCGGTGCCGTTAAATATATCACCCGGGAGCCCGGCGACGAGCTGGAAGCGAACCTGGAGGTCAAAGGTGGCTCAGACTCCTACTACCGTATCAAGGGCGCCGTATCCGGCCCCCTCGTGGATAACACCCTGTTTGGCAGTGTGGCATTCTCCTACAAGCAGCGTGATGGCTACCAGGACAACAGCTATAATGGCGGTGAGCCCTGGGATGCCGATACCGGCGCGATCCGCGGCACCTTGCTGTGGACACCGATCGACAACCTGAAGATCAATCTGGTAGCGGATTACAACAAGGACTCAGCCAAGCCGCCGGTACCCAACCGGGTTGCGCTGGACCTCGCCACCATTGGCGGCATTGATTTCGTGACCACCGGCGCCAGCCTGTTCTTCGGCCCCGGCACCGCTTTGTACGATACGCCCCATGATGTCAGCTTCCCCAGGGATGAGGACGATGTGGCGACCTCGTTTATCAGGGGTTATGACCAGTACGAGATCAAGCAAACCAATGTGGGCTTGACCGTGAGCTGGGATATCAATGATCGCTGGGCACTGAAGTCGGTCACCGGCGCGCGTTTCCTGCGTCAGACCCAGCCTTTCGACTTCGATGGCAGCAGCCAGGACTGGATCAATACCATCCGCGACGGCCTGGACAGTGACGACATCAGCCAGGAATTCCAGCTCAATTTTACCGGCGATGCAGTGACCGGGGTGTTTGGCGCCTATTACCTGAATGGTCGCCAGACCCAGGATACCAACACCACCTTCCAGACGCCGCGTCTGCGCGCGGTGCAATACCACACCAAGGACACCTACAAGGATGATCGCGACCTCGATTCCTACTCGGCGTACGGCAATGTCGACTGGGATTTTGCCGAGGACTGGCAGCTGTCGGTTGGTGGTCGCTACACCCGGGATGAGAAAGACGAGTCCCAGCGCGCCACGGTCGACCAGGGCTTCTATGCCCTCGCCCTGCTGCAGCCTTTCGTCGGCTTGCCATCCTCTGCGGTGCTCGCCATCCAGCCCGGACAGGAGGCGAATGTCGAAGCCAGCCCCTTGTTCCTGGCCTGGGCCGCCAATCCTCGCTTCTTCGAAATGAGTGCGCCTGAGGATACCAATGCCGATGATGACTGGACCGAGTTCACGCCCAGTGGTCGGCTTTCCTATAACTTCAGTGATGACGTCATGGCCTACGGCGGTATCGCCACCGGTTTCAAGTCCGGTGGCTTCAACCGCAGCGGCGGAAACGCCAGCTCTTACGACCCGGAGAAGGTGACTACTTACACCCTGGGTGTGAAGTCGACCCTGTTGGATGGCACCCTGCGCGTCAACGCGGAAGCTTTCTACAACGATTACACCGACAAGCAATTGTCCGCTATTCAGCTGTTGCCCAGTGGCGACCTGCAGGAGATTACGTCCAACGTGGGTGAGGTCACCGGCCAGGGTGCTGAGCTTGAAGTGACCTGGCTGCCACCGGTCGAGGGCCTCAGTTTCAATTTCAACCTGGGTTACCTCGACAACGATGTGGATTCCTTCTCGTCCAAGGATGACGACGGTAACAAGATCGATTTATCCAACACCACCGAGCTGGGCTATTCGCCGGAATGGACCGGACAATTGCGCGCCTCCTATGAATTTCCGCTGGCCAACTATGGCGACGTGATCATCGGTACCGATGTGTCCTACCAGGACGAGATGTATACCAGCTCGCCGATCGACACCACCGATCCACTGCAGCAGGCACAGCAGGCAGATGACCACTATATCTGGAATGCCATGGTGGCTTTCACGACCAGTGATGATCGCTGGCGTATAGCAGTTGAAGGCAAGAACCTGAATGACGAACGAGTGCTGGTGAATACCTTCGATATCGGCATTGTAGCCACCGGTGGTTATAACCCGCCGCGCACCTGGGCGGCCTCGGTGGGATACCGTTTCTAAACTCCCTGGCTGTATTATTTGACCCGGGCTTGTCCCGGGTTTTTTTTGTACACTTCCTGCACTGGAGGTGTACATGGCAACCAAATTCCTGGTCCCGGCGCGCAAGTTTTTGCGCCTGCTCGATTACATGGAGCGCATTGGCCTCGATCCGGAAGCAATGCTGGCACCGCTGGACCTGAGTCGGCGCCAACTGCTGCGCTTACCTGAGGATCATCGTCTCTCCGGTGCCGACTACTCGGCCATGTACCGCAACGCGGTGCAACAAATGCAAACCCTGAAGCGGCCTATCCCCTGGGCGGCGGGCATGGGTAGTGAAGCCTTCGAATTGATGTGCCATTGCATTATTGGCGGCAAGACCCTGGGCGATGCGCTCGCCCTGGCCCAGCGCTATGACCACATGCTCTATCCCATGCTGGGTTACCGCATGCGCTTGCAGCTGGTAGATGACAAATTTGAGCTGCATTACCGGGTGCGCCTGGATCCCAATGACAAGGTGTTTGCCCCTGAGGGCTGGGACCGTGCGGAGCACCAGCAGAGTGTGTCGCGGGCCTCGGGGCTGATGGTCTGGTATGGCCTCTGTGGTTGGCTCATCGGTCGCTCGATCGACCTCGAAGAGGTGCAGATAGCCGCGCCCCATGTGTCCGACGCCTATCGCGATGGTCTGTCCAGGGTGTTTAACTGCCCCTTGAAATTTGAATCCTCTGAAAACAAGTTTGTGGCATCCCGGGACTACCTGGAACGCCGCCTGGTGCACAGTAATGAATCCCTGCAGGCCTTTCTCAAAAACGTGGTCTATGAGTTGAGCATCCTGAGCAGCAAGCCCGCCAGCACCACGGCGGCGATTCGCTCCCTGATAAAACTGGATTTCAGTGAGGGCATTCCCTCCTTCGAGCAAATGGCCCACAGCCTGCATATGTCCGAGTCCAGCCTGCGACGACGCCTGCTCAAGGAGGAAACCAGCTACCAGAGCATTAAAGACCAGGTGCGCTGCGAAATTGCGATTGAGCACCTGGGTCGCGACGATACCCGCATCAACGATCTCGCCGAGCTGTTGGGCTTTACCGAGCCCAGCTCTTTTGTGCGCTCATTCCGTGGCTGGATGGGGGTTACCCCGAAGGCCTACCGCGACAGTCTCAATCAGGCTGGCGGCGCCTGAACTAAACGGTCTATGTATATGGTCTGATCGGTCATGGCTGCAGCTCTGGCGCCGTGCCAGACTGTGATTTTAGTGTGGGAGTTCTGTGAATGAGTCTTGCCGGGCAGAGTGTCGGGACAGGTGCCGAGCTGCAGCATTTGCTGGGGCAGCGCCTGGGGCCCTATAACAGTTTTAACCCTGTTAATCGGGCACAAATCTGGCAGTGGTGTAGCGCCATGGGTGACGGTTCGCCGCTCTACCTCGATGAGGGCTACCAGGCCAGGGTTGGACTCGGCGACCCGGGCGCGGTGGCGCCGCCGGCAATGATGCAGATGTGGACCATGCGTGATGTCGACGACAACTACGCGCCCGGGTCAACCAGGGCACATCCGTACCCGGCCATGCAGGCCTTGGAACAGCTGGGTTTTCAGGCCAATGTCGCGGTCAGTTACGACCTGCAGTTTCATCGCTACCTGCGTGAAGGTGATCGCGTGCATCACTACAAGACGGTTGTGGAGATCAGCGCACTGAAGCGTACGGCGCTGGGTGAAGGATACTTCTTCACCGACCGCATGGAATACCTGGACCAGAATGACGAGCTTTTTGCCGAGGCGCTGATCACCTACTTCCAGTATTGCCCTGCAGCTGACAATGCGCAGGCCGGAGCTCAGTCTGGTGTCGCCCCGCCTGCTGCCGGTTGTGAAGAGGGCGAAGCGGATGAGGAGGGCGCGGCGAGCCCGGGAAGCGACCTCAAGATGGCGCAGCTGCAAATCGGCCAGCAGTTGCCCAGGCTGGTAATACCGATTACCCACAAGCTGATTGTGGCCGGCGCCCTGGCCAGCCAGGACTTTATCCCGGTTCACCACAATCTGCCCGCTGCCCAGGCTGCCGGGATGCCCGATATTTTTATGAATATACTGACCAGTTGCGGATTGGCTGCGCGTTACCTGACTGACTGGGCCGGACCGGGTAGTCGCCTGCGACGCCTCCAGTTTCGCTTGCTGGCGCCGAATCTGCCGGGGGACAGCATGAGCCTGCAGGGCGAACTGGTCGGGCTTGAAGCCACAGGGGCGGGTGACGAGGCCTGCGTCGAATTTGCCGGGGTCAATAGTCGCGGCCCACACCTCAGCGGCAGGGCCACGCTGGCCCTGGCATCGAATTAATTGTCCAGGGGATAAGACATGAACAAACGTTTTGACGGAAAGGTCGCCATTGTCACCGGTGGCAGTCTCGGCATCGGCCGCAGCTGCGTCTTACAACTTGTCGCCGAGGGCGCGACTGTGGTGGCCTGCGCCAGGCGCAAACCCAAGCTGGATGAATTGGTGGAGCGTATCGAAGCGGCCGGCGGTCGCTGCAAGGGCGTGGCCCTGGATGTCAACGACCTCGACGGCTTTGAGGCGCTGATCAACGATACCTATGCAGAGTACGGGCGCCTGGATGTGCTGGTAAACAATGCACCGTCGGTCAAGGGTGGAATGGTGCTGGACCAGAGCATTGCCGACTGGCAGTCAAACTTCACCGCCTCGGTGGACAGCGTTTTTGTCGGCTGCAAAGCCGCCATGCGGCTGATGCAGGAGCAGGGTTCGGGATCGATTGTTAATGTGTCATCGGTCAGCAGCCTGCGCGCGGGTATGGCGGCGGGCGCCTATTCCGCTTCCAAGGCGGCAGTTAACCAGTTCACCCAGTGTGCGGCCATGGAGGCCGCGCCCTATAACGTTCGCCTCAATGTGGTGGCGCCGGGTTCCACCATGACACCGGGCATGGAAGCCGCGACGCGCAAGGACAAGGCAATACAGGACGCAGTGGCTGGCTCGATTCCCATGCACAGGCACGGCAGTTCAGAGGAAATGGCGGAAGCGATCTGCTTCCTCGCCTCGGATCAGGCCTCGTTTATCACCGGGGTCGTGTTGCCGGTCGACGGTGGCAAGACGCCGCAGATGTACATCCCTGGCTTTGACATTACCGCGCTGGATAACGTGGTCGCGAAGTAGCGCCGGCAAGACAAGCCCAGGGGTCAATATTCCATTAGCCGGCTCGCTGGAGTATGGTCCGCTCTCAGGCAACTCTGCTTACGGGATAAACCTCATGGACACATCCGAACCCACTCCCCTGGCCCAGGTCGGCGAGGTCGCCTGGCTGCGAGTCGTTGCCGTTAATGAGATTGGCGGCTTCGTTGACTGGGGTTTACCCAAGGATCTGTTTATTCCCTTCGCCGAGCAACAACAGCCTCTGCGGGTGGGCAGTAATGTACTGGTGCGTGTCTATGTTGATAACCAGGGGCGCAGCGCCGGCTCGACCAAACTGGATCACTGGCTGGATGACACCAGCACCGAATTCAAACGCGGACAGGAAGTATCGCTGATAATTGCGGACAAGACGGAGCTGGGTTACAAGGCGGTGATCGATCACCACAGCTGGGGCTTGCTCTATAGCAGTGAATTGCCTGCACCGGTGCGCAAGGGAGACCAGGTGACCGGCTACATCAATCGCCTGCGCAGTGACGGCAAAATTGATCTTAGCCTGGTGAAGCCGGGCTACCAGCGAGGCCGCATCGACGCGGTGGCGGAGGATATCCTGCAAAAGCTTGCCGAGCACGACGGTCAGCTTCTGCTCTCGGACAAGAGTTCACCCGAGGTTATCAAGTCGGTATTTGGTGTCAGCAAGAAGGTGTTCAAGCAAGCCGTCGGCGCTTTATATAAACAGCGACGCATAGAACTGGATGACAAGGGCATGCGGCTCCTGGATTAGAGCTTCAGCCCCCAGGGAGAGAGCCTCAGCCCCCGCAAGAGAGCTTCAGCCCCCTGGACGAGAGCCTCAGCTAGTCGTTCGCCGGGTCTTGCACTGGGTGGTCTTGCTGTTGTGGCAGCACAACCCGGCTATTCGGGCATATGTGGATCGTCGTCTTCCTCGCGCAGGTGTGCCGCGTTTTCCGGCACGGCTTGCAGCAGTCGTTCCAACTCGGCTCCGTGTGACAGTTCCTCGTCGGCAAACTGTGCGGCAAGCTGCGCCGTCTCCTGGTCGCTACTATTGTCAGCGAACTGGCGATAATAGTTCTCCGCCGCCAGTTCATTGGCCAGTGCCAGCAGCATGGCCTCGCGCAGGCTCATGCGGTAGTGCATGGCTTCATAGCTGGCGGTTTCCGGTGGCTCTGCCCCGGGCCAGCTGAATTCCCAGGCCTTGAGTTCCGGCAGCGTCATGCCCTCAGCCAGCACTGCTACCTCCGCCAGGTGTTGACTGGCCTCATGGCACATACGCTGGAAGAATTCCGCCACCTTCTCGTTGTGGTGTTCTGCCATGGAGTCCGCCAGTTCCTCGTAGCGGTCCCTGGCTTCCGACTCCAGTTCGATGGAGTGGGCAAGAAAATTTGCCAGTTCTGTGTTGGTCTGTGTCATGGCGTGGTCATACCCGGAAAGAGGCTGCCAGATTTTCCAGCGCAGCCTCGCTGATCCCTGATGTGCCGGGGGGAGGCCAGGTCGCTCGCTGCTCCTTGAACAGCAGGCCGGTCTCGAAGCCGTCTTCATGAAGGAATAGTTTGGCCGCCTCGTCGGCATCCACCAGGGCCGGATCTGTGCGCTCATGGACGATTTGTTTCCAGTCAGTCTGCTCCGGGCAGAAGGTGATGCACTGGGACATCACATGCAGGAAACTGAAACCTGGAAACTCTATGGCCGCGGCGATCAATTGTGCCATCTGGTTGGGGTTGCCCGAGTAGGCCCTGGCAATCCAGGGTGCGCCGGCGGCCAATGCCAGTGCTGCCGGCTTAAAGGGCCTTACCCCGGGGCCGTGTGGCGTCAGCTTGCTGTGATCCCAGTCGATGGGAGTGGTCGGCGAGGCCTGTCCCTTGGTCATGCCGTAGACTTCATTATCCATCGCAATGTAAGTCAGGTTCACATTGCGGCGGCAGGCGTGAATGAAATGGTTGCCGCCGATGGAAAAGCCGTCACCGTCGCCGCCCATGACCAGCACGCTAAGGTCCGGCCGCGCTACTTTCAGGCCCTGGGCAATAGCCAGCCCGCGTCCGTGGACGCCGTGGAAGCCATAGCTGTCCACATAGGCTGGCAGGCGCGAGGAACAGCCAATTCCCGAGACCATGACCGTGTCGTCCTTGCTGATAGCCAGCGCCGCCATGGCCTTGGTGATCGCATTGAAGACCGAAAAGTGACCGCAGCCGGGACACCAGATGGGCTTAACAGCGGACTTGTAGTCCCTTGGCTTGAGTACGACGCTATCCGTCATTGTTCACGATCTCCAGTGCGCGCTGCGCAATGCTGTCTGGATTCAAGGGCACCGGTCCTGCTACTGCGTAACTGTGAACGGCTTGCTGAAAATCCATATGTCCCTTCAGGTAGTGCATGAGCTGCGCACTGTGATTTTGCTCGACGATGATTAGCTGCTCACAGCCGGCCAGTGCATCAGTCAGTGCCTCGGCTTGCAGGGGTGCCAGCAGTCGCAGGCTGATGGCGCGCGTCTCTATCCCGCGCTCGCGCAGTTGCTCCGCCGCCTCGTTTACCGCTGCTGAACTTGAACCAAAACTGACCAGGGCCAGTTCGCCAGTACCCGTGATCTCAGCCCAGTCTTCGCCAAAGTCGAACTCGGCCAGCTTTTTCTGGCGCTTGTCCAATTGCTGCTGGTGATCTGAATGGGCGGCGGAAGGTGTGCCCTGCTGGTTGTGCTCCAGTCCGTCGGCGGTAAATCGCCGATTGCTGTCACCGGGTGTTGCCAGCAGGGAAACGCCGGAATCGGTCAGCTGGTAGCGCTGGTAGTTCGTATCCCCGGCTTCATCCGCCGCGGCAGTTGTCGCCATTGCCAGGGTACCCTGACAGCGCCTTGGTTCAGAAACAACAGCGGTGGACTGGCCGATAAACTGATCCGACAACAGGATCGCGGCGGTCTGCAGGTGCTGGGCCAGTTGTACCGCCCAACTGGCGGTGAACACGCAGTCGGCGATATCCAGCGCCGCCAGCACCAGGTGGGGTGCATCACCGTGTAAACCAAACAGGGCAATATTGAGATCACTCTGCTCCGACTTGGTCGGAATCCCGGTGGATGGGCCGCCGCGCATCACGTTAATGATGGTAATCGGTGTCTCGCTGGCCACCGCCAGGCCGATGCTCTCAGTCATCAGGGCCAGGCCCGGCCCCGAGGTTGCAGTTAGTGACGGCACACCACCAAACGCGGCGCCTATGCTCATATTGATGGCAGCCAATTCATCTTCGGCCTGGATTAACTTGCCGCCCACTTGCTCGAGGCCACCCGCCATCCATTCCAGTACGTCTGAGGCCGGAGTGATGGGGTAGGCCGCTACAAAGCGAACTCCGGCTTCCAGTGCTCCCAGGCCAACCGCCTGGTTGCCGCTGAGATAGCACAGCGCCTCCCCGTTGCGAGGTGGCGCTTGCAAGCTACATTCCAGTGCTGTCTGTGCACCCGCTTCAATACAGGCCAGCGCGGCGTCGCGATAGACATCGGGCTTGCCCGACAGCTTTTGCCCGGCCAGTTCACACAGGCTGCTGGCAGACACGCCCAGCAACTTGCCCAGCAATCCCAGTACCAGCATGTTGACCCGGCCACCCGGATGCGATGCCGTGGCCAGATCGCTCATAGCCAGGGTCAATATCGTGGGTTTAGCGCTCAGCACGGAGGCGGGGATCTCGGTGCCGGGTTGGCACAGCACCCAGCTATCAGGGCCCAGTCGGATCTCATCTTCAAAGCGGGAATAATTGTCCCAGTCCAGGGCGACGACCAGGTCGTACTGCCCCGCAGCGGTATAGCGCTCGCCGTCGGTGAGCTTGAGCAGGGCAGCTGACTCACCGCCGCGAATTTGCGGCCCGTAGGCCTTGCGCAACAAACCCCGACCCCCCAATCGCGCCCAGCCCTGCAGCAACAATTCGCCACAGGAAATCACGCCGGCGCCGCCGGCGCCGGTTATTGCAATAGAAAGCGGTCTCGCTTGCATGCGCAAACCCGAAGAGATCAAGAGCCTATAGCATAGCCTCTGAGAGAGCTGTGAAAGCTAAGACAGGTCAAAAAAATGCCAGTCTGCCTAGATCAGCATCAGGCGAGCGAGGTCCTCGGAGCGGTCGCGTAAAGTGACGCTCATTCCCCTGGCGAGGGATTTGAGTACTTTGACACCGACATGGGGGTATTCAGAAACGACTGAGTCAAAATCTTCGCGCTTCAGGATCAGGACGCAGGTGTTGGAGGTCGCAACCACGTCAGCCGAACGAGTCAGTCCGTCGATGATTGCCATTTCGCCGACGGATTGGCCTTTGCTAACGGTCGCTATTGTTGCGTCACCCTTATCGCTGCGCCTGACCACGGAAAGTTCGCCGTCGACCACAAAGCAAACGGAGCGGCCCTCGCTACCCTGCTTATAGATGACGGTACCTTGTCTCAGTTCCTTGTAGACCAGGCGCTTTTCAATTTCCTTGAGTTCGTCGAAATCCAGGGCGTCGAACAACGGTATCTCTGAGATCAGGAAATTTATTGGTAAATTCATAGTAGCTCTCGTTTGTGCGCGGCTGGTGCTCCCGACCTGGCTGCTGCGGATTTTCTCTCCCAGTAGCCAGGGCCTTCACTATACCTGATAGAAGCGCTTGTTTTATATCCGGGCCCTGCGACCCAATGTCTGGATCGCACCCATTAAGGTAGAGGAGTTTACGGCCAGCTTCCTCCGCCCGTGCACAGGGGATGTCTAAACTGTGCGCCAGGTCACTAAAACTGGTCAGGTCGCATCAGCGCGTCGTGACCGCCGTCTACAAACAATACCGAGCCACAGACAAAACCAGCCTGTTCACTGAGCAGAAAGTCGACCGCATCGGCCATATCTTCTGGCGCCCCCGGGCGACCAATGGGGATGCTGGCAACAAACTGGCGGATGGCATCGCCGTAATTGGGGTCGTCCTGTACCGCAGCGGTCATCGGTGTTTCCGTGTAGCCCGGTGCTACCGCGTTCATGCGAATACCCTGGCGGGCATAGTCAGCGCAGTGGCGGCGCATCCAGCGCGCCAGGGCCTGTTTGGAACCGGAGTAGACGGCATGTCCCTCCATGCTTTCCAGGGCTTTGGCCAGGGCTTCGCTGTCATTTTCCAGCAGGGCGTCGACGTAATCCTGGCTGGTGTCCATGGGAGCGGAATTAGACGAAATCAGTATTACCGTGCCGCCTCTGCGGGCGAGGTGCTCGCGCAGGCCTTCCACCAGCTCAACTGAACCGTGGTAATTCACCCCGGCGATCAGCGGCAGATTGGGGACGTGGGAGCCGAGCCCGGCGCAGGCGATAAAACCGTCCAGTCCATCCGGGGCCGCCGCCTTGATGGCATCAATTGCCGCGCTGCGGCCCTCGACCGAGGACAGGTCTGCCTCGATATCGGCTTTGGCGATATCGACCACGATGAGCTGGTGTCCTGCGGCTTGCAGTCGCTCCTTGATAGCCGCACCAATACCGCTGGCGCCGCCGGTCATTGCATAAGTTTTCATGTCCGCTTGCTCCCTTGCAAAGATATATGATCTTAGCGGAAACAGAGATTGCCAACAGCACTTGAGACGCCTGTTGTGTTGACATATCCCTTCAGGCGGCTGATCGGAATAGCTAACAAACATGGATGCTTTGGTCGTGTGCCCGCGGCAGCCTGGCGCTTACGCTATAGGTAAGTATTGAGGAGTTGTCGGCGGATGCGTTTTACATTGATGTTGGGCCTGGGTGGCCACGAGGACTACGCGGTGCTCGCGCGCGCGGCGGAGGACTGCGCCTGGAACGCGCTCAGCGTACCAGACAGCATCTTCTACCCAAAAATCAGCGAGTCGGACTATCCCTATGCCGATACCGCGGCGGTGCGCTCGGCGCTGGAGGCGACGCCGGTGATTGACCCGCTGGTGGCGATTGCCGGTATGGCGGCGGTGACCCAGCGACTGCGTTTTTATCCCGGCGTGCTCAAGGTGCCGGTGCGACAGCCGCTGGTGCTGGCCAAGGCCTTGAGCTCGCTTGCGGTGATGAGCGGTGGGCGTGTCAGTCTCGGAGCGGGCCTGAGCCCCTGGAAAGAAGACTTCATTTATAACGGGGTTGAATTTGAAGGTCGCGGTAAGCTGATGGATGAGTGCCTGGAGGTTTTGCGCCTGGCCATGAGTGGTGATTATTTTGAGTATCACTCGGATCACTTTTCTATCGGCGAGGTAAAGCTTAGCCCTGTGCCGGCTACACCTGTACCGATCCTGATCGGTGGTCATGCCAGGCCGGCCCTGCGGCGGGCGGCCAGGCTGGGTGATGGCTGGATCTCCGCCAACACCGATCTGGAAACACTGCAAAGCCTGATCGACCAACTCGGTGAATTCCGGGCCGAGTATGACAGTCCTGAGAGTTTTGAGATTCATGCCCTCGACAGCAATTTGCGTTCTGTCGAGGACTGCCAGCAGCTGGCGCAGTTGGGAGTGACCGATATCTGTGTCACGCCCTGGAATCCCTACCAGCCGCAGCTGTCCCTGGATGACAAGTTGGCGGCGATTGATCGATTCGCCAATACAATAATTGCAAAGCTATAGAGCGGAGGGCGCAACAATGCAGCAGCTGACAGGACAGGATGCCATGTTCCTGCATGCGGAAATGGATGGATTTCCCATGCATATAGGCGGTATCTCCATTTACGACCAGAGCACGGCTGTGGGTGGTCGCGTGCGCTTCAAGGATATTCTCGCGACCTTTGCGCGGCGGGTGCACCGCTCGCCAATTTTCCGGCGTAAGCTGAAACGCGTCCCCATGGGGCTGGACCAGCCCTATTGGGTCGATGATGCACGCTTCGACCTGGAGTACCACATTCGTCACATCGCCTTGCCCAGACCCGGCGATTGGCGCCAGCTGCTGATACAGGTGGCGCGCTTGCACGCACAGCCGCTGGATATGAAGCGGCCCCTGTGGCAGATCTATGTGATTGAGGGCTTGAACAATATCGACGGTGTGCCACCCGGTAGCTTTGCCCTGTATACCAAGGTGCATCATGCCGCCATGGATGGGGCCACCGGGGTTCAGTTCTTCGGCGCCTTCAATGATATGGAGCCCAACCCGGTGGAGGAAGAGAGTCCGGATTGGGTGGTGCAGCCCGAGCCTGGCAATACTCGCCTGCTGGGCCGCGCCTATCTCAACAACCTGCGCAAGCCCTGGCAGATCGTGCAGCTGGCGCGCCAGGCCTTGCCCGCCCGCAAGCGTTTAAAGCAAGGCAAGGAGGAGGATTTATTCCAGAGCCTTGAGGACAAGGAACCCACTCGCTTCAATCGGGACCTGTCGCCACACCGGGTGGTGGAGGCGCGCAAGTTCGACTTCGAAGAGGTGCGTGAGATTAAATCCGCCGTGCCCGGTGCCACCATTAACGACGCGGTGCTGACAATCATTTCCGGCGCCATGCGCAGCTACCTGGAGAGCAAGGGCGAGCTGCCGGAAAATAGCATGGTGGCCGGCTGTCCTATCGATGTTCGCGATGAGTCGGAGCAGGAAGCCGGCGGCAATATGATCGGATTGATGAACGTGGCCCTGCGTTCCGACATTGCCGATCCCATGCAGAGGTTGCAGGCGGTGCATGAGCAGGCCAATCGCTCCAAGGCCTATGCCGAGGCAATGGGGCCGCGTATCGGCCTGGATATTGCCGACACCGTGCCCGGTGGAATTATTTCCAGTGTGATGCGCTTGTCAGTGGCAGCCGGCATGACGGAGAAGAATGTCATGCAGCACACCATCGTCACCAACGTGCCCGGTTCTCCCTTCCAACTCTACCTTTGCGGCGCAGAATTGGTAGACTCCTTTGGCATTGGCGTGCTGGCGCCGGGGATGGGTTTGTTCCATACGGTAACCAGCGCGGTAATGAACAAGAAGGGATCGATAATTATCGCGGCGCTGTCCTGCCGTGAGGTGATGCCGGATCCCGAATTTTACGCCGAGTGCCTGCAGGCGTCCTTTGCTGAATTGCTGCAGGCCAGTCGCGAGCCCCGGGGCAAGAAGTCCGCATAACAGGAGAGTTCCATGGCAGATAGCGATCTCGCTGCCCGTATTGACCGCCTGGAGTCCCTGGACGAGATACGCCAGTTGGTGGCCAGGTATTCGTTGAGCCTTGATATGCGGGACCTGGACGCCCACGTTAACCTGTTCGCCGCGGACATCCGGGTCAGCCGGGAATTGAGTGGCCGTGCCAATCTAAAGCGCTGGCTGGACGACACCTTGCGCCTGCAGTTCACCGGCACATCGCACCATGTTGGCAATCACATTATTGAATTCGACGATCCCGACCGCGCCCACGGCGTGCTCTATTCAAAGAACGAACACGAAACTCCCTGTGCCAACGGCGACAGTGAGTGGGTAATCATGCAGATGCTGTACTGGGATAACTACGAGCGCATTGATGGCCGCTGGTATTTTCGCAGGCGCCTGCCCTGCTACTGGTATGCCAGTGATCTCAACAAGCCGCCGGTGGGCGAGCAGAAGATGCGCTGGCCCGATCGGGAACGCTACGACGGCGCCTTTCATGACTTGTTCCCCTCCTGGCAGGAGTTCTGGTCGCAGAATCCCGGCGGGGATGAACCCGAAGTTGCAGAGCCCGCACCACTGGAAGAATTTCTTACGCGCATGCGCCGTGGCGCACCGGACCCACGCATACGGGTGCGCTAAGGCCCATCACCCCCGAAAGGATAAGCACCCATGCCCGAATTATTTGACGCGCTGGCCCTCGGACGTCTGCAGCTGCGCAATCGTATTGTGATGGCACCCATGACCCGCAGTCGTGCCGAGCCCGACGATATGCCCAGCGCGGTGATGGTCGATTACTATCGGCAGCGGGCTGGTGCCGGCATGATCATCAGCGAGGGCATCGCCCCCAGTGCCGAAGGCACCGGTTACTGTCGTACGCCGGGTATCTACAGCGATGCCCAGGTAGATGCCTGGGGCGAGATACTGGACGCGGTGCATGCAGAGGGTGGCTGTATGGTGGCCCAGCTAATGCACTGCGGGCGGATAGCCAGTGCCTTGAACAAGCCTGCGCACGCGGCAACAGTCGCGCCTTCGGCGCTGGCCGCTCGAGGTGAGATCTATACCGACCAGCAGGGCATGGTGTCCTTCGATACACCGCAAGCCTTGGGTCTCGAGGAGATCGCCGGGGTGGTCGATGATTACGCCAGGGCCACTCGCAACGCCTATGCAGCCGGTTTTGACGGTGTGGAACTGCACTGCACCAGCGGCTACCTGCCTGCACAGTTTCTCAGCACGGGCAGTAACCAGCGCCAGGATGAGTACGGTGGCAGTGTCGAGAACCGGGTGCGCTTTCCCCTGCAATTGCTGCAGGCGATCAGTGCTGTGGACGGCGCCGACCGGGTTGGCTTCAGGATTTGCCCGGACAATCCCTTTAACGATTTGCAGGATGATGATCCGCAGGAGACCTACGACGGACTTCTCAGCGCTGCCGCCGGGCTGGGTCTGGCCTACATTCACGCCATCCGCTATCCCCGTGGGCGGGTCGATAACCTGGGGCTGGCGCGGCAGTATTTTGGCGCTGCGGTGATCGGCAATGAAAGCTTTGATCAGAGCGAGGCCGCGCAGGCAGTGAGCAGCGGCGAGCTGGCGGCGGTGAGTTTTGGGCGCGGCTTCATCGCCAATCCAGATCTGGTAGAACGTTTCCGCCATGACTGGCCGCTGGCAGAATTTGATCCTGGCCAGCTCTATACACCGGGAGCGGCCGGTTATACCGATTACCCGAATTACCAGGCCGAATGAGGGCTGGCCGAAGCGGTAGTGCTGGACCCGGGGCGCCGGGTGAACTAGGCTCCGTCGGCGAGTATCGCTGGTGAGTCAGCAACTGATCCTGACCACCCATCCCCCCATAGCTTAAGCGTCAATTAGACGAAGGATATTATTGTGGCAGACACCGGATTACAGCTTCGTTCCACCATTAAAGACGACAACACACTCGAACTGACCCTGGTCGATGAGCCTGTTCCCGAACCCGGCCCGGACGAGGTGCTGGTGCAGCTGGAAGCCACGCCGCTCAATCCCTCGGACCTGGCATTGTTGTTTGGCCCGGCCGACCTGGCCACGATCAAGGTTGCCGGCAGCCCGGAGCGCCCCGTGGTCACTGCCGACATTCCGGAAAACCTGATGAAGATGGTCGCCAGCCGGGTCGGTCAGTCACTGGCGGTGGGTAATGAAGGGGCGGGCACCGTGATTGCCGCCGGCTCCTCCGACGCTGCCCAGGCCCTGATGGGCAAGCTGGTGGGCGTGGTCGGCGGTGATATGTACGGCCAGTATCGCTGTGTTAATGCCTTCATGTGCCTGCCGCTGGAAGAGGGGACCACGGCGGCGGAGGGCGCCTCCTGTTTTGTCAATCCGCTCACCGCCCTGGCCATGGTGGAAACCATGCGCATGGAAAATCACACGGCGCTGGTGCATACCGCGGCGGCCTCCAACCTGGGCCAGATGCTGAATCGCATTTGTATTAGCGATGGCGTAGAGCTGGTCAATATTGTGCGCAAGCCGGAGCAGGAAGCCATTCTCAAGGAACTGGGCGCGAAGTACATTATCAATTCCAGCAGTGACAGCTTCCTCGATGACCTGACCGATGCCTGTGCGGCGACCGGGGCCACCCTGGCCTTCGACGCCACCGGCGGCGGCAAGCTGGCCAGCCAGATACTGACCTGCATGGAAGCAGCGGCGGTGCGCAATATGACGGAGTACAACCGCTACGGCTCCGACGTTCACAAGCAGCTGTATATCTACGGCGGCCTCGATCGCAGCCCCACCGTGCTGACCCGCAACTTCGGTTTTTCCTGGGGTATTGGCGGCTTTCTGCTGACGCCCTTCCTGCAAAAAGCGGGCATGGAAAAAAGCATGGAAATGCGCGCCAGGGTGGCCGCCGAGATCAAGACCACGTTCGCCAGCCACTACACCAAAGAGGTGTCACTGGCCGAAGCCCTGTCGGCGGATGCCATCGCTGTCTACGGTAAGCAGGCCACCGGCGAGAAGTACCTGATCAAGCCCCAGGCCTGAAGCCTCAGCGTCCCCGTTCCAGGCTCCAGGCTTGCCATTGTGCGCAGCCCAGGGCCTGGTAGTCGGCCTCATCCCAGACATCGTCACCGGCATTGGCGAGCAGGAACAACTGCACGTGCATCTCACAGCGGCTGCGCAGGTCAGGCATGTAATCATCGTCGCGCAGGCGCTGCTTGAGCATGGCGATGGTCATGGGCTCGCGCACCATCCTCAAACCGCCATCGGCCGCGGTGTCCAGTAACATAAGATTGGGGCCCGGATTGCGCCAGTCCAGCCAGGCTGGCAGATCCTGCTGGCTGCCCCTGCCGGGATCCCCACTGCGGGCGAATTCAGCCCAGTAGCTGCGCATCTGCGCTGCCAGTAAGTCGCGGCCGGGAATATTGTCTTCGTTGTAGAGGCCGGGCACGTTAATGCCGGTCTTGAAGTCGTCGAATATGAAGCCCACCTCGAGCAGGTGAGCGGCACCCAGCAACTCGGAAAAATCCACCAGCCAGTTTTTGGCGCCCTCGTCCCAGTCCCAGCGATAGGCGAACACCGCTTGCTCACTATTGGCCGAGATGATGTCGGCGGCACCATCCACGGCCAGCGCTTTCCAGGTGTCGCTCAGGTAAGCGACGACGCTGTTGTAAGCAGCCACATTTTTAATACGTGGCAGAAAGCCAAAACGGCGCTCAACGAAGTCCGGGCTTTGCGACAGGAACAGTTTCATCTCATCGCGGTTGGTGCCGGTCATCAGCGGCACACTGTTGTAACGTGCCGGGTTCTTGAATACCTCGTAGAGAGACTCTGTGGGCAAAACGGCGCCGTCGCGGAAGCCCTGGGGGGCCTCGTACATACCGGCACCGGCGCTAATGCCTTCCAGTATCTGTTCGGGGCTGCGCGAATACATGAACTCCCGCGTTTCCTCAGCGGACATTCGCAACTGCGCCGCCCGAGCGGCGGAGCGGTTCTCGGCGCGACCGGCCTGTTGTAATTGCTGTGCGAGCCACTCCCGCGAGCTGAGGCGCATGCCCGGTTGCGAATCATCGCTGAAGTTCTCGGCGCGCCAACGCGGCGTGGTGCTGGTCGAACCGCTCTGGACGATGGCTCGCTGGAACAAGCCCCTGGCCAGTGGTGAGGCGAGCAGGGTATAGACATTGCGGCCGCCAGCGGATTCACCAAAGATAGTGACCCGCTTCGGGTCGCCGCCGAAGTTGGCGATATTATCCTGCACCCACTGCAAGGCGGCGATCATGTCGAGGTTGGCATAGTTGCCCGAGGCATCCAGGGGGTCGCGGTCTTCCCCCTGCAGGGCGGGGTGAGAGAGCCAGCCGAGTAAGCCCAGCCGGTAGTTGATGGTCACCACGACCACCTTCTCACCGCCGGCGAGCCCATTGGCGGGGTAGGTGTTGGCGGTGCCTATCGTGTTACCGCCACCGTGAATCCAGAACATTACCGGCAGTTTCTCCGCGTCTGCATTGCTGTGGTCCCGGGGTGACCAGATATTTAAAAACAGGCAGTCTTCACTGCCGACCACGGCGCCGCTATCGTCCTCCACGCCGTCCAGGGGGCCGGGCAATTGCACGCAGGCATCACGGAATTCGCTTGTCTGCAGCGCATCTTGCCAGGGCTGTACCGGCCGCGGTGCACGCCAGCGCAAATCACCCACCGGCGCTGCGGCGAAGGGTATGCCCAACCAGGCATAGGTATCATCCGCGTCACGGGCGCCGATCACCGGGCCACTGCTGGTGTCGCGTTGGCTGGCGGGGTCTGCAGTGCGACTTGGCTTTTCTGGCCGTGGCCACATGGCGATGGCCACGGCGATCAGACAGGCCAGCAGGACCAGGTTGCGGGTGATTCTCACAATTTGCTTCCTTTCGCTTATTTTGAATAATTCCCGGGCAAGGATACCCTAAAGCCTGGAAAGCAGAAATTGGCCCTGGCTTAACACATGGATCACATTGAACAAGCACTGCAGCGTTTTCGCGGCCTGCTAGCGGACAGCCGCCGCGCCGTGGTGTTTACCGGCGCGGGTATCAGCACCGAGTCTGGCATTCCTGACTTTCGCAGTCCGGGCGGGGTATGGGACAAGTACCAGCCCATAGATTTCCGCGACTTTGTCGCCTCGGAGGACATGCAGCGGGAGTCCTGGCGTCGCAAGTTCGGTGCCGACAAAACCATCAGCAAGGCAGCGCCCAACGCCGGTCACCACGCCATCGCCGCGCTGGTTGAACAGGGTAAGGTGAGTACGGTTATCACCCAGAATATCGATGGACTGCACCAGGCCTCCGGCGTGCCCGATCACAAGGTGATCGAACTGCACGGCAATACTACCTATGCCAAATGCCTGGATTGCGCTGCCCGCTTCGAGCTGGAACCGATCCGGCAACGCTTTGAGCAAGATGAAAGCCTGCCGCGCTGTGATGGCTGCGGGGGTATTGTTAAAACCGCCACCATCTCCTTCGGCCAGGCCATGCCGGAAGCGGAGATGATGCTGGCGCAGGAGGAAAGCAATGCCTGTGACCTGTTCATCGCCATTGGTTCCTCGCTGGTGGTATACCCGGCAGCGGGCTTCCCACTCATGGCCAAACAGAATGGCGCTCGCCTGGTTATCCTCAACCGGGATCACACCGATCACGATGACTATGCCGACCTGGTCCTGAACCTGGAGATTGGCCCGACCTTGATTGCGCTGGTAAATGGGGGACAGACCACGGTTTAGGCGTTTTAAACCGTGCTCTGTCCCCTAAAACGTAAACGGTCGCGGTTTTACCCAGAACCAGCTGGCAAGCACGGCGGCGCCAAAGGCTGTGTAGCAGGTAGCGAAGACCCAGGCCGGGGCCTGGTAGTAGAGCATTACCTCCAGCCAGTGCGCGATGAAACTGCCGGGGTAGACGGCGTCTTGTGCTCTTGAGCGCAAGCTCATTTCCAGGGTCGTCAGTGGGCACAGGGCGCCGAGCCAGGACTGCAAGACCACCAGGCCGATGGCGGCCAGGTGTGTCGCGCGAAACCAGGGGTTGCGCACCCAGTCCCAGACCAGCAGCCTGCCGACAATCACCAGGACAAGACCCAGGAGGACAAAGGCCACAAACAGCGCATGCAGTAGCAACACCGCATCGGCGAGTATCAGAAAGGTCCGCGATTCATCCATAGCTCTGGCATGCTATTTCCGCTGCTGGTTTTGTTCACTGTAGATGCACTCCCACAAGCGAGACAACTCCCGGTACACCAGCCGGTTGTCTTGCAGACGCTGCTGCTCTGTCGCATTGGCTTCGCGTTGCAGGTAGTGGTGGTGCAACGCCCTGCAGGCATCCTGGTCCAGACTGTCACCTTCCATGATCACCGCCAGGTCAAAGCAGGCATCGCCCATGGCGGCGTATTCCCAGTCCAGTGCCAGCAGGCGATCAGCGCCTCGCAGCCGATTGGCACGCAGCAAGTCGTTATGACATAGCACCGGGTCGGGGGCATCTTGCTGCAAGCGCTCACAGGCCTGGAGGAACTGCCGGGGCAGCTCTTCATCACCGGCAAGCTGCAGATAGTGAGTGGCGCGACTCATCGGGTCCAGCCTGAATTTAAGCGGGGGCAAATCGTGGATCGCTCTTAAAAGCTGTGCAATATCCGCAAGCCCACTGTCAGCATCGGCCGCCTGTTCCTGGATGAATTCACAGACCAATACCCCCAGCTCCGGGTTTTGATAGCTGGGTGCAGGGCTCAGCCCCTGTCTCGCGGCATGGCTCAGTGCGCGCCATTCCGTGCTGCGGCTCAGGCCCAGTTTCTGCGGATCAATACCGTCGATGCGCAATACCCAGTCGGACCCGCCTGCGTTGACCCTGAGGCTGGTGTTGCTAATGCCTGCGCCGAGTAGCTCCACGACTTCTGGCGGGCTGGTGGGCCCATTGCGCCACTGTCGCCACTGGGCCAGGGCTTGATCAAGCCTCAGGCGGCTTGCGTGCGGAAGTGTTTCAACCATGCCAGGAATCCGAAGACGGCGATAACAATGTAAGCAGCGAACAGGGCGGCGGTCAGGTAGAGCTCGCGATCAAGGTACAGGTAGATGGATACACTGTCGATTACCAGCCAGTACAACCAGTTCTCGAGTATCTTGCGGGCCACCATCCAGGTGGTCAGTACCGCACCCCAGGTGGTGAAGGAATCCAGGAAAGGCAGTGCCGCAGTGCTGTATTCCTGTAACAGGTAGCCGCTGCTTGCGCTGACCAGCAAGATTGCGGCTATCGCAAGTCCGTGTTGGCGAGGCTGCCAGCGGCTGATCGGCAGGGTAGAGTCATTGTTGCCACCGTGTTGCCATTGCCACCAGCCGTAGACAGCCATCACCAGGTAGTAAAGCTGCAGCGCAGATTCCATCAGCAGGTTTACATCCCAGAACAGGAACAGGTAGATCAGGGTGCTGGCAAAGGCCGCGTACCAGCAGCTGATTTTCTCGCGCACCGCCAGTAGCAGGTAGGCGATGCCGAGGACAACGGCGGCGGCTTCCCAACCGGGCATCAGAAGGTATAACTGGCGCGCACACCCACCATGCGCGGTTCGCCGAACTGGTAATAGGGCTCGGTGATGTAATCCTTGCGTGGGTCGTTGCCGAAGCTGCCAAATCCGCGCACGTAATAATCCTCGTCGGTGAGATTTCGGCCCCACAGACTCAGGCTCCAGTGCTGCGCCTGATAACCTATGCTGGCATGCAGCAGGTCATAGCCATCGGCCTGGGCATCATGTCGATCGGAGAAGTAAAAGTCATCCTTGCCTTCAACTTCAAGGCGCAGGTAAAAGTGACTGGCAAAACTGTAGTGACCGCCCAGTGAATACTGGTATTGCGGCGCCTGTGCCTGGTCGCGTCCTGACAGGTCCTCGCCGAACACATTAGTGTAGTTCTTGAATTCGGTCTCCAGTAAGCCCAGGTTCATCCACAGGCGCAGTCCCTGGGCCGCTAGCCAGTCCACTTCCAGTTCGGCACCGTAGTTCTCCCCACTGGCGGCGTTGCTGGTGTAGTCGACGAAGCTGGTGGCGCCCCCTGGCTGGGGAATGAGAAATGATCCGCGTACCTGTTGGTCATCGCGGTCCATGTAGAACAGGGCCAGGCGGGCCTGCATTGAATCATCCAGCAGTTTGCGTTTTAAACCGATTTCATAATTGAGCAGGGTCTCTTCGTCAAACTCTCTTACCGAGTCGAGGCCGGCTATGATGTCCGGGTCGTCGGTGGCATCGATATTGGCGAGTATCGCTGCATTGATGCCGTTGGCCCGGTAACCCCGGGACAGGCTGGCGTATAGCAGGCTGCTGTCGCCGGGCTGGTACTCCAGTGCCAGTTTGCCGCCCCACAGGTTCTTGTCGGGATCGATATTGACGTCGTTATTATCACCGTAGTCAGTTTCGCGGTTTTCGAAACGCAGGCCACTGATCAGCGTTAAGCTGTCAGTCAGCGTCGTTTCCAGTTGTGCAAACACGGCGTAGGTGTCGGTGTCATAGCTGCTGTTGAAGCGAGGTGCGTAGGTGTAGCGACGGTCCAGGTCTTCCCTGTTGCCGAGGTAGTAGAGACCTATGACCCAGTCACTGCTGTCCTTGAACAGGCGCGCGGCCGGGTTCGACACTGCGCGCACTTCCGCGCTGTAACTGTCGCGCTCACGGGAGTACGAGTCGCGGGAGCTATAGCCAAAGGGATGAAAGCCGACATAGGTCCAGTCCTCATCGTAGGCGTAGTCGGCATCGGTGTTGGCGTAACTGATTCTGGTTTGCAGCTCGAAGGCATCAAAGCTGGAATAAAGCTGTGTCGATAATGCCAGCGATTGCTGCTGGTCCTTGCCGGGTTCGTCCGAGAGGGTGGTGCGGGTATTATCCAGGGAGAAGGCATCATAGCCATTGTCGATGTCTATCCAGGTGACGCCCAGGTCCAGGCTGTGCTGCTGCGAGGCCAGCCAGCGCAGTTTTCCACGCAGGGTCAGCTCGTCACGGTCGTTGTGATCATCGCCGCCAAGAAAATCATTTTCCTGGTAACCGTCACTCTTGTATTTTTCGCCGGCCACGCGGTACAAGAGATTCCTGGTGAGCGGGCCGCTGCTGACCAGGCCCAGTCCGTAGCTGTTGTAATCCCCGGCGCTGGCCTGGATGTGCTTGTAAGGCTGATCGCTGGGCGCGGCGGTAGTGACATTGATCAGTCCCGCCAGCGCATTGGCGCCATGCAGTGTCCCCTGGGGGCCGCGCAACACTTCTACCTGGTCTACATCGAACAGTGTGCCAATACTGCCAATGCCGCTGAAGTCGACGCCGTCCAGGACAAATCCCACCGAGGGGTTAAGCGGTTCCTGGAACTGGCTGCGATCGCCGATGCCGCGGATCTGGAAATAACGGGCCCGGGAGGTGCCGCCGGCATAGTTAACATTGGGCGCAAGGTTCAGTACTTCTTCGAGATGCTGGGCGGCGCGATCGCGAATGGCGTCGGCGCTGACAACCGTGGTGCTGATACTGGAGTCCAGCAGGGTGGTCTCCCGCAGTTCCGCGGTAACTACAATTTCTGGTAGTGCTTCCCGTGCCAACACCGTTTGTGATGCCAGGCTCAGCAACAGCAGGCTGGCTAGAGGATGAATGTTCACTGAGTCTCTCCAAAAAAACAAAAGAGACCCGGCTGGCGACGTAATGTGGATGAAGAGGCTCACCTATTCCTACGCCGGTGCTAACCGGATCAGGTTCAAAGGGTTCGCCGGGTCTGCTTGTTGCGGCAGCCGCGACATCTCAGGCATTGCCACCCCTCAGGTCGTAATGCGCCACTATAGTGCGATGGCGCCGGGAAAGTGTATCATTGGCGGTCTCCACATTGGAACTTTGTGCAGATGGGTGCAGAAGACGACAACACCAGACTGGCTAGCCACGCCAGTTCGCCGGAGGGTGTAGCCTATAGCGACGTCGATTCGCAGATGGGCGACTTTGTGCGCACGGTAGAGTTGAACGAGCGTATTCTGCATCGCTTGCAGCAGTACGAACTGATGCTGCTGGATGCCGCCAGCCTGCCGGCCCTGCTGGACGTGCTGCTCTACGAGACGGGCAGACATTTCACTCTCAGCGGCATCAGCCTGAGTCTATATGATCCGGAAGGTGCTATCGCCGACCTGATTCCAAATGAGCTGGACTACAGCATGTCGCTGACACTGGAAGCCGATTCCTTCGACATGCAGCAGTTGTACGGCGCCCGTCCGGAGGTTGAATTGATTGCCTCTGAAGATCCACGAGCCCTGCGCGCCATCGCCAACGTCGACACCGGGCAGAGTGCCATCCTGCTGCCACTGGTGCGCGATGGCATCCTGGTTGGCAGCTTTCACTGGGTTTCCGAGGCCGCAGATGCATTCTCCAGCGATGTGGAGCGTGACTTTATGCATCACCTCGCCTCCATTATCGCTATCTGTCTGGAAAATTGTCTTAATGCTGAGCGCCTGTCGCGACTTAGTCTGCTGGATCCACTGACCCGACTGTGTAACAAGCGGGCTTTTGAAATGGAGCTGCGCAAGGAAGTTTCTCGCGCCCACCGCAGCAATAAATCGCTGACCCTGATGATGATGGAAGTTGATGCTTTCAAGGAGATTGCTGATAACTACGGTCATTTGTCCGGTGACTTCACCTTGAAAGAAGTGGCTACCCATGTGGCCAGGATGTTGCGCAGTACCGACCTGATCGCACGCCTGGACGGCGCTCGCTTTGCCCTGTTGCTGCCTGCCTGCAGCGAAAGCAAGGGCCTGGAAATCGCCGAGCGCATGCGCAGCGATACTGAGTTTATGGAAATCGATGATGGCCGCGGCGCCAACCTGTTTGCCAGTCTGTCCATAGGCCTGACTATCTGGAGCCCGCAGAACTATCCCGCGATCAACATGGAGCAGCTGGCCGGCCAGATAAAAGCCACAGCCTTGCAGGGCCTGAGGAAAGCTGTGGAGGGTGGCGGCAACCGTGTGGCGGTCGCGCGACTCACCGCAATGCTGGTGTAGTTTCGCCCTTAGCGGTTTTCCCCGAAGAAGCCCTTAGCGGGTCTTGGAAAAAAGCCCTTAGCGGTTTTCACCGAAAAAGCCTTTAGCGGGTCTTGGATAAAAGCCCTTAGCGGTTTTCACCGAAAAAGCCCTTAGCGGTTCTCTCCAAAATAATACACCAGGTCCAGTCCATAAGTGCGCGGCTGTCCGTAGACATTACCGGCGTAGCCCAGTGAATCGAAGTCGATGCCCCACTCGCGATACTCCTCGTCGGTGAGGTTTTTGCCCCAGGCTGAAACGCGCAGATCACCCGCATTACCCAGGGAAATATCATTCAGGCTGAGGCGTGCCCCGATCAACCAGCGATCATCGGCGCTGTCGAAGCGGTTCTGGAATGGGTGGAAGGTGAAGTCGTCGGTATAGGTGGCATCCACGCGGGCTGACAGACTGCCGAAGCTAAAGGCTGCGAAGTCGTATTGCAGGCCTATGTTCGCGGTATTCTCCGGCGTTCTGGCCACAGTTGTGACATTGGAGATGTCGACTTCCTGGTCGGTAGCCGGATCGCGGGCCAGGTACTCGTCAAAGTCGGCATCCAGGTAGCCATAGGTCAGGTCCATGACCAGGCCATCCGCCAGGACAGCAACCATGTCCAGTTCAATGCCCTGGTAGGTCGCCTTACCGGCGTTGACCAGGCGACTGGAAGCGCCACCGCTGCCAGCTTCAAACTGGGCAATCTGGATGTCGTCAAATTTGTTGTAGAAGGCGGCGATATTGGTGCGCAGGCGATTGTTCCACCATTCCGCCTTCATGCCGATCTCCCATGCGTCAATGGTCTCCTCGTCCACCGGGTTCTCCCAGGATGGCTCCGTGGCGGCCCTGGCGTTGAAGCCGCCGGCATTGTAGCCGGTGGAGTAAGTGGCATAGACGTTCATGTCATCATTGACCGCATAGCTCAGGGTGGCGAGGTAGCTGGTGTTGTCCCAGTCGTCGTCGTTTTTGAGCTTGTCATCGATCGAGACCATGCCCAGGTTTTCGTTGAACAGGAAGCCGTTGCGATCATCTTCGGTGTAGCGAATACCCAGGGTCAGGTCCCAGTCATCGGTAATGCTGAAGATACCGTGGGCGTAGGCGGCCCAGGACTCCGTGTTCTGGCCATAGACAAAATCGATAGCGCCGTTCATGTTGGGGTCTGCACCGGCGACAGGGAAGGGGATTGGCAGGCGCTGGCTGCCGATGCAGACAGGGCCCTGGCCGGGTACATCGTTACAAAAACCAGTGGCGGTATAGGCGGCCAATAAGGCCGGGTCCCGCGGTGCCACGAACTGGATTGGCAGTGCGAAAGTTTGCGGGTTGTCCTGACGGATGTCCTCTTCGTAGTGGTAGTAGCCAAGGGTGTAGGACAAACGGCTATCGAATAAATCGCCGAACAACTGGACCTCATGGGTGGTCATATCAATCGAGCCATCGTCGATGGCGGCATGGAAGCCCGGTGTCGGCACTACCGCGCCGCCGCCATAGAGCAGGTCGGCCGTGTTGTAGGCGCCACTGTCCAGGTCGCTGCGATCATAGGTCGAATCCGTATCCCGGTCAGCGAAAATGTACTTGATGGTGAAGGGTTCCAGTTCCCAGGAGACATGAACCGTATGTCCATCCACCTCCAGCTTCTCGTCGCTGACCGCGTCCAGGTTGTAGTCATCGCGCCGGTCATCCGGGTCGCCAACCAGGGCCGCCATCTCCTGGTAGAGCTGGCCACCGAGTACTTCATAGGGGAAGGGCACACTGGTGAAGCCGTTATAAATATCATCCTTCACCTTGGTGATCTGGAACGGTGTTGGTACGCCCTTGTTGTCGGTCTTGTCGTAGCTGTAATCGATAGTCAGGCTGTCCATTGGCTCCAGCCGCAGGGCAATGCGATAGCTGTCATTGTTTTCGGAGCCCAGGTCGTCTTCCTGACCTGGAAAGTTGTTGTCGGCCCAGCCGTCGTAGTCCATGGTCATGCCGGATATCTTCGCCGACAGCATGTCAAACATCTTGGGTGTATCTACCGTTGCCATGAATCGTTGGTAGCCGTCGTTGCCGACCGAACCCTCCAGCCGCACACCCAACTCACCGCGTGGTTTAACGGTGGTGACGTTGATGGCGCCGCCGGCGCTGTTGCGGCCAAACAGTGTGCCCTGGGGGCCGCGCAAAACCTCGATGCTTTCCATGTCGACGATATCAAACACGGCGCCAACGGTTTTACTCATGTAGACGCCATCAATGTAGAAGCTGACCTTGGGGTCTACCATCAGCGAGGTTTCGCCGCTGCCGACGCCGCGCACGAATATCGACATATTGGAGTTGGAGGAAGGCTGTTTCTGGATATTGGTGTTGGGCGCCATGCTGCCGATGTCGCTGATATCAAAAACCCCCAGGTCCTCGATGCGCTGACTGGTGAATGCCGTGACCGCGATAGGCGTGTCCTGCAGCATGGTTTGCTGCCGCTGGGCAGTGACCACGATCTCTTCAAGCACGGTCTCGCGCTCCTGGGCTGCGAGCGGGACGCTAAACAAAGTCGACGTCGTCAGGATTGCGGCGGCCAGTGGGGTCAGGCTGTAGCTTGCGCTGTGAGCGGGCTTGCGGGTGGTGGGCATGTTCATGTGGGCACTCCTGATATTTTTGTAGTATGGAGAGGTTCAACTATATGTTCTCTGCCTGGCATCTGTCCTAGCCCAAATGGGCTATTTGTGAAATGTGCGGCCAACTGCGCTAGTCTGGTTATCCTTTCCTTTTTATAGTGCAGACTGGGGTAGATAGCCATGTATGAGCTGGTAATTCGCAATGGCTTGATTGTTGATGGTACCGGTGCCGAGGCCCGTCGTGGAGACATCGCCGTTGACCAGGGCGTGATCGTGGGCCTGGGTGAGGTCGCTGCTGCCGGCAGCCGGGAAATTGACGCCAGCGGGCTGCTGGTGACGCCTGGCTGGGTCGACACGCACTCGCATATGGATGGCCAGGCGACCTGGGATCCGCTGTTGAGCCCGGCCCTCAATCACGGCATTACCACCCTGGTGATGGGTAATTGCGGTGTCGGCTTCGCTCCCTGCGAGCCCAGTGAAGCGGCACGCGACGCCATGATCGCGGTGATGGAAGACGTCGAGGATATCCCGGGCGCGGCCCTGGCCGAGGGTATCAGCTGGCAGTGGGAGAGTTTCCCCGAATACCTGAATGCGCTGGATGCCTTTCCGCGCTGTATTGATATCGCTGCCCAGGTGCCACACTGCGCGGTGCGGACCTATGTCATGGGTGAGCGCGGCGTGAACAATGAAACCGCCACGGCGGACGATGTTGCCAGCATGTCGGCGATCGTCAAGGCGGGGATTGAGGCCGGTGCGCTGGGGTTCACTACCTCTCGCACCCAGCTGCACATGACCCGCCACGGCGTTGCCATGCCCGGCACCTATTCCGACGAGAACGAGTTACTCGGTATCGGCAAGACCCTGGGGGAGCTAGGCAAGGGTATTTACGGCCTGGTGTCTGATTGGGATAACTGGGAGGAGGAGATGGACTGGATGAAACGCCTGTCCATCGAAAACCAGTGCCAGGTCAACTTCGTGCTGTTCTATCAGGACGAGAGCAAATGGCCGCGGGTTGAGGCGCAGCTTGAATACGTAAAGCAGGCCAATGCCGAAGGCGCCCACCTGGTGGCCCATGTTGGCGCCCGCCCGGTCAACGTGTTGATGAATTTCAATGGCACAGTGCACCCCTTTTTCCTGCACCAGAATTTTGCCCCATTGATGGCCCTGTCACCCGAGGAGCGTTTACTTCGCCTGCAAGACCCCGAGCTACGGGCGGCGATCCTGGCCGAACCCACGCCCAGCATGGGCATTGAGGTGGCTGACCGGATGGTTTCTGACTTCGAGCTGATGTTCGAGCTGGGAGAGGAGCCGGATTATGAGCCGCGTCCCGAGCACAGTATTGCCGCCCTGGCTGCGGCCGCGGGCGTCACTCCCCAGGAATATGCCTACGATGCGCTACTCAAGCGCGGCGGCAAGGCCATGCTCTACTTCCCGCTGATGGGTTATGGCAAAGGTAACCTGGAGCGCCAGGTCACCATGCTGCGCGATGAGAACTCGGTCATTAGCCTGGCTGACACCGGAGCGCACTGCGGTGTCTTGTCCGATGCCTCCATCCCCACCTATTGGCTGTCTTACTTTGTCCGCGATCGGCAGCGGGGTGAGCGCTTCGGGCTGGAACAGGCTGTGAAGATGCATACCCGGGATACCGCGCGCTGCGTGGGCCTGGAAGATCGCGGTACCCTGGAAGTCGGCATGAAGGCCGATATCAACCTGATTGATTTTGAACAGCTGCGGCTGCTGGCACCTGAAATTACTTATGATTTACCGGCGGGGGGACGGCGTATGTTCCAGGCCGCCGAGGGTTATCGCTATACCCTGGTCAGTGGGGAAATTGTTATGCAGGACGGCGTGGCAACGGAGGCCCGCCCCGGCAAACTGATTCGCGGCAGCCAGCCCTCGCCGCAGGCGCCGGCCAACGCCGCCTGATATGGGATTTGAAACACTCCTGTCGCCGGGTCGTATTGGCAGCCTTGAGCTGCGCAATCGCATCCTTATGGCGCCCATGGGCAGCAACATGGCCCAGACCGATGGTCATTGTGGTGAGCGAATTCAGGCCTATTATGAAGCCCGCGCCCGCGGTGGTGCCGGCGCGCTTGTCCTCGGCGTGGCCGCAATCGCCTGGCCGGAGGGCGCCTGCAATCCCAACCAGGTTGCGATATCGGGCGACGAATTTCTGCCCGGCCTGAGTGCCCTGGCGACGCGGGTCAAGCAACACGGCTGTCGCGCCATCGTGCAATTGCAGCATGCCGGCAAGGTAGCGGTTTGCGATATGGCGGCCGGCCGGCCGATGCTGGTGCCCTCTGTGCCCCAGAGCACACCGGATGACATGATGTCGGCGCTGACCGGGGAGGAGATGGCCGCCTTCGTTAAATCCTTCAGTGAAGGTACCCGCATCGAATATAAGGTCGCCGACAAGTCGGATATAGAGTGGTTGATCCAGTGCTTTGCCGACGCCGCAGAGCGGGCCCAGCGAGCCGGGTTCGACGGCGTCGAATTGCACGCGGGCCACGGTTACATACTCTCGGAGTTTCTCTCCCCCAGCGTCAACCAGCGCGAGGATGAATACGGCGGCTGCCTGGCCAATCGTGCGCGCCTGCTGGTGGAAGTTATCCAGGCGGTCAAGTCCCGTGTGGGCGAGACGTTCGCGGTCTGGTGTCGCCTCGACTCGAAAGAGTACCGGGTGGAGAACGGGATCGTCTATGAGGATGCTGTGGCGACAGCGCAAATGGCTGAGCAGGCCGGAGCCGATGCGATTCACGTCAGCGCCTATGCCAACCCCGCCTCCGGCATTGGTTTTACTGAGGCGCCACTGGTGCACGAACCCGGCGCCTACCTGGGCTTCGCCAGAGGTATTAAGCAGGCGGTCTCGATACCGGTCATTGCCGTGGGTCGTATAGAGCCGGAGCTTGCCGAGCGTGTGCTTGCCGCCGGGGATGCCGATTTTGTCTCCATGGGGCGCAAACTGCTGGCCGATCCGGAACTACCGAACAAGCTGCGGCAGGGCCGTCCCGAACTGGTACGCCCCTGTATTTACTGTTACACCTGCGTTTCGCAGATTTTTCTGAATGACCACGTGGTCTGCGCGGTCAATGCGGAAACCGGCTTTGAGGAAAACATCAGCATTACGCCGGCGGCACAGCCGCGCCGGGTACTGGTGGTCGGCGGCGGTCCTGCCGGTATGGAGACGGCCCGGGTGGCGGCCCTGCGCGGGCACGAGGTTATCCTGTGTGAACGCGAGGGACGTCTCGGTGGCACCGTGTTTTTCTCCTCTATCCCTTACCCGCCCAATGGTCGGCTGATTGATTACCTGGTCGCAGAGCTGGAGCAGTTGCCGCTCAGCATTCGACTCAATACCCAGGTGGACGAGGCCCTGATTGAGCAGATTTCACCGGATGCCGTTGTGTTGGCCAGCGGTGCCCTGCGCGCCGCACCGCCTGTTCCCGGCGCAGGGCAAGACAATGTATTCAGCGGCGATGAACTGCGTGCGCTGATGACCGGGCAGGGTGCTGCAGCCGTTGCCGCCAAGCTCAATCCACTGCAGCGCTTGCTGATGTGGTGCGGTGCCCTGCTGGGAATTACTCGCAACGCCGCCCTGATTCGCCGCTTCAGCTACTGGTGGATGCCGGTGGGCAGGCGGGTGGCAATTATCGGTGGTGGCCTGGTGGGGGTGGAGTTGGCCGAATTCCTGGCCGAGCGGGGTCGGCAGGTAACGGTAATCGAAGAGGGAGAAAAATTCGGTAGCGAGCTGTCAGTGGTCAGGCGCTGGCGGGTCCTGCATGAACTCCGGGAGCAGGCGGTGGTGATGATTAACAAGACGCGCCTGAACTCGATCGCTGCTAAAGTGCTCACCCTGGCAAGCGGTGATGCTGAGGTGGACATAGAAGCCGACACCGTGATTCTGGCCAGCGGCGCGCAGTCAAACCGCGGTCTGGCAGAGGCACTGCAGGCACGGGGCATAGAGACACACCTGACCGGCGATTGTGATGGCCCTGGCTATATTCACGGTGCCATGCACGACGGCCACCGCATAGGATGCAGGCTTTAATGACAGCGGTACGATTCGAATTTGAAGGCGAGGATGGTATTACCCTGGTAGCGGAAGCCTGGGGTGATCCTGCCAATCCGCCGGTTATTCTCTCCCACGGCGGTGGCCAGACCCGGCATTCCTGGGGCGGCACCGCAGCGGCGCTGGCCGAGCAGGGCTGGTATGCCGTGGCCTACGACCATCGCGGTCATGGTGACAGTGAATGGTCGGACGACGGACTCTATGAAACAGCTCACTTCGCACTCGATATGGCCTGCCTGGCGCGTAGTTTTACGCAGCCGCCGGCGGTGGTCGGTGCCTCCCTGGGCGGTATGGCGGCCATGCTTGGCGCCGGTGAGATTCAGCAGGACATGTTCGCCTGTATTGTGTTGGTGGATGTTACGCCCAGCTTGAATATGCAGGGCGTTCTGCGCATCTTCGAATTCATGCAGTCTCATATCGAGTCTGGTTTTGGCTCCCTGGAAGAGGCTGCCGACGCGATTGCCAGTTATACCGGGCGCCCCCGGCGCGATGATGTCAGTGGGCTGCGCAAGAACCTGCGCGAGCGCGATGGGCGTTTCTTCTGGCACTGGGATCCGAACTTTTTTGCGCCGCGTGGTGATGGGCCACCGCAAGCCGGGCGCATTGTGGACGCCGCGGCCCAGATCCAGTTACCGGTGTTGTTGATTCGAGGCCGTGCCTCAGATGTGGTAACTGAAGAACAGGTGGCGGAGTTTCTCAGCTTGATCCCACATGCGGAGTTTGTCGACGTGGAGAAGGCACAGCACATGGTTGCCGGCGATCGCAATGATATTTTCACCGCGGCGGTAGTCGAGTTTTTGCAGCGGCAGCCCCAGGTCGCCGCGTGACCCCGGAACGCATCGCGAGATTGCGCGCGGTGTTGGACCGGCGCCAGCCCGATCTCACGGTGATTACCAATTTTGTGCACAAGCAGCGCAATACCTCAGCCATTGTGCGCAACTGTGATGCGGTGGGCATCATGGCTGTGCATTGTGTGGTCGGGGAGGCGGAGTATCGCGCCTTTCGCGGTACCGCCATGGGCTCTCATCGCTGGGTTGAGGTGCTGCCCTACGAGTCTCTGCCCGATGCTGTGTCGGCTGTGCGTAAACAGTCCATGCAGCTGCTGGCTGCACACCCGGCAGCTGACGCGGTGGACTTTCGTGATATTGATTACACCAGGCCCACGGCGCTATTGCTGGGTACCGAGAAAGCAGGGCTTGATGATGTGGCGCTGGCGCAAGCAGATCGATGTATCAGCGTGCCCATGCTGGGTATGGTAGGTTCCTACAACGTATCGGTCGCGGCGGGCATTATTCTCTCCGAGGCCCAACGGCAGCGCCAGCAGGCGGGTTTGTATGACAGCTCCCGGCTGGACCAGGCGACCTGGCAGCGCCTGTTCTTCGAATGGGGTCACCCACAGGTCAGGGATTACTGCCAGCAACGCGGACTGGACTATCCGGCGCTGAACGATGAGGGGGAAATCGACAATCCCTCAGCCTGGTACGCCAGGGTGCGAGAGCTGTCGGGAGACGAGGAAAAAACATGAATACCCTGTTCATGCTGTTGTTGTTTATTTTCGCGGGTGTCGCCTTGATGGTGGTGCTGGGTGAACGTTTTGCCAAACCCATGGAGCCAGAAAAAATGCAGCGCCTGTCGCGCTGGATTCTGCCACTGGTCGGCCTGGCGATTGTTATCCAGATGTTTCGTTACTGGTTTTGAAGCCACTGGACCTGTTGGAGCTGTTCACCCTGGGTGCGCTGTGGGGTGGCTCCTTCCTGTTTATGCGCGTGGCCGCGCCCGAGTTTGGCCCGGTCGTGCTGATTGCCCTGCGGGTGTCTATTGCCTTCCTGTTCCTGTTGCCGATCTTGCTGCACCAGGGTTGCTTTCCGATTATGCGCCGCCGCATTGGCGGCCTGGCCGTGGTGGGTACCATTAACTCGGCGCTGCCCTTTACCCTGTTTGCCTTCGCCACCCTGTCACTGAGTGCCGGCTTTACCGCAGTACTGAATGCCACGGCGCCGCTGTTTACCGCGATAGTGGCGTTTCTCTGGCTGGGGGAGCGGCCGGGCCGGTTGCCGGCGCTGGGATTAATGGTGGGCTTTGGCGGCGTGGTATTGCTGGTCTGGGACAAGATCGATGTTTCCGGCAACAGCGTGGCACTGGCCATCGCCGCGGGTCTCGGTGCCTCCCTCTGCTATGGCGTCGCGGCCAACCACACCCGGGTACACATGTCCGGCCTGGGTTCGCTGGAATTGGCCGGTGGCAGTCAGCTCACCGCCTCGATCATATTGCTGCCGCTGTGCTTTTTTTACTGGCCAGAGCAGGCGCCGTCACTCACTGCCTGGCTGTCGGTGTTGGTGCTGGGGGTGGTCTGTACCGGCATCGCCTATATTCTCTTCTTCCGCCTGTTGACGCGATTGGGTCCGGCCAAGGCCGTGACCGTAACCTTTATCGTGCCCCTGGCGGCCATGGTGTTGGGCGCAGTATTGCTGGCGGAGTTGGTCACCACCAGCATGTTGGCAGGCTGTGGCTTGATACTGCTGGGTACCGCCCTGGCCACCGGGGTGGTCAAGCCGGGCCTAAAAGGTAGCTGAAAGGCCCCCAACGGGTACCGGGGGGGCCAAGCCCCTAGCTGATCTGCACCAGCAGCTTGCCGGTATTGCCGCCGGTAAATAGCATCTCCAGCGCTCCCGGGAATGACTCCAGGCCAGTCTCCACTTGCTCGTGCTGGGTGATCTTGCCCTCGGCGATCCACTGGGCAATCGCGGCCGCGGCCTCGTGATAACGGTCCTCGAAATGAAAGGCCGTGAAGCCCTCCATGCGGGCATAGCGTTCGGCCAGTCGCAGGTAGTGCGTGGGGCCATAGACATTCTGGTTATCAGCGTATTGTGAGATGGCACCGCAGATTACCACCCGGGCCCGCTCGCGGATGTGCTCCAGCACCACGTCCAGCATCTCCCCGCCGACGTTGTCAAAGAACACATCGATACCCTCAGGCGCGATCTCCTTCAAGCGCGCATCGATGTCTTCGCCCTTGTAGTCGATGGCGGCGTCGAAGCCCGCGACCTCGGTCAGGAAGCGACATTTTTCGGGACCGCCAGCAATACCAATCACCGTGGTCGCGCCTTCAAGTCTGGCCATTTGGCCTGCGGTTGTGCCGACAGCTCCGGCTGCGGCTGATACCAGCACCGTGTCGCCGGCCTTGACCTGGCCCACGTCGCGAATGCCGAAAAAGGAGGTGAAGCCGGTGGTGGGGCTGAGCAGGCCGAGGTAGGCAGAAAGCGGCACCTGGGAGACATCTATTTTGTGACAGTCTGAGGCCGCAACGGTGGCGTGGGTCTGGGCACAGAGCGCGCCAAAAACCGCGTCGCCCTCGGCAAACTCGCTGCTTCCAGAGGCCAGCACCCGGCCTACACCCAGCGCCGGTACGGTGGCTTCCAGTGGGATCATCTGGTGTAACCAGCCCGGGCTCATGGTGGTGCCAATCCAGGCATCGATCGAGACAGCATCAACGGCCACCAGGATCTCGCCATCTTCTGGCTCGCGTGCCTCCACGGTTTCCAGCCTCATGGCATCGGCGGTAGGCAGTGCGCTCGGGTAGTTGTCCAGCACGATCTTACGGTTTGTTAGACTCATGATTTCCTTCTTGTAGTCAGTGTTGACGCTGGCTCAGGTAGACAGCAGCCAGGCCCGGTCAATTGCGAGTTATAGGGATCATACGGCATATTACGCCGTACAGATCAGCCAGCTTTGTAGACAGCCGTCAACTTTCCCTGTTTCGGCTTTTGCTATGCTGAAAGTATATATGCCCTGGAGGTAAGTACTATGAATGCGCCAGTACCCGAAAAGATTATGCGTGGTTGTCATATCCCCGGTTTCGAGGCCGCGGATGGTGAGCACGATTACACCATAACGGCAGAGGAAATCAGCGGCGAGATTCCGACTGAGGTGAAGGGCACCTTGTTTCGCAACGGTCCCGGCCGGCTCAAGGTCGGCAAATACAAGTTTGGGCACTGGTTTGACGGCGATGGCATGCTTAACGCCATCACCTTCAAGGACGGCGCCGTCCACTATCGCAACCGCTACGTGCAGACACCCAAGTACCTGGAGGAGTCCGCCGCCCAGAGAATTCTGTACCGCGGCGTGGGCACCCAGCGGCCAGGCGGCTTTCTCAACAATATGTTCCGCTTCCCCGGCAACGCCGCCAATACCTCGGTGGTCTACCACGCCGGCAAATTGCTGACGCTTTGGGAGGGTGGTGACCCCTGGGAGCTGGACCCGGCGACGCTGGAGACCAAGGGTGCCTGGAAGTTCAATGGCGAGCTCAAGCGCGGTATGCCTTTCAGCGCCCATGGCAAGATTCACCCGCGCACCGGCCACTACTACAACTTTGGCATGATGGGCGCGCTCAATTTCTACAAGATCAACGCCGCTGGCGAGATGGTACAAAGGGTGCGCCACAATGTAGGCAACTACGCGATGTGCCATGACTTTTGCATGACCGATCGCTATGCGGTTTTCTTCCTCTGTCCGGCGGTGTTTAAAACCCCGATCAAATTCCTGCTCGGAATGCACAGCATTGTCGATGCCATGGCGTTTGATGACTCCATGCCCACCAAGGTGGTGGTGCTGTCACTCGATGACCTGAGCGTTGTGCGCGAGTTTGAAGTCGATCCCTTCTTCTGCTTCCACTTCGGTAATGCCTGGGAAGAGGGTGATGACTTGTGTTGTGATGTATCGCGGGTCGATAAAATGGGCTCTATGGATGCCCTGCGGGATATGTTCCAGGACGTGGAAATGGAGTCAGACCCCTCGGCCTGTTTCTACCGTTTTCGTTTGAACCTGGCTAATGGTGAGGTCTCCGGCCACAAACACGCCGGCGCCTTGCCGGGTGACTTCCCCATGTGGGATATGCGCAAGACCGGCCTCAAGACACAATACGCCTACCTCACCGCCATCGTCGAAAACGGCACACCTTACAACTTCAATGCACTGCAGAAGGTGGATTTGGAAACAGGCCAGGCCCAGGTCTACGATTTCGGGCCGGGACGCTTTGTGTCTGAGGCCCTGTTCATCCCGCGCCATGAAAACGCCGCTGAGGATGACGGCTGGCTGGCGGGGGTGGTGTACAACGCCCACACTGGGCTCAGCGAGGTGGCGCTGGTGGATGCCACAGACATGGGCCGGGAGGTGGCGACGGTGCCCCTGAGAAACCATATACCCTTCGGTTTCCACGGCTTCTACACCGACCAGGTGTTTATCTAGGCCGGCGCACTTCGGGAAACCCGGGGCCAGGATGTGCTAGTTCAGTAGCGTGTCCAGGTAGTCTGCGCTGCGCAGTTCGATAGCGGAGAGTTCATCGAGTTGCGCGGCTTTGTCTGGATAAGCATCCTTCAGCCCTTGCCAGGCGTTGGCGCCCTGGCGCTCCGCATCTTCCTGTATCTGCATTTGCTCCAGCGCCGTGTAGCCGGCAAACACCTCGTAATAGGTGGCTTTCGCGGCCGGCATCAGACCGGCGACCAACTGGCGATGCTCGTCTGCAGGGGGAAACATCGCTTCCACCCGGTCGGCGATGTCATCCTCGCGACCGGCGCAGGCCAGCAAGCCTGCGGCATGTTCAGGTACATCCTCGGCCCAGCCCCGGTAGCGGTCTGCGGCTGTTCGCTCCAGTTGCGACAGCATGTAGGGCAAGGCCTCAGCCGGAACCTGGCCGAGGTGTTCGGCCAGAAGTTCACCGAAATCAGGAATAGGTAGTTGATTCATAGCAGTGCTCGCTGAGTAGTGCAGGGGGGATTTAATAATGCCGCTCCCGCAAAGGCAAATATTGGGATACATTTTCCGCGATTAGCGCCACGAACAGGTCCGGGAAAAAGCCCTGGCAGGCAAAAATCCGACTACCTGCCCCGGGCTCGTAATTACTGGGCTGGCGCGTTTTACACGGGACGCTAATCCGCGTAATCTTGCCGTCCTTTCCGATTATTTCTCCACAAGGATAACTAGATGGCTGAGCAAAAAGCGACCAATGTTCATTGGCATGAGGGTGATATTACCCGCGGGCACCGTGAGAAATTACTGGGCCACAAGGGCGCGACCCTCTGGTTTACCGGCCTCTCCGGCAGCGGCAAAAGCACCGTGGCGGTAGAGTTGGAGGGCACCCTGCATGAGATGGGTATCGTCAGCTATCGGCTCGACGGTGACAACGTGCGCATGGGCATTAACAAGAACCTGGGCTTTAGCGCCGAGGACCGCACCGAGAACATCCGCCGCATCGGCGAGGTGGCCAAACTGTTTGTCGACTCCGGCATGATGGCTCTCAGCAGTTTTATCAGCCCCTACCGCGCTGACCGCGATGAGGTACGCAAGCTGCACGAGGAAGCGGGCATGGATTTCATCGAAATCTACGTGGATTGCAGCCTGGAAACAGCTGAAGAGCGCGATCCCAAGGGTTTGTACAAGAAAGCTCGCGCCGGCGAGATCAAGAACTTCACCGGCATCGACGACCCCTACGAGGAGCCGACCAAGCCGGAGATCCACCTCCATTCTGACCAGCAGTCGCTGGAAGAGGAAGTAGCAGTCATATTGAGCGAGCTGCGCGCTCGCGGCATCATCAGCCAGTAATCGGGAGAACTACATGATCAAGCCACACGGCTCGGACGAACTTAACCCACGCTTTGTTTACGACACCGAGAAGCGCCACGCGCTGGTGGCTGAGGCGGAGGGTCTGCCTTCAATTTTGCTGAATTCTGCTGCTGCCGCTAACGCGGTGATGCTGGGTGGTGGCTATTTTAATCCGCTGACTGGCTATATGAACAAGCAGGACGCGATCAGTGTGGCCGAAACCATGCACACCGCAGGCGGCCTGTTCTTCCCGGTCCCCATTGTTAACCTCACCAATGAGAGCGGTGTTGAGGCGGGTAGCCGTATCGCCCTGCGTGACCCCAATGTAGAGGGGAATCCGGTACTGGCGGTCATGGACGTCACGGATGTCGAGCAGGTCTCCGATGAGGAGATCAAGGGCATGGCGGAGCACATCTTCCGTACCCTGGATGAAAACCACCCGGGTGTGGCCACCTTTACCGGCCTCGGGAATACCCTGTTGTCAGGCCCCATCGAGGTTTTGAACTTCTCTTACTTCCAGACCGATTTCCCCGATACCTTCCGTACCGCCGTGGAAATCCGCAATGAAATTCGCGAACACGGCTGGGAAAAAGTGGTGGCCTTCCAGACCCGGAACCCCATGCACCGCGCCCACGAAGAGCTGTGTCGCATGGCCATGGAAGACCTCGGCACGGATGGCATCCTCATTCACATGCTGCTGGGCAAGCTCAAGCCGGGCGATATTCCCGCTGACGTACGCGATGCCTCCATCCGCAAGATGGTGGAAGTGTACTTCCCGCCGAATACTGTGATGGTCACGGGTTACGGCTTCGACATGCTCTACGCGGGCCCGCGCGAAGCGGTGCTGCATGCCGTATTCCGCCAGAACTGTGGTTGTAGTCACCTGATTGTCGGCCGCGACCACGCCGGTGTCGGTGACTACTACGGCGGTTTTGATGCCCAGACCATCTTTGCCGAAGAAGTGCCTGCCGGCTCCCTGGAACTGGAGATCTACAACGCCGATCACACCGCCTACAGCAAGAAGCTCGACAAGGTGGTGATGATGAAAGACGCGCCTGACCATTCCAAGGACGACTTTGTGCTGCTATCCGGTACGGCGGTCCGGGAAATGCTGGGCAAGGGCATGGCCCCACCGCCCGAGTTCTCCCGCCCCGAGGTCGCAAAAATCCTCTCTGATTACTACCAGGGCCTGGATAGCTAGTTTTTCCGCCCTCAAGGGGCGGCAGGGCAGCGCCGGATACCCAGCAGCCATTGAGGGTGCTGGATATCCCCCTAAAGATTCCCATTAGTACGCCGATATAGGTAAAGAATACGTCCTATATCGGTGTCGACTATGCTCAAGGCCCTGCTGAAAGGCTTTTCTCGCAAGGAAAGCGAACCTACCGCTGCTGCCGCCTCCAAGGCGGAGCGCGTGCCTTCTTCATTGAAGTTGGTTATCCCGAAATCACTCGATCCTGAGTCACTGCGCCGTTACCAGGTGTTTGCCGACCTGGCCCACGACGAACTGGTGCTGCTGGCGGAGAAGTTGACCTTTCGCTACCTGAGCGCTGATGAGACCTTGTTCGAGGCCGGTGATGAGGATGAACTGGACTATTTCCTGTTTGAGGGCAACCTGCGCCTGAACGCGCCGGATGGTGGTACTCGTGAGCTGGTATCTGGCTCCGAGAGCGCCTCGCGGGTCGTGTCCAGCCTGCGACCTCGCAAATACACGGCGCTAGCGGTCACCGATTGCGCCTACCTGGAATTGAATCGGCATGTGCTCAATGAACTGGCCCCGCCGCCTGCATCTCAAAGTTATGGTGATGACGGGGACGATGAGGGCGATTACGAGATCAATGAATTGCCGGCGGGGCGGGTCAGCACCGCTGAAGCCGCAGCCCTGATGCAGTCCTTCCGAGAGGACCTGGCGGGTAACCGGTTTACCCTGACCAGTATCCCGGAAGTCGCAATCAAGATACGCAAGGTCATGGACGATCCCGATGTGCCGGCCAAGGTGATTTCCGAGATTATCAGCACCGACCCGGCGATCGCGGCCAAGATCAGCAAGGCGGCCAATAGTGCGTTTTACCGGGGCTATGAGCCCTGCGACTCGCTGCGTGATGCCGTGGTGCGCATGGGTGTAAAAACCACGCGCCAGCTGGTGCTCAGCTACACCGTTCGTGATTTGTTTCAAACCGGTATTCCGGAGCTGCGCAAGTCCATGCGCGCCGCCTGGGATCACACCGTCTACGTCGGCGCCATTGCCGCCGTGCTGGCCCGCCGCAGTAAGCGCTTCAGCCCGGAAGAGGGTGTATTGGCCGGCTTGTTAAGCAATATTGGCACGCTGTCTGTATTCAATTACCTCGCCAACTATCCGGAAATTTACCTGGATGAAGATCGGCTGAGCGTTACCGTGGACGAGCTCAAGGCTGAAGTGGGTGGCCTGGTGCTGGAGCACTGGTCCTTTCCCGAGGAATTGGTTCTCTGCGCACGTGAGTGCGAGAGTTGGGGCCGCGAACGCGAAGAGGGCGACAAGGCTGATCTCTGTGACCTGGTGATTACCGCGTCCCTGCACGCCAACATTGGTCACCGTCCTGTTCCAAAGATACACAGTGTCGGCGCCTGCGAGCGCTTACTGGGTGATCAGCTCTGCCCTGAGTTCGCCAAGGATTTCATGCAGAATGCGCAAACTGAGATTGAGGAAGCCAGGGCCCTGATTAGCGGTTAAGCCCGCGGGCAGGGCTGCCCGTCATGCACTATGCTGAAGTACCGGTTCGCGAAATGAGTACCAGCCATGGAGCAGCGGCGTCGGCGCCCGATCATCCTCGCCCTGTTGCTGTCGTCGACAGTACACCTGTTGACGCTGGCGGCCCTGCAGCACTGGTTCCCGGCTGCCACCACTGGCTTCCCAAGCTTGCGACTGTCGCTGTTGGAGGCGCCACAGCAAAGCCTTGATCGACCGCCACAGCAAAGCCCCGCCAAGCGAAGCTCCGTCCAGCCAACAGCGACAACGCAGGCCTCCCCTCCAGAGCTACCCCAGGCCCTGGCAGCTACGCCATTACCGCCATCGGCGCTAACTGCTGCACCCGAGCTGGAGTTGAACCCGGTGCCGCGCTTGCAGGAGGAGTTTGAGATTGGCCTGGCCAGTCTTGCCGTAGAGTTTCCCATGGAGAGTGACCACAGGCAGATATTGCAGACAGCCTTGCATCGCTGGCAGCAGCAATTACCGGCCTGGACCGATAGTGATGAACCGCTGCGCTGGCGTCAGGGTGAGCAGGAATTTCGCGCTAGTGTGGAGCGGCTGGCGCCCGACTCGGCCATGGACCTGGAGCGAGCGATCCTGGATGTCAGAACCGAAATCGATGGCCTGAGCCTGTCGGCCCAGGTGCCGGTTAAACGACTGGCGTTCTCCGCTTATGCCCAATTGGTGGACCGCTGGGATCCCGAGATCTCGCTGGCCAACGACCAGATCGATGGCCGCTTTCACTCCAATTCCCCGCTGCTGGTGGAGGTTGATGCAGAGAGCGGGCCGCGGGTCACTGGCATGACCACGGTGTCCGGTCGGGTAACCATGCGACGTTCAGGCAAGAGGGCCGAGGTGTTCAGTGGCGGTTTGCAAACCTGGGCGCGGAAGATTCCACTGCCGCAGCGGGCCTTTCCCTGGCGTGAACTGGCGGTGGAACAGGAGCGCCTGCACTTCATCGAAGCGGACACTCAGTTGCTGTTTGACGCCGACGGAAGCTACCGCTGGCAGGCCCTCGGAGTTGACCAGGCTAGCGGTATAGTCAGCTTGCCCGACCAGCCCTGGTTGATTATCGCCGACGATGGAGTGCGACTGCAGGTGCAGGGCACAGTGCGTGGCAGTGTGCTGGTCTATTCCCCCCAGAGGATCACTATTACTGGCAGCCTGGCCTACGCCAGGGACCCGCGCCGGCAAGCCGATTCACCGGATTACCTGGGCCTGGTCAGCGAAAAGACCGTGGAGGTGGCGGGTGTTGCGGTGACTGGGCCGGGGGATATTTCAATTGCGGCTGCAATCTATGCCCGGCGGCGATTTCGCATCAGGGATTATCGCGACCCGGGCGCGGCCAGTTTGAGTATTTATGGCAGTGTCACCGCCGGCTCCCTGTCGGCTACCGAGCCCCGCTTTGTGACCCGGGTGCAGTTTGATCGGCGCCTGCAAGGCAAGCGCCCGGCTTACTTTCCGCAGACCGATCATTATGAATTGGAACAGCCCAACCCCAGCTGGGTGCTGACTGCGGTGGCGCAGTCGCCCCGGGGGTCACCCCACTAGAGATAGCCGGCGTCGCGGCGGGCATTGATCTTCAGCAGGGCCGATTCACAGCGGGCGGCGGTACTGAGCATTTGCGTACACTCATTCAAAAGCCCCTGCGCTATCTCCCATTCGCCGCGCCATTCTTCACCCGAGGCCCAGTTCAGGTAGACCCGCTCCAGGTTGGTGCTGAAATGCTCAGACAGCTTGCTGCTGCTGTCCAGTAACAGGTACTCCTGGTAGATGTCGGCGCTGCGCTCCCAGTTTTTGTCCTCGACATAGTGCATGGCCCAGCTCGAGTAAACATGGGCCAGGCCGCTGTTACACACCTGGTTGTGCAGGCACTGGGATTCCAGCGTATCAAACGCGACCCGGGCACCGATGTAGTCGGCGTGCTCGGCCCGATTGACCGCATAGCCACTGACCAGGGCGAACAGGTGGTCCTCTATGCTGGCCGCCTCACCAGAGAAATCCCGGGATTGCAGCAGGCGCCGGGCCAGGGCCAGGCTCTCCTCGTTGCGCCCGGTTTGTGACAGGCTCTCCGCCATCTGCGCCTGGATGGCGGTCAACAGTATGGGTAAGTCGGGGTCGGCATAGGGGCGACGCTCCTGCTCCAGCAGGTAGGGAGCCACCTGGTCGAACATGCGCATGGCGTTGTGGTAGTCGTCTCTCTCCTGAAAACCGGTAAATTCCTGATAGTAGTAGGACAGGCGCGATTTCTGGGCGGCATCATCATCCGGCATTTGCCGCGCGCGCAACTCCGCAAGACGCATGCGGTCAGGGTAGGACATACGCTCATCGCTGGTGTGCTGATTGATCATATTAAACAGCCCCAGCTTAAAGGGACTGACAATCTGCCGCTCCAGGTATTCATCGTAGTTCGGTGGCGCCAGGCCGCGATCGGAGAACCAGTTGGCGGAAGCCGCCGCGTAAAACCCGGCGTCGTGTTCAAGCCCGAAACCACTCAGAGAGGTGGTTTCCACTTCCACCACCTCATTGCCCAGATTCAGTTGCACGAAGGCGTGGGAGGGCAGGATGACACCTTGCCCCTCCAGCCCCAGCTTGCGCACGGCGACCAGGTATAGCAGAGCCGAGCTGATACAGTTGTACTGGCCCGCTTCAAATATCTGCGACAGCTGGCTCTGGTCCTCACGATAATTGAGTGGTGTTGCATCGGCGCTGACGGCGGTGCCGAGGAAGCGCTGGTGCATGGCCTGGAAAACTATGCGGGCATTGTCGTGCCGCCGACGGGGATCACTGGATAACTGCAGCTCACTGATCCAGCTGTCAATTTCTGCGCGGTAGCGGCGAAAGTCGCTCATGCTGCGGCGGTCGCCGGAGGCCAGCAGATAATGTGCCAGCAGGGCGTCGGCGTTACCGGCCCGGGCGAATGCCGCCTCGCGGCTGGCCCAGTATTCGAAGTCGTTCAGCTCGGACCAGATCGGCAGATCAGTATTGCCGAAGTCGCCGCGATTACTATCCGGCGCGCTCTGCTGTGCCTGAGCCTGCAGCGCCAGCGACAGGCAAAGGACCGAGAGTGCCAGGGACAGGCATTTCATCGCCGCCTCAGTGCCTACTCACCGTAGGGCGCCCAGATGGTTTTCACTTCGGTGGCGGCGCGCAGGTAATCCTTGCCCTCGCCTTGCTGTGGGTCCAGCCAGTCGCAGACTTTACCGTAGTTGACCCAGGTCGCCTTGAGATTGGCGGCCGCGGCTTTTTCCACCAGGCTTGAACCCTGTTGACTGCCGCGATACCACAGAGCATCCACGTTGTAATGCTCAGCCAGCACCAGCGCCAATTCGTCGCGATCGCCAGAGACGATATTAACCACACCGGCGGGCAGGTCCGAGGTGTCAAATACCTGGTACAGGTCCGCTGCCGACAGTGGATGCCTGTGGCTGGGAATGGCAATCACGCGATTACCCATGGCGATGGCGGGAGCTACCAGGGATACAAAGCCCAGCAGGGGTGCCTCCTCGGGGCAGACAATGCCCATGACGCCGCGGGGCTCGTGCACTGTCATGGCTATACCGCGCATCGGGGTGGTGTGAGTGCTGCCATCGAACTTGTCGGCCCAGGCGGCATAACTGAACAGGCGGCTGATCGCCCTGTCGACCTCGCGGCGGGCATTGCGCTTGCTGGCGCCGGTTTGCAGTTGCAATTGCTTGCTGAACTCATCGCCACGGGCATCCAGGTTTTCCGCGATGTAATACAACACCTGGGCGCGGTTGTGGGTGGCGGCCCTGGACCAGGCCCCGGCCTTGGCGGCGGCTTCCACCGCGTTGCGAATATCCTTGCGGTTGCCGATACCGACCTGGCCCAGCACGTGACCGCTGGCACCGACAACGTCGCGGCTGTAGCCGGAATCGGCGCGCGCCTGCTTGCCGCCAATGTAAAATTTAGGGGTACGATCAATGTCGCCGGCCTTGCTGCCAGTGGCCGCCACCGGCACAGCTTCAGCGCTATCGGCGTCCGCGACAGCTTGCGCCGCTTCCCAGCGCGGCTGCATATAGTCGAGCATACCGCTGCGGCCACCTTCGCGGCCAAAGCCCGATTCCTTGACCCCGCCAAACTCGCAGGCGGCGTCAAACTGATTACTGCAGTTAAGCCAGACCACGCCGGCCCGCAGCTTCGGCGCCAGATCCAGCGCCAGGTTGATGTTCTCGCTCCAGACGCTGGCGGCCAGGCCGTAGCGGGTGTTGTTGGCCAGGTCCACAGCCTCGGCCGGTGTGCGGAAGCTCATGCTGACCAGCACCGGGCCAAAAATTTCTTCCTGGGCCACACTGAAACTGCTCTCCACATCAAGCATCAGTGTCGGCGGGTAGAAGCAGCCATCGGGATGGGCGTTGACCATGCAGTCGGGCTGGTAGATGTGTGCGCCCTCGGCAATGCCCTGTTCTACCTTTGCGTTGATTTGCTGCAGTTGCACCGGATCGGCCACCGCGCCGATATCGATGGCCTTGTCCAGCGGGTCGCCAACGCGCAATTGGTCCATGCGCCGCCGTAACTTACTGTGAAACTTCTCGGCAATGCCTTCTTGCACCAGCAGGCGCGAACCGGCGCAACAGACCTCACCCTGGTTGAACCAGATGGCGTCCACCACGCCCTCTACCGCGGCGTCGAGGTCGGCGTCTTCAAACACGATAAACGGTGACTTGCCGCCCAGTTCCAGTGTGAGTTTCTTGCCGCTGCCGGCGGTGGCTTCACGAATGCGGCGGCCGACATCGGTGGAGCCGGTAAAGGCGATCTTCTGGATGTCGGGATGTTCTACCATTAGCGCGCCGCTGCGGCCGTCACCGCAAATGATGTTGACCACACCGGCGGGCAAGCCGGCATCCTGGCACAGTTCTGCAAACAGCATGGCGGTCAGGCTGGTGTATTCAGCGGGCTTGAGTACAACGCAGTTGCCGGCTGCCAGGGCCGGAGCGATTTTCCAGGCCAGCATCAGCAGGGGGAAGTTCCAGGGAATAATTTGCCCTACCACACCCAGTGGCTGGTAGTTGCTGAATTCGCTGTCACCCAGCTGGGCCCAGCCAGCGTGGTGGTAGAAGTGGCGAATCGCCAGCGGAATGTCGACGTCGCGGCTCTCGCGAATCGGCTTGCCGTTATCCAGGGTTTCCAGTACTGCGAACAAGCGACTGTGTTTTTGCAGCAGGCGAGCCAGCGCATAAAGGTATCTCGCGCGCTTGTGTGAACCCAGTTTCGTCCAGGCCGGCTGCGCGGCCTGGGCAGCGGCCACTGCACTATCCACGATCGCGCCGTCGGCCTGGGATAGTTGTGCCAACAGCTCGCCGTTGGCCGGATTGCGGCTGCTGAACTGCTGCGCCGTCGGTGCCGTAAACGCGCCATTAATAAAATGGCCGAAACCGTCGCCGTGTTGCGCCAGCCAGGCACGGGCCTCGCTATCGCTCTCCGGTGCGGGGCCGTAGTCCATGCTTTGCATAATATCCTTTACGCTCATTGCGAAATCCTTAACACGGGCCGGTTCAGGCCAGTGGGTGGCGGAATCCCGCCGAATAGCGACCGCTGGCCGCGTGTTCCAGTTGTCGCTCGATGTCGCCGAGCAAACTGGATGCGCCGAAGCGGAACAAGTGGGGCTCGAGCCAGTCACGGCCCAGTTCTTCCTTGAGTAAAATCAGGTAGAGCAGGGCGTCCTTGGCGGTGCTGACGCCGCCGGCGGGCTTGAAACCAATCTTCTCGCCGGTCATTTCCCCGTACTCCCGGATCATCCGCAGCATGACCAGGCTTACCGCCAGGGTGGCATTGACCGGCTCCTTGCCGGTAGAGGTCTTGATGAAATCAGAACCGGCCATCATGCATACCATCGAGGCCTTGGCCACGTTACGCAGGGTGCCCAGTTCACCGGTGGCGAGAATCGACTTCATATGTGCGGGACCGCAGGCGGCGCGCATGGCCTTGACCTCGTCATACAGGGCCTGCCAGTTGCCCTGCAATACATGACGCCGGGATATAACAATATCTATTTCAGTGGCGCCGGCGGCAACCGAGGCACCGATTTCCCCGATGCGCGACTCCAACGGTGACAGGCCTGCAGGAAAGCCGGTAGAAACCGCGGCCAGTTCGATCTTGCTACCGGCCAGAGCCTCACGCGCAGTGGGCAGCATATCGTGATACACGCATACCGCCGCCGTGGTCAGCTTGAGGTCAGCCACGCCGAGCGCCTCGAGAGTGTCGTGATTGACCGGGTTCCGGGCCTTGGCGCAGAGGCGTTTGACGCGCCCGGCGGTGTCATCGCCGGCCAGGGTGGTCAGGTCGATCAGGGAAATTGCTTTTAGCAACCAGGCTGCCTGCCAGTTTTTCTTGACGCTGCGGCGCCCAGCCAGCGAGCTAACCCGGCGCTCGACGGCGCTGAGGTTGACCAGGATCGGCTCGACCTGGTCCAGGTCCAGGGCGGTACCGGGATTGCGGTGGTGCTGATCCTGAACCGCGCGCAGGGGTGTATTTTGGCCGGCCAGTTCAGAGGCTGGGCCGCCCTTTACAGGAATTTTCGACATGCTCGAAGTTTAGTGTGAAAGAGGTGGCTTTACCAATCAGGAGGAGGTCGCCAGGGCGGTCAGCAGTCGCGGTTTAATCATGCTGGTCCAGAGTGCATAACCGGCCTCATTGAGGTGTAGGCCGTCGAGTATAAACAGGCTGTCATCGGGTTTGCCCTCGCCGTTAATAAAGGCGTCGCGGGTGTGGACACAGTGCACCCGGCTGCGGCTATTACAAATCTTGAGCACTTCTCGATTGGCCTCATCGATAGCTCGCATATTGTCCCAGGCGCTGGGGGTGGCGGTGATATCAATCCAGAATATAGTGGTGCTGGGGCGTTCCCGCAGTATGCGGTTTACCAATGACTGGAAGCCCGTGGCTATGATCGGTACGGCGGCCATCGCCTCCGCCGGCGACGCTGCCACGTTGATGTCGTTACTGCCGACAAAAAACACCACCGCCCGGGCCTGGTAGGGTAATACGATGCGGTCCGCATAATGCCTTACGTCGCCCATGCGGGCGCCGCCAAAGCCGCGCTGAATCACCGGCAATGGCGCCATGTCAGCTGCCAGCGTGTCCCACATGCGTATGGAAGAGCTGCCGACAAACAACACCGCGTCCTGCGGGGGCGGCGCTGTCTGTTGCTCAGCCTCCCAGGCGGCGATAATGGGCTCCCACACCAGCGGATTGTCATCGGCAATGCGTGACATCTCCAACCACAGGGTGAAGCCCGCGTAGGCCAGCGGTAGCATCAGCAAGCCCAGGGCGATCAGGAGTTTTTTCACGTGGCCTGCAGGTGGGCGCGCAACACCCGGGCGCGCTTGTCCTCGCCGTCGTGACTCCAGCCCGGCGCCAGGCATAGATAGCGCAGCTTGTCCTGCCAGCGATCGGCGCGCCGGAAGTCGCGCCAGATGGCCAGGTATTCGTGGCCCAGCACCACCAGTGGCTTGTCGCCATCAATATTGCTGGTCAGGCCGTAGACTACCGGTTCGGAATCCAGCTCGGGGCTGAATGTGCCAAACAGTCGGTCCCAGATAATCAATACGCCGCCGTGGTTGCAGTCCAGGTAGCGCACATTGGAAGCGTGATGTACCCGGTGGTGGGAGGGTGTGTTAAAGATCAGCTCGAACCATCCCGGCATGCGCCTGATCGCCTGGGTGTGAATCCAGAACTGGTAGAACAGGTTGATACTGATCATGGTGATGATCATGGCCGGGTCAAAACCCAGCAAGGGCAGCCACAGCCAGAACAGGAACTTGTGCACCCGCTCGCCCACACCCTGGCGCAGGGCGGTGCCGAAATTCAGGTACTGGGAGGAGTGATGATTGACGTGACCGGCCCACAGCAGGCGCACCTCGTGATTGGCCCGGTGAAACCAGTAGTAGCTGAAGTCGTCGAGGAAGAATAAGAGAACCCACGCCCACCACTGCCGATCGATGACATCGCGCAGGGGGCTGATCTCATGTAGCTGTATCATCAGTAGCAGCGCCAGCAGGCGCGGTAGCAGTTCCACCAGGCCCGCGGCGACCAGCATGGTCAGCGAGACAAAGGTGTCCCGCGCGCGGTACCAGCCCAGCTCCTGGCGGCGTGACCACAGCGCCTCCAGCGCCACCGCCAGCAAGTACAGCGGAATCGCGAACAGGCTCAGGTCGTCTTTAAGAATGTCTTGAATAGCGTTATCAGGCATAGAGGCAGATGATAGCCCAAGGCCGTAGGTGAAGCCCACGGGTTATACTCAGTTCAGCTTATTAGCGGGGGCAGGCGTACATGCGGGAAAGTTGGATAAAGCTGGCACTGCGTCGCGATATAGTGCTGCGCAGCCTGCGTGTAGCCCTTTTGGTGGGCACGGTTCTGGCCCTCATTAATCACGGCGACAAGCTGTTACAGGGTTCGCTGACCAGCGCTAGCTTGCTGAAGATTGTATTGACGTACCTGGTGCCTTACGCGGTATCGACCTGGGCCTCGGTACAAACGGCCCGGGCTGGCCGGTCCTAGCTTGCCGCCAGCTGGCGCAAAGGCTCTGAATTTTCCTCCTGCACAGGGGCCTGCGCTGGATCGTCATTAGCCTTGCCCATATTGGCTTCCGCCGCGGCGATGATGCTTTCTATACTGCGGTTGTGCCGTCCATGCTGGGTGCTGACACCAACTGTCACCGTTGCCGGCACTTGCTGGCCCTGGTATTTGTAGCTGACCTGGCTGGCGATGGCGGCGCGAATTTCCCCGGCTTTGTGCATTGCACCCTCGAAATCAGTTTCGGGCAACAGCGCAATAAACTCTTCACCGCCAAAGCGGCCCAGCGCATCGGCGGGTCGCCGCAGTTCCTCGCCGATGATGCCGGCGACCTGTTGCAGGCAGCGGTCGCCGGCGGCATGGCCGAGACGCTCATTGAGCTGCTTGAACTCGTCCACATCGATTACCAATACGCTGAGGCTGTTCTGATTGCGGCGCGCCCGGGCCAGTTCCTTCTCCAGCAGTTCTTCGATGTGCTGGCGATTGGCAACCCCGGTCAGGTGGTCGTGCCGAGACTCGTGCCAGAGCCGCTCGACCAGGGAGGCATTGGTAGAGGCGTAGTACCAGCCAATGCAGTTGATCGCCACCATAGCGCCTGCGAGTGACGAGATGCGCGCCAGCGCCTCGGGTATTGGCAAGGCCGCTGTATCAGCCGGCAGTCCCATTAGGCCGATTAGGGCGATGAACGCGATAAGCACGGCGGTCAACAGCCAGGACGTCCTCGGGCCAATTAACAGATTGGCCAGCAGCGGTGCCAGTGGCGAAACCAGGATGACTGGCCCGCTGATCCCGCCGGTAAGCAGGCTGTAACCCATCTGGTTGGCGGTCATAACTGCCAGTAGCGCGATCGCGGCCGCCTGTACCAACTCGCCGCGGGTGGCCATGGAATGTACCCAGAACAGCGCGACGACACTGGCACCCTGGGCGGCCAGGCCCGGTGCATGAAATTCACCCATTAGCAGGCGCCGGGACAAGCCACCAATGATTGTGATGGCAATCATTAACAGCGCAGTATTGGCAATTAACCGCGCCTTGTTGACGCCGTATTGCTCGCTGTGATTCATAGTGTATTCCCCGGGCGCACATGACACCGACACGGTCTTCGTCCTCCTTTATCGACCGTTTTGGGGAAGAGCTTTAGATCGGCAGCCCGCCGACGCCGGCGTTGATGGAACCATCCTCGTTGTAGGCCTTCATCAGCAGTTCGGCGGTACGCATCTGGTGAACCTCGTCAGCGCCATCGGCAAAACGCGACCAACGCGCCTGCTGCAACATGCCGGCCAGGGGGGTGTCGGTGGAGTAGCCCAGCGCGCCGTGCACCTGCATGGCCCGGTCAACCACGCGCCACAGGGTGTTGGCCACATGATGCTTGGCCATGGAGACCTCCTGCTTGAACTCCAGCCCCTGCTCAATCTTGTAGGCGCTGTGCAATACCATCAGCTTCGCGGCATAGAGTTCCCGGGCGCTGTCGGCCATCATCCACTGGATGCCCTGTTTTTCTGACAGGTAGGAGCCGTGGGCAAAGCGTTGTTGGGCGTGCTCGACCAGCATTTCCAGGGCCATTTCGATCTGCCCTATCCAGCGCATGCAATGCGCCAGGCGCGCCGGCCCCAGCCGCACCTGGCCCAGCTTGTGACCGCCGCCACGCTCACCGAGGATGGCTGAGTCGGGCACTGTCACATCCTTGTATATGATCTCCCAGTGATTGTGGCCGCCGGCCATGGTCTCCACATCGCGCACCAGCTCGAAACCCTCGGTGTCGGTGGGCACAATGAAGGCGGTATTGCGGGCCTGGGGAATCTCCGCATCGGGATCAGTGCAGGCGATGACAATGGCGAATTTCGCGCCGCGGGCGCCGGAAGTAAACCACTTGTGGCCGTTGATGACCCAGTGCTCGCCATTCCACTCGGCCCGGGTCTGGATCAGGGTGGGGTCAGACCCCGCCACTTCCGGTTCAGTCATTGAGAAGCAGGAGCGGGCCTTGCCCTCACACAGGGGGCGCAAGTACTGCTCCTTCTGCGCCTCGGTGCCGAAGTGCAGCAGCGTATGCATATTGCCCTCGTCCGGGGCCTGGCAGTTGAGGATATAGGGACCGATAGATACTCGCGCCGCCTCGGCGCTGACCGCCGCCAGTGCCGTTGGCCCCAGGCCCATACCGCCCCACTCACCGGGCATATGCGGTAGCCAGAAGCCTTTTTCATAGGCGATGGGTCGCAGTTCGGCGATGGCCTTGATCATTTCCTCACGACCGCCGCCGGCCTCATCAGCCTGCTGCATACGCGGTTTCACTGTCTTTTGCATGAAGTCGCGGATTTGCAGTCGTACGGCTTCTACTTCAGGTTCAAAGGAAAAATCGATGGCCATGGGATCTTCACTCGTGCTTGTGTGTCCCTGCATTATGCACCGGGCATTCAGTCACACCTATTTGTGATGCTTAACTATACTAGTAGAAGTAGCTTGCTTGATTTGACGCAGGGAGAGTTTATGAAGGGTATACCGGGATTTTTTGTTGGCGTGTTGCTGCTTGTTGTCAGCAATATCGGACTGACGTCCGAGCGCATGGATGATGGCAAGCAAGCCTACGACGAGGCCTGCGCCCGCTGCCATGATACCGGTGTGATGAACGCGCCGATTACCGGTCGTCAGCAAGACTGGCAGGGGCGCAGCAGTTTATGGGAAGCAGTCGCGGTAGAGCACGCCGACAAGGGTTATTTGACCATGCCGGCCAAGGGTGGCGACAGTCGCCAGACCCAGTACTCGGTCGGTGCTGCTGCCGAGTACATGCTCAATCGCAGTTATCCGGCCCGGCCCGGCGACTGAAGCCAGTAACCATCCCCAGGAGGACTACTCATGTTATACGCCATGCCCGGCAGCGACGACGCGCTGTTTACATTCAAGGACCGTTACGAGAATTTCATTGGTGGTGAGTGGGTAGCGCCGCTGGAAGGCCAGTACTTTGACAATGTGACGCCGGTGACAGGCGAGGCGTTCTGTGAAGTACCTCGCTCTACACCGGCCGACCTGAAGATCGCCCTGGATGCAGCCCATGGCGCTGCGGATGCCTGGGGCCAGACTCCGGTGGCGGAGCGCTCTAATGTGTTGCTGCGGATTGCCGATCGCATTGAAAACAACCTGGAAACCCTGGCCTACGTGGAGACCTGGGAGAATGGCAAGGGTATCCGCGAAACACTGAATGCCGATATCCCCTTGCTGGCTGACCATTTCCGCTACTTTGCCGGCTGCATCCGCGCCCAGGAGGGCAGTGCCGCCGAGATCGACGCCAATACGGTTGCCTATCACTTCCACGAACCCCTGGGTGTGGTGGGACAGATCATCCCCTGGAATTTTCCCTTGCTGATGGCGGGCTGGAAGCTGGCGCCGGCGCTGGCGGCCGGTAATTGCGTGGTGTTAAAACCCGCCGAGCAGACCCCGACCTCCATCCTGGTGCTGATGGAGATGATTGCCGACCTGCTGCCGGCAGGGGTGGTGAATATCCTCAACGGCTTTGGTGCCGAGATCGGCCAGGCCCTGGCCAGCAGTGATCGCATCGCCAAGATTGCCTTCACCGGTTCCACCGCCGTGGGTCACCTGATCTTGCAGAACGCGGCCAAGACCCTGATCCCCTCCAGTGTCGAGCTGGGTGGCAAATCCCCCAATATCTATTTTGAAGATGTCATGCAGCAGGAAGACGAGTTCGTCAGCAAGTGTGTGGAAGGGCTGCTGCTGGGTTTCTTCAACCAGGGCGAGGTGTGTACCTGTCCCTCGCGGGCGCTGGTGCAGGAAAGTATCTACGCTGACTTTATTGAGCGAGTGCTGGAGCGGGCCAAAAACATTACCCAGGGCAATCCGCTGGACACCGACACCATGGTTGGGGCCCAGGCATCGAAAGAGCAGTTCGACAAAATCATGTCCTACATGGAAATCGCCAGGGCCGACGGCGCCGAGTTCCTGATGGGCGGCGGCCAGGCTAGCGTGGGCAGCGATATTGCCGGCGGCTACTATGTGCAGCCAACCCTGCTCAAGGGCAGCAACGATATGCGCGTGTTCCAGGAAGAGATTTTCGGTCCCACCCTGGGGGTAACCACCTTCAAGGATGAAGCCGAGGCGCTGGCGATCGCCAATGCCACGGACTATGGCCTCGGTGCCGGGGTCTGGACCCGCGATACCAACCGCGCCTTCCGCATGGGCCGGGGTATCAAGGCTGGCCGGGTGTGGATGAATTGCTATCACGCCTACCCGGCCCACGCCGCCTTCGGCGGTTACAAGAAGTCCGGTATCGGTCGCGAAACCCACAAGATGGCGCTGGAACACTACCAGCAGACCAAGAACATGCTGGTCAGCTACGATGTGAACCCGCTGGGGTTCTTCTAGGTATTGGACGCGGCGTCGATCAGCGCGCTACGGCGTCCGGATGCCTGGCCGCATCCGGTTGGCGCCATTGAGCTGATAGAAACCCATATCTCCTGGGTGCTGCTCACCGGGGAGTTCGCATACAAGATCAAGAAGCCGGTGAACTTCGGTTTTCTCGATTTTTCCAGCCTGGAAAAACGCCGATTCTGCTGCGAGGAAGAAGTCCGGCTCAATGCGCGCCTGGCACCGGAGCTCTACCTGGATGTGGTGCCGGTGTGCGGCGATGTAGCAGCGCCTGAAATTGCAGGTGATGGCCCAGTGCTGGACTATGCGGTACGCATGCGCCAGTTCGATACCCGGCAGGGTTTCGACCAGTTGTTACAGCGTGGCGAATTGCAGCCCTCCCATATCGACCAGATTGCGCTCAACCTGGCCACATTTCATGGGGACACAGCGGTGGCAGCTGTCGACTCCGGGCACGGTAGCGCGGAGCGTGTGCTCGGGCCGGTACTGGAGAACTTTGCCCAGATTCGTCCCAATCTTCCCGGCCAGGTCAGTGACCCGGCGCTACTGGAACAGTTTGAACAACTGGAACGCTGGAGTCGCTCGGCGGCAAGTGCCCTGGGTCCGGCGATTGAGCTGCGGTTGCGGGACGGGTTTATTCGTGAATGCCACGGTGACCTGCACTTGCGCAATATCGTTAGCTGGCAGGGCAGGGTGCTGCCCTTTGACTGCATTGAGTTCAATCCGGAGCTGCGCTGGATAGATGTGATGAGTGAGCTGGCCTTCCTGTTAATGGACCTGGATGACCACGGCCGGCAAGACCTGGCTGCACGTTTACTCAACGGCTACCTGGAACAGACCGGTGACTATCCAGGCCTGGTCATGCTGCGTTTCTACCAGGTTTATAGAGCCCTGGTGCGGGCCAAGGTGGTCAGCCTGCGTCTTGCCCAGGACCCCGGGAATAGCGATGAAACTGTAGCGGAGCTCTGTAACTACCTGGCTTTGGCCGAGCGCTATACCCGGCCGTCGCAGCCTCGACTGCTGATTAACCATGGTCTTTCCGGCTCGGGAAAAACCTTCGTCTCGCAAATACTGCTGGAGCACACCGGCCTGATCCGCCTGCGTTCAGACGTGGAGCGCAAGCGCCTGTTCAGTCTGGCGCCACTGGACTCCAGTGACCCGGATAATGCGGCGGGAATTTATTCGCAGGAAGCCAACACCCGTACCTACGCGCGACTGTGTGAACTGGCCGACCCAATGCTTGGCTGTGGCTTTACGGTGTTGGTGGATGCCGCGTTCCTGAAGCGAGAAGAGCGGGACATGCTGCGGGAGCTGGCAACAGCCAGGGGGGTGCCTTTCGCTATCGTCCACTGTGAGGCCGAGATGACGGTGCAGCGGCAGCGTGTGGCCGCGCGTAGCGCCGCGGGAAGCGATGCTTCAGAGGCTGACCTGGAGGTGCTGGAGTTGCAACAAGGCTTCCTGGAACCGCTGCTGGAGTCGGAGAGCGCGCAGTGCTACCGGATTGATACCACCGGTGAACCCAATCTCAAGGCGGTGCTGGATTTCATCAGCGCCTTTTAAGCGTGGACCATAAGCGTGGACTATAGGCGCGGACAGACCAGGGTTTTCGATTTCCATGGCTTGTATGCGCCAGATCAAGAGTCTGGATCGGCATTTGTTCTATGGTGAGTTGAGCTTCACTGGAGCAGGGGCACTATGGGTTACCTGGCCGATTATCGACAAGACTTATACCGCAGGGTCTTCCACACCATTGAGGTGCCGGACGACCTTTCAGCGGTGACGGATATTGACTACGAGGCAGAGGTAGATCCTGCCCTGGTTGAGATGGAAGATGACGGGGTGGCCGCAATCTGGGATGCCTGCCAGGATCTGTATCGCAGCGGCGTTTATCCACTGTTGAGCCTGTGCCTGCGCCGCCGGGGAGAGGTGGTACTCAATCGCAGTCTCGGTCACGCTCGTCCCGGCCGGATAGCAACAGTAAACACACCGGTGTGCATGTTTTCCGCTTCCAAGGCGATCAGTGCCGTACTGATTCACCTCCTGGCCGAGCAGGGTAAAATCAACCTGTTGGATCCGGTCAGTTGCTACATCCCGGCCTTTGCGGCGCGCGGCAAGGGCAGTATCAGTATCTATCAACTGCTGACCCATCGCGGTGGGGTGCCCAGCTACCCTGACGACGTCGACGTCGAATTGTTGTTCGATCACGAGGCGGCGCTCGCCTTGATTTGCGAGGCCGAGCCACTGGATCACCAGGGCCGGATTCAGGCCTACCACGCCATTACCAGCGGCTTCCTGATGGATGAGTTGATTCGTGTGACCACGGGTCTCAATGCCCAGCAGTACCTGGATCGCTATATTCGCAAACCTATGGGTATGCGCTATTTCCGCTACGGTTTGCCCAAGCGTGACCAGGCAGCGGTCGCGGTGAACAGCGTGACTGGTCTGAACATTGAACTGATCAATCGGGGCCTGACCAGCATACTGGGTACCAACCCGGATGATGTAATTGAACTTAGCAACGACCCGCGTTTTTTCCAGGCGGTGATTCCCTCCGGCAACCTGTTTGCGACGGCGGAGGAGGTGACGCGCTTTTACCAGATGCTACTCAACCACGGCGAGTGGGAGGGACAGCAGATCCTGCACCCCCTGACAGTGCAGCGGGCGATCCGCTCGGTCGGGAAAACCGAGCTGGATAAATCACTGAAAATGCCGATGCGTTATAGCGCCGGCTTTATGCTCGGCAGTAGCCCGTTTGGTATGTATGGCAAGGACTGCCAGTACGCCTTCGGCCACCTGGGTTTTGCCAACATCTTCTGCTGGGCCGATCCGGAGCGCGACATAGCCGTCTCGATCATGAATAGCGGTAAGCCGGCGCTGGGTCCGCACCTGAAGACCTTGCCTGTGTTGATCGGCGGTATTGGCGAGCAGTGCTCGCGGCTCATCGATATGGAAGGCGATGAGCCGAATTTTCTAAAACGCTGACCGTTTACTGCGGCGGTACCGAAAAGCCGTCCAGCACCGGGGTGTGCTCCTCGTTGAAGTGCTCGCTGAGGCTGCTGTGAAGGTCCTCCACTGCCCACTTGCCGCCCTTCGGGTTCTGGAAGCGCGGACCGAAGCTGGGTCGCTCGATCACATCCACCTGCTGCCCCCATACCACCATCACTTCACCGGAAATATGCCCCGCCTCGGGTGAGCTCAGGTAGCCCACCAGTGGCGCCACATTTTCCGGGTTGAACATATCGAAACCATCCTCGGGCGCGGCGAATAACTCGGCGGTGATGCCGGAGTTGGTCATATCGGTGCGGGCCCGGGGCATGATCACGTTACAGGTCACGCCGTATTTGATCATCAGCTGGGCGGCGCCCATGGTCATGGCGATGATGCCCGCCTTGGCGGCGGCGTAGTTGGCCTGGCCTGCCGAGCCAAAAATCGCGGCCTCGGAGGAGGTGCTGATCAAGCGGCCGTAGACCTCGCCACCTTCCTTGGCCTTGCCACGCCAGTACTTGGTGGCATTGCGCATGTTTACGAAGTGACCGCGCAGGTGCACATTGACTACCGAATCGAACTGCTCGTCATCCATGTTGAAAATCGTCTGGTCGCGACAGTAGCCGGCGTTGTTGACCATGATGTTGACGTCGCCATAAGTCTCCAGCGCAGTCTTGAACAGGGTGGCGGCATCGTTGGTGTTGGCGCAGTCACCGAACACGGTAATCGCTTCGCCACCAAAGCCGCGAATTTCCTCGGCGGTGGCCGCAGCGGCCTCCTCGGCATCAGGCAGGTTGATGTCGTTAATCACTACCTGGGCACCCTGGCGTGCCAGTTGCAGGGCCTCTTCGCGGCCGAGACCGCGGCCGGCGCCGGTGATGATGGCGACTTTTCCTGTTAGGTCTGGCATTTCTTTTTACTCCCTTCTTTAGTGACTCTGTTTGGGCCGCGCTGTATGGATAAGTCCGTAGGACTTATCCACATCAGCCCCGCCCCGTGTTAGTAGATAGGGGCAGTAAGCTGGTCGTTACCCACATCACCGCCGTCCCGTGTTTTTTTGGTACTGCCTTCTTGCGGACTCTGTTTGGGCCGCGCTGTATGGATAAGTCCGTAGGACTTATCCACATCAGCCCCGCCCCGTGTTAGTGGATAGGAGTAGTAAGTTGGTGGTGCTTCGTCGCATGGTTTTTCATAGGCGCTGGATTATTGTTCCTGTGCCGTTGGCGGCGCCGCAGCACATGGTTATCAGGGCGGTGTTCTTGTCCTGTTGTTCGAGGTTAATCAGCGCCTCGCCGATCAGGCGGGCGCCGGTGGAACCGACCGGGTGGCCCAGGGCGATGGCGCCGCCGCGCATATTGATGATGTCCATGTCGGCCTTGAACACCCGCTGCCAGGACAGTACCACCGAGGCGAAGGCCTCGTTGATCTCGACCACGTCGATGTCCTTGATGTTCATGCCGGTTTTCTTGAACAGCATGTTGGTGGCATCCACCGGTCCGTCCAGCAAGTAATAGGGGTCGGCGCCGGCCACCACACCCTGGATGATACGGGCCCGGGGTTTGAGGCCGCGCGCTTTGGCTTCATCGGCACTCATCAGTAACACCGCTGCCGCGCCGTCAGAAATCTGTGAGGAGGTACCGGGGGTGTGGACGCCGCCCTCGTTGAGAATGCGCAGGTCGGCCAGGCTTTCCATGGTCGTGGGTCGCATGCCCTGGTCGCGGCTGACGGTTTTTGTTTCACCGGTTGGCTGGCCGTCCTCGCCCAGTACCGGGGCCTCGATGGGAATAACCTGGGGGTACAGTCCCTCGTCCCAGGCGCGAATCGCATTGGTCTGGGAACGAACTGCCAGTTCATCGCAGTCTTGCTTGCTGATGCCACGATTTTTAGCAATGCGGTCGGCGGCCTCGAACTGGCTCATGGCCTGGTCCCAGGGCCAGTTGTCGGTAATGAAATAGCCGGGGCCGTGAATAGCGCTGGCGCCAAGGCCGACCCGACTCATGGCTTCGACGCCGGCACCGATCCCAATATCGATCTGACCGGCATCGATCAGGGCGGAGACAATGTGATTGCAGGTCTGGGCGGAACCACACTGGGTATCCACCGTGCTGCAGCCGGCTGTGTATTCGGTACCGAGATGCAGCCAGGCATTCTTGGCCAGGTTGTTGGATTGTTCGCCTGCCTGGGTCACGCAGCCGGCATAGGTCTGTTCGACGTCGCCGTAGGCCAGGCCATTGCGCTCCACCAGGGCCTTGTAGGTCTCGGCCAGCAGGGCCACCGGGTGCATGCCGCTGAGATCGCCGGCTACGGGTTTGCCGCGGCCAATAGGCGTGCGAACAACATCGACTATGACTGCTTCAGGCATCAGTCTCTCCTTGAGTGGGTGTCACCTTGATCGTAATGCATGATCGTAATGCATGAGCGCAATGCAATGCGCGTAATGCAATGCGCGTAATGCCGGTTGCATGAACAGAGTCCAGCGTACCCGGCTTCAGCGCGCCAGATAATAACAAAAGCAGTCAGATTTCAGGTGCTTAGCTGTCACAGGCCGGGAAATCCCGGTCCCTGGTCGGATAGCTTGAACCGGGCGGGGTTTGCGTCAGTCCTCCAGAAAGCGACCGTATACACCCACCTGCTGTTGCACCCGCTCGGTGTATTCCAGCAACTTGCGGCGCGGCAGCGCCATTTCGGTGACCCAGGTGGCGGGTTGGTTGTCCGCCAGTCCAGCCATCATGGCGGCAATGACAAAGTCGAAGATGCATGGCTTGTCGCCGAACAGGAAGCCCTCCGCGGGTACGCTGTTTTCCAGCGCCAGCAGATCGCGCTCGGCGAAGCCTCGCTGATCCTCCAGGCTGTGGCGACCCAGCCCATGCAGGTGGTAGGTCTGGCGCACCTGGCGACGCGCCAGCCAGGTCGGAATGGGTCGGATCAGGGCGGGCACGAAGCCAAAAAAACCGCTGACCACGTTCGGCCACCAATCGTCATCCAGCCAGCGGCTGGCGACCATAATCCAGTACAGGTGATCTTCCGCCAGGCGCTGCAGGGCGACCCCCTGGGCTATCTGCTGCGGGCTTAAACCGGCGTAGACCTGGCCCCCGGTTTTCTGGTCCAGGTATTCGGTGATCAGTTCCGAGTCGGCAATACAAAGCTCGCCGTCGTGCAGGTAGGGCAGTTTGCCCTTGGGTGCCCGCCGCGGGTCATTCAGCTCGGTGATGGTAAATGGTAACTCCAGGGCGCTGAGTAACATCTCGACTTTCAGGCAGAAGGGACTGATATTGCGCATACCGAAGGCCGGCGGCAAGGTGACCAGTTTTAACATAGAGGATATCCAGTAAAAGCGTGTTGCTTACTATAGTTGCTTCTCACCCGATGGCTACCCCGCACTCCCTGCTTTCTATTCCGGGAGGGCATAGGCAATCACGTAATCTCCTGTCCTGGTGCCGAGACGCGGGTGCCCACCAGCGGCGATGACCAAAAACTGGCGACCGCTTTGCGGGTCGATATAGGTCATCGGTGTGGCCTGGCCACCGGCCGGCAGGCGTTGTTGCCACAGCTGCTTACCCGTGGCCAGTTCGAAGGCCCTGAGATAGTCGTCCATGGCCGCGGCAATGAATACCAGGCCGCCGGCAGTAATGATGGGGCCGCCCATGCCGGGTGTGCCAAAGTTGAAGTTGGGTACTGCTGCCGGCGCCAGGTCTTCAATAGTGCCCAGGGGCACTTGCCACTTGATCGTACCCTGCTGCATATCCAGTGCCGTCAGTGTGCCCCAGGGTGGCGCGGTACAGGGAACCCCCAGTACTGAGAGAATTGGCCCGCGACGCATGGCATAGGGTGTGCCCTGCTGTCGCGCGAACTCCTGCTCGCCGTGCTCACCGGATCCATGCACGGCGGACAGCTTGTCCCGGGGAACAAGGGCCACCTCCATGGGCAGGTCCGAGGCGCGAACGACAGCGGTGTGACTGGCGGGGTCGAATGCGAGGCCACCCCAATTGGTGCCGCCTGCGTAACCAGGTAACTGCATGGTGCCTTCAAGGCTGGGCGGAGTATAGATGCCCTCTGAGCGCATTTCCGCAAAGCGCTTGCCGCACAGCCACTCATCAAACAGCGCCATGCCCCAGGCATCATCTGCTGTGAGCGCTGCGTGCCGCACTACCGGCGGCGGTGCCACCGGGAAGGGCTGCGTTGGCGAGAGCTGCTCTCCGGCCACGCCACCCTGTGGTACCGGGCGTTCTTCGACTGCGAAGATGGGCTCACCGGTGACGCGATTGAAGGAAAAAATAAGCCCCATCTTGGTGGCCTGTAGAACCGCTGGTAGCAACTTGCCCTCGTGGCGCAGCTCGACCAGGGTCGGTTGTGCCGGCAGGTCGTAATCCCAGACATCGTGATGCACCAGTTGCTGATGCCAGGCGACGCTGCCATCGCTGGCACGCAGGGCGACCAGCGAATTCGCATAGCGGTTATCGCCAAGCCGTTCGCCACCGTAAAAGTCCGGACTGGCGGAGCCGGTGGGCACGTAAACCAGTCCCAGTTCCGGGTCGCCAGCCAGCGGCGCCCAGGCATTGGCGGAACCGTTTTTTGCAGCCTGGGCGCTGTCCCAGCCGGCGTAGGCCGGGTCTGAGGCGCTGCGTGGAATCGGGTCCCAGCGCCAGCGTTCGGCGCCGGTGCGGGTGTCGAGACCGCGCACAATGCCCAGTTCGGATTCCACCGCACGGTTATCGCCAATAGCGGAACCAACAACCAGCGTATCGCCAATAATCACCGGCGGTGAGGTTACCGTGTAGTTGATCCACTCCAACTCGGCAGCGCGCACATCGCGATCGAGATAGACCTGGCCTGCCTCGCCAAAATTCTGGCAGGGTTTGCCAGTGGCACCATCCAGGGCGAGCAGTCGGGCATCCAGGGTGCCGACGAAAATGCGGTGGTGGCAGGTGGCTGTGGCAGCTGCCGTGGGGTCGATCCAGGAGCTGACGCCGCGATTGGCAATTTCAGCATGGTGGACCCCGCGATCGATATTGGCATCAAAACGCCAGATCTGTTCGCCCGTTGTCGGATCCAGCGCAAACACGATGGCACTGCCAGTGGTGAGATAGAGCTTGCCCTGGGCGAGAATCGGATTGGCCTGGAAGGCAAAAGAATCCTGCGAACCCTGGCCCAGCTCACCGGTGCGAAAGCGCCAGGCTTCCTGCAACTGCCCGACATTGCTTGCCTGTATCTGGCGGGCGCCGGAATACTGTCGACCATGTTGGCCGCCACCATAATGACCCCAGTCCTGGGCCTGTGTAGTCCCCGCCACGGCGCACAACAGGCTTGCCAGGCTTAACAACTTCAACATGGGTGATCTCCGGCGGGGAATTGTCGACAACTATACTTGATTCTTGTCCACGCGCAGCTGTGGCGGCGCAAAGCTTGGGTCAGTTCAGTACCAGGACATCTGAACGGGTGCGATCCAGCAAGCGCTCTGAGGTATTGCCGACAACAGTGCCCTTGATGCCCGAACGACCTACCGTGCCAATCAGGATAAGGTCAGCATCAAGTTGGTCTGCGGTATCGCGAATGACATCAGCCGGCTTGCCCTCGCCGACGTGCACAAAGGCTTCAGCCACGCCGCAGGTTGCAGCCAGGTCGGAAGCAGCGGGTATTTGGTTGCGGTCCTGGTAGGCGGAGACAATATGCGCCTCGGAGCCATAGGCGTCGGAAAAGCGCTGGGCGAAACTAACGATCTGGTTATTCAGCTTTTGATGGGCTTCGTCCACGGCGTCGCTGTATACAGCCGCCAGCACCCGGCGGTGCTTCCAGTCACGGTTGTTCTTGACCAACAGAACCGGGCAAGGGGCCAAACGTAACAGCGTCCAGTCGTAAGTGGTTCGAATTTGCCGCTGTACCTCGTCGTGGGGTACGTAGGTCTTGAAAATCATCGAGGCGCTGCAGCGGGCCGCAGCGCTTACCGCCTGGCGCCGCCAGTCGTCAGCCCATTCCAGCTCGCCGGTGGTTTCCACACCCTGGGAATTCGCGTGGTCTATGGATTGCTCCAGCAGGGTCTGTAGTCGCTTGGTGTTGGCCGGGGATGCTTCTTCCTGCTGACCGTTGCCGAGGCAGGCATAGATATGCAGGCGGGCGCCGGTCATGTGCGCCGACTCCAGGGCGCGGTCGTAGGCTGGTTGTTGTTCTTGGGTTGGATCGAGAATGACCATGATCTTGTTGAGCGTCATGGAAGCACTCCAGTGGGCTTCAAAAAACAGGTTTACAGTCTGCACCGACTTGCAGCGTGAGAAAATGACACGAATCAAGGATAATCCGTTTCAGTAACTACAATCCCTTACCGGAGCTGAAGCATGTCCCAACTCGAACCCAATAGCGCAGTGGAAGCCGCTGTCTTCCGCCGTATGCTGGCCCATCTCGATAGCCGGAAAGATGTGCAGAATATTGAATTGATGAACCTGGCGGGTTTCTGCCGTAACTGCCTGTCAAAATGGTATGTGGCGGCCGCCGAGGAAGCCGGGCAGGCGGTGGACATGGAGCAGGCCCGAGAGCTGGTCTACGGTATGCCCTACAGCGAGTGGAAGGAGAAGCACCAGACCGAGGCTACCCCGGAGCAAATGGCTGCCTTTGCCGCCCAGGGGAAATAAAAAGCGGACCAAAAAAAGGGGCGCTTGTTCAGGCGCCCCGGCAAAGTCCTTGACTCATACTTCGGAATTCGTTGTATCAGGCGGCGTTCTGCTCACGCACCAGGTCGCGGAAGAACTTGAAGCGGGTGGAGTAGGGCTCCATCAATTCTTCCCGGGTGCGCTTGAGGAAGGCGCTGAATTCTTCCTCGGGGGCTTCGGCCGAGTCGTCGCTGGCCAGGTGTTGGCGCAGACCACTGATGCCTTCACCCAGCACCGAGGCGCTCTCTATCGTCGCTTGCACCAGGAATAGCTCGGCGACGACCAGGTCATTGATGGCGCGGCCTGCTCGGCTGCGTATAGCGGACTGTTCCTGCTTCTGCACTGTACTTTTCCTCCTGGTATTTCAGTATTGGCGCACCAAATGCGAGCATTTGTGCACCAGGATGTTGCGAGAGGCGGCGATTTTAGGGGTTTTACAGCACAAATCAATACCTCTGGGCGCTTCCTGAGGATTTATTTGCAGCATTTGTGCCAGAGTTCGCAATCAGCTTATCGCCAGATTGTTACGGCTTGATGTCAGGGGCGGAAAAGTTTTGTGAAACTCGCCAGAAATCCGTGGCATATCCCCAGCAGCGGCTATACTTTCCAAGCCATAAACACGAGGAGTAGATAATGGTTCTTTTGCGTAATCTGGTGGCCTTGCCACTGCTGCTGATAAGCCTGGCGGGCACCGCCGCTGAGCAGCCCAATATTCTGGTTATCTGGGGTGATGATATTGGTATCACCAACATCAGTGCCTACAGTGACGGCATCATGGGGTACCACACGCCCAATATTGATCGTATTGCCAAAGAGGGCATGCGCTTCACCGATTACTACGGCGACCAGAGCTGCACCGCCGGCCGCTCCAGCTTCATCACCGGCCAGACCCCCTTGCGCACAGGGCTTTCCAAGGTGGGTATACCAGGCGCCGACCTGGGCCTGCGGGACCGCGATATCACTATCGCCGAAGTGATGAAGGCCAAGGGCTATGCCACCGGTCAGTTCGGCAAAAACCACCTCGGTGACAAGGATGAGTTCCTGCCCACCAATCACGGTTTTGATGAGTTTCTGGGTAACCTCTATCACCTCAATGCCGAGGAAGAGCCGGAAGATGAGGATTACCCCAAGGCACCCTGGTTCCAGAAGCGGTTTGGACCCCGCGGCGTGATCCACTCATTTGCCGATGGGCGGATCAACGATACCGGGCCACTGACTCGCAAGCGCATGGAAACCGCAGACGAGGAATTCGTGGCTGCGGCGCGTAACTTTGTCGACCGCCAGGTGAAAGCGGGCAAGCCTTTCTTCTCCTGGGTCAATACCACCGGAATGCACTTCCGCACCCACCGCGCCGAAAAACATGTCGGCAAGTCCGGCCAGGGTTTTTACAACGATGTAATGGTTGCCCACGATGAACTGGTAGGGCAGTTGCTGGACCAGCTCGATGAGCTCGGTATTGCTGGCAACACCCTGGTGTTCTACTCCACCGATAACGGCGTGCACTACAACACCTGGCCGGATGCGGGTATCACGCCGTTCCGCAGCGAGAAAAACTCCAACTGGGAGGGCGCTTACCGGGTGCCGATGATGGTGCGCTGGCCGGGTAAAATCCCCGCCGGCACCGTCTCCAACGAAATCATGTCACACCTGGACTGGATGCCGACTATCGCTGCAGCGGCCGGCGACACCGACCTCAAGCAGCGATTACTGAAGGGCACGCGCATTGGCAACAAACGCGCCAAGCTACACCTGGATGGTTATAACTTTGTGCCCTACCTGACAGGCGAGGCCAGGAAAGGGCCACGTAAAGAGTTTATCTACCTGAATGACGAAGCTATGCCAGTAGGTGTTCGGGTTGGAGACTGGAAAACAGTGTTCGCGGAAAACCGCGCTAAAACCATGGCGCTTTGGGCCGAGCCCTTCGTGGTGCTCCGGATACCCAAGATCTTCAACCTGCGCCGCGACCCCTTCGAGCGCGCCGATCAAAACTCCAACACCTACTGGGACTGGATGATCGACAAGGCGGCGCAGTTTTACATGGGCTCGGCAGTTACCCAGCAATACCTGGCAACATTCAATGAATACCCGCCCAGCCAGACACCGGATTCCTGGTCGATCGATAAATTGACCGCGGAGATGTACAAGGACCTGGATTAGTATCAGCGGCGCCCGGCGCGGCGCAGGGCCTGGGGAGTGAAGTCGCTGGGCTTTGCCTCCAGCCCCCAGATGTAACCGTGCCGGGGTACTTCATTGTCCAGCCCGGTTAGCAGGTAGCGACCGGATACCAGGTCATTTTGCGCCTCACTACCCCAGGGCACCCTGGCATCGTAGTGGTAGATGCCGTGCCCCTGGGCCACCCGCCAGAGTTCACCGCGCCCGTCGTACTGGTCCTTCAGGGCTATGGTCCAGGTGTCCTCGTCCAGGTAAAACACCCGACGCCCGTAGATGTGGCGCTCACCCGGCTTGAGTGTGGCTTCAACCACCCACACCCGATGCAGTTCATAGCGGGTATAGGCCGGGTTGATGTGCCCGGGCAGGATGATGTCTGAATACTCGAGATCCTTGCTGTAGAGCCGGTAGGCATTGATGCCGATGTATTTTTCCTGCTTGCCCAGTAGTTTCCAGTTATAGCGATCCGGCGCCCCGTTGTAGGCATCAAGGTCGTCCGAGGTGCGCAGTGCATCCGAAGCCCGGCCCGGTCCATCGTAGGAGACGTTGGGCGCGCGTCGCACACGACGCTGGCCGGCGTTGTAGAGCCAGGCGTTGCGTGGCTGCAGGATCTGGTTAATATTTTCGTGGACCAGCAGGATGTCCCCCTCCAGCCGGGCCGGCGCCATGATTTGCTGCAAGTACAGGAACAGGCGATTGTCACTGACTGCGCCCGGCGGAAGTGCGCTGGCAAATACCAGCTTGTCCCTGAAGATCACCGGCGAAAATGCGCCGTTGGCTTGTACCGGGATCTGGCTATAGGTGCGCTGCACGCTGCCACCGCGATAGCGGGTGATATGGTTCCACACAGCTTCCAGCCCCGACTCGGGGAAGGGAAACGGTACGGTGCTACCATTCAGGTTCACCAGTCCATTACCACCGGGCACCATGTCAGCTTCCAGGGCCGAGGCTTTGACCCTGTCCAGCACCGCCTGCGGATAGCTGCTGATACGGTGGCTGGGATAGACCGGCAGGTAGTAGGTCTCGGGGTAGCGTTTTAACAGCGCGACCTGGCCTTCAGAGAGGCTGTCGGCATGTTCCTCGACATTGCTCGCGGTGATTCGAAAGAGCTCTTCTTCGCCAGCAAAGGGATCGCCGAGGCCATCCCGGGCGATGTCGCCCTCGGGCCAGCTTGCCAGTCCGTCCTGCCAGGCCGGGATGGTGCCCGCGCTATTGCCGGCTCGTTCGGCACCGACCGCGGTGTAGACGGGTCCATCCAGGCTCGCGATCTGTTCCGGGGTGGCCGCGGCGTTGCCCGCTAATGGTGTGCAAAGTAATAGCGATAGTACGAATGGGCGGATCATGGAACTGCCTTCTGGTCACGATTGTGACCAGAGCATAGGCTGTCCCGGCTGGCCGGGACCTGTCATGAATCAAGCTTTATTGAAAAGCTCTAGCGGCGACTGCAATTGCAGCTGCCAGCCGCGGTGCGCCAACTTATGTTATCAGCGGTTGCCGTTGGCACTGCGAGCTGCGTTTGACGGGCGCCGACGGCGCTGGCCACCGGGCTTGTTATCACCGCCGGGGCGGGCACCGCGCGACTGCCTGGCACCAGGGTTGCTGCGACGCTGTGGCTTCGGCGGCTTGCCTTCCGGCAGTGCGTGCAGGGGCTCGAAGCCTTCTATCTCTTCACGCGGCAGGGGCTTCTTGATCAGGCGTTCGATGCCGTATAACTGATCGGCCTCATCGGCGCTGACCAGGGAGTAGGCGCGACCGGAGGCACCGGCGCGACCGGTGCGTCCAATGCGGTGCACATAGTCTTCTGCGACATTGGGCAGGTCAAAATTCACGACCTGGGGCAGCTGCTCGATATCGAGGCCGCGGGCCGCGATATCAGTAGCCACCAGCGCTTGCACCTTGCCGCGCTTGAATCCATCAAGGGCGCGGGTGCGGGCGTTCTGGCTCTTGTTGCCGTGGATCGCAACGGCGCTAATACCGTCCTTCTCCAGCTGCTGGCTGAGTCGGTTGGCGCCGTGCTTGGTACGGGTAAATACCAGCACCTGGTTCCAGCTGTTATCGCGCACCAGGTGGCTGAGCAGGGCCGGCTTGCGCTTCTTGTCGACCGGATAGACCCACTGCCTGACCGTGTCGGCGGTAGCATTCGGCGGTGTTGCCGTTACCTGCACCGGCTTATGCATAAAGTTGGCAGCCAGTTGCTTGATCTCGCCGGAGAAGGTCGCCGAGAACATCAGTGTCTGGCGCTTTTCCGGCAACACCTTGATGATGCGCTTGATGTCATGGATGAAACCCATGTCCAGCATGCGGTCCGCTTCATCGAGTACCAGCACTTCCAGGGCTTCGAAGGACACAGCCTTTTGCCCGAACAGGTCCAGCAGTCGTCCGGGGGTGGCGACCAACACGTCAACGCCGCCCTGCAGGCGACTGATCTGCGGGTTGATCTTTACACCGCCGAAGACAACGCAGGAGCGGATACCGGTGTGCTTGCCATAGGTGGCCACACTGTCCTGGACCTGGGCTGCCAGCTCCCGGGTCGGGGTGATGACCAGAGCGCGAATCTTGCGTGCGCCGGCGGACTGGCCGGAGCCCAGTCGCTGTAACAATGGCAAGGTGAAGGCGGCGGTTTTACCGGTGCCGGTCTGGGCCGCAGCCATTACGTCCTGGCCGGCAAGTACCGGTGGAATAGACTGGACCTGGATCGGTGTAGGGATGGTGTAGTTCTGTTCGGCAATAGCCCGCAACAGGGTCTCGGATAATCCGAGATCGTCAAAAGTCGACATCAGCTTTCTCTATTAGTAAGGGAGTAGTGCTGACGAGGACAAGGCACCGTCAGCAGGTGCAATGGCGCGCATCATACTGAAAAAGCGCGCAGATGCAAGTTCGCTGGCGCTGCCGCAGCCGGTCAGCTAGTTCGCGTACTGACTAAAGCGTTCGCGAAAACCGGCTAGTGAGATTTCGAATTCGTCCGCAGCAACAAACTCAGTAGCGTTCATCCCCGGTTGTTCGTAGTCCCGGTACCAGTCGGCGTAAGTCGACAGTTTGCCTGCATTGCTGCGGTAATGACTGGACCAGGTTTGTACCTGCAGGGTGGGTGTGGCCGTACTGAAATCAAACTGCATGAGCCGGTACCAACCATCGCCCAGGCCCGTAACGCGGTCAGCACCCGCGTCCAATCCCGCCTGGCCGCGTCCCTGGTAGTCTGCCATCAGCTGGTAGACCGGATTACCGTAGTGATTGCGGTCGACGCGGTAGGCCTGGCCGTGATGGTGGCCGCTCAATACCATAAATACCTGGTCCCAGGCGCTGATCAACTTGCCCCAGATCTGCTCGGCATTATTGTGGTGCTCGGGATCCACCGCCGCCAGGTCGAGTATCGGATTGGCGAGACGCTCACCCTTACTGTTGAGATAGTCATGGGTGGTGATGATGGTGGGGTAGTGCGGATGATCTCGAATAACGTCCCCGGCCCAACGCAGCACGGAATCGTCGGCACTCATCTCCAGGGTAATGTGCAGGAACTGATAACCGCCAGCGGCGAATATCTGGGCCGAGTTGGCACCGCCGCGGTAGCTGTCCACATACCAGGATTGATTCTTGAAGAATTCGCCCTGGTCGCCAAAGACCGAGCGGAAATTGTCCAGCCCGCCAATATGGATCACGCCCATTTCCAGTGCTGCCCGGTCCAGTTCGGCCGGGTCCAGTGCGGCACCGTCCTGGCCCAGCCTGGGGGGGTAGCCGGCGGCACTCCAGAAGGCATCATAGTCATGGTTGCCGGGTGCGACGCCGAAAGGTATGGCGGCGTCCTTCAATAAGCGATAGCCCTGGATGGCGCCGGGAATTTCCACCTGGAAAGTCCTGTCATCCGGCGCCAGCGCAGCACCGAAATAGGGATTGTCGATGGCACCAACCCCACGGGCGGCGTGCTCCGGGTCTACTGGCAGCGTGCTGTGCTGCCAGACATCGCCGACCGAGGCGACAAAGGCGATGTCGGGACGGCCACTGATATCACGCATCTGCTGCATAAACATGGCCTGACCATCGAGAACGAAACCCTCGGCGCGCTGGTGGCGGTAGTCTATGTAGTTCTGGGTGTCGGGTATCACGGCGATACTGAATCGTTCACTGGCGGCGAACCTGTCGTCGACATCCGGGCTCGCACAGGCGCTGAGTAGCCAGCCCAGGCCCAGCAGCCAGCCGATGGAGGGTTTCATACTCATGGGTATTCCGGCCTATACTTGGCAAAACCAAGAGCTTACATCATCTGTTCGAAGGAGGTGTTTATGCATTACCTGCGATCTGTTTTGAGTGTGTTGTCCGCGCCGGTGCTTTACGGCGTGCTCTGTGTGCCCTTGCTTGGCGTGTTATATGCGCAGTTTCCGGAGCTGGTAAACAAGCAGGGCGGCACCAGCCATGTTGGCTTGCTCATCTTCACTGAACTGTTCCAGCTGTTCATCATCACCGTCTGTGGTTATGTCGCGGCGCGAATTGCGCCCTGGCACCTGCGCCATCACGTGGTCATCGCCACGGTGTTGATGTTGTTGATTGGGGTGTCGGTGCAGCTCAGTTTCTGGGAGTCGGTGCCGGTCTGGCATCACTACGTATTTTTTGCCTGCATTGTCGCCGGCATGCACCTGGGCGGTCATATCCGCAACAAGCAGCTGGGCGGGCTCAACTCAGTCGGAGCTGCCAGCGCCGAACCATGATTTTTGCAGCAGGGGCGGCAACTGTCGGGCCGGGTCTGATGCCTGTTCGCTGTTACCGTATAGCGGGCGCCCGCTTTCCATGGCCGCCGCTAATCCCGGGCCCACCTGGGGACTGACCTCCGCCGGTTGTAGTCGCTCGCCGCATTCACTGCAACTCAGCACGGCATGGGTGTGCTGGCCACAGCTGCGGTGCAGGTACTCAATCGGTGCGCCGTTGCCATCATCACACCACTCATTGCCCCACTGGGCGATTGTCATCATCACCGGGTAGAGAGCCAGGCCCTTGCGGCTGAGGCGATATTCGAAGCGCTGCGGCCGCTGCTGGTAGGCCTCACGGTTGAATACACCCTGTTGCACCAGTTTATTGAGTCGATCCGACAGGCGGTGGCGGCTAATGCCCAGGCTGCGCTGGAAAGCTTCAAAGCGCCGGGTGCCCAGAAAGGCGTCCCGCAATATCAGTAGTGTCCAGCGATCACCTATGACCGCCAGGGTGCGGGCCACGGAGCAGGCTTGTTGATCAATATCTTCCCAGCGCATGGCTATGTTCCTGCTGTTTTTTCGCCAGTATATGTTGACACATTCCAAAATGGAACCTAGTCTAAGTTCCAAAATAGAACTTAATAGCGGAGGCGGGTGCGATGACGGGTGCGATGACGGAAAAAGTGGCGCTGATTATTGGGGCCGGCGACGCCATCGGCAGCGCTATTGTGCGCAAGTTTGCCGAGCGCGGGCTGACCGTATGCGCGGCGCGGCGCAATGGCGACAAACTGGACGAGCTGGTGCAGGAGTTGACGGCCGCGGGCCACCGGGCCCACGCCTTTAGCTGTGACGCACGCAAGGAAGAGGCGATAGTCGACCTGTACGCCCGGATTGAGGCGGAGATCGGCGAGCTGGAAGTGGTGATATTCAATGTGGGTGCCAATGTCCCCCTGGGTATCCTCGAGACCGACAGTCGCAAATTCCACAAGATCTGGGAGATGGCCTGTTTTGCCGGCTTCCTCAGTGGTCGCGAGGCGGCCCGGCACATGCTGCCGCGGGGTCGCGGCACCATCATTTTTACCGGTGCCACCGCCAGTGTGCGCGGCGCCGCCGGTTTCGCCGCCTTCGCCAGCGCCAAGCACGGCTTGCGCGCCCTGGCCCAGAGTATGGCGCGGGAACTGGGTCCGCAGAATATTCACGTCGCCCATGTGGTGATCGATGCAGCGGTGGATACGGCCTGGATCCGGGACATGTTTGCCGACTTCGAACAGCGCAAGGCGGAGGATGCCATCGTCAATCCCGATGACCTGGCCAGCAACTACGTCACCCTCTACGATCAACCGCGCAGCGCCTGGACCTTTGAAATGGATGTGCGCCCCTGGCAGGAGAACTGGTAATGAGTAAAACCCTGGAGTTCTATTTCGATTTTGGCAGTCCCACCGCCTACCTGGCCTATAAGCGACTGCAACAGCTCAGTGATTCCTATGAACTGCGCGTCGAGTACCGGCCCATGTTGCTCGGTGGCGTATTCAAGGCGACCGACAATGTCAGCCCGGTGACCATTCCCGCCAAGGGAGCCTACATGCTGCAGCAGGACCTGCCGCGCTTCGCCGCGCGCTACCAGGTGCCCCTGAATTTCAATCCGCATTTCCCTATTAATACGCTGAACCTGATGCGCGGCGCCATCGCGGCCGAGCGCCTGGCTTGTCTGCCGGCCTACCTGGCAGCGGTCTTTGAGGCGGTGTGGGTCGATGGCAAGAACATGGGGGAGCCGGAGGTGGTGAGCGAAGTGCTGACGGCGGCAGGGCTGCCTGTGTCTGAGCTATTGCAACTGTCCCAGGAGCCCGAGCTAAAGGCGGAGCTGATTGCCGCTACCGATGCAGCCGTGGCCCGTGGCGTGTTTGGCGCGCCGACCATGTTCCTGGAGGGCGAGATGTACTTCGGCCAGGATCGTCTCGATTTTGTCGAGCAGGCGCTGTGCTAGCGCAGCGGCAAATTCCGGGCCATAATCTGCAACACTAAATTAACTGGAGAAAGATCGATGAGCCCCAAGCCTGTCACTGCCAAAACACGCGCGCTGAAGTTGTCACAATGGCTGCCCGCACTGCTGATGTTAGCGCTCGCACTGGCGTTTCTGTCGCGCCCTGTTGCCGCTGACCACCACGAGCAGAAAGTCGATGTTCGCGAGGCCGCCGTTTCGGTGGCGGCTGTGATAACCGATATCGACTACGAAACCCGGGAATTCACCATGCAGTTGCCCCACGGCAACTTTGTCACCATGACCGCCGGTGAGGGTGTCGCGCGTTTCAAGGAATTTGAAGTCGGTGATGCGATTGTTGCCACTTACCTCACTTCTCTGGCGGGCGAGGTGCGAGCGCCGACCGAGGAAGAGAAGGCCGAACCCTGGCAGGAACTGGATGCTGCCATGATTGCCGGTATGGAAGAACGCCCCGGAGTCGCCGGCATGCGGGTTATCAAGGCGGTTTGTACCATTGAGGGTATGAACCGGGTGGCAGGCACGGTGATGATTGAAGACCCGCGCGGCAAGTATCACTTGATCGGTGATGTGGCGCCGGAAAAATTCAAAGGCCGTATGCTCGGCGAGACGGTGATCATTGTTTATTCCGAGGCAGTGGCGCTCACCCTGGAAAAAGCCGAGGACATGGCGGCCGAATAGATAGTACGCGCCGCCTTCAAGCCTCGATCATCGACGAGCGCGTTGCAGCCCCTATCAATAAGCGGTGTTTATAGCGCCGCGAATTCCTCGCCGGTGGCATAGGAGGTCTGGGTACCCTTACCGGTGACGCTGTGTGAGGCGTAACGTACCGCTGATTGCATGGCTTTTTCCACGTCGCCATCCTGGCTGTAGCTGTGGGCGAAGCAGCCGATGAAGGCATCGCCGGCGCCGGTGGTATCTACCGCGCTGACCGTGGGCGCTTCTACCCGGCTGGTTTCAGAGCCGCGCAGCCACAGCGCGCCTTTCTCACCCAGGGTGACAATCAGGTTTTTCAATCCCCGGGCCAGCAGCGTGTCGGCGGCGGCGTGAATCTCATCCTCGGTCGATACCGGCATGCCGGTGAGAATTTCCAGCTCCGTTTCATTGGGCACGAAAAAGTCACACTTGCAGGCGTAATCCAGGTCCAGTTCAGTGGTCGCCGGTGCCGGGTTGAGTATCACCGGAATGCCATTGCTGTTGCCGAAATCAATGGCGTGATAAACCGTCTCCAGCGGTATCTCCAGCTGCAGGATAATCATGCTGCAGGCCTTGAGCCGGTCCGCGGCGGCATCGATGTCGGCGGGCAACAGGTGCATATTGGCACCCGGGATGATCAGTATGCGATTTTGCGAGTCCGCATCGACCCAGATAGGAGCGACTCCACTGGAGACGCCGTTCACTTTTTCCACGTGCTCGGTGTTGACCCCGTAGGTCTTGAAGTTGGCGATGGTGTTGTCGGCGAAGGCATCATCGCCGACCCGCGCCATCATCATTACCGCTGAACCCAGCTTGGAGGCGGCCACGGCCTGGTTGGCACCCTTGCCACCGCAGCCCATCTGGAATTCATTAGCGACCAGTGTTTCACCGGCCTTGGGTACGGTGTCGGTGTACGCAATCAGGTCCACCATGCTTGATCCAATAACGGCAATTTCCATCGTTAGTCTCTCTTCTTATCGTTTATTCACTACCGGGGGTGGTATCCCGGTATTTGGGCCAGTTGTTTAGTATTTCGTCGACCACGACACTGCCCACCAGGTAGGCATTCTCCAGTGCTGCATCCAGGCCGGCGTAGCTGTCGTGCTGTTCTTCCAGCAGGTTGTCGACTGCGGTTTTACCCGGTGGCGGCATGGTGTAGTTGCTGGCGGTGCGCAGTACCAGCAGGCGGTCCTTGTCGGCTTTGCCGGCATTGGTGAGGTATTCCAGTGACTGGTAGGTGCCGGTATCTTCCATGGCGGAGCTTACAAACTCGCCGTTGCCGTCGGTCCAGTAGTCGGTCCAGTCATTGGCCCAGTCGTTCAGCTTCTCGCCGTGCCAAAAGGTCATGGCGGCCAGCTGGTCACCGCGCAGGACGAAGGGTGTGCGCTGTGCTACCTCGTGCTCCGTGTACAGTTCGCGGGTAGCTGCCAGGCTGGGGTGGTCGGGCAGTGCCATGTCTTTGGTCATGTCGAAGGCCCAGTCCACCAGTGCCGGGTTGAGCTGGAACACCTCGCCCAGGTTGTAAGACTTGCGTTCCTTGTCACCCATTCCCTGGCTGAACAGCGGGAAGTAGCCGTGCTCCCAGTCCGCTGGAATCTCACGCGCATCGATCTCGTGAGCCAGGTCACCATCGACCAGGTAATCCGCCCAGGCCACCGATCCCAGCGAGGCATCTTCCGGATCGAAACCGGAAATGCCGGCGACCAGCCAGTAGGCCTGGCTCAGGTCAAAACGCGGGTCCAGTCCCACCGCCATGATGGTGGAGGCGGAATGTGCCGTGCCCATGCCGGTGACGATGCCCATGACCCCGGTGTCAAGATTGACCTTGATATCGTGGTGCATATGCGGCGCCGGGAACAGGGTGTCCAGCGCGCGGCGTTCGTTCCAGCGCTGGAATTCACCGGCCTTGTCGCCGCTGTCTTCCCCGGTTTCGAACATGGTGACTACCACGACCTTGATGGGAATGGGGGTCGGCTCGCTGCTGCACGCCGACAGCCACAGCGCTGCCAGGGCCAGTGTTAGCAATTTGCGCATGTCGAACACCTCTAGCGTGAGTAAATAATCAGCCCGAGGCCGATAAAAAACAGGATGAACATGGCGCCGATCAGGCTGTTGGTGCCCTCAGGCGCATCCTTGAACTCTTTCCAGATGAATACGCCCCAGAACGCGGCGACCATGGTGGCACCCTGGCCCAGGCCGTAGGAGATGGCATAGCCAGCCGAGCCCGCGGCAATGATGTTGAGGCTGAAACCAAGCGCCCAGATCACGCCACCAAAAATGCCCACCAGGTGTAGTCTGGGGGTGCCCTTGCTGAAGTATTCACCGGCAGGCGCCACCTCGCCGGAGATCGGCTTGTACATCAGCGGTACCAGGAAGACGATATTGGACACTAACAGGCCCACACTGAATACCACGCCCGCGCTGTAAGGGGTCATCAGGCCTGCCTCGGGGGCGGCAAAGTCAAAGGACATGGAGGCGGCGACAAAGCGATAGAAAAAGCCCATGGCGAAGCCGCATATAATGGAGATGGTGAGGCCCTTGCCCATGGACTTATTGCCATCATCGGGCAGGCGCTTGTAGATCACGGCGTCCAGCACGATCGCCAGGGTTACCAGGCCCACGCCGGTAAACAGTAGCGCCGCATCACCCACCGGGGTCGCCATGTAGTTGCTGACCACGCCGATAACCAGTGCCATGCCGATGGCAACCGGGAAGGCCACGGCCATGCCGGCAATATCGATCGCAACCACCAGCAGGATGTTGGCAAAGTTAAACAGGGCGCCGCCAATTAGTGCCGAGGTCAGCGCCTCGGGGCTGGCTTGGGTAATGTCGGCCATAAAGCTGCGGCCCTGCTCGCCCATGCTGCCAATCGTAAAGGCCAGCGCCAGGGTCAGCAGCAGCACACCCAGCGAGTAGTCCCAGTAAAACAACTGGAATTGCCACTCACTGCTGGCCAGTTTCTGGGTGTTAGCCCAGGAGCCCCAGCAGAGCATGGTCACGACGCACATGGCGACAGCCAGGGGATAGGATTCGACGATTAACATGGCTTGCCCTCGTTATGATTTTTGTAATGGACTGGGGGCGCTTCTGTGAGCACCACCCACAAAAAACCCCGGCACAAGGCCGGGGTTTTCCTTGCGGTCCGCCAAGTGTAAATCGGGACCGCTCTATTTGCTAAACAAATGCTTCAAAATACGCTGGATTTAAGCCCACCCTCACCTGAACAGGGAGTAGTCTTCCAGTTGCGGGATCTCCTTCTGCAGTTTTCTCTCCGCGCGGCGCAACTCGCCCATGCCAAGGCACAGTTCCACGCTGGTGTCTTCGAGAATTTTCCCGGCGTAGCCAATTTCTTCACCAACGCGTCGCATGCTGGCGCCGAAGGCTTCCAGCTTCTGCTTGAAGCTGAGTTCATCGGACCGGATGGTCTTGCCGATCTCCGTGAGTAGCGCGCTGGTGACCTGGGAGCCCACATCTTCCAACTCATCTTCCATGGATTCCCCTAAATCGTTGTAATCCGTGGCGTGCAGGAGGTAGGCGCCGTCACCGAGGATGCTGCGCTGCTCGAACCTGGAGCGGGCCTGCTCCAGGGCCTCGATGGCTTTCACTGATACCGGGTCGTCTGGCCCCAGGGCCTCACTCAGGACCGTTTCCATACCACGCGAGGTCAGTTCCAGCGCCTCTGTGGCTGCGATTATCCAGCGCGCAGCCATGGCAGCCAGGTCGCCGGCGTATTGCTCGGCCATGGCGCGCTGTGAGCTGCTTAGTTTAACCGGCTCACCGCCTATGCTGAGGTAGCCATGCTGGCGAATTTCGTAGAGCGCTTGCTTATCCTCGAGAACAGCCAGTGCCTGGTTACTGAGGCGCAGGTCCTGTTGTATTTTGACTGAGCACTCCTCCGCAACAACAGAGGTCGCCGACAGCAGCAGCACGCCCAGCACTAAAGCCAACTTTTTCATAAGTACTCCTGTCCAGATACTAGGTGATATGGTTAACTATAACACCATACCACAGAATAAAACAAGGTCCAAAAAAAACCCCGGCACCGGGCCGGGGTTTGGGTTTTCCATCAACCGTGTCTAGAACTCGACGCTTACACTGCCGCCCCAGATACGGGGTTCGTTGTCGAAGGCTGTGTTGTTGTTGAAGTCGATACCACCCTGCATGTTCTCTTCATCGGTGATATTGCGAACAAAGCCTGCCACTTCCCAGTCGTACTTGCCTGAGCTCTGACGATAGCCGGCACGCAGGCCGCCTTCATACTGGTCTGAGGTCTGGTACTCCTTGGATTCGTACAGGAAGATGTTGGTGTCTCCCTGCATGGCCCAATCGGTGTAGGCAAAGATCTCGCCCTGGCCCATGGGGTAGCGGAAGCTGGCGGTGAAGCTCAGCGTGCTCTCCGGGGCGTTGGGGAAAGGGTTGCCGTCGACGTTGGCGAAGGTGCTGGTAGTGCCATCACCGTTGTCTACCACGCGCAGCGGGTCCGTCGGCGTACACTGGCCGGAGCCGCAGGTCGCAACTTCCAGGTTATTGTCATCAATCTCGGTATCCACGTAGGCATAGCCGAAGGTGATGTCCAGGTACTCGTTGACCATGAACTCAAAGTCCAGCTCGAAACCGGCGGCATTGCTGCTGTCGGCGTTGATTAGCTGAATCAGGTTGCCACTACCACCCACGGCCGAGAACTGCTGGTCGTCAACTTCATAGTAGTAGGCCGCCGCATTGAGGCGGGCACGATCATCCAGGAACTGAACCTTGTAGCCCAGCTCGAAAGAGGTAATGGTCTCTGAATCTGCCACCGAAGGCGCGCCAAAGAAGGCGATGTCGCGACCCTGGATGGTCGGTCCACGGAAACCGCTGGCGATCTTGCCCCAATAGGTGGTGCTGTCATCGGGAGAGTAAGCCAGGCTCAGGTTACCGCTGATCTGGTCGTCGTCGATGTCGGCATCGTTGTCGCCCGGCGCGTTCAGTTTCTTGTCATCATAGGACCAGCGAATGCCCGCGGTCAGCGTCCACTCATCCGTCAGGTCGTAGTCGCCCTGGCCAAATACCGCCCAGGCTTCGTTGCTGTGGCTGACCGTGGTCGGTGCGGTGAAGCCGGGGTCGGTCTTCACATCCAGGTCTGCATCGAAGTAGAACACACCAGCTTGCCAGAACAGGCGCTCGGCATCGTTGTTATTGATGCGCAGTTCCTGGGTGAATTGCTCCACGTCGGCATCGTCCTGGGTGTCGGAGGGGAAGGGGATGAAACCCGGGCCCATTTCCGGCAGGAAGGAGGCGCCGAAACCACCGTCGATGTCGCCGCGGCTATAGCCATTGGCGTTTTCGTAGGCGGTGATCGAGGTCAGCGTGTAGTCGCCCGTGTCCCAGCTGACCTTGAGGTTGTAGCCGTCATTGTCATATTCCTGGGGGTTACCGCCACCGGCGTCGAAGTAGACCGTTTCGCGGTCATAGTTGTTGTTGAAGTCATCGTCACCCGTGGTGAGGACGTTGGCACGGAAAATAGCCGAGGTGCCATCCAGGTCACGGTAGTGGGCGCCAAACAGCACGTCCACGTTGTCGGTGGGCTGCCAGGCCAGGAAGCCCTTGATGGCGTTTTCCTCGATCTGGCCGATGGCGTCGCTCTTGCCGGTGTAATCGTTGTCGATCCAGTCATCACGATTCTGGGTCAGCACCGCTACACGGCCCTGCAGGTTATCGGTGATAGCACCACCGAGGGCGCCTTCGAAGTTCATTGTGCCGTAGTCGCCCACGTCCAGCTTGCCGCGACCGGTGAATTCTTCGGTCGGCTTGAAGGATTCGAACTTGACGATGCCGGCGGTGGTGTTGCGGCCGAACAGGGAGCCCTGGGGTCCACGCAGTACTTCAACGCGGTCGATGTCAAAGATCGGGAAGCTTTTCAGTACCACGTTCTCCTTGACCACTTCGTCCATGATCACGGATACCGGCTGGGAAGCTGCCAGGTCAAAGTCGATGTTGCCAAGACCGCGAATATAAAAGCGCGGGGCTACACGACCGTTGGATGATTCAATATACAGTCCGGGTACGCGGGTCGACAGGGCGCGGATATCTGCGCCGCCTTCGAACAGCGCGGTGAAGCGCTCGCCGGACATGGTGGCGATAGAGATCGGCACATCGAGCACGCTCTGTTCGCGTTTCTGGGCTGTTACTATCACTTCTTCAAGCTGGGCATTCGCCAGGTTGGTGCCGGTTGCCAGGGCGGCAGAAATGCCGAGCGCCAGGGCCGACTTCGCCGAAAAGTGGGATTTCATTGGGTGTGTCCTCCGGGTACTGGACCCTTGGTGTGCGTTTAGTATGAATCGCTGTGTGAACGACTGTACCGCTTATTGTTAGAGTGACGACTGCCATCTACACTAGGTGCGGCGTATTAGGCCAGATCACGCCGAATCACTGCAAGTGTGAAGCGCCTATTCTGCGAAATATTCGCACTATTTTCCTGATTTTCTGGATGACGAGACCCTACATGCCTGTCCTGAAGCTGCTACTCCCGATTCTGGCCCTGCTGGCCCCATTTGCCTCTGCAGAGGAAGCGGCTGCTCCGCGCTCCGCAGACCTCATTGTGCGCGGTGATTATGTGCTCACCATGGCGCCGGAAACCCCGCTTATCAGCGATGGTGCCGTGGTGGTTGAAAATGGCGTGATAGTGGCCGTCGGCGCATGGGCGGAAATTGAGGCGAGCTATCGGGCGCCGGAAACACTGCCCGGTGCCGGGCGCATCCTGATGCCCGGGCTGATCAACGGACACACCCATACCTCCATGACCCTGTTTCGCGGCATGGTCGACGACCTGGACCTGATGACCTGGCTGAACCAGTACGTATTCCCCATGGAAGGGCGCTTCGTAGACCCGGAGTTCGTGCGCATTGGCACCGAGTTGGCTTGCTGGGAGATGATCCAGGGTGGTACCACCAGTTTTGTTGACATGTATTTCTATCCGGAAGTGATCGCCCAGGTGGTTGTTGATTGCGGGCTGCGAGCCGTGGTGGCGGCGCCCCATATCGATTTCCCCAGCCCAGGCTTCAAGGGCTGGGATGACTCCTTCGCCGCCGCAATTGCCTTCGTCAAGGCCTGGCAGGGCCGCAACCCACGCATTACCCCGGCCTTCGCGCCGCATGCGCCCTACACAGTGTCACCGGAGCATATTGCCATGACGGCGGCGGTGGCTGGCGAACTGAACGCGCCGGTTTCCATGCACCTGGCGGAGGCGCCCTCGGAAACCGAATATATCTGGGAGCGCTATGAGACCTCGCCGATCCAGCATGTGAACACCACCGGCCTGTTTGAAGACCGGGTAATTGGCGCGCATATGGTGCAACTGGACCAGGCCGATATCGAGCTGGTGGCCAGCAAGGGTGTGGGTGCCATCCACAACCCGACCTCGAATATGAAGCTGGGGGCGGGGGTGGCGCCGGTGGTGGCCATGTTGGAGGCCGGCGTTAACGTGGGTCTTGGCACCGATGGCGCCGCCTCCAACAACGACCTGGATATGTGGGAAGAAATACGCCTGGCGGCGCTGTTGCACAAGCTTAAATCTGCCGACCCCACCGCCATCCCGGCACCGACGGCGCTGGCCATGGCAACCCGCCTCGGCGCCGCCGCTACCGGGCTGGATGCGGTGACCGGGTCTATAAAGCCGGGTTTGCAGGCCGACCTGATCCAGGTCGATTTCACCCGCACTCGCCAGCAACCACTGTACGATGTGCCCTCACACCTGGTTTACGTGTTGGACAGCCAGGATGTGGTCACCACCATCGTGGCGGGCCGAATATTAATGCGCGAACGCCAGGTACTGACCATTGACGAGGCGGCCCTGCGCCGCGCGGTGCAGCGCAAACGCGAGGAGATCCGCAAGGCCCTGGCTGCCTCGGAAAACCGCTCTTGAACAGCGTGCGCGCAATACTGGCCGTGCTGCTGTTGTCACTGATTTCGGGAGGACCTGCCATGGCTGCGCCAGGCGTCGACGAACTGGTAGAGGAACTGGGGCTGGAGCCCCACGTCGAGGGCGGCTATTTCCGGCGCACCTTCCAGGCTGATCATCGGCCGCGTATCGATGTGGGTGATGGTCCGCGCTATACCATGACCTCGATCTATTACCTGCTCACTGCCGACTCAAGGATCGGGCACTGGCACCTGAACCGCTCAGACATCCTGCATTTCTTTCACCTGGGCGCACCCATCACCTACTACCTGATTTACCCGGACGGTCGCCTGGATACGGTAGTGATGGGTTCAGACCCCGGCGCCGGGCAGCATTTGCAATTGGCAGTACCCGGTGGCACCTGGAAAGCCTCGCATCTGGGCGCGGGGGATTACGGCCTGATCAGCGAGGCGGTGGCACCGGGCTTTGAATATTCGGATATGAGCCTGGGGCAACGCGAGCTGCTATTGCAGCAGTTTCCCCAGCACGCTGAGCTTATTCGCGCCTTCAGTAAAGAGTAGGCGAGACTAGCCCTGGGCGGTCTTGGCCGCCGCCATGGCATCGAGGATTTTGGCCAGCTCAGGTTTGTTGGCGGCGATTTCTTCCAGTGTCAGTCCATCCAGCTCGTGGGGAAAAACCAGCCACTGGTCGGTCTCGTGCACATAGTAGTCCGGCACCCGCTCGGTCTTGTTATTGGCAGGTTTGTAGTAGGGGGTGGCAATGCGCACCTCCGGCATGTTCTTCTTGCAGGCATCGGCCAGGTCGCGGATGGCCTGGTCAATGCTGAGGCCGGTGTCGTGGACGTCATCGACAATCAGCATTGAATGTTCCGCTTCCAGCCTGCGGATCAGGTAATTAAGGCCGTGCACCTGTACATGTCGATTGCGCTCACCAATGCCGGTATAGGAAGAGGTGCGAATGGCGATGTGATCAGATTTAACGCCAAGATTGTCCAGCAGTTCCTGCACGGCGATGCCGACCGGGGCGCCGCCACGCCAGACGCCGACAATATAGTCTGGCCGGAAGCCACTCTCATAGACCTGCCAGGCCAGTTCAAAAGAATCCCGCAACAGCTGCGAGGCGTTGATGTAGTGCTTTTCCATGGTTTGTGCGCGCCGGGGTTTTACTGAGGCGGGTAGCGTACCACAGGCAGCTGCGATGTCAGCTCTATGGTGCCCGGGTCGGCATTTCCGTAAACTCGCCGCTAACAACAATAAGCCCTGCGAGAGAAATCATGTCCGACATCCACGGTGAAAGCGCAATAAGCCGCTATTTCGAATTGCGCAGCCACGGCAGCACTGTTCGTACCGAGCTGGTGGCCGGCATCACCACCTTTGTCACCATGGCCTACATCATTTTCGTCAACCCGCAGATGATGGCGTCGGTGGGCATGGATCACGGCGCCGCCTTTGTGGCGACCTGCCTGGGCGCGGCACTGGCTTGCTTCATCATGGGACTGTATGCCAATTGGCCGGTGGGCCTGGCGCCGGGCATGGGCCTGAACGCGTTCTTCACCTACACCGTGGTGGCGGACATGGGTTATAGCTGGGAAGTGGCGTTGGGTGCGGTATTTATCGCCGGCATCTTGTTCGTGATTATGAGCGTGACCCGCATTCGCGGCTGGATGCTGGAGAGTATCCCCATGGACATGCGCATTGCCATGGCCGCCGGCGTCGGCCTGTTTATCGGTTTTATCGGGCTCAAGAATGCCGGCATCGTGGTGGCCAATCCGGCCACGCTGATTACCCTGGGCGACCTGACCCAGCCGGCACCGCTGTTGGGCGCCATCGGCTTCCTGGTGATGGCCGTACTAAGCCAGCGCAAGGTTCACGGCGCCATGATCATCGGTGTGCTTGGCGGCACACTGGCGGGTATTCCGCTGGGCCTGGTCGAATATACTGGCCTGGTATCGGCGCCGCCGAGCCTGGCGCCGACCTTCATGAAACTGGATATCGTTGGTGCCTTTGACCTGGCCATGGTATCGGTGATCATCGCCTTCCTGTTCGTTAACCTGTTCGATACTGCGGGTACCCTGCTGGGGGTGGCCAGTCATGCTCACCTGGTCGACGAAAACGGCAAAATCCAGAATATGGACCGGGCGCTGAAGGCGGACAGTACGTCCAGCGTGGTCGGCGCCTTTTTCGGTTGTGCGCCGGTGACCAGTTATGTGGAATCAGCAGCCGGCGTGGCCGCTGGCGGGCGTACCGGACTGACTGCGGTTACCGTCGGCGCGCTGTTTGTGTTGGCCATCTTTTTCGCGCCGCTGGCGGGTATGGTGCCGGCCTACGCCACCGCCGGCGCCCTTGTCTATGTGGCCATGTTGATGATGACCGGTATGGAGAAACTGGACTGGGCGGATATGAGCGAAGTGGTGCCGGCGCTGCTGCTGATCGTGATGATCCCGCTGACATTTTCTATCGCCAACGGCATCGCCGTGGGTTTTATCAGCTATGTCGCCATCAAGCTCTGTGTGGGCCGCCATCGGGATATCTCGCCGGGCGCCTATTTCCTGGCGCTGATTTTCCTGCTGAAGTTTGCCTATCTTTAAGCCGGGGGAGGATGCCTGAATGTCTGAACATCGTCAGTTAACCGTCGCCCTGGCCCAGTTGGCACCGGTGTGGCTGGACCGGGCCGCGACTCTTGAGAAAATACTTGCCGCGATCGACCAGGCCGCCGCCGAACATGCCCAGTTGGTCTGCTTTGGGGAATCACTATTGCCGGGCTACCCGTTTTGGCTGGAACGCACCGATGGCGCCGTGTTTGAGTCGCCCCAGCAGAAGGAATTGCATGCCTTTTACCTGGCCCAGGCGGTGTCTATTGAAGAGGGCCATTTGCAGCCGGTGTGCCAGCGCGCTGCCCAGCATGGTATTACCGTTATCCTCGGCACTGCTGAGCGGGCCGGTGATCGCGGCGGCCACAGTATTTATTGCTCGCTGGTGTATATCGATGCCGAGGGTGAGATTCTGCATGTGCATCGCAAACTGATGCCCACCTACGAGGAGCGGCTGACCTGGTCGCCCGGTGATGGCCACGGTTTACGCACTCATCCCCTGGGGGCTTTTACTGTGGGTGCTCTGAATTGCTGGGAGAACTGGATGCCCCTGCCGCGGGCGGCCTTGTATGCCCAGGGCGAAGACCTGCACGTGGCTATCTGGCCGGGTGCTGAGCGCAACACCCATGACATTACCCGCTTTATGGCGAAGGAAGGGCGCTCCTTTGTTATCTCGGTATCCGGTCTGATGCGGCCGTCTGATGTGCCGATGACCATGCCCCAACGCGATGAGATATTACTGGGTGCAGAGGACTTTCTGGCCGACGGCGGCTCCTGCATTGCCGGGCCCGGCGGTGAGTGGGTGCTGGAACCGCAGACGGAGCGGGAAGGGGTGTTCATCGCTACCCTGGATCAGCAGCGGGTGCTGGAGGAACGGCAGAACTTTGATCCTGCCGGCCATTACTCGCGGCCTGACGTCACCCGCCTTGAAGTCAATCGCGAGCGCCAGCGCACCGTCCATTTCTCCGACGACTAGACGCGATCCAACCACTTGTCCGTGGTTACGCCCTCGTGTGCCAGTACGGCCGACAGGATCGCTTCCGGGCTTTCGGCTACCAGTAACTGGTCGCGGTGCTCGGATTTCAGGAAGCGATGCGCCACCATGTGATCCAGCAGTTGCAGCAGCGGATTGAAGAAGCCGGCTATGTTGAGCACCCCGCAGGCCTTGTTGTGGAAGCCCAGCTGCCCCCAGGTCATCACCTCGATAATTTCCTCCAGCGTGCCGATACCGCCGGGCAGCGCGATAAAGCAATCCGACAGGGAAGCCATTTTCATCTTGCGCTCGTGCATGGAGCTAACCGTGAACAGTTCAGTGACGCCACCGTGCCCCACCTCCTTGTCGAGTATGTCCTGGGGGATGACGCCAATCACTTCGCCACCTGCGGCCAGGGCCGCGTCGGCCGCCGCGCCCATCAAACCGACATGACCGCCACCATAGACCAGGCGGTGGCCCTGCTCGGCAATCAGTGTGCCAATGCGCCGGGCCGAATCCATATAGACCGGATCATCGCCCGGGCTGGAGCCACAGTAGATGCAGACCGAAGAATTGCTCATGCTATTTCCCTGCTACTAATTTTGCGTGATGGTATACGATATTACTGTTGATTCACCATGCCGACATGAGATTGGGTGAGCACAGCAAGGGCTTCAGTGTATTCTTAGGGAAACGCCACCGCCTTCGCTGGCGGTCATGTTGGAGTTGGAGCCACTGCCATGAGCAAGCAATTACTGCGACACCTGCCTAATGCATTCACTTCGCTGCGCATATTGCTGGCGGCGCCAATTTGTTGGCTCATTATTGAACAACAGTATGTGCCGGTACTCTGGCTGACACTGCTTGCCGGGATCAGTGATGCCCTGGACGGTATGCTGGCGCGACGCCTGGGCGTTACCAGTCGCTTTGGGGCTATCGCCGATCCATTGGCGGACAAAATCCTGCTCGGCGGCGCCTACCTGAGCTTTGCCGTGGTCGGCTTGCTGCCCTGGTGGGTGGCGCTGGTGGTTCTGGGCCGGGATCTGTTCATCGTCGCCGGCGCCCTGTTTTATCACTGGCGCTTCGGTGCTTATGAAATGGATCCCAGCAGCTGGGGCAAGTTCAGCACCTTTGTGCAAATCCTGTTTGCCCTGATGCTGTTGTGGCAGCAGGTGCAGCCTCTATTTCCCGGGCAGCTGTTGTTGGCGACGCAATATGCCATGGTACTGGTGGCATTCATCAGCGCCGGTCATTACACCCTGGTCTGGGGTTCCAGGGCGCGGGCTCGCTAGCTGCCGGGCATGCACCCTGATGTTGATTCGATAGGAAGGCGCGATGTTATTTGAAGAACTGCCGCGGCTGTTGTCACCTGAAACGCTTCCTTACCAGAGCGGGGTGGAGCGGCTGCCCAACGGGATCCTGCACGTGGCCGTGCTCACGCGCATGCCCGGAGTGACGCCGCGCATGCTGGAATGGTGGTTCGGCGATTATCTGCAGACCACGGAGCACTATAAGCGCTGGCACCCACGTGACCACCTGTGGATGGCCTGGGAGGACAAGCGACTGGGTACACACGTCGGCGCCAAGCACCAGGTGCATGAATATATCGGCGGCAAGTTGAACAAGCTGCGTATTGCCTTCCAGCCGCCGCAGACCTTCTTCGGTGAAGAGCTGGCGCAGCAGCCCGATGCGGTAGCCATCTGTGCCTACGCCGGTTCCCTGACGCGCCCTGTTGATGTCGGTCGCATGGTGCACCTGGCCCTGCCCAAACCCTGGGGTTGTGAATTACACAGCCGCTTCTGGCTGGGTTATGTCAATTCGCGTAATGACTCCAGCCTGGTCAATATGCTGGGCAACCTGCCCTGGGTGCGACGATCCCTGCTCAGCCTGACGGGAGGCCGCGCCCTGGAGGTGCACTGTCACGAAGAGATGACGACACTGGCGGGCTTCCTGCCCGAGTTGTACGCTGCGGAACGATCCAGTGTCCTGTAGAGAACCAAACCTTGAGGTTGCCGCGCCGTGAATGAAAATGAGCCCCATGAAGAAAGCTGCGAGCCGCTTGATTCCTCGCAGACTGGTATCCGGACTCCGGTGGAGCATGCGCTGGTCAAGATTTCGGTCTGGCAGACTGTGCTGTCACTGGCTGGCATATTCGTGGCTGTGGTTGCACTTTACGCGGCGCTGTCGGAATCTGAAGAGGTGCGACGGCAGACCGCGGCGGCGGTCTGGCCTTACGTGCAGCTCTCGATCGAGGATACCCTGGCGGATACCGGCAGCGAGTTTTCTATCTCGCTGACCAATGCCGGCGTTGGTCCGGCCAAGCTGCGATCTTTACGCGTCGTCATCGACAATACAGTTGTTACCGACTGGCGTGCCGCTGTTGATCGAGTGACCGATAGTGAAGAACCAATTGCATTTTCGCAGAATTACGCCCGCAACCGCGTGCTCAGCCCCGGCGAAAAGCTCACCCTCTTTAGAGTTGTAGACCCCGCTGCGGTCATCGCACTCAGGCATGTGAACCAGGCTCAGGGTAGTGCCATTAGTTACTGCTATTGTTCTATATTTGAGGACTGCTGGTTGTTTGACAGCGATGCACGCGATCCATCGCCGCAAACTGTGGAAGCCTGTCCTGATTTTGGCGCGGAGGCGTTTCAGCTTTAGGCTGGACCCACTAATAACAATAAACAAGGATGAATGCCTACCATGAATTTACCGGAAAGAAGCCGTGTCTATCAGTGCCATCACTTTGACAGCACCCGCTGGGATTATTTTGAGCCCAGGGACGATGACATTATTATCGCCACCTCCTACAAGGCGGGCACCACCTGGACCCAGGCCATACTGGCACACTTGCTGTTCCCGGACGGAGATTTTCCGGCACCACCAGAAGTGATGTCGCCATGGCTGGACATGCGCATAGTGCCGCTGGAGGTGATTTTGAATGGCCTCAAGCAACAGCAGCACCGGCGCTTCATCAAGACACACCTGCCGCTGGATGGCGTGGCCTACAATGAAAAGTTGAAGTACCTGTATGTGACCCGCGACGGGCGTGATGTCTTCATGTCCCTGTGGAATCACTACAGTAATATGACCGACGAAATACTGATGGCCTTTGATACGACGCCGGGTCGGGTCGGCGACGAGTTCCCCAGGGCACCGGAGGACATTCACGAGTTCTGGAAATCCTGGGTTAGCAAGAGCTGGTTCGATTGGGAGGAGAGCGGCTGGCCCTACTGGTCGCACCTGTCGAATGTGCAATCCTGGTGGGATTACCGTCACTTACCCAATATCAAGCTGGTGCATTACAACGACTTGCTGGCTGACCCTCGCGGCACAATCGGCGATATGGCGGACTATCTTGAGATTGACGTAAAAGAAGAGCACTGGCCGCAGATTGTTGAGGCTATCTCCTTCGACGGCATGAAAGCCAATAGCACCCTGTATGCGCCTGGCGGCGGCCAGTTCTGGAAGGGTGGTGCCGATACCTTTATCAACAAGGGCACCAATGGCCGTTGGCGCGATGTTCTGAGTGAGGATGAGCTGGCGCAGTACGATGCGGCATGTGAACAGGCCCTGACGCCCGAGTGCAGGACCTGGCTTGAGCAGGGCGGGCCTCTGGCCTAAGGCTTGCCGTCAGGCGCTACCAACTTCACTTCCGTCATACCAGATACCATATTTGTCACCCTGCCAGGCCAGCAGGTAGAACAGGTATGAATTCGCGAGCATCAGTAAGCCACCCGCCAGCGCTGCCTCGCTGACAAAGCCGAGCGCGCAGAATAAGAAACCGCTTAACTGAGAGATAAATTCTATTCTCCTGGCCTGGTTTCTCCGCGGTCGAAGGCTTAGGAAATTAAAGAAGAACCAGCACCTAAGCCACAGGGGCAGGTTTTTCCACTGGTCTGAGTTTTTGTCTGGCATAAATTTCTCCTGGTTCAGAGTTGCAACATCAACTTCAAGCACCGAGGCGAGGCATTTAAGAGACTCCAGGCTGGCATTATGGCCGCTTTCTATTCTTTGTATGGTTCTGACGTTTAAGCCAGACATTTGCGCCAGCTGCTCTTGCGAGAGGTGACGACTAAGACGCAATTGCTTGAGAATCATTTAAGCTGCCTCGACGCTCGTGAACCAGGAGTATTCATCAATTCTAACGCTGTCGGGTACGTATTCTCCCCGACATTTACCCGACATTTGCTCGACCATCAGGCAAAAATGGCTAATCACCGATCCCCTGGACAGAAAGCGTCAGCCTTTCTCAGCCGTTATCACAATAGCCTGCAGGGGCATCTTGTCGCCAAGACCTGCTTCTATGGCGGCGCTAACCGCCAGGCGAATCTCATCCGGATTGCCATTGCGGGCGATAATCTCATCGAACAGCGGATTACCGAAGACCAGCCCCGTGGCAAAGTCGCTGGAGGAGGGGATTGCTGAGTCAATGGACACCACGTCGTGAGACGCTTTGGCAAAACCAGCCTCCAGTAAGGAGGCGCTTATAGTGTCTGTGTCTCTATAGCCGAATGGCACCTTGTAGAACCCCGGCGGATTAGCGGGGAAAAAATCCGCAACAGCCTCATGCGCCAGTTGCGCAAAGGGATTGTAGGTCCAGGAATCCCACACACTGAAAATATATCGCCCCCCGGGTTTGAGTACTCTGTGTGCCTCTACATAGGATTCGAGCTTGTCCGGGAAAAACATGACGCCAAATTGACAGGCAAGCGCGTCGAATGACTCGTCGCTGAAGGGCAGAGCCATGGCGTCTGCCTGTCGGAATTGTATGGGCTCTGCGTCCTGAAATTTCTCGCGGGCGGCTTCCAGCATCGGCTCATTAAGGTCTGTGGCTACAAGCTCACAGTTCCCAGGGAGAGCGTCCCGGATTGCGCGAGAAACGATGCCGGTACCGGCGGCCAGCTCAAGCACGGATTTGGGGTCCTGCTGCGACAATCGCGCGGCGAGGTCCTGGGCAAAATCGGCGAAGATTCTCGGCCCCAGGTATCTATCGTAGTGTTCGGGAATCGACCCAACAAATTTTGCCGCGTCATCCGTCATCGCTTTGTCCTTTGTCAGCAAGCACGCGCGTGTTGGAGGCGGGATATTTTTCAAGCAGCTCTTGCGGCCGAATCGGGCGACTGACCAGGTTGCCACCGCAATTGGGGCACTTGCCCTTGAATACTGATTCAGCGCAGGACCTGCAGAAGGTGCACTCGAAGGTGCAGATCAATGCCTCGGTAGATTCAGGCGGTAGATCCTTGTCACAGCGTTCACAGTTTGGTCGAAGTTCCAGCATGACTAGCACCTCCCGGGGCAAAGATAGGAAGCCCGAAAACCCTCCGGGCCTAGCACTTGGGCTTTTTCATATTGGTGCAACCTGGACAGCCTCCGCTACTCAGGTTGCCACCATTGGCAGATCTACAGGCCGCGAAGCAGTGTTTGTTGGTGAGATACTCCTGCTTCAACTCGGCGCAGGTTTTCTCCTTCGGCTTGGGCAGGTAGCTCTCGTCAGGCTTCTGCGCCGACTGTGGCCGCAAATCCACGGGCTTCAATGAGCCAGGATTTTTCTTCTTTTTGGTAACGACAGCGGGTGCCGTGTTGGTCTCAGAAATCTTGTACTCCGAGCCCTGGCTCTTGTACTTTTCCGGGATTTCATCGCCAAAGTGCTTCTTCCCATTCTCATCAACCCAGGTATATATCTCGCTGAATGCGAAAGGGCTGGCGCATAAAAGAATCAAGCTGATTGCGCTAATGATCGCGCGTGGTGAGACTCGCATGACTAAATACCCTGACCGCCGAATTGGCATTACTCCTCTATTTTCAAAATTTGGATATGACTCACTTGAAGCGCATCAGGTCGCCGGAATCAAAATTCACCTTGAGTGAGAACTGAATTCGATAGTCAGAACCGGTATTGCCGCTCACATCCTCGCGCTGGCCCCAGATGAACTCAGTGCCCAGCAGCACGTTGTCTACAGGGTAGTGCAACAGGTTGATCTGTGCGATCTGGCCGGTCTCGAACTCAATGTTATCGCGGCCTTCATTGCTCTCCAGGTCAATCATGGACCAACCGATGGAGGTCGACCATTCATTGTTCCAGTAGTGATCGTAATAGGCGCTGATGCCGATCAGCTCAACCGCTTCCGCCTGCGCCTGCAGCAGATCATCAGAGTCGGGAGCGATGTCGACACCACCGTCGTTCATGTAGTTGCCTATGCCTTCACCGTAAACTACCTGTAGCTTCAGCATGTCGTTGTTGAAGAAACGCAGGCCCGCACTGGTGTTGACGCCCCAGCCGAATTCGTCATCTTTCTGGCCCGTGTCGAGGCGTTCATAGCCCAGCTTGCGGAACATGCCCGCAACCTGGAAGTGACCGAAATCGCCGTTATTGCGGTAGCGCACACTGAGGTCGGGCACATCATTGTGAGCCTGGAACACGTCGCCCGCTATCGACTCCGACGATTCGCAATCCGGTGGCGCATCGGGCAGGTCACACAGGTCTGTGTCCCTGAATTTGCCCACCGTCAGCGCCGTATCCGGGTCCTCGATGGCAATGGAAAATTCGTCATCACCCAGCGGGAAGGTATAGCGAGCCTGCTGGTTGCGGTAGAACACCATGCCGGTGGGGCCCCAGTAATCGATGGTATTGGGGAAGATGTCGATATCCATGAAATTGGACCAGTACTGGCCCATACCGAAGTTCTTGTAGGTAGCCCAGGCCTGGCGCAGCCGGGGCGTGGTCTGGCCCTCATCGCCACCGACGCCGAACAGTTCTGCCTCCAGGATAAAACTGATGTCGTCACCGTAGGTACCGCTCACGCCCATACGCGACTGGCGCACGCCGAAGGCAAAATTACCGTCTTCGCCGAAAGCGCCGCTGCGAGTGGGGACGGTCGTTACGCGTAAGGTGTCCTCCCAGTTCGGGTCGACCCGCTTGAAATCATAAATGGCGTCGGCCATGGCAAAGCCGTAGATATTCACAGAAAGGGGATCCAGCGCACCCGTTGCTGTATCTGCGTCAGGTGCCGGCTCCGGTGCCACTGCCTGCTGCACGCGGTCCAGCTCCTCCACCATTACCGTGCGCGCCGCCGACTCAGCATGCTCAGGTACGGCTTGCTTGAGTCGCTTGAGCTCTGCATCCAGTGCTTCGATCAGCTGTTGCTGCTTCTCGACAATGGTCTCCAGGCGCTTGATGCGGTCTTCATCTGTATCGGCATACACCGCTGAACCGTGGAGGGCCACAATGGCGGCAATCGATATAGCCAATTGCTTCAGAACCTGCATGAATCCTTCCCTATAGGTTTCACAGCTGAGTTGAGCTGTCACGACCACAAGTGTAGTCCACTATTTCTTGATGGGTCTATTGAACCTCGTTTGGAGCAAGTGCCGGGTCACTGACGTGGGAATTGAAGCGATAGCGACGCTTACCGGTGGCGGTTCTTTCCTGGCGTCTTTCCTGTTTACCTTCGTGGTGTTGGTTGTGGCGGGATTCCCGCAGGTTCTCCTCAGACTAAGCGCTGCTACCCGGAGATTTCTGAAGCAGTGACGGATAAAGGCTGGTTGGGGGCAGCTTACTAAATTAGAAGGGGCCGTTGGCCCCATGATTCCTATATGCGCTCTCCGGTGATTCTAACTGGAGCCGTGCTACAGCTTATTGACTTGCCTTTGTAGGGACCGCGTTGGGGAACGAGGTTCGCTTGCGTAATGCGGGTTAGTTGATAGTACCCATTGGAGAAGCGTCCACTGATTTGTGATGACTCGGTGACCTTGATTTTTCCGTCAACAGTTTTCACCGTATAGGCCTCTGAGAAATTTTTATAGAATTTTCCTGTCTGGTCTATGCTGAAATTTCCATCCCAGCTCTTGGAGAAGACTATGTTTGGATCGGGCGCTCTCTCACTCTTGAACTTGAGTGCTTTTCCTTTCTGAGTGACAGTTACGTAGCTGTAGTCTGCATCTGCCCGTATGTATCCCAGTGGATACGCGCAATCCAGCCCGAAAGAATCGATTTCTTGGAAATATCGGCCAGCGACATTGGGGTACTGCGGCTTCTGAGCGGGCTTCTTACGAAACCTCGGTTCCAAAATTACTCGTTGGCTCTGATCTGATAGCAGATTGCGAACTGCCGGATTGTCATAGTCCATACCACGAGTCGAAATCGTACAATCTGTCTTGCTCTTGTCACAGAGTAGGCTTCTATCGGTCCATCCAGCAAACTCCCAGCCCTCATTGGGAACGGCCCTGAAAGTCTGATGGAAATGAATGTCAGCAATATCCATCTCGCAGATCTTGCCTGTGGTGCAATTCATGGCTCCAGAAGTGGCAACAACCCTTCCGCCGTCTGGTACATGGACTGAAACTTTGCAACCACTAATCAGTAAGATGAGAGCTGCTAACGCATATACTTTCTTCACACCTATTCTCCTGTGTAAGTTACTACTCTTATCAATTGGATTTTCTGGCACTATATCTAAAGCACTTGTGACAGTCGTTTGGACAACATGCGGTAGAATTATGGTTCTGGATTACTTCTTTTTGTCAGGCATTCTGTCGGGATCTATGAGCAAATCCCGAATAACCTGGTCGTATGTTGCCAGCCGTTCCGGGCCTGCAGGGTGAGTGTCGAAGAATCCCGTTTTCTTCTTCGTAGACATGGCACCCATTTTTAGCAGAAGATTCCGGGACTGAGCGACGTCATAACCGGATCGGGCAAGAATGTAAGCAGCTATCATGTCTGCTTCCTTCTCCTGTTTCTTGCTAAAGCTAATGCGCCCTACGGCGGCACCAAGTTGTGCGGCGCCATTTACTGCGTCTTGCCGATTGCGCTGACAATTGTAATCACAGTAGTAGCTGCCGTTGGAATTTACCGCAGCGGCAACCAGAAGAGCGCCAGTGAATGCGCCCCATGCTTGCCGATTTTTGGCTTCATTTATGTGATCGGCGATGTGGTGTGCCATCTCATGCGCGAGCACCATCGCTACTTCGTCTGTAGTGTCTGATACCGCCATGATGTCGTGATAGACGACGATGGTATTCTCACTTGTAGCGTAAGCATTAAATGTACGTTCATCGTTGTAGTTGACGTCCCACCAGCAGAGATCTTGCTCTTCAACGAAAGTGCAGACTTCTTTCGCAGCGGGAACGAGTTGTGCATAGGTGTCATGAAGCAACTTTTCAGCGTCATATTCGCTGATCACATTCTTTCTAATCGGCAAAGGCGTCGAAGATATTTCCACTAGAGCATTTGCTTCTGCTTGCTCGTCGATCTCTACCATGCGGTGCTGCACTCCAGAACAAGCTGTTAGGAGAGAGGCTGCGCCACATACCGCTACCCAGTTTCGGATGCCCATAGTTTGAATCCTCTTTTTCTTGCTTTAAATTACGAGTCGCTATTTGGCCTGAAAAGGGTTTTGAGGCGAATGACAGATCCCGTCATTGGTATGGCATATATTGCCAATCTAGCCCTGCCACAAAGATGTTGATTCAGATCAGTGGCGGTCAGGCTGGGTTTCAGATATTTTCCTCTTGAAGTACGTTTTTGCTCACACAGGATGGGGCGCATGGTTTTTGAAGGGTGATTTCTATGTTAGAGCTCGATAAGTTTAATCAGTCAGTTCTTGCGGGATTGGTAACGCCTGTTATTTTGGCCATTCAGGAGTTTGGGGGTGATACTGATGCGATCTTGGAGCGCGCAGGAATTACTGCGAAATCCCTGGAGAATCCGCGCAGCCGCATTGGCTTCGAACGTTTTAATGAGTTAATGAGGGCGGGATGTGCAGCTACTGGTATGGAGACTCTGGGTATTAGAGCAGCCGCTTTTATTCAGCCGCAGATGCTTAGTGCTCTTGGCCTGGGATGGCTTGCCAGCGATACCGTTCATGACGGACTAAGGCGTCTGGTAAGGTTCCGCCAGGTGATATCTACAACTTCCCAGATGGAATTGAGGGAAGAAGGGGATCTCCTCTATCTCGATATTGGAAGAGATATTGAGGTTAGCGATTTGTGTTATTCCACTAGAGACTATGCGGCGGGAATGATTATCAGGATGTCGCAGTTAACTATGGGAATGTATCTGTCGCCAGTTCATGTCGAGCTGGAGCGACCTGAGCCTCAAGTTCCAGCTGATTGGGAGAGTTTTTGGTCTACAAAAGTACAATTCAGCTGCGATGCATCAGCGATCGCTTGGTCATTATTGGATGTAAGTGAGCGCCTGCTTTCCGGCGATCCTGAATTGGCCAGGGTGAATGATGATGAGGTTGAGTTATATTTGGGCTCATTTATTGAGGAGCGGGTTTCCAGAGATGTACTCCAGAGCATCATGAGACGCTTACCTGATGGAACGCCGAGCCAATCCCAGATAGCTTCGGATTTATGTATTGGCAACAGGACTTTGCAGCGACGCCTGAAGGAAGAAGGACATTCTTTTAGCGGACTAATGCACGACGCTCGTTTGCAGTTGGCCAAGAGATACCTGAAGGTGAAAAACCTGTCAGTTGGAGAGACTGCTTACTTGCTAGGATTTTCCGATCCGAGTTCATTTTCCCGCGCATTTAAAAAAATGACCGGTCTGACAGCCTCGGAGTTCCAGTCTGGCAGCTACTCAACCGCTTCCCGGTAGGACTCTATCGACGGGCAGGAGCAGACCAGGTTGCGATCGCCGTAGACATTGTCGATGCGATTGACCGGCGCCCAGTACTTGCCCTGGCGCAGGCTGTCCATCGGGTAGGCGGCCAGTACGCGGGAGGGAAAAAGTATAAAAAGTATGGGTCAGGTCTTTGATTTATGATTCGGAGGAATAACCCGCTTCCCATAAATCAAAGACCTGACCCCACACCTGATTGTGACCCCACACCTGATTGGAAACGCGACCGGCTGTGTCGGTGTTGTACTGGGGTTGCATGACGGAAATTCTCTTCGATATGCGTGCTCAACAGACGCAGGTTCATCTGAAACGAGTGTCGGTCGTGATAGCCTATCTGCAACAGATTTTGATGCCGAGCATGTGGCGGAAAGCATCATCAACCGAGCAGATGGTGACTACAACGAATGGGGTATAGCAAACTATCAAGTGCTCGGTGTATTTGCGGTTGCCCCATTCGAGATTGCAACTTTGGAAAACGTCTGCCTTCCTGAAGATGCGCCAGCGCTTCTCGCGAGCGATGACCTGATTGTAGGATTTCGTCAATCCTCACCGAGCGAGGTGTGCTCGGCGTTCCTTGAATATGAAGTCTTTGGATTCGACCAATGCAAAATTTGCAGGTGGGTTGACGGTCAACCGGTGTACATCTCACACAATGAAATTTACAGTGCAAACGCGCTCTAACAAGTCGCTGCATGTGACGTTTGCCCCACCACGCACCTAAGCTCAGGCGTTACTGAAAGTCCGCTCCTAGGTCGTTGCCGCCGCACATAGTCTTCCGCCTGCGGGTTGAAATACTCCGATTGCCGACGGTCACATTTTGGTATGCTTGGAGGACACTATCGACTCATAGATGACTAAAGAAGCACTTGATGGAAAAAGTTGTTGAGGCTATCGACCTTATCAGAGCATATCCAATATGGGTACAGATCTTTGTTCCTTTTTGGTGCGCCATTCTGTTAGCGGTGCTTATTCTGTTCAAACCGCATGATGATCCCATACCCGAATCAATTGAAAGTCCACGGGCCGAAGACTCCCTCGTTCTACATCGCCCTCGCGAGCCGCAACTTGAGCAAAAAAGCAAGGTCCTGTTTGAGCTTTCTGCCCCAAAGGTAACCCAGATTGGGACCGGTAAATTTGATGTGAACTCGGATCATAGCTACAACTTTCTAAAGTCGGTTGCCTCTGCATATATGGAGGGCAACGTTACGCAGTACGTTGTGAGCGAACTTATGATTGATGCGCCACTGCTCTCTAAAGATGAGAAGATCGAATTTCGTTTGGAAGTTGAACATATCGGAGTAGGCTCGGGAAACGCGTCAGTTACGGATATTACGACTGGATTTACCACCATCCTCGAGCGACAAGAAAGCACAACGGAAAAAATTGAACTTCTAAACAGGCGCAAATACAGAGTCGAGGTAAATGCTCAGGTTTACGCGAGCCGTGATGGCGAAGGTTCTCACAGCACCAGTTTGTCGTTGTTCATCGACCCAGAAATAAACAAGTTACATTCGAACCAGTAGTATCTTACAAACGGCAACGATGTGGGCGCTATCGATGTATACGCCATTTGAGGTCGCCCGCATGAAGGAATTGCCGCGGCAACAGTCAGTCCGCCGCCGCATGTAATAGATGCCAGGCTCTCCTTGGTTCGACCGTCCGCTCATAGGTCAAAGCGGAAACTGGAGTAAATTTGGAAAGAAGCAGTTTGGAGCTGATAACAGACACTGTGTCACGAACGTGACGTCACAGCGTGCCATGAGGTATCACTATGTACCATTACGCCACATTAGAAACGGGGCAGGCGCTGTAAGTTGCTGATATTCATGATAAATAAATTCACCCAGGAAAAATGGAGGATCTTCGTGCCGGTCAGCGTTGAGCGATTCGATTCCGCCCCGGGCACCATCTAGTTTCCATCAACCCGCAACGCATTTTGCACGAACAAAAAGAGCTCTGGCCCCTTTAATCCTGCTTCGTAGTGCGAGTCAGGCACAGGAAAACTACACTAGATTTCCACTAATTCCTTTTTATAGCGACTTTTATGTAGTTTTTTATAGTACTATACGAATACGCGTGTTATTCTCTTTTTATTGTAACAATTCGTATTTTTATATAGTTTCATGGTTGATCAGATATCTCGCAGGCAAGAGCGTCTAGCAGCACTATTGAGAGCAACATCAGGCACCATCCGTATTGATGATGCCATGTCGGCACTTGAGCTTGATCGATCAGACGCAGCAAGATTACTGGCTAGATGGCATAAGCAGGGGGTCATAAGGCGGGTTGCTCGCGGTCTCTACGTTCCGATATCTCCCACCTCAATAGGACAAACCCAGGTGCTCGAAGATCCCTGGATTCTGGTGCCGGAACTCTACACACCGGGATATATCGGTGGATGGAGTGCATTAGAGCACTGGGAACTCACTGAGCAGCTTTTCCGCTCCGTTTGCGTATTAACCGCAAAGCGCACCAACTATGGTGAAGCCTTCCACCAAGGCGTGAGTTTTTTTGTCAAGCACATTCCTCAGAAGAACCTATTCGGTATCAAACCGCTATGGAGGGAGAACCGGAAACTCCTGATTTCTGATCCACACAAAACGATACTGGATATCGTGCTTGATCCATATTTGGGGGCTGGTCTGCAACACAGTGTTGATTCCCTTCGTGAATTCAACAAGGTCTATGGCACGGATATGGATTACGCCCGATTGCTCGAATACGCACATCAATTTAAGAACGGCGCATTGTTCAAGAAACTCGGTTTCCTGGCAGAAATGTTAGAGTTTGAAGCGAGCTTTGTAGAAGAATGTGCAAAAAACCTCACTACAGGCCATGCGCACCTAGATAAACGGGCGGAAGACGTCAGATTGGTAACGCGGTGGCGATTGTGGGTGCCAAAAGGATTTGAGTTGTGATCACTAAGGACGAGATTCTTGACGTTGCCAACGAGACAGGCCTGACTCCAGCGGTGGTAGAAAAAGACTATGTGTTGGGTTGGCTACTGGCAGCTGTGGATGCAAGTGAGGCTCTTTCTGATAGTTGGGTGTTTAAAGGCGGGACTTGCCTGAAAAAATGCTACTTTGAGACCTATCGGTTTTCCGAGGACTTGGACTTCACACTTTTAGATGAGCGGCATCTGGAAAATGGCTTTCTGCTTGATCAATTCGGAGCTATCTCAGAGTGGATATATGAAGCCTGCGGCATCGAAATTCCGGTTGAACGTTTGTTGTTCGACATTTACGACAACCCGCGCGGCCACAAGTCTTGTGAAGCGCGTATATATTATCGAAGTCATTTTGTACGCAGCCAGAAAAACCTTCCTAAAATTAAGTTTGACCTGACCGCTGATGAGGTGCTGGTTTTACAACCTGCGCGCCAGGAGGTGTTCCATACTTATTCCGATAGGCCAGACGCGGGCATTCAAATCAGTTGTTACGACTACCCAGAGGTCTTTGGTGAGAAGGTTCGGGCTCTAGGTGAGCGAGGCAGGCCAAGGGATTTGTATGATGTCATCAACCTTTTTCGCAACGATCAGCAACCAGCCGCACCCGTCATTCGGGATATTTTGGAGCAGAAATGCGCCTTCAAGGAAATTTCCACCCCGAAGTATGAGGACATGGAAGAGTACAGGCCCGCATTAGAGCAAAACTGGGAGCCTATGCTGGCACACCAGCTTCCTGCACTTCCTGACCTTCAAGTCTATTGGCAGGCCCTGCCAGAATTCTTCGACTGGCTCGAAGGGAAGCAGATTGAGGAGCGCGCACCGCTCGAAGCGATATCGGCAAAGGACGAAGTATACCGTCCTCTCTACGGCCAACTCGGGTTGCATACAACTTCGGGCAGCTCTCTTGAAATCATCCGGTTTGCGGCCTCAAACCACCTGTGCGTAGAGCTTGATTACACGACAAATGAGGGCAGAAGAAGCTCCCGCATCATCGAGCCATACTCCCTCCGTCGCGCACACAACGGCAACATCCTGCTCTATGCTGTTCGCGCAGAAGACGGGCAAATTAGAGCCTACAAGATCGATCAGATTAACGATGCATCCGTGACAAGCCAGGTATTTGTACCTCGCTATCAGGTCGAACTCAGTCCAGGCTCCAGCTTGGCGCCGATCCAACAAGCGGCGGGCACACCCAACTCTCTCGGTATTCCAAAAACCAAGAGTCGAAGCCTCGCGCTTTCGCGGAAAGGCGGAACGCACCGCTCGTCTAGGCTTTCAAGCGGACCAACCTATGTATATCGCTGCCCGATGTGCGACAAGACCTTTAGGAGAAAAACGCAGAACCCCAGGCTAAACCCCCACAAAACCAAGGATGGCTGGCCATGTTCAGGAAGAACAGGGTATTTCGAAGATACCATCTACTAGCTTCGCAGTTATTAGCGCAGGGCGCTTAACCAATGGAAGTTTTCAATAACAGAGAAATAGCTACCCTTGTATGGCTATTGATTGCCCTTGCCTGGTGCCTGCGTCATGAAAAAATCAGAATCGGCTTAGGGAATGTTATTAGAGCAGCATTCGCGAAGCCGCTCCTGAAGATCTACGCTTTGATGTTTTCATACATAATTACCATGGTCTATTTCCTGTACGAATTCGGGCTGTGGGGCTTTGAGCAAACGAAATCTACTCTGGTCTGGACATTCTCAGTAGCCCTGGTTTCGTTGTTCCGTCACAAAGAAATCCAAGAGAACCCGGAATACTTCAAAAAGTCGCTGCTAGACAATTTCAACCTCGTTATAGTCATCGAATTCATCGTGACGTTCTACAGTTTCCATATACTTTTTGAACTAGCTTTTATTCCAGCGGTCGCCCTGCTAGCCGGTGTACATGCCTACTCTGGCTTTGACGACAAGTACAAGTTGGTTGAAAACCTACTAGATAAGTTTTTCATGGCTCTTGGTGTTTTCTTGCTGATTTATGCCGGACATAACATCATTATTGGGCTGGCAGGATTTGCCACTATGGAGACCCTGACGGATTTCTACATTCCACCAGTCCTGTCGATTCTCTTTCTTCCATTCGTTTATTTGATCTCGGTCTATTCCAGTTATGAGCGTGCATTTATAAGGATTGGAAGTAATGCCGCCGATCGAAAAATACTTCGCTATGCGAAATGGCGTTCGATTATCGCGTTCCACTTCCGTACGCGGCTCATGGAGCGCTGGGCGCACTCCACATTTTTCAATCAACTGGGTTCCTATCAAGATGTAAACAATACGATCAAGAGAATGAAGAAAATCGTAGCTTATGAGAAAGCACCTGAGCCTGTACCACTTAAGGACGGTTGGTGCCCCTATGAAGCGAAGGAGTATCTCAAGAAATACGGGCTGGGTACGGGGTATTACACTAGCATCGATGATGATGAGTGGTTTGCAAACTCTGATTATCTAGACGTTGGGGATGGGATCATTCCAAATAGTATCGCTTACTATGTGTCGGGTACGAGGAAAGCGGCAAAAGGCCTGAAGCTAAAGTTAGCCATTCATCAACCCGAGGAGGAAGATCCGGCAATAGAAAGGTTCGTAGAATTATCTAACGAGCTACTTTCCCGAGCCCTTGGTGCAACCATTGTCGATGATCTGGAAAAAGCCCTACGCGGTGGACATGCGGTCAGTGGCGAATTTGAAAACAAGGCCATAACCATTACCAGAGAAGACTGGCCTGACAGCAAAACCGGTCAATACGGATTGGAATTCCTCATCCTGTCTCCTTAGTTTGAGTCCGGAAGGATGATGCGAATTCTAGTTCCATACTCTGTGTCGGAAATGTGACTCAATACAGGAACATTGTGTACCACTGCGTACTTTTGCGTCACATTTTTGAAAAGGGCGAGCGTTGTAAGTAGCTAATTTTATGAAAGTATAGGGTCAGGTCTTTGATTTATGATTCGGAGGAATAACCCGCTTCCCATAAATCAAAGACCTGACCCCACACCTACTCATTATTTCGCTCTCTATACTGGAATTGAGATTGTGAATCCATAAATGTCCATCATGTCCTACATGCCGTTCGACTTAATGAAGATTGTGAATCGCAAGATCCAATACCACAGAGGCGGCGCAATGTTGCAGGTTGGTGTCGGATTTACAGGTCACTACCTTGTAACATATTAAGTCGCATCTTCTCAATCAGGCGCGAATAGCCGCTCTCAATTACCTCGGGTTTCACTTTGTTCGAGAGCAACTCTCTAGGTTTTTCTCCTAGAAAGTACTTTATGCGTTCTGCATTGGCGCCAGACGCGTGTGGCATTCCGAAAAGCACACGATTGCCGTCAATCAGATTCTCATCGACCAGGCGTTCGAAAACCCTTGTCGAAGAACTTCCCAGAGGAAGCCAGAGCGCTTTTGGTAGGGCGGCTATCTCCTCGGTGAGATACTCCTTTGATTGATTCCATAGATAAGGCTGAGAAACCATCGCGTTGCTGCCACTATAGTTTGTGCCGTTCTTGAATACTGGATACTTTAGAGCGGATGTATAGTTAACAAGGTCACTGCGTGCTCCAAAAAGGTCGGAACAGGAATCTACTCCCAAGTACTCCTGCATACCAATGCGATCTAGCATACGGGATAAGTTGCTTCGCATCGCACCTGCGAAACTGGCGGTGTTCTTAGCTATCTGAAGAGCCTCTGAATTGGAACAACCTTGTGCAAAAGCGTCTCTCGCCACAACAAGTGCTCTGTTGGCTTGCTGCCATCCTGGGGTGATGCCACAAATCACAAGTTTTGCTGAACGATTGATGTACTCGAACGGGGCATACCAGGTGCTTAACCCCTGTGGGCCTCGAGATATAAGCAAGTCATCTGGAAGACCGTCCTTCTTCGGCTGATAGGTTGTAACTGCTTCTTTGAAATGGGAGATAGAAATGCTTTCCATGAGTTTTCCTAATTCCTGCACTGCGTTTTTAAGCTTCTGTGATTACGTTGTAGCCTCGGATTTGCCTGGAGTGCGTGTGATGCGCAATAGTCACTAATGATTGCTCATCAGCTTCCTTGAGGGCACCGAAAATTACGAACCCTTCCTTTACCGACTTTTTCATACTCTTTAGTTCTTTGAGCTCTGTTCTTTCCGTTGAAATAACAAGTTCTAGTCGTGCGGCTTCTTCAACAGCTCCCTGAATTTTTGCTCGTCTTCGTCGCCGATCGAGCTTCTTGATTCGAAAAAAACACTCTTGCTCCTGCTCTGCAAACTCTTTTCTCAGGGCATGTATCTCCGCGCTATCGGACAGCGCGAGTGCGTACGATTGCCCACTTTGTTCGATCAAGTTTCCATGGCGTATCAAGATGTCCGTGAAGCGCGTGTTGAAGCCACGCTGGGCCATTCTCATGTCATAATGTGTAGTGTTTCGCATGGTTGCCGCCTATCCAAAAAAATCATCGGCGATTTCGCGAAATGCCTGCATACAGGCCTCGTTCTCAAGAGGTCTTGATTCGACAAAGTTACGACGTTTTCTCAACCACTCGAGAGCGTTACGGGATGAAACGACAGTCATCCCTCCCCGTGTTTCGGTCTTCAAGTCATTCTGAGATGCATTTCTGACGCTCTTTTCCTTCATTCCTGCTAGAAGAGCGACCTCGGCAATACTCAGTTCGCGCTCCTGGCCTTCCATGTTCCCATGGTCGAGTTTGATACGTGCAGAAAATTTGTTAAGCACGACGTCCAACGCGAATGAGCGGAGATCAGCGTGCACGTCCTCCGGGGCAGAGAAAAAGAGGTTGTAGTTGACCATTGTTTGGATATCGTGGTCGAAATACAGATTCTCGAGCTCTTCATTTTTCATTTCACGCAATATTCCATTCTCGCTTCGCATAAGAAAACGAGGGATGCCCTCATGCGCGTACATGAAAAACTGCTCCGCAACGTATAGATCTAGCGAAAGCTTTGGCAGTAGAAGTCGACCAGAGCGCTCGTCCTCTACTTGGAGGATCAGGCCGACATGATCAAGAAAGGCCTCAGAGATCTCTCGGATATTCTCGAGATAGTTTTCCCGCGTAAGCTTGGTTGTGAAGTAGTCATACCGCTCTCGCTCTCTGCCGCTAGTTGGGTAAGCTTGATAGGTAAATCGGTGTTCGGTTTGGGCTTCCATATATTCCATCTGATGTGTTGTTTTATGGAATAATACCCGTGTAAGCCTGAATAGCAAGCAAATATTCTATTTAAAATGTATTAAGATGGAATATTAGGCGATATATGCAATAATATATTCCCTGTGGGTGTTGATTTAGGTAATGCCCAGTTAGACTGCATAGAAGTAAGAAGTATAGGGTCAGGTCTTTGATTTATGATTCGGAGGAATAACCCGCTTCCCATAAATCAAAGACCTGACCCCACACCGTTAGCAGCAACGACATCAGGAGGCACAGGGAATGAGTCGGACGGTTTTTATGGTTTTTCTACAGCCTCGTTAGATTTCAATGTGAATCGCAGGGATTGCCTGAGAGTCGGTGCAACCGCACTACTAGGAACACATTTACTTAGCTGTGGTAGGAAAACTATCGAAATGAAACGCCAGGATTCTCCGAGTGTTCCCGAGTTCTCCGGGCCCAATCTTCACGCCGGACTTGATAGATTGCTTAAAGCATATGAATCCAAGGGAATGGAGGTCGAAAACTCTTTGCTCCCGCCCTATGGCGAGAATAGACTGCGCAAGTCGTGCTCATGGTTTCCGGGCGAGCTCACTCTAGAGTTGGTATCGCTTTACGGATGGCGCGGCGGGCAAGAAAAGGATGCGTGGGAATCCGAACACCCATTTTGGTTTCGAGATATGAGCTTCTCCAGCATTGAGCGGGCGAAAGCTGAGTATCACAGCATGATGGAATCTTATGGTACTAACCCTGAAGATCATGAATTGCTGAAGTACTCCTTTCCTTTCGCATCATTCAACGGCGGCTGGTACGTTCTGCCAACAAGAGGGCACCCCTTCACTTCATCTTTGTCCAGCCCCGTCATATCAGTATTTCAGGGTATCGACCTCTACTTCTACTCGATCGAGACAATGGTAAACACCTGCATTGAATGGGTTTCTCATCCAGAATATGAAGAAGGTCAGCCTCCAAGGGAGATTGAGCTGGAAATTTGGGAGAAACACAATCCAGGCATATTTAATTTTGAAACCTAACAAGTGCATGGTGACACAGCCTTCGGCTGCTGGGACGTCATACCGCTACGCGATTTGCCGCCCCACATGCAGGCGTTTGGCATCACTCCATGTACGCAAATAACCGATTCGATAACTTGAGCAATGGCAAGACTTAAAATTTGCAAGGATTGCGGGCATCAAGTGAGCAAGTCTGCTGACGCATGCCCAGGATGTGGTCGCCGATTTACACGAAGGTGGAATGAGATTGGACCATTCACCAAGTGGCTGGTTTTTGGAACGATGTTTCTATTCCTATTAGCTGCATTCTCCGCTCAAGCAACTCAACTCGGGGAGCAAGCGAAGCCTAACAAGGGCCGGCAATCGCTGCGTTCGGACACCGTACCTGCCACTTCGTGGCAGCTACGCCGCCGTTGCGGCTGGCGTTATATGTCCCAAGTATAGGGTCAGGTCTTTGATGTATGATTCGGAGTAATAACCCGCTACCCATAAACCAAAGACCTGACCCCGCACCTTGCACGCTTTTGTGCCGAAGCGAGCGCGCTTTCGGTTCCTCACTTGGGGCGCGGTTGCTTTGATTGTGCGATTTTTAGCCCGCCAGCGAATGTCCGCTCCTACGTCAGAGCGAACTCCGAGAAGTTGAAACAATCTGTCATCGGTGCATACAGAGAGCCTTAAGTTATCTCATCAACAGCCATATCCAGAGAAATCAGAAATTGGACACGAAGAGCAACGGATAGTGAAACCATTGGCCAGTGCTTATTCCTGCTGGCTTAGCACGTTCAGGCATTTATCAGTGAGCATGTATCTTGTGCCCTTGGAAGTCTTAACGCTCGGCGATTCAATATAGTTTTTGTTCTTGAGTTCCACCATGGCAGCCTTAAGTTTTATGGGTGTATAATTTGTAATATCTTCCAGCGTCCGGTCAGTCAGCTCCGTCTGACCCGTGGTTTCAAAAGCCCTAATAACTGCAACAGCGTCTTTGGAGAGTCCTGTTGACAAAAGGACGTCAACGGCGACTTCCTCTGTGTCCCGAGTGTCATCATTCCCCGTTTCCTCCAATGCCCCTTTCACAAACATCGTCTCACCATCTGGAATTTCATAGCCAATGGTAAGACCAGGATAATCTCCGCGAATAGTTTTTTGCTTGAATTCGTCGATGAGCACCTCTTGTTCATCTTCGTTTAGCAGACTGAGGTATACCGGAGAAATAATATCGATCAGCCGATAATTGTCTGCCGGCAAGGCATCGATCTGATATTTGGCCGCGGCATCCAAGATCCCAGCTAATTGCTCTATATCTTTGTCTACAAGCGGTCGTCTATCCAATATCTCCTGAAGCTCGGTATCCACCCTTTCGGGAGGGCTATCCTTGATCGGCTCTACCTGCGCACCGTTCTCTACAAGATCTGTTGTTTCCATTTGAGACTGGGAAACATCCTCAGAGTCGTCCCCATCAAGATCTACGAAGCCGGCGTGAGTTTCCCTTTCCTCTGCTTCCCCGTATGTTTCGATGGCTTGCTCCAATTCCTCAAGCCTGTCTGCCATTTTCTTTGCGACGTCCAATCCACCGCCAAAAATTGCCTCAAACTCGTTAACGGTACTAGTTAGTGCATCATTTTTTGACTGGCTCTGCTCTCGTTCATCTGCAATTTGCTTTTCAAGCTGAGCTTGTCTTGTCAGTATTTCTTGAGACCTTTTCACCGGGAGCATCTTGTCCTTATCTGCGGCTTCTTTCAGCTTGCGCATTTCGCCCTGAATCCAAAGACTCCACTTGTACACGGGATAGGCAACCGCTGGATAAATAAATAGGTAGAGGATTGTTAGGATCACCGGCGAGACAACGCCTTTCCAAACGACGACAGGGATAGCACTAGACCAACCCCACCAACTCTGCAGGTATCCAAGTTCCTCAAAATACTGCTCTATACCTGAGAACTTGAGGTCAGGTGAATCCCCAGAAAACACGATTAAAACAATTCTGTAGTTTATTATTAGCCAAGCGATTACGAATGCGCCTGCCAGTGGGCTTGATGAACGTTCATAGAGGAACGCTTTAATAGAGTTGAGTGCTTCCTGCATGGGTAGATCCCGCCAAAGTCTTTACTGAGGATGCAAATCGCATTTTCATATTGTAGCGCAGTTGCATGAATTTCTGGAAAAGCGGTGCCTATCGGGTGCCTGAGAGCCCGCTAAAGATGAGACCGATCAATGAAATGAGCGGCTTGGGAGCTACGAGCAACGGATATGGGAACCGTTGCCCTCAAATAGGCTTTGACTGGCCTGACCTCGACCGTCCGCATCTAGGTCAAAGCGGACATAATGCACGCTAACTTCAGCTCTCAAGTTGTACTCCGTAGTGCGCACTTTCAACTCTTTGCACGCGTTTAGAAGCCCTGGTTGCAGCCAGGTCCCACGAATGATCAATTAGACGTGGTTAATCCAACTGAGGGGAGCCATCCAAGAGGCTCCTTCCATTCAACTACTCAACCGCTTCCCGGTAGGACTCAATCGACGGGCAGGAACACACCAGGTTGCGATCGCCGTAGACATTGTCGATGCGATTGACCGGCGCCCAGTACTTGCCCTGGCGCAGGCTGTCCACCGGGTAGGCGGCCAACTCGCGTGAGTAGGGGTGGCTCCACTCGTCGTCAACAATATCCGCCAGCGAGTGCGGCGCATTGTGCAGGGGATTGTCATCGGCCTCGAAGCTGCCTTCTTCCACCGCGCGAATTTCTTCACGAATGGCGATCAGGGCGTCGCAGAAGCGATCCAGTTCATACAGCGATTCACTTTCAGTGGGTTCCACCATCAGCGTGCCGGCGACCGGGAATGACATGGTTGGCGCGTGGAAGCCGAAATCGATCAGGCGCTTGGCAACGTCTTCTTCCGAGATCCCACTGGCTTCCTTGAGCGGTCGGATGTCGATGATGCACTCGTGTGCCACGCGGTCATTGCGGCCGGTGTACAGGATTGGGTAGTGGCCCTGCAGCCGGTGGGCAATGTAGTTGGCGCTGAGTATGGCGACCTTGGAGGCCTGGGCCAGGCCCTCGGCTCCCATCAGCGCGATATAGGCCCAGGAAATAGGCAGGATGGAGGTGCTGCCAAAGGGCGCGCTGGACACCACGGGATTATCAGCACTGAGATCGTCGATCTGGTGCAGCGGGTGGTTGGGCAGGAAGGGCGCCAGGTGAGCACCCACGCCAATCGGGCCCATGCCGGGGCCGCCGCCACCGTGGGGAATACAGAAGGTCTTGTGCAGGTTCAGGTGCGATACATCGGCGCCGAACTTGCCCGGTGCAGCCAGTCCGACCAGGGCATTGAGGTTGGCGCCATCGACATACACCTGGCCACCGTGGTCGTGAATAATCTCGCACAACTCAACAATGCTTTGTTCGAACACGCCGTGGGTAGACGGGTAGGTCACCATGATCGCGGCCAGTTCTTCGCTGTGTCGTTCTGCCTTGGTCTTGAGGTCAGCCATGTCGACGTTGCCATCCTCGTCACATTCGACGATGACGACTTTTAATCCGGCCAGTGCCGCACTGGCCGGGTTGGTGCCGTGGGCGGAGCTTGGAATCAGGCAGATGTCGCGGCCGTGATCACCGCGGCTTTCGTGGTAGCGTTTGATCGCCAACAGACCCGCATACTCACCCTGTGAGCCGGCATTGGGCTGCATGGAAATCGCATCGTAGCCAGTACATTGCAGCAACATATGCTCCAGTTCCTCCAGCAATTGCTGGTAACCCGGAGTCTGTGCGGCCGGGGCGAAGGGGTGTATGCGTCCAAACTCGGGCCAGGTGATGGCAATCATTTCCGTGGTGGCATTGAGCTTCATGGTGCAGGAGCCCAGCGGAATCATGGCCCGGTTCAGGGCAATGTCCTTGTCTTCCAGTCGCCGCAGGTAGCGCAGCATTTCGGTTTCCGAATGGAAGTCATTGAAGATGGGGTGTTGCAGGTAGTCGATATCTCGCTGCAGCTCGGCGGGGATACAACTGCCTTCGAGTGTGGCGTCGATCGCCGCAACGTCGAGGCTGTGCTGGGTGCCGCTCATAATGCGCCACAGGCTATCGACTTCTTCCCTGGAACTGGTCTCATCGAGGCTGATGCCGACCCGGTCGCTGCCAATGACACGCAGGTTAAAGCCCGCGGCCTCGGCCCGTTCAATAATTGATTGCTGCTGGTCGCCGACCTTATAGCTGAGCGTGTCGAAGTATGCCGGGTTGTCGGTTGTGAAACCCAGTTGCTGCAGGCCGGCGTCGAGGATGCAGCTTAGCCGGTGGATGCGCTCGGCAATGCGGCGCAGGCCCTTGGGGCCGTGATACATGGCGTAGAACGCAGCCATCATGGCCAGCAGTGCCTGCGAGGTACAGATGTTGCTGGTGGCCTTCTCCCGGCGAATATGCTGCTCGCGGGTTTGCATGGCCATGCGCAGTGCCTGGTTGCCGCGGCGATCGATAGAGACGCCAATGATGCGACCGGGGGTGGAGCGCTTGTAGGCATCGCGGGTGGCAAAGTAGGCCGCGTGAGGGCCGCCGAAGCCCATGGGTACGCCGAAGCGCTGGCTGTTACCGATGACCACGTCAGCGCCCAGTTCACCCGGTGATTTCACCATCAGCAGGGCCATGATATCGGCGGCCACGGTGACCAGGGTATTGGCGGCGTGGGCCTGCTCGATCAGTGGCGCAATATTGGTCAGGGCGCCATGGGTGCCGGGGTATTGCAGGAGCACACCAAAGGCGTCGGTGCTGCCCAGCAATTCTTCGGGCTTGCCAACCAGCACTTCAATATCCAGTGGCTGGGCCCGGGTTTTGACCACGGCAATGGTCTGCGGATGACAATTTTCCGCCACGATAAAGCAGTGGCTGCGGTTTTTCTTGTTAACCCGGTGTAACAGGGTCATGGCCTCGGCGGCCGCGGTGCCCTCATCCAGCATGGACGCATTGGCCAGGTCCATGCCGGTCAGGTCCATGATCATCTGCTGGTAATTCAGCAGGCCCTCAAGCCGGCCCTGGGAGATTTCAGGTTGGTAGGGGGTGTAGGCCGTATACCAGCCCGGGTTTTCCAGCACGTTGCGCTGAATGACCGCCGGGGTATAAGTGTCGGCGTAGCCGCAGCCAATAAAGGAGCGGAACACCTGGTTCTTGTCGGCAATGGCACGCAAGCGGGCCAGCACCGCTTGTTCGGACTGCGGTTCGCCCAGTTCCATCAACTGACGGCGGCGGATGTTCTCAGGGATGATATCGTCGATCAGCGCCTCGATATCATCACAGCCCAGGGTCTGGGCCATCTCGGTTTGCTGGGAGCGGCTGGGGCCGATATGACGGCGGATAAATGCGCCGTGATTTTCCAGTTCAGTCAGGGAGTCACTGCTCATGTCAGGTACCGGTCCTCTGGGCCTTGGGAGGCGGTTTGGCTAAGGCGGCGATTGTACCGGAATGGGGGGGCAATTCCAGCGTGCTGCAGCGGATTTGTTCCGCTTGCCGGCTCTTCAATTCAGCAGGAAGCGCAGCACCTGCTTATTGAACAGGGCGGGCTTCTCGGCATGTAACCAGTGGCCTGCACCTTCCAGTACTTTCACCTGCGCGCCGGGGAATAATGCCAGGGTTTGTTCACGGTGCTGTGCCTGCACGTAATCTGATTCTCCGCCAATAATGAACAGGGCCGGCCCGGCAAAAGGCTGGGCGCCCTTTGTCAGTACATTGGCTTCACCGAGGCGGGCATAGTTACCGCGCACCGCCTGGTAGTTGATCTGCCAGCGGTAGTCGCCATTGTCATCGGCCTGCCAGCTCTTGAGCAGGAAGGCGCGCACGCCGGCTTCGCTAACATGCTCAGCGAGAACGGCATCGGCTAGCTGGCGTCCGGCGGGCGCCGCGGCGGCCACCGCCTCCAGTCCGGCCAGGACATGATCATGATGCGGCGGGTATTGCACCGGGGCGATATCGGCCACCACCAGTTTGTCGATGCAGGCCGGTGCCTGCAGGGCCAGTTGCATGGCGACCTTGCCGCCCATGGAGTGGCCCAGGACATGGCAGGGCGCCAGCCCCTGCGCGTGAATAAACCCGGCAACAGCCTCGGCCATATCGGGGTAGCCCATGCGCTCGCTGCGCGGTGACTGACCGTGGTTGGGAAGGTCCAGGGAATACACGCTGAAGTCAGTCGCCAGGCCACGGGCCACCATGCCCAGATTGGCGGCAGAGCCGAACAATCCGTGCAACAGAATGACGGGGGGACCCTCGCCGCGATGAACGTGATGCAGTAGCATGAGCGGCCAATGATACCGCTAAACGATCTGTTGGCGCAGGTGCGCGCCTGCGAACGCTGTGAATTACCGCTGGGACCGAACCCGGTACTGCGGGTGCACGGTGATGCGCGCATCCTCATTGTCGGCCAGGCACCTGGGACCCGGGTGCACGCAAGCGGTATACCCTGGGATGACCCCAGCGGTGATCGCCTGCGACAGTGGCTGAATATGGACAAGGAAAGCTTTTACGACGAGCGCCAGGTGGCTATTGTGCCAATGGCCTTCTGTTATCCCGGCAAGGGCAAGTCCGGTGACCTGCCGCCGCCACCGCTGTGTGCGACCACCTGGCATGAGTCCTTGCTGGCGCATTTGCCGCGGGTGCGCACGACCTTGTTGCTGGGGAAATATGCCCAGGATTACTATTTACCCAAGAGCCGGCGTATTAACCTTACCGAGCGTGTTCGGGCCTGGCGGGACTGGGCGCCGACTCACTGGATCATGCCGCACCCCTCGCCGCGCAACCAGATGTGGTTGAAACGTAATCCCTGGTTTGAAGCCGAGGTGGTGCCGGCTTTGCAAAACCATATCAGCACCGCTAGCTAGGCTAAGGAAACAAGTATGAAAGTGGTTAAACCGGAATCTGTGGGTATGGCTGGCGCGCGGCTGGACCGCATTGGCGAGCATTTGCGGGCGCAGTATGTGGAACCTGGAAAAATCCCCGGCAGCCTGACCCTGGTGGCCCGGCGTGGCGAGGTTTGTTACCTGCAGGCTGAGGGCCTCAGTGATCGTGAGCGCGAGCAACCGATGGCGGAGGACAGCATCTTTCGCATCTATTCCATGAGCAAACCGGTTACCTCGGTAGCCCTGATGATGCTGTTTGAACAAGGCCTGGTGGCGCTGACCGACCCGGTGCACCGCTTCATCCCGCAGTGGCGCGACCTGCAGGTGTACAAGGGTGGCACCTGGCCCGCTTTCGAAACCGAGCCCTGCCACAGGCCAATGACCGTGCGCGACCTGTTGATGCATACCTCGGGCCTGACCTATGGCTTCATGCGTAGCACCAATGTTGATCGTGCCTACCGCAAGAAGAAAATCCAGGTCCCGCGCCCCGGTTACACCCTCCAGCACATGGTCGACGACCTGGCCGAGATACCGCTGGAATTCAGTCCTGGTGAGGCCTGGAACTACTCGGTGGCCACCGACGTGCTGGGCTACCTGGTGGAAGTGATCTCGGGCCAGCCCTACGATCAGTTTTTGCAGCAAAAGCTGTTTGAGCCGCTGGGTATGAGCGACACCGCCTTTTCTATCACCCCGGACAAGGAGGCGCGCTTCGCGGCCTGTTACCAGCGCAACATGGACAAGTCGGTGACCCTGCAGGACGACCCGCAGGACAGCGATTACCGCGAGCGCAGCTTCTTCAGCGGTGGCGGTGGCCTGATCTCGACCATTGGCGACTACTATCGCTTCTGCCAGATGTTGCGCAATGGCGGTGAGCTCAACGGAGAGCGCATATTGGGGCCCCGGACTATTGAGTTTATGACCCGTAATCACTTGCCCGGCAATCGCGACCTGACGAGCATCGCTCGCGGCAGTTTCAGCGAAACCAGCAACGAGGGGGTGGGCTTTGGGTTGGGCTTTGCCAGCCGCATCGATCCCGTGCGCAATGCCAACCTGGGCTCGGTGGGTGCCTATAACTGGGGCGGCATGGCCAGCACCCTGTTCTGGGTGGACCCGGCGGAAGACCTGGTGGTGATTTTCATGACCCAGTTAATGCCCTCGGGCACCTTCAACTTCCGGGGTCAGCTGCAGTCGATTATTTATTCGGCGATAGAGGATCAGGCGTAAAACGCGGGTCGCGAACGCTTAACAGCAATACCACCAGCCCGACCAGCAGGCACAGCGTGGCGCCAATAAATACGGCCCCATAACCCAGGGCGGTGGCCACGATACCGCCGATCAATGGCGCGATACTGCCGGCGCTTTCACTGACGGTATTGGCGATAGCGACCCGCAGGGACAATTGATCGCGATCACCAAACTCCATGGCCAGGCTCATGCTGGCCAGCCGGAAGCCCTCCTGGGAGGCACCGATGGCGACAAAGATGCCCACTACCACCCAGAAGTTGTTGCTCAATAACAGCGCCAGGGTGGCCGCAATCCATAAGCCGATAGACAACAGCAGGCACAGGCGAAAGCCACGCCGGTCGGCCAGCGTGCCCCAGACCAGGTTGGACACGGTGGCAGCAATGGTGAAGGCGACGGTCAATGTGGCCAGAATTTCGCCGGACAGGCCCAGGCCCTGGCCCGCGTAGAGTATGTAGAAGGGCAGGGCCATGCGCCCCAGGGTGGCCAGTGCCCGCGCCAGTACATAGCGGGCAAATTCGGGCTCGGCCCTGAGAAAGGCGGGCATACCAACCAGGTGCTGGGTCAGGCTGCGGCGATCGGCCACTGTGGGTGGGCGCGGTTCGCGCACCAGCGCCAGCATCAACAGACCGGCGCTGGTCAGGACAAAGGCCAGGATAAATACCCAGGCATAACCGGCTATTGTTGGCGGCGTGCCAACCAGGTAGACCCCGCCCAGCCAGGCCACAATCGCCGTGGTTATGCCTGCCAGGAAGTTGCGCAGCCCCATCAGCTTGCCGCGATTGGTAACCGGGATGACCTTGGAGAGCAGGGTCTGGAAGACCACGGTCTGCATGCCGGCAAACAGGCCAAACAAGCCCAGGCTGGCTATTGCGGCGACCAGCGCGGCGCGTCCTTCCAGCAATAAACCCGCCAGGGCCAGGCCCAGTACCGCGACCCGCATTGAACCGCCGGTCCAGAAACCGACCGGTAATACCCGATCGCGGTGGCCGATCAGACTGGCGCTGAGCAAGGGGGTCAGGGCGGAGCCCAGTGCTGCCAGCGACAGGGCCAGGCCCACCGCGAAGTCAGAGCCGCCGGACAATAAGAGGATATAGGCGGGCACAAAGGTGGGCGTGTTGATCAGCCGAAAACCGGTCTGCCCCAGCAGCCCATGTACGAGGTGTACCGCGAAATTACGGGGCAGGTCATTTTTTACCTGCTGCTGGTAATCTCGCTCGGCGTTTGATTCGTACATATACTGTTATTTATCAGACAAATTACAAAGGGATGGAATGTTATGGGATTTACTCGTCGATCAACAGCAGAAGAAGTTACCGAGGGTCTCGACCTCAGTGGCAAGACCGCGGTTATCACCGGTGTTAATTCGGGTCTTGGGCTGGAGTCCATGCGGGTGCTGGCCAGCCGCGGGGCGAGGGTTATCGGGCTCGCACGCACCAAAGCCAAAGCCGATGCTGCCTGTGACAGCGTGACTGGCAACACGGTGGGGCTGGCCTGCGAGCTCAGTGACCTGGAATCCGTGCGCAATTGTGTCGATGCGATCAATGACCTGGATACCCCGATCGACATCCTGATGACCAATGCCGGCATCATGGCGCCGATGGAATTATCAGTGGCCAACGACGTGGAAATGCAGTTCGCCACCAATCACCTGGGCCACTTCGTGTTGATTGAGGGGCTGCGCCCGCTGGTGGAGCAGGCTCGTGGTCGAATCGTGATCCTGTCCAGCACCGCACATACCATGACGGTGAGTGGCGGCATTGATTTTGAAAACCTGGATGGCAGTGTCAGCTATGACCCCTGGCGTTTTTACGGCCAATCCAAGTTGGCCAACCTGTTACACGCCCGGGAACTGGCGCGTCGCCTGGAAGGTACCGGGGTGACGGTCAACGCACTGCACCCGGGGGTGATTCGCACCAACCTGGGCCGCGATGCCGGTGGCTTTTTGGTGAAGGTAATGAGCTTGCTGGCACCACTGATAGAAAAAACAGTGCCGCAGGGTGCGGCCACCCAGTGCTACGTGGCAACGCATCCGGATGTGGAAGGTGTCAGCGGCGAGTATTTTTCTGACTGCAAGGTGAAGCGCAGCAGCGCCTGGGGCCGGGATGATGAGCTGGCGCGGGAATTGTGGCTGGAGTCTGAGCGTTTGGCGGCGGGGTACATTCCGTGAGCGTGAAAATACCAGCCTCGGTCGAGCGCGAGTTTTTCCGTCGTCTCAACAGCGTGGTGGAGCCGGCGGTGCGTTTTGGCGTGGCTTCTCCGCGCTTTGCACCGGCCGGTCTGATCGTGCTGGAAACCATCGGTTTCAAGAGTGGCCTCGAACGGCGCACACCACTGGTGGCGGTACGCTTTGGCGACCATGTCATAGCGGGTACCGTGCGCGGTGAGCGTTCCTTCTGGGTCAAGAACCTGCGCAAACGCTCCCGGGTGCGGTTCTGGCGCGGCGGCAAGGAGCGCCAGGCGCGTGCCTTTGTGATGGCGCCGGGTAAACACTACCGGCGCCCGGAGCGGCTCTCCGGATTAATGGGGCGTGTCACCGACAGCCTGACTGCGCTGACCGATGAAGGCTGGGCCTTCGTGGTATTGTCACCTCTTGAATTAAAAAAGGCGGCATAGCCGAGGTTGTTCACCATGAAAACGTTCACCGGATTTTTACTTAAATCAGGCCTGCCGCTATTTGCGATATTCGCCAGTGTGCTGGTGCAGGCCGAGTCGCTGTTGCTGCACGACCAGTCCAGTATCCGCTTTATTTCCGTTAAAAATGCGGCGGTGGCGGAAGTGCATTACTTCGGCAGTCTCAGCGGTGTAATCAGTAACAGCGGTGCGGTGCAGGTGAACATCCCGCTGGTCGATGTGGAGACCCTGATTCCCATCCGCAATGAGCGCATGCGCGAAATGCTGTTTGAAACCGTGCGTTTTCCCAGCGCCCAGCTGCGGGCGCAGGTCGACATGAAAACCATCAAGGCGCTGGCTAATGGTGAGTATATGGAGCTGGACCTGTCACTGAGCCTGGATTTACACGGCAACACCAGGGATCTGATGACCGGGGTGAGCGTGGCCCGACTCGGTGATGAGCTACACGTGCAAACCCTGCAACCGCTGCTGCTGCAGGTGTCTGACTTTGGCCTTGGCGACGGGGTGGAACGCCTGCGCGAGGTCGCCGGCTTGCAAAACATCGCCACCGCGGTGCCGGTGATGGCGCACCTGGTATTCAGCCGCTAGTCGTTGGCTGAGATCTCGTAGTCGATACCGGTAATATATAGCCGCTGTTCGCCGGCGGGGCTGCGTACCACCACCTCATCGTCCAGTCGCTTGCCCAGCAGTGAGCGGGCCATGGGAGAGTCCATGCTCAGCTTGTGCTGTTTCAGGTCGAATTCGTCGGGGCCGACGATGCGGTAGCGCTGTTCTTCCCCGGCCTCGTCCTCCAGGGTGACCCAGGCGCCGAAGAACACCTTGCTCTGGTCATCGGGCGCCCGCGTGACCACCTCGATTTCATCAAGCCGCTTGTTAAGAAAGCGCACCCGGCTGTCGATTTCCCGCAGTCGCTTCTTGCCGTAGATATAATCCCCGTTCTCCGAGCGGTCGCCATTCTTGGCGGCCTCGTGCACAGATGCCGTGACCTGGGGGCGCTCGATCTTCCACAGCTGGTGCAATTCCTCGCGCAGTTGTTGCTCTCCTTGCGGAGTGATATAGCGCGAACCGCGTTTGCGGGGTGGTCTGTAACGTCCCATTTGGTTATGTTACCGCAATGCGTTTACTGACTCTGCTTACATTATCACTATTGTCCGCGCCGGGACTGGCCTGCCTGCAATTGAATGGCGATGCACGCCAGGGTTCACTGCTGTGGGGCACGGTGGCGCCGGGCAGCGAGGTGTACCTGGATGACGAGGCCCTGCAGGTATCAGCCGAGGGCGTGGTGGTGTTCGGTTTCGGCCGCAATGAAACCGGCACGCGGCTGCTGCGGGTACAGGGTGCGCAGCCCTGTTCGCTGCAACTCTCTATAGCCAGCCGGGAATACCGAATTAGCCAGGTCGAGGGCGTTCCGCAGAAGACGGTGACGCCGGGCCCGGAACACCTGGAACGGATTCGCCGCGAGCGCGAACTGGTGCGGGCAGCCAAGGCCAGCAACAGCCCCTGGACCCTGTTTGACCAGGGCTTCCAGTGGCCACTGCAGGGCCGGGTCAGTGGCGTCTATGGCAGCCAACGGGTTTATAACGGCAAACCTGGCAACCCTCACTATGGTGTCGATGTGGCCCGGCCCACCGGCACGCCGGTTGCGGCACCGGCGCCGGGTGTCGTGGTATTGGCCGAACCCGACCTGTTCTACTCCGGCGGTACGATCATCATTGACCATGGCGCCCAGGTCAGTTCCTCAATGCTGCATCTCAGCGAGGTATCAGTGACGGTGGGTGAGCGGGTGGAGCCCGGCACCATTATTGGCAAGGTCGGCGCCACCGGCCGTGCCAGTGGACCGCACCTGGACTGGCGCATGAGCTGGCGCAATCGGCGGGTGGACCCGCAGCTACTGGTACCACCCATGCCGTGACTAGCGTATAATTCGCGCCCTTAAATCGAAGCAGGAATAGCACGGATGATCGACAAGAAACTGTTGAGTATCCTGGTCTGCCCGGTGAGCAAGGCGCCACTGGAATACGACGAGGACAAGCAGGAACTGGTCTGCAAGGCCAGCGGCCTGGCCTATCCCGTTCGCGACGGTATCCCGGTGATGCTGGAAGAAGAGGCGCGTCAACTTAGCGCCGACGAAAAACTGGGATAAGCAGCATGTCAGATACTATCTTTGCCAAGATCGTCAGCGGGGAGATCCCCGCCGAGTTCATCTATGAAGATGAACATTGTGTCGCCATCCACGACCTGCACCCGCAGGCGCCTGTGCATGTGCTGGTCATTCCGCGCAAGGCGATTAGCAAACTGTCTGATGCCGAGGCGGAAGACCAGGCCCTGTTGGGGCACCTGATGCTGGCGGTGGGCAAGATTGCCGAGCAACTGGGGGTGAGTGACGGTTTTCGCCTGATCGTTAACAACGGCGCTGGCGGTGGCCAGACCATATTCCATCTGCACCTGCATATCCTGGCCGGCAAGACCCTTAGCGAAGGCCAGTTGGCTGCAGGCCTGGGGGAATGACGATGAAGTCTGGTATGAGCAGTGCCCAGGTACGCGAGGCATTCCTGGCCTATTTCGAGCAACAGCAGCACAGCCGTGTCGCCAGTAGTTCGCTGGTGCCGACCAATGACCCGACCTTGCTGTTTACCAATGCGGGTATGAACCAGTTCAAGGATACTTTTCTTGGCCAGGACCCGCGTGCCTATAACCGGGCCTGTTCCAGCCAGCGCTGCGTGCGCGCCGGCGGCAAGCACAACGACCTGGAAAACGTGGGTTATACCGCAAGGCATCACACCTTTTTTGAGATGCTGGGCAATTTCAGCTTCGGTGATTACTTCAAGCACGAGGCAATCCGTTTTGCCTGGGATTTCCTGACGGTAGAGCTGGGACTGCCGGCCGAGCGCTTGTGGGTGACGGTTCACATCAGCGATGACGAGGCCGAGGAAATATGGATCAAGGAGATCGGGGTCAGCCCGGACCGCATCTCGCGCCTGGACGAAGACAATTTCTGGCAGATGGGTGATACCGGCCCCTGCGGACCCTGCAGCGAAATATTTTACGATCACGGTGAATACGTGCCCGGTGGGCCGCCGGGCAGTGAGGACGACGACCTCGACCGCTATATCGAGATCTGGAACCTGGTGTTTATGCAGTACAACCAGGCCAGTGACGGCAGTCGTGAATTATTGCCGGCACCGTCGGTGGATACCGGCATGGGCCTGGAACGCATCGCCGCTGTTATGCAGGGTGTGCACTCCAATTATGAGATTGACCTGTTCCAGGTGCTGCTGAAGGCGGCCGCCAAGCTGCTGGGACAGACTGACACCACCCACAATTCACTGCGGGTGATTGCCGACCATATTCGCTCCTGTGCCTTCATTATTTGCGACGGCGTATTGCCCAGCAATGAAGGTCGCGGTTATGTGCTGCGCCGCATCATCCGCCGGGCCATCCGCCACGGCAACAAGCTGGGCGCCAGCGGGCCATTTTTCTCCAGGCTGGTGGGTCCGCTGGACGAGGTGATGGGCGATGCCTATCCCGAGCTGCGCGCCGCCCGCGAGCAGGTAGAGCAGGCGCTGTTGGCGGAGGAAGAGCAGTTCGCCAAGACCCTGGATAATGGCATGGGCATACTGGAAACAGCGCTGGCGGACCTGGAAGGCACGGAAATTCCCGGTGAGCTGGTATTCCGGCTCTACGATACCTACGGCTTCCCGGTCGACCTGACCAATGATATTGCGCGGGAGCGCGAGCTGACCCTGGATATGCCAGGCTATGAGGCGGCCATGACCGCTCAGCGGCGGCGTTCCCAGGAGTCGGGTAGTTTCAGCGTTGACTATAACAATGTGCTGAAGCTGGATGGCAGCACCGAATTTTGCGGCTACGACGCACTGGTTGATGCCGGTACCGTCACCGCGTTGCTGCGCGATGGCGACATGGTTGACTCCCTGTCTGCCGGTGAGCAGGCGGCGATCGTGCTGGATCGAACCCCGTTTTACGGAGAGTCCGGTGGCCAGGTTGGCGATAGCGGCTACCTGAGCGCGGCCGGTGTGAAGTTTGAAGTGCGTGATACCACCAAGGGTGGCGGCCACCATGTGCACCACGGGGTGCTGCTGGAGGGTGAACTGGCCCTTGGCGAGCGCCTCGATGCCAGGGTTGATGACTCTGTGCGCGGTGCCACCGCCTTGAACCACTCTGCTACCCACCTGATGCATGCGGCCCTGCGCCTGATACTCGGCAGTCATGTGGAACAGAAGGGCAGCCTGGTGGATTCCAGGAAGCTGCGCTTTGATTTCAGTCATCCGCAGGCGATTACAGCGACGGAACTGAAAGCCATTGAAGCGCTGGTTAACGCCCAGATTCGCGACAATACCGAGGTGACGACCCGCCTGATGGATATGGAATCAGCGGTAGAAGCAGGCGCCATGGCCCTGTTTGGTGAAAAATATGGTGACGAGGTGCGGGTCTTGACCATGGGCTCTGAGGACTTTTCCGTGGAACTCTGCGGTGGCACCCACGTCGGTCGCACTGGCGATATTGGCCTTATGCGCATTACCTCCGAGTCGGGTATTTCTGCCGGCGTGCGCCGTATTGAGGCGGTCACCGGCGCCATGGCGCTGGAACTGTTTGATGCCGCGGAGGCGCGCATTAGCCAGGTCTGTGAGGTGGTTAAGGCCGACGCCAGTAACGTCGTCGACAAGGTACAGGGCCTGCGCTCAGCTAACCGTGACCTGGAAAAGGAAATCGGCCGGCTCAAACAGAAGCTGGCCTCGTCCACCGGCGGTGATCTCGCCAGCCAGGCGGTAGAGATTAACGGTGCCAAGGTGCTGGCGGCCTCGCTGGACGGCGCCGACCCCAAATCCCTGCGCGATACGGTCGACCAGCTCAAGAACAAGCTGGGCAGCGGCGTCATCCTGCTGGCGGCTATAGACGGCGACAAGATTGCGCTGACTGCGGGGGTGACCAAGGATTTGACCGCCCAGGTCAAGGCCGGCGACCTGATGCGTGAATTTGCCGGTCGCCTCGGTGGCAAGGGCGGCGGTCGCCCCGATATGGCCCAGGGCGGTGGTTCCGATATTGCCGGCCTGGCCGGCACCCTGCAGGCGGTGCCGCAGTGGGTTGAGGAGCAGTTTCAGGAATCCGGCCCTTGAGTTTGATTGTCCAGAAATTTGGCGGCACCTCGGTCGGTGGCGTGCACAAAATCGAACAGGTTGCCGACAAGATTGCCGGGTTTCGCGCCGACGGCCACAACCTGGTGGTGGTGGTGTCTGCCATGTCTGGCGAAACCAATCGCCTGATTGAACTGGCGCACGCGGTTGAGGATGCTCCGACGCCGCGGGAAATGGATGTGCTGGTATCAACCGGCGAGCAGGTCACCACGGCTCTGCTGAGCATGGCGCTGAACAAGCGCGGGGTGAAAGCCAAGTCCTATAACGGCAGCCAGGTGCGGATTCTGACGGATGATTCGCATACCAAGGCGCGGATCAAGGATATCGATGACAGTCGCCTGCACGCCGACCTGTCCCAGGGTTTTGTGCTGGTGGTGGCGGGGTTCCAGGGGGTGGATGAGCACGGCAATATCACCACCCTGGGCCGTGGTGGTTCAGATACCACGGCGGTGGCACTGGCCGCGGCACTGAAAGCCGACGAGTGCCAGATCTATACCGATGTCGATGGGGTTTACACCACCGACCCGAGAATGGTCGATGGTGCCCGTCGTCTCGATACCATCACCTTTGAGGAAATGCTGGAAATGGCCAGCATGGGCTCCAAGGTGCTGCAGATTCGCGCCGTGGAATTTGCCGGCAAATACAATGTACCCCTGCGGGTCCTGCACAGTTTTGAGGACGGGCCGGGAACGCTGATCCGACTGGAGGAAGAAAGCGATATGGAAACTCCGACGATTGCGGGCATAGCCTTCACCCGTGATGAGGCCAAGTTAACCGTACTGGGCGTCCCGGACAGCCCGGGTGTTGCTTACAAGATCCTGGGGCCGGTGGGCGAGGCCAATATTGAGGTCGACGTGATCGTGCAGAACGTTGCCGATGACAAGAGCACTGACTTTACCTTCACCGTGCATCGCAACGAAATGCCACGGGCGGAGGAAATACTGCGCCGGGTGGCGGGTGAGTTGGGCGCCCGCGAGGTACGCACGGATGACAGAATCGCCAAAATCTCCCTGGTGGGGGTGGGCATGCGCTCCCATGCGGGCGTCGCCAGCAAGATGTTTGCCACCCTGGCGGAGGTCGGCATTAACATCCAGATGATCAGTACGTCTGAAATCAAGATCTCGGTGATCATCGATGAGAAGTTTATCGAGCTCGCGGTGAGGGCGCTGCATTCAGCCTTTGGGCTGGACCAGGAACCTGAGCAGGAATCTATTGCCTAAGGGAAACTGGCAAAAAACGAATTCTCAACAATACTTAGAGTTTACGTTGTTCCTCAGGGAATAAAGGAACGGAGAACAAGGATATGCTGATTCTGACCCGCCGGGTAGGCGAGACACTGATGGTCGGTGACGAAGTCACCGTGACCGTGCTGGGTGTCAAAGGTAATCAGGTGCGGCTGGGTGTTAATGCCCCCAAGGACATCGCGGTACACAGGGAAGAAATCTACAACCGCATTCAGCACGAAGATGACGAAAAACACGAGCAATAAGCCCGCTCCAACCCTTTGATTTTGTAACGGTTGTGGTATTATCCCGCGCCTTACGGAGAGGTGGCCGAGTGGTCGAAGGCGCTCCCCTGCTAAGGGAGTATACGTTAATAGCGTATCGAGGGTTCGAATCCCTCCCTCTCCGCCATATACTCTCCACACTCCCTGTGGCCCCGTCGCCTCAGTGACCCTGCACTTCAGTGCCACGCCCCCGCCCCAAGAGCCCGCAATAGCGGGCTTTTTTGCGTTCTGGAGTCCGCCACGTCACGGCTGGCGGCTGCAGGCCTCTAAAGTACTCACTTATACGGTCGATACCCTATCTAGACGAGGAACTTTTCGAGACCAGAAAGGCTATGAAAACCAACTATCGCGGCCTCATGACCAGGGGTTTGATTCTGAGTGCCGCCCTGTCTGTGGCGGTCAACACCTCTGCCCGGGAGGCCGCTTCCGATAGCCTGTTCGACCTGTCGCTTGAGGAACTGCTCAATATCCAGGTGACAGGTGCTTCCCGCAAGGCGCAGAAACTCTCTGAAACCGCTGCTGCGGCCTTTGTAATTTCCGCTGAAGACATAGAGCGCTCCGGCGCCACCAATATTCCCGAGGCGCTGCGCATGGTGCCGGGTATGCATGTCGGGCAGATTGATGGCAATAACTACGCGGTGAGCGCGCGTGGTTCCAACGACCGCTACGCCAGCAAAATGCTGATGATGATTGATGGCCGCACCATGTACACGCCCGCCTACTCGGGCGTGTACTGGGACATCCAGCAGGTTCCAATGGCTGATATAGAGCGGATCGAGGTGATCAGGGGCCCTGGCACCGCGCTGTGGGGTGTCAATGCGGTCAACGGGGTTATCAACGTGGTAACCCGTCACGCGGATGACGCACAAGGTGGCCTGGCGGTGGCCAGTACGGGTAACCAGGTGAACCACGACCTGACCCTGCGCTGGGGTAGCACCCTGGGGTCGGAGGCTGCCTACCGTGTCTACCTGCAGAGCCAGGACAGGGATGGTAACGAGGACCCGATGGGCAATTCCACCAATGATACGGCGGATAACCTGCGCCTGGGTGGGCGCATCGACTGGCAGTTGAACGAGTCCGACACGCTCATGCTCACCACGGACGGCTACGATATCAAGTCGGGTGCTTCATTCAATGTGCTTGAGTTCGATCCATCCTACAGTCGTGTGCGCACGGACGATGATACCGATTCGGAAGGCTTTTCCGTGCTGGGCCGCTGGGACCGTATTTATGACAATGGCAGTCAAACTACCGCCCAGGCCTACTTTGACTACATGGACCGCAATGACCCGAACTGGGGTGAGGATAAGCAGACCGTGGAGTTCGAGCTCCAGCACCGCTCCCTGGCCTGGGATGGTCATGACGTGATCGGTGGAGGCACTGTTCGCTACCACGATCTCGAGATCAATGGTTCCGAATCCCAGGCCATGGATGAGACCTACTACGATAACCTGATTGTCAGCCTGTTCCTGCAGGATGAAATCAAATTCCTGGAGGACCGGCTCTCGCTGACCCTGGGCGCCAAGCTTGAGCACAACGATACCTCTGATTCCGACCTGGAATTCATGCCCAGTGCCAGGCTGCTGTGGAACGTGAGCCCTCGCAGCAGTGCCTGGATTGCAATTACCAGTGCGGTTCGCTCCCCGGCTGTCGCAGAACAGTACGGGCGGGTTTCAGTGCCACTGAAGGAACACTTCCCGGAAACGGCGCCGGATACAGAGCTGCCAATCTTCGTGAGCCTGGAAGGCACGGGAAACATGAAATCCGAGGACCTGTTGGCCTTCGAGGCAGGTTACCGGTCGCAAATAAGCCCCTCCTTCAACCTGGATATGGCGTTCTATTACAACGAATACCAGAATACCCGCTGGCCCAAGTTCGATGGCATTTTTTGCAAGCCGTCCATGGATCCATTCCCTGGTTGTCTGGCGGACCCCGAAACCGCCTTGCTGGTGCTGAAGACAGACCTTGCCAATGCCAGCGACAGTGAGTCAGTGGGCGCTGAAATAGCGGTCAGTTGGCAGGCTCGGGAGTGGTGGCAATTACTGGGGGCATACTCCTACCTTGACTACGAGATCAATCCCGATGGTCAGTCAGCCAGTAGCTCGCGTTGGGATGTCAACCACCTGTTCTCGCTGCAATCGCGTATGGATTTGGGTAATCGTGCTCAGTTTGACGCGTGGTTGCGCTACGCTGACGACGTCGACTATTACAAAATCGACGATTACTGGGAGCTGAACCTGAGGCTCTCCTGGCAGCTCACGCCGAACCTGGATCTTTCCCTGCATGGGAAAAACCTGCTTGAAAGCGCACATCCAGAGTATGAGTCGGTACAGCGAGAGTTGGTTCCCGTCGAAATCGAGCGCTCGTATCGGGCCGAAATTCGGTTCAACTTCTAGGGCGCCCGGCTAATGACTCCCCAGTGCCCCCTGCCGCTTCTACCGGATCGCAGCTCGCGAAGAGCTTTGGCGATGCTGCTTGGCGTAGTGCTGATTTATTGCAGCGCAACAGCCCTGAGCCGGGATCGGTTTAGCGAAAGCGAGGTGGCGGTCGCACTGCTCTACAACGTGACCAAGTTTGTGCAGTGGCCACAGGGCAGCTTTGCTGGCACAGATGCAGCGCTAAAGATTTGTACCTATCCGTCTGAGGACTACCGCGCGGCTCTACAAGCACTTGAACAGCGCTCGGTAGGTGCGCGTCCCATTGAGGTGGTAGAACTGCCCACAGGTAGCAATGGCAGCGACTCCGGCTGCCATGTGCTGTTTTTTACCAGCCCGGAACAGGCTGTCAATGGGAACACCTTTCGCGGACTGGACGGGCAGGCAGTCCTGACCGTGGGCAACTACCGCGAGTTCGCAGAGCAAGGCGGCATGCTGTCGCTGGCCAAGGGCCGCAGGCGCGTCAACATTCGTATCAACGCGACGGCCAGCAAGCGCGCGGGGCTGGAGTACAACTCCCAGTTGCTGGAGTTGGCCACGGTGTTTAAAAGAAACGATGGCGGGAGTTCGCGATGAAAGCCCTCTCCAGTTACTCACTGTCCGTCAAGGTTCGAGCCGTAATTCTCATTGCGGCCTCGGTTGCCCTGTTGACAGGTTTCTTCCTGCAGCTGGCGGGCGAGGTGTTTCTCTCCAGGCAGGTATTGGAAAACCATGTGACCAACCTGGCCAGCGCCGTGGCCCGCAACAGTGCGGCTGCACTCTTGTTTGAAGACGAATTGCAGGCGATGCGGGTATTGACGTCCATTCAGGCCGACCAGGATATTCGCTCCGCACACCTGCTGAACACAGAGCTGCAGTCCATATCCGGCTGGTCCATGCCTGGCGGGACGCAGCTGAATTACAATCCGGAATTGCCAGCGACAGTGCTTCAGCAACCCTACGATGGATCCACTCCCCATCTCTGGTACCAGGGTTTTTCTGCGCTCAACCTGCTGACCCCGGTGGTATACGAAAATGAGGTTGTGGGCCATCTCTATATTTGCACCAGCCTGGATGCCCTGGTCGACAAGCTGCTGTGGTTCCTGCTCACTGGTGGACTGGCGCTGCTGTGCTCTATCGTGCTGGCTTACCTGATGTCACGCGTGCTGGAGCGGATAATTGTTGGGCCGGTGACCGGCCTGCTGGACATTACCCAGCAGGTGTCACAGCGACAGGATTTCACACTGCGGGCGCAGAAACATAGCGAGGACGAGGTAGGTGAGCTGGTGGATGGATTCAACCAGATGCTGGCGCAGCTGGATGTTCGCGATCGTCGGCTGGCCAACCACCGCCAGGAGTTGGAGGAACGCGTCGCCGCCCGTACCCACAGCCTGCAAGTAGAGAAAGAAAAGGCTGAAGAAGCGACCCGTGCCAAGAGCGACTTCCTGGCGCGCATGAGTCATGAAATCCGTACGCCCATGAATGGGGTGCTGGGTATGGCGGGCTTGTTGATGGATCACCCGACCATTGATGAGCGCCAACAGGATCTCATCAAGACAATCAAACAGTCCGGTGAATCCCTGTTGATGATCATCAACGACATACTCGACTTTTCCAAGATTGAATCGGGTAAGTTGGCGCTCGATATAGCCGATTTTGACGTGCGCCGGGTTGTTGCCGAGACAATGGAGTTGCTGGCGGAAACCAGCTCAGCCAAGGGTCTTGAACTGATTTGCGATATTCCCCCGGAAGTACATACGAGTGTGCAGGGGGATATGCTCAGGATCAGGCAGATGCTGACCAACTTGATAGGCAATGCCATCAAGTTCACCGAGCAAGGCGAGGTGATGGTACGGGTATCTGAACAGGATTGTAAGGCGGGTACAGTGCAGCTGTTATTCGAGATAAAGGACACCGGCGTCGGTATTCCTGAAGACAAGCAGCAGCACATCTTTGATTCCTTCAGCCAGGTAGACGAAACCACCACTCGAAACTTCGGTGGCACCGGCCTGGGGCTTGCCATTACCCGGGAACTTGCCGCACTGATGGGTGGGGAGGTTGGCGTCACTAGCGAACTCGGACTGGGTTCGACGTTCTGGTTCAGTGTTGCTTTGCCACAGAGCACACTGCCGCAGTCGCTTTGTAGCGACGAGGCCCTGACGGGCAAACGGGCCCTGATTGCCGACGATAACCCGACCAATCTGCGCATTCTTCGTCACCAGTTGCTGGCCTGGGGCTTGCAGGTAGAGACCGCTGATTGCGGCTCGAAGGTATTGGCAGAGTTTGAGGCTGCGCGTAAGCATAAGGGCGGCTATGACATTCTTATACTGGATATGGAGATGCCAGGCCTCAATGGACTTGAAGTGTCGCGCCTGGTGAGAGAGAAGCTGTCTGACGAGCTGACGCCTATTGTTCTGCTCAGTTCATTGATGACCTCCCGTGACTCCCTGCAATGGCAACAAGCCGGCGTATCAGCGGCCCTGACCAAGCCGGTCAATAGTGAAGCCCTGCACCGGACGCTGGCATCCCGGCTGGGCGGTGTGGCGGAGCTGCCGGCCAATCAGCCGGTCGCGGTCGCCGCCAGCGACGCAGAGGAGGTGAACCTCGGACTTCACGTTTTGCTGGCCGAGGACAACCCGGTCAACCAGAAAGTGGCCTGCGGTGTGCTGGAGCAGATTGGTTGTAGCGTTGCAACCGCCCGCGACGGGCTTGAAGCCTACAATATGCTGGCAGAGAACCGCTATGACCTTGTGCTGATGGACTGCCAGATGCCCAACATGGATGGCTTCGAGGCAACGCAGCGCATCCGGGATCGGGAGCAAGTTCAGGAATCCGCGCGCACCCCCGTCATCGCCCTGACCGCGAATGCGCTGGAAGGCGACCGGGAGAAATGCCTGGCGGCAGGCATGGACGATTACGTGACCAAGCCGTTCAGCAAGGAAGGCCTTGTGGAGGCTCTGCTGGCGGCGGTTGGGCGGGAGCAGGGCGAGGCCAGTCCGGGTGTTGTTCTCGAGGAGCCGCTGGCTGCAAGATCAGAGTCGCGGGCTCCCTCGCCATCCGGGTCGGCAGGGAAGCAGGCGGTGGATGACGCGGTGTTGGCGGCCCTGGAGCAGGATACCAGTCCGGAGTTGGTGCAGGAGATCATAGAGTCCTTCGTGGAGAGCTCGCCCCACCTGGTGGAGCAGTTGACGGCCGGCTTGTCGGTCGCAGACGCTGATAGCGTCAAGGAAGCGGCACACAGCCTGAAGAGCGGCAGTCAGTATATAGGTGCCACGACGCTTTCGCGTCTGTGCCTGGACCTGGAGACCCTGGCCCGTCGCCACGACCTGACGGTAAGCGCGCCACTCGCGGAGCAATTGGAGGCGGAGTACAGCCGGGTTATGTCCGCACTGGATAGTAATGCCAGGGGCTGGGCCCATGACTAAGGTTGTCAGTATCAGCCGTACACGGCCGCTGTTGCTGGTCGCCGATGATGACCGGGGCACGCGACTGATCCTGCAGCATGTCTTCGAAAATGGCGGCTTTGACGTTGAGACGGCCTGCGATGGTGCTGAAGCGATAGACAAGTTCATGGACTTGAAACCCGACGGGCTTTTGCTGGATGTACAGATGCCGTTCATGGACGGTTTCAGCGTGTGTGAATATATCCGCGCACGGGAAGACAGCGTGCGCACACCGATCGTGATGATCACGGGACAAAACGATTCAGAGTCGGTTGCGAAGGCTTACCAAATAGGCGCGACTGACTTTATTGCCAAGCCCTTCGACAACAATACCCTGCCATTCAGGCTGCATCACCTGCTGCGAGCCAGCAGTGAACACAACAGCCTGCAAAGCCTGATCAATGGCATTCCCGATGCGATCGCGGTATTGAACCCGGTGGGCAAGGTTATCGAGTTCCTCAATGCCGACAATCTGTTCACCGGCGTGGATAATGACACCATGGCAGAAATGGTCGATTCGGGCCATCGTCTGTCAGACGAGTTGATGGACAAGATCCGTATCAATGTGGCCAAGGTCCTGAATGGCGACGTCATCCAGGAGTTCGAGTTCCAGGTAGAGAACAGTGATCGTCACTTTGAGACGCGGATGATTCGCCGCGATCAGTCCAGTGTATTGGCGGTTATTCGCGACGTGACCTCGCGCCTGGAAGCGGAGCAGAAGATTCATGAGCTGGCCTATTTTGATAATCTGACCGGTCTTCCCAATCGCGAACAATTCAAGCAGAAGCTGAACCAGGCAATAGCCCGTGCTGGTCGCAGGGGATCCCAGTTCGCCCTGATGTACCTGGACCTGGACCGGTTCAAGCGCATCAACGATACCTTTGGTCACTCAGTCGGCGACACACTGTTGCGTGCGGTAGCCTCGCGCTTACGCAAATGCATTCGGGGAGGCTCAGGTCGCGACGAGGGTGGTTCCGGAAGTGCTGAGGTTTGCCGCATCGGCGGTGATGAATTCACTATCCTCTTACCGGATCTGCCGCGTGCCAGCGTTGTCGAGGATATATGTCAGCGTATTCGGGAGTCACTGACAGCGCCCTTCAGTTGCCAGGGCCACCAGTTCGTCATTAGTCCCAGTATCGGTATCGCCATCTATCCTCTTCACGGCAAAGACGAGCAGCAGTTGTTGATGAATGCCGATACGGCCATGTACCAGGCCAAGGAGGAGGGCTGCAATACCTTCCGTGTCTACGATGCCAGCATGAACGCCCGGTCGCTGGAGTATATGGAGCTGGAGTCTGATCTGAATAATGCCCTGCAGTGCAATGAACTGGAGTTGCATTACCAACCCAAGATCGACATGCGCAGTTGGACCGTCATCGGTGTCGAGGCCTTGCTGCGCTGGCGACATCCCGATCGCGGCTGGATATCCCCGGCGGACTTTATTCCCCTGGCCGAGGAAACCGGCCAGATAATCGAGCTGGGTCGCTGGGTGGTAGCGCAGGCCTGTCGTCAGCTGAAGGCCTGGCAGGATACGCCACTGCGGGACCTGCAGGTTGCGGTGAATATCTCCAGCTTGCAATTCACTCACGATGACCTGCTGCAATCTGTCATGCAGTCAATGTGGAAGAATTCGGTCCGACCCTGGAAGTTGGAGCTGGAGATTACCGAGAGCGTACTGCTGGGAAATGTGGAGGGTACTATTGAATTGCTGAATGCCTTCAAGGAAGCCGGGATCTCGGTGGCCATCGATGATTTTGGCACCGGCTATTCCTCGCTGTCTTACCTGAAGCGCTTCCCCCTGGACAAGCTCAAGATCGATCAGTCGTTCATCCGCGATCTGCACACCAATGCCGATGATGCGGCGATCTGTTCCGCCATACTGGCCATGGGCCGACAGTTGGGCCTGACAGTGGTTGCGGAAGGTGTGGAAAACGCCGCACAGCTGGGTTTTCTCAATGAGCGTCACTGCGACCAGATCCAGGGCTTTTACTTCAGTAAGGCTCTTTCGCCTGCTGAGCTACCCGATTTTATGGAAGAGGAATTGCAGCCGAGGCTGCAGCAGTTGCGCCTCGACCGGGGTGCCCTGGTCTAGTCAGGGCGCTTTATAAGGCCCGCAGCGGCGCTGCAAATATCTGATTCAATAAGGGCTCGAAGGACTCCAGGCTGTCGACCTCGTAGTCGGGGTCAAATGCCGGTGCGTCCCAACGATCCACTAACTTGACCGCCAGTTCATACCAGCTCTCCTGGGTAAAGTCGTCGCGCAGATTGGGACTGGCGCCCATGTATTCGTAGTAATACTTGCCCTGGAAATGCTGGTGATTGTAGATCACGTGGTAGGCGTCTTCGGACACGTAGGGACGGATCAGCTCGGCGCCGATAGCACCGTGATTGGGGATATTAACGGCCTTGCCAATGTCGTGCAGCAGGGCGATAGCCACCTCTTCATCGTTGGCGCCGTCGCGCCGGGCCAATGTGCCGGTCATCAGGCTGTGCTGCAACTGGTCACAGGCGAAGCCGACGGTGACGTCTTGCAGACTGCGCAGCATGTCCATGAGATGGGCCGGTGTCTTGCTGAAATGTTCCTGGTGAGCGGCGCCAATAATGGCCCAGTCTTCGGCGGTGCCGTCTTGCATGCGGGTAAACATGGGGTAGCCTCTTTCTGGTGCGGGGGCGATATCTTCTCAGATAAGCAGCAGCGGCAACAAGTGGAATTCTCTTACCGCTTGGCCTTGTCCCAGGGTGTCGCCTGACGATACTTCAGCTGTATGCCCTTGAGGAGATTGCGCAGGATTTGATCCTGGCATTCGCGGTAATGCCGGTGCCCGGGCTTGCGAAAGAAGGAACTCAATTCGGCTGCGCCAAGCTTGAACCCGGCCAGTCGCAGGAGGTCCAGCATGTCTTCTGATTTCAGGTTGAGGGCGATCTTCAGCTTCAGCAGAATCAGGTTATTGTTCAGCCGCATCTCCGGCTTGGGCTGGGGGCCATCTCTTTTGCCGCGTTTCTCGCTGATTAAGCCATTGAGAAAGGTCGCCAGCATGCGGTCATTGCACTCCTGGTAGGCGGGGTCATCCTCTTTCTTCAACCATGCCACCAGATGGCCGCGCTTCACTTCAAGACCGGCCAGCGCGAAGATGGCGATCATTTTAGGGTCGTCGTAATCGAAGCTGTAGCGCAAGCGGCGCAAAACGTCATTGTTATTCAGCTTTATCTCCCGGGGCCGTGGGGCCGGAGAGTATGGCGTCCTTGCGGCTTTGCAGCCTGGGTTTGTCCAGTAATTCGTCCAGCGGACTGGGCTCGGGGGGAGCGACTTCACCCGGGGTGGGTGGAGCCCTGGTCTCGGCCGCAGTGGCGGCGGGTTCAACCCAGGCGCCGGGCCGGAGTTGCCAGAAGGCGTACACCAGGGCGCCGTAGACCACCAGGGTCTTCAGGATTAGCGCGGCACCCAGCCATTCCGGCTTTTGCCGGTCCAGGAACAGGGCGATATCGTCATAGAGCCAGGCAGTGACTACTGCCACGGCGACTGCCAGCACGATGCGAAACAGCTTGCTGCGGTAACGTCCGGCCAGGGTGAGCAGGGCGCTGGTGCGGATAAACCGGTACAGAGACATGTGTGCCAGCCCTTACAGGCCGAAGCCGAGCAGGGCCAGCGCGCCCAGCAGGCCGGCTTTTTGCAGGTCGTTTTTCACATCTGTCTCCGCATCAGCCACCAAATACTCCAGTTCCTGCTGGGACAGGTCGTGCTCTGACTTGCTGTGCAGGATCAAATCCTTGCGTACCCGGCGGATAGCCGCTGCCCGCACCCGGCGCGTGAACACGCGGTTTGGCAGAAAGGATTTCAGGCGTTCAAGGTCCATCAATGGCCCCGCGGCAATGGGTATATTGGCCAGTTGTAACAGACCCGTGGTTCAGTGTCCAAGCCCTTGACGACAAAGGAATTGGCCCCTATAGTACGCCCCCTTCGCGAGAGCGCAGTCCGACCTACCATGGTATACTCGCCCACGAAGAAGAAGTTTCAGCGCCCGTAGCTCAGCTGGGCAGGTTGCACAGCAATCTGCGATCGAGCAGAGCCGGGATGCGAGCAAAGTGAAAGCTTTGCGACCCCGGCTCGGTAAGCGAGAGCCGGTCTTTCGGCCCCAAAGGCCGAAAGGAGTACCGCTGGGTATACTCGCTTACGAAGAAAAAGTTTCAGCGCCCGTAGCTCAGCTGGATAGAGTACCTGGCTACGAACCAGGCGGTCGCACGTTCGAATCGTGCCGGGCGCGCCATATACAGAAAAGCCTCACCCATCGGGTGGGGCTTTTTTGTATACAGCATACCGATACGAACGTGGTTCGAATTGTGACGGTGATGCGGCATCCCGACGCGCCATATACAGAAAAGCCTCACCCATCGGGTGGGGCTTTTTTGTTTGTGTAGTGTGCTCTGCCGAGAGACCGTCGCAGAGCGCCAGCATCAGCCCGCGCGAGTATCGTCGCCAGCAGTCCCTGTGCTAGTCTCGCGTTTAGGTGGTCCCATTTTCTTTATGCGTTGTTTCGTTTGTCACCAACTGGAACACGCGTAATCATGGAGGTAGTCGATATGCCACTGTTACAGTTTCCGCGGCGCTTGCTCCCCTTACTGCTGCTCCCGGTATTCACCACCTTTGCTGCGGCTCAGGACTATTACTGGGTCGACTCGGAAGGTAACAAGCACTCCGGCAACATGGAATTCCCGGATGACCACGATGAGGATGATGGCCGCACTCGCGATTCGACGTCGCGCGACGACAGCTACCGCCACTCGAATTCGCAGTCGGACCACTGCGATGCCCAGTGGGAAGCCTACGAGCGGGCCGCCTCATGTTTTGCACGCTGTCGCACGCCCACCGGTAATATAGCCGGCTGCGGCCACTGCCGGCAGATGTCCCAACCGAACTGCTGAAATTGTCTCAATAATCAGGAGCGCGCCGCCGCGACATGGCGCGCCCTGTAATATTCAGCAGTTAATTGATCTGTCTCTATCGGGGATACCTGCACCTGACTATACTTTTCGGTGATCATAGAACCTGGGCTTATTGTAATGACTCGTGCCATCGGGCGGCGACGCTGGATTTTTCTCTTGCTGGTAACAACACTACTGGCTGCCGCGACCTGGTTTTACCGGTTCTATTTTTCTTCCACCGATGCGGCCATTCGACATGCCGAGGCCTTCCTGTTTCGGCGCATGACGGTAGCGCAGTTGGCCGGGCAGGGTGATTACCGCTTTTTTTACACGACCAATCGCGAACAGGGCAAGGTAGATGGCACCATTGCCGAGCGATTCGGCAGTGGACGAACGGAGCAACTCAAGTTCGGTTCCTTCGATGCTACCTTCGAGCCTTCGCTGGGACTGGGGATGTTGATCAATCCCACGGAGTGGTTTCAGAACGAGGAAATTCATCTCAAGGATGTCAGCACCATAGAGCGCGCAGTGTTCGTCAGCCAACTGCGTGAGCAGCTTGAAAAGTCGCCCCATCGCGGACTGTTGGTGGTGGTGCACGGTTTTCGCGAAGCCTATGAGTCGGCATTACGTAAAACCGCGTTTCTCGGACATGTACTGGATATCAATGCCCCGGTACTGCTGTTCGATTGGCCTGGCAACCAGGGTTCGAGCTTGCGCGGTTACCGGCAGGCCAGGGAGGTCGCGAAAGCCTCCGGGGCGGAACTGGCAGCGACTCTTAAGCTGATTGTCGAAGAGGTACAGCCGCAGCGGCTGTGGCTGGTAGCCAACAGTATGGGCGGTCAGGTTGTTGCCGATGCCTTCGGCAAGTTATCTACCCTTGAGAGTTTTACCGGTGATCCGCCAGAGATCGAGCACGTGGTCATGACTGCGCCCGATATCAGCACAGATGAGTTTGACGCACGCTTTCGCGAGGAAATACTGAGTCTGGCAGAACACCTGACCGTCTACGTGTCTTCAAACGACCGGGCTTTACTGGTCAGTCGACTGGTGAATCGAGAGGCACGCCGCGGCGAAAGCACCCTCAGCCCCGACCAGTTTGACGAAGCCGCCAGGGTGGCCGGATTGATGCGTCCGGATGACGAGGTAATCGCACTGGTGGACGTAACGCCGGTCAATCGAACCAGGAACTTTCACAATTTCAGCCTGGAGACGCCGGAGTATTTCGATGACCTTTTCCTGCGTCTGTCGAATGAAACCATTCCGCGCAGCCGGCTGATCTACCAGATAGAAACCGAGGACGGCCGTGTATACTCCGTGCTGACCCGGGGCCGTTAGAGGGGTGTGGCGGGGCAGCATGTGAATAAGCTGTCATGGGACAGGTCTAATCCATTCTATGATTACCTGGACGCACGCACGCTGGGCTGGATTTCAGCGGCTGGAATAGGCGGGCTGAATGAACTTGGTCTACCCTTTGTTGAAGCGCGATGATGGAGAAAAATATGAAGAATGTGGGACCAGCAGCAACCGCCAAGCTAGCTTTCGCCCTCGGTCTGGCATTGATGCTGCAGGCTTGCAGTGAACCTCCAGTGCCGCCCACCGAGGTTATTCGCTCGGTGCGCACGACGGTGGTCAGTGAGCCCGCCAGTGGCAAGCTGCGTCGTTACTCAGGGGTAGTAGAGGCCGCTTCCACATCAAATCTCAGTTTCGAAGTTCCCGGCAATGTGCAGGAAGTGCTGGTGGAGGTTGGTGAAAGTATTCGCCAGGGGCAGGTGCTGGCCCGACTCGACCCCAGTGATTTGTCGCTCAATGTCGAAGCCGTGCAAGCCAATGTCGGTCAGGCCGAAGCCCTGTCAAGTGATGCGGAACGAGAATATGCACGCCTGCAGTCTTTCGCCGCCCGGGATCCCGGCTTCGTCTCACAACAGGCGCTGGATCAGGCTCGTGTCAGTGTCCAGGCGGCCGCTCAGGGGCTCAGCTATGCCCGCAGTCGTTTGCGCCTGGCCGAACGCGATCTGCAGCGTGCAGAGTTGCTCGCGCCCTTCGATGGGGTAATCACCGACCGCTCGGTGGATCCGTTCCAGGAAGTCAGTCGCGGCCAGAAAATGTTTGCTGTACATATCGAAGGTGCGATGGAAGCCGCGGTCAATATTCCCGAATCGGAAATCAAGCTGGTTTACCTGGGTCTAAAGGGAGGCTTGCATTTTCCCGCACTGCCTGGTGAATCCTCGCAGGGATTGGTCACCGAAATCAGCAGCGCCGCCGGCGCAGCCAATGCCTTTCCTATTCGGCTGACCATCAAGGGTAGCGACGCGCGGATTCGACCCGGGCTTACCACCGAGGTGTCCCTCTTGCTTGGTGACAACGAACAATCCAGCGCCTATCTGGTACCGCTGAGTGCCCTGGGATTTGGCGCTGGCAGCGATGGTGATTTCGTCTATGTCTATGACCCGGATGTATCTGCAGTGCGCAAAACGCTTGTGCAACACAGCGGTATCCGCGGCGACAACATCATGATTGAGCAGGGCCTGGATGCGGGGGATATCGTGGTGACCGCCGGCGTGAGCTTCCTGCAGGACGGTCAGCAAGTCAGGCTGATGGAGCAATAACATGTCTGCCATCACCAGGGCATCGCTGGACAGCAACCGCTTAACCATTGTCTTTATCGCCACGGTAATCGTACTGGGACTGATACAGTTCTTCGATTTCCCGCGCCAGGAAGACCCTCCCATCACCATCCGCGAGGTGGTGGTCACGGCTTTTTTCCCAGGCATGCCCCCAGTGGAGATGGAGGAACTGGTTACCCGGCGACTCGAGGCCGAGTTGCGCTCCCTGCCGGAACTGGCAGATATCTGGTCTGACTCGAAACAGGGCGTCACCATTATTCATGCCGAGACGCGCGATGAGTTCGATGACCTCGACCTGATCTGGCAGAAGGTGCGCAACCGTATGCTCGACGTGCGGCCGCAGTTACCCGAGGGAACCATCGGTCCGTTTGTAAATGACGAGTTCGGTCTGACAGCGGTGGCGACCATTGCGCTGTGGAGCGACGGTTTTTCCATGGCGGACATGCGTGTTGCAGCACGGGATGTTCGTGACCGGCTGTATGAATTGCCGGGTACGCGCAAAGTTGAATTGCATGGGGTGCACGATGAGGCGGTGTTTCTGGAGTTCTCGACGGCCCGGCTCGCGCAGTTCGACCTCAGCGCCGCACACATTCTCAATACGCTGATCGAACAGAACGTGGTCCTGCCGGGCGGACGTGTGGACAACGGTGCTCAGCAGGTCATCGTCAGTCCCAGCGGTAATTTCAATAGTATTGATGATATAGAAAATGTTGAGATCCCCATTCCCAACTCTGCCCAGACCGTGCGCTTGCACAATCTGGTGACGGTCACCAAAGGCTATGCAGACCCAGCGAGGAACAAGGCCTATTACAATGGCAAGCGCGCCATTGTGCTGAGTGTCGCCATTACACCCGGCGTCAATTCCGTCGCCTATGGCGAGGCTCTGAAAAGCAAGATTTCCGCCCTGGAATCGGAGTTGCCAATTGGCTATGTGCTGGATTTCGCAACCTTCCAGCCGGACCTGGTCGAAGCTGCCGTCAATGGCGGGCTGGGAAATGTCTACGAGACCATCATTATTGTATTGATCGTCGTGATGGCTTTCCTGGGCGTGCGTACCGGCCTGATCGTGGGTTCCTTCGTTCCACTGACCATGTTGACCGGTCTCATCATAATGCGCCTGATGGGACTGGAATTGGAGCGGGTGTCCATCGCCTCATCCATTATCGCGCTGGGCATGCTGGTCGATAACGGGATCGTTATCGCTGAGGATATTCGCAGTCGACTTGAGCGAGGCGAGGACCGCAGAGAGGCCTGTCTGGAAACCGGCCGGAGCCTGTCTATACCCCTGCTGACCTCGTCGATGACCACCATCCTCGCCTTCCTGCCGATGCTATTACTGCTGGGTCAGACCGGTGAATACGCCAAATCACTGCCCATGGTGGTGACTATCCTGTTACTCGCCTCCTGGTTTCTGTCCATGTATGTCACGCCTTCCATGTGCTACTGGTTCATGAAGGTGCCTGAAAAAGGGGAGCCGGCAGTGGACCCCTACGGTGCCGGGTTCTACAAGGTATATCGCGCTTTGCTGCAGTCGCTACTGGCGGTGAGAGGAGTTGTTTTCGTTGGCGCCATAGCGGCGATATTTGCCGGTGGCTTTATCGCCACCCTGTTAGTGCGCGAATTTTTCGGCCCCAGTACCGACCGCGCACAATTCCTGGTGTATGTAGATCTGCCAGCCGGCCAGAATATCGAGAGCGCCGACGACACGGTGCGCCAGGTGGCAGACTACCTGGCAGATGCGCAGCAAAACCCGGAGGTGACAGGCACTGTTGCCTACGTTGGCTTTGGCGGCCCACGCTTCTTCCTGGTGTTGTCTCCGGTGCAGCCCAACCCCCATGTGGGCTTCCTGGTGGTGGATACCAGCAATGCCGAAGACGTACCTACGGTTATCAAGCGCCTGCGGGAAAAATTCGAGGTGGATTTTCCCGGCGCCAATGGTCGGGTCAAGCAGATGTGGATGGGATCGTCAGAACCCGGCTTTGTGGAAGTGCGGCTGGTCGGCCCGAACCCGGAAGTGCTTTACGAAAAAGGTAATTTGCTAGTCGACGCCCTACGGCGGATACCTGGCGCCCTTGATGTCAGGCACAACTGGGAGAACAAAGTGGCGCGAGCCGACATCCTGGTTGACCAGGTGAGAGCGCGACGAGCCGGAGTCACATCGCGAGATGTGGCTCGCGGTCTGCAATCCCAGATGGATGGACTCAATATCACCCAGTATCGCGAGGGCGATGTTGCCATCCCCGTGGTGGTCAGGGCAACAGAACGACATCGCGGCTCACTGGGGGACTTGTGGAATGCCAAGATCACTTCAAGCCAAACGGGGCAAGTGGTGCCTTTGACGCAGATTGCGAGCATCCAGGTTGAAGCGGATTTTTATCGTGTTTCTCGGCACAACCAGGAGCGCACGTTGACCGTTGAGTTCAAGCATGAACAACTACTCGCCCCACAACTACTGGAAGCAGCCCTGCCATTGATAGATGATTTACAGCTAGGCAGCGCCTACCGCTGGGATGTCGGCGGCGAGATCGAGCAGAGCCAGCAGACCATGGGCGGACTGATGCAGTGGATGCCCATCTGCATTTTCGGAATCGTTGTGCTGCTGATCTGGCAGTTCAATTCCTTCCGCCGACCGCTGATTATTTTCATCACCATTCCGCTGGCCTTTACCGGCGCCTTTATCGGCCTGCTTATTATGGGAGCCCCCTTTGACTTCTTTGCCATGCTGGGCCTGCTCAGCCTGGCGGGCGTCATCATCAATAACGGCATCGTGCTGATAGATAAGATCGATACAGATCGGGAAGATGGCATGGAACCCGCAGCGGCAATTCTCAATGCGGCGCTGTCACGCTTTCGACCCATATTTATGACCACGGTCACGACGGTGCTGGGACTCGCGCCGCTGATTCTGTCACAGGATCCACTGTTCTACTCGATGGCGGTGGTGTTGGCATTTGGCCTGCTTTTCGGCACCGTACTGACGCTGGGTGTGGTGCCGATCATCTACTCAGTACTGTTTCGGGTGAAGTAGACGTGGTTATTCTGGAGGGCAGCATCTTGAAAAAAAGCTTCATGCAGGCTTCATCCGTTATTTTTCTGGCCGTGCTGGTCGGCGTTGCATGCAGTTCTCTGCCGAGCGACCTCGAGCAGGGAGAAGCAAGCTATGCCGTCGAACCAGCAGCGTCGGGGCCCCTCGCCGAACTTTCCCTGGACTGCGAGCAAAAAGTTACCGAGGAACAGTCTTGTTTTTTGTTACTCGATGACAACTTTGAAGACCTGCAATGGCGCCTGGCGCTGATTGATTCGGCGCAGCATTCCATCGACATCCAGACCTTTATCTGGGCGCGCGACTTCAGTGGCCGCTTACTGATCAGTCGCCTCTTTGAGGCTGCAGAGCGAGGGGTGCGTGTTCGATTGTTGGTGGATGACTTTCCAACCCGTGGCCGCGACCGCCAGATCGCCGCTCTGGATCAACATCCCAATATCGAAATTCGATTATGGAACCCGGGCAACCAGCGTCGCATAGGACGCAACCTGAGTTTCCTTGCCAATCTGCAGGAGCTGAACCTGCGCCTGCACAACAAGGTTATGATTGCCGACAATCGGATAGCGATTTCCGGCGGCCGTAATATCGCCAACGCCTACTTCGGACTGATGGAACGCTACAATTTCTTTGATCTGGACCTGGTCGCAATCGGTCCTGTAGTGCCGCCCACTTCGACCATGTTTGACCGCTACTGGAATAGTCCCCAGGCAGTACCTGGGGTTAACTTCCATCGCAGTGCCGGCGTCGAAGATCTTCCCGCGATACGCGACGAACTGACCCAGAGACTGGCAAACTCTCCTCTGCACCAGGTAGTGGCTATTGAAGCCCAGAACTGGAAAGCTCTTTTAGAAGCGGGAGTCGATAACATGGTGCCAGGGAAGGCTGAGGTTATCTACGACAAACCAGGGGAACGAGAGCCCAGCCAGGATGCCCTTATCGGTTTGCAACGTTTCTTCCGCCAGGCCCAACACGAGGTGCTAGTGCTAAACCCCTACCTTGTGCCCGGTGAACCGTTCTTTGCCGAAGCACAAGCGCTGGAGGAGCGTGGGGTCGACATGGCGATCATGACCAACTCCCTGGGCTCCACCAATCAGCCCATTGTTCACGATGCCTATGCGAGCACCCGTATACCCATGCTTGAAGCGGGCGTTGATGTCTATGAAATGAAATATCATCCCGCCATGCGCAATGAACTGGATACGCCACCGGTTGAATCCGATTTCGTGAGCCTGCATGCCAAGGCCGCCGTGCTGGATGGTGAACACGTGTTTATCGGCTCGTTTAATTTCAGTCCCCGCTCGCGCAACCTGAATACGGAGATGGGTATTCTTGTGCACAGTCCGGAGTTCGGTGAGCAGGTAGCCGAAGTCATGCGACGCGCTATGGCAGCGGACAATGCCTGGCAGCTGCAGATGAATGATACGGGTGAATTATCCTGGGAGTCGGCTGATGGCACATTGACCAGCCAGCCGTCACAGAGTTTCTGGCGCCGCTTCCAGAATGGAATTTTCAGTTTGTTTCCGGTGGAGCAACATCTGTAGCTGCTGATTTTGGAGCGCGGCTGCTAATGTGCGCAAACAAGCAGATATCGTAGACCTTAACTGAAGGTAGCGGCTTTTTTATGACTCTGTCGGGACTGGAATCCCTTTTGATGCCTGTCTCCCTGTTCCTGTTGATGCTCGGGATGGGTGCGACGCTGACTCTGGAACATTTTCGCCTTATTGTCAGGCGGCCAAAGCCCGTTCTTATCGGTTTAGCCAGCCAGTACGGGTGGATGCCACTGGTCGCCATTCTGCTCGCGCTGGGGCTAAACCTTGCACCGGCAACGGCTGTCGGGCTCATCATCATGGGATGTTCTGCCGGAGGGGCGCTGTCCAATTTCTTCTGCTATGTCGGCCGGGGTGACCTCGCTCTTAGCATTTGTATGACCGTAGTTTCCACGCTGGCCGGTTTGTTCTTAATCCCCATGCTGTTGTTTGCCTACACCGCCCCGTTTCTTGATGGGTCGGGCCATCCAGGCCTGCACATTCCGCCAAGCAAGGTTTTCGCCGCCCTGTTTGTTATTTTAATTCCGGTTTGGCTGGGAATTGTGCTTCGCAGATACAGTCTGACCTGGGCTCGTCGTGCAGAGGTCACCGGAACAGCAGCTGGCTTGCTGCTTGTTTTATTCATTGCTGGGAGTAATATCCTGCGCGAGGCGGACACCATGCTGACGATGGATGCATCGGTCTACCTTGCCAGCATTTTGTTGGGACCGATTGGTTTTCTACTGGGGTATTTGATCGCACGGTTGCTGGGGCTTGGCAGTCCACAACGACGGGCGGTGTCGCTGGAGACCGGCATACAGAACATTCCGCTGGCAATGGCGATCATACTGATTAGCTTCCCGAACGAGATTCAGCATGACGTGCTGGTGGTGCCGATATTCTACGGTATCACTATAACGCCGCTGGCTTTGCTTGGAGCCTGGTTGATGCGAAATCTTGGCTCTGTCCGCGAAGGTCAGCAGCGCATTTAGAACTCGCATAGGTCTCTCCCTTATTCAACAGTAGAGCGATGGTGTCATCCTCTCCCAATCATGCGACCCAATCATGCGACCCAATCATGCGGCCCAATCATGCGGCCCAATCATGAAGAAACCCTGAAGCTTCTCTGAAACTATAGGGTTGCAGGGAGAAAGATTGATTTTAAGTGGGTAAGATTCTTCCACGGGCGGTCACTTTGAGTCGTCTGGCAGCCAACTGGGATCGAGGTATGCGAGCATTGTTAAGGGCAGGAGGGCTCATGCTGCTGTGCGTTCTAACGCCGGTGCAGGCGCAGGAATACACTCCGGCTTATCTGGATCAGGATGATCCCGATAATATCGATGCCGAGGATTCCCTGGAATACCGCTATTCTGAGGAAGATTACGCCACGGTGGACGGAGATATCCGCGTCGGCTATTTCAACACCCGGGTAGACGCCCGCGACGGTAGCAGTGAGGACAGCGACGAGTTCACCCTGCGTATTCGCTATGGGGTAAACCTGGGCTTCTCCGACTTTGCACGTCTGAAGACACGGTTGGCAGCGACCTGCAGCGACAACAGTTGTGACCCGAACATTGACATCGATTCCACTCCGGCCAACGGTGCCAACATTGATGATGGCGATATCGTCGTCGATGAATTCTACCTGGACTTCTTCGAGAGGGGCCGCTTCGACGCTGCGCTGGGACGGATGCAAACACGCTCGGTTACACGCGGCGGAGTATTTATCTCTTCCCTGACCCGCCTGACCAGTCCCAATGTGGCGGTCAACTGGACCGATGGCGCCGCCCTGCGCTATTTCACAGAGAATGGGTGGAAATCGCACGCGATCCTGCAATACAACGACAAAGATGGCAGTAGCACATTGGCCCGGGCGCCACTGGATTTTGATGACGATGACAGTCGCTACTCACTGTTCTATAGCCTGGAAAGTCGCAAGCCCTGGGGTGTGTTCACACAGCGCGCATTCGATGTGACCTATATGCCCAGCGCGCTGTTGCGAGATGGCAGCCGTGAGGGGAGAGTCGAGGATTACTGGAACCTGGTGGGCCGCTTCGCCAGTCAGTGGCCGCAGAATAATCCAACAGGATCTTCCCTGATTGTCTCCGGTGAACTGGGATACGCGCCGCATACACCGACCAAAGAGGCACTGGGAGTGGGATCGGGCGGCGACAGCGATGGTTTGGCCTGGCACCTGGAGGCCAGTTGGATGAATTTCAGACCGGGTCATAGCATTGGCATCAATGTCGGTTATACCGACCCCGGCTGGCTGCTATCGCCCTCATATCGCCCCAACGAGGAAGCTCTCACCCTGCGTTATCACTGGCGACCGCTACCGCGGATGCAGCTCGAGGTGCAGGGCCGCTGGCGGGAGGACAGGGAGCAATTGGTCACCAGTGCGCGCAAACGTGACACTTTTGACTACCGGGTACGACTGACCTGGGTGCTTGAAACTACTAAATCACGTGTATTCAGGGGTTGATCTTGGGAGGCAGTGATGAATAACTCAGGAGCAAAGAGGATATGAAAACCAGGGCAGGATTACTTTGTGCTTTCGCCTTAGTTCGCATTATTTCTTGCGCATGCTGCACCCGCCTCGCTTGCCACGGCCGCAAAAGGCGATGGGACAATAGACCCCGACCCAGATGACATAGGCCCAGATTGGTCGGTGCGCTTTCAAATGCAACTATTGTTTCCCAGGTAACGCCTAATGTGGAGTGACAGTACATCCGTTTTTCTCCTGATCGCCGTGACTGCGGTGCTGATGGCAAGCAATCGCCTGCGTTTCGATATTGTCGCGCTGTTAGTCGTGATAAGCCTGATGCTCAGCGGTATTCTTACTGTGGGAGAGGCGCTGGCTGGATTTGGCAGCCCAGTGGTAATGCTGGTTGCCTGCCTGTTGGTGGTGGGAGAGATGTTGGATCGGACCGGGGTGGCAGCGGCCATTGGCAACTGGATACTTAAAAAGGGCGGCTCCAACGAGACACGATTGTACATTGTCATTATGACATCCGCCGGTCTGCTGGGGGCAGTAATGAGTTCTACCGCGGTGGTGGCGATATTCATTCCGATTGTCATGCGGGTGGCGGCGGAAACAAAACTGCAGGCATCCAGACTATTGATGCCCATGTCCTACGCCGCCCTGATCAGCGGCATGTTGACCTTGATAGCGACCACTCCCAATCTGGTGGTCAGCGAGGAGTTGAAGGGCGCCGGCTATAGTGAATTCGGTTTCTTCAGCTTTACTCCCGTGGGCCTGGCGGTACTGGTAGTTGCCATTGCCTATATTTTGTTGCTGGGTCGACACATTCTTCCCAAGCGCCTCCCCGACGAGGGCGCTGCAGTAGAGGCCAGATCCGTTCTCGACATTTGGGAAGACTATTGTGTTGACCGCGAACATCGGTCCTGCACTATCGATGGCGACTCTCCCCTGGCAGGCCACAGCATCAGCGATTCTGCCCTGGAGACAGAATATGGCGTGCGAGTTCTCGGGGTTGTGCGGCAGCGTAAGAGTCGTGAGGAACGGCTTCCTTCACCCCCGTCCTCAACCGTATTGGAAGCCGGGGACACATTATTGTGTGTGGGCAGGCCAGGGGAGCTGGATCGCTTCATGAGTGAACAATCGCTGCGCCTTTTTACATCGATGGAGCAGAGCAAGCAGCGCTGGTTGTGGGAACTGGGCGCGGCAACGGTTTTGGTGCATCCAGAATCTGAGCTGATAGGAAAATCTCTTAGTGACGCCGAATTTCGCAGCCGCTACAACCTGCATGCACTGGGCCTGAGACGGGATCGGCAGGCCCAGGGTAATTACGAGAGCCTTAGGTTGGCCCCCTCAGACAATCTGTTTCTGGTGGGCCCCTGGTCTGCCATTAGGCAACTGCAGTCCCGACATCACGACTTTGTTGTGATGGAAACACCTGCCGAACAGCAACAGGTGGTGCCTGCTTATCGGCATATGCGCGTGGCTCTGGCCATCCTGGCGGCCATGGTGCTGCTCAGCATACTCAACGTTATTCCGCTGGTGGCCACGGTAATCATCGCCGCTCTCGCGGCGGTGTTTACCCGCTGCATGGCCATGGACGATGCCTATCGCTCTATTCACTGGAGCAGTCTCGTTCTTGTGGCCGGTATGCTGCCTATGGCGGATGCGCTGGAAAAAACAGGCGGCACTGCCATCATTGTCCAGGCCCTGATGCAAAGTGTGGGCGATGGCGGCCCTGGCATTATGCTGACGGTTATTTTCTTCCTCACCGCCGGGCTGGGATTGTTCTTATCGAACACTGCCTCAGCGGTACTGGTAGCCCCAATTGCAATCTACGCCGCCGAGAGCCTGGGAGTATCGCCCTATCCCTTCGCGGTGGCTGTGTTGATAGCGGCGTCCGCGGCGTTCGTCACACCGGTATCGACGCCGGTGGTGACGCTGGTAGTGGAGCCGGGTCGCTATCAGTTTATGGACTTCGTCAAGGTTGGGGTGCCATTATTGTTTTTGACCTGGCTGACCACGCTACTGGTGGCCCCTCTTATCTTCCCTTACTCCGCCTCCTGAACCGCGGCGATAATTACGGACTTCGGCTTCTGCCCCGCAATTTGAGTCCAGTGAACCGAGCAATGCCATTGTCCCGGTGGAAAAGGCCTGTTCATGCAATTGTTTTCAAAATCGTATCGGCTTCGACAAAATCGGATGTATCAAAGCCCTCGGTAAAACGTTCCCGTGTCTGCGCCAGAATTTCTGCGGCCTCTGGGGCGCGACCAGTGTCACGATGCAGCCTGACGAGACTATTGGCGGCGCGCAACTCCAGGGATAATGCAGATTGTTCTCCGGCAACCGTCAATGCCCTGCGGAAACACTGCTCTGCCTTTTCGTAATCCTGTTCAAGGAGCAGCAACTCGCCCTTGAGCCGCCATGACTCGGCCTCCAGCACCCGCTCACCGCCGTGGGCGACCTGCATTGCCTGCTCGATTGCCTCCATGCCTTCGGCCACGGCGCCCGCGGCGAGGCTGGCCTGCGCCAGCGTGTTGTACATCAAGCTGTGAAAAATACCATGGCCGGACTTGAGGACTTCAGCGATGTCCCTTTTCATACAGCCCATAGCTGCCTCTGCATCTCCGCTGCTGAGCAATATCCAATTGCGGGCGGCTACCGGACGAGAGTAGGTGTATTCAACGCCATAGCTTTCCATACAAGCATCGAGCGCGTTCGCCAGTGGTCGCGCCGCCTCCAGATCACCGCGAAAGTGCTCAACAGACAGGGCCATATCCAGCGCGTTCACCAGTGTCAGCGGTGCGCCTATTGCTTCTGATCGTGTTCGGGCGAGCCGGACGCGGTGCCGCGCTTCATCGGGGAAGCCCAACAGCCAGATCGAAATCGTGGAATAACCCAGCGAAACTACCACCGGATCGTGACCGAACAATCGTATCGGTTCTCTTAAATCCGCGTTTGCGAGCATCGCGATACTGCGTTTGAAGTGTTCCTCTGCGGTATGCAGGTTTCCCGATATCAGGTCGCGAACACCCGAGCACATCGGTTCATGGGACAGCAGAACTGGATTGTCCACGTTCTCGGCCGCAGACCGGAACTGGCGCATGGTCTGCTCAGCACCGATCATATCCCCTGCCAGAACCTGGGAGCCGATCTGGAGCGACAGCAACGGTGCTTTGCATGCGTCATCCTGGAGCTCGTCACACAGTATCAGTGCCCGCTGCAGATTGTCTTTCTTCTTCTCGGGCGTGTAGCCAGCCCAGGTAAAATACGCCCCCCGCATCAGGTTCAGGCGGAGGTCCAGTTCACTCTTCCGGGATTCAGTTGTAGGCGGCTGCGAGGCGATCAACGCCAGCGCTCGCTCGAGATACTGTGCGGCCTCACTGGCTGGCCCGAGCTGTCGGGCACGCTCTGCCGCCAGTTGCAGGTATTTGATGGCACGCGCGTGATCGCGGCCTGCTTCGAAATGTAATGCGAGCACCGCTGCAACCGCATCCGCGTGACTCCCATGCGCCTCTTCCAGAGCCTCTCCGGCACACAGGTGTAGCTGCTGGAGTCTGGCTGGCGAGATGCTGTCGTACAAGGTCCGTCGGAAGACTTCGTGGATAAATGTATAGTCCTGGCTCACACGGTTGTCGGGCCAATCCACGCTACCAGCTTGCGAGAGAACCAGGCCATGCCTTGCCAGTTGGTCAAAGGCCTGCTCCACGGCATCCAGATCCGATTCCAGTATGTGGGCAATCGTGCGGGAAGAAAACAATGTGCCCAGGACGCTGGCTGTCTCTAGCAGGGACAGCTCTTCATCCGTCGCCTGTTTCAGCTGCAGTTCGACAATACCTTTAAGGCTATCTGGACTTTGTTCACGGATGGAGTCGAGGGCCCCGGCGGCGGTCCAGAGGTTCTGATCACGGATCAATACGTGCTTGGATACCAGGTAGTTGGCGAGTGTTACCATGAACAGAGGATTGCCGTCAGTGGTCTCGTGGATGGCTCTGGTCAGCTTCGGCAACTGTTCGATTCCCTCGAAACGCGCTGCGAGATAGGCGCCTACCCCATCCAGCGTAAGTAACTCCAGGGGCAGTTCGGTGGCTGTATTGTGCTGTATCAGGGTCTGCTTGAGCGCACGCACCGGGGCGTCAAGCAGGGCTGCGTCTACTGGACGGTAACTTGCCACCACCAGGATGTGGGAGGCCTCTTGTCGGCGTGCCAGAGCATGCAGCAGGTCGATCGTGGAGTGGTCGCTCCAGTGCAAATCCTCCAACCAAAGGACCAGCGGCGATTCGGCCGCAATCGCTTCGCAGAAAACGCAAAATTCACGCAGCATCCGGGTTGGTGTCGCCGCAAGCAGCTGAGGGTCGTATTCCGGTCCGGTGGAGGGCTGGAGCCAGGGTAATTGTATAAGCCAGGTGGGCGCATAACGTTGCAGTTGCCGCTGTACTCGTTCTCCGTTGGGCCCACGAGCCAGGCGATCGATCGTTTCCAGGATGGGTAGATAGGCCTCACCTTCACCGTGCTGGTCGATACATTGTCCCAGTCCTATGAGCGGTGTCTTACTCCCTTCCCCTGGGGGGATTGAATCCAGAAACGCTTGAACGAGGCTGGTCTTACCGATTCCAGGCTCCCCGGTTATGAAGCAGAGCTGGCGCTGGCCGTCTGCGGCCTGCTTGAACCGTTCTTGCAGGTAGGCTAGCTCCTGCTCTCGCCCGAACAGTTTCCCTTTACCCTGGCCGGTCGTAGTAACTTGTGTCGCCTGAGGCCCAGAAGAACTGCCGTGCTCCCCGGTGCCGGCTATAAACCGAAATCCACGACGATGGACGGTCTCTATATATCGCGGTGACCGGGCGTCATCCCCTAGTGTCTTGCGCAACTCCCTTACCGCCTGATTCAAACTGGCCTCGGTTACCACACGGTCTGCCCAGACGGCCTCAATCAGCTCCCTTTTGGTCAGCAATAACCCTGGTCTTGCCGCCATGTAGCTGAGTAAATCCCAGCTCTTGGGGCGCAAGTCAACTGTCCGGCCGTTCACCGTCAGGCGCTGGGTAGATGCATCCAGGCGCAAGCCACCCACGTCTAGAACGCTTTCCCCCTCGGTCCCCAAAATCAGCCTATTTATCCGCTCGTATTTATAGTGGAAATACTAGCATCAACCGCAGAGTTTCACAGAATCTTCAGAACTCCTTCAAGACTGCGGCGCGGTAAATCCGGAGTATGCATGATCAATATTGGATATTCAGACCAGAAGTTGGCGCAGGCATGCCGCAGCTCCTGTCTACGGAAGAGAAAGATGATCAAAAACGATAACTCTGCAGTTGAGCTCGGCTCTGATGAGCATTTGCCCAGTCGGCAGACTTTTCTACTACGGTTCAGTGATGCTACGCAGCCTGAAGCCGGTATTTATCACGGTAAGGTCGAGCATCTTGAAACGGGGCAAATAGCCCGTTTCACCTCGTTTCCGGAAGTGATTGAATTTACAAAAGAAATCATGGAGTCAGACGTCGGTGAGACGGACGAAACCAGTTGACTAAAACGGACTCATATAGATTTTTTCAGGGGGTACTCTAGATGTTCCAACATACAAAAAACGTGGTCATAGCGACGCTTGTCGCCTCGGTTTCATTAACCTTTGCCAGCGGATCAGCCCTGGCCGCAGGCACCGGAGGCAGCACACTGCCGCAGGCCGAATCGCCCGACAAGCACTTTGACCCCCAGGGTAAGCCACCTTCAAAGCACACGCTAAAAATCATTCGCGAAGCACGCAAATCCTTCCCTTTTGAAGACAGGAGGGACTTTGATGAAGCCAGCAAGGGATTTATCGCGCCGCTAAATGACATGGTTATCCCGGCCGATGCCGGTGGCACCGCCTGGGATATTGCGCGCTACGAGTGGCTCAACGAGGGAAGAGACTTTGACAGCGTCCACCCTTCGCTGCAGCGCCAGTCGGAACTGAACCAGCAAACCGGTCTGTTCGAGATCAACCCCGGTATCTACCAGGTTCGCGGCCTCGATCTTGCCAACCTGACGTTCGTGAGGGGCAAAAAGGGCTGGATCGCATTCGACCCCCTGACCTCGCTGGAGCCTGCGCGAGCGGCACTTGAGTTGCTCAACGAAAAAGTTGAGCGGCTGCCGGTAACGGCCGTCATCATTTCGCATTCACACGGCGACCACTTTGGCGGTATCAGGGGCATAGTCGATCCCGAACGCCTGGCAGCAGGTGGAACCGAGATCATCGTACCCCGTGACTTCGAGCAGCACACGATTTCCGAGAACGTCTATGCCGGTAACGCGATGAACCGCCGCCTGTTCTACCAGTATGGCGTGCTGCTGCCGGCCAGCCCCTATGGCCACGCCGGTCAGGGTCTGGCGCAAAACGTCTCCGCTGGCCGTATCGGCCTTCTGCCTGCGACGCACGTCGTTGAAGACGACATCGAGGAATTCGACGTCGACGGCGTTCGCATGATCTTCCAGAACACGCCGCGCACTGAGGCGCCCTCGGAGATGAACACCTACCTGCCTGACATGAAGGCACTGTGGATGGCGGAGAACGTTAGTAACGTAATTCACAACATCTACACGCTGCGTGGTGCCCAGGTGCGTGATGCTCTGGCCTGGTCGAAATACATCAGCCGGGCCTATCACCTGTTCGGTCAGGAAGCTGAAGTCATGTTCGCATCGCACAGCTGGCCACGCTGGGGTAGCGAACGTATCCAGGAGGTACTGCGCGGACAGCGCGATCAGTATGCACACCTGAACAACCAGGTACTGCACCTCGCAAACCAGGGTGTCACGATCAACCAGATTCACAATGTTTATGAGCAACCGGACAACCTGAAGCAGGAATGGTTTACGCGCGGTTATCACGGCTCGATGGAACACAACAGCCGCGGTGTATGGATGCGCTATCTCGGTTTCTGGGACGCGAACCCGACCACACTGATTCCCTTGTCGCCGGAAGACTCAGCTCCGCTGTATGTCGATATGATGGGTGGCTCGAAAAAAATCGTTAAACGCGGCAAGAAACTCTTTAAGGATGGTAAGTATCGCCATGCCCAGGAGATCCTGACCAGGCTGGTCTGGGCAGAACCCGACAACACCAAGGCCAGGGGATTGTTGGCAGACGTGTGGGAACAGATCGGTTATCAGCAGGAGAACCCTGGCCTGCGCAACAGCTTCCTCGCCGGCGCCTACGAGCTGCGCAACGGTATCCCGACAGGTAACTCGGCCAATTCCCTGGGGCCTGATATGATCCAGGCAATGTCCACGGAACTGTTTCTCAACTTCCTCGGCATTCGCATGGACAGCCGCAAGGCGGAAGGTCTGGAGTTCAGTATCAACCTGATCACGCCGGATAACGGAGAGAAGTTCGCGATCGATCTTTCCAATGCAACGCTGACTAACGTCGAGGGCTTCCTGAACGACGATCCGGATCTGACTATCACGATTAATCGTACCGATCTGGAGAACATCATGATTGGCGAGAAGTCCTTCGCGGCGTCGATTGAAGAGGGCATCGCCAAAACCGAAGGCGATGTCAGCATTCTTAAGCAGCTGGGAGCGACCATGGTGAACTTCGAGCTTGGGTTTGAAATTGTGCCTGGCACGGCGACAGGGCCCCAGATCGACCTGGAGCTCAATACTTTCGAGATTAATGACGAATCGATCCAGATGCGCGGCGAATAATGACAGATATGAAACCAGCACCTGTTTGTAGTTATCACAACTTGCGCATTAAGCCAAAGGACCTAAGATCTAAACTGTAGAGACCAAAATCAAAAAAATCACTGGGCAGCGCGTGACCGCCACGCGCTCATATTTGAGGATAACCCCTATGTCTATTAAGAAAATAGCCGCAATCGCTCTGGCAACTATCACCTGGCTGAGTGCGCCTGGAACAACCTTGGCAGAAGATGCCGCATCCCCACACCGGTTTGACGACCTGGTGGCGATAGAAGACCCCCGCGTGCATTCCGCTTACGTCAATCCGGATGCAGATTTCAGTGTGTTCAAGCGCGTGGCAATACTCGACCCATTTGTGGCATTTCGCAGTAATTGGCAGCGCGATCAGAACCGTTCCCGCGGCCGCAACGTTCGCGCTTCCGATGTGACCCGTATCAAGGCTGACGCAGCCGCACTTTTCAGGGAAGTATTCGTCGAGAGGCTGGAAGCAGCCGGTTTCGATATAACAACTGATGCGGGCGACGACGTGTTGGTATTGCGCCCCGCCATCATCGACCTTGATATTACCGTACCCGATGTCAACAGGGCCGGGCGTGGCCGCACCTATTCCGCTACCAACGGCGCCGCCACCCTGTACATCGAGTTGATTGATTCGGTTACCGGCGACATGTTGGGCCGCGCTGCTGATCGCCAGGCCGCTCGACAGGCAGGCGGCATGATGACCTGGAACAACCGTGTCACCAACCGGGCCGAGGCGCGTCGTATGTTCGGCCGTTGGGCAGATAAGCTGGTAGAGTTTTTACATGACCACTACGAGGTCAAAGGCAAAAAATAGCATCACTTTGCCTGCGAAGATGCAGAAATATTACAGGAGTTCGACGATGGTATTGGCGTACCGCGATAAGGACTCACATCCAACTATTGGTGAGAAGGTAAATTGAAATGAAAGCGATAAGAATTGTCAGTGCATTTTTGATGGGTTCATTGGTACTTGGCAGCGTAATGGCACAGGCACAGCAACGCGGGAACAGCGCCCGCATCACCATTGGCATCGTTGAACGAGCCCAGCAGGTTGACTTCGACGCCCAGGCGGGTCGCGGCGCCCTACTTGGTGGCGCTGCCGGCTGGGCACTGGCACGCAATCAGTCCAGTGGTCGCCAGGCTGCGGCAGCAGCAGCGGGCGCCGGTCTGGGCGCGGCCTCACGCAATCGCCGTCGCGGAGGCAGCGGCATGGAATACACTGTACGCACCAGCCAGGGCAGTGCCATTTCGGTGGTAACCGATCAAACCCAGGTGCGGATTGGCGATTGCGTCTCCGTTGAGGAAACCGGTGATGCGGCCAATATCCGTCGAGTCGATGACGCGCTTTGCCAGCCTGTTTCGCCCAAGGTGGTAGAGGAAGTCGCGGCAGACATGCAGGCCGAAGCCAGCCGTTGCGAGCAGGCAAAAGAACGATTGTTTGCCGCGACCACGACGGAAGAAGTAGCAGTGGCACAGCAAGTGATGGATATTATGTGTAATGAATAAGGTCTGCCACCACTGGGTTTAGGCCCCATGGCTAATTCTATGACATCGCTATTCTCGAGGAAGAACATTATGCGAATAAAAATTGTCAGCGTCCTGTCATCAACACTTTTATTGTTTGCCTGTGCAACGTCAGGTCCAAGGATTAACTCAGCCGCCAACCCCGGCACCGACTTTTTCGCTTTTGGGACCTTTAACATCATGCAACCAGCGGGCACTGACCGGGCCAACGGGGTTCGCACCCCACTCACCGGAATGCTGGCCTCAGCGGTGACTCGCGAATTGGAAAGTCGCGGTATGCGCCAGTCTGACAGTCCGGACATCCTGGTTAACTTCTTTGTCAACATTGAGGAGCGCATGGATGTGCGCACAGTACCTACAGCCTCCAGTTTTCACGGCTATAGGCGCGGGCGCTATCGCTCCTGGCCTAACTATGAAACCCGTGTTCGCCAGTACACCCAGGGTACGCTCGCGATAGATCTGGTCGATCGCGCCGACAATATGCTGGTCTGGGAGGCCGCCGCACAGAATCGACTGCCTCGCAATATGACCGAGATTAGCCAGCAGCAGATCGACGAGGTGGTGGCGGCCATTATGAAGGAACTGCCTCGCTAGAGTTTCCATTGCTCCCCGATGACGGGGTCTTCCTCTTCCTCCGCGCCGTCGCTTTCAGCCTCATGCTCCCAGGAATAACGCCGCCGTGGCGGCTTCAGGTCCCGGCGACTGAACAGCCAGGCACAGCCGGCGCCCGCCAGTGCACCGAAGAAATGCGATTCGAAGGAGACACCGGGGTCCCGCGGAAAGATCGTCAGTAACATGCCGCCGTACAGGTAGAAGGCCACCATCAGCAGTGCGGCGGAGCGTTTGTCCCGGCGCAGGATGCCGCCGATGAACAGGTAAAAGAATATGCCGTGGGCCAGGCCGCTGGCGCCAAAGTGGTAACTGCTGCGGGCAAACAGCCAGACACCCAGGCCCGACCCCAACCAGATACCCGCCAGGGCCCACCAGCGGGTGCGAGGGTAGCCGTAAACAAGCATGCTGCCGAGCAGCAGTATGGGCAGTGTGTTGCCAAACAGGTGCTGCCAGGAACCGTGAATCAGGGGCGCGCTGGCAATACCTGGCAATCCGTCCAGGGTCCGGGGCAGAACGCCCAGCCAGTAAAGATCCAGGCCCGTGACGAAACCGAACAGGTGCAGGGCCCAGAGCAGGGCAGCGAAAGAAGCCGCAAACAGGATGCTGCGGCGCAGAGTATTATCGTGGCTCACACCCACATTGCTGGGGGCGCATAGGAGCGTTTTAAAGGGGGCTTATAGAAGGAGGCTTTATGCCACGGCGGGACGATCTGCCAGCGATGGCGCGGAGGCAAGCAGCTGCGCGCGAATATCGGCCGCTTCACGCAGGCGCTTGATGCGCTCAAACAACAGGGCTGCCTGCGGGTAGTAGTAGCGCTGGTAGGCCAGCCATTGCTTGATCGGGTTGCCGACATAGCGTTCCTGGTAGTGTTCCAGGGTCAGGTCAAACAGGCGCAGCACCAGGTCTTGTACCTCGGTCCAGCTTAGCGGCGCGATTGATTCACCGGCCTTCTCGGCCTGTATCAGTCGCGCCAGGTCCGGTCGACAGATCAGGCCCCGGCCCAGCATCAAATCCTCGCAGCCACTGACCTGCTGGCAGCGCAGTGCTTCCTGTGGGCTCCATATCTCGCCGTTGGCGATAACCGGCAGGTCCACCCACTCGCGAACTCGTGCGATTTCCTCCCAGTAAGCCGGAGGCCGATAGGCATCAATCTTGGTACGCGCATGCACCGCCAGTTCGTCGGCTCCAGCGGCGGCGATGCCGCGGGCATTGTCTTCCAGTAAATCCCGGTCCCGATAGCCAAGCCGAATCTTGACCGTGACCGGTGTTGCCACCGGCACGGCCTGGCGCACGGCTGCGACAATGGCGTGTACCCGCTCTGGCTCGCGCAGCAGGATCGCGCCGCCCTCGCTGCGGTTCACCGTTTTGGCGGGGCAGCCAAAATTCAGGTCGATACCCGGCGCACCCAACTCCGCGGCGCGGGCGGCATTTTCAGCCATCGGCGACGGGTCACCGCCCAGCAGTTGTAGATAGACGGGAACGCCGGAAGCCGTTGTGCCGCCCTGCCTGAGTTCCGGGCAATAGCGATGGAATACCCGCGGTGGCAGCAGCAGGTCGCTGACCCGGACAAACTCCGTGACACAGCGATCCAGCCCGCCGAGTTCAGAGAGCAGGCCGCGCATGGTGTGATCAATAACGCCCTCCATGGGGGCGAGCATCAGGCGCATAGGGCGATCACCAGCGAGTGTATTGTCCGGCTTTGCTCACCAGGGCATGTCCTTGCCGCTGAAGTCATAAAACTTGCCGTTGTTTGACTGGTCGAGCTGGCTAATGACCTGGAATAAGCCCTGCGCACTCTGGGCGGGGGTGATGTTGCCTTCGCCCTTGTTCATGTCGGTCTTGACGTAGCCCGGGTGCAGGACCACAAAGGTCATACCCTGCTTGGCGTACTCCACCGACAGGGTTTTGTTGAGGCTGTTGAGCGCCGCCTTGCTGGCCCGATAACCCAGGCAGCAGCCCCAGGTATTGAGTTCCATGCTACCCATCATGCTACTCATATCGGCGACCACCTTACGCTCACTGGCCTGCACATTGGGCAGCAGTGCCTGGGTGACTCTTAAGGGCCCCATAACATTGACGTCGATGACACCCTGCAGCTTATCGATATCCAGCTCGGCAAAGTCCTTGGTGGCGTGACCAATAATGCCGGCGTTGTTGACCAGGATGTCGATGGGCCGTGCCGCCAGGCGTTGGGCGAGGGCATCGACGCTGGCCTGCCTGGCCACGTCCAGTTGCTCTACCTCTGCACCCAGTGCCTTGAGCGCCCTGGCTTTGTCCGGTTTGCGCGCCGTGCCAATCACGGTGTAACCACCGTCGACAAACTGTTCCGCAAGGGCCAGGCCGATGCCCCGGTTGGCGCCAGTGATCAATACCGTTCCCTTGCTCTCGGCGGCGACAGTAGAAAGCGAGCCCGCGCTGGCGATTATGAGTAGCAGGCCGATCAGTAATTTAGGTGACAGTGCCATAGAAGTTTCTCCGTGCTTTGGTATTACCCGGCGCCGGCTCGGGATCGTTTAACTGATCCTGATCAACGCCGCTACAGGGCTGCAATACTACACTGGATGTACTGCATTTGGATGGGGTGTTCCATGAAACAGCGCCTGGTGATCAGTCTCGGTGGCAACGCCTTCGCCCGTGATGGTGAAGATATGACCATGTTGGGCCAGTTTGAGTTCGCCGCCAGCACCCTGGCGCCACTGTCACAGCTGTTTGGGAGCGAACACCAGATCCTGCTTACCCATGGTAACGGCCCCCAGGTCGGCTACATCCTGACCCGGGTGGAAGAAGCCCTGGGCAAGGCCTACGCCTTGCCGCTGGAGGTCTGTGTAGCGGAGTCCGAGGGCGAGATCGGCTATGTTTTGCAACAGACGGTACACAATCTCACCGCCGGCCAGCGCCCGGTCACTACCCTGTTGACCCAGGTGGTGGTGGATGCTGCAGATCCGGCATTCGCCGCGCCGACCAAGCCGATTGGCCCCTGGTTTGAGCCGGCCCACGCCGATGCCCTGGCGCAGGCGGGCATGAGCCTGGTTCGCGATGACGCCAATCGAGGTCGACGCGTGGTTGCCTCACCGCATCCGGTCAGGGTTGTCGAGACCCCGGTAATCGAAAAAATGCTGGAACTGGGGGTGATTGTTATCGCCGCCGGCGGTGGCGGTATCCCGGTAGTCGAGCAGGACGACAGGCTGGCGGGTGTAGAAGCCGTCATCGACAAGGACCTGGCCACGGCGATGCTGGCCGCCAGCATCGGCGCCGACCAGTTGGTGTTGGTCACTGGCGTCGCAGGTGTCTATGAAGACTTTGGAAGCGACCAGGCGCGTTTACTGGAGCGAAGCTGCGCCCGGGAGCTGGAAGCATTGGCTGCGGCGGGGCACTTCCCCGCCGGCACCATGGGGCCCAAGGTCGAAGCCGCGCTGCAATTTGTGGCGGCCACAGGCAAGCCGGCGGTGATCTGTCAGCCTTCAGAGCTGGCGGCCGCGATTAATGGAACAGCGGGTACCCGCGTGGAGGCACAGTGATGTTTAACTGCATTATCATGGGCGCGGCCGGTCGCGACTTTCACAACTTCCAGACCTTTTTCAAGGCGCATCCCGAGTTCAGGGTCTGCGCCTTTACCGCGACCCAGATTCCCTTTATTGACCAGCGCAGCTATCCCCAGGCCATGGCGGGTGAGCATTATTCGGCCGACATACCCATATTCGATGAGTCGGAATTGACGCGCTTGATCGCCGAGCTGAAAATCGACTTCGTGTTCTTTGCCTACAGTGACCTTGCCCATCGCGAGGTGATGCACAAGGCGGCCCGGGTGCAGGCGGCGGGGGCCAGCTTCGTGTTGCTGGGCCCGGACCAGACCATGCTGCGTTCCAGAAAAACGGTAGTGGCTGTTACCGCTACCCGTACCGGTACCGGCAAGAGCCCGCTGACCCAATGGCTGGCGCGGTCACTGGTGGACGCAGGTGTGCGGGTGGTCACTGTGCGCCACCCCATGCCTTACGGAAAACTCAGTGCCCAGGCGGTGCAACGCTTTGCCACGCTGGAAGACTTTGATCGCAGCGAATGCACCATTGAAGAGCGCGAGGAATACGAGCCCTACGTGCGCCAGGGATTGGTCATCTTCGCCGGGGTCGATTATGCCGCCATACTGGAAGCCGCTGAGGCCGAAGCAGATATTGTCCTCTGGGATGGCGGCAATAACGACTTCTCCTTTTTCAAACCGGATCTCAGTATCGTGGTCAGCGATGCCCTGCGCGCTGGTCACGGCCTGGACTATTATCCGGGTGAGACCAATTTCCGGGCGGCGGATATATTGGTCATCAACAAGGTGGCGCAGGCAGAGGCCAGCGCTATTGCGACCATCACGGCACTGCAAAAAGAGTACAATCCGGACGCAGATCTGGTCCTGTCGGACCTGGAGGTGACTGTGGACGAGCCAGCACAGCTGAGCGGCAAACGGGTAATAATTGTGGAGGATGGCCCGACCGTCACGCACGGCGGCATGGCCTTCGGCGCCGGTTGGGTGGCCGCCGAAAAGTACGGGGTGGGGGAAGTGCTTGATCCCCGGCTCACGGCGGTAGGCAGCATTGCCGAGACCTTCGCCAGTAACACGCATTTACAGCGGGTATTGCCGGCCATGGGTTACTCGGACGCCCAGCGGCAGGAGCTGAAAACCACGATTGAGAGCAGTGCGGCCGATGTGGTGCTCAATGCCAGTCCCGCCAATATTGAAGCACTGCTGCACTTGTCCTTGCCTGTGGTGCAGGTGAACTACCAGTTTCAGGCGCGCGAGGGCGTCAATATTTTTGATCGAGTGATGGCATTGCTATGAACATGGAAGAGACAGCACCTTCCGTACCGAAATCCCCGCTCTGGCGCATGCCCTTCCGCCCACTGTTTCCCGCTGCGGCGGCTTTTGGCAGCCTGGCTATCCTGGCCTGGCTATTGCAATTCCAGGGTGTGCTGGGGCTGGGTAAAGTGGGCCTGCTCTGGCATATGCACGAGATGATTGTCGGCTTTGCCGCCACGGTCGTGGTGGGCTTCGTGCTAACCGCAGCCCAGACCTGGACCGGCGTGCCGACAATTCGCGGGGCTGGCTTGCAGTGCCTGGCGCTGCTCTGGCTGTTGGCCAGGCTGGGCTGGGTGTTGCCCGTCTGCCCCGACTGGCTGGCGGCGGGCATCGATGTGCTGTTCTTCCTGCTGGCGGCCTGGACTGTGGGTCGCATGACCTGGCTGGCGCGCAATTGGCGCAATGTGTTTTTCGCGCCGGTGTTCCTGCTGTTTGCCGCTTTCAGTGGCGCCTATGCTCTGGTCCTGGAGCGGGGAGATACAACCCAGGCCGGGTTCCTGCTCAATGGCGCCTTGTTCCTGATCATCCATATCGTGCTGGTAGTCGGTGGCCGGGTCATTCCTTTTTTCAGCGACCGTGGTTTACAGCGAGCACCGACAGTCCGCTATGCGTTGCTGGAGTATCTATCGCTCTTGGCCAGCGCGCTGTTTTTGTTGCTACTGGTATTAGAGGTCTCACCGGTTTACCTGCGGGTGACAGCGGGCCTGGTCGCGCTGGCTAACCTGCTGCGCTGGCTGAGCTGGAAGCCCTGGCAATCCCTGGGCGTGCCGCTGCTGTGGTCGCTGCATATTGCCTACGCCTGTGTGATCGCCGGATTCGCCCTGTGGGCTCTTGACCTGCCGCGCTCTGCCGCCATACACCTGCTGGCCCTGGGTGGCTTTGGCCTGATGATACTGGCGATGATCTCCAGGGTGAGCCTGGGCCACACCGGGCGACCGCTGCAGCTGCCCGCCGGTTTTGCCCTGGCCTATATCCTGATGATTGTCGCTATTCTGAGCCGGGTGGCGGCCAGCCTGATGCCCGAGTATTACTTTGCCCTGCTGTGGCTGGCGGCGCTGGGCTGGATGGGCGCTTACAGTATGTTTCTCTATTTCTACCTGCCAATGCTGGCGAGTGCCAGGCCCGACGGGGGCATGGGCTGACAGCTGCTTGCTGTTGTGCTTCACTGGTAGCCAGGTTTTTCTTGAGCGGGAGTTAATTGGATGTCAAACAGTCTTGGACGGACGCTGCTTGCAGCTGTGCTGGGAGTAGCCGCCGCATCAGTTCAGGCTGGTGGTCTGTGGATTACTGAATTCGGCCAGCCCACTCAGGGGCGCGCCGGCGCCGGTGAGCAGGCGGGTAACGGCGACGCCACCGACGCCTTTTTCAATCCGGCGGCGATGTCACGGCTGGAGAAGTCCGAGCTTATGCTGTCCGCTGGCGTCATAGCCCCGAATGTAGAGTTCGACCTCGATAACAGTGGGATCGCCAATGGCGATGGTGATGGTGGCAATGCTACCGACCCGACCCCCGGGGGCAGCTTTTTCTATGCACATCCCCTCAATGAAAAATGGTCGCTGGGAGTTTCCGGTGTGGCACTGACGGGCTCAGTGCTGGATTACGACGATGACTGGGTCGGGCGCTACCAGGTGCAGGATGTCTCTATTCTGGTGATTGGCCTGGTGCCATCAGTTGCTTACCAGGTAAACGACAAGTTGTCGCTGGGCCTCTCTGTGCCGGTCATGTACTCCGAGTTGGATATGGACGTCGCCGTGCCCAATCCAGGCGCTCCCGGCCTGGGTCCGGATGGCAAGATTAACCTGGACGGCAACGACACCCAGGTGGCAGGAACGCTGGCCCTGCACTATGAGTTCTCCGACCGCACGCGCTTTGGCGTGCGCGGCACCTCCAAATTCGACTTCGAGTACGATGGCAATGTTTCCGCCGACTTACTCGGCCAGGTGGGTGTGACCACCAAGCTGACCATGGCAGCTGTCGTCCGCGCCAGCCTGAGCCATGATATCAATCAACAGTGGACCGCCCATGCGACCTGGGGCTGGGACAACTGGAGTGAAATGGAGGATATTTTCATTAGTACCAATACCGGCGGTGCCACGCTGGCGCGTGATTGGGATGACACATACCACTACGCGGTGGGAGCGGACTATCGCATGAACAGCCGCTGGACCCTGCGAGCCGGTATAGGCTACGACACCGACCCCACCCGGGCCAAAGACCGTACCGCCGATATGCCTATCGACCGGCAGATTCGTTACGCCATCGGTGCGGATTATTTTCGTGACAGCGGTATGAAGGTATCAGGCAGCCTGGTCTACGCCGATTATGGTGATGCGGCCATCAATAGCCAGAAGGCCCCGCCACTGTTTGGTTTCGAGGGAGAATACGGCAGCAACGAAATCTGGTTCGCCTCGCTGTCCTTCGACTGGCCCTTTGGTTCCGGCAGCCGCTGACTACTCAGCGCTGGCGTTGAGCTTCTTGCTCTTCCAGTACTTGGTGCCCTGTAGCGTGGCCTGCAGCGCCAGGCCGTTTTCCGTCAATTGGTAAATTGAAACGCCGTTGACCACGGTGGCCGCGACGCTGCCCGCATCGCCCTTGTCACCGCTCTTGGCCGCCGCATCGGCCTGGCCGGAGAAGTCCCAGCCATACTCGACGAAGTTGTCCAGGGCCTTGCGGCTGTGAAAGACAAACACCGCCCGGAAATCCTTGACGCCCAGGCCCAGGCCAATGCCGGCAGTGCCCATGTTCATATAGGTATCAGCGCCTGATTTGTTGTCGTGAACCAGGCCGTTACCACCACCGGCAGAGACGAAAAAAACATTGACGCCGATGTTGGAGAACACGGCGTAGCCCTTGGCGTTCTTGACCAACTCCTTGGTCTCGGGTTTTTCCTTGTATAGTCGCGCCAGCACCTCGGTGCTCATTTTCTGAACCTTGTCGCGCTTGTCCTGGTTCTTGTCGGCCAGCGCCGGCGTCGCCAACAACAGGCTGATCAGCAGGCCAGGGATAACTCGATTCATGCTGTACTCCAGGGTGCGTAATTAATCTTTCAGCTCGGGAATGATCTCGGCAAATTGATCGATCATGGGCATGATTTGATCGGGTTTGTCCCACATGTCGATGGCAACGCCAACGGTGGCGCGTTCAATGCCGAGGTCTCGGTACAACTTGAGCTTGTCCAGGTTGCCAGTGTCCATGATTTGCAGGTTGATCGCCACAGTCTCCGGGTCGCGACCCTGTTCCGCCACCAATTCCTTGAAGCGGGTCACATCCTGGGCGATGTCGGGCAGGGCAATATCCACCGGGTACCAGCCGTCCGCCCACTGGGCGGCGTGTTTGACACCCAGTGGACCCATGGCGCCCATGTAGATGGGTGGTCCGCCCGCTTGCAGGGGTTTGGGGTCGGCCCAGACCGGGTCAAAGTCGATATAGTCGCCGTGATACTCGGCTTGCGCGTCTGTCCACAGCGCTCGTGTGGCGGCCACGGTCTCGCGCATGACCGCGTAGCGCTTGTTGAAAGGGTGCGGATTGATGTTGCTGAACTCCTCCTCGTTCCAGCCAACCCCGGTGCCGATGAGTACGCGCCCACCCGATAACTGGTCGAGGCTGGCGATGGTCTTGGCCTGGGAAAAAATATCCCGCTCCATCAGCAGGGCAATACCGGTACCCAGTCTCAAGCGGGTGGTGGCGGCCGCGGCCGCCATCAGGGAGACATAGGGGTCCATCATATTGCGGTAGGGGGCAGGCATCTCGCCACCCGGGGGATAGGGCGTTTTGCGAGAGCAGGGGATATGGCTGTGTTCGCCGTACCACAGGGATTCGAAACCACGCTGCTCCAGGGCGGTCGCCAAATCGGCCGGCGCCGGGTCATTGAGGGTGTTCATGGAGCTGAAAGCCAGGTGCATATATTTTCCCTAACGGATTGCAAGCGTCAAAAAAGATACGGAAGATAGTGACCTTCGACAAGCGTACGCATGGAGCATTGATATGGCTATTCAAACCCGCACCGTTGAATACACCCACGAGGGTGACTTACTCGAGGCTTTTCTGGCCTGGGACGACGAGCAAGAGGTGCAGCGTCCCGGGGTGATCGTGTCACACGCCTTTCGCGGCCGCGAGGCTTTCGAGTGCGCGCGGGCCGAAGAGCTGGCCGCCATGGGCTACGTGGGTTTTGCCCTCGACCTCTATGGTAAAGGGGTCATTGCCGAAGATAACGAGCAGGCCTTCGCGCAGATGAACCGCTTCACCGAAGATCGCGCATTCCTGCAAAGCCGCCTTAAAACCTGTGTTGAGACCGCACAGGGCCAGCCGGAAATAGATACGGGCAAACTGGCGGCCATCGGCTACTGCTTCGGCGGACTCTGTGCGCTGGACATGGCGCGTTCGGGCTTGCCGCTGGCCGGCGTGTGCAGCTTCCACGGCATACTGGCAGCAGCGGACAATATTGCAGCTAACAGCATTACTGCGAAAATCCTGGTTGAACACGGCTGGGCTGATCCCATGGTGCCACCGGAGGCGGTCGTGGCTTTTGCCGAGGAGATGACTGCTGCCGGCGCCGACTGGCAGCTACACGGCCATGGCAACACCTTGCATGCGTTTACCAATCCGGAGGCCAATGACCCTGACTTTGGTACGGTCTATAACGAGCAGGCCAATCGCCGCTCCTGGCAATCGCTACAAAACTTCCTGCAGGAGTTGTTTGGCTAGTCTGGACTGGCCTGTCGATGACCGGCCTGGACTAGCAGGTCTGGCGGTACCAGGCCAATGAATACCAGGTGCAGCCGTTGTGGCCCGTGGGCCCCGCTGACGAGATGACCGGCAATATCGCCGGTGCTGGAAGGCCCTGAGATAAAGCTTATGCCACGTGGCAGGTCCGCCTCGGCGTGATCATTGCGCACCACCTGCCAGGCATCTTCATAACTCGCGACCAGGTCGCGACCGTCCATTACGACTATGTGGTCCCGGGGCAGCCAGTTACTGGAGGCCGGGTTGTCACGGTTGCTATACAGCATGAGCGAGCCTGATTCGGCGACGCCCAAACGCGCGTAACTAATGCTTACCGGGTCATCGGGTTCAGCGGCGGCGAATCGCACCAGCACGCCGCCATCGCGCCATGGCAGGGCCGCCAGGCGGCGGTCGTTTCCCGCCACCACCCGGTGCGTATTGTGTTCCTCGTACATGAAGCGGGCGATGCACTTGACCGCATCCGAGCGGCTGGAGGCGGCTGCCACGGAAATATTGTTGGTGGCCAGCCGGGTCAGGAAGGTTTCCAGGGCATCCTCGCTGTCCGGCGCGGTGCTGGGCGCCGGCCCGAGTGCCCGCAGGGCCAGGTTGACGCTTTCGGCGTCACCACTGCCGTACTGCTTGCGGTGCACGCGACCGAGTATCTCTGTCTCTGCATCACTCACTGTCGGACTCCTTGCCCTGGCGCTGCTTCCACTGCTGCATGAAGGTGCCATTCTCCGGGGCCGGGAAGTCCCTGACCTCGGTCCAGCCTTTGGCCACAGGTAGTGAATGGAATTTACCCCGGCGCCGTCCCATTTTGTGCAAGACCTTAATCGTGAGGCCGGTTATCGCCTGGTAAAGGCGCGGTGAGCGCAACAACCAGCCGTGTAGTTTCAGGCCCCAGCGCCAGCGCCACGGCGTAATCTTCTGTTCCTGTAGCTCGACTCGCAGATCCCGTAACAGGTCGGGCAGGGGAATGTCGGCGGGGCAAACCTCGGCACAACGACCGCAGCCAGTGCAGGCATTGGGCAGGTCACTGGACTGCTCCAGGCCTGTTAACAGCGGGGTTAGCACCGAACCCATGGGGCCGGGATAGGCCCAACCATAGGCACTGCCGCCGGCCCCGATATAGACCGGGCAATGATTGAGGCAGGCGCCGCAGCGCATGCAGGCCAGCATGTCCTGGTAGTTGCTGCCGATGATCTCACTGCGCCGGTTGTCCAGCAGGACCACGTGATACTCCTCCGGCCCATCGATATCTTCCGGTCGTCGAGGGCCGGAATAGAAACTGGTATAGGCGGTGACCCGGGTGCCAATCGCTGAGCCTACCAACAGCCGCAGCTGTGCCATAGCGTCTTCCGGCCGCGGCAGCACCTTCTCAATTGATGCGCAGACAATCTGTACCTTCGGCAACGTTGAAACCAGGTCACCATTACCTTCATTGGTTACCAACATGGTCTGGCCAGTCTCGGCCACCAGGGCATTGGAGCCGATAATGCCAACGTCGGTATTGAGGAAGCGCTCACGCAGAATTTTGCGGGCTTCCTGCACCATGGCGGGTGGGTCTTCCAGGCTGCGTGAGCCGAGCGGATGTTTGTCCAGAAACAGCTGGCGAATTTCCGCCGCGGATTTATGCAGGGCAGGGCCGACGATATGGCCCGGGGGTTCGCCGGCCAATTGCATGATGTACTCACCCAGGTCGGTCTCGGTCACCTCCAGGTCGGCCTGCTCCAGGTGGGCGGTGAGACCAGTCTCCTCGGTGATCATCGACTTGCCCTTGCCCACCGTGCGCGCATCATGGCGGCGACAGATCTCCAGCACGATGTCATTGAGTTCGCCTGAGTCCCGCGCCCAGTGCACATGGCCGCCGTTCATCACCACCTGCTCTTCAAATTGCCGCAGGTAGAGATCGAGGTTGTCCAGGGTGTGGTCCTTGACGCTTTTTACATGTTTGCGCAGTTCCTCGAAATTACCCAGTTCGTCCATCGCCTTGTCGCGCACCGAGACCAGGTGACTGCCCAGTGCATCCATGCGTTGTCGCAGGTCCGGATTGATCAGGGTCTGGTGGGCATTGAGCAAAAAGTCGGCGCTGGTTTGCTTCATGTCTCGCCTTCGCCGATCGCCGGTCCGTCCAGTTGTCCCGCCAGCAGCTCGGTAATATGTCTTACCTCCAGCGTGTCGCCCATGCGGCTTGCGCGACCGCTGATGTTCATCAGGCAGCCGAGATCGCCACCCAGTAATAGTTCGGCGCCGGTGGCGCGAGCCTGTTCCAGTTTGTCGCTGACCATTTTCTCCGAGATCTCCGGCATCTTCGTACAGAAGGTGCCGCCGAAGCCACAACAGACCTCGGTGGACTGCATCTCCGCCAGGTTGGCGCCACTGCGCTGTAGCAGCGTGCGTGGCTGCTGCTTGATACCCAGCTCGCGCAAGCCGGCGCAGCTATCGTGATAGGTGATTGCGCGCTCGCGGTCTTCCTCGGCCAGCTGGGGTGGTTGGTAATCCATGACTTCGACCAGGAAGCTGGTGATTTCCCAGGTGCGTGCGGCCAGGTCTTCGGCGCGGGCGCGCCACTGGGGGTATTCCTCAAACAGTTTTGGATAATGGTGCTTGATCATGCCGGCGCAGGAGCCGGAAGGTGTGACCACGTAGGGGTATTCCGCGAAGCGCTGGATTACCTGGCGCGCCAGCGGCCGGGTGTCGTCAATGGCGCCATTGTTATAGGCGGGTTGTCCGCAACAGGTCTGCTCCAGGGGTACCTCGACCCTGCAGCCGGCATCTTCAAGTAGTGTGATGGTGCTGAAGGCCACCGAGGGCCGGATCAAATCGGCCAGGCAGGTGACGAACAGGCCTACTGTGTGGGGCTGGTTATCGGGCATGGCGCAAGCATACCGCAATCAGCTGGGTAGCAGAATCAATAGCAGGGCAATGCCGGCTGCGAGAGTCAGTCCACTCACACCCAAAAGCAGGGGATGGCGGCTCTGAATCAGCTTGACCTGCAATGTGGCGCGGTCCACTTTGATACCGCGGGTAACCACGGGCTCGAAGGTCTCTTGCAAGTGCTCAGCGGCGAACTGGTGCACCAGTGGGTTGCCCAGGTAGACGATGACATCATCAATCATGATGAAATTACTGAGGTATTGGATCTTGGCGTCGCGACCCACCCGGTAGGTATTCCTGTGGTCGACCACGATCAACTGGTCGTCCAGCAGCCCCACATGGCTGTGCAACACACGCTGCAGGGCAAAATAGTAGCCGCCCAGCCCTGCCAGCAGGAGGCTCAGGGCGATCATCCACCAGATACTCCATTGGGCGAAAAAACCGACAATAAGCAGCAGCGTGGCGCTGCCGGCGATGGCATAACCGACCTTGCGCAGGCGTTGTTCGGTATCCGGCGCCGGGTCCAGCCACTCGATGGCCTCATCATTGATATCAAAGCCCGCCTCATCCAGTTCTGATTTGGGCATATAGACTTTTTGTCGCAATGACTGCAGCGTGCCCAGCGCCAGCAATGCGGAGGCGGCGATAAACAGCACCATCAAAATCGCAACCTGCAGTGAGCGTGACAGGCTCAAGCGGGATTGCCGTTCACCCAGGGCGCTTTCAATGGATGCAGAGCTAAAGGCTTTCTCGGTGCGGGCTGCCGCGTCGAAGCGGTAGATAGATTCAGCCTGGTGGTCGACGGCGAGGATCTTGTTGGACCAGCGCACCACCCGGTCCGGGCGCGCCGTCACCGGCAGTTGCACAGCCTGCTGGAATTTCCAGCGGGCACCGAACAGGTAGAGTCCGGCGGTGCTGCCATCGCGCGATTGCATCACCGTCCACCACTGCTGGTTGAGCCAGGCGAGGCTGGCAGGGTAGATGTGTCCACTCTGGCTGGCGTCCTCAACCTGCAGGCTGATGCTATCCAGTTGCTGGCCAAAGTCATTGTCATCGGGCTTCAATACCCTGACGGTATCCGAGCCGCCCTGAGTGAGATAAAGAATACCCTCCTGGAAGATCAGTGACAGCGGTGCAGTCAGCTCCATGGCCTTGCTGGCTATCAATGTGCCGTCAGCGGCGCGTTTCTCCAGCCGATCATGGCTGGCATCAGCCAGGTATATGGTGTCAGTGCGACGCTCGACGCTAAATTCGACATCGCCGAGCTCACTCAGCAGGTCGGTACATGATGGTGGCGTCAACGTGCAGCGGGAGAGTATCGCGCCTGCCGCCGGTTCTATGCCAAGCAGTGGATGCAGCCATTCCGGCGCCACCGGCGGCGGCTCGCGGCGCAAAATCAGCAGTTCACCAGTGCCGAAGAAATCAAAGCGGGCGCCGGCATTGGCGCCAAAGTTGGCGAGGGCCAGGCTTTCGGTGGCGATTCCGGCCCGATCGTGCAAAAGAAGCTGATCGTTGACCTCCACCACCGGTTGTTGGCGGGCGTCAATTGCCAGCTTGCCAAGGCCCATATCGGGAGCGGCGCGGCTCTCGGCCCAGAAGCGCAGCCCCACCAACATAAACGCCAGCAACATGATGGCAGCGGCAATAATTGGGCCGCGCACCAGGTGTGAGGCGCGTTCACTGCCGTCCAGTTCCACGCCGGCGCGTTCCGACAGGCGCAGCTCGAACAGGTTGGGTGCGCCTGGCTGGCGTCGTTTGCGCGGTGCGGCCGTACTTTTTACCGGTTTCGGTTCAGAGGACAGCACCACCTCTTCGGTGGAGACCTTCTCTATTTTGCTGACAACCCCAATCTGGCGCAGGGCGGCAAACAGGTGTGCGGCGCGTTTCTTGTTTAGATTGCGCCGCAAAATGACCTTGCGGCCACCAAAAAAGGCGTCGACGCGCTCCGGATCGTCGATCCGAAACATAACGGCGAAGCGCTGTTTGATAGCCTCCAGATCGTGGCCCGGCAAGGTCTCGCCACGGAAGGTGATGTCATACTTTTCCACCACCCAAATTTACGCTGCAAACCCTTGCGCCACAAGGGGTGGGCAGTTAGACTTCCCGCCCTCTCTAAGTGCAGTATTTGCCGGAATAGCTCAGTCGGTAGAGCAGCTCATTCGTAATGAGAAGGTCGGGGGTTCAATTCCTCTTTCCGGCACCACACCACTCCCAGTCCCACAGGCGGTCGGATACCGATGGCGGCCCCGTTCAATTCCTCTTTCCGGCACCATCCTCCAAATAGTTTGATTGACTCGATAGCGCCGGCGTCCTGCCGACGCAATTGTTAGCCGAGCGCTATTTTACGGAGGCCAGCACGTCATCACCCCAGCCATGTTCGCCGCCAACAATAACGCAGCCAGAGAGCGCGGTTGCGACAAAAAATGTAGAAAGGATCCTGGTTGCAGGGTTCATGGTTTTCTCCAGCAATATCACAGCTCATGTGAAGCCTGGCTGCATTTGATAGCTTCTACCGGGAGCTCCGGGCTCCTGCTCACCGGTCTTCCTGCCGCAGGTCGCCCGGCCCATTCGGCTGCTGCGGAACTCGACAAATCTTGCTGCGCAAGATTCTGGACTCAGACATTCCTCGCAGATAACCCGAATGCGCCGGGCGACCAAGGCGCGGCTTTACGGAAGCCCAGTGAGCAGGAACCCGGAGCTCCGAGTAACTCAACTGGAAAACAGACTAAACTTTTGGCCTAGTCCATCCGGCCTAGAGACATAGTGAATCCATTTTTCATAATATTTAGTGGCTCGTTTGTGCTGCGTTTCCGAAGGATTGGGCCAGCGCAGGCGGGCCACTTTTTTGCAAGCGCCGAGACAGGCGCGCGACAAGAAGAACAAGAACAACAAGAAAAAAGTGGGGTCTCATGGTTGAAAAGCGGGTAATGAGCTGCGCGCAATGCAGGGACGTGATGCGTCCGGCCAGGGCGTCACGCAGCGGCAAAGGCCAGAAATTCTTTGCGCTAATCATATTTTTTACGGGCCTGGGCCTGTTGGCGGGCAGCCTCGCCACAGCGCTCCTGGCAATACCATCTGTATTATTGCTGGCAGCGGCCCTGTGGATAGCCTTCCGGCGTATGGATATCTGGAAATGCCAGGCATGCGGTCATGTTCTGGAGCGTGGTCGTGACCACCCGGGTGATCACGACCGGCACAGCGAGTTGCAGACGAGTTAGCCTTCCAGGATAGAGAAATCCAGTCCGGCACTGGCTTGCAGCCTGTCGATCAGCGTGGTGCCCATGGCGCTGGCGGGTGTCCAGAAACCACCGCTACAATCCAGAGTATCTTTAGCCAGGCAGACCGCCGCTTCCCCCAGCATTTTTGAGGTAGAACCGTAGCCCGGATCGCGGTCGCCGGTGACTTTTGCCAGCATATCCTTACTGCGATCATCCGGGTGCACGCCGTACAGGCGAATATCAAAATAACCCTTTTCGCGCTGTTCCTTGCTCGGGCCTTCTCCTGGTGCCGGCAGGAATTTCTTGGCGATCGCGCGCAGTGGCGGAATGGCCAGCGAAGCGGTGCCACCGGTCATAGCCAGTGCCGTCAGTTTGGCCTTGAGTGCGCCGTGGCCTTCGGGAGCAAGAGTGGCCTCGTCATAATTGAAATCCTCGCCCCAGGCGTAGTCCATGAGCGCGTTGCTGCGCCGCACCACGCGGGTGTTAATGGCGGCCATCACGAAGGGCAGGGTCCAGCGTTCAAAGTCCTCATCGTAGATAGCACCGGTCTGGTCATTCTTGTCAGTGCCGCGGTGACTATCGGGAGGGTTCAGGGCATAGGGGTCGGCGAGTACCTCGCGCAGCGCCGGGTTGCCTGCGGCTTCTTCCATCATATTGATGATGCTGTAGACGGTGCCACCACTGAAGCCGCCGGCGAAATCTGCGGCCCGGTATTTTACATGCTGTGCCGGTACGCCGTGCTTGTCGCGCATGGCATTTTGCAAGTACAGGGTGCCCAGGTCTGAAGGAATACTGTCGAAGCCACAGGTGTGCACAATGCGGGCGCCACTGGCTGCCGCCGTGGCCTGATGCTCGGCTATCATCTTGTGCATCCACTGCACTTCGCCGGTCAGGTCGCAGTAGTGCGTGCCCTGGTTGGCGCAGGCTTCAACCAGCGCGGAACCATACAGGGCATAGGGGCCCACGGTGGTGCACACCACCCGGGTCTGCCGCGCCAGTTCCGCCATGGCCTGGGCGTCAGCGCTGTCCGCTTTCAGCAAGGGGATGTTGGCCGCCTCAGGACCCAGGTCGCCTCGCACTTGTTCGAGCTTGGCCTGGTTGCGACCGGCCATGGCCCAGGACAGTTCACCCCTGCCGTAGTTTTTCAGTAAGTACTCGGCTACCAGGCGGCCGGTAAAGCCGGTGGCGCCGAACAAAACGACATCGTAGTCGCGCTGGGAATCAGTCATAAAATGCTCTGCTTATTTATCAGTGGACACCGTGCATCAGTTTCTTCAGAAATGGGGACAGCAGCAGCATGACCAGGCCAACCCCCAGGCCGACCCAGAACAGCTTGCCAAACAGCTCGGTATAGCTGGCCAGCGCACTGGCAATATCAGCAACCTGTCCACCGCTGGTATCGATAGCGGCCAGCTTGGAAATTTGTGCGGCGACGAATTCTGAATAGGCGGTGGCCAGGAACCAGGCGCCCATCATTACTCCCACCACGTGGGGAACCGCCAGCTTGGTTACTGCCGACAGGCCCACAGGTGACAGGCATAGTTCACCCATGGTGTGCAGCATGTAAGCCAATACCAGCCAGATGGCTGCCACCCGCCCGCTCTCATCGGGCATGGAGGCACCAATGACCAGCGCGCCGAAGCCAAGCCCGGCCTGGGCAATACCCAGGGCAAACTTCACCGGCGTGGTTGGCTCCAGACCCCTGCGACCCAGGGTTGTCCACAGCCAGGCGAACACCGGCGCCAGGGTGAAGATAAAGAAGGCGTTCATGGAGCCGAACTGGGCGGCGGTCAATTCAACACCAAACAGGTTGCGGTCCAGCACCCGGTCGGCAAACAGGGTCATGGAGGCAGCACTCTGTTCGAACAGGGCCCAGAACACCACCGAGGACATGGTCAGTACGATCAGCACAAACATGCGTTCGCGCTCAACCTTGTTGCAGCGCTTGACCAGGAACCAGGCCAGGCCGCCCAGCACCGTCAGTGACATGATATTCAGGGTGGCTTCCACTACCGCGTGGAACTGCAGCATTTGCCAGACCGCGAATACCGCGACCAGGGCGCAGAGGTATATGGTGAATTCCTTGTTGAAGGGTCCGAAACCCGCCTGCTTCAGCAGTGCCTCGTCATGGGGGTCGGCGTGTCCGTGCAGGTGCCGCTGGCCGTAGAGGAAGGTTGCCAGGCCGATCAGCATGCCAATGCCCGCCGCGCCGAAGCCATAGGCCCAGCCATAGGTCTCACCCAGGTAGCCGCAGAGTATGGTGGCGGCAAAGGAGCCGATGTTGATGCCCATATAGAAAATGGTGAAGCCGGGATCGCGGCGCGGATCATCGACGCTGTAGAGCTGGCCGACGATGGTGGAAATATTGGGCTTGAGGAAACCAACCCCGATAACAATAAGCGCCAGCGAGAAATAGAAGACCTGCAGCGCACCGGTGTCACGGACAACCTCGCCGTTCACCATGCTCGCGGCATCGCCCTCAACCGCCATACCCAGGTGGCCGAGCACCAGTAACATACCGCCAAATACCACGGCCTTGCGCATACCCAGGTAGCGGTCAGCCAGCAGGCCGCCTATCACCGGCATGGCATAAACCAGTGCGGCATAGCCGCCGAGCACGTCCAGGCCCATATTGTCGGTAAACAGGTGGTACTTGGTGAGGTACAACAACAGCAGGTATTTCATGCCGTAGAAGGAGAAGCGTTCCCACAGTTCGGTGGCGAAGCAGACGAATAAACCCTTGGGGTGACCCAGGAATTCGTCGCTGGCGTCGGGCGCGACTATGGCGCCGGAAGGAATTTCACTCATGGAAAGTGCCTTAGATTTGTTATAGTCGCCGCATGATAATAAGGGGGTTCCCAAATGAACAGCACAATTGCGGCATTCACGGCATCACTGTTAGTACTGACAACGCTCATTTCCGGCTGCAGCAAGCCAGCACCTGACACCGCAAGCAGCGCGGCTGACGCCGTTGCGGCGCAACTGAAGCAGGTGGAAGCCGATTTGCATGAGCACACAGCCGTACTTGGCTCTGACGAGTTTGAAGGCCGGGCGCCGGCCACCCCCGGTGAGGAAAAGACCGTGGCTTACCTGCAGCAGGAGTTCGCCGATCTCGGCCTGCTGCCGGGTAATGCCGGCAGTTGGTTTCAGGATGTGCCGGTCACTTCGGTAACCACCAGTCCGCAAGCGGTGATGAAAATCCGCGGTGCGGATTTTAAGCGCGACCTGGCCTATGACACCGACATGATGGTATCCACCCAGCAACAGGTGGAGTCAGTGAGCGTAAGCGATGCGCCGCTGGTGTTTGTCGGTTATGGCATTACCGCGCCGGAGCGCAACTGGGATGATTATGCCGGCATAGATGTCACCGGCAAGACGGTGGTGGTACTGATAAATGACCCGGGCTATGCGACCCAGGACGCGTCGGTATTCAACGGTAACACCATGACCTACTACGGTCGCTGGACATATAAGTATGAAGAAGCCGCCCGCCAGGGTGCCGCCGCGGTATTGATTGTGCACGAGACAAAGCCGGCGGCTTACCCCTGGGAGGTGGTGACCGGCAGCTGGTCCGGACCACAGATTGGCCTGACCAGTGCCGATAAAAACCTGGACATGGTGGAAGCCGAGGCCTGGGTTACCCACGAGGTGGCCAATGAACTGTTTGACGCCGCCGGCCTGGATTACAAGATGCTCAAGGACGCGGCGGCCAGGCCAGGCTTCAAGGCAGTGCCGATGGCTGATCTGGCGGCGTCGGTCACGCTCGAGAACAGCATTGAGAGTTCCCAGAGTCGCAACGTGGTAGCGCGCTTGCCCGGCAGCACCTGGCCGGACGAACACATTGTTTACACAGCCCACTGGGATCACCTGGGCACCAAGCCAGAGATGGAAGGGGACAATATATACAACGGCGCCAGTGATAACGCCTCGGGTACCGCGGCACTGTTTGCACTGGCCAAGCTGCACCTGGCCGGGGATCAGTCGCCGATGCGCTCCATCGTGTTCCTGGCGGTGACGGCGGAGGAATCCGGCTTGCTGGGCTCCAGGTGGTATGGCGAGAATCCGCTGTATCCGCTTGCCACCACTGTGGCCAACCTCAACATGGATAACATCTATGGGGGTATCGACGGTCGTACCCGTGATGTGGCCGTGGTCGGTTTTGGCAACAGCGAGCTCGAGACCTACCTGGAAATCGAGGCCACAGCCCAGGGCCGGGTGCTGGTGCAGGAGCCGAGCCCGGAGAAGGGGTACTACTATCGTTCCGATCACTTCAATTTTGCCAAGCAGGGGGTGCCGGCGCTGTACCTGACTCGCGGCGTGGACAGCCTTGAACACGGTAAGGCCTGGGGCCAGAATCAGCTCGATGCCTATGTGACCAACGACTACCACAAGCCCTCGGACGAGTACTCACCGGACTGGGACCTGAGTGGCGCCGCTGAGAACGTGTTATTGTTCTTTGGCATTGGTGAGGCGCTGGCGAATTCGCGCGACTGGCCGAACTGGAACCCGGGGACCGAATTCAAATCGAAACGGGACGAAACGAGCGCTGAGCGCGCCGAATAAGTTGTTTGCTTGCGCAGAGCACTGGATAATCACGCGCCATGTCTAGACTGAACATACTTGGAGCAGGGCTGTTCTCAATTTGCCTGCTGGGCGCCTGTAGCGAGGGCGCCTGGAACAATCCCAACGCCCCCGAAAGCGGCGACGAGTCGATATATTACTCGGTGATATATGCACAGCCGCCCAAGCACCTGGACCCGGCCCAGTCCTACGCAACCGACGAAAGCCTGTTCATCTCGCAGATTTATGAGCCGCCGCTGACCTATCACTTTCTCAAGCGGCCTTATGAACTCATTCCACTGTCTCTGGCGTCCATGCCCACGGTGGAATTCCTGGATCGGCGTCGCAATCCGGTGGAGCCGGGCTCTGACAAGATTGCCTTTAGCCGCTACACGCTGACACTGCGCGACGACCTGCGCTACCAGCCGCATCCTGCATTTGCCCAGGATGATAGTGGTGCGCCACTGTACCTGTTTGACAGTGCGGAACAGTCAGACGCTTACCGCATCATCCCCGACTTTCCGGAATCCGGTTCCAGGTTGCTGAGTTCGGATGATTTCATCTATGGCATCAAGCGCCTTGCGGACCCGCGCAACAAGTCGCCGATGCTGGGCTTCATGGCCCAGCATATTGTCGGCCTGCGCGAGTTTACCTATCGCCTCAACCACATGGATCGCGGCCCCTGGCTGGACCTGGATGAACAAGCCATGTTGGGGCTGGAGCGTATCGATGAACGACGTTTCACTATCACGATCCACGATACCTACCCGCAGTTTGTTTACTGGATGGCGATGCACTTTTTCGCACCGGTAGCGCGGGAAGTGGATCGCTTTTACCACAACCCGGGCTTCAAGGAGAAAAACCTGACCCTGGACTGGTGGCCGGTAGGCAGTGGGCCTTACATGATGGTGAAGAACGATCCCAACAGCGAAATCGTACTCCAGCGCAATCCCAATTTTCACGAGGATTACTACCCCAGCGAGGGCGCGCCCGGGGATGAGGAGCTGGGTTACCTTCAGGATGCCGGCAAACGCCTGCCCTTTATTGACCGGGCCCATTTCCGCCTGGAGCGGGAGGTCTTGCCGCTGTGGACCAAGTTCCTGCAAGGCTATTACGACCGCTCCGGCGAAGTGCATTCCAACACCTCCAACTATTTTGACCAGGCTTTTTCCGTGTCCCCGGACGGGCTGGAATTGTCCGAGGAGATGCGCTCCCATAACCTGACTATCTCGCAGGATGTGAAGCCCTCTATTTACTACTACGGTTTCAATATGCGTGACCCGGTGGTCGGTGGCTATAGCGAAGAGAAGCGCAAGCTGCGCCGCGCCCTGACTATTGCCTTTGACCTGGAGGAGTTCGGTAAGGTTTTTGAGGAGGGCAATATTATTTCTGCCCAGAGCCCGATTCCCCCGGGTATTCCCGGCGCTATCGAGGGCGAGGCCGGCATCAATCGCTATATCTACGACTGGGTCGACGGAGAGCCGCGGCGCAAGTCCATTGAATATGCCCGGCAACTGATGGTTGAAGCCGGTTATCCCAATGGCCGTGACCTGGAGACCGGCGAGCCCCTGCGCATTTTCATTGATACGCAAAGCCAGGCGATGCAGGGCGCCAATTCTGCAATTCCCAACTGGATCGCGAGAAAGATTGGACGGCTGGGGGTGCAGGTGGAGTTCCGGCCGGCCGACTGGAATCGCACCCGCGAAAAACTCATGACCGGCAACACGCAGATATTTTCCCATGGCTGGTTAGCCGACTACCCGGATCCTGAAAACTTCATGTTTATGCTGTACAGCCCGGAGAGCCCGTTGATTTGTAAATGCGACGGCACCAATAATTCCAATTACGAAAACCCCGAATACGACAAGGCCTTCGAACGCATGCGCGTGCTGGAGCCCGGGCCGGAGCGGGATGCTGTGGTCGCGGAACTGGTTGAGATGTGGCGGCGCGATGCCGTGTGGATGATTACCTATCATCCACTGGAATTCTTTTTGAATAACGAGTGGGTGTATAACACCAAGCGTCACGGCATCAGTAAAGATACCTTGAAGTACGTGCGGGTAGACGATGAGCTGCGCTTGCAGCGCCAGGCGGAATGGAATCAACCCGTAACCTGGCCACTGCTGGCGGGCGCCACCGGCGTCATCGCCATGATCCTGCCGGGCCTGGTCGCCTACCGCCGCCGCCAGCGCGCCACGCTGAAGAGCCAGGGCTAAGACGATGATCGCTTATATTATCCGACGCTTGCTCTATGCCATCCCCATCCTGATTGGTATCAACCTGCTGACCTTTACCCTGTTTTTCGTGGTCAACAGTCCCGATGATATGGCCCGCAGCCAGCTGGGGGAGAAGTATGTTACCGAGCAGGCCATCGAGAACTGGAAAATAGAAAACGGCTACGACAAGCCCCTGTTTCTCAATCGCGAGCAGGAGTTTCCCGCCAGCATCACCGAGACTATTTTCTACACCAAGTCGGTACGCCTGTTCGCCTTCGATTTTGGTCGTTCAGAGAGTGGCCGTGATATTACCTCCGATGTATCACAGCGGATGTGGCCCAGCCTGGCCCTGGCGCTGCCGAATTTTGTAATTGGTATCTGGGTCAATATCTGCGTGGCGCTGATGGTAGTGATGTTTCGTGGCACCAAGCTGGACCGCTGGGCAGTATTCGTATTCGTCATGTTGATGTCGATTTCCTACTTGTTTTACATCATTGGCGGCCAGTACCTGGTGGCCAAACAGTGGAAGCTGGTACCCATATCCGGCTTTAACGCGGGGGTGCAGCCCTGGAAGTTCCTGATATTGCCGGTGCTGATCGGTGTGGTGGCCGGTATTGGTGCCGGTGCCCGCTGGTACCGCACCCTGTTTATCGAGGAGGCGAACCAGGACTACGTGCGCACGGCCCGGGCCAAGGGCCTGAGTGAGGTTGCCATCCTGTTCCGGCACATATTGCCCAATGCCCTGATTCCCATCCTCACCGGGGTGGTGGTGCTGATTCCCACCTTGTTTATGGGAAGCCTGTTAATGGAGTCCTTCTTTGGCATCCCGGGGCTGGGTAACTATATGCTCGAAGCCATCCGCTCCCAGGATTTCGCCATTGTGCGGGCCATGGTGTTTATCGGTTCCATTCTCTATATCACCGGCCTGTTGTTGACGGATATTTCCTACACCGTGGCTGATCCGCGGGTGCGTCTAAGCTGATGAAATTCGTCATTCTCTGGTCCGACGCGCTGATATTCCTGCTGGTCTTTGCGCTCATCGCATTTTTCATCAACCTGCGCAGGGACCCCCAGACCCGAGAGCGCTGGAGCCAGGTGTTTGGCTCGCGGCTGGGCATGGTGACCTTCGTGGTGATCATGACCTACGTGCTGGTGGCACTGACCGATTCCATTCATTTCCGCGAGGCCCTGGCACCCGACCCCGGCGGCAATGGCGAACAGGTCTTCTATGACAACAAGGTCCGCAGTGTGCTGGATTTTGCCCTGGGCGATATGGGTACCCAGCATGAACGAACCTATTCGGCACCGTTTGCACTGAACTCCTTTGCCAAGGAAAACCTGAAGGATGCGGATGGCAATGATATCCGTGATTTTCCGCGTCTGGTCCATGCGGGAATTCACCTTGAGAGTGTTGACCAGCGCAGCGGCGATATCGCCTGGAATACTGTCCTGGGTATACTCAAGGGGCTGCTGGTCGCGGGCCTGCTGATACTACCCCAGTGGCTGCTGTTGCGGCGCAGTGTCTTCCCCTGGCATATGGCGTGGGCGACCCAGGCGGTGATCATCTGCATGGCGAGCTTGCTGGTGCAGCTCAGCGCCTTCTACCACGTACTGGGTACCGATGTTGCCGGCACTGATGTGCTCTACCAGAGTATCAAGGGCATACGCACCGGCGTGCTGCTGGGGACCCTGGCCACCCTGGTGATGTTGCCGATTGCGGTCACCCTCGGCGTTGCTGCGGGCTATTTCAAAGGCTGGGTCGACGATGTCGTGCAGTACCTCTACACCACGCTCAGCTCGATACCCGGCATCCTCCTGATTGCGGCCTCGGTGCTGCTGTTCCAGGTTTACATTGACCTCAACCCGGACTATTTCGAGGTGGGCCTGGAGAAGGCCGACGCCAAGTTTGTGGCGCTGTGTTTCATTCTCGGGGTCACCAGTTGGTCCACCCTGTGTCGACTGATTCGCGCCGAGACACTAAAGATCAGCCAACTGGAGTATGTGCAGGCGGCGATTGCCTTTGGCGTCGGCAACACTCGCATTGTTTTCCGCCATATTCTGCCCAACGTGGTGCACATCATTCTCATCACCTTCGTGTTGGAGTTCAGCGCCCTGGTGCTGGCCGAGGCGGTGTTGTCCTACATCGGGGTCGGTATCGATCCCTCCATGCCGAGTTGGGGCAATATGATTAACGGTGCCCGCGATGAGTTGGCGCGGGAGCCGACGATATGGTGGACCCTGGTGGGGGCTTTCTTCTTTATGTTCATGCTGGTGCTGGCTGCCAACCTGTTTTCTGACCTGGTGCGCGATGCCTTTGATCCGCGCACCAGTCTGAAGGAGCCGCTATGAGCCTGCCTGAATATACCCGGCTGCAGGTGGAAAACCTCAACGTGCGTCTGGCGGAGACGGGCGAGGCGCTCCTCAAGGACGTCAGCTTCACAGTCAACGCCGGTGAGATCTTTGCCCTGGTCGGTGAGTCCGGCTCAGGCAAGTCGGTCACCTCACTGGCTGTGATGCGCCTGCTGCCGCCTGCCTTGCAAGTCACCAGTGGTGATGCGCTTATGCAGGACACCGACCTGTTTGCCCTGACCGAGAAGGATATGCAGAGTGTACGCGGGCGGCGGGTGGCGATGATCTTCCAGAATGCCATGTCTTCCCTGAACCCCGTGCAGAAAGTCGGCAAGCAAGTCGCGGAAACATTGTCGCTGCATAAGTCCCTGGGCAAAGCGGCCCTGCGCCAGCGGGTGGTCGAATTGTTTGAAGAGGTCGGCCTGCCCGACCCGGACAAGCGTTTCGATTTCTACCCACATGAATTATCCGGTGGCCAGCAGCAGCGTGTGATGATCGCGATGGCCCTGGCCTGCGAACCCGAGGTATTGATTGCCGATGAACCCACCACGGCACTGGATGTCACCATCCAGGAGCAGGTGCTGGAGCTGATCAAGGAGTTGGCGAAGAGCCGGCGCCTGGCGGTGTTGCTGATCACCCATGACATGGGGGTGGTCAAGAACACCGCGGACCAGGTGGCGGTAATGTACAAGGGCGAGATCATCGAGCGCGGCAGTGTTTACCAGTTTTTTCACCGGCCGCAGGAAGAATACAGCAAGCGGCTTATCGACAGCCTGCCGGACCTGACGCGCTATCGCAGTCTGTCGCTCAGTATTCCGCTGCTCAAGGTCAGGAATGTCGAGGTGCACTTTCCGATTCGCAAGGGCGTGCTGCAGCGCACGGTGGACTATACCCGCGCAGTCGACGGTATCAGCCTGGAGATCGGCGAGGGCGAGACCTATGCGCTGGTGGGCGAGTCCGGCTGTGGCAAGTCGACCCTGGGGCGAGCCATCCTCAACCTGGAGCCGCCAACCTCCGGTGCCATTTATTTCTCCGGCACCCGTATCGATAAATTGCCGCGCCTGCAGATGCTGCCTTTCCGTAAACGCATACAGGTCATATTCCAGAACCCCTATTCCTCCATGAACCCGAGAATGAGTGTGGGGCGCATTATTGAGGAGGGCATGGAAAGCCTCAGCATCGGCACGACCGCGGCCCAGCGCAGCCAGAAGGTGTCCGAGCTGCTGGAGCGGGTGCAATTACAGCCGGAAATGCGCAATCGTTATCCTCATGAGTTTTCCGGCGGCCAGCTGCAGCGGATTGCAATCGCCCGCGCGCTCGCGGTGGAGCCGCAACTGATCATCTGTGATGAGCCTACCAGTGCACTCGATGTGTCGATACGCGCCGAGGTGCTGGACTTGCTGCAGGAGTTGCAGCGAGAATTCGCCATGTCCTATCTGTTCATCACGCACGACCTCTCGATCATTCCGACCCTGGCCCACCACGTGGGGGTGATGTATCAAGGGCGACTGGTAGAGCAGGGGACGGCGGAACAGATTTTGACCAGGCCACAGCATAGGTACACCAAAGCCCTGTTGGACTCAGTGCCGCGCATAGACTAGAGATGTTGTAGAGAGAAGCAGCTTATGAACGGAGCAGAAAGCCTCATTAAAACCCTCGTCGATAGCGACGTAGAGGTTTGCTTTACCAACCCGGGTACCTCCGAGATGCACTTTGTCGCCGCCCTGGATGATGTGGAGGGTATGCGCTGCGTGTTGTGTCTGTTCGAAGGCGTACTCAGTGGCGCCGCCGATGGCTATGGGCGTATGGCACGCAAGCCGGCATCGACCCTGTTGCACCTGGGGCCCGGGCTGGGCAATGCCCTGGCCAACATCCACAATGCCAGGAAAGCCAACACGCCCATGGTCAATATTGTTGGTGATCATGCGACTTACCATGTTCAGTACGACGCGCCCCTGACCTCGGACATAGAGGGTGTGGCTGCGCCCATGTCGCACTGGGTGTTGACCTCCCGGTCGCCGGATGCCATCGCCGCTGACGCGGCCGCTGCGGTCGAGGCAGCGGGCCGCCATGCGATCGCCACCCTGATCCTGCCGGCGGATGTGTCCTGGGGTGACAACAGCAGCGGTCCGGCCAGGGCCGCGGCCTTGCCCGCAATGCGGCGGGTGCCAGAGGCGGATATTGCTAGCGCCGCCGAGATGCTGCAATCCACTCAGAACAGCATGATTATGATTGGCGGTGTCGAAGTGACTGCCGAGGCTGTGGCGCTGATGAACCGGCTCAGCCAGGCCAGCGGCTGCCGGGTCAGTACAGACACGTTTCCGCCGCGCATTCAGCGTGGCGAGGGTACCGCTAAAATAGAGCGCCTGCCCTATCTCGCCGAACTCGCTATTGATCACATCAAGGATGTTGAACAGTTGATCCTTGTTGGCTGTAAGTCGCCGGTATCCTTTTTTGCCTATCCCGATGTGCCTAGCGTAATCCCGCAGCCGACATGTACGGAACTGGTATTGGCCACGCCTGGAGATGACCTGGAAGCCTGCCTGCAAGACCTGCTTGAAGCAGTCAACGGCGAGGAAGTGGCGCCGGCAGTCCACACCCTGGCCCTGCCCGAACTGGCCAGTGGCGACCTCGATGTCAATGCGATTGGCGCGGCCTTTGCCTATTACCTGCCCGAGGAGGCCATCGTCGTCGACGAGGGTATTACCTCAGGCATTTACTGCCACGGTTATACAGAAACCGCGCGTCGTCATGACTGGCTCAACCAGACTGGTGGCTCCATCGGTTTTGGTTTGCCGGTAGCCGTGGGTGCGGCCATCGCCTGTCCCCAGCGCAAGGTGGTCTGCCTGGAAGGTGACGGCTCCGCCATGTATACCATCCAGTCCCTGTGGACCATGGCCCGGGAACAGCTCGATGTCACTACGGTGATTTTCTCCAACCGCAAGTACAGCATTCTGGAATTGGAGTTTTCCCGTACCGGCGCCCGCGGTGGTGTACCGGGGCCGAAAGCGGCGAGTATGCTCGACATCGGTTCGCCGGACATGGACTTCGTGGCCATGGCCGAGGGTATGGGTGTAAAAGCCAGCCGTGCCACCACGGCGGAAGAATTCAATGCGCAGTTTGCCGCCGCCATGGAGCAAAGTGGCCCCTGCCTGATTGACGCGGTCATCCCAACGGCCTGGTCCTGAGCCTGTTCCTGACTCTGGCCCGCGTCTATACTGGGGGCTGGTTCAATCCGTTTGGAGCAGGGCGCAGGAATGGAAGCTACGCTGATCGACCAGGGTGTGGAGCTGATGCTGTTCGGCATGGGCACCGTTATCACCTTTCTTACCTTGCTGGTTATCGTGACCAGTGTCATGTCGGCACTGCTGCGGCGTTTTGCGCCGGAGCCGGTGGCGGACGAGACCACGGGTTCCGCTGCGGCGACTGATTCGACCCTGCTGGCGGTAATAGCCGCGGCCATCCATAAACATCGTTCGAGGCGTTAGCTTATGAGTAACAAGGCTCTTGGTATCACAGATGTTGTGCTGCGTGATGCTTCCCAATCCCTGTTGGCGACGCGGGTGCGCATCGAAGACATGCTGCCGATCGCCCCTAAGCTTGACCAGATCGGTTTCTGGTCGCTGGAGTCCTGGGGTGGCGCCACCTTTGACGCCTGCATCCGCTACCTGGGTGAAGATCCCTGGGAGCGCATTCGCGAGCTGAAGAAAGCCATGCCCAATACGCCGCAGCAAATGTTGTTTCGCGGACAGAATATTCTCGGCTACCGGCATTACGCCGATGATGTGGTGCGCAAGTTCGTCGAGCGCGCCGCCGTCAACGGGGTCGATGTGTTCCGCGTGTTCGACGCCATGAACGACATGCGCAATATTGAAACCGCATTGCAGGCGGTAAAGGATGTCGACAGACATGCCCAGGGCACGATTTCCTACACCCTTAGTCCGGTGCATACCATTGATACCTGGGTCGACCAGGGCAAACGCATTGAAGATATGGGCGCCGACTCCATTGCCATCAAGGATATGGCCGGCCTGCTCAAGCCCTATGCCGGTTTCGAGCTGGTGACCCGGCTCAAGCAGGCCTGCAGCATTCCCATTCATATGCAGTGCCATGCCACTACTGGCCTGTCGACATCCACCATACTCAAGTGTGTTGAAGCGGGCATCGACAATGTCGATACCTCGATTTCCTCCATGTCCATGACCTACGGTCATTCCCCCACCGAAACGGTGGTGGCGATGTTACAGGACACGGACCGCGATACCGGTCTCAACATTGAGGCACTGGAAGAAGTGGCCGCCTATTTCCGCGAGGTGCGCAAGAAGTACGCGCGCTTTGAAGGGGCATTGCGGGGAGTGGACTCCCGCATCCTGGTGGCGCAAGTGCCCGGTGGCATGCTGACCAATATGGAAAGCCAGCTTAAAGAGCAGGGCGCCGGCGACAAGCTCGACGAGGTGCTGGAGGAGATTCCACGGGTGCGCAAGGACCTCGGCTATATCCCGCTGGTGACCCCGACCTCGCAAATCGTAGGCACCCAGGCGGTGCTCAACGTGTTAACCGGTGAACGCTACAAGTCGATTTCCAAGGAGACCGCGGGCGTGCTGAAGGGCGAATATGGCGCCGCACCGGCCCCGGTCAATCGAGAGTTGCAGCTGCGGGTACTGGAAGGTGGTGAACCTGTTACCGGCCGGCCGGCCGACGAGTTGCAACCGGAACTGGATCAGCTGCTTGGAGAACTGGAATCCCTGGCCGCGGAAAAGTCTATTGAACTGGTCAGCGGGGAACACCTGATAGACGACGTTCTCACCTATGCCCTGTTCCCGCAGATTGGTCTCAAGTTTCTGGAGAATCGTGGTAACCCGGATGCCTTCGAGCCGGTACCCACGGGCGAGGAAGCTATAGCGAAACCGGCGCCCGCGGCCGCCGGCGCCCCTGAAGTGTATACAGTGACTGTGGCCGGGCAGAGCTACGTGGTGCAGGTGGCTGAAGGTGGCGAGGTCAGCGATGTAGCGCCAGTGCCAGCGGCGGCGCCTGCCGCAGCCTCACCCGCAGCGGGTGCAGGCAAACCCATACAGGCGCCACTGGCCGGCAATATATTCAAGGTCAATGTGAAGCCCGGTGACCAGGTCGCGGATGGCGACGTGATTGTCATACTGGAAGCGATGAAGATGGAAACTGAGGTGCGGGCCCCGTCAGCCGGTGTCGTCGGTTCCGTGTCCGTGGCAGAAGGTGACAAGGTTGTGGTCGGCGATATCCTGATGACACTGGGCTAGGACATGGAGAACCTTTACAACCTGTGGAGCTCCTCCGGGCTGGCACAGCTGCAGGTCGGGCAGTTGGTAATGATTGGCGTCTGCTTCCTGTTGCTGTACCTGGCTATCGTCAAAAACTTCGAGCCGCTGCTGCTGGTGCCCATTGGTTTCGGCGGTATTCTCGCCAACATACCCGCCGCCGGGCTGGCGCTTTCAGGGGCGGAAAAAGCCATCTTTGGCGGCGATGCCGCGCTGTTGGCCGAAATGGCACAGCTACTGGGTCTGCTCAGCTATGAGACGGTCGAGGATGTCTACCACGCCTACAGTGCCTCCAGCGCCGGCCTGCACATGCAGATTCAACAATTGGCGGCCGACGCCGGCTTTCAAAACGGCATGCTCTACAATTTCTACAATGTGGCTATCGCCAGCGGTGTGGCGCCACTGGTGATTTTCATGGGGGTGGGGGCCATGACCGACTTCGGTCCCTTGCTGGCCAACCCCAAGACCCTGTTCCTGGGTGCCGCCGCCCAGTTTGGTATTTTCGCCACCGTGCTCGGCGCGGTGTCCCTGTCTCACTGGGGCATCATGGACTTCAGCCTGTCCGATGCTGCAGCCATCGGTATTATTGGTGGCGCCGATGGTCCCACCGCGATTTATGTCGCCAGCATACTGGCGCCAGACCTGCTCGGCGCGATCGCAGTCGCCGCCTATTCCTACATGGCACTGGTGCCGCTGATCCAGCCGCCGATCATGCGCGCGCTGACGACCGAGGAAGAGCGCCGCATCGAGATGGTGCAACTGCGACCTGTGGGCAAGCGCGAGAAGGTCTTGTTCCCACTGTTACTGCTGGTACTGGTGGCGATGTTGTTGCCCGACGCGGCACCGTTGCTGGGCATGTTTTGCTTCGGCAACCTGATGAATGAATGTGGGGTGGTCGATCGCCTCAGCGATACCGCGCGCCACTCCCTGATCAATATCACCACCATCTTCCTGGGCCTGGCGGTCGGCTCTAAACTGGGCGCGGACAAGTTCCTGGATTTGAATACCCTTGGCATTCTCGGCCTCGGTATCGTGGCCTTTGGCATTGGCACCGCCTCCGGGGTATTGATTGCCAAGCTCATGAACCGCTTTAGTTCCACGCCAATAAACCCCCTCATAGGTTCCGCCGGCGTATCTGCCGTGCCGATGGCGGCACGGGTGTCGAACAAGATCGGGCTGGAAGCCAATCCACACAACTACCTGCTGATGCATGCCATGGGTCCCAACGTGGCGGGCGTGATCGGTTCGGCGGTTGCCGCCGGTGTGATGATTAGCCTGGTGGGTGGTTGATGGCTGACAAGAAGCGCATCATTGTTGGTATCAGCGGTGCCTCCGGCGTGATTTACGGTGTTCGCGCCCTGCAGGTCCTGGCGACCATGGAGGACGTGGAAACCCACTTGATACTGTCCGCGGCAGCGCAGACGAATATTGCGATAGAGACCACATTCCAGGCAGAGGAGGTCAAGGCGCTGGCGGATGTGTGCCACAGCCCGGACAACCTCGCCGCCAGCATTGCCAGCGGTTCCTTTCGCACCGAGGGCATGATGGTCCTGCCCTGCAGTATCAAGACCCTGTCCGGTATCGCCAATTCCTATGCCGACAACCTCATGGTGCGAGCGGCGGACGTGGTGTTGAAGGAGCGGGGCAAGTTGTTGCTGATGGTGCGGGAGACTCCCCTGCACCTGGGACACCTGAAGCTGCAGGTGCGCGCTGCCGAGTGTGGCGCGATCATCTTGCCACCGGTGCCAGCGTTTTACCATGAGCCGCGCACTATCGATGATATTGTTGATCACAGTGTGGGCCGGGCATTCGACCAGTTTGGCCTGGACCACGAGCTCTATCGTCGCTGGGGCGGATCCCGACGCCAGCAATGAGCAAGCCGGGCTCGACTACCCGCGGTGTTGTCGAAGTCCAGGCCCACTACCTGGCTGACAGTCACGCAAGCTCAGAGTTGTCCCGTTGCCAGGTGGTCGAAGAAGACGCCTTGACCCTGGATGTTGAAGGCGTCGGTTATTACACCTTGATGTGGACACCGACAGCCCCGGCGGATGAAGCCCAGGCCTATACCCTGGATGACGGCGTTCTCGGAGAAATCGACAACCCCGAAACCCTGGCCCTGGCACTGGGCTTTGCACTCTCCGAGGGCCTGATCACAGGCATTGAAGACATCGTCAGTCTCGCCCTGTGCGAGGATGAACCGCGGGTGGTGCGGATGCGACTGCGCTCACCGGAAGCGGTGCAGGTGGTGCGCAAGGATGTAGTGGTCAATAGTTCCTGCGGTATTTGCGGGCCGCGGGAAATCCTGGAAGACAATGTGCTGCAGTTGAACCCGGTGGGCAAGGCGCTGTTGCTGCCACGGGACCGCTTGCTCGGCCTGATGACCGGCATGCGCGACGGCCAGGAAGTATTCCGCCAGACCGGTGGTTCTCACGCGGCGGCCATCTTTGACGCCGATGGAGCTATCCTGGCGGTGTCCGAAGACCTGGGTCGCCACAATGCCCTGGACAAGGTGATCGGCAAGGTGCTGCTGGAGCGGGGCAGTACCGCTGGTTGTGGTGTGGTCTTATCCAGCCGCCTTAGCCTGGAAATGGTGTTGAAAGCGGTGCGCGCCGGACTGGAGATCATGTTGGCCGTGAGCGCGCCGACCTCGCTGGCGATCGAGGTGGCGACCCGCTTCGAGGTGACCCTGGCCGGGTTTGTGCGCGGCGAGCGCGCCACCCTGTTTACGCACCCACAGCGGATCGTGGACGCCTGAGCCCTAGCGGCGATAGTCCAGTGGTGGCGCCCGGTCCCCGAGCAGGGGCTGGTAGTCGAAGTCATCGCCGCGCTGTTCAAGCCACTCCGCCCTGGCCGCTGTCACCAGGCCCGGGTTTTCAAACAGGGTAATCGCGGTTAGCGCCATGCTCTTGGCCGCGAGGATCATACCCTTGTTGCCAATGCTGGTGCCGCCCGCTGCGACCGCCTGCCAGGTGTGAGCCGCGGTGCCGGGTACCCAGGTGGCAGTATTCAGTCCCACGGTGGGTGCCATCCAGCTGACATCGCCGACATCGGAAGAGCCGGAGCTGCGCTGGATATCTTCAGTCCAGTTGGCCACGTTCTGCTCTGAACCCAGTGCGCGGGTGGGTTTGCCGTTATAGGTTTTTACCAGTTTGCGGGCGAAGCGTTTTTCGTTGGCGTCATATTCAATACCACCATAGGTCTCCAGGCTGTTCTGCATGACCCGGGCCAGGGTGACATTGGGCAGGATATTGTAGTTACCGTGAATGATCTCCCAGTCGACGCTGGTGTCGGTGCCGAGTGCGGCGCCACGGGCGGCGTTTTCTACCCAGGCCCAGATCGGCAATAATTGCTGCGGGCTGGGTGCGCGCACGTAGTAAAACACCTCGGCGAATTCCGGCACCACGTTGGGTGCATTGCCGCCGCGGGTAATAACATAGTGAATACGCGTGGAACTGGGTACGTGTTCACGCAACAGGTTGATCATGTGGTTCATGGCCTCGACACCGTCCAGGGCCGAGCGACCCCGTTCCGGTGCGGCGGCGGCATGCGCGGCCTTGCCATTGAAGCGGAACTTGGCCGAGCGATTGGCCAGGGTGGTGCCCGGAAGGGCGCTGTTCTTGTCGCTGGCGTGCCAGTGAATTACCGTGTCCACGTCGTCAAACAGGCCTGCCCGCACCATGTAGACCTTGCCGGAACCGCCTTCCTCGGCGGGGGTGCCATAGAGACGGATGGTGCCCTTGCTGCCGGTATTTTCCAGCCACTCCCGGGCCGTAATGGCGGCTGCGACTGAGCCCACGCCGAACAGGTGATGGCCGCAGGCGTGGCCGGCGTTAACGCCGTCACGGGCCTTCCGCTCCGGCAGTGCCTGTTGGGACACTCCGGGCAGGGCGTCAAATTCTGCGAGAATCGCAATGACCGGCTGGCCGGAACCGTAACTGGCGACAAAAGAGGTGGGAATACCCGCGACGGACTTCTCAATGCTGAAGCCGGCACTGCTGAGCGCCTGCTGCAAGCGCTGGCTACTGCGCTGTTCCTGGTAACCGACTTCCGCCCATTCCCAGATTTGCTGGGCCATATCGCCCCAGGTTTTGGCCTCGGCGTCGATGCTGGCCGCAACCTCGTCGGCGCTGCGATCATCGGCCAGCAACAGGCCGGGAAAAAGTAACGCACATACCAGGCCATAGAGGCCGGCACGGCGATATCCAGATAATGTCATAACAAAACTCCAGCAGGGTGGTCGCGCCCGAGTATACTGCCCGGCTTGCTAACTACCAAAAGAGTAAATAGCGTGATTTTTTGCGCCGGGCGGCGGGGCGGGCACTGATCACAGATTTACATGTCTTAACACTCGCGGGTTTCCTATTGCCCCCCTCAAACCTATAATCGCGGCATAGTTAGAAAATACCTGGAAGTGAAATTGGATACGCAATGGCTGGATTCCTCCGGCGCCAGACTGCAGCAGCTCGGACAAGTGCTCGCGACGGGCCTGCACGATCTTGCAGATCCCGCGCGCCTGCGTCTTGTGCGGCAGGCTTTGTATCTGTTGGCGGCGATCTGGCTGGTGTTTGCCCTGGCCAGCCTGGTCTGGAGCCTGCTGCCCCAGCCTGAACCTGCGCCGGTCCCGGGCAATATCCTCAATCCACTGCTGCAGCCCGGTCAGCAGGCTGCCCAGGCCGAGGTCGATATTCAGGCCCTGGCGGACTGGAACCTGTTTGGCACAGCCGCCAGCATACCGACAGCGGTGGTTGCGGCACCGGAAGAGACACTGAATGCCAGTGGCCTGGACGGTATTGAAAACAACGCCAAGGAAACCCGTCTCAGCCTGACCTTGCAGGGCATTGTCGCTTCCAGCGATGCAAATCTCGCCAGGGCTATTATCGAGGCCAAGAGAGAGCAGCAGCAGTATGCGGTGGGCGATGAACTGCCGGTTAGCGGTAAGGTCACGCTGGCCAAGATAATGTCTGACCGGGTGGTGCTGAACAATGGTGGGCGCTATGAGCTGTTATTGCTATTCGATGAAAATGGCATGGCAGCGACCAGGCCCAGTACTCCTGAGCGGAAGGTGGCCACTGTGCCCAAGGCCACTATGGATAAGCGCGGCCGTAGAGACGTAAGCCAAATGGCTGAATCCTACCGGCGGCGGCTCTACAGCAACCCCCAGTCCCTGGCCCAGGTGGTGAAGATTGCGGCGGTGCGTGAGGGCGGGCGCTTGCAGGGTTACCGGGTCAGCGCCGGCAAGGACCGTGACCAGTTTGCCGCGCTGGGTTTCCAGGCCAACGATGTCGTCACCGGCGTGAACGGCATAGAACTGTCCGACCCCGGCAAGGCAATGGAGTTGTACCGGGTCATGCGCAATGCCAACGAGGCCAGCTTCGAGGTACTGCGCGACGGTGAAGCAGTCACCCTGGTGGTCGGCCTGGAAGGTGCTGCCCAGGCGGCGGGCGCGCAAAACTTGCCACAACAGCCCGCCAGCGGCGCCAGCTCCGGCGACACCCAGCGGTAGAGCTGTCATACTCGGAAAATAACCAGGAAGCTTTTTTGACTATTCGTATCGCCCAGCGGCCAATGATTCAACCTGTACTTTGCATAGCCCTGTTGTGGCTGTGTTCGACAGCGCTTCCCGCCGCCGCCCAGGACTGGACTGTTAACCTCAAGGAAACCGATATCCAGGAGCTGATCAAGTTCGTGGCGGAGGCGACTGACACGACCATCGTGGTCGATCCCAAGGTTAAGGGTACGGTCAGGGTCATTTCCTCGAAACCGGTTTCCAGCACCGAACTGTATGACCTGTTCCTCTCTATACTGGATGTGCATGGCTATACCGCCGTGCGTAGTGGCAACGTGGTGCGTGTGATCCAGTCCAAGGATGCGCGCTCCTCGCCGGTGCGGGTGGAAACCGAACAACTCGTGCCCAATGATGAATATGTCACCCAGGTAATTCGGCTGGAGAACATTTCCGCCGCCAAGTTGATTCCGGTGTTGCGGCCCCTGGTGCCGCAGCAGGCACATATGGCCGCCTATGCACCCTCTAATGCCATTATTATTTCTGATATCGCCGCCAACATCGAACGGATTCGCGGCATCATCGAGAGCATGGACGAGAGTGCCGTGCAGCAAACCGAAATTGTTGATCTTGATTACGCGGTGGCCGAAGACGTGGTGCGCATGCTGCTGGAGCTGACCAAGACCGAGGCCAAGCAAGCCGGCGGAACTGATTCGGACGTATTGCTGGTAGCGGACAAACGCACCAACAGCGTGCTGGTCAGTGGTGACGAGTTGGAACGTGCGCGTATGCGCAAGCTGATCGCGCACCTGGATACACCGTTGGAGCAGAGTGGCAATGTAAAGGTCATTTACCTCGAGTACGCCGAGGCCACCGAGATATCGGAAGTGCTGACCCGGGTGATGCAGAACATTAACAAGCTGGACCCAGACGACAAGAACAAGCGCAGTAGCAGTTCAAATACCGCCACCATCGAGGCGGACGAGGGCACCAACGCCCTGATTATTACCGCCGATGCTGACGAGATGCAGTCGCTGGAGGCGGTGATACAGCGTCTTGATATCCGTCGCGCCCAGGTGCTGGTGGAAGCCATTATCGCCGAGCTGGAGCTCATTGATGGCCAGGACCTGGGTGTGCAGTGGTTGTTCCGGGATTCCGGCGGCGCCTTCGGTAGCAATATTGTCGACGGTAATAATCGCGCCCAGGGCATTGCCGATGGTTTGCTACCGCCCGGCGGCGGCGATCAGCCTGACAGTGGCGACGAACTGAATGAATTCGATCGCGAGGGTTTACTGTCCGCCCTGGCCAATACCCCGGGGCTTTCGCTGGGTTGGGGGCAGCTGGATGATAACCTCGATATTGCGGTAATCCTCAGTGCACTGAGCTCTACGACCAACGCCAATATCCTGTCCACGCCCAGTCTGCTGACCCTGGATAACCAGGAAGCCTATATTACCGTGGGCCAGCAAGTACCCTTTGTGACCGGCTCTTATACCAATACGGGTGGCACCTCGTCCCCCGGCAACCCCTTCCAGACTATTGAGCGCGAAAATGTAGGGATTACCCTGACCGTGACGCCCCACGTGAACGAGGGCGACACGGTGCAGCTGGATATTTCCCAGGAAGTATCCAGCCTCACCGGCGGTGGTGTGGCCGCATCGCTGCTGGCCTCTGACATCATCACCAACGAGCGCAAGGTAGAAACCAAGGTGATGGCCGGCGACGGCCGCACCGTGGTGCTGGGTGGCCTGATTAAGGAAGACCTGCAGGACGCGGAGCAGAAGATACCCTTCCTGGGTGATATACCCTGGCTGGGGCGCCTGTTTCGCCAGAACGCGGCCAACCTGATCCATTCCAACCTGCTGATCTTTATCAAGCCCACCATTATTCGTGACGACGCTGCCCTGGACGGCGCCACCGCGGAGAAGTATCGCTATATCCGCGCCCAGCAGCAGATGCGTATTGATGCTGGCATCGAGTTCATGGATGCCGAGGACGTGCCGATCCTGCCGGAGTGGCAAGAACAAATAAAACAGTTGCAGGAAATTCGGGACGGCAGCGACGCCGAGGGCGGCAGTGAAGCCGAGGGCGAAGCTGGCGGAGAGGGCTGATGGACGAGTTGGCCACGACCCTGCCTTTTACCTTCGCCCAGCAGCACGGCATTCTGTTGCAGGATGGTGAGGCGCCGACCATCTTGCACCGGGCACCATTATCGGTGCCGCTGCTGACGGAGTTGCGCCGCTACCTGCAGCGACCTTTTGCCCTGGAACAGGTGTCGGATACTGACTTCCAGCGACGCCTTACCCAGCTCTACCAGCGCGACAATAATGAGGCATCACAGGTCGCCGAAGACCTCAGCACGGATATCGACCTGACCCGGCTGGCCGACGAGATTCCCGAAATGGGGGATCTTATGGACGCCGAGGACGACGCCCCGATCATCCGCTTGATCAACGCCATCCTGTCACAGGCCGTGCGCGAGCAGGCATCGGATATACACGTGGAAACCTTCGAGGACAGGCTTTCGATACGCTACCGGGTCGACGGTGTGTTGTCAGAGGTGCTGTCGCCGAAACGCATGCTGGCGCCATTGCTGGTATCGCGTCTAAAGGTGATGGCCAAGCTGGATATCGCCGAAAAACGGGTGCCGCAGGACGGTCGGATCAGCGTCAAATTGGCGGGTCATGCGGTGGATATTCGCATGTCTACCATCCCTTCCGCCCACGGTGAGAGAGTGGTACTGCGTTTGCTGGACAAGCAGGCCGGGCAGTTGCAACTCGATCAGCTGCAGATGAACGAACAAGTGCTGGGCGGGTTCAAGCGCGGCCTGCATACGGCCCACGGCATTATCCTGGTGACCGGCCCGACCGGTTCCGGTAAGACCACAACACTCTACGCTGGCCTCACCCATATCAACGAGTCCACCCGCAATATCCTGACCATCGAGGATCCGATTGAATACATGTTGCCGGGGGTGGGCCAGACCCAGGTCAACACCAAGGTCGATATGACCTTCGCCCGGGGCCTGCGCGCCATTTTGCGACAGGACCCCGACGTGGTGATGGTGGGTGAGATCCGCGACCTGGAAACCGCCGAGATTGCGGTGCAGGCTTCGCTCACCGGTCACCTGGTGTTATCGACCCTGCACACCAATACCGCCATCGGCGCTATCACACGTCTGCAGGATATGGGTATTGAATCCTTCCTCTTGTCTTCCAGCCTGCTCGCTGTAATGGCCCAGCGCCTGGTACGGCTGCTGTGCAAGGAATGCAGGGAGGCACACCAGGTCACGGATGCCGAGGCTGCCTGGCTGGGCCTTGAGGCTGGCAGCGAACAGCAAATCTGTCGGCCGAAAGGGTGTGAGAGCTGTAATTTTTCCGGTTATCGCGGTCGTACCGGTATTTACGAGCTGATTGAAATAGACGACAGCTTGCGCGCCATGATTCATGAGGGCGCCAGCGAGCTGGATATGACCAGGGCTGCCCGCGAACGCGCCCCGGGCATACTCGGCGATGGGCATTTGCGGGTGCTCAGCGGCGAGACCAGTATGGAAGAGGTCATGCGGGTGACCACCGCGGGTTGATATGACTGCCTATCGCTACCGTGCCCTCAACAGTGAGGGGAAACTGACCAAGGGCGTACTCGAGGGTGACTCGGAACGCCAGATACGCTCATCCCTGCGCGCCCAGCAATTGCGCCCGGTCGAGGTCAGCGTGGCGACCCAGCAAGCGAGCGCCAACGGCCCGGGTTTCAAACTGTTTACCCCGAGCATTAAGGGTTCCGAGCTGGCGCTGGTGACACGCCAGTTGGCCACCCTGGTGCAGTCCAACCTGCCGATCGATGAATGCCTGCAGGCCGTGGCCGAGCAGACCCGCAAGCAGCGCCTGACTGGACTGCTGTTGCAGGTGCGCTCGCGAGTCGCCGAGGGTCATTCACTGGCCTATGCCATGGGCGACTTTCCGCAGGTATTCAGCGAAATGTACCGGGCCATGGTCAAGGCCGGTGAGCACGCGGGTTTTCTCGGCCCGGTGCTGGAGCAATTGGCGGACTACAGTGAGCAACGCCAGTACACCCAGCAAAAATTGAAGATGGCGATGATTTACCCCTTCATCCTGCTCGGCGTCGCCGTCTCGGTGGTGGTTGCCCTGATGGTGTTCGTGGTGCCGGAGTTGGTGGGGATTTTCGCTCACACCCGGTCCGAACTGCCCTGGCTGACCCGCGCCCTGATTGCCAGCAGTGACTTCCTGCGGGCCTGGGGTGTCTGGCTGTTGGTCGTGCTAATAGCCCTGGGAATTGCGGTGAAACAGTTGCTGCGCAATGATGGTCGCCGCCGCAAATGGCATCAGCTGCTGCTCAAGGTGCCGGGAATTGCCGGTATTCTGACCGCGGTGGATACCGCTCGCTTCGCCTCAACCCTGAGCATCCTCATGGCCAGCGGCGTGCCCCTGCTGGAGTCGCTGCGTATCGCCGGCGAAGTATTGAATAACCGCATCCTGCGCGAAAGCAGTGCCGATGTGGCCGAGCGGGTGCAGGAGGGTTCCAGCCTGCATCGCGCCCTGCAGCAGAGCGGGCGTTTCCCGCCGTTGATGGTGCATATGGTGGCCAGCGGTGAGGCCTCGGGCGAGCTGGAAACCATGTTGCAGCGCTCGGCGACCAACCAGGAGCGCGAGCTGGAGATGACCCTGGGTACCTTGATGGGGATCATGGAGCCGATGATGGTGGTATTTATGGGCGGGATGGTGCTGGGCATAGTGCTGGCCATCCTGCTGCCGATTTTCCAATTAAACACGATGGTGAACTGAATGAAGCTAGAGCGAGGATTCAGCCTGGTAGAGATCCTGGTAGTGCTGGTGATAATGGGCCTGTTGGTCAGTGTGGTGGCGCCCACGGTATTGAATCGGGCTGATGATGCCCGGGTGCAAAAGGTCTATGCAGACTTTGCCAATATTGAAACGGCGCTGAAGCTCTATCGCCTGGACAACTTTGTCTACCCGACCTCGGAGCAGGGCCTGCAAGGCCTGGTCAACCCGTCGGGACTGGACCCGATACCGCGCAATTTCAAGAAGGGTGGTTACCTGGAGCGCCTGCCAGTCGATCCCTGGGGTCGGCCCTATTTGTACCTGAGCCCGGGTGAGTACGGCGAATACGATATTTATTCACAGGGTGCTGATGGCCTCACCGGCGGGGAAGATCAGAACCAGGACCTTGGCAACTGGGATGGCGACGAGAGCCAATAGCGCCGGCTTCAGCCTGCTGGAGCTGCTGCTGACCCTGGTGGTCATCGGCCTGATTATCTCCATGGCGGGCCTGTCGGTCAGCTCCGGCCGGCGTCCTTACCAGATTGACTCTGCCGCTCGCAGCTTTGTCGACGTGGCCGAATATGCCATGGATGAAGCGCAGCTGAGTGGCACCGACATGGGGCTGTTACTGCAGCAACGATTGGACCGGGATGCGACAATTTTCAGCTACGAATGGCTGCAGCGCTCGGGCGATGTCTGGCGAGTGGCCCCCTTTGATGAAGATGCCTACGGTCGCCGCGACTTGCCGCTGGATGTCGAGGTGTTCCTCGAAATTGAGGAGGACGATACCAAGGTGCAGGACAGGGAAGACGCCGCTGACGAAGACTTGCCGCCGCTGCCGCAGATCGTGTTCTACAGTAGTGGCGAGACCACACCGGGCCTGATGACCTGGATTGAAGCCGCTAGCGGCGAAATACTGTGGGAGCTTGAGTGGGACCTGTTGGGTCGCTTCAGCCTGCGTCGGCGTGGCGAGGTGGATGAGGATGCTGAGGAATAAGCCGAGGACTATGCCGGGGAATATGCGCAGTAGAGGCTTCACACTGGTCGAAGTGATGGTGGCGCTGATGGTGATTGCCATTGCCCTGCCGGCGCTGCTCAAGGCCCTCTACCAGCAGATTGACGGCACAGCCTACCTGCGCGACAAGTCTGTCGCCCAGTGGGTGGCCAATAACAAGCTGGCCGAAAATCGTATTCAATTGGCGCGCAACGGTCGCCTGGTTCTCGGAGAGCGGCTCGGTGTGGAGACCATGGCCGGCCGCGACTGGTACTGGTGGATTCTGGGAGAGGCCACCGAGGTAGAAGATTTCTACCGTCTGCAAATCACCGTGGCGCTGGCGGAAGAGGACGCAGAGACCCCCCTGTATACCCTGATCGGCTACATTGCGGCCCAGAATACCGTGGGTGGTCGACCATGAAGCCCAGTCCTGGCTTTACCCTGATCGAGGTGCTGATTGCCATGGCAATTACCGCCCTGGTCGCAACCCTGTCCTTTGCCAGCCTCAGCTCCACACTGGATAGCGTCGAGGGTTTGCGCAGCCAGGGCGAGCGTATTTCCGAGCTGAACCGGGCCTGGGTCTTGTTGACCCGGGATATCAACCAGTTTGTTGCCAGGCCGGTGCGCAATGAGTACGGCAGTGTTGAGTCCTCCATGTTCGGTGGTGCGGCTGCAGACCAGTCACTGAGTTTTACCCGCGGCGGTTGGCATAACACGGACCAGCGTACACGCAGTAACCTGCAGCGGGTTCGCTACCTGCTGGAGGACACGACCCTGTGGCGCGAGAGCTATCGGGTGTTGGACCGAAGCAGTGACTCCGAGCCGCAGCGGGTGGCGCTGTTTGAAGGTGTGATCAGTTTCGAGATGGCATTTCTCAATAGCGGCACCGAATTGCGCGAGGGGGATTTCGACACGGAGAACTGGCAGATTGCCTGGGGCTCGGCCGAGGGTAATGGCCAGGCTGGTGGGCCGGAGGCGCTGGAACTGCGCCTGGAACTGGAAGACTGGGGCGAAGTGAGGTGGTTGTATGAAATACCACACATCTAGGCTGCGCTCTCGCCAGCAGGGCGTGGCCTTGATTATCGCCATGCTGATCTTCGCCCTGGCCACGACCCTGGTGGTGGCCATGAGCAGCGAGTTCACCCTGTTTTTGAAGCGCGGATCCAACAGCTTTATTGCCAGTCAGTCGCAGGCTTATTTGCGCGGCGGTGAAGACCTGGCGGGCTTGGCTCTGCTGCAGGACGCGGAGGAGGACTTGCAGGAAAACAGCCCGCGTGACGATCTTACTGAATTCTGGGCCCAGCAGGTGCCGCCCTATGCCCTGGACGAGGGCGGTTGGCTGACTGGCACCCTGGTCGACCTGGAATCGCGTATCAATATCAACAGCCTGACAGGTGCGCCGGCGAAGGCTGAGGACCGCTTTACGGCCGCCCAGGAACAGTTTATCCGCCTGCTGCAGGTGTTCGAGGAACCCCGGGTCAGCGAGGAGGATGCGACGCTTATCACCGAGGCCCTGCTGGACTGGTTGGATAGCGATTCCGAGCCGCGGGACTTTGGCGCCGAAGACTCCTTCTATATTGATGCCGAGCCGCCTTACCTCGCTGCCAACATGCCCATGCAGAGCGTCAGCGAGTTGCGTATGGTGGCCAATATGACGCCGGAAATATTCCTGGCCGTGGCGCCTTTCCTGACCGTGTGGGGGCCGGGTGACAGCATCAATATTCACACGGCACCGCTGGAGGTCTTGCGCACGATCAATGCCAAGGGCGACCGCAAGCCGCTGTCGCAGGCTGAGGGTGAGAGCCTGGTGGATTTGCGCGGTGAAGAGGGCTTTGAAAACGTGAACGCCCTGACCGAAAGCCAGGTGTTGAATGGCCGGGAATTCGACCCGCAATTATTGGCGCGACTGACCGAATCCAGCACGTGGTTCCTGTACAGTGGCGAGGTGGAAGTTGCTGACCGTACAACGCGCTTGTACAGTGTCCTCAAACGTGAGGAGGGCGCCGTCAAGGCGTTACAACGCAGCAGTGGTAGTTTGTAGATGAGGGCAGCGTGTGCGTGAAAGTGCCGTAATCAGGATGCTGGGAGATCGCCTGGTCTGGTACCCGCCGGGTAGCAGCGGCGAGCCGCGTTCGCTGGAAGACAGCGCCGAGCAGAGCCAGTTGCAGGCGATCCTGGCAGCGCGGCGGGCACCGGTGCTGTTTGCCGTGCCAGGGGCGGAGGTGACCCTGCGTGAGGTGGAGTTCAGCGCTGCCGAGAAACGGCATATCGCCAAATCCCTGCCCTATATGCTGGAGGACGACTTTGCCGCTGATATCGAAGAGCTGCATTTTGCCTCGCGCCCGCTCAATGGTAATCGGCTGGGGGTGGCCGTGTGTGCCCACGCCTGGATGGATGACTGGCAGCAACGCCTGCTCGATGTGCCCGGTACCAGTCAATGGATTCCGGAACCACTGCTATTGCCCTGGCGCGCCGGCGAACTGTGCCTGGTAATCGAGGCAGACTCGGTGCTGGTGCGCAGTGGTGAGAACGCGGGTTTCAGCGTGGAGCGCAGTATGGCCGCCCCGGTACTGGCCGCACTGGAGCCGGAGTCGGCGGATGCGGTCATTGTCTACGGTGCCGACCAGGCCGCCGATACGGCCCTGCTGCCACCCTGGATGCAGGACAAGCTGCAATGGCGTACCGGTAATTTTGCTGCGGCCCTGATGTTGGCAGAGGAAGAACGACAGACCCTGAATCTGCGCCAGGGCAGCTATGGTGCCAATCTGCCCTTGCAGCAATGGTGGCAGCAGTGGCGAGTGGCAGCGGGCTTGTTCGCTGCCGCCTTTGCCCTGCAAGTGGCGTCTACTTACGCCAATTACTCAGCGCTGGAGACAGAGAACCTGCAGCTGCGACAACAGATCGAGGCGGCCTACCGCAGTGCTATACCCCGGGGCGCCATAGTCGACCCGGAGAAGCAATTGCAGCGGCAGCTGGATGACCTGCGCGGCGCCGGCCAGGGGGCGGGCTTTGTCAGCCTCATGGATCGTATTGGCCGGGTGATGCAATCAGAAAAGGCGGCGCAACTGGCCAGCGTCAATTTCAATGACAAACTCGGTGATGTGCGACTGAACCTGGTTGCGCCGGATTTTCGTACGGTGGAGGCGATCCGGGCGGGACTCGACGCGGCCGGCCTGCAGGCCGAGACTGAAAACAGCAACGCCCAGGGCAATGCCGTGCGCGCCAGACTGAAAGTAAGAGAGAAATAGCCGTGCTGGAATGGTTCTGGAAACACAGCCAACGCGAACAGGTCTACCTGTTGGCGGCCGCTATAGTCGTGGTTCTATACCTGCTGCTGATGGGAATCTGGCGGCCGGTTTCCGGCATGCGTGACGAAATGGTACAGCGCAATACGCAGATCAGTGAAAAACTGGTGCGTGTGCGCGCGATGGCCAGCGAACTCGGCCAGCTGCAAAGCGGCGCCGCCCCGCGCACCGTCAACATGAACCAGCTCATCAACAGCTCGACCGCTGAACTGGGTATTCGTCCCACCCGCATACAGCCCAACTCCCGTGGTGAAACCCAAATTCGTTTTGAAAACGTGAGCTTTAACCAGCTATTACGCTGGCTGCATCGCATGGAATACATTGAGGGCATTGCCGTGCGCGAGGCGGCGATTAACCAGGGTGATCGTGGTGGCCTGGTCAAGGCCACGATACGGATAGGCCAGGGCGGCTGATATGAGTCGAGTGAAGCTGGGAGCAGCCCTGGCGATCCTGTTCCTGGTGGTGTTGCTGGCCACCGCGCCGGCCCGCTTGCTGGCGTCTTTTTTGCCCGAGCAATCACTGCGCATGAGTGGCTTTGCCGGTACCGTTTGGAACGGCAGCGCGGCATCGGCCAGCCTGGCGGTAGGCGATGCCTGGCTGCAGCTCGGCCAGGTGAACTGGACCTTCTCGGAACTTTTTTTGCTGCTCCTGTCGCCGCGATTACAACTGGAATCAAGCTGGGGCCAGCAGAAACTGGGCGGACATATCAGCCTGTCTCCCACCGGCAAGCTGCATTTACGTGATGCCGAGGCACGCTTTCCCGCGGCGCTGATCCAGCAGTGGATGCCCGTGCAGTTGCGCGGCAACCTGGACCTGCTGCTACATGAACTGCGTGTGGAGCAAGGTGTGCCGGTAGCCGGTGACGGTCGCCTGGTGTGGCAGCGTGCTCTCTGGCGCGGTGTACGCGGTTCCCAGGCACTGGGCGATTACGTGCTCGAATTTGAGGTGACAGGCGCCGGCCAGGTGCAGGCCGAGGTCAGCACCTTGTCGGGCCCGGTGCGAGTGGATGGCACGCTCAAGATCGATAATCGCAACTACGAGGTAGACGCCACGCTCAGCAGTGAACGAGCATTCGATGCTGAATTGGCGGCGGCACTGGAGTTAATGGCAGCGCCGGTTGAGGGTGGTTACCAGCTTAAGTTCAGTTCAGAATTTTAGCCCGGCGGCAATATTCAGCCAGACCGCGGCCTGGGTTATAGTGTTTTTTTTGACCAAAGAGAGTGTTCATGAGCGACGAAGATTTCAAGAAGTACGAGTGTGTCATCTGCGGTTACATCTATGATGAGGCCGAGGGTATTCCCGATGATGGCATTGCGCCGGGTACCCGCTGGGCCGATATCCCCGAGGACTGGGAGTGTCCGGACTGCGGCATCAGCAAGTTCGACTTTGAGCTGTATGAAGAGTGACTGAAAACCTGGTCACAGATGTTATCGGTATGGTCGGCACTGCCCTGGTGGTGCTGGCTTACTACCTGCTGCAGTTGGAGAAGCTCGAAAGTACCAGTCTCAGCTATAACCTGATGAATTTCTTCGGCGCGGTGTTCTTGCTCATCAGCCTCTGTTTTACCTTCAATCTTGCCAGCTTCGTGATCGAGCTGTTCTGGATTGGTGCCTCGCTGATAGGGCTGTGGAAGCTGTATAAACATCGCAATGGCAAGCACCCCGAGGTTCGCCGCGGCTAGATAGATATATATCAAGCTATAGCAGAAATAGGCCGGGTAAACTGGCGAAAATTAGCCATAATTAGAGCTATGTTTTCGGTCCTGACCTTACAGGGTATTTGCCATGCCTGAATCAACTAATACAGAAAACGCCCCGGCGGCTACAGAAAACGCCCCGGCGGCTACAGAAAACGCCCCGGCGGCTACAGAAATCGCCCCGGCGACATCCAAGCCCGGCTTCGACGCTGCGCCCAGTCTTAGCGACCTGCGTAAGCATCTGCGCGAGACCACCAGCGCTGATGAAAAGCAGGTGGTCGATGGCTTGTTGGCCGCCAGCGAGCTCAGCGCTGAGCGCCGCGACAAAATTTTGCAGCATTCCATCACCATGGTAGAGCACTGCCGGGCCAGGAGTCATAAGGCCGGTACCCTGGATGCCTTCCTGCAGGAATTTGGCCTGTCCAATAACGAGGGTATCGCCTTGATGTGCCTGGCGGAGGCCCTGCTGCGGGTGCCGGACGAAGAAACCGCGGATCGCCTGATCGCCGAAAAAATCCAGTCCGGTGACTGGAGTTCGCACAAGGGCAAGTCCAGCTCCGGATTCGTTAATGCCTCGGTCTGGGGGCTGATGCTTACCGGCAACGTGGTGCGCCTGGATGAGGATGTAACCGGGGATACCGGCAACTGGATGCGACGGCTGGTTAGCAGCCTCGGCGAGCCGGTGGTGCGCCAGGCAGTATTGCAGGCCATGCGTATCATGGGCGGACAGTATGTCCTGGGCCGCACTATCGAAGAAGGCCTGAAAAAAGGTGTCAGCGGCAATCGTCCCGGCACTCGCTTCTCCTTTGACATGCTCGGCGAGGGCGCGCGCACGGCGGCGGATGCCCAGCGCTATTTCGAAGGCTACCAGGATGCCATTCGCACAATCAGCACCACGGTAAAGGGCGAACCGGTCGATTTGGCCAACGGTATTTCGGTAAAACTGTCCGCATTACACCCGCGCTATGAGTTCAGCCAGAAAAAGCGGGTCATGCAGGAATTGCTGCCGAAAGTGAAAGAGCTGGCACTGGAGTGCAAGCAGGGTGGCATGGGCTTCAGTATTGATTCCGAGGAATGCGACCGCCTCGATATCTCCCTGGACCTGTTCGAAGCCCTGGCCCGGGACCCGGAATTGGCCCAATGGGGCGGCCTCGGCTTTGTCCTGCAGGCCTACCAGAAACGCGGGCTGGTCACGGCCGACTGGCTGATCGCGCTGGGCCGGGAAACCGGCCATCGCTTTATGGTTCGGCTGGTGAAGGGTGCCTACTGGGACGGCGAGGTAAAACACGCCCAGGAAGCAGGGCACGAGGATTACCCGGTGTTTACCCGCAAGTGCCACAGCGATGTTTGTTACCAACTGTGCACCGAGCGCCTGCTCTCGGCCCAGGACGCCATCTACCCACAGTTCGCCACGCACAATGCCCACAGCGTGGCACTGGTGCTGGAGCTGACAGCTGACGGCAAGTCATTCGAGTTCCAGCGCTTACACGGCATGGGCGATTTGCTCTTCGACGAGATTATCGCCCAGAGCCCCGACACACGGGTGCGGGTCTATGCGCCTATTGGTAACCATAAGGACCTGTTGCCCTACCTGGTGCGTCGCCTGCTGGAAAACGGCGCCAATAGTTCCTTTGTTAATCGTTTCCTTGATGCCGAGGTGCCGCCGGCGGAGCTTCTACAGGACCCGATTGAGTTGACCCTGGCCCAGCCCCTGCGCCGGCATCCACAGATTCCATTGCCACGGGATATTTTCCAGGACGAAGCCTGGCCCTGGCTGAATGCACGGGGTATTGACCTGAACGAACCGCTGGAAGTGGCGCCCTTGCTGCAGAAGATTGCGCAGGCACATACCGGCAAATTGCGCTCCGCTCCCATCGTGGGCGGGGAATGGCTCAGCGGCAGCAGCGAGGATGTGATCAACCCCGCCAATACCGAGCAGGTCGTAGGGCAGGTGCTGGTAGCCGGCCCCGAGGCGATTGCGGCAGCCCTGGGCAAAGCCACGGCAGCCCAGCTTGACTGGGAGCAGCGCGGTGTTGATTATCGCGCCGGCTGCCTCGAGCGCATGGCCGACTTGCTGGAAGCCAATTGCGAAGAGCTGATGGGAATCATCGTCACCGAGGCAGGCCGCACCATTGGTGATGCTTTATCTGAGGTACGCGAGGCGGTCGATTTTTGTCGCTATTACGCGCAGCAGGCCCGCGCAGCTTTCGCTTGCAAAACCCTGCCTGGCCCGACCGGTGAAGTGAATGAGCTTAGCCTGCACGGTCGCGGCACCTTCCTCTGCATAAGCCCCTGGAATTTCCCGCTGGCAATTTTTTGCGGCCAGGTAGTGGCCGCCCTGGTGGCCGGTAACTCTGTGATCGCCAAGCCGGCCGAGCAGACCCCCATCATTGCTGCCCGCGCAGTCAGCTTGTTGTTGGAAGCCGGTGTGCCTGGCGATGTGCTACACCTGTTGCCCGGTGCGGGTGCCGCGGTCGGCGGCGCACTGGTCGCCGATCCGCGCATTACCGGTGTGTGTTTCACCGGCAGTACAACCACTGCCAAGTTGATCAACCTGCAACTGGCCCAGCGCGAGGGACCGATCGTGCCCTTGATCGCCGAGACCGGAGGCCTGAACGTGATGATTGTTGATGCCACCGCACTGCCGGAGCAGGTAGTGGATGATGCGATTACCAGCGCCTTTCAAAGTGCCGGCCAGCGTTGTTCGGCGCTGCGAGTGATGTACCTGCAGGAAGACATTGCCGACAATGTCATTGAAATGCTGTCCGGCGCCATGCAGGAGTTGGCACTGGGTGATCCCGCGGCCCTGTCTACAGACATTGGGCCAGTAATCGACCTGGATGCCCGGCAGCGGTTGGAGCGCCACGAACAGCGTATGCGCAAGGAGGCCAAACAACTGGCCCGTTGCGAACTGCAGGACCGTCATCGCAGCGGCTTTTTCTTCGCCCCCCAGGTGTATGAGCTGCAAAGCCTGTCGCAATTGCCCGAGGAAGTGTTTGGTCCGGTATTGCACATCATTCGCTATAGCGGCAAGGATATGCCCCAGGTCTTGCAGGACATCAATGACTCCGGCTACGGCCTCACCCTGGGCGTGCACAGTCGCATTGATGGTTTCGCGCGGGAGGTTTTTGCCGCCACCAGAGTGGGTAACACCTATATCAACCGCAACATGGTTGGCGCCGTGGTCGGGGTCAATCCCTTTGGCGGCTGTGGCCTGTCGGGTACCGGGCCCAAGGCCGGAGGCCCTCATTACCTGCTGCGGTTTGCCACCGAAAAGACCCGCACCGACAACGTGGTGGCGAAAGGCGGTAACACCCAGCTGTTTACCCTGCAGGAGACCTGACAAGGTTTTTGGTTTTACGCTAAAAAGGATCAGCTAATGAGTCTATTCCTGAATATATTATGGGTGTTGTTTGGCGGCTTCTTTATGGGTCTCGTCTGGTTTCTCTATGGGGTGCTGGCGGCGATTTCCATTATTGGCATCCCCTGGGCCAAGGCCTGCTTCATGATTGGCTGGTTCGTTATCTGGCCCTTCGGGCGCGAGGCTATCGATCGCCAAAGGCTTACCGGGGAGGAAGATATTGGAACCGGTGTCCTCGGATTAATCGGCAATATTATCTGGTTCATTGTGGCGGGATTCTGGTTGGCCCTGGGCCACCTGATTCTGGCCCTGGGTTACTTCATCACCATTATCGGTATCCCCTTCGGTTACCAGCATATCAAGTTTATTGAGATTTCCATGCTGCCGATCGGCAAGACTATTGTCGACCTGGATTAGGAAGTCCCGGTCTCTATTGGTTGTTCCGACGGATTTGACTCATCGGCTGCTCCCGGCTGCGAGAGAGACTCTATAAGTGGCAGATAGATTGAGAAACAGCTGCCCTGACCTGGTGAGGAATCAACAAGAATAATGCCATCGTGTTCTTTTATGATGCTGTAACAATTGGCCAGACCGAGGCCGGTTCCGGTACCAATACCCTTGGTGGTGAAGAAAGGATCAAATATTCGCGGTAATGTGTCCGCATCAATGCCGCAGCCATCATCTTTAACGCGAATCTGTGCGTATTCACCCGGTGCTATATCAGGCATCGAGCCCAGGGATTCCTCATCCAGTATCTTTCTTCCCAGTGTGATGATTATGCTGCCTTTGGACTCCAGTGCGTCCCTGGCGTTAAAGCAAATATTCAGTAAAACCTGCTCAATCAGTGATTTGTCGGCATCCACTGACAGTGCCTGGTCGGAATTTAGCAGCGACAGGTGTATGGAAGAGGGCAGGGTGTGTTCCAGCAATACCAGCAAATCCTGGGAGAATTCGTTTAAATCGAAGATTTCCTTCTGCGTTATCTCCTGACGGCTGAGTGTGGAAAGTTTCTGGGTCAAGCTCATGGCGCGCTCAACCACCTGGCAGATGCGCTCCAGTCTCGCCTTGCTGGCCTTATCCTGCTCGCTTTGCAGGAGGATGAACTCGACATTGCCGTAAATCACTTGCAGCAGGTTATTAAAGTCGTGGGTGATACCGCCGGCCATTTCCCCCAGCGCTTTCATCTTCTGGCTGTGGGCGACACTCGATTCCAGTTTCTTGATCTCTGTGACATCCCTGCCAACAGCGGTAATTGCCGAGATGTTGCCCTGCGCATCTATTACGGCCGTGTTTGACCACCCTATCCAGCGCCAGCCTTCTTTGGTCATGGCCCGCTGTTCGTGGTAAGAGGAATGGGGTGGCTGGTTCAGGCTCTCCAGGGATAGCCTGGTCAACTCCTGGTCTGCCTCGTGCACCAGCGGCATAAAATGATGGCCCAGTAGCTCCTGTTCGGATTTACCGAATGCGTCGCAGTAACTGGGGCTGATATACAGAAACTCCCCCTGCGGATTTACCTTGACCACCATGTCAGTCTGATTTTCAACCAGCAGTCGATAGTTATCCTGGTTTTCCTTGAGATCCCGCTGTTTGATGAGCAGGCTGCGAGTCGCAAGGGTCAGCAGCACTGTCAGCAACAGCCCTAGCGTTATCCAGATTTCATCGACAATGCTGTTGCTGTCATCGAGATATTTCTTCGACGGCGAAAAGTCCAGGAACCAGGGCAGTCCCGCCACATCAATTGACCTGCCTACCAGGTAGGGGCTGTGTGCAGGCTCGATATCCGCTGTCCGCTGGTAAAAAATCGAATCACCATCGGCCATGGTAAATACAAAATTGTCGCCCAATTGCGCTTCAGGTAGGCAGGACTCCATTAAATCGGTGATGCGGAAAACGCCATTAACGAATCCGAGTGCGCTCCCGTCCGCCGCGTCGATCTTGTGGTAAATAGCAAAGCCCTTACCCGACTGCAGCAGCTCGACAATATTGCTGCGAGAGGGCGTTGACAAGCTGTCCGCCCGACTCAGGGCGAGCACGACAGAGGGGTTGGGGTGTGCACGCAGATCAACATTCAGCGCGGGCTGGTTTAGGTCCTGCGGGTATACCGCGCGAATGACTCCCTCGGTGTCTATATAGTTCAGGGCCTGAACACCGCCATATAGCATATAGAGGGATTTGGCCTGGGTTGCCCAGCCCTGCATCAATTGTTGTGGGCTTCCGCTGGAGGAATCGGCGAGTGTGCGTACCAGGTTGATGCGCGCGTCGACACAGGATTGCAGCCGAATTCGGACTTGCTCGGCGGTGATGCTGGTTTCCAGCGCTATACGTTCATTGTCGTTTCGGTCGCTTATCACGCCCAGTGTAGCGACCAGTGCGGTGCCCAGTACCAGGAAGACTGCTGGTACGAGATTGTGCCGATGCAGCGGGCGAAACATAAAAAAATGCCTTCCATGACAGTGTGAATGGTCGGGGCGCAAAAAATCAGGTTAGCATGCTCGAGAGCAGACTTCTCTGAAGCCAACTTTCCTTTTATCGACCGGTTTATGGCGGACTTTACTGCGGGTTTTGTGCCAGCGTTTACTCCGGCACCTCGCCGCCACCGACGTTAGCCTGGGCGGCGGCAATCCGTGCCACCGGTACCCGGAAAGGGCTGCAGCTGACGTAGTCGAGACCGATCTCGTGGCAGAACTGGATGGAAACCGGGTCGCCGCCATGCTCCCCGCAGATGCCGTACTTGATGCCTTTTTTGCGCAACTTGCTGTCCTTGATCGCCATCTTCATGAGTCGGCCCACGGCACGCTGGTCCAGTGTGACGAAGGGATCGCGGTCGATCAGCTTGCGATTGAGGTAGGTGGGAACAAATTTACCGACATCGTCCCGGGAGAAGCCATAGGTCATCTGGGTCAGGTCGTTGGTGCCGAAGCTCATAAATTCCACCGCTGGCGCCAGTCGCTTGGCGCCCAGGCAGGCACGTGGTGTTTCCATCATGGTGCCGATTTTATAGGGAATGGAAACCTGCTTCTCGTGCATGGCTTTGAGTATGCCGCGCTCAATGATCTCCGTGATCATACGAATCTCGCGCACGTTGATGACCAGCGGAATCATGATCTCGGGATAGGGGTTATAGCCGGCCTCCTTGGCCTCGATGGCAGCGGAGATAATCGCCTCCACCTGCATTTCGGTTACCTCGGGGTGTACTACCGACAGGCGACAGCCGCGAAAGCCCAGCATCGGATTGACCTCGTGCAGGCTGCGGGTCGTCTCGCGGATGCTTTCGGCTGATTTGCCTATGCGTCCAGCCAGGGCCTTTATGTCTTCCTCGGAGTGGGGCAGGAATTCGTGCAGGGGCGGATCCAGCAGGCGTACGGTGACAGGCAGGTCGTGCATGACTTCGAACAGGGCCAGCATGTCGGCTTTCTGGAATTGCAGCAGTTGTTGCAGGTAGCCCTCGCGTTCCTCCTTATCTTCCGACAGGATCATGCCGCGCATCAGGTCGATACGGTCGGCCTCGAAAAACATGTGCTCGGTGCGGCACAGGCCGATACCTTCGGCGCCCAGTTCCCTGGCCTTGGCCGCATCTTCACGGGTTTCTGCATTGGCACGCACCTTGAGGCGGCGGTATTTGTCAGCCCAGGACAGCAAGGTCTGGAAGTCGTCGCTGGAGGAGGCCTCGGTTTTGGGAATGTCACCCAGCATCACGTCACCATTGGAGCCGTCCAGGGTGATGGTGTCACCGCGTTTGATTACGACGCCTTCGCGCGTGGTCACCGTGCCGGCAGCGTAGTCGATGCTGAGGCTGTCGCAGCCAGTGATGGCGCAGACGCCCATGCCACGCGCAACCACGGCAGCATGAGAGGTCATGCCGCCGAGTTCGGTAAGAATGCCTTCGGCCACTTTCATGCCGTGTATATCTTCCGGAGTGGTCTCCCGGCGCACCAGGACCACCGGAGTGCCGTCCTCGGCCACGACCACGGCCTCATCGGCGGAAAATACCACCTTGCCGGTGGCGCCACCGGGACTGGCCGGCAGTCCGCTGGCGACAATATCGCGCTTGTGGGCCGGGTCTACCATCGGGTGCAGGAAGGCCTCGACATGCTCTGGTGACACCCGCAGCAGGGCCTCCTTCTCATCAATCAGGCCCTCGTTCACCATGTCTACCGCAATTTTGATGGAGGCGCGTCCGGTGCGCTTGCCGCTGCGGGTTTGCAGCATGTAGAGCTTGCCCTCCTGGATGGTGAATTCCAGGTCCTGCATATCCCGGTAATGCTGTTCCAGCCGCTGCTGGTTCTCAAACAGTTCCCTGTATATGCCCGGCATTTCCTGTTCCAGGTGGCTGATGGGTTCCGGCGTGCGGATGCCGGCCACGACATCTTCGCCGGCGGCGTTGACCAGGAACTCGCCAAAAAAGGACTTGTCGCCAGTGGAGGGATTGCGGGTGAAGGCGACGCCGGAGCCGGATGTGTCACCGAAGTTGCCAAATACCATGGCCTGCACACAGACCGCCGTGCCTATGGTCTCGGGGATATTGTGCATTTCGCGATAAACAATGGCGCGCGGTGTGTTCCAGGACAGGAACACCGCCTCAATCGCCTGGCGCAATTGCACTGCGGGATCCTGGGGAAAGTTCACCAGTTCCTTGTAGACATTGACGATGGCTTTCCAGTCATCGGCGTCCATCTCGGTATCCAGGGTCTTGCCGTGCTCGGCCTTGTAGCGCTCGATTTCCTCCTCGAAGGGGTCGCCGTCGACGCCGAGTACCACGTTGGCGAACATCTGGATAAAGCGGCGGTAGGAATCGTAGGCAAAGCGCGGGTTGCCGGTCTTGCGAGCCAGGCCCTCGGCGATGCTGTCGTTCATGCCCAGGTTGAGGATGGTATTCATCATGCCGGGCATGGACACCGGTGCACCTGAGCGCACGGAAAACAGCAGGGGATTGTCCGGGTCGCCGAACTGGCTGCCCATTTTATCCTCGACCAGTTTCAGTGCCACGTTGTACTCGGTCTGGAGATGGCGCGGCAATTTATTGCCAGCCTCGAAATATTCGCGACAGGTGGGCGTGGTAATGATAAATCCGTAGGGCACCGGCAGCCCCATCGAGGTCATTTCGCACAGATTCGCGCCCTTGCCGCCCAGCAGGTCGCGGTCGTCCTTGCTGCCCTCGTTGAACAGGTAGACTCGCTTCGCCATGGTGTATCCCCAAATCGCCAATAATTGCAGCCGCGTAGTATACTGCGCCGCTGTCGAATTGCAGCAGGAAGTCCAGGATTGGAGAAATCGAACGAAATCGTCCGCGGGTTGACCTATCCCTATGGGAAAAAGGCAGATCCCGCTGTGGGCGAGCCGGTGCAGGTGGCCGAGGGCGTCTACTGGGTGCGTTTCGCCATGCCCATGTCGCTGGACCACATCAACCTGTGGCTGCTGGAAGATGGCGATGGCTGGACCATTATTGATACCTGCCTGAATATATCCTCCGCCCGCGAGCAGTGGCAGGCCCTGTTTGAGGGGTTCATGCAGGGCAAGCCAGTTAAGCGCGTGATTTGCACCCACTTACACCCGGACCATGTTGGCCTGGCCGGCTGGATTTGTGAGCGCTTTGAGTGCGAGCTGTGGATGTCGCGGGAAGAATTCCTGATGTGCCGGGCCCTGGTGGGCGACACGGGTCGACCAGCGCCAGAGGTGGCGGTGCGTTTCTATCATGCCGCCGGCTTCGACGGCGATCAGCTGGATGCCTACAGGGATCGTTTTGGGGGCTTTGGCCGGGCGGTATCGAGCCTGCCCGACAGCTACCGCCGCATGCAGGGTGGTGAGACCATTCGCATCGACGAGCGCTACTGGCAACTGGTGCCGGGCAGCGGCCATTCGCCCGAACACATTGCCCTGTATTGTCCGGCCCTGAAACTGCTGATTGCCGGTGACCAGGTATTGCCACGTATTACGCCCAATGTCAGCGTGTTTCCCACCGAGCCACGTGGTGACAACCTCAAGGAATGGCTCAATTCCAGCGCCCGTATCCGTGAGACGCTGCCGGATGATGTGTTGGTGCTGCCGGCCCACGAGGCACCGTTTTATGGCCTGCATGTGCGCCTGACACAAATTATTGAGGGTCACGAGCGCGACCTGGACCGGCTCTATGACTACCTGGCCGAACCGCGTCGGGCGGTGGACTGCTTTGCGCCACTGTTCAGTCGTGAGATTGATGAGCATTCGATACAGTTAGCCACGGGTGAGACCCTGGCCCACCTTAACTGCCTGATGGGCCGCCGACTGGTGCAGCGTGACGCGGACGCGGACGGGGTTGACTGGTATTCACAAAAAACCGATATCTTTGAGGACGAGGCATGGAACTGATTCAACAACGCCTTGGCGCATTGCGCGAGCAGATGGCTGCCCAGCAACTGGACGCCCTGATCATACCCCGGGCCGACGAATACCTGGGCGAATACCTGCCTGAGCACAATGAGCGGATGTATTGGGCCAGTAACTTTACCGGTTCCGCCGGGGTGGTGATTGTGCTCCGGGAGCGTGCGGCTATCTTTGTCGATGGTCGCTACACAGTGCAGGTGCGACAGCAGGTCTCGGAGGAGCTGTTTGAGATTCTGCATCTTGTAGAGACGCCCAATATCAAATGGCTGTCACAGCAACTGGAGGCGGGCGCCCGGGTTGGCTACGACCCGCGCATGCACTCCCTGCAGTGGCAAAAGGCCGCCAAGAAAACACTGGCCGGGGCCAAAGTCGAGCTGGTGGAAACCCCAGAAAACCTGATCGACCTTTGTTGGCATGATCGGCCGCAACCGGAAATCAAACAGGCCCTGCTGCTGGATGAAAAATATACCGGCCAATCAAGCGCGGAAAAGCGTGTGGAGATTGGTGCCCAGGTAGCGGAGCAGGGTGCCGAAGCGGCATTAATTTTTGCCCCTGACAGCGTCGCCTGGTTGTTGAACATTCGCGGCCGCGATATTCCCTCGATGCCGCTGGTGTTGGGCTTCGCCATGCTTTACAGCGACGGCCGCATGCAGTTTTTCACGGATCCGGCCAAGATTCCCGAGGGTTTCGATAATCACGTCGGGGAGGGGGTGAAGGTACTGCCGGAGGCCGATGCACCGGCGGTGTTTGCGGAAATGTCTGGCCATACCGTGCTGGCCGACCCGGTGACTGCCAATGCCTGGTGCCAGTTACAGCTGCAACGAGCCGGCGCTGAACTGATCGCCTCCGACGACCCGGTGTTGCTGCCCAAGGCCTGCAAGAATAATGTCGAGGTACAGGGTATGCGTGACTCCCACGTGCGCGACGGTGTTGCCGAGGTACGCTTCCTGGCCTGGCTGGATGCCGAGGTGGCGGCGGGCAAGCTGCATACCGAAGCCGAACTGTCGGACAAATTATTCTCTTTTCGCGCCCAACAGGAACTGTTTCAGGAAACCAGCTTCGATACTATCTCTGCGGCTGCAGGCAATGCCGCCATGTGCCATTACAACCACCTTAATGTCGAACAAGCCTCGGCGCTGGAAATGGACTCGGTCTACCTGGTCGACAGTGGTGGCCAATACCTGGACGGCACAACTGACATCACCCGCACCGTGGCGATCGGTAACCCCGGCGACGAGGTGCGCAAGCGCTTCACCCTGGTGCTGAAAGGACATATCGCGCTGGATCGAGCGGTGTTCCCCGAGGGCACCACCGGTACCCAGCTGGATATCCTGGCGCGGCAATTTCTGTGGCATGAGGGTTTGGACTACGACCACGGCACCGGCCACGGCGTTGGTGCTTTCCTCAGCGTACACGAGGGCCCCCAGCGCATCGCCAAGACGGGTAATGCCTACGACCTCAGGCCGGGTATGGTGGTCAGTAACGAACCTGGCTATTACAAAGATGACAGTTACGGTATTCGCTGCGAGAACCTGGTCGTGGTGCGCGAGTCTGGCGCCAGCAATGACGAAGGTCCTGGCATGCTGGAATTTGAGGCGATCACCATGGTGCCCTTTGACCGGCGCCTGGTGGATGAATCCCTGTTGGATGCCGCTGAACTAGCATGGCTGAATAATTACCATAGCGAGGTGCGGGAGAAGGTCGCGCCCTACCTCGACAACCCTGAAGAACTGAAGTGGCTGGAGCATGCCACGCAAGCAATTGGAGTAGCAGCATGAGTGAAGCATTTATCTGTGGCGCAGTACGCTGCGCCGGTGGTCGTCGCAATGGACGTCTGTCAAAGGTTCACCCGATTGATCTCGGCGCCAAGGTGGTTGATGCCCTGGTTGAGCGCACGGGAATTTCCCCGGAAAACGTGGATGACCTGATTTTCGGCTGTGTCAGCCAGGTCGGTGCGCAGAGTTCCAATGTGGCGCGCAATGTCTGCATTTCTTCGGTGCTGGGCGAGTCGGTTCCCGGTACCAGTGTTGATCGCCAGTGTGGTTCCGGCCAGCAGGCCATCCACTTCGCCGCCCAGGCGGTGATGTCGGGTACCCAGGACGTGGTTGTGGCCGGTGGCGTAGAGAGCATGAGCCAGGTGCCCATCGGCGCCAGCATTATCGATGGTTACAAGGCGGATCACGGAACGCCCTATGGCGAGATGATCCAGCAGCGCTATCCCGGTGTGCAGTTCAGCCAGTTCACCGGTGCTGAAATGCTGGTGGAAAAATATGGCTTGACCAGGGAGGAACTGGAAGAGTTTGCGTTCTCCTCACACGCCAAGGCCAAAGTGGCGGTGGAAGAAGACCGCTTCGCCAGCGAGATTGCGCCGATTGAAATTGAGCTCGAAGACGGTAGCCGCGAGATGCACAGCCAGGACGAAGGTATCCGCATGGACGCCACCCTGGATGCTATTCGTGGCCTTGAGCCCTTGCAGGAAGGCGGCACGATTACTGCGGGCATGGCCTCGCAGATTTGTGATGGCGCTTCGGCAGTACTGATCGCCAATGCGGAGGCGGTTGCAAAGTATGGGCTTAAGCCGCTGGCGCGTATTGTCGCCATGTCGGTGGTGGGCACCGATCCGGTGATCATGCTGGAAGGCCCGATTAAGGCAACCGAGAAGGTTCTGGAGAAGGCTGGCCTGGGTATGGACGATATTGACCTGTTTGAAGTCAATGAGGCCTTTGGTTCCGTACCCCTGGCCTGGTCCAAGGCCATGCAGGCCGATCTCGGCAAGCTCAATGTGAATGGCGGCGCCCAGGCCCTGGGTCATCCCCTGGGTGGCACCGGTGCCAAGTTAATGACCACGCTGGTGCACGAGTTGCACCGCACCGACAAGCGCTATGGGTTGTTGGCGATCTGCGAAGGCGGCGGTACTGCCAACGGCACGATCATCGAGCGCGTCTAGCGGGCCAGCTAACGCGCGTCAGCTACCGCGCGCCTGCTACCGCGCGTCTGCTACCGCGCGCCTGCTACCGCGCGCCTCCTTATCCACGCTTAAAGCTGATAGGATAGTGCCAACATAAGCGGAGAATAATAATATGGCACTAACCGCGGGGAGTCATGAAAACTGGTCGTCACGCTGGGCATTTTTAATGGCCTCGGTCGGCTTCGCAGTCGGCCTGGGTAATATCTGGCGTTTTCCTTACGTCGCTGGTGAGAACGGCGGCGCTGCATTTGTCCTTGTCTACCTGGCCTGTGCCTTCGGTATTGGCGTGCCGATTCTGATGGCGGAGCTGCTGATTGGGCGGCGCGGCAAGATGAGTCCTCCCCTGGCTGTGCGCAATGTGGCGCTGGAAGAGGGCCGCCACAAGGGCTGGCAAGTGGTAGGCCACATGGGTCTGTTAGCAGCCTATACCATCGTAATTGTCTACGCTGCCGTGGTTGGCTGGGTGTTGTGGTACCTGTACAAGGCGGTCACAACCGGTTTCGCCGGAGTTGATGCTGCGATGGCCGCGACCCAGTTTGGCGCGGTACTGGGAGACCCCGTGAGCATGGTGGGTTGGACCCTGGTGGGTCTGACGATTACCGGCTTCATTATCTATGCCGGGGTGCAGGGCGGTATTGAAAAAGCCGTTACCATTCTCATGCCCGTGCTGTTCATACTGTTGGCTATCCTCGCCACCTACAATATCTTTGCCGGCGGCATGAAGGAGGCGCTGGTCTGGTTGTTCGAGCCGGACTTCAGCAAAATTACCCGGGACGTATTCCTGGTAGCAATCGGCCAGGCTTTCTTTTCCATTGGCGTCGCCATGGGCGGCATGATGACCTTCGGCGCCTACCTGCCCAAACAGGTGTCGATTCCACAGTCGGTGGTCATTATTGTGTTCGCCGACACCCTGGTGGCCCTGTTGGCGGGCCTGGTTATTTTCCCCGCGGTATTTCATAACGGCCTCGACCCCGGCGCGGGCGCCGGCCTGATCTTCCAGACCCTGCCGGTGGCCTTTGCCCAAATGCCCGGTGGCTATGTATTCAGTATTTTGTTCTTCACCCTGTTGGCGGTGGCCGGTATTACCTCCATGGTTGGCCTGATTGAGTGTGTGACCGCCTGGATGGAAGACCATCACGGCTTTGCCCGCCACACCAGTGCCCTGCTGGTGGTGGGTTCGGTAGCGGTACTGAGTGTATTCAGCATTCTCTCTTACAACGTCATCTCTGAGTTGCAGTTCATGGGCAGAGACCTGAATGGTGTACTGGATTATTTCTCCAACCAGATACTGCTGCCCCTGGGTGGCCTGTTGATTGCTGTCTTTGTCGGCTGGTTCGTCAAGGCCAGCACCTCCGCCGAGGAGCTTGGCTTCAAGAGCCAGCTGTTGTTCAAGATCTGGCACTTCCTGCTGCGCTACGTGGTGCCGCCGGCGGTTCTGATCATTTTCTATTTTGGTGTGAGCGAATAATTCAACGATAAGCGGCGGAGCCTTCCATGTTGGGAACCATCAGTGATTTTCTCTGGAGTTATATACTGATAGTGATGCTGGTGGGGCTGGGGCTGTGGTTCAGTATTGCCTCACGCTTCGTGCAGTTCCGTTATTTCGGGCAGATGTTCCGTTCCCTGGCCAGCGGCTTCCACCATCAGGCGGGCCACGTCAGTTCCTTTCAGGCCCTGGTGGTCAGCGTTGCCGGTCGCGTCGGCGGCGGTAACATCGCCGGTGTGGCGGTAGCCATTACCCTGGGCGGCCCCGGCGCCGTGTTCTGGATGTGGTTGATTGGCCTGATGGGGATGGCCACCAGTTTCTTCGAGTGTTCCCTGGCACAGTTGTACAAGCGCGCTGAACCGGACGGTACTTACCGCGGGGGGCCGGCCTATTACATGAGTCACGGCCTGAAGAAGCCCTGGATGGCAGCGCTGTACTCGGTATTGCTGTTGATTACCTTTGGTTTCGGTTTCAACTCGGTGCAGTCCTATATTGTCGCCACCTCGGTGCAGGCCTCATTCGGTATACCGCCCTGGATGACCGGTACATTCCTGGCCGTGGCACTGGGCTTTACCATCTTTGGCGGCATCAAGCGCATCGCCGTGGTGGCGGAAGTTGTAGTCCCGGTTATGGCGGTCGGCTATTTCCTGATGGCGCTGGTTGTGCTGGCGATGAATATTACCGAGGTACCCGGTGTGCTCATGCATATCGTGCGCTCGGCGCTGGGCTTTGAGGAGGCGGTGGCCGGTGGTTTTGCCGCCGTGGTAATGCAAGGCGTCAAGCGCGGTCTGTTTTCCAATGAAGCGGGTCTCGGCAGTGCGCCCAACGTGGCGGCTGTCGCCTATGTGCCGCACCCGGCCAACCAGGGCATGGTGCAATCACTGAGTGTATTTATCGACACCATCATCATGTGTAGCTGCACCGCAACCATCATCCTGTTATCGGACGTGTACCAGCCGGGCGCTGCTGACGTCAACGGTGTGGCGCTGACCCAGAATGCGCTGGCCGAACATGTCGGCGCCTGGGGCCAGAACTTCGTGAGTATTGCACTGCTGTTATTCGCCTTCAGCTCCATCATGTACAACTACTATCTCGGTGAGAACAGCCTCAACTACTTCAGTGAAGAGAACCAGCACGTATTCAACGTATTTCGGGTTCTGGTGTTGGCGCTGGTGCTGTGGGGTTCGATGCAGGATCTCAGTACCGTCTTCGTATTCGCCGACCTGACCATGGCCCTGCTAGGCGTGGTTAACCTGACGGCGCTGGCGATGTTGATGAAAGTCGCCTTCCGGCTGCTCAAGGATTACGACGATAAGCGCAAAACCAGCGCCATGCCGAAGTTTGAGCCCGAGGCCTGGTCCGACCTGGATATCGACCCCGAGGCCTGGCGCGACAACTGAAGCTGGCTCAATAACCGCAGAGCGTCGCGTAACGGTCCTTGTGGTAACCGCTGTCACCCAGTAGCTGCATGGCAACCCGGGCGCGCTTGAGAAAGAAGCCGATTTCCAGTTCGTCAGTAACGCCGATGCCGCCGTGCATCTGAACCGCTTCATTGGTCACCAGCTTCACTGTGTCATTGAGCCGTGCCTTGGCCAGGCTCGCCAATAGCGGCAACTGCTCCGGGTTGTCATCAATCGCCGACAGCGCTTGCATGACCACGGACTGAGCCATTTCCAATTCTATAAACATGAGCGCAGCGCGGTGTTGCAGGGCCTGGAAGCTGCCGATCAGGGCACCGAATTGCTCCCGCTCTTTCAGGTATTCCATAGTGCGCTCGAAAGCTTCCCGGGCATTGCCCAGCATCTCGGCGGCCAGTGCCACGCGCCCGCGATCCAGCGCGGCTTCGAGTACCGGCCAGCCATCGTGGAGCTGGCCCAGCAGGTTTTCGGCGGGAACCCGTAGCCGTTCAAATTTGATATTGGCCGCATTGCGGCTGTCGGCCATCAGGGTACGTTTGCGCTTGATGCCCTCAGCGTCGGCATCCACCAGGAACAGTGAGATCCCATCCCGGTCGCCGCGGTGACCGCGGCTGCGGGCTGCGACTATCAACTTGTCTGCGCTGTGGCCGTCGGCCACGAAATACTTGTTGCCGGTCAGCACAAAGTCCTTGCCGCGCTTTTGTGCCGTCAGGGCAATCTCGGTGGGCGCGTGGTGATTACTTTCCTCCAGCGCCAGTGCCAGGGTTAGCTCGCCACTGGCGATCTGTGGCAGCAGTGCTTGCTTCTGGGCATCGCTACCCCCCAGCAAAATCGCCGAGGCGCCAATTACCGCGGTAGAGAGCAGGGGCGAGGCGGCCAGAGTGCGCCCGGTCTCTTCAACTACCGTGCCCAGCCCGAGGAAGCCAAAGTCCAGGCCGCCGTATTCCTGCGGCAGGATAATGCTGGCCCAGCCCAGCTCTGCCATCTGTTGCCACAACTCGGTGGAATAGCCCAGTTCATCGCGGCTGTCACGCAGGGCGCGCAGTTCGCTGACCGGCGCGCGGCTGCCCAGAAATTCGCGGGCTGTTTCCTGCAGCAGGCGTTGTTCTTCGTTTAATACCAGTGCCATATTCAGTTCCGATTGGCTCTTTTACTGCGGTAAACCAAGCGCGCGCTTGGCAATAATATTAAGCTGGATTTCGCTGGTACCACCGGCGATGGTCAATGTTTTCGACATCGCCCACTGGCGCAATGCGGCCAGTTCATCATCTGAAAATTCAGTCCCTTCCCAGCCCAGGCCCTGGCTGCCCAGCAAGGCCAGCAGCAGCTCGCCCTTGGCTTTTTCTGCCTCGGTGCCCACATACTTCATAATCAGCACTGAGTCGCCGGCCACGCCGTGCTGGCGTTCCTCAAAGCCGCGAAAGTGAGTCAGGCCCAGCGCGTGCATCATCATGTCGTACTCGACCTGCTGGCGGCGCAGTTCCGGATCGGCGATCTTGCCATCCTTGAAGGCAACGTGGTCCTTGAGCATGGCCCGCGGGTCCACCGAGGGAATGTCGCCCCCCATTTCTGACATCAGCTTGCGTTCGTGTTTGAGCAGTGATTTGGCCACCGACCAGCCCTGGTTGAGCTCGCCTACCAGGTTGTCTTTGGGGACGCGTACATTGTCAAAAAAGGTCTGACAGAATTCTGACTCGCCCGAGATCAGGCCAATTGGCGAGGTGCTGACGCCAGCATCATCCATATCGATCAGCAGGAAGCTGATGCCTTCCTGTTTCACGGCGTCCGGGTCGGTGCGCACCAGGCAGAAAATCCAGTCGCATTGATCGGCCCGACTGGTCCAGATCTTGGAGCCGTTGACCAGGAAGTGATCGCCCTTGTCCTCGGCCCGGCATTGCAGGCTGGCCAGGTCCGAGCCGGAGCCCGGCTCACTGTAGCCCTGGCACCAGCGGGTTTCACCGCGCAGGATGCTGGTGATGAATGTTTGTTTCTGTGCTTCGGTGCCGTACTCGAGGATGGCCGGCCCCAGCATCCAGATGCCAAGGCTCAACAGAGGCGCCCGGGCGCCTATGCTTTTCATTTCTTCCTTGAGTACCTTGGCCTCGGCCTCGTCCAGCCCGCCGCCGCCATACTCCACCGGCCACTCCGGCGCGGTCCAGCCGCGATCCAGCATGCGCTCAAACCAGAGTTGTGCATCGGCGCTGGGGAAGCTGGCGTTGCGGCCGCCCCAGTATTGCTCGCCGGCCTCCGGCTTCTGGCGCTGCGACTCCGGGCAGTTAGCCGCGAGCCAGTTGCGTACCTCGCCGCGAAATGTGTCGAGAGAATCCATTTCCATACCTTGTGGGCTTCATGCTGCTAAAGATAAGCTGCCGGCAATACCGAGGATTACCGCTGCGGCACAGATACTAACATTTTGACTCGCTACTCGACCCGGCCCCGGTACATTTACTTGTACTTTTTCCAGCCCGTCTGCAGGGCCGGTTGACGCTGTTGCCAAGTGGCTGCAAGCTGTTGTTTTTAAAAATAAAAATGGGGATAACTATATGAACCGCTTTGCTCAAAAAGTGGTCCTGGTGACCGGCGCCGGCAGTGGTATAGGCCGTGCGGCGGCGCAGCGGCTGGCGGCTGAAGGTGCCGCAGTATTTTGTGTGGACCGGGATGCGCCGGCGCTGGAGGCGGCGGTTGCCGAACTGGTCGCCGACGGTGCCCGCGCCGTGGCCTGGCCCTGCGACGTCAGCGTGGAGGACGAGGTGAATGCCTGTGTCGCCGCCTGTATCGAACAGCTGGGCAGTCTGTATGCATTGGTACACATGGCCGGTCTGCTGCGGTTCGAGCGCACCCACGAGGTTGAGGCGGCCAGCTGGCAGCAGATTATCGACGTCAACCTGAGTGGCACCTTTTACATGTGCAAGGCGGCGATTCCGCACTTACTGGAAACTCGCGGTAGCATTGTGAATGCTGCTTCCACCGCCGCCCTGACCGGTTTGCACTGGGGGGCAGCCTACTCCGCCAGCAAGGGCGGGGTGCTGGCCATGACCCGTTCCATCGCCGTGGAGTACGCGAGGCAGGGCCTGCGCGCCAACTGTGTCTGTCCCGGTGACATCAGTACCAATATGACCAGCTCGCTGACCATGCCGGACCAGCCCAGCCACGAGCAAATCATTCGCATCAGCTCCCTCAATGGCCCGCGGGAACCCGAGGTGGTGGCCGGTGTGATTGCGATGCTGGCCTCGGAGGATGGGGCGCATATTACCGGTGAGGATGTTCGTGTGGACGGCGGTACGTTATCCTAGCCGGCTAGCAGCGAATGTAGGCGAGTACCACGATGTTTGAAGCGCGTTACAGCAAGCAGTCCGGCCGACTGGTCAGTGACGACGGCGGTGCCTGGGAGGTTCACGACCGGGCCCTGGCCATGGATAAAGAGGGTGAAGACGTCATCCTGCTTTCTGTGGGTGACCCGGATTTTCGCACCCCGGAACCGATTGTCGATAATGCGGTGAGCCACCTGCGGGTGGGCCGCACCCATTATTCCCCTGCCCTCGGAGAAATGAAGCTGCGCCGCGCCGTGGCAGACCTGGAGACCCAGACCTGTGCCCAGCCCTGCAGCCCCGACGAGGTGGCGATATTTCCCGGTGCCACCAATGCCATTTACTCGGTGATGAGCTGCTTGCTCAATCCCGGTGATCAGGTCGTGGTGCCGCAGCCAATGTACGTCGGCTATACCACGATATACGCAGCGCTGGATGTTGATCTGGTATCGGTGCCATTGCGGGTGGAGGATGATTTTGGCCTGGACCTGGATGCGATCAAGGCGGCAGTGACAGACAAGACCCGGGTGGTGTTCGTCAATACGCCGGGCAATCCCACCGGCAGCATTATCAGTCGCAGCCAGTTGGCGGAATTAGCCGCCTATTGCCGGGAGCGCAATATCTGGCTGGTCTGTGACGAGGTCTACTCCATGTTTACCTACGAGGGCAGCCACCGCTCATTGCGGGCCAGTGCCGCCGAGCTCGATAACGTGGTGGTCATTGATGGCCTCTCCAAATCCCATGCCATGAGTGGCTGGCGGGTAGGCTGGGTAGTGGCGCCGCCACAATTCATTGCCCGACTCGGCGACCATGCCGGTGCCACGCTGTTCGGGTGCCCACAGTTTATCCAGGATGCCAGCGCCTTTGCCCTGGAAAACGACCAGGTCTACGTGGCCGAAATGCGCGAGGAATACCGCGAGCGTCGTGACCAGGTGTTGAAGCGCCTCGACAAGCTGGACCGCCTGAAGTGCTACCGGCCCCGCGCCGGCATGTTTGTCATGTGCGATGTGAGTAAAACCGGAATGGACGGACGCGAATTCGCCAGTGCGCTACTGGACGCGGAGTTGGTGTCGGTGGTGCCAGGCATTGCGTTCGGTCCGGCCTCGGCCAACTTTGTACGTATTGGCCTGGCCCAGCCCCAGCATGTGCTAAAACGCGCCTGTAAGCGCATCAGGCGCTTTATTGAGGCTCTGCCAGCCTGACTCTGAATTCCCGGGTTTCACCGTCGCGCTGGGTGGTAATGAGTACCTCCTCGCCCGGTTTTTTCTTCTCCATGGAACTCAGGTAATCATCACTGCTGGTGATTTCGTCGCCATCGATCTTGGTGATGATGTCACCCAGTACGATTTCGCCGCGGTAGTTTTTGAAGGCACCACTCATACCGGCCTCGGCAGCGGGCATGCCGGGGAAAACCCGTAGCAGGGGTACACCCTGGATGCGATATCGCCGGGACCAGGCATCGCTGGCCAGTTCAATGCCAATAACCGGCCGGTAGAGCCGGCCGTAGCTGATGAGCTGCGGTACGACTTCCTTGACGGTGTTTACCGGAATCGCGAAACCGATACCGGCGCTGCCACCCGAGGGACTGTAAATAGCCGTATTGACCCCCACCAGCTGGCCCAGGGAATTTAACAGCGGACCGCCGGAGTTGCCGGGATTGATGGCGGCGTCGGTCTGGATCACATTGCGGATGAGGCGATTGTTGGGCGCCTGTATCTCCCGGCCCAGCGCGCTGACCACGCCGGTGGTGAGCGTGGTATCAAGGCCGAAGGGATTGCCCAGGGCCAATACCTTGCGGCCCACTTCCAACTCGGTGGAATCACCCATCGGCAAGGGAAACAATAGTGATTCCGGCACCTCGATACGCAACACCGCCAGGTCTTTCTCCGGTGCCACGCCAATTACCTCGGCTTCCCAGGTGCTCTGGTCGTACAGTTCAATCAGCAGGCGATTGGCGCCGGCAATGACGTGAAAATTGGTGACCACCAGGCCGTTCTTGTCCCAGATGAACCCACTGCCGCTACCCTGGGGAACCTCCAGCACGTTACGGCTGAAAAAGTTGCGCTTGAGGGCGGTGCTGGTGACATGCACCAGGGCGGGGCTGGCACGCTGGTAGATTTCGGTGCTGTTGGCCTCGTCTTCGGTCTTAAAGCTGAGGTATTCGGGCGCCGCCGACAGCAAGGTCGGTAACAATAGCAACAGCACTAAAAATCTGGACATGATGACCTAGAAGCGCTGGATGAAAGCCCGTATGCGCGCGGCATTGGCGCCCAGGTCGCTGCGACCAACCCGGGAAACCGAACGCAGGTCTACTGCAGTGCCCGCAGGGGTGCGCTGCACACGGATGACAATGTCATCGACGAAGCCAAACCACATCGATGTGTATGAGGCCTCGATTACACCGATCTGCGGATCGCTGTTATAGATGACCCACTCCAGCGACTCCGCCACATTGCTGGCGCGCTCGAAGGCCTGCTCCGGGGTCATATCGGTGACGATCGTCGCCAGGTCCGGGTAGGCCTCAAGTTGTATGGCGATCACCTCGGGCTTGATGTCGATGGAGTTGGAATCGTCCGGGCGATAGTGCACACCGGCATCAAACAGGGGTGGGTCGTCGGTATCGGTGGTGATGTCGTGAATTGGCGGTACGCCGCTACCCGCACTCATGACCACAAATATCAATAGCACCGGCGGCAGCGCCGGCAGGGTCCAGAGCAGGGCTGTGCGGCGTTGCTCGCGGTAGCGCGGCAACAGGCTGCAAATGACCAGGGCAATGATAACCAACAGGGAGGCCAGGCAGGCCAGTGCAAAGATGGGCAGGCCAATACTGAAGTGCAGGCCAAAGCGCACAGCCGCTACCGAGATTGGCACCAATAGCAGGAAAACCAGGCCCATGCGCCCAAACAGGGTGATCAGTTTTGAGGAATTTGCTGTGTCTGTCATGTCGACTCAGGTCCGCTAACAAAATGTGCTTGCTAGCATACCCGGCATGACAACTTTTGCCAGCATTTTGACCGCATCCGCACTGTCAGGATTTAGCGGAAAACGCTAGATTAGTCGGCATGGTTAATGCTGGCGGAGATGTTGGAATGGCCCCTGTAGCAAGCAAGTTGACGCTGACCACAGCGCCGTCCTGATCATGGAAAAAATACTTTACCCGGTGTGGAAGCCGGACGCGCTGGACCCGGATGCGTTTCGCGAACTGCTGTTGCAGGAGGTCGCGCCGGCCCTGGTGCAGGCAGGTGTGCGTGGACTGAGGATTTCCGTGGTCGACAGTGAGGTGGCAGCTGCCGCCGGGTTGCGCCAGGAAACCCTGGGTGCGGCCCTGGATGCGATGCTGTCAGTGTGGCTGGACAGCTCGGTCTATAGACAAGAGGTCGAATCGATTATTGCGGCCCGGGTGGCGCGCATGGATGGCTACCTGGTGACTGAATCAGAGCCGCTGAAGTCCGGCACTGCCGAGGGTGAACGCACGTCGGGCATGGCCCAGGTGGTTTTCCTGCAGCGACCGGAACGACTGAGTGAGGTCGAGTGGCTGGATATCTGGCACGGCAGTCATACCCAGGTCGCTATTGAGACCCAGTCCACCTTTGGCTATCGGCAGAACGTGGTGGCGCGCGCACTGACTGCCGGCGCACCGGTGATTGATGCCATCATCGAGGAAAACTTTCCGGCTGCGGCCATGACCTCGCAACAGGCATTTTTTGGTGTCAGCACTGACGAGGAACTGCAAGCCAATCTCAGCGCCATGGTTGACAGCTGCGCGCGCTTTATCGATTTCGACAAGATCAACGTGGTTCCGACCAGCGAGTATTTGATCAAGCAGATCTAGGGGCTGTCTGCGGAAGCGTCCGGCTCGAGTTCGTCATTGGAGCTGGGGACATCAGCAAAGGTCTCAAGATCGTCGTCGTCGGCGATCAGGTGTTCACTGGGCACAACATCGGGGGCGCCGCGCTCGCTGAGTGCTACCGCCAGCACTTCACCGCGCAGGTCGATATCCCTGGAGTTGAGTTCTACCAATAGATTGAGGCCCTCGTCCTGGTGTTTGCAGACATGCACCTTGCGCGGCTTGCTGCCGTCCACCCAGCGCTTCTTCTTGCCCCAGTATTGTCCGAGTTGATTCTGCACGACGAAAACTTCATTCATGGTAGGTCTGCAATGCTCCGTTATTTGTTGCAAAAACGCGGGGGAGTGTAACGGCAACATCGTCCTGCCGCCAGTGTCGGGCCCCGCTTAGCCGAGTAAAAAATCCTTGGCCTGGTTAAGCTTCGCTGCCAGGTAGTCATTACCGCCGCGGTCCGGGTGCAGCTTCTGCATCAGGCGGCGGTGGGAGTCGACAATCTCTTCTTTGCTGGCTCCGGCTTGCAAGCCAAGAATCGCCAGTGCCTCCGACTCAGCCATACTGCTGCCCTGATTCGGTGGGGCGGTTGACTCGCCCTGCCAGCTGTCACCAAAACGCCGTTGCAAATAACTTTCCAGCAGCCGTGCCGAGTCGATGTCGCGACCACGGCACCAGGCCAACAGGGATTCCAATTGCGGGCGATCCAGGTCATCCAGCATGGCGCCCTTGAATTCACCGTCCAGTACCTCCCCATTCAGATCGCCACTGGCGTGATCCAGCTGCATGCGCAACAGACTGGTCTCAACTTGTGAATTACCGCTGCCGGGACTGCCGGCGGCCCTGGTCTTTTGTCCGTGCAACCATTGCGCCAGCGGCAGCAGGCGCAGCAGGTGTGGCGCCAGTCGGCTGACGCCAACCAGCACCGCAGTGATGGCGGCACCCAGCCAGTGCATGCGGCCGGTCAGTGTGGCGATCACGACCACGACCAGCAGGACGCCAATGCCAACCTTCAGGTAGGCAGATTTGCGTTGCGCCGCGGGCATGGCCTGGATCTGCCGGTAAATGATCCAGCCGGCGAGACCAATGGCAATAAGGAGGATTAGGCGGGGCACGGCAATTCCTATTTCAGTTGTTGCAGCAGCAGTTTAACGCTGTCGCTGGCATCAGCGCCATCTTCCAATAGCCCCTCGCGTCCGGCGGCGGCATAGCGCGCCACCGCGCCCAGCAGTTCGGCCAGTTGTGCGGCGCTGGCCTGGTCAAAACGCGCCCAGGCGCCGCCACTGAGACTGGCCATTTGCTGGAATACAGATTGCACCGCCGGGTCCCGGCCCTCCTGGAACATGAACAGGGGCAGGCCGGCGATGCCTAACTGGCCGGCCTTGCCAATCAATTTGTCCGGGTTTTCCTCACAGGCATCACCAATGAACACCACGGCCTTGACCGGGTCTTGCTGGTGTTCGCCCAGCGCATGGTTCATCACCCGCTCAATCTGGGTGTAGCCACCCAGGCAACGCACACTGCTCATCTGCTGCAGCAGGGCATGTTCATCGACCAGCCATTGGCTGGCCCGCAATTCGTTGAGCCCGCGGTAATAGCACAATTGTACTGCGAGGCCACCCAGGTGCTGGGTCGCCAGGAACATTTGTCCCTGTAGTTGGCAGGCCCGGTCCCAGGTGGGTTGGCGACTGGCGGTCGCGTCTATGGCGAATAGCAGGCGCGCGCCGCTGGCCGCGCGTTGGGCCAGCGTTTTACTGCGAGTAAGAAATTTGTCGATGTCTCCGGTGGAAGACCGGAGCCTGGGAGTTTTGGCCAATCAGTTGCTGTGCTTCAGTTTGCCAATTTGCTCGAGTTCGCTCAGGTAGTGGCGACGCTGCGCCAATTCGCGTACTGCTGCCAGCAGCTCGTCTGCTGATTTCTGATTAGGCTCCGTGCTGACGATTTCCCACAGTTTGCGACTGGAAAACTCGTGCATTGCGAATGTTTGTGATTCTGTCATGGTACCGCTCTCTACTTTATTCGTTCTATTTTTTTAACTCTCAGGCGCGTATTTTCGCGCCCTGCTGTTAACTATGTCTCAAATATAGACGGATTTTTTGACAATTGCATTACAAGTTAGTTCTCAATCGGACCAGGGGAAGGGTGCCTTGCCCTTGAACAGGGGGCCGCTCAGCTGTGGTTGCTGACCCGCTTGCCAGCTTGGTAGCTCGAAATAGGCGCTATGCAGGATCGGATTACCCTCGCTTCCAGAGGGCTGCAGCGGGGCCTCGATGGTGATTAACTCCACCCGGCAGCTGTCGTTGTCAAAGCTGGCCAGGCCATAACCATTGCTGTTCGAGTCGAGGTAGGCCAGCCCCGGGTTGGCGCTGTTTGGGCCCAGCCAATTACCAATGCCGCGGTAACCGGTTTTGTCGTATGCCAGTGAAGCCAGCACTCCCTGCTGCATGGTCATGTTCCAGGTTTCCTTGACCTCGCCGTCGGTTTCACGTGCTGCCAATTGCATCAAGTCGCTGCTGCCATCGGCGGCGGAGTACAACACATTGTCGAAGTGAGTTGTGGAACTGATGCCGGTTACATTGAAATCAACCGCCACCGCCGGCGTGCCCTCCTGGTCGGGATCGGTGACCAGCGTGGCCGCGCCCTGCATATGATGGTCACCAGACAGGGATACCACCCCGGCAATTTCCTGTTGCTCCAGCCACTGCATTAACTCGCGATATTCACCGGGGAAGCCGTTCCAGGCGTCGGTGCCGATTACCGAGTCGTGCATGCCGCCCAGGGGAATTGAGCCCAGGTCCAGGCGGATTGGAAGTATCGGCAGGCTATTGCCCCAGATTTTCCAGCTGGCATCGGATTCGGCCAGGCGCTGCTTGAACCATTGTTTCTGGGTCGCGCCCAGCATGGTGCCGGGTTCGCGCTGGCGGGCACCGTTGTCAACGCTGCCGTCGCCAAAGGGTAGCTTCTCCGGTGGCTGGCCATTGTTATAGGCGCGACCCCCGTCGTAGATGTCGACCAGTTCGATCGGGTCTGCACCCAGTTGCAGTTGCTCGCGCAAGCCGTGTGGTAAGGGGTGGCGACTGCGGTAGCTGCGCAGGTCAGTCAGCAGCAGTTCGCCGAGTTTGCCCCAGCGCAAAGAGCGATAGATATGTAAATCCGGCGCCGGTGCCGGCACTCGCGCCGGCATATATTCGAACCAGGCCCGGTGCGCGCGCTGCTGGCGATTGGGCTCGGCCAGGGGTTCGTCGCCATAGAAACTGAAATGCTGGAAACTGTCGTTGCTGAATTCGTGATCATCCCAGGTGCAAACGAAAGGCCAGCGGGCGCGAGCGTCCTGCAGCTGCAGATCATTGAGATGAGACTTATACAGGTGGCGGTAATCCGCCAGGCTGTCGGCCCAGACACGCACCCCATCAGTGGCGCCGTCGGGCAGGGGGGGAAGTTTGCGCACAAAGCGCTGGCCGAAGCCGGCCTCGTTAACGTAACGCTCGTAAATAAAGTCACCCAGGTGCAGCACGAACTGGATTTGCTGGTCGGCGGGCCGCTGCCTGTCTTCATGCAGCATGCGCGCCCAGGCGCCATAGAAGCCCTGTTCGTAGTTCTGGCAGCTGGCGAAGGCGAGATGTACCGGTGCCGCCACGTCCGGGTCCGGAGCCGTCATGGTACGCCCGACACGGGACGTGCCGCCCAGGGTTGCCAGGAAGCGATAGAAATAGTGTCGGCCGGGGTCCAGGCCATCGATCTCGGCGCGCACCGTGTGATCCTGGTCCGCCCGCGCTGTTATCGTTGCTTCAAGCAGGACCGTGGCAAAATCTTCGCTCTGGCTAAGCTGCACGATCAGTGGAATATCAGCCTTGTCGGGACCGCTTGCCCGGGTCCACAGGAGCACGCTGTCAGGCAGTGGGTCGGCGGAGGCAACACCCTGGGGAAAACGCACGGCATTACCCGCTGTCACAGTGGCAGCAGCTGCAAACGGCAGCCCTGCGCTGAGATAAGCCGTGCCGGCTATGCGGAGAAATCCGCGGCGATCAAGGTCCATGCGCGCTAAACTAGCGTATTTACAGCAGTGGGTATAGTGTGTGCCCCGATTGACCAAAAACCGGAGGAAAGCATGGGTTTGTTTGATATTCGCAAGAAGCATTTGATGCCCGACGCGGAGTCGGCCTTGCCCGGGCGCGAGACGGCGATGCCGGTGGCGGACCAGCATTTTGTGAACGGCAATCCACTGCAGGGCCCCTTTGCCGAGCACCTGCAGCAGGCCGTATTTGGTATGGGCTGTTTCTGGGGTGTGGAGCGCAAGTTCTGGCAGCTGGAAGGTGTGTTTACCACGGCGGTGGGCTATGCCGCGGGCATTACCCGGAACCCGAGCTACCAGGAGGTCTGCGGCGGGCAGACCGGGCACAACGAGGTGGTGCTGGTGGTGTTTGACCCGGCGGTGATTAGCTATGAGCGCCTGTTGCAGGAGTTCTGGGAAGGACACGATCCTACCCAGGGTATGCGCCAGGGCAATGATATGGGCACCCAGTATCGCTCCGGTATATACACGTTTTCAGATGAACAACTGGCGGCAGCGCAAGCGTCCCGGGACGCCTTCCAGCCGGTTCTCAGCGAGGCGGGTTATGGCGCGATTAGCACTGAAATTGTGCCCGTCCCTGAGTTCTACTATGCCGAGGATTATCACCAGCAATACCTGGCCAAGAATCCCGGCGGTTACTGCGGGCTGGGTGGTACCGGTGTCAGCTGTCCGCTGGGTGTGGTGACCAGCTAGGCGATTTCCTCAAGCTCCGGCGGGTCCCGGTCTTCCAACTGCTCCATCAGGTTGATGGCCACGCCGACAAAATCAGAATCGGTAACGATGCCGACCAGTTTTTCCTTGCGCACTACCGGCAGGCAGCCGATCTTGTGCTTTTGCAGGTAAAGCGCGGCACCGCGCAAATTGGCACCCTCATCAATGGTGTTAACAGAGACTGACATCACTGAGGACACCGCTACATACTGCTCCTCGGCTTCGATCTCATCCGGCCCCGCCAACAGGCTGGAATCCGCTGCCGCCAGCACATCGCGCTGGGATACCAGCCCGATCAGGCGCTGGTTTTCGGAGACAACCGGGATATGCCGAATATGATGCTCGGACATCAGACGGCGCGCCTCGCGCAGATTGTCATCTGGCCCCAGGGTTATCAGTTCTGTGTTCATAATTTCAGCTACGGTAAACATCTTCCTCACTCCTGCTGCGTAGGCAGCCTGGGCTATTGCCCGACTATGCCTACAGTGTAACCAATACCTGGAATGCCGAATTGATCGGGGTCAATTCTGGCGTCGAACGGTATGAATAGCTGTGACGCCCATGCTTGCCTGTGCCGACGGGCTGGGGCTATGCTGGGCTGGTCTGAGCATTCTAATAATCATAATCAGAGGTGATGCCCATGCCCAATCCCAGACAGTCGAAGTCTATTCTCGCGACTGCCATAGCCCTGGCCTTATTTCCGGCAACGCCGCAGCTGGCCAATGCTGATGAGCTGGTGCTTGAGGAAGTGATTGTTACCGCCCGTAAACGCGAAGAAAGCCTGCAGGAAACGCCGGTGGCGGTTACCGCGCTCACGTCAGCCACACTGCGTGATGCCGGCGTGCGCAATCTCTACCAGCTCAACGAGATTGCCCCCAATATTGAAGTGCAGGCGGGCAATGGTAATGCCGGTGGTGTGGCCAATATCTATATACGCGGTATTGGCCAGCGTAACACCGGCCCCAATATTGACTCCGGCGTGGGTATCTATATTGACGATGTCTACCTGGGGCGTCCCGACGGCGGCCTGCTGGATATCAATGACATTAGTTCAGTGCAGGTCTTGCGCGGCCCGCAGGGCACCTTGTTTGGCAAGAACACCACCGGCGGTGCCCTGGTATTTACCACCAACCGACCCGTGGAAGAGCTGGAAGGTTCGCTGGAAGTAAGAGCTGGAAACTACGGTCGCCTGGATGTGGCCGGGGTTTTGAATCTGCCGGTAACAGATACATTATTCACCCGCTTTTCTGTCAACAGTCTCAGCCGTGATGGTTACGTCGATAACAAGTTTGACGGTGATGAGTATGTCGACGAGGACCGCTGGAGTGCCATAGGCCAGGCGCGCTGGCTGGCCAGTGATGATCTTACGGTGGACCTGAACCTCAACTACTCCGATACCAACCAGACGGCGCGGCCACAGAAGTGTGTACCTGTGCCGGAAGTAACCGGCTGGCAGGCTGCGCTGTTTGACCAGATCTACGTGGTGCCGGCGACGGGTCGTACCTACGATGATTTTTGCCAGGATTCCGTCGACATCGGTGATGACTACAAGGTTCTGTCCGACCTGGGTGGCGAGTACAACGCCGAAACCGCCGGCGCCGGCCTGACCCTGGAATGGGAGCTGAACGAAAACCTGGCGCTGAAGAGTATTACCGCCTGGCGTTACACCGAGGCGGCCCAGGACGATGAGCTGGACCACACCTCCATCCCCTGGCTGCATCGCACCCAGACCGTGCATCCGGACAGCGACAACCGCAAGACCGATCAATATACCCAGGAGCTGCACCTGGTGGGCAGCGCCTTCGACGACCGCATGCAGTACGTCACCGGCGTGTACTGGTTCACTGAGCAGACCGACGATAATCGCCTGGTCAACTTCCTCGGACCCTTCAGCCCGGCACTGGGTGGGCTGTTTGGCCTGCGCAGCACCTCAGGCCTGCTGGAGGCCGACAATGATGCCTGGGCTGTGTTCTCCCAGGTGGAGTGGTCGTTCAATGACCACTGGCGCACCACCCTGGGTGTTCGCTATACCGATGAGCAGCGCAAGTTAGACCGGAGGCAATACAACCAGGTGGACGGTTCGACCCTGGACGCCAACGGTGGGCCGGCCTCCGAGGTGTTTCCCGATTCCGGCCTGTGGACCGTTGCGCCAGGGTTTGAATACAACCCACGATTTGATTTCATTGAAACCGGCGCTGATTCGGACAAGGTCAGCGATGACGACACCAGTTTCATGGGCAGCATTCAATACATTATCGATGGGTCGGGCTGGATCGATGGCGGCAGTGTCTATGTCACCTACGCTGAGGGCTTCCTGTCCGGCGGCATTTCCGAAGCACCCAGCGGCGACCTGGAAACCTTCAAGCCCGAGGAAGTCGAGAACTGGGAGCTGGGTTTCAAGCTGGATATGGCGGATCGTAAATTGCGGGTTAACGGTGCCTTGTTCTATTCCGACTACAAGAACCGGCAGCTCACCAGTATCGTGATCAACCCCTCGACCGGTTCGGTCGCCGGCGCCACGATTAACGCTGAATCCTCCAGCATTACCGGTCTGGAGTTGGAGACCACCTGGTTGGCCATGTCCAACCTGGAGCTCACCTTCAACGCTACCTTCAATGACGGTGATATAGATGACTTTATTGATGAGCAGCTTACCCTGGCGGACACAAGCGTGCCGGTGGCCGAGGGTTGTACCCGGGCTAACCTGACCTTTGTGCAAGTGGATTCCTGTCCCAATGATCGTTCCAACGAAAACCTGCCGCGCCTGCCGGAGGAAAGTTACTACCTGGCGGCCCAGTACACACTGACCACAGATTACGGTGTGTTCATGCCGCGCATCCAGGGCAGCTTGAAGAAGGATGTGGATTACTGCTTCGACTCGGCCAGCTGTGACACGGGCCTGTGGTTGGAAGATGAGCAATTCGATCTCAGTGCTCGCATCACCTGGATTTCTAATGACGGCAAGTGGATAGGTGCGGTCTACGGCAATAATCTCACCGACGAAGACTTTCTTATTGGAGGTGCGGCACTGGTTGAATCAGCCGGGGTCGGTGGCCTGGTGGCGACGGCGCCACGGATGTATGGAGCTGAGCTTAAGTACTCATTTTAGCGATCAGGGTGGAGACGGCGTTCTCCACCCGCAAGATTCTTGGACCCAGGCTGATCGTATCGCAGCCGGCGGCCTGAAGTTTTTCTACCTCATAGGGAATAAAGCCGCCCTCCGGCCCTATCACCAGGACGGTGGCTTGCTGGTCGTTGCCAGGGCAGGGTGGATATTCCCCCGGGTGGGCGAGCAGGGCGCGTTGCCCTTCAATCAGCGCCGGCAGTTCATCTTCAACAAAGGGTTTAAAGCGCTTGTGTACGCTGAGACCGGGTAGCACCGTGTCGCGGCTCTGGCTCAGCCCCTGTAAAAAATACGCCTCCACCACCGCGGGCTCCAATACCGGCGTTTGCCAGTAACTCTTTTCTACCCGGGCACTGTTGAGCAAATGCAATTCGGCCACACCCAGCTCTGCCACTGTGCGCAAAATGCGCCGTAGCATTTTTGGGCGCGGCAATGCCAGTAATAGTGTGAGTGGCAGCTTGGGTGGGGGCGATTGATCCAGCTCCACCTGCAGCAAGGCTTCATCCGGGCCCAGTTCCAGTATTTCGCCATGGCCCATGAGGCCGTTGATCTCGCCTACCCGCAGGCGATCGCCTTCATTGCTGCTGAGCACCTCCTGCAGGTGTTGCAAGCGCTGGCCGGCAATGCGAATGCGATCACCCTCGCCCTCGCCCTCGCCATCCAGCCGGTCTTGTGCAGAAAACAGTAGCAGGTTCATCGCGCGTGTTTACTCAACGAACAGGTCGTACTCGTCGGCGCCGGTGATTTCCGCTTCCACGAAATCCCCTGGCGCGAGATCGGTAATGCCGGGCAGGTGCACCTGGCCATCGATTTCAGGGGCGTCTGCGGTGGAGCGTCCGAGGGCGCCCTCGGCACTGACACTGTCGATCAGTATTTCCTGGGTGCTACCAATCTTTGCCTGCAACTTGGCAGCGCTGATGACCTGCTGCACTTCCATAAAGCGCTCCCAGCGCTCCTGCATAAGCTCCGGCGGCACGTGATTTGGCAGGGCGTTGGCGCGGGCGCCGTCCACGGGTGAGTACTGGAAACAACCGACCCGGTCCAACTGTGCCTCCTGCAGGAAGTCGAGCAGCACATCAAAGTCTTCATCGGTCTCGCCGGGGAAACCGACAATAAAGGTTGAGCGCAGGGTGATGTCTGGGCAGATGCCGCGCCAGGTATGAATGCGTTCGAGAGTATTCTCGGCGGCGGCGGGGCGCTTCATGGCTTTTAGCAAGCGCGGGCTGCCGTGCTGAAAAGGGATGTCCAGGTAGGGCAGGATCTTGTTCTCTGCCATCAGCGGGATGACCTTGTCGACGTGGGGGTAGGGGTAGACGTAGTGCAGTCGTACCCAGATGCCGAATTCTGCCAGCGCTTCACACAATTGCTGCATATGGGTTTTCAGCGGGCGACCATTCCAGAAGCCGGTGCGAAATTTGGTGTCGATGCCATAGGCGCTCGTGTCCTGTGAGATCACCAGCAGTTCGCGCACACCGGCTTTTACTAGTCTTTCTGCTTCTTCCATCACGTCGCCGATAGGCCGGCTGACAAGCTTGCCGCGCAGGTCGGGAATGATGCAGAAGCTGCAACTGTGATTGCAGCCCTCGGATATTTTCAAATAGGCATAGTGACGCGGGGTGAGTTTCACACCTTGCGGCGGAACCAGGTCGATCAGGGGATCGTGGTTAGTTGGTGCCGGTACATATTCATGTACAGCACCCACCACTTCCTCGTAAGCCTGTGGGCCACTCACCGCCAATACATCAGGATGCACCCGGGTGATTTCCTCGGCGTCTTTACCCATACAGCCGGTGACTATCACCTTGCCGTTTTCGTTAAGCGCCTCACCGATCGCATCCAGGGATTCCTGCTTGGCGGAGTCGATAAAGCCGCATGTGTTTACCACGACCACGTCGGCATTCTCGTAGGAGGGCACGATGTCATAGCCGTCCATCTTCAGCTGGGTGAGGATGCGTTCGGAATCCACCAGGGCCTTGGGGCAGCCGAGGCTGACAAAGCCGACTTTGTGGGTGGAATTGCTCATTCTGCTACGCGGTCATGTGGAAAGGGGCCGAGTATACCTGAGCATAGCCCGGCTTTCAGTGTGAACTTCTTAACGGTGAGAAGGTTAAAACCGCAATCATCCCTTTTTGGCTGAATCAGTATCCAGAGAATTCCTGCCCGGGTTTAATATTCGGATATTTTCGCTGACTGATTGCGAGCTGAGTCAGAATTTGCGTCACAGGCTTCATTACCCAGAGGTGTGCGTAACCCTCTGATTGCCAGAGTTCCCTGGTTTCGCCGGGATCATTTTTTATGTCGTATACCTGTGGGAAGGTGTGCTGGACGATGGTTGCAAAGGTACCCTAAGCGGTAAAAAAGTGCACCTTGAGAGTTCGCCACTTGACGGAAAATACCCTATCCCCAACATAGGTAACCACATACTCCCGGTTTGATTTCTCCTGCTTGCCCAGCAAGAAGTCAGACTGGTTCATGCCATCAATGGGGCGGTCGGTGATCAGGGCGACATAACTCATCAGGCAATCTCCACACTGTGATTAATGGCTTGCTGGCAGGAGGGCAACACATCCCTCATCAATAATTCCGGGCTCCGCTGCCAGGCCGCCTCCTCACCAGTGGCGTCGTAGGAAACAATGGTCAGGTGACCGAAGCCTCCGGTCTGCGCCTGCAAATCCAAAATGCGCCCCGTGACGGTCTCGGTTGAACCCGCCGGCCACAGGTTGTTGTGGCGGCATGAAGAGGGCAGCAACCTACCCCCTCCGGCCCGCTTCTCCCTGACCCGATCCAGAGATTATGCCCCCCTCCCGGTTTCGCCTTCACCGCTCTTGGTGAAGTAGACCCACGGTGTGCTCTGCGAGGCATGCTTCTGCAATACCGGATCGGGCGTGCGGAAGCCCCAGCGCTCCCAGTTCGCCAGCACCTTGTCCTGGACGGCCTTCGGCCAGGCTCGCTTGAAGGTCAGGATATGCGGCTTGGGCTTTCCCGTGTGCTCTTCAAGACCGATGCAGCTGTAGATACCTATTCCCGAGCCGCTGACTATTTCCTGATCCTCATTCCCCGGGATCGTAACCCGACCGAAGTAGTCTTCTACGCTGTGGTAGGCCTCCGTCCCAACGCCAAAATTTGGTGAATCGGCAAAGTACCAGACTCCCCTCTCCGGGTGGTTACGGGTGGCAAAGGCATAGGTCACGGCGAGCGGATCCTCGGGATCAATGTCCTCGCCGACCACCAGGACCTTGGTGAAGCAGCCGCCGAGGTGATTCCACCAGATGAATTTTCCGAGCTTGTTCATGAACTCGTCCAGGCTCCAGCCGGTCAGCTCGTGCCAGTTGTTCTTCACCCGGAGCACGAACCAACTGCCGGAGGACTCGATGGTCGCGAGACCGTCGATGATCGGAAAGCCCTCCTTCTTGAGCCCGAGCACCACGTCGCCACTGTTGCAGACAGCGATGCCGATCACCGTGCTGTTGGGCGTCACGGCGGGGACGGCGAGAGGAAGAATCGCGTTGTCCCGGAAGGTCACACAGGTGACGTCCTGCCGCGGCTTCGGGACTACCTTGTCATCGAAGTGATAGCCAGCGTGTTCGCCGTATGGCCCCTCCGTGAGCACCTCCGAAATCGAGACGGTGCCCTCGATGACGATTTCGGCCGTAGCGGGAACCATCAGGTCGTTGGTCTCGCACTTGACCATCTCGATCGGCGCGTTGAGCATCTGGCTGGCGATATCGTACTCATCCACGAAGTCGGGAACGCGGCTTGCGCTCTGCCAGGCACAAACCGGCGGCACGCCGAAGGCGATGGCGAAGGGCATGTCCCCCCCGCCCTTTTCCTTCCACATCTTGAAGATCATGCCGTTGTGCTGGGTGTCCATCCACCAGCCTTTCATCGTGTTCTTGTCATGCACGGCGGAGCGGTTGATCGACCAGTTGGTCCACTTGCCATCGGGGGTCTGGCAGATATTCACACCAGCGGATTGCAGCATACGCTCGGCATCACCCGCGTGCTGGAGCGGCACGGGGAGCTTCTCCAGGTCGATCTCGTCACCGACCCACTTGTTCTCCTTACAGGGTGCATCTTTCGCGTCGACAATCTTGGGCGGATGCACGGGATTGTTTTCCAGGGCATGAATATACGCGGCCTGTATCTCCATTAAGGTGGAATCGAGCGGTACACCAACGTTGGGCGCTACCCTGCACCATGGCCGACCGCGGGTGCCGCTCTTGGTAAATCCCCATTCGGCGGAGCGGAATCCCGGGGCGTCCTTGACCTTGTTGAAGATCGGCGAGGGCGACATGGTCTCGTCCGCATGGCGGCAGATGGCTCCCATCTCAAGGTCCCAGTCGACCTCGTCGTCGATGGCGAGGTACTCGCCTTCCTTCACCATCTGTTCCAGATAGTCGCGATAGCTGCGGGGGATACTGTCGTAGTCAATTTTAATAGCCATAGTTGTCTCCAGAGACTCAGTTTGTGTTTCCGGTAATCACTTGTGCTCTTTCATGTCAGTTACATTGACTGGGACCGGGTCAGCGGTGGTGGATTTGAGTGACCCCTCCCAGCGTTTCACGGCGCCAGTGTCGATACCGAAGAGGTCCAGTACCCTGCCCACGCTGTGGTTGATCAGGTCGTCAATGGTGGCCGGCTGGTTATAGAACGCTGGCATGGGTGGGGCGATGACAGCGCCAAGCTGTGCCACCTCGTACAACAGCTTGCAGTGCCCCACGTGCAGTGGCACTTCACGCGGCATCAGTACCAACGGACGGCGCTCCTTCAAAACCACGTCAGCTGCCCTGACCAGCAGGCTGTCAGCCGCCGAGTGCGCGATTGCTGATAGGGTATTCATCGAACAGGGCGCGATCACCATCCCATCTGTCCTGAAGGAGCCGCTGGAAATCGCCGCCGCCTGGTTACCATAGCCGTGTACCACGTCGGCCAGACCCTCGACGTAGTCGATGCTGTGATCAGTTTCGATATCGATATTCAGGCGGCCGAATTTGCTAATGATCAGGTGCGTTTCAACGTCGCCGAGCTCCTTCAGCACCTCCAGCATGCGGATGCCATAGATCACGCCGCTGGCGCCGGAAATACCAATGATCAAGCGTTTCATGCACGGCCCTCCGCGGGCTCAAGCCACTGTAAAAAGGTCACCGGAATACCGTCCGGGTCGTGGACCTGAAACAGGCGGCTACCCCAGCTGGTATCAGTGACAGGCGGTGCATTCAGCGCCAGGTGCGACCTGGCCTCATCGATGTCGGAAACCTCTATGACGATGTGCATTCTGTCCGCCGGCTCACCCAGCGCCAGGCGATGCTGCTCCCGCTCATTGTCGATGATCTCCAGTCGCATCCCGCCGGTGTCGAAGCGTCGGCCCCGGGCGTTATCGCGATCCCATTCCTCAACAGTGGGAAAACCCAGCAGGTCCCCGTAGAAAAGACTCACCTCGTCGAAGCGGTTGGTTAGCAGTGCTACATAGCTCATGCGGATATTCCCACCTTTGGTTCCTCGTTGACGCCCGCGCCCTGACACCGGGGCAAAACGTCGTTCATCAGTAACTGCAGGCTACGATTCCAGGCTTCCTGCTCGCCGGAGGCATCGTAGGAAACGATGGTCAGGTGCCCGAAACCACCGGTCTGCGCCTGCAGATCAATAATGCGATCTACCACGGTATCCGGCGAACCCACCAGCCACAGCTTATCCGCCAGGTATTCCAGCGAAATGTCCTCGTCGGCCATGGCAGGGTCTTCCTTCAGGAACGGCCCCAAGCCCAGACCCAGGTAAACCGGCAGCAGAAACTCGCGCCAGCAGCGACCCATGATGCCGTCAATGGCCAGCTCCCGTGCCTCTGCGTCCGTGGGCGCCACGTACACATCGCGAATAATCCGCCACTCGCCGCGGTCGGGAACGCGGCCGGATCGGGACGCGCCTTCCTCTACTGCCTCCCAGTGTTTCGCGGTGATCGCGGCATCGGGCGTGACGCTCAGGCTGACCGGAATGTAGCCTTTCTCACCGGCGAGCTTGTGGTTTTCAGACCCCGGCGTGAGGCCGGCAATGGCAACCGGTGGGTGGGGTGCCTGGTAGGGTTGGAGATGATAGCCCAGGCCCGGCAACTCGCTCTGCGTTTCGCCCATGGACCAGAACTCGCCGCGGTAGTCACTGGCGCCATCCCGCCACAGCCGGATCATCATATCCAGCGCCTCGAAGGTCATCCGACGGTTGCGCCCGTCGCTGGTGTCGATGTCAAACAGCGTGTGATCGGTGGGCAGGGCACTGATGCCCACGCCCAGCTGGTAGCGGCCCTCGGCCATGTGGTCCAGGTAGGCCACCCGGTGGGCCAACTCGACGGGATTGTGATAAGGGAGCAGGTGCCCGAGAGGTCCAAGGCGAATCTGTTTGGTGCGCAACAGCGCCTGGGCAATCAGCAAGTCGGGGGCGGGGCAGGGCTCCCATGTGGCGGTGAAATGCTCACCAATCCACGCCTCGGTGAAGCCCAGCTTGTCCAAGCGCTCCAGTTCACGAAGATCGCACATCTGGCCAGACCGTATCGACCGCTCTGGTGGGTGCGTGGGCATCAAAAAAGCACCAACTTCCATTTGACCTCCCAAAATTTCAATCACGTTGCCTACAACTTTACGTTACATGAATTGAAGTGACATTGACCTACCTCATACAAATTCCCAGCTTTGTTCGCAATGGGGAAGAATTAGAAAGCGTGCTCGATGTGGAGTGGTGTCGTGTATTCGCCAAAGTTGCAATGGTGCAACAGAGAAGGGTGCCGCCTTCATGGCCCGTACTCAATCCTCCACGCCAGGGGCCAATAGTGCCACCTTCGCCTTCCCAATTTGCTGTATGCTCACCTGCGCATTGTCACCCGTTAGAATGACAATGGTGTTTTGGGTCGAACAGCTTTATCGATAGCATCCAATATCCTGCCTATATAATCGTCCACAACTGATGTCAGTATTAGCATGCGGGGAATGCAGTTGGGGTACAGCGAGGTGAGTGCCTTCAACCACCCCTTTGCTCGTTTGGCTGGCCAAAGCCCAGGGGCGTATCGACGCAAGGCGAGATAACACTGTTGCCCGATCAAAGCTTCAGAAAATAAACTGTACGCACGACGGCGTGTGTTCATGGGGAGTTGGGACTGCGATAACTATCAGGGGGAAATTTGTAATGTATGCAGTAGCGCACTTTTGGGCAGCCGAGGCTGACGAAGCCGACTTTGTTTGAGGTCTCGCTCATCTATTTACTGTCGTGACTAAAGCCCGGAGTATACTCGCGCTTTAGCGAGAATTCAGTCTGGCTAATTGGATCGTGCTTGACCTGTTCCCCGGCGTCTCTACGAGCCCTCACCAAATTTGATAAGAATTTTCCCCCGCTTGCCTGGCTGCAATTGGCGGTCGAAGGCATTCCGCGCCTGTTCCAGTGGGTAGATACTGTCTACCACCGGCCGGAATGCCCCATCCTGCATGAGTGCGTGTAAACGTGCCATGCGCTTCGTGTCCGTATCTGCTTCCATTAGATAGCCCCATTTATTTTTGGAAAACAGGCTCTTGGCAAACCCACCAATATCCAGATGGGGCATGGTAGTGATATAGGTGCCCCTCGGTTTCAGGTAGCCCGTGCAAGCGGAAAATGAAAGCGTGGGTGCAGTATCGAATACCAGATCGAACTGCTTGTCTTTCCTGGGCATCTCGTTGCGATCATAAGCATAAGCCACGGTCGCACCTTCCTGGGCGAGGAACTCTGTCTGAGTCGAATGACATACACCCGAGACTCTGGCACCAAGGTGCGCAGCTAGCTGAACAGCGGTAATGCCGACACTGCCGGTGGCGCCGGTAATCAGGATGTTATCGTCAGGCTTTACGTCGGCGATTCGCTCTATGGCAGCGATAGACGTAAGCGCCCCACCGATTAGGGATGCAGCGCCCTCCAGAGAGTGGTCTTCAGGTATCTGGGTGAGTTTGTGCTCAGGAACAACCACGTATTCAGCGTGAAAAAATGGGCCCCGAAAAATATTCGTGTAGCCCACCACCCGATCACCCCTTTTAATCTGCTTACCATCGCTCATGGCGAGCCCTGACATCTCGATACCAGATACCACCTTATGCCTCTTCAGCGCCCAGGCCAGGGCACGATTCCGTGTTCCGCTCGATGTCTCCTGGTCGAAGTTGTTTAAGCCCGCATAACACACACGAACCAGCACATGGCCTGCTTTGGCCTGCGGGACAGGTAGATCTACCAGCTGGACTTTTGGGGTACCTGACCGGTTGGCAGGCACTGAGTAGCTTATTGCCTTCACAGGGGCTGCTCTCCAGCGCTGGCGCCGCCCATCGTTTCAAGGTCAATAGAAATTAACACCAGTTTTTCGCAGGCGGCGGCGATGTCATCGTCACAGGGCTGTCCGGCAGAATCCAAAGCTACTCCTGCGTGGGAGGCATCGCGAGGGCTCGCAATGAGAAAGCTGCGCAGTATTGCCTGGGTTTCTTCGGTGGCTGTCGTAGATACGCTGGGCTTGCCAGCCAGTGAGCGCCCGCGCAAGAACAGACTTATCGGATCACCACTAACCAGGTTGCGCCACCACTGATTAGCCTTGTCTGTGAAGCAGTAAACATGCGCGTTGGCTTGGTAGTAACTAACCGGCATTGCATATTTCTTGCCACTCTTCCTACCGGTGAATTCCAGAAGCACCGTGTTGTGGCTCATAAGAGAATGTGCGGGAGAGCGAAGGATTAACCTGACCAGAGGATTGATTATTGAGAATAGTAATTTCTCCATGTTGTTACCCTTTTGGATTTTCAGGATGGTGGGCCAGGGTGTTTTCAAGTCCTTCGTGTAGCACTGCAAGTTGGCGGGCACGCGTCCAGCGTGTGGGATCAAGCAGCGCATTGATAGCTATCCCATCGACCAGAACCAGAACTCGATCAACAATGTCGTGGCACGTGGGCAAGTCGAAATGCGCCCTGAGACCCTGCACCATCGTTCGGCGAATGGCCTTGCAACGTGCGGTACGGTGCATGTCCTCCCCCGGGCCGCTCAGAACCATGGCGTAGAACGCAATCCAGATTTTCGCCGCGTCCCGCCGATGTCCATCTGTTGGAAGAAAACCGCTGGCTGCGTCAATGTAGGAGGCCGGTCCGTCAACAGCCGCGGCTGCGTGCGCGAGCTCAACATTCATCGCGCGTTCGAATGTTGCCTCAACCAGGTCATCGCGTGAAGAGAACCAGTGATTAATCAAGCCGATAGTGCATCCAGCTTCTGTGGCAACCGCCCTCATAGAAGTACCACCAAGCCCTTCTCTGACGATAACCCGGTAAGCGGCGTCGACTATTTTTTCCCTGCGTTCCTGTTTGTCTGCGATTCTTGGCATGAGCGAAATTTAAGCATATCAAGTGATATGTTACAAGATGTTTGTACAGCGTAAGTGCGTGGCAGGCGCCTGGTGTATTCCGGTTGCCCGAGGTGTGCCTCAGAAAATACTATGTGTGCGTTTACTGCAATGCGGGTGCGGAGATTGGGTTGGAGACGCTGCTTGAGACCCGGGAATTCCGCGGACAGAATTCCGGTGACAGTTCACTTATCTAGTTAAGTGAACCGCACACAGAAATGGTCCGATACCGGACTACTTGCTCTGTCAGAATGACGCCCACATCGTCCGCGAGAGCGTGGAACACCTGCTAATTGGAACTCAGCTAGCGGTTGATTGTTCTTCGATGCGCTCTTCTACGATCTCGGCGCTTGTCTCCGCCATCCCGACACTGTTGGTAGTAACCGACGCCACCGCCTTTGTTGGAGATTCGGCTGGAGCCCGAATCGCTTTACCCACGACGCAGGAGACAGCAACAAGGGCGCAGGTAAACATGGAGGCCACATGTAAGGCGAAGTCGCCAAAAAATCCGCTCAGGAAAATTACCGCGATGGGGCCCATGATGGCGCCGATCGAGTGCACGACCAGCATGGTGGTGGAGATCTCCATCATGGAGCGTCCCTCGGCACGATCGAAGGCCAGGGCGGCGGCCACGGAGTACATGGGATATAAGGCGCCGCCGAGGGCGAAGCTGACCAGAAATCCCAGCGCCTGAACCAGCACACCCCTGTCGCCGGTGATGTTCTGGCCCTGGCCGCCGCCAACCAACAGGCTAAGAAAGCACAGTGCGATAACTGCCACCGACAGGGCAAATAGTAATGTGCGGCGATCCAGGCGATCCGATATCAGGCCGATGGGCCACTGGCACGCCAGCCTGCCCAGGTAGATTGCGCCTATCACCATAGCGATCAGGTTTTCATCTACGCCGTGTTCAGCCAGATAAAAAGGTGTGATCGCGATGATTGCGGTGGTACAGAAACCTGAGTTAAACGCCGCGATGGTGGCAGGTGTCGACACGAAGCTTAGCGGGCGCAGGTATTTAGGGGCTGTACCGCCTAACTTGGGTTGCTTGGTTGTCCCCAGTGCGACCAGCACAACGGCCATGTTCATTGAAATAGCAAATGTCAGCACGAAACCGTCTTCGGTGGCATCCAGTGTCAGGAAGAACACCTGGCTGAGTATCGACGCGAGACCGAGGAATACCGAGTACACCGCGAGTATCCGGCCGCGCTGGTCGCTCGGGGCCTTGTCATTGATCCAGCTGTCAGCGATAGCCATCACTGCGGCAAAAGAGGCACCCATCAGAAAGCGCAAGACAGTGAGGGCAGCAATGCCGTCCAGTAGCTCCAGCGCTACAATGGCAATGGTCATGACGCCGGCTGCTGCGGCGTAGCCCCTGACCAGGCCAATGCGGAAGATCTGCGGCGGCGCGAGGAAACACCCGAGGATAAACCCTACGGAGTAAGCGGAAGCGATCAGGGCAACGTCGGACTGCGTTCCTCCACTCTCCGCGATGATGATCGCCACGAACGTGATCACCGCCGCGTTCGAGAATTGAACGAAGAACGACGAGCCAATGAGGGAAGCCAGGCTGATCAGGATCGAGCGCATCAGCGCCTTGCTCTTGTATGAGTGTGCTTTTATGCTAACCCCGGCAACACTGGAATGCCAGATGCACTACACTCAGCAGGACAATAAGCAATAGCAACTCCAGGGTCAGCAGGACCTGGTCTGCAGGGGGAATATCAATGATCGATTTGCTGGCCACGTTTATCGTGTTCTTCGCGGTCATAGATCCGATTGGCACAGTGCCCGTCTACATCGCCGTCACCAGCAAACTGGATGAGCTTGCCAAACGCAAGGTGGCGATTCAGGCGACACTCATCGCTGCGGCTATTCTCCTGTTCTTCGTGGTCGTTGGCGAAGTGATATTGACCTCGCTGGCTATTCCTCTGCCTGCCTTCCAGATCGCCGGCGGTATTGTGTTGTTTCTGTTCGCTCTCAGCATGATTTTTGGCGATAGCAAGCCCCAGGAAGAAATGAAGATGATTGGCTCAGCCACGGACACAGCGGTGTTTCCCCTGGCGGTGCCTTCAATTGCATCCCCCGGTGCGATGCTGGCTGCGGTAATGCAAACCGAAAACACCAAGTACACCCTGTTTGAGCAGGTGCAGGTCAGCGGCATGATCCTGGCCGTGTTGCTGGTTGTCATGGTGCTGATGTTGGCATCCAGCTTTGTGCACAGGGTCATTGGTAATGCCGGTGCCAGCATTATCAGCAGGGTGATGGGCTTGATACTCGCATCCGTAGCCGTCACCAGCATACTGGCTGGTATCGAACAGTACTTTTTGCTGTGAGTGACTTGAGCCAACTTCCAGAGAACCCTCGTCTACTGGTTGCCGGTGCCACCGGCTACCTGGGTAAATTTGTCACCCGGGAACTGAAGGCCCGTGGCTATTGGGTCAGGGTGCTGACGCGCAGCATCGAGCGCCTGGAACAGCCCGGCCCGAGACCCTAAATAATGGGGACAGTTCACTTATCCAGATTAGTGAACTGTCCCCATAACTGAATGCTGTTACTCCTGCGGCAGATTCTCCTGCCAACCCAAAACCTTGTACTTCGCCAGTACAGCGCGAACTTCATCAAGCGGTATTGCTGTCAGTTCCCCGCGGGAGCTACTGACTGTAGTCGCCTTCAGAATTGCGTTGTAGATTGACTCTTCGGTGGCTTCCACCGTGGCGGCAAAAAGTGGTGTCATCGCCTCATTGGTCAGGTTCTTAACGCTCACTGGCTTGTCGCCGGAGCGAGGCTTCCTGGCATCGGGATGAGTGGAGAATGCTATAACATAGTCACCGGAGCCATTGCTGGCATGGGAGCCGGTTCGTGCCAGCCCCATCATGGCCCGCCGCGCCAGGCGATCAAGATTGCGTGGGGTCAGGGGCGCATCAGTAGCCACCACCATCATGATGGAGCCGTCGCCGCTGGCGTCCAGCCCGGCACTCTCCCGTTGCAGTGCCTCGCGGAAGCTGAACTGGCCCAGCTCCCTGCCCACCGGGGCACCGTTCACGGAGAGGATGCCGCCGAAATTGGTTTGCACCAACACACCAATCGTGTGGCCGCCGAGGTTTTTTGGCAGTACCCGGGAGCTGGTGCCTATGCCGCCTTTCCAGGCAAATGCCTGGGTCCCGGTGCCGGCGCCGACACTGCCTTCGGCCACCGGGCCTTTTCTTGCCCCGTTAAGGGCTTCGAACACCTGCTCGCGACCAATGGGGTTCGCCCACATATTGTTGACTACTGAATCATTGGTTTCTCCAACCACCGGGTTGACCGTGTGCTCGCCCATGCCGGGTTGTGTGTACATCCACTCCTTTAAGGCATCAGCGGCACGCCAGATACACAGGGTGCAGGTCAACAGAATCGGTGTCTCGATCTCACCGAACTCGCGTACCTGGGTTTCCCCCACGAGCTTGCCGTAGCCATTGCCGGTATGAATTGCCGCCGCGATTGGGTGGGTATAGAGATTGCCCGGCGCCGGAATGATCGCAGTTACGCCCGTGCGGATGTCCTCACCCTGGATCACGGTGCTGTGCCCGACCCGCACACCGGCCACGTCGGTAATACTGTTGTAAGGCCCGGGAGCGAAGATGCCCACTTCCAGGCCGATGTCCCGGGCCCGGGGGCGCTCCTCGGCCAGTACAGGTGAAATCAACAGTAGAGTGATTAAAGCAACAGGGAAACGGCCCATGGCAACATCCATATAGTAAGCAGCTATGCAGCGGGAAAGAGCCGAGTATACCCTCGCTTTAGGTTCTGTAATAATGGGGACAGTTCACTTATCTGGATTAGTGAACTGTCCCCATAATCCCCAGCCCTGGTCCGTGACCTCAGGAACCAGGCACACATTAGCGCCATTAACGGGTAGTACCTCAACAAAGAGACACTATGAACTCCCTCCTGAGCGAACAACAAGTTATAGAGCGTATTTTTAAGCATATTGACAACAAGACCACGGATCTTGGGGATACGGTGTGGAAAGAGCCCGTGGCGAACTATTTGTCGGAAGAACGCTTTGCATCCGAAATAGCGCTTTTGCGGCGCATGCCCATTCCCTTTTGTCTTTCTGCGATGCTGTCTGAGAACGGCAGTTATGTGGCGAGGAAGGCGGCGGGTACGCCGCTGTTGGTGGTGCGAGGGGATGACGGCAAAGTTCGCGCGTTTATCAACGGCTGCCGACATCGCGGTATGCAGGTTGCCAAAGACAGTGGCTGCGCGCGTGCTTTCGTCTGCCCATATCACGCCTGGACTTATGGTCTTGATGGGCAGCTCCGGCAGATTCCCGGGCACTCTGGCTTCCCGGGAGTTGAACTGCAGGAAAATGGGCTGGTTGAGGTTGCTGCGCTAGAGAAAGGCGGGCTGGTCTATGTCAACCAGGATGGTGCTATAGATGCCTCAATGCTTGAAAATGCGCCAGACTTTTTTGCCAGCGAACAGCAGTTTTTCGATCAAAGCGATTATAACGATGAGGCCAACTGGAAGCTGCTCGCCGAAACCACTATGGAGGGATACCACATCAAGTCCCTGCACAAGCAAAGCTTCTACCCCTACGGGCTGGACAATATCACGGTGGTTGAGAATTTTGGTTCCAATTCTCGAGTTATATTTCCTTTCAGGCGCATTGATAAACTGCGTGATATTGATCCTGAGGAACGGCGTCTTGATGGCATGGTGACGTCGGTGTATCAGCTTTTCCCAAACGTCGCGATTTCCATTCTATCCAGGCATTCAACAATGACCGTGTTCGAGCCACTCAGTCCAACTCGTACCCAGATGTTGATTTACCGAATGACAAACAAGACTTCTGACGGGTCGACTTGTGATGTGGAGGAAGCAAAGCGAGATGCTATTTTTGTCAAAACGGCGGGCTTTGATGAAGACCGTGAGGCTGCTTGCGGCATACAGCAAACCCTGGGAACCAATGCGAATCAGCACCTCACTTTCGGTCATTTTGAAAAAGCGATTGTGCACTTCCATAAAAATCTAGCGGAACACCTACCGATTCAATAGGACCGCTGGGCTCACGGCTTTTAAAAAATAGGGGACAGACCACGATTATCCAGGGTGTCAGAACCCTCTAGAATGGAATATCGTCATCTCCAAAATCAGCAGGGCTGGGATAGGGCGGTGCTTGTTCTTCCATAGTGGATGAGGGACCGTCTCCTGCAGCAACGATTTTCCAGCCCTGGAGGTTATTGAAATATCGACCGTTGTACTCTCGGCCGCGGATATCAAAGGTGACCGTAACTTCCTGCCCGATCTGCAGGGAATCCAGTAAGGCGACCTTGTCCTGAACAAATTCGAGGTTGATTTCCTGAGGGTACTTACCCTCCTCAACGATTACGACCATTTCCCGCTTGGTGAATCCACTATCGAATGTTTTTGCTTCTTGTATCAGCTTTATCTTTCCGGTCAAATCGTATGTCACCAACTACCCCTTTTTTGGTTCAATATTATTGTTTCTAACTGTAACAGTCTGTCCTGTGCCTACAAGTGATCTTCAAAGTAGCGGCTTTGCAGGGTTCGCAAATGCAGGGATGTGCCTTCACCCTCGACAATGCCGTGGCGTCGGTTGGGGTAGGCCATAAAATCAAACTGGCGATTGTGCTTGATCAGCTCATTGACCAGGCGCTCGCTGCCCTGGTAGTGCACATTGTCGTCGCCGGTGCCATGGATTAGCAGCAGCTTGCCCTGCAGGTGTTCAGCGTGGGTGATGGGTGATGCTTGCCGGTAGTTCTCTTCAAACTCTTCCAGCAGCCCGGAGTAGCGCTCTTGGTAGATGGAGTCGTACAGGCGTTGGTCTGGTACTGGCGCCATTGAGACGCCCACCTTGTACTGGTCCGGATAGCGAAACAGCAGGTTGAGGGTCATCGAGCCGCCGCCGGAATGGCCCCAGACGCCGACGCGCATGCAATCGATGTAGCTCCAGCGCTCGCATATTGCCTTGAGGGCATCGGATTGGTCACGCGGGCCCAATATTCCTACCGCGCCATAAATCGTGCGTCGCCAGTCGTGGCCCCGGGGTGCGGCGGTGCCGCGATTGTCCACCGAGGAAATGATGAAACCCCGCTGCGACATCAATAAATGCCACATTGTGAGTAAACCCTGCCAGGCATCGAGTACTGTTTGGCCGGCGGGCTCCCCATAAACGTAGTTAATGATGGGGTACTTTTTGTTCTTGTCCATATTGGGCGGCCGTAACATGTAGCCATCCAGGCGCAGGCCGTCTCGGGCCTCTACCGAATAGAACTCAATCTCGCCCAGTTCCAGTGCGGCCAATTTAGCTTTGAGATCCGCGTTATCCTCGAGTACGCGGTGAGCCTTGTGGTCTGGCAGGGATACCAGATTGTATACGGGCGGCTGCATAAAACTGGAGTAGGTGTGTATGGCCCAGCTGGAGTCCGCGGCTATCTGGTAGCTATTTGTGCCACTGAATTGCGCGGGGGTCACCTGTTCCATCTCGCCACTGCCGTCGAGGCGAGTGCGCTGCAGGTAGCGCTGCGAGACATTGTCTGGCGAGGCCATAAAGTAGAGCCAGCCGTTCTCTTCATCTACTGAGATCAGTTTGGTGACATCAAAATCTCCGGGCGTCAGGTCAGTAAAGCTTTGACCGTCGCGGGAAACCCGGTAGACGTGTTTCCAGCCATCGCGTTCGCTTTGCCAGATGAAGCTCTGGGAATCCTCTAGCCAGCGTGGCTCTTCCAGCAGGTCGAGAAAGGTTTCCTCCGTTTCTACTAATACGGTCTCTACCTGTCCGTTTGTGGCGTCCGCGTAAAAAAGTGTATTGGTATCCTGCTTGCGATTCAGTTGCTGGATCAGCAGTTGCTCGCTGTTGTCGGCCCAGTCCATGCGTGGGACATACATATCCTTTGCTACCCCGGGCAGCGTCACCCAGGTGGTTTGCGGCTTGTCGATTGCGACAATACCGATACGTGCCGCAGCATTCTCCTCGCCTACCTTCGGGTAGGGGATGCTTGTAACGGTGGGGTAGAGGGTGTCGGTATTGTTGATAATAAGGAAATCCCTGGCGGCGTGGGTGTCGAGCTGCCAGTAGGCAATGCGGTTACTGTCGGGACTCCAGCGAAAGCCGTCCAGGATGCTGAACTCTTCCTCGTAGGCCCAATCAAACAGGCCGTTGATCACAGTGTCAGAGGCATCATCAGTGAGTGCCGTGACTTGCCGGCTAGACAGGTCCTGCAGGTAGATATTGTCGCGCCAGACGTAGGCGAACTTGCCCCCATCGGGAGAAAACTTGCCGAACATCATGCGGCTGTCCCCGGCGTGTTCGCCACCGAGTTGCCACAGTTCACCGTCTGCACTATTGATTACCCAGTAGTCGCCGCGACTTTTTTTGCGCCACACGTACTCGGCATCGGTGTAGATCAGTATGCGGGCTCCGTCGTCAGTCCAGCGATAGTCGTCGACTACCAGTGCCTTTTCGCTATCCGCGGGGGTCAATTGCTTTAGTGAGATCAGCGTCTCTCGCTCGCCGGTAGCGGGGTCGTACTGGACCACCTCCTGGTAGATCTTGATATCGTCGCCATACTGGTCTTTCTCCAGTTCCGCATCTTCGTAGCCGGGGGCCGTTTCCAGGGCTGTGTAGGTCGCGCCTTCTTCAGACCAGCGCACCGTGCCCGGGCGCTTGGCGCTGTACTCCCAGTCCTTGTATATAGCCTCATTAGTCAGCAGTGTCTGGCCAGCGTCCCTGTTGTTGTCATCTGTAGTCATAGTCTTCTGTGTACACGCGGTAAGAATGAGTATTGTCAGTGCGGCTGTAGCGGCTTTTATCATGGCCTCAGGCTTCCTGGCCGAAAGGGTCGTCGATAGAATGAGCGGGCTGGGTAAACCACTTTGGACCCGACGCGGTCATATAGAAATGGTCTTCATGGCGAACGCCGAATTCGCCGGGAATACAGATCATCGGCTCGTTGCTGAAGCACATGCCTTCGGCCAGTATTGTTTCATCACTGTTCACAAGATACGGCCACTCATGGATATCCAGGCCGATACCGTGCCCGGTGCGGTGGGGCAGGCCAGGAATTTTGTAGCCCGGCCCCAGGCCCTGGGCTTCCAGCGCTTTTCTGGCGGCCTGGTCTACCTCGCTGCAGGGCCGGCCGATTTGCGCCGCGGCGAACGCGGCAGCCTGGGCTGCCTTTTCCAGGTCCCAGATCTGGCGTTGCCGCTCACTGGCATCCCCGTAAACGTAGCTGCGGGTAATATCAGAGATATAGCCCTCCAACTGACAGCCAGTGTCGATAAGCACCATGTCACTGTCTTTGAGCACCTGGGGATCCTTGACGCCGTGTGGATAGGCCGTGGCTTCCCCAAACAGGACGATGCAGAAATACGACCCCGAGGCGGCGCCGGCTGCCTTGTGCGCGTCATGAATGAATGCCTCTACCTCGGTGGTGGTGATGCCGGGTTTGAGGATTCGCGCTGCACTCTTGTGCACCGCCAGTGTGATGTCCTTCGCTCTTTGCATGAGCGCGATTTCCGCAGGGGATTTGATCATCCTGCAGGCAGCCGTTATCTCAGCGGCGTTGCAATACTGGTATTGGGGGTTGCTCTGTCGAATACCGTCGAAGACAAAAAAGGCCGCCGCCTCATCAATGCCGATAGTGCCCGTTTCCAGGCCCATGCGATTGAGGACCAGGCCGACCAGTGCGTAGGGGCTTTCATCTTCCTCCCAACAATTGACCGGACCGCTGACCGCCATATATTCCAACAGGGTCGCCTCTTCAAAGGCCGGGGCAATGTATTCCAGCTCTCCAGTGGCGGGAATAATAGCGCCCACCATGCGCTCACTAGCGCCCCACTGTGTGCCGGTGAAGTAGTACAGGCTGGTGCCCGCATTGACGAAAATTGCGCCAATGCCTTTCTCTTGCATCAGGCCCTGGGCCTTGCCTATGCGAGCCCGGTACTCCTGCAGCCCGATGGGCTCGATGCCCATGCTCATGTCTTCGAGAAGGGCCAACTCCTGTGCGGGTGTCGATCCACCAACTCCGATCGTCAAGGGTCTATCTCCTTTCCCTGCTTGTGGGACGATTCCTGGTGGCTAAAGGTACCGCTTATTACTGCTGCTGGCGACTGGGTAATGGGGACAGTTCACTAATCCAGGTAAGTGAACTGTCCCCGGAACTGCTGTAACTTGGCGTTACCGACCGTTGCAGTTGAGAGAGCCACAATGGTAGTCAATCACCAAGCCCCCAGCGCCATCGTCCGTGCAGTCCTTGGCACGGCACTATTTTTTGTCCTGTTGTTGCCCCAGGCGAGTGTTTACGCCGCCAGGGACCAGCCGGTGGCAGAGCGACTGTCGAAGTACCTGCAGGTGAATACCACCAACCCGCCGGGTAATGAGGTGGCTGGCACCAATTTCCTTGGGGCAATCCTGGCCGATGCCGGCATTGAATACACGGTGGTCGAGTCTGCGCCCGGGCGGGCCAATCTCTGGGCCCGGCTGCCGGCCTCAGACCCCGACCGGGCAAAACCCGGTATCGTACTCCTGCATCATATTGACGTGGTCTCGGCCAGCTCCGGGCATTGGGATATGCCGCCGTTTTCCGGTGCCATACAGGATGGATACGTCTACGGGCGCGGCGCGCTGGATACCAAAGGCCTGGGAATCATGCAGCTGCAGGCATTTCTGGCCCTGGCAGAATCCGGCGCGAGGCTCAATCGGGATGTGATTTACCTGGCTACCGCCGACGAGGAGGCCGGCGGCTACTTTGGTGCCGGTTGGCTGGTGAAACAGCATCCAGAGATTTTCGAGGGGATTGGTTTTGTACTGAATGAGGGTGGATTTGGCATCCGCTTTTCAGCTGCACTGCAGATGATGTCAGTGGAGGTCACCCAGAAGGTGCCACTCTGGCTCAGGCTTACGACGACCGGTAGGCCAGGTCACGGCTCGATGCCGCAACAGGAAACTGCGGTTACCAGGCTGGTGCAAGCAGCGTCCCGCATTATCGAGGCTGAGTTTCCAGTGCGTGTCGTGGACGCCGTCGATGTCATGTTCAAGGGCATGGCGCCGTTTCAGCGCAGCGAGCAGGAGCGAATGGATTATGCCGACGTCGCAGCTGCCATAAAGCGCCCTGGATTCATTGAGCAATTGCAGCGTGAGCAGCCCGGTAACTATGCTGTGCTGAAGAATACCTGCCAACTGACGCGCCTGATCGGCAGCGATAAAATCAATGTAGTCCCGCCCCAGGCATCGCTGGAGCTTGATTGTCGGCTACTGCCCGACCAGTCGCCGCAGGCTTTTATTGCCGGGTTGCAGAAAATAGTCGACGATCCAGCCGTGGAATTTGAAACCCTGGTGAGTTGGGCGCCGAGCATCAGTTCATCAGATACAGAATTGTTTCGCGCCATAGAAGCCACCACCGAAAAATACAACCCGGGTACCGCGCTGATCACCGGCGTCTCAGCGGCATTTACCGACAGCCACTTTTTCCGCGAGCTAGGCATAGTCAGCTACGGTTATTCCCCGGTACTGCTGGCACCCGCTGAGCTGCGAGGTATTCACGGCAATAATGAACGGATATCGGTTGACGCCATGGAGCAGGGCGCGCGCGTACTGACGGAATTGTTAAGCGACTTCGCTGTGGGGACAGTTCACTAATCCAGATAAGTGAACTGTCCCCAAAACCTGTCCCCAGAACACCGGGGCGGTTAGAATGGGTCCCCTTATCTACAAATTGGATGATTGCTGAACGCCATGAGCATTGAAGTAAAGGCGCTATCTGAGGCGCAGCGGGGACACTGTCCGACGGAATATTCATTCGGTACGGGATTTTCTGACCACATGTTTACCCAGGCCTATGATGGTGGCCGGGGCTGGCACAACGCAGAGATCCGGCCCTTTGAAAACCTGTCCCTGAGTCCCGCTGCTGCGGTGCTGCACTACAGCCAGGAGATTTTTGAAGGCCTGAAAGCCTACCGCCGCAAGGATGGTGGTATTAATCTGTTTCGCCCCGAGGCGAATGCGGCGCGCTTTAATCGATCCGCCGACCGGATGGTGATGCCCCGGGTGGACGCAGAATTTCATGTTGAAGCCATGAAGCAGCTGGTCCGTCTCGACGGTTCGTGGGTGCCCAGTGATGAGGGTTCCTCGCTGTATATCCGCCCCGCGATGATTGCTACCAGTGCCAAGCTGGGTCTGGGTGCAGCCGCCGCCTACCTGCATTTTATTATCACCGGCCCCGCCGGTCCCTATTATGCGCAGGGCTTCAACCCGGTCTCCGTGTATATTTCGGATCATTGTCGACGGGCCGTAAAGGGCGGCGTCGGCGAAGCGAAAACCGGGGGCAATTACGCCGCCAGCCTGTTTGTCAGCGAGGAGATGGCGAAGAAGGGCTATACGCAGGTTCTCTGGTTAGACGCTATCGAAGGTCGCTATGTGGAGGAGGTGGGTGCCATGAACATCTGCTTCGTCTACGAGGGCGGGCTGATTCGAACGCCGGAGCTGAGCGGATCTATTTTGCCGGGCATCACCCGGGACTCATTGCTTAAGCTGGCCCCGAAGCTGGGTTACGAGATTGAGGAAGCCCGCCTGGATATTCATGAGGTGTTGGCCGACATCGAGAATGGCAAGATCACCGAGGTATTCGGCTGTGGCACAGCCGCCGTTGTCTCCCCGGTGGGCCTGTTGGTCATGCACGACAAGGAATACGAGATCAACGACAACCAGACAGGCCCGGTAGCACAGCGCCTGTTCGATGAATTGATGGCTATCCAGTACGGCGACAGCGAGGACCTGTTTGGCTGGGTAGTGCCGGTCGAAGCTTAATGGAGCTTAATGGGGACAGTTCACTTATCTAGATAAGTGAACTGTCCCCAGAGCTGCGTAAGGACTATTCCAGGTTGAAGCTCAGCCCGGCGTGATCCACCAGTCGCTTGATCAGCTTATGTCCCATGGCCGGCGCGCTGGTATAGATACCACCCGGCACATCCGCACAATCCTGTAGCAGGCATACCGCGCTCTCGGCGATCATCTTCGAGGTTGAGCCGTAGCCCGGGTCCATATCACCGCTCACGCCAGCACGAATTTCCTGGCCATCGGCGGTGGTTCCCACGAACAAGACATCGTAGTTACCGGCCTCCCGTGATTCTCGCGAGGGGCCCTCACCCGGGGCCGGGACGTCGTCACCTTCCAGCGGGTTGACCGACGCTACCATCTCGGCCACGGCCTTACCCTCTTCACCGGGTCCGGTTAGCATCATCTCGTCATAGAGGAATTCTGTTCCATAAGGGTGACCCATCAGTGCATTGGAGCGGTGCACGTTCTTGGTATTGATCGCCGCCATAATAAACGGCGCTACCCATTGTCCCAGCACTTCATCTTCATAGGGTTTGTTGTCTGCCGGTTGCTCGGGGCCCTGGAAGCCATCGGCGAGGCAGAAGGGGTTAACAAGTACACTAAACAGCTCTGGTTTGGCCTTTATGGCCTCCATGGTCGCGCCCAGGGAAGCAGCGGTGCCGCCGGAAAATTCGCCGTTCATGGCCCGCACCCGCCCCCGGACGCGTGGGCAGGTGGCACCGAACTTTTCCCGGGCGGCGTCTTGCAGAAATAGCACACCCAGGTCGAAGGGCAGGGAATCAAAACCACAGCTGTGCACGATACGCGCGCCGCTGGCGACTGCCGCTGCGTGGTGTGCGGCGATCATTTCATGCATCCACACCGGTTCGCCGGATAAATCCACGTAATCGGTACCCAGTTCGGCACAGGCTGCCACCAGGTCAGAACCATAGAGCTGGTAGGGCCCCACGGTGCTGATGACGCAGCGGGCATTACCCACCATGGCGCGCACCGAGGCGGGATCACCCGCGTCAGCAACCACCAGTGGTGTGTCCGCTGCTGCACCGATCTCATCGCGCACACTGGCCAGCTTGTCGGCGCTGCGTCCTGCCATCGCCCAGCGCAGGCCGTGGCCGTCTTTGGCGATCATGTACTCGGCGACCAGGCGGCCGGTGAAGCCAGTGGCCCCGTATATGACGATATCGAACTCTCTTGTGTCGCTCATGTTATTGCTCCTGTGGCTTCATGGCCTGGCGCAGTGCCTGAAGTTTGCCAATTTCCTCGGCTGTTAACGGCGCGTTGTTATCGCAGCGCGGATCGGTTTTCTGCAGCAGGGCGAGAATGTCCTTGGTCAGTGGAATCGGCTCACAACCGTGGCCGGTCTCACAGATCATGTCCCACTGCGGTTTGGCCTGTGCGTGGCAGGCAAAACAATTGCCACCGAAGCGGTTAACCACGTCGACGAAACCCCGCTTGCGGATCGTGCTGCCCTCGGGGGCAACATCCAGCTCAAAGAATTCCCAGTCTTTGGTCGCCGGGCTGAAGCCCTGTGAATGCTTGACCATCACTTCTCCCGGCACCAGTTGCACCACCGACCCGGGTGGATAGACGCCGCCGGTGGGCGACTGGGCCACGGCCACGGTGGCATCGATATCATCGAGCAGGTTATCGACATAGAAACCGCGCACCGGGGTCATATCACGGATACAGTTGAAGCTGTCACTGCTAATCGACAGGTCCTCGGCGAGGCTGCTTGAGTTTGGAACTGCATAAACCACCAGCAAGGCAACAATAGAAAGGAAGGTCTTCATGTGTGGGATTCCCGGAGTTAATTATTATGTGCGCAAACGCGATTCGGCAGTCTAGGCCTCGCTGCCGGCAATGTCGACAGGCTCCGGGAACATTGACAATGTAAAAAATACTTTACATTAAGTAAAATATACATTACTTTGTGTCACACATTCATTACATCACCAATCACTATGTCCATATTTGATGAACTGTCCTTCAGGGAAAAAAGCATCCTGATCTCCATGCTGGCCCAGGTGCTTATCTTCGGAAATTATTTTGCCGAGCTGCTCGGTGCAGCGGCTGAACCCGGGCTGGGCGCCATGCTCAGTGCCATGATCGGCGCCATCATTGCGCTGATCGTGGTAGAAATCCTGTTCCACGCGGCGATTGCGATCTTCGACCGCAGTGAGGCGGAGTCGCAGCCGGCCGATGAGCGCGACCGCATGATCAGCGGGCGGGCTTCCGTGATCAGCCGCTTCTTGCTCAGCGGCGGCGTGCTGTTGGTACTCGGTCACCTGTTGGTCAATGGTGCACTGCTGGAGTCGGGCGACGTTAGGGGAGTGACCCTGTTTGAGGTGGCCAACCTGCTGTTGTTTGTTTTTGTGCTCAGCGAGATAGTCCACTACGGCGCGCAGCTGTGGTTTTACCGGCGCGGCTGACAGCGAATACAGCAGATGAAAAAAAGTCATATTGCCAACAACATCCGCCGCCTGCGCTTTGACCAGGGCGAAATGACCCAGCAGGCCCTGGCCGATGCCATCGGCGTTACCCGCCAGACCGTGCTGGCGATAGAGGCCGGCAAATACTCGCCCTCGCTTGAGGTCGCATTTCGCATGGCCGCCGTCTTCGGCGTGCCCCTGGAGTCGGTATTTCAGTACGACCCGCCCGCTGACTGAGGCGGTGGCCGCTCAGGAAAGCGCCCGGCTCAGTAAGTCTTCCAGCAGGCGCCCAAGGCTCATGTAGAGGTTCGATGGATGTTCAGCCGAGGCCCGCAACGCTGCCAGGTCTTCCGCCGATAGCCATTGTCCGGCCTTGATAACCGCTGTTGGTTGGGCAAGGGCTGGTAAATCAATCAGCGGATTCTCTGCAACCACGACCAGGTCGGCAATTTTACCCACCTCCACCGAGCCATAGTGCGCGTCGATAGCCAGGGCCTCGGCGGCGTTAATCGTGGCGGCCTGGAGCACAGTGCCCGGTGACAAGCCGGCTTGCTGCATTAGCGCCATCTCAAGGTGTGTGGAGCTGCCCGCCGGCATATACATGGTGCCCGCATCCGATCCCACCAGCAGCCTGATGTCATGCGCGTCGAGCTCCCGGGTAATTTCCAGCAGGTGAAGCTCTTCGGCCTTGTTCCACTCTATCTGCGCTTCGCTGGCAGCCAGCCAGCGTGTGACCGCGAATTCCCGGTTAATGACCTTGTAGAGGGGGTTGAGTGTGTCCAGGGGTAAGGTTTCAACAAAGGCGTCTTTTCCCTCGCTCAAGCGGGTCAGGTGATGGAAGGTTGCCAGGGTGGGGGTGACAGCGGGCTCAATCGTCTTTAATTCCTCAATCCACTTAAGCAGTACGTCGCGATCATATTCGTAGTTGAGCGGCCCCTGGAAGATATCCTCCACATGTTCCAGCGACTGCAGGCCCCGGTTTGACGCCAGCGTCGCGCCAGCCACCGGGTTGGGGCCGTGTTTTCCCACCGGCATCCCCAGCCTACTCGCCTCATCGACGATCGCTTCGAACACCGCTTTATCCAGGTAGCCGTAGGCCTTGATGAGATCGTAACCAGCCGCCTGGTATTTAGTGACCAACCGGCGTGCCTCCGCTGGCGAGGTAACCACCTGCTGCAGGGCGTGTGCGTATTTCTCGCCATCAAGGACCGGTGAAGAGGTGTAGAGATTGCTGCCCAGCCAGCGACCGTCATTCAGCTCTGCCTTCCACCTGAGGTGCATGGGTAGCCCACGCATGTTTCTCACCGAGGTGACGCCGTAGGCCAGGTTCAGTGCCAGGTACTTCCGGTCGTGAATATGCACATGCATATCAAACAGGCCCGGCACGACCCAGGCGCCCTTCAAATCAATCCATTCATACTCCGCACCGGAGCTGCTGCCCGCCGCCTGAATCGACTCTATGACACCACCCGCAATTCGAATTTGCCGGTTTTCGAGAACCAGGCCGGTCTTTACGTCGACGATGTTGACCTGGTCGAGCAGCAAGGGTCGTGAATTATCGACAGTGGCGAGATCATCGGGAAACTCGCCTATCGATAGCGGGATCGAAAGCAGCACAAGTACCGCCAGGGCGAGCAACAGGCAGGCTGCATACTTTATGGTCATCAGGATTATTTTCACGGGCCTTCTAAACCTCTAGCAGGGTTTCAATCTGCGACAGCCCGGGCGCGTTGGCGCCACAGTAGCAATGCCAGCAGCAGCAAGGACACCGCAATCAGCAGCAGGCCAAGCATGATCGGTTGCATGGCGCTCTCTATGGCTAGATTAGCCTGAATGAAATCCGGATAGCCGGTCGTCCACAAGCCCCACTGGTAGGCGAGCCTTGAGGCCAGGTAAGCAGGCCCGGTCGACAAGGCGACAATGGCGTCACCGGTATCGGGATTGACGCGGACACTGGCATTGATAGAAGGATCATTGGCGCCATCGTGACCGAAGACATAATCGCCTTCCCCGCTGGGGTGATAGAGCATGACACCCGCGCCCCATATTGCCATGCCCATCTCGCGGCCCAGGGGCTCACGCATGGTGCTGACAGAGCTGTCTGCCAGCGGTGCATCCGCGCGCAGCTGGGCCTGGGCAAAACGGGTCAGGTCCGCGGCCGAACTTGCCAGGGCGGTCGCACTCCTGGCGGCGTATTGATACAGCGGCGCAGGCTCGCCACTGCGCTCATAGGAGCCGGCGATATTATCCAGCTCTGCCAGGTATTGATAGCTTGAGCGCGACATGCCCAGCGGTGCAAATACCGCCTCTTGCATATACTCGGCAAAGTCCATGCCGGTAACTTCCTCCACCAGCAATTCCAGCACCAGGTAGCCACCGCCGGAATAGTCCCACTCGGAACCCGGTTCCCTACCGACAATGATTTGCACGTCCTCATCGTCAGATCCCCGCGGATTGTCCAGGCTTTCCACCAGGCTGGGTAGAGTCTCATCCGCCGTGTAGTCGCCGTAGCCCAGGCCGTCGACCAGCCCGGCGGTGTGTGACAACAAGCGGCGCACGGTCACGGCCTCATTGTCAAAGTCGCTGGCCGGCAATTGCCAGCGGGTCAGGTAGCGCGACACCGGCGCATCGAGATCGATCTTGCCCTGTTCGACCAACAACATAGCGGCGTAGGCGGTGGGCCATTTACTCAGGGATGCGGTGGCAAATACAGTGTCGGCATTAATCGGCGCGCCGGCGGAATGGTAGTACTCGTCATAGACCTCGCCATCCTCTATCAACACCAGCGCCACACTGCCGGGACTGGATTCGCCGATCATGCTGATCGCCGCATCCATGAACTGCCGGCTATCTCCTCGCTCGGTGATTGGGTCCAGCCACCAGCCGCTGAGGCCGCCATACAGTGCCAGCCCCGCCCAGGCCAGGCTGGCCAATATGCCGGCCGTTATAAATTTCAGGTGTGTCACTCGCTAATCCTTGTTGCGAACTATTCGGATGCCATCATGACAGCTTCCTGCAAGCTGTAAACAATGGACATGAAAAAACCGGCACCTGGAATGAGGTGCCGGTTTGCCAGGGTCGAAAATCTTACAGTGCCTGGCTTAGTACCCTACTTGGAGCAGGGCCACTTGGAGGACAGGGCCCGGAATGCGGCGTCGACCGGCTTTTCTGAGCCGTATTGAGGGTTGGCACCGAGGTAGGCGACGAATACTGCGACCGCCTCGGTGCGGGTGGTGCCATCGGGGCTGCACACGATATCCACATAGGCGGTGGTGTTTTCGATGGCATCATCGTAATGATGCGCGCCCTCGAAAAAGCCGTAGCAGAACGCCGTGGCCACCGCGTGGTCAGCGTGGCTTGCCTTGACGGTACAGACATCAAGCAGGTCCTCGGCGGTGTTTAAATTAAAGTCTTCGAGTGAGTAATCACCGGCCTGCGCATTAAGGGCTAGCAATGCAGCAGCGCTCAGCAGCAGTGATCCCAGCCAGGTTTTGAAATTCATGACGCTGTCTCCACTGTTATTCATCTTTGTTTTTCTCGTGCCGGTCAAAGAGGTAACCGCCCGCCGCGCCGACGGCGGCCCCAATCGCCGCGCTCTGACGGCTGGTGCCTAGCGCTGCGCCCGCAATGGCGCCGATTGCCGCGCCACCGGCGACCCGCTCCTGGGATTGATTCATGGAACAGGCACCCAGGGACAGGGTGATTGCCACTGCAGTAACCTTGATTAGGCGAGACGCCCAGGTTGATTGTTCTAAACAAGCCATAAAAGATTCTCCACGCTGTAAGTCGACTGACGTCAGTCGATAATTTCAATAGTAGCCCAAAATGGGAAGCTTGTGGGCTCTCCACAATTGCAAGGCCAAAGCCAGCTGGCTTTACCGAGACGGGCGACCCTGAACCAACGCTGGCCTAGAAGGTAGAGAAGGTAGTTCCGTCGGTGGAGAGGGTAATTACCTGAGTCGCAATGCTGGTGAAATCGCCGGTGGTTATCAGGCGTAGCTTGCGGCGAGGCTGGGCAGCTACATCCCAGCTGGGGTCAAGGTTAACAGACGCCTCATAGATCAATGAGATATCGATATTCTGCGTAGAGCCGCCGACGGCCAGCCTCGAAGATGTTCCTTCGATAACATCGGCCAGGCTCACGGATGGACCAAGGTCACCCAGGTCATTGACCATGCGAAATTTTACGTCGCCAGCGACTGGAGACGTGTTGGTCACACGGATATAGCTGTCGTAGGCACCACCAATGCTCAGTGGTGTTAAAACCAGGTTTTGGGCTTCGCTGGCACTGTTCTCTTGCAGCGAGCCCAGCTCAATGCTCACCTCGGGTAGCTGGTAACCAGGCATCGCAACAGGTTCATACAGCGCTGTGTATGCGCTTTCCGCAATCACGCTGACACCGTTCACTTCGATACAAATATCGGGTCCGGATGACAGCGGCGGCACCGTATTGATGGTGCCGTAAGAGGTATTGCCCAGAGTGAATACAGCCTCGCCAGCGTTAAGCGTAGTGGATGTCAGGACGTCACTGGCACAGGCGTCGTTAGACAGGAATACCTTGCTGGTGTCATAGGCGCCGGTTGTGGCGTCGGCAGTAGCGGTAAAGTCGCCAGTTATGCTTAGCGTAGTCGAAGGCGCTCGGCTAGCAGCGATGCTTACATCGGTCGCACCGTCCAATAAGAACTGATTGCCAGGCACCTCTGTGGCGTAAAAAGCACCAATGGCGGACCTGGTAAAACCGCCCACAAAATTTGTGCTGCCAGAGGCGAACTCAATTTCCAGTGGGCTTGTCCCTGTTGTATCAGTGGTAGATGCGACCCCCGTGCCGGGAGTAAATTCGAAGAGCAGGGCGCTGCTGGTGGCCAGCACGTCGGCCGGATTCTGATTTACAGCACCGGGCGCTGTAAAGTAGATGCCGTAGGTGACGGTTGCACTATCGCCGTCAAGACTTACGTTCGGGGAAGCGAGACCAAAGGACATGGTCGCAATATCCGTTGGCGGAATGCTGGTGGCCGCATCAGCAGACACTTCGAAAATCACGAAACTGAAGCCAACCCCACCACTGACGTAGACGATATTGGACCCACTCTGGCCAGGAAACGACAGGCTGGGAAGTGCCAGGAATTTGGCGCCCGGTAGATCGTAGCGCAGGAATCGACTGCCGCCGGCAGTGATACCAAAACCCACAGCGCCAACAACGTCCTCGGCTGTGGTTATTTGCGCACCTGCGGCAGGTATGGTGACTTCCGATGCGTAGGTGACGGCTTTTGAGCTGGGGTTGTCCAGATCAACGCCAAGCGCCGACCCGGCAGCCATACTGCCTATCGCAAGAACTAGAGCATGTCTCTTCATCTATTTTACCGGCGTCCTTACCCAGTAGTGCCAACGCGGCCTGCACCTTAACTGGTTGTTTGCATTTCCTCAAGCCTGTAGGTCCACATACATGTGCAGATGCAGTTCCTGCAATGCGGGTCTATACTGCTGCCAACCAAGGATACCCTTATGATTCAGAATACCTGCTCTGCACTACGATCTTCTATCTGCATGCTGTTGCTGCTCTGTGCCTGCGCCGTCAGTAATGCTGCGCTGGCAAAGGACAAGGCGGACGCTTACGAGCCCAGCGTGGTGGCTTTGATGTCACTGCTGGAGGAGCGAGCCGACCTGGCCCAGGGTATGGACGCTGCATTGGCGAAAGCCGATATGGAATCGATCCGCAGCATGGATCAGTTCTATGCCTACCTTGACGACTTGGTCACCTGGATTCCCATCGAGCGGGTTGTCGTGCCCAGGCTGCTGGCGCTGTACTACATCGTCAACCAGGCGCCGGGCGACATGCTCAATGAGGATGTGCAATTCAGTGCCTGGTTGAAATCCTTTGTACAGGCCTACGGTGCCTTTCTCGACACCCCGGCGTCTGCGGCGGGCATCCCCAGCTTCGCTTCCATGCCCAATTACAATATCGACGATTATTTCGTGGGTCCCAGCGGCTGGTTGACCTTCAACCAGTTTTTTGCCCGGGAGATGCGTCCCGGCAAGCGGCCTGTCGCCGCGGCGCGGGACGATAAGGTGATTGTCTCCCCGGCTGATGCGGTATTCATGGGTACCTGGCCCATCGACGATAACTCGAATATCACGGTCAAGGGCGCTAACTGGGAGATCGCCGAGTTGCTCGCGGGCAGCCCCTATGAGGATGCTTTCAAGGGCGGCATCTACACGCACAGTTTTCTGTATATCGATGACTATCACCGCTACCATCTGCCTGTCGCCGGTACAGTGAAAGAGATACGCAATATCAGCGGCCGGGTTTACATGGATGTGTCTCGCAACGCAGATGGCAGCTTCGATGTCGTCGATGGTGATACCTACCAGTTTAACCAGGAGCGCGGCCTCGTCGTCGTCGACTCCCCGGAACTAGGGCTGGTGGCCATTCTTCCCATCGGAATGTCCTACGTGTCGTCGGTAAACCTTACGCCAGAGGTCGGCGCCCAACTTCGCAAGGGTGATCCCTTTGGCTACTTCCTGTTCGGTGGTTCAGATATCGTCATGTTGTTCCAGGATGCGAATATCAGCCTTGATGCCGAGGTGGGGAAAAAGTATCTGCAGGGGCAGCGGCTCGGTGCCAAGAAGTAAACTGTTGAGCTGTTGAGGACACAGCTGCCGGTGATAGGGGCGGCTATTCAGGCAAGGGGTTGATGTGAACATGGCGACTGACGCAATAGTTCCAATCAAGCTGTACGGTTCCAGTATTTCCTACTTCACCGGCAAGCTGGAAAACTATTTTCGGATCAGGGGTATTCCCTACGAGTTGCAGGCGTTCGACATGCAACGCCACGCGCCCTTGATCAGGGAAAAAACCGGCTCTACCCAGATGCCCGTCCTGGAACTCGGCGACGGTCGCTGGTTGAGTGATAGCACGCCCATTATCAAATGGTTTGAAACAGAGTATGCCGCTCCAGCAGTAATTCCTGTCGATCCACTGCAGCGCTTTTTCAGCTTGTTGCTGGAAGATTATGCCGATGAATGGCTGTGGCGACCGGCCATGCACTACCGCTGGTATTATGAGGAAGGTGCGCGCTGGGCCAGTACCCACCTGGCTTATGAGGTCACCCCAAATCTACTGTTGCCGAGCTTCATCAAGCGGCTGGTACTGATTCGGCGCCAGCGGGGTTATACCGTTGGTGACGGTATCAGGCCCGATCAGGTGCCCGGTGTTGAGGCAATTTACCACCGTTGCCTGGCGCAACTTGAGGCGATACTGCGCAGGCGCCCGTTTTTGTTGGGCGATAAGCCCAGCCTGGCAGACATTGGATTCTCCGGCCCCATGTTTCGACATTTTGGTCTCGACCCCATACCGGCGGAAATCATGCGCCGGCAGGCACCCGCCGTCTGGGAGTGGGCGGCGCGCTTGTGGAACACCCGGCTGGAGGACTGCGACGGAGAGTTGCTTACCGGCGTTCCCGCGGACTGGGGTCCCATCCTCGATGAAATAGGCGAGCATTACCTGCCCTATCTGTGTGCCAATGTCGATGCGGTGGTCGCGGGTAAGAAGAGCTTCGATGCCGAGATTGGTGGTGTGCACTATCGCGGCGCGCGCTGGTCGAAATACCGGGTCTGGTGTCTGCAGCAACTGCGCGATCATTTCAATGCGCTGCCCGAGGTCGAGCAATCCACGGCCCAGGCGCTGTTGGAACAGCATGGCTGCTGGGAGCCGCTGTGGCGTCAGCCTGAACTGCCTATGGACGACGATCTATGCAGCCAGCTGCCATTTTATGTCGACGCCAAGATGATCGATATTCACAAATAGTCGGGCTCCGCAGGCACCAGCCGAATAATCTGGCCTCCGTCCTTGTGCTCCAGCAGCAGGTAGACATAACCCCCGGGGCCGACTTCGATATCCCGGATACGCGCCAATTGCTTTAGCAAAACTTCTGAGCGCAGAAAGCGATCGCCATCCAGCACGATACGGTAGAGTTCAGTCGCCTTTAGCGAGCCCACCAGTACGTTGCCCTCCCAGTTGGGAAATTGCTCGCCGTGATAGAAGATGAAACTCGACACCGCCGGCGCCGGGGTCAAGTCGACTACCGGCTGCTCGATGTCGCTTAAATCGTACTCGATATCCAGCCACTTGCCGTAATCGATGGCGGTACCGTCGTAGTTCAGTCCCTTGGAATACAGTGGCCAGCCATAGTTGCGACCCGGTAGCAGCAGGTTCAACTCGTCTCCACCCCTGGGACCCATCTCGGTACCCCAGAGTTGGCCCCGGGCCGAATCGAACTCCAGGCCCTGGGGGCTGCGGTGACCAAAGGTCCAGATGCTTGGGTAGGCGCCCTCCATATTGATGAAGGGGTTGTCCGTCGGGATACGACCGTCGTCGTGGACCCGATGAATTTTACCGTGGGGGCGTTGCAGATCCTGGACACCATCAAAGTTGGAGCTGCCCTTGATGCCGACGCTGATGTAGAGGTAACCGGCATCGTCAAAGGCCAGCCGGCCACCGGCACCAAGGTCTGGTACCCATGAGTAGTATTCCGGGCCTGGCGCCCAGATTACTTCCTCGTCTACCCACTGCTTGTTGCGGATGCGGCCACGCACCACCCGGTTGAAACTCTTGTGCACAATGCTGCAGTCTGGACAGCGCTCGGTGTGGTGCAGGTAGATCCACCCGTTTTCCTCATAGCGCGGGTGCAGGGCGACATCCAGTAACCAGCCGTGCCCCCAGCGCAAAATATAGTCCCAGCCATCATCGAATACCTGGGGGGTGCCTGTAATCAGTTCTGACAGTGACCCATCGCTGTTGACGATGCGCAGGCCCCGGGTCTTTTCTGTCACCAGGATGCGGCCGTCCGGTAAGGGTGCGATAGAAAAGGGCAGGGGGTGGAGTTGGTCAGTGACCAGTTCAAGCCGAAAGTCGTGTTCTTTGCTACTTACCACATCCTGGGGGATGGCGATGGGTGCGTCGGTCTTGAAGTCGGTGAACATCCGGTCCACCCGGCGTTCCGCGATGTATATCGCCAGGCTTCTGATTTCCTGCTCCTCCAACTCCGAGGCCCAGCCCGCCATGCCCTGATCGGGGAAGCCCCTGGAGATACTCTGGCTGATTGCAGTGACGCTGTCGCCGTGAGTCAGCTCGACGTTAATCAGCGCCGGCCCCATGGCCTCGACGCCTTCCAGGTCCTCACCGTGACAGGAACTGCAGTGCTCCTGGTAGGTAGCGACAAAGGGATCCACTGCTCCACCGGCGCGCAGTACCCAGTAGGCAGCGCCGACGAGAAGCAGGAGAATCATCAGGGTGAGTAAGAGTTTCTTCATTATTATTGCGGCCTTGCAGTGTCTGGAGAGGCCGGACCAGCTTACATTATGTGGACACGGGCGGCAGCAGACGCTGCCAGCCAGGTCGAGGTGGTTTGCCCAGTTAGTCCCTGGGCCGCTACTCATTCCTGGGCTGTATGGGCTTCTGATACTCTGGGCGGGTATTCCGGGCGACCAAGGCAGTGCGTCCAGGCAAGCTCTACAGTTGTTCATGGTTTAGGGCATTTGTTACAGGAGGCGGCTATGACTAAAGTTCTGGTAGAAACCAGTGATCGCGTAACCACGGTCACCATTAATCGACCCGAAGTGCGCAATGCGGTGGATGGCGAGACCGCGGCACTGCTGGCGGATGCGTTTCGCAGCTTTGACGCGGACCCTCATGCCGACGTGGCAATTCTGGCCGGGGCGGGTGGCTACTTCTGCGCCGGCGCTGATCTCAAGGCAGTGGCGGAGGGCGCCAGGCCGAACCGTGTAGACCCCGAGGGTGATGGCCCCATGGGCCCCAGTCGCATGTTACTCGGTAAACCGGTGATAGCTGCGGTTGCCGGCCCCGCCGTGGCCGGTGGCCTGGAGTTGGCCCTGTGGTGTGACCTGCGAGTCGCAGAGCAGTCCGCCGTATTTGGCGTTTACTGTCGCCGCTGGGGGGTGCCGCTGGTTGACGGTGGTACTGTACGACTGCCGCGTTTGATCGGGCACAGTCGTGCCCTGGATATGATTCTCACGGGACGCGCGGTGGATGCGGAGGAAGCCTTACAGATGGGCCTGGCTAATCGCGTGGTTGCAGAAGGTGAGGCGCTGACCGCCGCCAGGATCCTGGCAGGAGAAATCAGCCAGTTCCCACAACTGTGTATGCGCAATGATCGGCTCAGTTCCTACGAGCAGTGGAGCCAGGGTCTGGAGGGGGCGATCAGTAATGAATTCAGGCGCGGTGTGGCGGTGGTGCAATCCGGTGAAACCCTGGCGGGTGCGACTCGCTTCGCCGAGGGTGCCGGTCGCCATGGCAGCTTTAGCAATGACTAGGTGAGGAGTTCATATGCATGACTACAGTCCCCTGATAAGTGCCGAGGAGCTCAAGAATCGTCTGGCGGACGTGACCGTGGTGGATTGCCGCTTTTCCCTGCTTGATCCTGACGCGGGGCAGCAGGCCTATACCGAGGGTCATATTCCCGGCGCCCATTACCTGCACCTGAATCGCGATCTGTCCGGCCCCCTGGCAGAGCACGGCGGTCGCCATCCGCTGCCGGAGCCGGCACTGTTTACGGCGCGTCTGGCGGCACTGGGCATTAGCCGCGACACGGCAGTGGTGGCCTATGATGATTCCGGTTTCGCCTTTGCTGCCCGGTTGTGGTGGATGATGCGAGCACTGGGTTTTACCAACGTGCAGCTATTGGACGGCGGTCTTGCCGCCTGGAAGAAATTGTCGGCCGCACTCAGTACCGAGGAGCCGGATGCGCTTGTGGTTGAGGCGCATGATGCAGTCGAATATGCAGGCTGTGTGAATATCGATGGACTGCGCGAAGCACAGGCCGAGGGTGCCGTTCTCATCGATTCCCGTGAGGAGAAACGTTACCTGGGTATTGAAGAGCCAATTGACCCGGTCGCCGGTCATATTCCGGGTGCGGTGAATTATCCCTGGCAGGAGGTCAGCGACGAGCAGGGCAAGGCCCTGCCCGCGGCGGCCCAGTCAGCTCGCCTGGCGGGCCTGGAAACGGATCGCGAGCTGCTGGTTTACTGCGGTTCCGGAGTGACCGCCTGTGTCAACCTGTTGGCTTTGCAATTGGCAGGACGTGACGATGCCCGCCTTTATGCAGGCAGCTGGAGTGATTGGTGTTCCTGGTTGGAGTCTTGAGCGCGGCGTAAAGCGCCCCAAAGATTCAGTCGGCGCAGTTAACGCACATGGTGGTTTCCGGGATGGCATCCAGGCGCTCGGCGGCAATGTCCTCACCGCAGATAGCACAACGACCGTAAGTGTCGTCTTGCAGTCGCAGCAGTGCGGCCTTCAAATTCTGGATAGAGGTTTTGGTCTCGCGTGCGATCTCCTCCAGCACATCGTCGTTTTCCCGCTCCGTGGCCTGCTCGGCGAAATCACTGGACAGGGTTTTGGTGATGTCCTTGGTGACGCCCGCGAGGCGCACCTCCAGATCGGCCAACTTGGCCTCGAGTGCCGCTTTACGTTTTTCCTGAACCATACCTTCCTCTGCTTTAAGTGTTCTACAGGACCTAGTTTAGACCTTTCTCAGCACACCGGCATGACATGGATCAGAAATCCGGCGGGCAGGATTGTTCGATCCAGGTGCCGCTGATCGGGTGGGTCAATCCCAGGTAACTCGCATGTAACAACAGCCGCGGTGCCATTGCCAGCCCTTCAGCATGGGCGTAGAGATCACAACCCAGTATAGGATGCCCGATTTCGCTGAGATGGATCCGCAGCTGGTGCGAGCGTCCGGTTTCCGGTTGCAGCAGCACTCGCGTGCGGTTTGCTGTCGGCTGTCGCTCCAGGACCTGGTAGCGGGTCAGGGCCGCCTTGCCTTTCTCCGCGCAGATTTTTTGCCGTGGTCGCCGGGTCCAATCCGGTGCAATCGGCATATCTATTTCATCCTGGTCCTGCGCCAGCAGCCCGTAAACTTCAGCGTGATAACTCTTCTTGACTTGCCGGCGCTGAAATTGGCGACTGATGTCGCTGTGTACAGCGGAGCTCAGGGGTATGACCATGATACCGGAGGTGTCGAGATCCAGCCGATGCACCATGGATGCGCCGGGGAAGTTCTCGCGCAGCCGATTGATCACGCAGTCCTGGTTGAGTGGGTGGCGCCCTGGAATAGACAGCAGCAGGTCCGGTTTATGAATGAACAGCAGATGCTCATCCTGATAAAGGATTTCAATGGCGCGCTCACAGCGCGGTACGATATAGGGCTCTTGCATAGGGGCATGACTGTAGTCGCATGGACGAAAAAGTAAACAGTGAACTGAGCACACGCCTGCAGCAGTACCTGCCTTTCGCCCGCGCCGAGGTGGCAGCTTTACCCGCCTTCCCGCAGCTACAATTGTATTTGCTCAATGCGGATTTCCCCCAACATGAGCTGAGCGCGGAGCAAATGGACGCGGTATTGAATTACCCCGCCTACTGGGCTTTCTGCTGGGCCAGTGGCCAGGTGTTGGCGAACTTCCTGCGCGACCAGCCAGCCTGGGTGGCCGGTAAGCGGATCCTGGATTTTGGCAGTGGTTCTGGGGTGGCTGGCATTGCCGCCGCCCTGGCCGGCGCCGCTGAAGTGGTCGCCTGTGATATAGATCCTGACGCGCGCCTGGCCACAGCTATCAACGCGAAACTCAACCAGGTCAGTATCACGCTGCGCGAGGATTTTGACAGCTGTGAAGGTGAGTTTGATGTGATCCTGGTGGCCGACGTGCTCTACGACCGCGATAACCTGCCCTGGCTGGATCGCTTTCTGCAGCGCGCGGCAAAGGTGCTGGTCGCCGATTCACGGGTGCGGGATTTTTCGCGGCCGGGCTATCGCCGCCTGGGCCAGTGGGAGAGCAATACCTTGCCGGACCTGGACGAGTCAGCGGAGTTTCGCCGGGTCTCGATTTATGCCGGCGGCGTGGAATAGCACCGCTGCCTAGTGGTATTGACGATCAATCCAGGTGCTGAAGTCGGTAAACATTTTTGCATCAGAGCCGCTGTTGTCTGCCAACACCTCGGCGCCGTGTACCACAGAGATGGCAGCCTTGAGTGATTGCACCGGCGGCTGCGTGCGCTGCGCGGCGCTGTCCATGGCAGCCTGCGCTTCTTCCCAGGCCTGCGCAACGCTGCGGTTGCAGTGTGCGGCCAGGTAGCGGCCGCTAAAGCCTTCACCGGTCAGGCTGAGCAGGGTGTCGTTGTGGCTCACACTGTTGCCCGGCTCCCAGTAATGTTCTGCCAGCAATGGCCCAACCTCGGGGTTGTCGGTGATATAGCCAAATTCGCGCTGAAACCAGGCCCGGGTCTGGTAGACCGCCATATTTGCGAGCAGATAGCCCTGGTAGCTGCAGCAGGAGGTCTTATCCAGCAAGTGTGGAATTGCCAGCAGTGGCCGCGGTGCGCAGTCCAGGCCGAAAATCTTCTGCTCCCAGTGGCGCGCCAGGTCCAGCAGGCGCCCGGGCGTTAATTCGTCTTCTGGCAGTGAGTAAATATTCCATTCGTAGTAGGGCACGACCAGGATGCCGCGCTCTGCATAGGCGGCGAAAGGCTGGGCGCTCTCGATACGCTGCTTGATCAGTTGCTGGGGCAGGCTCTCTCCCGCGCGATTCTGCGCATACAACTGCAGCCAGTCGGCATCGCCTAAGAGGCTGTCGAAAAACATCGACTGGGTTTCCGCATAGGACATGGCGGTGGGCGGAAACTCCTGGCTGAAGCAGGGCGCGTTCTGGCTGATGTTGGCGAAGTGAGCGGCGTGACCACCCTCGTGGAAGAGGGTGTTGAGACCGTCGTCACCGCTGCCGACCTGGTCGGGGTTAGCATTACTGGTGAAGTTGATCATCGCCGGTGACCATTCACCATCACGATGCCAGGCTACCCGGGGCGCGTGCATGAAGCCGTTCTCGTATTTGCCCTTGCGATCCAGCAGGTCCAGGGTCAGGGTGGCATCGCGGAATTCGACAGCCATGCGCCCGAAGGACTCCACCCACCGCTGCAGGCTCAGGGCGAAGGGCAGGTAGGGGTCCAGTTGCTGGGCCACGTCACCGCGCATGTAGTACTTGAGGTTATGTGCCTGCAGGGCCTGCTCGCCGTGTTGTTGCACAAGATTGTCCCAGCCGCGCTGCTGTGCGTCGTGGGTCAGGACCTCGAATTCGTCGAGAATTTCAAACAGTTGCTCTGGGCTCATGCGCTCTTCTTTGTTGACCTTGTAGTCAAAGAAGTTGCGATAACCCTGGGCACGTGCAAAGGCGTTGCGACGTTTAAGCATGTCGATAAAGCCGTTCTCCACGACCCAGCGCTCCAGGTCCATAAGACCCTGGTGGGAGCTTTGGCGTACCTCTTCGTTATCGGCGCTGACCAGGTTGGTGCTGAGCACGAGGGTTGAGGCTTCTACCTGTTCACCCTTGTCATTTTGATAGTAGAGGGTCAGGTCCTTGCGCTTTTCAAACAGGTCGGCGTCATCCTGGATGATGTCGCCTTCCATGTCGCGGGCGGCCTGGGCCTCGATCGCGTTGACCTGGAAGAAGTGTAGCCAGCCTTGCAGTCCGTGCAGCAGCTCGGCGTTATCGTCGCTGGCTGCGCCGATGGCATCGATCTGGGCTTTCAGTTCCCCGATGCGCTCGGGATTGGAAATAAATTGTGTGTAGGCCTTCTCCGCTGCGGCGCTGGCGTCATGTGCCTCGCTGGTGCCCATATGCGTGGTCCAGAACAGGTCTTCCTTGGGTTCGGCCAGGGCCAGGTAATCGGCATTTAGCTGGGCGAAGTATTGCCTGGGATTCATATTATTTACCTAGTGCGTGTTGGTAGGCGGAAACCGCGTCAGCCAGGCCTATATGGATAGCGTCAACGGTGAGGGCATGGCCGATGGAGACTTCCAGCAAGCCTGGCAAGCCGGCAAAGCGGGGCAGGTTGTGTAAATCCAGGTCGTGACCCGCGTTAACGCCCAGACCCAGCTCCTGCGCCAGCAGCGCGGCCTCATGGAATTGCTGGTAGATCGCGTCGGCGTCGCGGTCATGCTTGCAGGCATCGGCGTAGCTCTCTGTGTAGAGCTCGATGCGATCGGTACCGCTGGCCGCGGCCAGGCGAATTTGTTCCAGATCGGGATCCATGAATAAACTGGTGCGGATACCCAGCGACTGCAATTCCTCTATCAAGGGCGCCACGCGCTCACCATCACGGGTCAAATCGAAGCCGTGGTCAGAGGTTAGCTGGTCGTCGCCATCCGGCACCAGGGTGCACTGCGTGGGTCGCAGATCACGCACCAGTTCCATAAAGCCGGGGTAGTCGCCAACGCCGGGGCGCTCACTCGCGCGCGGGCCTGCAAAGGGATTGCCTTCGATATTGAATTCAATGGCGTGACCATCAGCATGGCGCAGCCCGGCAACCACAGGCGCCAGCTCAACACAGTCGCTGGCGCGGATATGGCGCTGGTCCGGGCGTGGATGCACGGTAATGCCATCGGCACCCGCGGCTACCGCCATGCCGGCGTGTTCGGTCACGCTGGGGTTGGTGGTATCGCGGGAGTTGCGAATCAGCGCAATTTTGTTGAGGTTGACGCTGAGCGCGATCATTCGGTTTCTTCGGTCTCTGCCTCTGCCTCTGCCGTCGCTTCGGTCTCAGCTGCGGGCGCTGGCTCTTCACCAATACGCCTGGCTGACTCAATGATGATGGGCGTGATTGGCACATCACCGTGGCCCATGAAATTCTGGGTCGGCGCTATGGCAATGGAGTCCACCACGTACATGCCGTCGATCACCTCGCCAAATACGGCGTAGCCAGGATTGCGCGGCGTCCAGTCGAGGTTCAGGTTAGTGCGCACATTGATAAAGAACTGGCTGGTGGCACTGTTAGGGTCATTGGTGCGTGCCATGGCGAGGGTGCCGCGCTCATTGTGCAGACGGTTTTTCGCCTCGTTGATAATAGGGGGGTTGTTGCGCTTTTCCTTCATGCCGGGATTGAAGCCGCCGGTTTGTATCATGAAACGGGGAATGACCCGGTGAAAAATAGTGCCATCGTAAAAGCCGCTGTCGACGTAGGCGAGGAAGTTCTCCACTGTAACCGGCGACTGGTCGGCGAACAGGCGTACAGTGAATTCGCCCTCTGAGGTCTTGAACAGCACCTCGGGGTCCTTGGCGCTGGCCTGTAGCGCGATCATCGCCAGAAAAAATATTCCAATTATCTGCTTCATTGACTGTGTTTCCTCCTCAGGCCCAGCTGGAACTGCTACGGGGCTTGGGTCTAAGCCGCGGTACCAGCAGGGCAATTATGACGCCAAGCAATACTGCCAGGACGCCGTTAAAAAAGGCCTGGTTCTCTTCCGAGTCCTTGAGCCGGCGGTTGTCTGCCTCCAGTACCTCGAGACGGGTGCGCATGACTTCAGTTTCCTCCGCCAGGCGCCGATTGCTGCTATCCAGGCTCAGTGCATTGCTGGAAATGCGTCGCACTTCGGTGAGTTCGCTGGAGACTTTTTTCAGCTTGCCTGTCGTCTCCTGCAGCTGCGCACGCAATTCGGCGTTGCCGTTTTGCATGTCTACCAGCTGCGACCGAAGGCTGTTTTCATCGCCCATCAGCGCTTCATTTCTCGCCTCCAGCTCGCTCAGGCGAATCTTGGCGGGAACCTCGCTCATCAGGTACTGGCTGCGGACCCAGCCGCTGGTGCCGCGATCGGTGGTGATTTGGGAGTAACCGGTCTCTGCATTGCTTTCCGACACCGTCACCCGGGTGCCACTGGGGATGCCACGGTGCACGATACGATACTGGCTGCCCTGGCCACTGCGCACCGGAATGTACTGGGTATCGCTGATATAACGGATTTCCTGGGCCAGGGTTGCCAGTGGCAGGCTGGCCAACAGCAGCCCCAGCAGCGGGGCGAAAAAGTGTTTGTGCACGGTGTAGTCCTTATTCACGGTAAAACGATTTTGTAGGGTTTGACCACCACATTGGCGTAAACGCCGGCGGCCACATAGGGGTCGGCATCGGCCCAGGCCTGGGCCGCCTGCAAGCTCTCGAATTCAGCGATGATCAGGCTGCCGGTGAAGCCCGCCGGGCCGGGATCTTCAGTGTCCAGGGCGGGGTGGGGGCCAGCGGCCAGCAAGCGGCCCTCGGCTATGAGTATCTCCATCCGGGCCAGGTGGTCCGGGCGCGCCTGCTGTCGCAGGGGCAGGCTGTCGGTGACGTCTTCGCTGATAATGGCGTAATACATGCTTTGTTCTTACTCGGTTTTGGGGAGAGGATCGCTGGCGGCCTTGTCAGCGACTGGCGCTCCGTCCTCGTCCTGCATATGCGGTGCGATGATGAGGGCGGTGACAATAGTCAGCAACAGGGTGAAGCCGAGGGCGGAATAGAGTTTGTAGCTGACCCAGAAGTCCTCGCCAAACTGGTAGGCCACGATCAGGTTGAGGGCGCCGACGAGGGTAAAGTTGCCCACCCAGAGCCACAGCAGCTTGACCCAGACCTGGTGCGGCAGTTGCAACTGGTGACCCAGCGTGCGCTCCATCAGGTTGCGCTCACCGATGAAGTGGCTGCCGCCAAAGACCAGTGCCAGGGCCCAGTTGAACACGGTGGGCTTCCAGAAAATAAAGGTCTGGTCACGAAAGATCAGGGTGGCGCCACCGAAGATCAATACCGCTGCCAGTAACCACAGCAGTCGCTTTTCCAGCTCGTGGGTCAACAGCCAGGTCAGCAGCACCTGCAGTGAGGTGGCGATGATGAGCACCGCCGTGGCCGAGAAAATGCCATCGAAGGTGTGGGACCATTCGCCAAGTTCAATTGTCGTGCCCTTCATCTGGTAGGCGATGAAAAACAATATCAGGGGAACTAATTCCGCCAGTTGCTTCATGTTTTTGGGAATCTCTTACTGGAACAGGAAACGGAGAGTCTGGATAATGCTCGCCCATGATAATTGATTTCCATACCCATAGTCATGCTTCCGACGGCGAGCTGTCACCAAAAGAGCTGTTGCGGCAGGCGATTGCGGCGGGCGTGCAACAGTTTGCCCTCACCGACCACGACACCGTGGCCGGTTATCGCGAGCTGCTGGCCAGTGACGAGGCGCTGCCTGAGCGATTTCAGTTGCTGGCGGGGGTGGAGCTTTCCTGTGTCTGGGGTGCTGCCACCGTGCATGTGGTCGGCCTGGATATGGATATCGAGCATCCGCAGCTGGCGGCCGGCCTGGAGCGGCTGGACCAGGCGCGCCGTGAGCGCGCCGCCAAAATAGCCGAAAAACTGGAGAAAAAAGGCATGCCGGGTGCCCTGCATGGCGCCCGCGAAAAGGCCGGCATCAGCCAGATCGGCAGGCCCCACTTTGCGGCCTGGATGGTCGCCTCGGGTCACGTGGCCGATGCCAATGAGGCTTTCGACCGCTACCTGGGCGCGGGCAAGGTGGGTGATGTGAAGAGCTTCTGGCCGGAATTGGCGGAAGTCACTGAATGGATCACCGCCGCCGGTGGCACGGCGATCCTGGCTCACCCCTTGAAATACCGCATGACCCGCATGAAATTGAAGCGCCTGCTGACAGACTTCCGCCGGGCTGGCGGTAGCTGTTTGGAGGTCTATTCTGGCCGGCAAACCGCGGACCAGACTATCGACCTGTGTAAATTGGCCCAGGATTTCGATTTGTCCGTATCGGCCGGCAGCGATTTTCACCGTCACTGGGAATATGGTCCCAGCCTCGGTGTCGACGTGACCCGGCTACCGGCCTTTGTTTCCCTGGTGCAAGCGGGGACGGGGGCGTGAGCCAGTTTTTCCAGGTCCATCCGGTCAATCCGCAGAAGCGCCTGGTCAACCAGGCGGTGGATATCGTGCGCGCCGGTGGTGTGATTGCCTATCCCACCGACTCCGCCTATGCGCTGGGCTGCCATATTGGCGACAAGAATGCCCTGGATCGCATCCGCCGCATCCGCCGGCTGGACAATAATCACAATTTCACCCTGGTGTGTCGCGACCTGTCCGAGCTGGCGAGTTATGCGCGGGTGGATAACGCCGCTTATCGCTTATTGCGCAACAATACGCCGGGCCCCTATACCTTTATCCTCGAGGCAACCTCCGAGGTTCCGCGCCGGCTCAAGCACCCCAAGCGTAAAACCATCGGACTGCGCGTGCCTGACAATATTATTGCGCTGGAGCTGCTGGCGGGCCTTGGCGAACCGCTGATGAGTGTGACCCTGATCATGCCGGATGATGAATACCCGCTGATTGATCCCTATGATATCCGGCAGCTGCTGGAGCACGAGGTTGACCTGGTGATAGATGGGGGCTACTGCGGCATGGAGCCAACCACGGTCATCGACCTGTCCAGCGGGGTGCCTGAGCTGGTGCGCAGCGGCAAAGGTGAGGTGGAACCCTTCCTGACGGCTTGAATGGCGCTTTCACGCCGCAAAAAGCGGTTTGTCGCTGGCGGCGCTTTGATGCTCGGGGTTATAATGCCCGCTTGCCAGATAAGCGAGTAATCAGTGAGCGAATCAGTCGATAAATCCGCCGAATCAGCCGCGGACGACACAGCGCAAAACGCGGTCGAGGCCGCGCAGAATCCAGCCGCAACCGAAAGCGAAAGCCCTTTAACTACTGCCGACCAGGGCGCTGACCAGGCTGTGGCGGCGGAGCAGATGGCGGCTTCACCGGGCCTGGCTGAGTTGCGCACCTCGCCCCAGCAGGGCGAGATGCCGTTTGCTGTCGTCCTGGGCCAGGCGGTTACTGAGTTGCCCAAGGATCTCTATATCCCGCCGCGGGCGCTGGAAGTGTTCCTGGAGGCCTTCGAAGGGCCGCTGGACTTGTTGCTGTACCTGATTCGCCGCCAGAATATCGATATTCTCGAAATCGACGTGTCAGCTATCACCGAGCAGTATATGCAGTACGTGGAGCTGATGGATGCCATGCAATTCGAGTTGGCCGCCGAATACCTGCTGATGGCAGCCATGCTGGCAGAGATCAAGTCGCGGATGCTGCTGCCGCGCTCCTCCGAGATCGATGAGGACGAGGAAGACCCGCGTGCACAGCTGATCAGGCGATTGCAGGAATACGAGCGCTTCAAGAAGGCAGCGGAAGAGATTGATGAACTGCCGCGACTCGGGCGCGAGACCTTTACGGTATCGGCTGAGCCGCCGGACCTGGATCGCAGTCGTCCCGACCCCGACGTCGATATGCGCGAATTATTGGTAGCCCTGGGCGAAGTTTTGCGTCGGGCCGAGATGTACGAACACCATCATATCCAGCGCGAGGCACTGTCGACGCGTGAGCGCATGTCCGATGTGCTGGACACGCTGCGTGGTAGCCAGTTTGTGCCCTTTGTGTCGCTGTTCAAGGTGGAGGAGGGTCGCCTTGGTGTGGTGGTTACCTTCCTGGCGATCATGGAGCTGATCAAGGAATCACTGGTGGAGATTGTGCAGACCGAGGGCTTCGGTCCCATCCACGTTAAGGCCCGGGTCGATGATGACCCGGAAGACAACATAGAAGAGGAAGGGTAACAGCGATGGCAGAAACCGGACTGGTGCAGATTCTTGAGGGCGCCATTCTCGCCGCCGGCAAGCCGCTGACGGTTCAGAATATGGCGGATTTGTTCGAGGAACACGAGCGCCCCGCCAACGCTGATATCCGCTCCGCCTTATTGGAAGTCGCGGCGCGCTGTGAGGACCGCGGCTTTGAATTGCAGGAAGTAGCCAGTGGTTACCGTTTCCAGGTACGCCAGGAGCTAAGTAACTGGATTGCCCGGCTCTGGGTGGAGCGGCCGACGCGCTATAGCCGCGCCCTGCTGGAAACGCTGTCTCTGATCGCCTACCGCCAGCCGATTACCCGTGGCGAGATTGAGGAAATCCGTGGCGTGGCAGTGAGCAGCAATATCATTAAGACCCTGCACGAGCGCGACTGGATTCGAGTGGTAGGTCATCGCGACGTCCCCGGGCGTCCGGCCATGTACGCAACCACGCGCAGCTTCCTGGACTATTTCAACCTGAAAAACCTGGACCAGTTGCCGGCACTTGCTGAGATTCGCGACCTGGATACCCTCACCGCCGAACTTGGGTTCGAGCCGCTACCGGAATTCAGCGCCAACGACGGTGAGGAAGAGCCCTCAGCGGAGCTTAATGAAGAGCCCTCAGCGGAACTTAATGAAGAGCCTTCAGCGGCACCTGATGAAGAACCCGAAGACCGCGAACATGGCTGAAGCCGGCGAGAAACTGCAAAAAGTGCTGGCCCGTGCCGGCGTTGGTTCCCGTCGCGAGATGGAACGCTGGATAGAAGCGGGCCGCATACGGGTCGACGGTAAGCTGGCGACCCTGGGCGACCGCGTTGCCTATGGCGTCGATATCGCCGTCGACGGTAAAGCCCTGGAGTTGGGCGATGCCGGCAAGACCCGGGTTTTGCTCTATCACAAGCCACCCGGCGAAGTGTGCTCGCGCAAGGATCCGGAAGGGCGCAAGACGGTGTTTGATCGGCTGCCAAAACTCAAGAGTGGCCGCTGGATCTCGGTGGGCCGGCTCGACTTCAATACCAGTGGTCTTTTGCTGTTTACCACCGACGGTGAGCTGGCCAACGCCCTGATGCATCCCTCCTCCAATATTGAACGCGAATACATGGTGCGGGTGAAGGGCGAAGTGTCCGAGGAAACCCTGAAAATACTGCACGAGGGTGTCATGCTGGAGGATGGCATGGCCCGCTTTACCGACATCCAGGATGGTGGCGGCGAAGGCTCCAACCACTGGTATTACGTGGTGATCATGGAGGGCCGCACTCGCGAGGTACGGCGTCTTTGGGAGTCCCAGGACTGCGTCGTGTCGCGTCTCAAGCGCACCCGTTACGGCAATGTATTTATTCCCTCGAAGGTCAAGCAGGGCATGTATGTGGACTTTGATCGCAAGGAAGTGAAAGATATCTATCGCCAGGCTGGCCTCGACCCCAAACTGCCGGAACAGCTGACGCCCGGGGAGAAGGAACGTTCCCAGCGGCAGTTGTCAAAACGTCGTGGCACTGCTAAAAAAAGGTAAGTCCCCCGGCCGATTCAACAAGGAGTTAACAATGACTGACAACAGTGCAAGCTTTCTGCAGAAATCCTGGTCCGCGCTGGCCGCTGCAACCTTGTCTCTATTGCTGTTTACCGCGCCCGTGGCCCTGGCCGATGACGCGGACAGCGCCATGAGCTTTGATGGTCTGAAGAAAATCGAGGGCGCAAAAATGGCCCTGGCCTATATCGATCCCGACGCGGATTTCAGCGTATACAAGCGTGTTGCGGTGCTCGACCCCCAGGTTTCATTCCAGCCGAACTGGTTGCGAGACCAGAATCGAAATCGCGCCAGTCGGGTCAGCGCCCGGGACAAGGAGCGGATTCGAGTCGCGGTGGCCGACTTACTCAAGGACGTGTTTATCGAGGCGCTGGAAGCGAACGATGGCTATGAAATTGTCGACGTGGTCGGCGAAGACGTGCTGGTGGTGCGCGCGTCAATTGTCGATCTGGATGTGACGGCACCCGATACCAATACCGCGGGTCGCACGCGTCAGCTCAGTACCACCGCCGGTTCTGCGACCATATTTCTCGAGCTATTCGACTCTTCCAGCGGCGCCATCATCGGTCGCGCCGTTGATCGCCGGGCAGCGCGCCGGGCTGGTGGCACCATGATGTGGAGCAATCGAGTTACCAATACCTCGGAAGCGCGTCGCATGATGAGAGTCTGGGCTGACCGTTTGCGCGGTTTCCTCGACAGTCACTACAAGGGCAGTTAAGCCCCGGCTAGTTTTCGGTAGCGGTAGCTGCGGCAGCCGATGCTGCGGCAGCCGTCGCTGCGGCAGCCGGTGCTGCGCCAGCTGCCTCATCTACCCAGTCGATCACTCGCTGCTCCAGGTAGTCAAAGAATGGGTTGTGGCGCAGGCGTATCAGCCAGTCGGAAGAGAAAGTCAGTAACCCCCGTTCGCCCTGGATAGCCACATGTCCCAGGTATATCTCCTCGCTGTTTCCCGGGTTCTCGCTGCCGTAGAGCGGGTCATTCGGTGGAAAAGGCATTGCGATGTGTGACAGGGAAATGATTTGCGCCGGCCAGGCTTCTTCAAGGGCTTCGACCTGGGTCATCGCGGTGGAATAGGGCGGTTTCTGTCTGGCCACCACTTGTCGACTATCCATATTTTCATTGGCGATTACGGTCAGGGTGAAGGGCAGGCTTGCATCCTGTACCAGGCGATCGGTCAACGGGCCCGGGTCGCTCACTATAATGCTTGTGGTAACGGCGTCCCGGTTGACATCGAACAGAACGAACTCATGCTGACCGTTTTTCAGGTGCCCCAGCAGGTTATCCACCACGGCGTGTGTTGAAACGGTGGCATCGACGGTTGATTTCAGCACCAGGATGGGCGGAAACGGCTGGCTGCGCCCGGCTTTCTCGCGGGCGGCGATACGGCGGGCCACACTGAGGGTGAGCCTGCGTACCTGTTCAGCGGCGTTGACGGCAAAGGAGTTGTATTTGTAGGGGTCAAATTCCGGCAGCATATCCAGCCAGGCCAGGTGTTCGAGACCGGGCAGGTAGGACAGGCGCCGATTCCATTGCGCCATCACAGCGGCGGGGCTGACACCCACTGCCGGTGAGACCAATACCAGGCTGGCGGGTAGCTTGAGTGTCGGGTCGCTCTCGGCATTCAGCGTGAAATCCAGTGCCAGCGGGGCGCCGTTGGAATAGCCCATGATATGGACACCCTTGTCGCCAACTTCCCGCTGCAGGTGTTGCATTGCCAGGCGCACCGCGCTAGACATATCCTCCCATTGAAAGTGCGCCAGCCCCGATGGTGCGGTGCCGTGGCCTGGCAGGCGCAATCCCAGCACCTGGTAGCCCTGCTCATGCAGGCTCAGGCCCAGGGCGCGTAAACTGTAGGGCGAATCCGACATACCGTGTAGTAAGAGTACGCCGCCGCGTGGATCTTCTGTGCGTAGTTCGAAGCTCCGGTTCCAGTTTTTATCGCGACTTGTTGCATCAACCGCGCTGCCCCGGCTATAGCGCTCAATGCGGTGCTCCGGGCCGCTTGGGGTATGCACGTACACTTCGTCCTGCAACTGCTGGAACAGACGATCTTCCAGGCTCAGGTAATCTTCGAAGCTGCTGACCTGCTCGCTTCGACTGATGTCGTATTCCTGATCGAGGTGAGCCGTATGCCAGATAGATGGCTCGGGCCAGGTGGTACTAAAGGCATAGAGTATTCCAAGCAGCAGCAGGAAGAGTACGGCGAGTGTTTTTACCAGCGTGCGGATCATTCAGTGCTCCCTTGTCGGTGCGAATTCGGTCGGTTACTGCCAGTATAGATAGAAAGTTGCTACTGGGCGTTAAGCGCTGCGCCATTCAGCTCGCAGCTATCGTCGCCCATAAGGTACAGGTAAGTCGGCATCAATTCCTCAGCAGTTTTCAGTGTCGCCGGATCTTCGCCAGGATAGGCGGCGGCGCGCATGGCGGTGCGGGTGGCGCCGGGGTTGAGGCTGTTAACCCTTATATGCGAGGTGTTTTCCAGTTCATCCGCCAGCACCTGCATCATGCCTTCGGTGGCAAATTTCGAGACCGCGTAGGCGCCCCAGTAGGCGCGGCCACGGCGGCCGACACCGGAGGAGGTGAATATGATGGAGGCCTGTGGCGCCGCTTCCAGTAGTGGCAACAGGGCCTGGGTCAGCATCATTTGTGCATTGACGTTGACCTGCATGACGTCTTGCCACTGCTGGGCTTTGGTGTTGGCGATGGGGCTGCGCTCGCCGAGTATCGAGGCATTGTGCAGCAGTCCATCGAGACGCCCGAATTCCTGGCCCACAGCATCTGCCAGGGTCTCATAGTCGCTGCTGCCGGCGCTGAGCAGGTCGATTTCAAAAATAGCCGGCTGGGCGTGTCCGGCCGCTTCAATGCTGTCGTAGACCGCTTCCAGCTTGGCCACCGTGCGACCCACCAGTATTACCGTGGCACCGTGAGCCGCATAGGTTTGTGCAGCGATCCGGCCAATGCCATCTCCGGCCCCGGTGACCAGTATGACCCGGTCCTGTAACAGGGTGGTCGCCGGGCTGTAATTTTCCGGGATCGATGGGTTCATGGGGCGTGGCTCTCCTTGAGCAGCAGGCTCAGTTCGCTGGCCTGTGAGGCGACGCTGTCTGCGCCCCACAGCTGCGGGTCATCCTCGGGGTGAATATAGCCATAAGTGGCGGCAATCGTGTTCATGCCGGCGGCGCGCCCGGCTTCGATATCGCGACGATGGTCACCGATGTAGATAGCCTGGCGCGCATCGCAAGCGAGTTGTGTGCAGTTCAGCAATAGCGGCTCGGGGTGCGGCTTGGGTTGGGCCACATGGTCGGGGCACACCACGCTGGCTGGCGCCGGTTGCAGGGCCAGGCTGTGCAGCAGGGGCTCGGTCAGGTAGCTGGGCTTGTTGGTGGAAATGCCCCAGCTGATATTGGCAGCCTGCAGCTCCTGCAGCAGCTCGACAATGCCGGGGTAGGGGGTGGTGGCGCTGCCCAGTTGTTCGGCATAGATGTCCAGGAAACGCAGGCGCTTGCTTTCAAAGCGAGGGTCTTCCTGTGCCATGTCCAACGCCAGCGAGCACATGGCGCGGGCGCCGTCCGAGACGTAACTCTTGACCAACTCCGCATCCAGTGGCGCCAGGCCGTGCTCCTCGCGCAATCGCTGCACGACGGCGACGAATTCCGGCGCCGTGTCCAGCAAGGTGCCATCCAGGTCGAATATCACTGCCTTCAGCCAGCTGGGAAAGTCGGCGCTCATGCTGCTTTGCTGGCCTGCACCATGTAGTTGACGCTGACGTCGCGCTCGTCCAGCCAGTAGTTCTTGGTGACGGGGTTGTAGAGCAGCCCGGTCATCTTCTCCAGCTGCAGGTCAGCCGCTCGAATCCAGGCCGCCATTTCCGAGGGCTTGATGAACTTGGTGTACTCATGAGTGCCCTTGGGCAGTAAGTTCAGAACATATTCGGCGCCGACGATGGCGAAGGCGTACGCTTTGGGGTTTCGATTGATGGTGGAGAAATACAGATTGCCACCAGGTACGCAGAGCTCGGCGCAGGCCTTGATCACAGCGGCCGGGTCGGGCACGTGCTCGAGCATCTCCAGGCAGCAAACAATATCGAAGGCCTCGGGCCGCTCTGCAGCCATCTGCTCGGCAGTACTGTGCAGGTATTCCAGCTCTACCCCGGACTCAAGCTGGTGAATGCGGGCCACACTGAGCGGGGCCTCGCCCATGTCGATGCCGGTTACCGTGGCGCCGCGCTGGGCCATGGATTCCGCCAGTATGCCGCCACCACAGCCCACGTCGATCAGCTTGCGGCCGGCCACGGGTGAATGGCGATCTATGAAGTTGGCCCGCAGTGGATTGATATCGTGCAGCGGCTTGAACTCGCTGTTGCGATCCCACCAGCGCGAGGCCAGTTCCTCGAACTTGGCGATTTCCCGGGGGTCTACGTTAAGCGCCTGTTCGCTGTCCTTGCCGGTTTTGCTCATGCCTTGCCCCTGGTATTGCTAATGGTGTCGGTCCAGTCCCTGACCCGCTGCATGACCGCCGCCAGGTCCATGTGAATCAGCTGCCGCTCCAACATGACGGCACTGCCATTGACCCAGCTGTGGGTGACTTGTTCCGCCTGGGTGGCGTAGACCAGCTGTGAAATCGGGTTGTAGACCGGCTGGGATTCAGGTCGATCCAGGTCGACCGCAATCAGGTCGGCACATTTGCCGGCTTCGAGGCTGCCAATACGGCTTTGCAGTCCCATGGCGCGGGCGCCATTAATAGTCGCCATGGACAGCACCGAGGCAGCGGGCAGGGCGGTGGCATCGCCCTCGCCCAGCTTGGCCAGCAGGGCCGCACTGCGCATTTCACCCAGCATGTTCAGGTCGTTATTGCTGGCGGCACTGTCAGTGCCGAGCGCGACATTCACCCCGGCGGCGGCAAGTGCGCCAACCGGGCAGCGGCCCGAGGCCAGTTTCATGTTTGATTCAGGGCAGTGCACAACATGGGCACCGGCCACGGCCAGCAGCGCTATTTCATCGTCTTCCAGTGCCGTCATGTGCACACACTGGGTACGCGGGCCAATCAAGCCCAGCTCATTGAGCCTGGCCAGGGGTCTTTGGCCAGTAGCCTGCACGGCCTCGGCCACCTCCGCTTCGGTCTCGTGCAGGTGGATATGAATGGGCAGATCCAGTTCATTGGCCAGGGTTGCCACTTTTTGCAGCGCTTTTTCATTCACCGTATAGGGTGCATGGGGCCCAAACACCACACTGACCAGTTCGCTGTGCTTGAGGTCATCGCGCAGTGCCAGACCCTTGCTGATGTAGTCATCGGCGTCGCTGCCCCAGGCGCTGGGAAAATCGAAGATGGGAAAGCTGATCTGGCAGCGCATTCCGGCCGACTGGCACTGCTGCGCCACGATATTGGGGAAAAAGTACATATCGCTGAAGCAGGTAGTGCCCGAGCGCAGCATCTCCGCCAGCGCCAGGTTGGCACCATCGCGGACGAAATCGGGTCCGACGTGCTGTCCCTCGGCGGGCCAGATATGATCTTCCAGCCAGGGCATTAGTGGCTGGTCGTCAGCATAACCGCGCAGCAGGCTCAAGGGTGCGTGCCCGTGACTGTTGACCAGGCCGGGTAACAGGGCATGTTCAGGCAGCGTGAGAATCTCAGCCGCGGCGACATCGGCCAGTTCAGCACTGGGCAGAATCGCGGTGATTAGCCCATTTTCAATGGCCAGGCCGTGGTCTTGCAGTACCTCGCCCTCGGGCACAACAGGGATGATCCAGCGCGGGAAAATCAGGGTGTCAGCGGTCGTTATCATGGGGCGGAAGTATACCCGGAAAAGTGGAAATAAATGGCTAAAAATGACGGCGTTCTTTATAATCGATCGTTTATGCCATCAAGGTCTGGAACAGTTAATACATGGGTGACCTAGCCAAAGAAATCCTCCCGGTAAACATCGAAGACGAACTCAAGCAATCCTACCTCGATTACGCCATGAGCGTGATTGTCGGCAGGGCCCTGCCGGACGTTCGCGACGGTCTGAAACCGGTACACCGCCGTGTGCTCTTCGCCATGAACGAGCTCAACAATGATTTTAACAAGGCCTATAAGAAGTCGGCCCGTATCGTTGGTGACGTGATTGGTAAATACCACCCGCACGGCGATTCCGCGGTCTATGACGCGATTGTGCGCCTGGCCCAGCCTTTCTCCATGCGCTATATGCTGGTAGACGGCCAGGGCAACTTTGGCTCTATCGATGGTGATTCCGCGGCAGCCATGCGTTACACCGAGATCCGCATGCGCAAGATCGCCCACGATCTGCTGGCCGACCTGGACAAGGAAACCGTCGACTTCGTTCCCAACTACGACGGCACCGAGCAGATTCCCGAGGTACTGCCCACCCGGGTACCGAACCTGCTGATTAACGGCTCTTCCGGTATTGCTGTGGGCATGGCAACCAATATTCCGCCACACAACCTGACCGAGGTGGTCAGCGCCTGCCTGGCCTATATCGATGACCAGGATATTGATATCGATGGCCTCATGCAGCACATACCCGGTCCGGATTTCCCGACAGCGGGCATTATTAATGGTCGCGCCGGTATTGTGCAGGCCTATCGCACCGGCCGCGGCCGTATCTGGGTGCGGGCTCGCACCGAGATCATCAGCAACGAGAAGACCGGTAAAGACACCATCCTTGTTCACGAACTGCCCTACCAGGTTAACAAGGCGCGGCTGATCGAAAAGATCGCCGAACTGGTCAAGGACAAGAAGATTGAGGGTATTACTGAGCTGCGCGACGAGTCGGACAAGGACGGTATGCGCGTGGTGATTGAATTGCGTCGCGGGGAAATGGGCGACGTGGTGCTGAATAATCTGTATTCGCAAACCGCGCTGCAATCCGTGTTCGGCATCAACATGGTGGCCCTGGTCGACGGTCAGCCGAAGATACTCAACCTCAAGGAAATCATTGAGGCCTTCGTGCGTCATCGCCGTGAGGTGGTTACCCGTCGCACCGTATTCCTGCTGCGCAAGGCCCGTGAACGTGGCCATGTGCTGGAAGGCCTGACCATTGCCCTGGCTAACATCGATCCGGTTATCGCCTTGATCAAGGCCTCTCCCAATGCCGCCGAGGCCCGTGAGAAGCTGATCAGCAAGGGTTGGGTGCCGGGCGAAGTGATGTCTATGCTGGAGCGTGCCGGCAGCGACGCCTGTCGCCCCGATGGCCTGGAAAAACAGTATGGCCTGCGCGACGGGCAGTACTTCCTGTCACCGGCCCAGGCCCAGGCCATCCTGGAATTGCGCCTGCACCGCCTGACCGGCCTGGAACACGAGAAGCTGATACAGGAATACCAGGAAAAGCTCACCGAAATTGCCGGATACCTCGAGATTCTCTCTGATCCCGAGCGACTCAAGCAGGTGATTCGCGAGGAATTGCAGGAAGTTGTCGAGAGCTATGGCGACGAGCGTCGCACCGAGATTACCGATTCAGCCCATGACCTGACCGTGGAAGACCTGATCACCGAGGAAGACCGGGTGGTGACCATTTCCCACGGCGGTTACGCCAAGACCCAGCCACTCAGTGACTACCAGGCCCAGCGCCGTGGGGGCATGGGCAAGTCCGCCACTGCGGTCAAGGACGAGGATTTTGTAGAGCACCTGCTGATTGCCAGCACCCACGACACGATTCTCTGCTTTACCAACGTGGGCAAGGTCTACTGGCTCAAGGTATACCAGATTCCGGTTGCGGGCCGCGGTTCCCGTGGTCGGCCCATGGTCAACCTGCTGCCGCTGGATGAGGGCGAGCGGGTTACCTCGATTATGCCGGTGGCGGAGTACACCGAGGGTCATTACATCTTCATGGCCACCGCCAACGGTACCGTGAAGAAAACGGCGCTGACCAATTTCTCACGCCAGCGCAGTGTTGGTCTGCGGGCACTGGAGCTGGATGAGGGCGATGTGCTGGTGGGTACTGCCATTACCGACGGTGAACAGGATGTCATGTTGTTCAGCAGTTCCGGTAAGGCAGTGCGCTTCCGCGAAGCCGATGTGCGCGCGATGGGCCGTACCGCCCGTGGTGTGCGCGGCATCAAGCTGGCTGAGGGCCAGTCCATGATTTCGCTGATAATCCCCGCCGAGGGTGGCACGGTTTTGACCGCGAGCCAGAAAGGCTATGGCAAGCGCACCGAGGTTACTGAATTCCCGACCAAGGGTCGCGGTACCCAGGGTGTGATCGCCATGCAGTGTAGTGATCGCAACGGTCAACTGGTGGGCGCCGTACAGGTGTTCAGCGGTGATGAACTGATGCTGATTTCCGACCAGGGAACACTCGTCAGGACCCGGGGCGATGAAGTCTCCGTGTTGGGCCGCAACACCCAGGGTGTTCGCGTCATCCGTCTCAAGGAGGGTGAAGCCCTGGTGGGCGTAGAGCGCATCGACGAGCCCGAGGAAGTACCGGAGTATGTCGACGAGGCCGAGGATATTGCCGTGTCTTCAAGCGCCGACAGCGGCTCTGAATCAGGTGCCGACAGCGGGTCTGAATCAAGTGCCGACAGCGACTCAAGCGCCGACAGCGCTGGAGAAAGCACCGATACTCCCGAAGAGTAAGCACACCCGAAAGCAGTCACCACCACACAGCCGAGGAAGCTAGAAATGGCTCGTTGCTACAATTTTTGTGCGGGTCCGGCCGCGTTGCCGGAACCGGTTTTGGAACAGGCCCGTGACGAAATGCTGGACTGGCAGGGCGCCGGCCTGTCCATCATGGAAATGAGTCACCGCAGTCCGGAGATTGTCGGTATCGCAGAGCGCGCCGAACAGGACCTGCGCGATCTTATGGCCATCCCGGATGATTACGCGGTGCTGTTCCTGCAAGGCGGCGCCAGCAGTCAGTTTGCAGCGGTGCCGTTGAACCTCGGCGGCAGTGAGGGCAGGGCCAGGGCCGATTACGTCAATACCGGACAGTGGTCTAAAAAGGCTATTGCAGAAGCCGGGCGCTACCTGGATGTCAATGTCGTCGCCAGCGCCGAGGACACACGCTTCTCCACCATCCCCCCGGTTAGTGACTGGCAGTTGAGTGAAGACGCGGCTTACCTGCACTACACGCCCAATGAAACCATCGGCGGGGTAGAGTTTTTCTGGACCCCGGACAGCGCCGTGCCGACCGTGGTGGATATGTCTTCCGAAATACTGTCACGCCCGATTGAGGTCAGTGACTACGGTGTGATTTACGCCGGTGCCCAGAAAAATATCGGCCCCGCCGGCCTGACCCTGGTGATCGTGCGTCGCGATTTGCTAGACCAGGCGATGCCTGTCTGCCCGTCCATGCTCAGTTGGAAGGTCGCGGCTGAAAACGACTCCATGTATAACACGCCGCCGACCTTTGCCCTCTACCTGGCCGGCCTGGTGTTCCAGTGGTTGAAGGCCCAGGGTGGCCTGGCCGCAATGGAAGTCATCAACCGGCGCAAGGCGGAAAAACTCTACCGGGCCATTGATGAAAGCCCGTTTTATGCCAATCCGGTTGAGATACCCAGCCGCTCTCTCATGAACGTGCCGTTCACGCTGGCCAATGCTGAGCTGGACAAGCTGTTCCTGCAGGAAGCAGAGGCAGCCGGCTTGCTCAACCTGAAAGGGCACCGCAGTGTCGGCGGCATGCGTGCCAGCATCTACAATGCAGTAAGTGAACAGGCAGTCGATGCTCTGATAAGCTTCATGCAGCAGTTCGAGGCACAACAGGCGGGCTGACCACCACCCAGCAGGTATACAATAGCAGCATGAGTGACTCCAAAGACCTGGACCAGGTCCGCGTAGAAATCGATGCCATCGACCGGGAAATCCAGGAACTGATAAACCGGCGGGCCGGCTGTGCCCAGCAAGTCGCCGATATCAAAATGGACGAGATCGCCGAGGCCCGCGAGCGCGGCGAGTCGGGGGAAGAACCCGTGTTCTACCGACCGGAGCGCGAGGCGCAGGTGCTGAACCGCATCAAGCAGCGCAATGACGGACCGCTGGCTGGCGAGAACGTGGCCTTTATTTTCCGCGAAATAATGTCGGCCTGCCTGGCGCTGGAGCGACCGCTGCAGGTTGCCTACCTGGGACCGGAAGGTACCTTTACCCAGGCGGCGACGATCAAGCACTTCGGTCATGCGGTTATCAGTATTCCCCAGGGCACTATCGACTCCGTGTTCAACCAGGTGGCGGCTGAGGACTGCAATTACGGTGTGGTGCCGGTAGAGAACTCTACCGAGGGTATGGTCAGCCACACCCTGGATAACTTCATGGACTCCAGCCTCAAGATCTGTGGCGAAGTGGAGATGCAAATTCACCACCACCTGCTGGCCAGTGCGCAAACCAGCGCCGACAAACTCACCCGTATTTGTGCCCATCAGCAGGCCCTGGCCCAGTGTCGCGGTTGGCTGGAGCAGTACTTTCCGCAGCTTGAGCAGGTGGCCGTATCCAGCAATGGTGAGGCGGCCCGATTAGCGGCCATGGAGGAGGGCGTGGCGGCTATCGCGGGCGATATGGCGGCCGATCAATACGGCCTGGAAAAGCTATACGAGAATATTGAGGACTCCGCCGACAATACCACCCGCTTCCTGATTATCGGTCGCGATGAAATACCCCCCAGCGGCCAGGACAAGACATCTATCATTGTCTCCAGCCGCAACCGCCCCGGCGCCCTGTTCGATTTGCTCGAGCCATTCCGGGATGCCGGGGTCAGCTTGACCCGTATTGATACGCGTCCCTCGCGCACAGAAAAGTGGGCCTATGTGTTTTTCATTGAGTTTGAGGGCCATCTGCAGGATGAACTGATAGCCGGCATCGTGTCAGCACTGGAAGAGCAGTCCATTCTTCTCAAGCCCCTGGGGTCCTACCCGAAGGCGGTTCTGTAAGCTCGTGTCAGCGCGCGTTAATAAAGTCCTGATCATAGGATTGGGCCTGATCGGCGGCTCCCTGGCTCGCTCACTCAAGCAAAGTGGTTTTGCCGCCAGCGTGCATGGGCATGGTCATCGCGACCTGTCACTGAAAAAAGGCATGGAGTTGGGCGTGATAGACGGCTATAGCCTCGACCTGGCCGAAGCCGCGGCCGGCGCTGATGTCGTGGTGATTGGCGCGCCGACCCTGAAGGCAGCTGAATTGCTGGGTGATGTGCTGGCGACCGTATCAAGCGACACGGTGGTGACCGACGTGGCCTCGGTTAAGTGCAACCTGCTCGCAGCGGCGGGCAATGCGTCCAATTTCGTTCCGGGCCACCCCATTGCCGGTTCGGAGCGCAGTGGGGTTGATGCCTCCAGGGCAGACCTGTTTGTCGATCACCGGGTTATTTTAACGCCTACCGCTGACACCGACGCTGCGGCGCTCGCGCTGGTGCGTGACATGTGGGCCAGCACCGGCGCTGAGCTGGTGGAAATGGATGTGCGCGAGCATGATGCGATTCTTGCGGCTACCAGCCATTTACCCCATGTCCTGGCCTACGCCCTGGTTGATGCCCTGGCACGCAGCGAGCTCAGTGAGGACATTTTCCGCTATGCTGCCGGCGGCTTTCGCGATTTTACCCGCATCGCTTCCAGCGACCCGGTGATGTGGCGCGATATCGCGCTGGCCAACCGTGACCAATTACTGGCTGCCATCGACAGTTTTTCCATTCACCTGGGCGAACTGCGCGATGCAGTGGCGCGAGGTGACGGCGACGCCCTGCACAAGACCTTTGGCGACGCCAAGGCCGCCCGGGATGGGTTTCTGCCCGGCGGCGCTACACCTGACAAGGACAAGAGCTAGTGGAATTCAAACTGCTGCCCGGCGGCACTATATGCGGTGAAGTGCGGGTGCCGGGGGACAAATCCATCTCCCATCGATCTATCATGCTGGGCTCCCTGGCCGAGGGCAGCACCCGTGTGACCGGTTTTCTCGAGGGTGACGACGCGCTGGCGACACTGGCGGCATTTCGCGCCATGGGTGTCGAGATTGAGCGCCCGGCAACCGGACAGGTGGTGATTCACGGGGTTGGCCTACACGGGTTGAGCGCTCCGGCAGGACCTATCGACCTGGGCAATTCGGGGACGTCTATTCGGCTTATGTCTGGTCTCCTGGCAGGCCAGGCCTTCGCCTCCGAATTAAGCGGGGATGCCTCCCTCTGCGGTCGTCCCATGGGGCGGGTAATCACGCCACTGCGCCAGATGGGGGCCGATATTGCCGGGGATGAGGCCGGCCGGCCACCACTGAAGATCGGTGGCGGTGCCAGTCTCAAGGGTATTCATTACGATTTACCCATGGCCAGCGCCCAGGTGAAATCCTGTGTGTTGTTGGCGGGGTTGTATGCCGAGGGCGAGACCTCGGTGACCGAACCCGCTGTTACCCGCGACCACACCGAACGTATGCTGCGCGGCTTCGGCTGTGAGGTCAGCCGCGATGAGCAGGGCGTGATCCGGGTGCAATCCGGTGCCACCCTGACAGCCATGGATATAGAGGTGCCGGCGGATATTTCTTCAGCGGCATTTTTCCTGGTGGCGGCCTCTATTGCGCCGGGTTCTGACCTTGTACTGAATCATGTCGGCATTAATCCAACCCGCATCGGCATTATCAACCTGCTGCGCCTGATGGGTGCTGATATCGAGCTGCTGGATGTGCGCGAGGTGGGCGGTGAGCCAGTGGCCGACATCCAGGTACGTGCGGCGCAGTTGCGGGGTATCGATGTCCCGGCCGCGGAAATCCCCCTGGCGATTGACGAATTTCCCGCCCTGTTCGTGGCGGCGGCCTGTGCCGAGGGACGCACGGTGCTGCGCGGCGCCGAGGAACTGCGGGTCAAGGAAAGTGACCGAATCGCGGCCATGGCCGAAGGCTTGCAGACCCTGGGTGTGACGGTGGAAGTACTGGAAGACGGCATTATCATCGACGGTTTCGGCCCTCGTGGCAGTTTCACCGGTGGAGTTATTAACAGTCATCACGATCATCGCATAGCCATGTCTTTTGCGATTGCGGCGCTGCGCGCCAGTGCCGAGATCCGGGTGCGTGAGGCGGATAATGTGGCCACCTCTTTTCCCGGCTTTGATGCCCTGGCCCGTGGTCTCGGCCTGCAAATCAGTGTGACCAACCAGGCCGCGGACTGAGCCGGTGAGCGACACAGTTCCGGTAATTACTATCGATGGCCCCAGCGGCGCCGGCAAGGGCACTGTAGCGCACATGCTGGCTGCGGAACTGGGATGGCATTTGCTGGATAGCGGTGCGCTGTACCGGGTCACTGCCTACGGTTGCGAGGTAGACGGCGTTGGGCTGGAAGATGAAACGGCGGTGGCAGCGGTGGCGCGTCACCTGGCCGTGAGCTTTGTACACGCTGACAGCGGCGAGGTTCTGGTCTATTACCGGGATCGCGATGCCAGCCGCGCAATTCGCACGGAAGAGGGCGGTCGCGGCGCTTCTACCGTGGGTGCCATGCCGCTGGTACGGCAGGCCCTGCTGCAACGGCAGCGCGATTTTCTCCAGGCGCCGGGCCTGGTGGCCGACGGGCGTGATATGGGTACCGTGGTCTTTCCCGACGCCCCTCTCAAGTTTTTCCTCACCGCCAGCGCTGAAGAGCGCGCGCAGCGGCGCTTTCAGCAGTTGAAAGCCAAGGGCGAAAGTGTTAATCTCGCGCGCCTTTTGAGGGATATCCAGGAACGAGATGAGCGAGATAGCTCCCGTTCGGTATCTCCTCTGTTGCCGGCCGACGATGCCATAGTCATCGACAGCACGGCGACACCCATCGATGCCGTGTTCGCAAAGGTCATGGCCGATGTAACTGCCCGCTTGAGGACGTGAACCAGTATTGGTCCTTGTTGCGGGTTTATTAGAACTGACCCGGGCCAGCTGGTGGCACGGCACAAAACAGGAACACATCATGAGCGAAAATTTCGCCGAACTTTTTGAAGAAAGCCTTAAAACCGTCGACATGCAACCGGGTGCCATTGTTACCGGCGTTGTCATCGATATCGATAGCGAGTGGGTTACCGTACACGCGGGCCTGAAGTCCGAGGGTGTTATCCCCCGTTCACAGTTTCTCGATGCCAGCGGCGAATGCCAGTTGGTGGTAGGCGATGAAGTCCAGGTAGCGCTGGAAACCGTTGAAGACGGATTTGGTGAGACCAAGCTGTCTCGCGAGAAAGCCAAGCGCGCTGAAAGCTGGAAAGAATTGGAAGCTGCACACGAAGCAGATGCAGTTGTTAAAGGTGTTATCAACGGCAAGGTCAAAGGTGGCTTTACGGTTGATATCAACACCATCCGCGCCTTCCTGCCGGGTTCACTGGTAGATGTGCGTCCGGTGCGTGAGACCATCCACCTGGAAGGCCAGGAACTGGAATTCAAGGTCATCAAGCTGGACCAGAAGCGCAACAACGTCGTGGTTTCACGCCGCGCGGTTATGGAAGCAGCCAACAGTGTCGAGCGCGACGCGTTGCTGTCCACCCTGCAAGAAGGCATGTCCGTCAAGGGTATCGTCAAGAACCTGACCGACTACGGTGCTTTCGTAGACCTGGGCGGTGTCGACGGCCTGCTGCACATCACCGATATGGCCTGGAAGCGCATCAAGCATCCTAGCGAAATCGTTGAAGTTGGCCAGGAAATCGACGTCAAGATCCTCAAGTTTGACCGTGAGCGCAACCGCGTTTCACTGGGTCTGAAGCAACTGGGCGAAGATCCCTGGGTGGAAATCAAGAATCGTTACCCGGAAAACAGCCGGGTCAAGGCACGCATCACCAACCTCACCGACTACGGCTGCTTTGCCGAGCTGGAAGAGGGTGTGGAAGGCCTGGTACACGTGTCCGAGATGGATTGGACCAACAAGAACGTACACCCCTCCAAGATCGTCCAGCTGGGCGACGAGGTAGAGGTGATGGTTCTGGATATCGACGAAGAGCGTCGTCGTATCTCACTGGGTATCAAGCAGTGCCAGCAAAATCCCTGGGACGCATTTGGTGGTCAGTATGCCAAGGGCGACAAGATCAAGGGCAACATCAAGTCGATTACCGACTTCGGCATCTTTATCGGCCTGGAAGGCAACATCGACGGCCTGGTGCACTTGTCAGACATTTCCTGGAACGAAGATGGTGAGGAAGCGGTACGTCACTACAACAAGGGTGACGAGATCGAAACCATCATCCTGTCTATTGACCCTGAGCGTGAGCGAATCTCTCTGGGCGTCAAGCAGCTGGAAGACGACCCCTTCAACAACTATGTCGCCCAGAATGACCGCGGCGCCATCGTGACCGGAACCATCAAGGAAGTTGATGCCAAGGGTGCGGTAATCGTGCTGGCTGAGGAAGTCGAAGGCTACCTGAAGGCCTCTGAATTGAGCCGTGAGCGGGTTGAAGATGCCCGCAACGTGCTCAAGGAAGGCGAGAGCATTGAAGCCAAGATCGTCAGCGTGGATCGCAAGAACCGCGGCCTGTCCCTGTCCGTCAAGGCCAAGGACTACGATGACGAGAAAGAAGCCGTTAAGTCACTGAAGGATTCAGAGAGCGAAGCCGCTTCTCCGGGTACTATCGGCGACCTGATCAAGGCACAAATGGGCGACAAATAGTCGCCCTTTACAAGCCAACTTGCACAAAAGGGCCGTTCGGGGCAAAATACGCTGTCTAATCAATAGCTTATGCCCCAGGACGGAGGCACTATGACGAAATCGGAGTTGATTGAGTTGATCGCGTCGCGGCAGGCCCAGTTGTCCGCCAAAGACGTGGAGCTGGCGGTCAAGACGATTCTGGAGCATATGTCCCAGACCCTGGCGACAGGTGAGCGTATAGAGATTCGCGGCTTTGGCAGCTTCTCCCTGCACTACCGGGAGCCGCGCAAGGGCCGCAATCCGAAAACCGGTGATGCGGTACAGCTGACCGGCAAGTATGTGCCGCACTTCAAGCCCGGCAAGGAGCTGCGCGAGCGGGTCAACCTGGGACTGCAAGCTGGCTTGTGAAGATCACAACAAGCACGTTGAAAGAAGGTATGATTTCGGTCATGCCTTTTTTTTTGGACAAGTTTTTGGACAATTTAATGCCCCGCTATCCATGGGGTGGCCAACCGTCGCTGTGAGAGCCCTGGAATGACGAATTTCCTCAAAAACCTGGTCTATTTCCTCATCCTGGTGGCTGTACTGGTCATTGGCGTGCTGTTCGCGGTACAGAATACGGCCACCGTACCCCTGGACTTGCTGGTCATTAGCCTGTCCGAGCAATCCATTGCCCTGTGGGTGCTGTTAGCCTTCGCCGTTGGCGGAGTGCTGGGTATGCTGACATCCATTGGCCTGGTGCTGCGCCTGCGGGCACAACTGCTGGGTGCCAAGCGCAAATTGTCCAAGCTGGGCGTTGCCCTGGCGCCAGAGCAGCCCGACATGGCCGCGGAAACATTGCCGGAGGCCACTGCCGCAGGCGATCTGCCCGGCGATCCACCTGACTCTTCAGCCAAGAAGGAAGCCTGATGTCTTCAGTTATTATCGTTGCCCTGGATTTTGACACTCCGGAGGCGGCGCTGGGGCTGGCCGAGCAGCTCGATCCCAGCCTGTGTCGGCTCAAGGTCGGCAATGAATTGTTTACCCGGGGTGGCCCGGCCCTGGTGGAACAGTTACAACAACGCGGTTTTGAGATATTTCTGGATCTCAAGTTTTACGACATTCCCAATACAGTCGCGGCCGCCTCGCGAGCGGCGGCACACCTCGGGGTGTGGATGTTTAACGTCCATGCCAGTGGTGGTAGCCGCATGCTGCGCGCGGCTCGCGAAGCGGTGGATGCCTGTTCACACCAGCCACTGCTAATCGGGGTAACGGTACTCACCAGTATGTCCGGGGATGATCTGCAGGAGCTGGGTCACACTGAGACGCCGGACCAGCGGGTCTTGCAACTGGCGCAACTCAGCGCCGATTGCGGACTCGATGGCGTCGTCTGCTCGGCCCAGGAGTCGGCCATGTTGCGCGAACACTGTGGTCCCGACTTTGCGCTGGTCACCCCGGGCATTCGCCTCGCCGGTGACGCCGCCGGCGATCAGAAGCGGGTGGTAACCCCGTTGGATGCGCTCAGCAATGGCAGCGATTACCTGGTAGTGGGGCGTTCGATTACCCAGGCCGAAGAACCGGTCGCTACCCTGGTGAAAATACACGCCGACTTGAGCGTATCGGGTGTTAATTAAAGCCATCCACGCGATTACTGTGCACTAAACTGCTCAGTGATACGGCGGCGGCAGGATGCCTCCGCTGGTCGATTGTCATGACTGGATAAGGAGATCCGCTATGTTCAAGCAGCTTTTTTTGATAACCCTGCTGGCACTGACGCCAGCACTCGCTTCACTGAACGCACAGGCTGATGAGGTGGCGCTGGCCGCACAGGCCCAGACCGTCAATATCAACGCGGCCGACGCAACAACCCTGGCCAGCCAGCTCAAGGGCGTCGGTAAATCCCGGGCGGAGGCCATCGTTCGCTATCGCGACACCTACGGACCATTCTTTTCGGTGGAAGACCTGGCCGAAGTGAAAGGCATTGGGCGGTCGGTGATCGATAAGAACCGCGAGCGCATAACATTGGAATAACGGCAGTGCATCCGTATTATGACAGGGGGCTTAGGCCCCCTTTTCTTTGGCGGACCTGGTTGATGGAGTAACTTGCCTGCATGAAGTGCCTGGTTACCGGTGCGAGCGGTTTTATTGGAGCCGAGCTGTGTCACCAGCTTGAGCAGCGCGGTGCCGAGCTGCGGAGTTGCGGTCGCGAGGCGCCGGATGACCAGCAACTGCGCGGCTGCCAGATCATCTATCACTGTGCCGGTATCGCCCATCGCAGCGCCACCGCCGCCGAGTACCAGGATGCCAATCATGGCGCCGTACTGGCGCTGGCTCGCCGCGCCGCCAGGGCCGGCGTACAGCGCTTCGTATTTCTCAGCAGTGTTAACGCGGGGCCAGAGGCAAACAGCTACGGTTACTGGAAGTGGCGTGCCGAGCAAGACCTGGCGGAGGAGTTTGCCGATTCCCCCATGGGGGTTGTGCTGGTGCGGCCCGCGCTGGTGTATGGCGTCGGCGCCAAGGCTAATTTACGCAGCCTGATCGAGTTGGTTAGGCGCGGCTTGCCAACCCCGCCAGCCGGTGCCGCTCGCTCCATGATTGGGCTGCCCGACCTGTGTGCGGCCTTATGCCTGATGATTGATATCGATCCAGGCCGGGGCCAGGTATTCTGCCTGACTGATGGCCAGTCTTATGATTTGCAACGCATGCATGGGGCAATTTGTGAAGCACAGGGCAGGCCCCAGGGGCGCTCCTGGTTGCCGGCCTGGTGTTGGCAGTTGGCCTGCCGCAGCATCGACCTGGCGCAGGGTCGACCTGCGAGTGATGGCTTGTATCGTCGTTTGTTTGGCGGCGGCCTGTATTCCAATGAGGCGATCTGCCGCGCCCTGCAGTGGCAGCCGCGAGATAGCCTCGAAGACCTGATGCCGGCAATGCTGGAGGGCTATGACTGATGATCGTGTGGGCGCTTGCACTCAGCTTTGTTGCCGCTTTGCTCGCCAGTGGTGCCTACCTGCGATTGGCGCAGCGCTGGCAGTTGTTTGATATTCCCAACCATCGCAGCGCCCATAGCCAGCCAATCCCACGGGGCGGCGGTGTGGGGCTGTTTGCCGGTGTCTGGCTTGCGTTCCTGTACCTGTTGGCAAGTGGCTATGCCTGGCCGCTGCAATACCTGTACGTGCTGCTCCTGGCCACAGCCCTGGTGCTGGTGGGGGTTTGCGACGACCGCCTGGGTCTGCCGGTGCGCTGGCGCCTGTTGCTTTATGCACTGGCAGCGGCGGTGGCAATGTGGCTGCTGTTAGCGCCCGCGCCTCTGTGGCTGCTGGCACTGGCGACACTGTATTCGCTGTGGATTCTCAACCTGTTCAACTTTATGGATGGCATCGATGGTATTGCCGCCAGCGAAGCGGTGTTTGTGTTTGCGGCGGCGGCACTGTTGTCCATCTGGTCCGGCACCGAGGGCGCCTACCCCTTATTGTGTTTGCTGCTGGCTGCAGCCAGCCTTGGGTTTCTGCACTGGAACTGGGCGCCAGCGCGTCTGTTTATGGGCGATGCGGGCAGTATCCCGCTGGGATTCCTGCTGGCGGCACTGTCCGTGGCGGGAGAATCCGGAGGCGGTCTGCCCTTCGTGGTCTGGCTGATATTGCTGGCGGCATTTATCGCCGATGCCAGCTATACCCTGTGTTGGCGGGCCTGGCAGCGCGAACCGGTCACCGAGGCCCACAGTCGCCACCTGTACCAGCGTCTGGCCCGCCACTGGTCTAGCCATGGCCGGGTGGTGCAGTGCCTGCTGGCCTATAACCTGTTGTGGCTGCTACCGCTGGCAGTCCTGGCCCTGCAGCTACCCGCCTGGTCGCCGGCGGCGCTGGCAGCAGCTTACTTGCCCTTGCTGCCGGTGCTCTTCAAAGCGGGCAAATTACCGTAATAATCAGCCCTGAAAAGGGCTAAAATGGCGCCTGATTGAGCTCCGTCCCGGTGGGACAGAGTGTGGGCTAAAGGGAAAGCTTTTTTGAATTCGGTCAAGCGGATCGCGCACAGAACTCTCGGCAGCATTGTCAGCAGTGCGGTGATTACTGTTGAAAAAATGATCGAGCTGCCGCGCAATATCAAGCAGGCGCTGTTGCTGCTGCTGGATATGAGTTTCGTCGCTGCGGCCATCTGGTCGGCGCGGGCGCTGCGCTATTGGCAGACCGACGTGGTGCCGCTTCCCATAGGTCCCCTGGAAATCGCCATTACCCTGGTTACCATGGTCGTCAGCGCGGTGATTTTCCTGCGCCTGGGCCTGTACCGGGCTGTGATTCGTTTCATGGGCCAGCAGGCAGTGTGGGCGATCATCCGCGGCGTCAGTTACTCAGCGATGGTGCTGGGCGCCTGCATCTTTTTCCTTCAGCCCGATCCCTTACGCGTACCGCGCTCGGTGCCGTTCCTGTACTGGGGTATGGCCCTGATTCTGGTTGGTGGCGTGCGCCTGCTGGTGCGGGCCTATTACCAGGACAAACTGTATTCAGCCTGCGAGAAGGTGATTATCTACGGTGCCGGTGAATCCGGGCGCCAGTTGCTGACAGCGCTGAACCACGGCGACCAGTTTCGCGCTGTATATTTCGTCGATGATGACCCGCTAATGCAGCGCAGCGTGATCAATGGCGTGCAGGTGATGAAGCCCAAACGCATTGGCGAGCTGATCATAGAACACGATATTTCACAGGTCTTGCTGGCCCTGCCGTCGGTCAGCGCCGATCGCCGCCGCGAGATTATTAACAAACTGGTCAGTCTGCCGGTGTATGTGCGCACCGTGCCGAAATTCACGGAAATTCTGCAGGGTAAAGCCAGCGTTGAACAAATCCAGGATATCGAACTGGAGGACCTGCTCGGTCGTGAGCCCGTACCGCCGCACCCGGAACTGATTGATCGCTGTATCACCGACAAGGTGGTCATGGTGACAGGGGCCGGTGGTTCTATTGGCGCCGAATTGTGTCGGCAGATCCTGTTGGCCAGGCCCCGGGAACTGGTGTTACTGGATAGCTCGGAGTACGCCCTGTACAACATCGAACGCGAATTGCGCGTCATGCTCGAGGCGTCTGAGATTGAATGTGAGATGGTGCCCCTGCTGGGTAGCGTGCAGGACCGGCGTCGACTGTCGCGCATCTATCGCACCTTCGAGGTCGAAACCGTGTATCACGCGGCCGCCTACAAGCATGTGCCCCTGGTCGAATACAATGTGGCTGAAGGCGTCGCCAATAACATTTTCGGCACCTGGAACGCTGCTGAGGCAGCGGTAGAGGCGGGGGTAAAGAACTTTGTCCTGGTCTCAACTGACAAGGCAGTCAGGCCCACTAATATCATGGGCGCTTCCAAGCGCTTTGCCGAGATGAGTTGTCAGGCCCTGGCCAGGGAACAGCAGGAGACACGCTTCTGCATGGTGCGCTTCGGCAATGTATTGGGTTCATCGGGTTCAGTGGTGCCATTATTCCGTGAGCAGATTCAGGCCGGTGGCCCGCTGACGGTCACCCACCCGGAAGTCACCCGTTACTTCATGACTATTCCGGAGGCGGCACAATTAGTGCTGCAGGCCAGTGCCATGGGCCTGGGCGGCGATGTCTTCGTGCTGGATATGGGGGAGCCGGTGCGCATTGTCGACCTGGCCCGGCGCATGGTGCAGCTCAGCGGTTGCAGTGTGCAAGATGAAGAAAACCCCGAGGGCGATATCGAAATTCATTTCTCCGGCCTGCGCCCGGGCGAAAAGCTGTTCGAGGAGCTGTTGCTGGGCGATAACGTCAGTGGCACCGGCCACCCGATGATTATGCGTGCCGAGGAGGAGTTCCCCGGGCTTGAGCAGCTCAAGCTGTGGTTGGCGGATCTCGATGAACACTGCGAGCAAATGGATTGCGACAAGATCAAGGCGGTGTTGCTGGAAGCTGTCAGCGGCTTTGAGGAGCACGAGGGTATGCACGACCGTCTCTGGAAAAAACAAAACGCTCAAGCGAACCCTTCCAATGTACAGGAGCTGTTCCCCGAGCGCTCCGCCGACAATTAACCGCCGCCGCCTTCCGCGGAGCCTGGCAAGGAATCAGAATGACCCACTACGATGTTTTTAACGGCGATGCCGACGGTATTTGCGCTCTTGCCCAGTTACGCAATGCGGAACCGCGCGACGCCACCCTGGTTACCGGTGTCAAACGTGACATCAACCTGCTCAAACAGATTAATGCCGAGGCCGGTGATGTCATCACCGTACTTGATGTGTCGCTGGACAAGAATCGCGAGGGACTGGAGCAGGCGCTGGCGGCCGGTGCGCAGGTGTTTTATTGCGACCACCACTTTGCCGGAAAGATTCCAGAGTCAGAGCAGCTCACGGCGCTCATCAACACTGAGCCGGATGTGTGTACCAGTATCCTCGTGAACGGTCATTTGCAGGGAGCCTTCCTCGAGTGGGCCGTGGTCGGCGCCTTTGGTGACAACCTCTTCGACAGCGCCGCCACCCTGGCCAAACCGCTGGCACTGGCAGCGTCAGATCTCGAGCGCCTGAAGAACCTGGGCACTTACATGAACTACAACGGTTACGGTTCCAATCTGGAGGATCTGCATTTTGCACCGGCAGAGCTGTATCGGCTGGTCAGCGTGCACGCCAGCCCATTTGGCTTCATGCAGGACAGTCGAGAGGATTTCGAGCGGCTCGAAACCGGCTATCGCGACGATATGGCCGCCGCCAGCGCCCTGAGCCCGGAGCGGGCCGAGGACAGCAGCGCGGTATTCATTCTGCCCAATGAAGCCTGGGCGCGACGGGTCAGTGGTGTTTACAGCAATGACCTGGCTAACGGCAGTCCCGATCGCGGTCACGCGGTGTTGACCGAAAAGGCCGACGGTAACTACCTGGTCAGTGTGCGCGCACCCTTGAACAATAAGACCGGTGCTGATGAACTCTGCATGCGCTTTCCCACCGGCGGTGGTCGCAAGGCGGCGGCGGGTATTAACGACCTGCCGACGGCGATGCTGGAGGATTTCATGGAGCAGTTTGCGGCGTTCTATCGCTAGTCGTGGCCTGCTAAACCAGGCCCAGCAGTTCCAACGACGCTTGTCGGTGCTTATGCTTATGTTGTTTGCCAAAGAGGAAAGAACGATGCGGAAAATGTTGCTTATGCTGGCGCTGCTGATTAGCAGCGAGCTGGTGCTGGCCCAGCAGGAAATGATCGAGCTGGCGCGGCAGGACATTCGCGCTGGTCGCATGGGCATGATTGCCGCTTCCATGAACCTGAGTCCGGCCCAACAGGAAAAATTCTGGCCCATTTATCGCGACTACGCCGATGAGCAGGAGAAGCTGCTGGACCAGCGTATAACCATGTTGCAGGAGTTTGCGGGGAACTACGAGCAGATGACGGAGGCCACGGCCATCTCAATTGCCGAGCAGTCTTTCCAGATCCAGCGGGCCCGCACCGAGCGCAGGGAGCGCTACTTCAAGCGCATGTCGACCGCACTCGGCCCGGTAATGGCGGCACGCTTCATTCAGGTGGATTCGCAATTGGCGACCCTGATGGATTTTGAAATGATGAAGAATACGCCGCTGATTCAGCCGGCCGCACCGACCGCGCAGTAGTTATTCGCCGCGCGACTCGTCTTCGCCTTCTTCAATTTTTCTCAGCAAACGCCTGGCTGCGAGAAAAACGCCGCTGGCAAAGATAATGCCCAGTAGCGTGAATATGATCATGCCCATGCTCATATCTGCAGCATAGCATGGGGCTGGCCTCCTGCAGGAAGCGCATCAAGACGAAGTGGGTGGGCGCCGGGGAATAGTGGACACCCACCCATAGCGCAGCAGGGTGAGGCTTAACTCTTGTGCAATTGATGCAGTTCCTCACTGCCCACTTCTTTAAGCGCACGGTTCAGTGCGTTCTGGAAGCATTCGCGTTTCTCACGCACTTCCGCAGCCGCACGGCTTTGAACTTCACCACATACCGCATCGGCAGCGCCACGCAGGCGCATGTAGAGGGTGTGCTGGCCTTCCTGCCTGGCCAGGTTCAGGTCGGCGTAGGATACCTGTACTGATTTGACGTCGACGGCCTGGAGGTTGGCGTTACCCATAGTGGAGAGACCACTAAGAGTGGTAAACGCGAGGGCAATGGCTAGGGTGTTGCGAGTAGATTTGATTTGCATGGTATGACTCCCTGGTTTTGGACCTGTTTTTTGCAGCAGTTGATTGACTGCGTGGATTATGACTCAGGTATTTGCTGACAGTTCGTGTTGCTGCGACGAACTGACAGGGGGAAGCGATGAATTGAATTAATCGGCCTGAACCCTGTGGAATAGGGGGGTAATTTCAGGAAATACTTCAAAGCCGGGCGACAGCCGAGGCCGCTGCAGGCAGCTTGAGGATCAGGTCGGCGCGGACTCAGAACTGTTCAGATTTGGCTAGTGATGGCTATTGTATGCGCAGATCTGGAAATTTAGTCCGCCGCAGGAATTTTGCGTTGGACAATTGAATTATCCAGTTGTAAAAACCTAGCGCTATGAGTGAAACACTCAACATCATGAGCTATCTGACGAGCCAACCCGAGGCCATGGCCAGGTTATTGGCCAACGACGAGGGTGTCGATACGGCGAAGCTCAGGTCCGTGCTGCGCGGCATGCTGGATCCTGGCAGTTACAGCCAGGAAGAGCGACCCGGCTCAAGTCCGCTGCTCTCACTGGTGGCGGCGCTCCCCGAGCTTAATCGTTAACCCCGACCACGCCCTCGGCTATCTGAGGGTCGGTCATGCGCAATTGCTGGGTAGTCGTGGCGCTGCTGACTTGCCACACCGCCTTTACAAAGGCCAGCACCGCTTCCTTTTGCTCTGCCGATAAATGCACATCCCACCAGTCCATATTGCTACGCCACAATTTATTGATGTCCTCGCGGGTGCCTGCGCTGAGCGAGGCCTTGGGAAACATGAGTGCATCCATACTGACATCAAAATGGTGAGCGAATTCGCTGAATGCATGCAGGCCGATGTCGGTATCGTCCGAGGGATTACACCAGCGGCGTACAGTGGAGGTGGAGACCCCGGCCACCTTGGCAGCAGCTTCAATCGTGATGTCTTCGCGCTTCATCAGGCGGCGGATGCGCGCCTTGGTTTCTGAGAGTTCCATGCGAACTCCGTCCAGTTATAAAATCAGGTTGTGATTATCCGCGAGAGTTGGCAGTTGTCAACATGGGGTTTTGCCGGGGAAGCGCCTTGTGTGCCTGGTTCCGGTCACTACCGGTTACTGCGGCTACCCGCTCACCGCCGGCAGTGAAGTCACAGACCCCGGCGCGGGGCCGGGGTCTGCTTTCGAACTGATGATGTCAGTTGTCTATTTTTTCTTGCCTGACTTCTTCTGAGGCGTCGCGATATAGCTATTGATACTGTCTACGTCATCGTAACCACCGGTTATCACACCTGCGTTCGTGGTGCCTTGCAGGAAATTGCTGTCTGATCCAGGAAATTCCAGCAGATCGCTGGTGGGTAGGGTAATTGATTGGCACTGAGACCCGTCGAGCTCAGTTTTGAAGCCCTTGAACTTTCCATCCTCTGGGTCGATAACAAATCCAACAACAGAGCCATTATCACCAATGTCGCGAGCGCTGGTGTGCGAACCATTAACCGTGAAAAAGGTCACGCTTCCATCTTTAGCGCGCAACCACCCATATCTGCGAAATGGGTTTCCTGTTGCTGGGCAGGGATCGTTCGCGGCATCGAAATTGGAACTGCCTACCACCTCACCCTTCGAGTTGATTCCCTGTGCGATGGTAAAGAAAGCCGTTGGGTTAATGTCGCTGAAGCTATCGCTCTTGGGATCGAAGATAAACCCGACAAATGCGCCGCGTTCAGTATCGCGAAAACCAGTAACCAGGCCTTTATTGTTAATGCTTCTTGGATTGGTGGTAGAAGCCGCATCCGGGTGCGAGAAGACCGTAAAGTTGCCTTTTTTGTCGCGAATGAATCCGTTTCTACCGCTATCATCCTCCCTGATGACCGAGCCCACAATGACGCCAGAATCATTGATGCCCAATAAGACAGTCGATTCGTAGCCTTCTAGCGTAGCTACATCCGTGTACGTATCCTTCTTCGAATCGTAGATGAACGGAAAAGTATCCAGACCATCATAGCCGTTACCCACCGCGTCGCCACGGTTATTGATCCCAAAGACCTGGGTGTTCGGCATCCCGGGATAAGCAACCGGATGATAATCATACTGGGCCTGTGCCACCATCGGTCCGGCCAACACGCCCACAGTGAACATTGCCAACAACTGATTTCTCTTATTCATATTATTGTTCTCTCTATAAGGGCTTGAGCCGCCCTGATTGCAAGATAAAGACACCCCACCCAACTCACTGAGCTGCGAGTGGGGCTTCGTGAGATATGAAGTTTAGCAGTGATTGTTCCAGACGCCAGAAAACGCCGTTCGATTCAGTCTTTCGAGTTGCTATGCAATATTTATAGCGCGATAAGGTGGTCAGCCACCCTTTTTCAGGCCGAAGCGACCTAACAAGAATGCAGTGGCCAGGCCAAGGAAGAGAAAGACCAGATCCATAGTCTCGAAACCCTTTGCACTGACCGCGACCCGGGTTGGCTCGGCAGGTGAGTCATCCAGGCTCGCGTTCATCGCCCCGCTCATATGCCCGCGCATGCGCTCGCTCCACTGTTCAAAGCTGGGCTGATTTTTCACCATCCAGGCCAGGTCCTGGGCATCAACCTGATAGAAGCGCTGCATCTCTTTGTCGGGAATCTCCGCCGGTATTTCGGTACGGGTGTAATCCCTCTCGACCATGAACCGACGCAGCGCGGCGGCCGAACCGTCCAGCGTCATGTAGTAATCGGCATCGTTGCGGGCGTCCTTGTACCACGCGCGGGCCTCTCCCTCGGTCCAGACGACCACGGGTTCTGGCTGTGGTATCTCCTCTGGTACGTCCGCGGATTCCGGCGACAGGAGCAGGTTGCCGCCAAGTATCGCGACCAGTGCCATGGCGGCGCACACGGCTCCGGCTTTGTTACCACGCGAGCCGGTCACTGCGCTGGCCAATCCCACCAGCCCGCCGATCACCCAGGCGAACAGGGCGACCTCAACGTTCAGGAAGCGACTTAATCCCAGCCAAAGTACGGTGGCGAGTATCGCAGTGACCCCGGCGGCAACGATGGATGCCCGGGTGAGCCGGTCCACCGCGGCGGCTCCAGCTGCATCCTCAGAAAAACTATCCACGATGGCACCGCAGGACTCGCACTTTTCTGCGCGGGGCTGAACGGTCTTGCAGGATGGACATAGCATGGTTGATCCCGGCGTAGTGGAATCACGCCATTCAACGCTGGGTTCTGACGTGTACACTCCTCCGTCCATGAGGCTCGGTACTGTGCTTTCGGCAGCAGGCTCGTCGCTGGATTCGCCCAGGGGTTGGAGCACGGGAGCTTCGGCGGCGTGCTGTGAATCCAGGTCCAGCATCGGCTCGTCCACGCCCCGTTCAGCCTCGGCCGCAAGCTCTTGATCCAGGTCCATCACCGGGGAGTCAGCGCCCGATTCGGCCTCGGCGGCGATTTCTTGATCCAGGTCCAGCTCCGGGGCATCTGCGCCCGGTTCCTCAAGGAGACTCAACTCCTCCCCCAGGTTTGGTGACGGAGCATCCTGTGCTGGCTCAACATCGACCGGGGGCTCTTCCTGTGATTCTTCCTGTGGCTCAAGCTCTAACTCGCTCGCGGGCTCTTGCTCGGGCTCGGCTTCTGGCTCTACCGGACTCTCGGGTTCTTCGGGCAGCTCAAACTCGCTTTCGGGTTCTTGCTCGGGTTCTTCCTGTGGCTCCACCTCTGGCTCGGCTTCTGGCTCGGGCAGGCTCTCGGGTTCTTCCGGCAGCGCAAATTCGCTCGCGGGTTCTTCCTCGGGCTCTTCCTCAGGTTCGGCTTCTGGCTCGGGCGGGCTCTCGGGTTCTTCCGGCAGCGCAAACTCGCTAGCGGGCTCTTCCTCTGGCTCGGCCTCTGGCTCTTCCTCTGGCTCTTCCTCTTCCTCTGGCTCGGTCAGGCTCTCGGGTTCTTGCTCTGGCTCGACCTCGCTTGCCGGGTCTGCCAGCAGCTCAAACTGGCTAGAGGGCTCTTCCTCTGGCTCGACCTCTGGCTTTTCTTCTGGCTCGGTCTGGCTCGCGGGTTCTTCTTCCGGCTCAGGCTCGCTAGCGGGCTCTTCCTCTGGCTCGGCTTCTGGCTCGGCTTCTGGCTCGGACAGGCTCTCGGGTTCTTCCGGAGGCTCTTCATCTGGCTCGGCCTCTGGCTCTTCTTCTGGCTCGGACAGGCTCTCGGGCTCTTCTTCCGACTCAGGCTCGCTGGCGGGCTCTTCATCAGAAGTCAGGTCTGCAGATTCCGGGGCGCTGGCAGGTTCTACACGGTCGGACGCCAGCTCGACGGATGCACCCAGGCCAATTTCCTTTAGCTTCGTCTGGAGAGTTACCGCTGCGGAAAGGTCGACGTGATCCTTGACGGTACGCTCTGAGCCGTCCAGGTATTGCCGTGCGGCGTCCACATCAATTTCCAGCAGAGCTGCCAATGCATCGGCAACCGTCTCACGATCCTGGCCCGGTAAAACGCCCTGATCGACGACAACCTGGTATTCGACGGGGGTGTCTGTCATCTATGTTTACCGGCTCTACCGGCCCTCATTTCTTCTTTCGCCAGATCTTTCCAGCGGTTTGTTATGGGGTCGACTGGATACCGCGCGGCCACAGTAAGCTGATCTTAACAAAAAAGCGGAAGTGGGCGAGAAGCGCAAGTTCTTGGTGTGAAAATGCGGCTTGTGTCGCAATACCTCCACCAACTCCACAGTCTTGCAGGCCAGCCCGCGTCGCGCAAGCGCGACGCGGTAAGCAGTTTCGAGGCTACCATGAATCGGTAGCAGATCTCAGTAATGATCATGGTACAGGTGAAGTTCGCAGTGTGACCTTCCAGCCGGGCTCTTTTATGTTTGGCTCCCCATCGTGGACGCAGATAGGATTCTCTGTATTGCGCCGACGCATGAAGCGGTTCGTGCACTCGATGTGAATTACATTGTTTGCAACTTTCCAGAGATTAAGTCCCTGTAACTGATGAGGTCGGGGGCCCGCCCAGGTCTAGACATAGATCACGGTTATAGCAAATTCATCTGATATCACGGTCTGCGAGAAGTGCCGCGGCCCGCTGCAGCTGGATTTCTTTGCCTGATCAGTCGTTAGGGAGGCTGTGTCTTCACCCTCAAGCCGGGTGCAGGCAGCGTCTGTGCCGTATGCTCCTGGTGAGCGCTAAGGATGTCAGGAAAGCCCGGGAGAGCCTGAGTGCCGTTGGTTTCAGCCGGCGGATTTGATCCGTAGCGTCTTTTCAAATCAACGATACGCTGGCATCTGTTTGGGAGGTGTGCTTTATACTTCTTATACACGTTGTCTGGGATTTCCAGGGTACACTCAAGTTATGAAACCTCTGATGCCCTCGATCAGCAGTCATTGTGTTACTTGGGTCACAGATAACGGTTGATTCAATTGTGGTTGTGCGCACGTACCTACTAATCTGGTCAGAATCCTACGCTTCCTGTCACCTGAGAGGTGGACCCCCATGAAAAAATGTATCATCGCGGCATGCACCATACTGGTCCTGTCAGGCTGTGCAGGCATGAATCAGGCGGAGTGTACCTCAGCGGATTGGCGCATGATCGGCTTCGAAGACGGCACCAGCGGCAGGACACAGGCCCGGATCGGGGAATACCGCAAGGATTGCGCCGAGCACGGTGTGAGCCCGAACCTGGCGCTGTACCAGCAGGGTTACTCGGAGGGTGTGCGCAACTTTTGCACCGAGAGCAATGGCTTTAACCAGGGTCGCAGCGGCACTTCCTATCGCGGCATCTGCCCGGATGATATGGAGTCCGATTTCCTGGTTGCCTACCGCCTGGGCCGAGAGCATTACGTGCTGTCCAGTGCGGTCTCCTCGCTGAATGCGCGGATCAACAACGGTAATAGTCGCATCCGCGCCCTGGAGAAGTCGATCGCCGAGAAGACCCTCAAGGTCGCCGGTAATGAGACGACCGTCGAGGAACGCGTTGCGCTGCTGCTTGACGTCAAGAACCACACCATAGAAATCGGTGAGTTGAGGGCTGGGATCCGCGACGACGAAGCGGAGCTGTCTGTAAAAGAGGCAGAGTATGCGGCGCTGGAGCGGCCGGTTTATTACTGACTTCTATCCTGTGCAAAAATGGGGTCAGAGTAAGATTCTTCAGTTCTGGGAGCTGCCAGCAGCGCTCACTCAAGGGCTCCATTTTTACCCAACTGGGCTACGCCCAATTTTAGACTGGCCCAGATACGAAAAAGCCCCTCAAATGAGGGGCTTTTCGAATTTGGCTCCTCCGGCCCTCGCGCTTAAAGGGCGCTCGGTCGTTCACCGGCCGGCGAGCAGTACTCGCCGAAGACCGCCGGTTCACCCAACTGGGCTCTTCTCGCCCAGACAGGCGAACATAAAAAACCCGACCTGGGGTCGGGTTTTTCGATGTTTGGCTCCGCCTGCTGGGCTCGAACCAGCGACCCATTGATTAACAGTCAATTGCTCTACCAACTGAGCTAAGGCGGAATGGTACTCGGGTAGAGGTCGCGTATATTAATGATACGCCCCGCAACGGTCAATAGGTAATTCCGGCATATTACTTTAGTGGCCGGATAGTCGATAATAGGTCCCTTTTTCGCCAATTTGCGTATAGCTGTACTATGTCCAAACCGTTCCAGGTCGTATCTGATTTCTCCCCTACCGGTGACCAGCCCAATGCCATCAAGGGGCTGCTCGAAGGGGTGCAGGCCGGGCTTGCCTCCCAGATCCTGCTGGGAGTAACCGGCTCCGGCAAGACCTTCACCATCGCCAACCTGGTGCAGCAATTGCAGCGCCCGACCATTGTCATGGCGCCGAACAAGACCCTGGCGGCCCAGCTCTACGGAGAGTTCAAGGAATTCTTCCCGGAAAACGCGGTGGAGTACTTCGTCTCCTATTACGATTACTACCAGCCCGAGGCCTATGTGCCGTCTTCTGACACCTTTATAGAGAAAGACGCCTCGATCAACGAACACGTCGAGCAAATGCGCCTGTCTGCCACCAAGGCACTGATGGAGCGGGAGGACTGCCTGGTGGTGGCCACCGTGTCGGCAATCTACGGCCTCGGCGACCCGGAATCCTACTTCAAGATGGTCTTGCACATGGTGCGCGGCGAGCAGATCGACCAGCGCGCCGTGCTGCGACGCCTGGCGGAATTGCAGTACACCCGCAACGATGTTGATTTCAAGCGCGGTACCTACCGGGTGCGCGGCGATGTGGTGGATATCTACCCGGCCGACTCGGAGCGCGAGGCGATCAGGATAGAGCTGTTCGACGAGGAGATTGAGCGCATCAGCCAGTTTGATCCGCTCACCGGCGCCATCGAGCGCGATTTGCCCAGGATCACCATTTACCCCAAGACGCACTATGTGACCTCGCGCGATGTCATTCTCGGTGCGCTGGGCGATATCGAACAGGAACTGGAGCAGCGCCTGAAGCAACTCAAGGAGAACGACAAGCTGGTCGAAGCCCAGCGCCTGGAGCAACGCACCCGCTACGACCTGGAGATGATGCGTGAACTGGGATACTGCCAGGGCATTGAGAACTACTCCCGCTACCTGTCCGGGCGGGCCCCTGGAGAGCCACCGCCGACCCTGTTTGATTACTTACCCTCCAATGCGCTGGTGGTGGTGGATGAGTCTCACGTTGGCGTGCCGCAAATCGGTGGCATGTACCGGGGTGACCGCTCGCGCAAGGAGACCCTGGTCGAATATGGTTTCCGGCTCCCCTCGGCACTGGATAACCGGCCCCTGCGCTTTGAGGAGTGGGAGTCGCTGGCCGCGCAGAGAGTGTTTGTCTCGGCCACGCCAGGCCCCTATGAACTCGAACATGCAGGTCGCACCGTGGACCAGCTGGTGCGTCCCACCGGCCTGGTAGACCCAGGTGTCGAAGTGCGCCCGGCCCTGACCCAGGTCGATGACCTGCTGTCAGAGATAAAACTCAACACGGCCAAAGGTGAGCGGGTATTGGTGACCGTGTTGACCAAGCGCATGGCAGAGGACCTGACCGAATACCTGAGCGAGCAGGGCATCAAGGTGCGCTACCTGCACTCGGATATCGAAACCGTCGAGCGTGTGGAAATTATCCGCGACCTGCGTCTGGGCGAGTTCGATGTGCTGGTGGGTATCAACCTGCTGCGGGAGGGCCTGGATATGCCAGAGGTGTCGCTGGTGACGATCCTCGATGCCGACAAGGAAGGGTTCCTGCGCTCTGACCGCAGCCTGATCCAGACCATCGGTCGGGCCGCCCGCCACATCAATGGCCGCGCTATTCTCTATGCCGACAAACTGACCGGCTCCATGGAGCGCGCCATCGCCGAAACAGACCGCCGCCGCGCCAAGCAGGAGGCCTATAACATCGAGCACGGCATTACTCCCAAAGGGGTGCAGAAGGCGGTCACCGATATCCTGGAAGGCGCCTATTCCTCGGCCCACGGCAAGGCCCGTGGCCGCAAGGTGGCAGAGCGCCGGGGCGACTACGCCGCCGAGATCCTCAATCTGACGCCAGAGGCGCTGGCGCGCAAGCTCAAGCAGATGGAAGACCAGATGCTGGAACACGCCAAGAACCTGGAATTTGAGGATGCAGCCCGGGTGCGCGACGAACTGGCCGAGATCAAGCAGCAGGCTTTTCTAAACTGACATCTGTCTATATAATGCGCGACCTCAAGACAACAGGACCATAGCTCAGTTGGTTAGAGCGCTACCTTGACATGGTAGAGGTCGGCGGTTCGAATCCGCCTGGTCCTACCAAATATCAAAGGCTCGCCTGAAAAGGTGGGCCTTTTTTATTTGCAGGTGGAGGCTTCGATTAGAACCGCTGTTCGACAGACCGACAATCGTGGTCTGTCCCCAATTCCCCCGCGCGGGTTATCATCTCCGCAGGTATAAGAATAACAGGGGATAGACCATGTCCGATCTGAGCGACACCCGTGCCCGTGCTTACTGGAAGCGCAACCTGGCGCTGATGTTCAAGTTGTTGTTGATCTGGTTTGTCGTGAGTTTCGGCTGCGGCATCCTGCTGGTGGATTTCCTCAACCAGTTTCACCTCGGTGGCTACCCGCTCGGTTTCTGGTTCGCCCAGCAGGGTTCAATTTACGTGTTTGTCGTTTTGATCTTCTACTACGCACGCAGGATGGATGCGCTGGACCGTGAGTTCGATGTGCACGAGGACAGGGACTAACCGTGGAACTGAAAACCCTGACCTACCTGGTTGTTGGCGCCACCTTTGCGCTGTACATCTTTATCGCCCTGCGCTCCCGGGCCAGTTCTGTAAAAGCCTTTTACGTGGCCGATGGTGGCGTGCACCCGGTGGCCAACGGCATGGCCACCGCGGCGGACTGGATGTCGGCCGCCTCCTTTATTTCCATGGCCGGGCTGATTGCGTTCATGGGGTATGGCGGCTCGGTATTCCTGATGGGATGGACCGGTGGCTTTGTTATCCTCGCCATGTTCCTGGCGCCCTACCTGCGTAAATACGGCAAGTTCACAGTGCCGGCCTTTATCGGCGACCGCTTTTATTCAAGCACGGCTCGCACGGTGGCCGTGGTGTGCCTGATCATCTGTTCAGTGACCTATGTCATCGGGCAGATGAAGGGCGTGGGGGTGGCCTTCTCCCGCTTCCTGGAAGTGGACTACAGCACAGGCCTGTATGTCGGCATGGGCATTGTTTTCATCTATGCCGTGCTGGGCGGCATGAAGGGCATCACCTACACCCAGATTGCCCAGTACTGTGTGCTGATCACGGCCTACACCATCCCCGCCATCTTTATCAGCCTGAACCTCACCGGCAACCCGTTTCCCCAGTTGGGATTGGGTAGCACCCTGGCCGGAAGCGATACCTACTTGTTGGAAAAGCTGGACCTGATCGTGACCGACCTGGGCTTCAGGGAGTACAGCACTGACGTGCGCATCAGTGGGCTCAACATGTTCATGTACACCTTGTCGCTGATGATCGGAACCGCCGGCCTGCCACACGTGATTATCCGCTTCTTCACCGTGCCAAAAGTGCACGATGCCCGCACATCCGCCGGCTGGGCGTTGGTGTTTATTGCCATTCTCTACACCACAGCACCGGCAGTCGCCGGCATGGCCAGACTCAATTTCGTGCAGACGCTGGAACCCGAGCCCGGGCAACACCTGGTCTATGAAGAGCGTCCCCAGTGGTTCAAGAACTGGGAAAAAACCGGGCTGCTGGCCTTCGAGGACAAAAATGGCGATGGGCGCATCCAGTACACCTCGGATCCCGCCGTCAATGAAATGGTCAAGGTCGACAACGACATCATGGTGCTGGCAAACCCGGAAATTGCACAGCTACCCAATTGGGTAATCGCCCTGGTCGCGGCCGGCGGCCTGGCGGCGGCGCTGTCCACGGCGGCGGGCCTGTTGTTAACCATTGCATCAGCCATTTCACACGACCTGCTCAAAGGCATTATTGCGCCGGGCATCAGCGATCGGCAGGAACTGATGGCGGGGCGCCTGGCGATGATGGCAGCGATTGCGGGGGCGGGTTATTTGGGCCTCAACCCACCGGATTTTGCCGCCGGCACGGTAGCGCTGGCCTTTGGGCTGGCTGCGTCGAGTATTTTCCCGGCGCTGATGATGGGGATTTTCTCCCAGCGAGTGAATAAGGAAGGCGCCATTGCCGGCATGGTGGCGGGCATTAGCGTGACACTGCTATACGTGTTCCAGCACAAGGGGGTGATGTTTGTTGCCTCGACCGCTTTCCTGGGCGACATGCCGCCGAACTGGTTCCTGGGTATCGAGCCCAATGCATTCGGTGCTGTGGGCGCCATGGTCAACTTCACCGTTGCCTTTGCCGTATCGGCAGTCACTGCGCGACCGCCGGAGCGTATTCGCGAGCTGGTCGAGCATGTCCGGATTCCGGCAGGTGCGGGCATGGCAGAGGATCATTGAGCAGACAATCGGATGAAAAATGGGGTCAGAGTCGATTAAACAGACCAGGAATCGGGGACAGACCACGATTGTTGTCAGTAGACTAATGGAGATAAGTGAACTGTCCCCATCAGGGCGTGTGCGTCAATTCTCTCCGGTTTCCTGATTTTCATTTTCTTTTATTCGGCGTATAAAGGAAGAAGATCAAGCGATAGGCCTGTTACCGAAAGGCACAACTTCAGGGAAGACTTCTCCAACAGCCCGAAATTCACTGGGCAGCCAATCGGTCAAACACTCGTGGGCGGAAGCCCCTGAAGATCGAGGTATCGTTATGACTCCCGAAGAAGCTGCAGAAATTCTCCGACGCCTACGCGAGGGGATGTCCAAAGAAAACGCCGAGTGGTGGTTGAAAGAAGTTGAAGAAATGGAAGAATTTCTTCGACGCAACCGATGGTTGTTTCGATGGCGCCGATTTCAGGCGCTCTGGAAAATTGCGTCCAGGTGGGTTCTCATATTATTAATCCTGATCGCCATCCTGATGATGATTCGGTGCGGTCATGAGCTCAGCATGGATGTCGCACCACCGATTCCCAGCGGTGTCGCCTGTTCATCGGATGGCACGGACAAGATTTACCGCTTTGTTCAGGTCAGCACCTGGCAGGGGTGCCGTACCTCGATGGACATGGCGTTCCGTGAAGCTGAAGCCTTGTGCGGTTCCTTGCAAGGTTCTTGCACCGGCGGCAGTTCATGTTCGCCGGGCGTCTGCGCGACGGGCGTGGTGGTAAAAGATGTCGATCAGGATCCAGGTATATTCAGCTGCGGCACCTACGTAGGCTTTTCCTGCGATTGCGGTTGTCGCTGACCAGTGCCACCAAGGCCCACCCTTTGGTGGGCCTTCTTTTGTTTGTGGGGCACGGTTGAAACGCTTTAATGTTTTGCTGCCCTGTTTAATCGACTCTGACCCCATTTTTCCTGTTTAATGGACTCTGACCCCATTTTTTCCACATAGATTGGAGCAGCGCGATGTACAGTCACATAATGGTGGGCGCCAATGACGTCCAGGCATCCAAGGATTTTTACGACGCCGTGTTAGGCGCGATGGGTTTTGAGCCCGGCGTATTCGACGACAAGGGTCGTGTCTTTTATTTCACGGAGAGCGGCATCTTCTCCATCACCACGCCGATTGACGGAGAGCCCGCAGGCCCGGGTAATGGCAGTACTATCGGTTTCGCAGCCAAGGACCCAGCGATGGCTGATGCCTGGCACGCAGCCGGTCTCGCCAACGGTGGCACCAGTTGTGAAGAACCGCCCGGAGAACGTGAAGGCGCTGCGGGTCGACTATATCTGGCCTACCTGCGCGACCCCTCTGGCAATAAAATCTGCGCCCTGCATCGACTCGGCTAATTTATCGAATGTGAATAATCGGGGACAGACCAGGTTTTCCATGAAACTAGTCATGGTCTGTCCCTGATTCCTGTCCCTGTTTAATCGACTCTGACCCCATTTTTCTCCAGTAGTCTTGCGGTGTCTGGAAAGGCTTTCAGCACTTGTTTGTCCATGGTGACCAGTTGGCAATTCATCTGCTGTGCGAGCGCCACGAACTCGCAGTCGTAACTTGAACAGCCACTTCCGCTGGCAAGTCTCAGGACCTCAGAAGAACTGACTTCATAGAGCCGTTCATCAAACAGCGCTTCCAGCCTGTGCAACTGGTACAGGCCACGCTGTAGAGTCAGTTCCGTGGTGCGCAGGTGTTTTAATACCACCTGGCGAATTTCGCTCAACCACAGGTGGGGGGCAATCCAGTGTGAGTCTGACTGGTGTAGCGCCTGCACCGCTGGCGAGTAGCTCGATTCAAACGCCAGGTAGGCAGCAAGGTTGGTGTCGGCAACGATCATTCCCGGCCCTCGTCAATCGCCGCCTTCATTTCCGCCGGGCTCAGCGCGACGCCAGGACCGATCTCCACTCGCATCTCGCGTAGCTGTTCGGCGATGTCCTCCCGGGATATTCGCCTTGGCATGGCGACCTCTTCGAGACAGGAAATCACCTCGCCATTGAGGGAGCGGTGGTGTGTTTCTGCCCGCTGTTTCAGGGCCAGGTAAAGCGTTTCGGGAATGTTCTTCAGGGTGATGGACGGCACGGTTCGCATCTCACGCTGGTGGGTGATGGTTGTATTATGGTTGCATTTTGGTTGCATGGCAATTTCCTTGAATTCTTGCTGGACCAAGTGTGACCTTCTGCGGCCCGTAGCGACGGCCCGATTTCGATCAATTCCGCGCAAAATCACCTAAATCCGGGGCCTGCACTGTGTTAAGATGCCCGCCTCATCGAAATCGTCATGCGGCCAGTTGAGGCACTACTCGTATGGTGCTGCTGGCAGGCGGGGCGATTTCAGACAAATAAACCTGCACGTGACCCTCAGTAGGGGCCACCACTGGAAAGGGACTCGATACCATGCCAGTTATTACTTTGCCCGACGGTTCCCAGCGAGCCTTCGATAATCCTGTTTCTGTATTTGATGTTGCCGCCGATATCGGCCCGGGTCTTGCCAAGGCCGCGCTGGCCGGCAAGGTTGATGGCCGCGAGGTAGATACCTCCCACCTGATCGAGACTGACGCCGAGTTGGCGATCATTACCGACCGCGATGAGGAAGGCCTGGAGGTCATCCGCCATTCCACAGCGCATTTGCTGGCGATGGCGGTGCAGGAGCTGTTCCCCGGCGTCCAGGTCACGATTGGCCCCGTCATTGAAGACGGCTTCTACTACGACTTTGCCTCAGGCAAAAGCTTCGACCCGGAAGACCTGGAGAAAATTGAGCAGCGCATGGCGGAGATCGTCAAGAATGATGTCGCTGTGGAGCGCCTGGTCATGAGTCGCGAGCATGCGATCGAAGAGTTCCGCAATATGGGCGAGCACTACAAGGTCCAGATCATCGAAGACCTGCCTGAGGGGGAAGAGATCAGCGTTTATCGCCAGGGCCCCTGGATGGACCTGTGCCGCGGCCCCCACGTGCCCAGCACCGGCAAGCTGCAGGCGTTCAAGCTGACCAAGGTGGCCGGCGCCTACTGGCGTGGCGACTCCAACAACGAAATGCTGCAGCGGGTTTATGGCACCGCCTGGCGCAACAAGAAAGAACTCAAGGCCTACCTGCGCCGGATTGAAGAGGCGGAGAAGCGCGACCACCGCAAGATTGCCAAGAAGCTCGACCTGTTCCATACCCAGGAAGAGGCGCCGGGTATGGTTTTCTGGCACCCGCGGGGCTGGAGTATCTACCAGGCCATCGAGCAGTACATGCGCAAGACCCAGCGCGAGCACGGCTACCAGGAGATCAAGACGCCGCAAATCGTCGACCTGTCCCTGTGGGAAAAATCCGGCCACGCCGACAAGTTCGGCGACGACATGTTCATGCTCAATGCCGAGGATCGTAATTTCGCGATCAAGCCCATGAACTGCCCCTGTCACGTGCAGGTGTTCAACCAGGGCCTGAAATCTTACCGCGACCTGCCCCTGCGCCTGGCCGAGTTTGGTTCCTGTCACCGCAACGAGCCCTCGGGCTCCCTGCACGGCATCATGCGCGTGCGCGGCTTTGTGCAGGACGACGCCCATATCTTTTGTACCGAAGAGCAGGTCCAGGACGAGAGCTCGACCTTCATCGACTTCCTGCACGAGGTCTACAAGGACTTCTTTGGCGAGCCGGATATGATTTACCGTCTCTCCACCCGCCCGGAACAGCGGGTGGGTAGTGATGCCGACTGGGACCGGGCCGAGAAAGCCCTGGCCGACGCACTCGATGCCCAGGGCCTGCCCTGGGAAGAGTTACCGGGTGAGGGCGCCTTCTACGGACCCAAGATCGAGTTCTCCCTGAAAGACTGTATTGGCCGGGTCTGGCAGTTGGGCACCTTGCAGGTGGACTTCTCCATGCCGGGACGCCTCGATGCCCAGTACGTGGCCGAAGACGGCTCACGCCAGACGCCGGTCATGTTGCACCGCGCGATCCTGGGTTCTTTCGAGCGCTTCATCGGCATTCTGATCGAGCACTTCGAGGGCAATTTCCCGGTCTGGCTGGCGCCGGAGCAGGCGGTGGTGCTGAACATCACCGACCACCAGTCGGCCTATGCCGGCCAGGTCTGCGACCAGCTCAATGCTATGGGTTTCCGGGTCGACACCGACCTGCGTAACGAGAAGGTCGGCTTCAAGATTCGGGAGCACACCATACAGCGCATTCCCTACCTGTTGGTGGTAGGTGACCGGGAGATGGAAGAGGGCACCGTGGCGGTTCGTACCCGTACCGGGGAAGATCTTGGCAGCCTTTCTATCGAGGCCTTTGCCGAGCGCCTGCAGGGCGAGGTCGACAAGCGTCTGTAAGCCTTATAAATCAAAGGCTTTGCCCGTTTTATTACAGCCTCTCAGGGGTTGTGAAACGGGCCTAACCTCTATACAATCGCGCGGCTCAGTAATGCCACTCGTGCGAGCGTGGGCATATTTACGATTTAACGGAGAAATCACCGATTAAGAAAGATACAGGCAAGAGCAAGCGAGCGCTGATAAATGAGGAAATCGAAGCCAGTGAGGTAAGACTCATTGCAGCCGATGGAGAACAAGTGGGTATCGTGCCAATAGCTGAAGCCCGCAGCGCCGCGGAGGCCGCCAGTCTTGATCTGGTGAAGATTACAGATGCTGACCCCATAGTTTGCAAGATCATGGACTATGGCAAGCATGTGTTCGAAGCCAAGAAACAAAAGTCTGCCCAGAAGAAGAAGCAGAAGCGTACACAGATTAAAGAAATGAAGTTTCGTCCAGGGACGGAGGAAGGGGATTACCAGGTAAAACTACGCAACCTGGTACGTTTCCTTGAAAACGGGGACAAGGCCAAAGTAACACTTCGCTATCGCGGACGAGAAATGGCCCACCAGGAAATCGGCATGGAGCTACTCAAACGAGTAGAAGCTGATCTGGCAGAGTTAGGTAATGTCGAGCAATTCCCGAAAATGGAAGGCCGGCAACTAACGATGGTTATTGCCCCAAAGAAGAAGAACTAGCGGCCTGTGAATGCCCTAGGTTCTATTTTATTAATACTCTACAAATGCGGAGTTTGTTATGCCAAAAGCTAAAATTCACAGTGGGGCAGCCAAGCGCTTTAAAAAGACCGCCAGCGGTTATAAGCGTAAAAGTGCCAACAAGAGTCACATTCTCACGAAGATGACTACCAAGCGTAAGCGCCAGTTGCGCGGTACCTCCCAGGTACATGCCAACGACAAGGTGCTGATTGACCGCATGTTGCGGGCGCGCTGATAGCCATTATTAAGGAGGAATAGACTATGCCCCGTGTAAAACGTGGAGTGGTGGCTCGCCGCCGTCACAAGAAAGTACTCAAGCAGGCCAAGGGTTATTACGGCGCTCGTTCACGCATTTTCCGCGTGGCCAAGCAGGCTGTAACCAAGGCTGGACAATATGCCTACCGTGACCGTCGTCAGCGCAAGCGTCAGTTTCGCTCGCTGTGGATCACGCGTATCAATGCCCAGTCTCGTGCCAATGGCCTGAGCTATAGCCGTCTGATCAATGGTCTGAAGAAGGCCGAGATCGGCCTGGATCGCCGTGTACTGGCGGACCTGGCTGTTCATGACAAGCCGGCTTTTACAGCGATCGTGGAGCAAGCGAAGGCCGCATTGGCCTAAGCCCGACCCGAGCGCAGCAGGAAAAGGGGAAGAGGGCTAAGCCGTCTTCCCCTTTTTTTTTGGAGGCATCCCAGAGGCCTCAAAGGCCGATAGGATGCCGGGGTAAGCGGTGATGTGGGTAACTGCAATGCAGTTATCCACACTCCGCTGACCCCAGCCAAGAGAACACCGCTGACCCTACACAACAACGGGAAGTATATGGAAGACCTGGAAAAGTTAGCCAGCGCCGCCAAGGCCGCCATCAGCACCGCCACCGAAGGCCAGGCGCTGGAAACACTGCGGGTGGAATACCTGGGCAAGAAAGGCCAGATCACCGCCTTGCTGAAAGGGCTTGGCAAACTGTCCGCCGAAGAGCGGCCCCAGGCCGGTGCCCGGATCAACGTGGTCAAGCAGGAGCTGCAGGACCTGATCGGCGCCCGCAAGAGCGAACTGGATGCCGCGGCAGTGGCCGAAAAGCTGGCCGGTGAACGCATCGATGTCAGCCTTGAGGGTCGCCAGGCCGGTACCGGTGGTTTGCACCCGGTCACGCGCACCATCGAGCGCATGGAAGACTTTTTCAGTGCGATTGGCTTCGACGTGGTTGAAGGCCCGGAGATCGAAGATGACTACCACAACTTCGAGGCGCTGAATTTCCCACCCAACCACCCGGCCCGGGCTGACCATGACACCTTCTATATAGACGAGAACACCGTGTTGCGGACCCATACCTCGCCGGTGCAGGTGCGGGTGATGGAAACCCAGGCGCCGCCGATCCGCGTGATCTGCCCGGGTCGCGTGTATCGCTGCGACTCCGACCTGACCCACACGCCCATGTTCCACCAGGTGGAGGGTCTGCTGATCGACGAGCAATCCAGCTTCGCCGACCTCAAGGGCATTATCATTGAGTTCCTGCATGCCTTTTTTGAGAATGACCAACTGGCGGTGCGGTTTCGCCCCAGCTATTTCCCCTTCACCGAGCCCTCGGCCGAGGCCGATATCCAGTGTGTAATGTGTGGCGGCGATGGCTGCCGCGTGTGCAGCCACACTGGCTGGCTGGAGGTTATGGGTTGCGGCATGGTGCACCCCAATGTGTTGGAGTGTTCCAAAATCGATAGTGACAAATACGCCGGCTTCGCCTTTGGCATGGGTGTCGAGCGCCTGGCCATGCTGCGCTATGGCGTCAGCGATCTGCGGATTTTCTTCGACAACGACCTGCGATTCCTCGAACAGTTTAAATAGGAACGGACATGAAATTTAGCGAACAGTGGCTGCGGGAGTGGGTTAATCCCACTATCGGCACCGAGGAATTGGCCCACCTGGTTACCATGGCCGGCATGGAAGTCGATGGCATAGAGCCGGTGGCGGGTGAATTTGAGGGTGTGCTGGTAGCCGAGATTGTGGCCTGCGAGCCCCACCCGGATGCGGACAAGCTGCGCGTCTGCCAGGTCGATACTGGCAGTGAGCAGGTACAGATTGTCTGTGGTGCCCCCAATGCCGAGAAAGGGCTGAAGGCACCCCTGGCCGTGGTCGGTGCGACATTGCCCGGTGATTTCAAGATCAAGAAAGCCAAGCTGCGTGGTATCGAATCCCAGGGCATGCTCTGCTCCGGCGCTGAACTGCAACTGGGCGAAGATGCCGATGGCCTCATGGCGCTGGCGGCTGATGCACCTGTGGGTACCGACCTGCGGCAATACCTTGCGCTGGAAGACCAGGTTGTCGAAATCGACCTGACCCCCAACCGCGCCGATTGCCTCGGTATGAGCGGCATCGCCCGGGAAGTGGGCCTGCTCACCCAGACCGAGGTCAAGGCGCCGGTGATCGATTCGGTGGCAGCAACCATTGACGATACCTTTCCGGTCAGCCTGCAAGCGGGAGATGCCTGTCCGCGCTTCGTGGCCCGTGTTATTCGCGGTATCGATATCACCCGTCCCAGTCCCCTGCACGTGCAAGAGCGAATTCGCCGGGCGGGACTGCGGCCAATTGATGCCGTGGTGGATGTAACCAATTACGTGATGCTCGAACTGGGCCAGCCCATGCACGCCTTCGACCTGGCAAAGTTACAGGGCGGTATCACTGTGCGCCTGGCCACAGCGGCTGAGCCACTGGAACTGCTCAATGGCCAGTCTGTGGAGCTAAGCGCGGATACTGTGGTGGTAGCCGATGACAGTGGCGCGGTCTCAATGGCCGGTATCATGGGTGGCGAATCCACGGCGGTGAGTGAGTCCACTACCGATCTTCTGCTCGAGGCGGCCTGGTGGAAGCCAGAGGCGATTGCCGGTAAGGCCCGGGCCTATGGCTTGCATACCGATGCCTCGCACCGCTTCGAGCGCGGTGCTGATTTCGCGATGCAGGCCAGGGTGATCGAACGCGCGACGGCCTTGTTGCTGGAGTGGTGTGGTGGCGAAGCCGGCCCCCTGGTCGACACCGTGAATGAAGCTGATTTACCCAACTACCAACCAGTACAGCTGCGTCGTGATCGGATCGAGCGCATGCTCGGCTTCGCCATGGATGATGCGGAAGTGGAGCGTATTTTTGCCGGCCTCGGTCTGGTGGTGCGCAACACCGACAGTGGCTGGGAGACCGATGTACCCAGCTGGCGCGTGGATATCGCCATCGAGGCGGATCTGCTGGAAGAACTGGCCCGGGTCTACGGTTATAACAATCTGCCGGTCAGCCATATCCACGGCGACCTGGTGATCAAGGACCGGCCGGAAGAGCAGTTGAGCCTGCGCGCCCTGCGCCGCCGCCTGATGGCCCGGGATTACCAGGAGGCCGTGACCTACAGTTTTGTGGATCCGGCCTGGCAGGCCGCATTTGACCCCGACCTGACCCCGGTACCGGTTTCCAACCCGATCTCGGCGGACCTGGCGGTGATGCGTACCAGCCTGTTGCCTGGATTGATGCGGGCCCTGGCCCATAATACGGCGCGCCAGCAACACCGGGTGCGCTTGTTTGAAACCGGGCTTCGTTTTATTCCCGGCGGGGACGTGTCCGATATGGCATCCCTGGTGCAGCGGCCGACCCTGGCGGGTGTCATCAGCGGGCGTCGCGAGCCGGAAAACTGGACCGAGTCCGGCAACCTGGTCGACTTCTACGATATCAAGGGCGACCTGGAAACCCTGCTGGCCCTGGGTGACGACGAGGCCAGCTTCCGCTTCAAGGCCGCTGAGCGAGAGGGTTTACACCCGGGCCAGACGGCTGCCGTTTACAAGGGCGAGGCGCTGGTCGGATACGTCGGTGCACTGCACCCGGAATTGCAGGCTCGCTACGACCTGGCGCAGCCGGTATACGTCTTCGAAGTCGACCTGGAACCCTTGCTGGCGGCGCGTCTGCCGGCCTTCGAGGAGCTGTCTCGCTTCCCCGAGATACGGCGAGATCTGGCCGTGCTTGTGGATAAGTCGGTGGCCGCGGGGGAGCTCCTGGAAAATGTTCGAACAGTGGCAGGAACTTACCTTACAGACTTAAGGCTCTTTGACGTATATGAGGGCAAAGGCATTGATCCTAAAAGAAAAAGTTTGGCATTGGGTTTGACATTCCGTGATTCTTCACGCACCCTTAGCGATGAAGATGTGAATAAAAGTGTGGATCAAGTGATTGATCTGCTTATAAAAACTTACAAAGCTGAGCTGCGTAACTAAGTATTAGGTCAATGACATGGGAGCGCTCACAAAGTCCGAAATGGCTGAGCGCTTGTATGAGGAACTAGGTCTCAACAAGCGAGAAGCCAAAGAGATCGTCGAATTGTTTTTCGAGGAGATCCGTGCGTGCCTGGAAGCCAACGAGCAGGTCAAGCTCTCTGGTTTCGGCAACTTCGACCTGCGTGACAAAAGCCAGCGCCCCGGCCGCAACCCCAAGACCGGTGAAGAAATTCCTATCTCGGCTCGCCGCGTGGTCACCTTCCGGCCCGGACAGAAGCTCAAGGCCCGGGTCGAGGCATTTGCAGGTAATACCGAGTTCCCCTCTGACGGCCAGTCCGGCCCTGAATCAAGCCAGGATTCAGAGTCCACCGATTCAGACACTTCCGATTCCGCCAGCTTTGGCTTGAGAGCATTCGATGGTGGAAGCGAACAGTAGCCCCGAAGATCTGCCGAGTATTCCCGGCAAACGCTACTTCACCATTGGTGAGGTCAGCGAGCTGTGCAGTGTTAAGCCCCATGTGTTGCGCTACTGGGAGCAGGAATTTCCGCAGCTGAAACCGGTCAAGCGCCGGGGTAACCGCCGCTACTATCAGCGCGGTGATGTGGAGACCATCCGCCAGATTCGCAGCCTGCTCTATGACCAGGGCTATACCATTGGCGGCGCTCGCCAGCGCATGGAAGACGGTATCGAGGACGAGGCTACCGGAGGAGCTGCCAATGAGGCGCTTGAGGCAGCCGTAAAAGAAACCATCGATGAGCTGGAAGAACTTCTCAAATCGCTCTAGCGAATGTTAGTCTGAGCGCTTCGCGGTATTCATAGTTCCACCCACAATAATGAGGTTTATTCGCATGCGCCGAGTGCTCGCAGCCGTTTTCTTGTTCCCATTTCTATTCGCTTGCAGCGATGGCAACGACAATTTCAGTCCCGCAGCGCCACCGCCCGGGGAAGTCGGTCCTACCTTTAGTGCAGACATCGTCTGGACGGAGTACGGTATTCCCCATGTGACTGCGACCGATTGGGCCGGTCTGGGCTATGGCTATGGCTATGCCTATGCCACCCAGAACTATTGCGTGGTCATGGAAGAATTTGTGCGCTCAGCCGGTGAGTCGGCGCGTTACCTGGGTGCTGATGGCGACCTCAATCTCGATTTCGTCATGAAGCTGTACAACACCGACGAGGTCATCCAGCGAATTTACTTCGACGCCCAGCCACAGCGTATTCTCGACCTGGGTGAGGGCTATGTGGCCGGCCTCAACCGTTACCTGAACGAGACCGGCGTCGATAACCTGGCCGAAGGTGAAGAGGGTTGCCGTGGCGCCGAGTGGGTACGCGAGGTTGATAGTTTCGACCTGGCACGTCTGTTACACAAACGCATTCTGCGCGGCAGTGCCGATCCGCTGGCTGATTTTATGGTCGCGGCCGAGCCGCCAGCTGGCCTTGCCGCTGCCGGCGCACCAGCCCTGGACTTCAAGGCGCAGCTGAAGCAATTGGCCGCGCTTGACCGGGTAGAGGCGCGCGCCCGCCTGGGCCTGCCTGAACCCGAGGTGATCGGCAGTAACGCCTATGCAGTCGGTGCCGAGGCCGTGCAGGGAGGCAATAGTGGCCTGTTGTTCGGTAACCCGCATTTTCCCTGGCAGGGTCCCGACCGCTTTTATATGTCGCACCTGACTATTCCCGGCGAATACGACGTAATGGGCGCGGCCCTGCACGGCCTGCCGCTGGTAGTGCTGGGCTTCAACAAGGATGTGGCCTGGAGCCACACGGTCTCCACCGCAGCCCGCTTCACCTTTTATGAGCTGACCCTGAACCCGGATAACCTGCTGGAGTATATCTACGATGGTGAGATCCGGGCGCTGGAACCGACCACAGTCAGTACCGAAGTGCTTGCTGCTGACGGCAGCGTCGAAACCGTTGAGCACACCTTCTGGCTGAGTCAGTACGGGCCGGTGCTGGACCTGGGAGAACTCAACGGCGCCCTGGGCGGCTGGCCCAACCTGGCCGGCACCATCATCGCCTACCGGGATGCCAACGTGGAAAACCTGCGCGGCCTGGACCAGTGGCTGAAAATGGGCCTGGCCGGCGACCTGTCAGAGCTCAAAACCGAGCTTGAGGATATCGGCATCCCCTGGGTCAATACCATTGCGGCAGACCGCTTCGGTGATGCCCTGTATTCAGATATTTCCACGGTGCCTCACGTCAGCCAGCAGAAGATCGATAGCTGTGTGCGCGGCTTCATCGGCCCCCTGCTGACCGACGCAGGGTTCGTCACCCTGGATGGCGCCGACAGCGCCTGTGAGTGGGGCAACGACCCGGGTGCGCCCGAGGGCGTGTTCGGTTACGACAGCCTGCCCAAACTCGATACCCGTGAATATGGCGCCAATGCCAACGACAGCTACTGGCTGTCCAATCCCCGTCAATTGCTGGAAGGCTTTTCCCAGATCATCGGCCTGGAGGGGATTGAGCAGAGCCTGCGTACCCGGCTGACCTTCGTGCAGGCAGAAGAGCGCCTTGACGGCAGCGATGGTCTGGCAGCACCGCTGTTTACCAATGAGTTGGTTCGCCAAATCCATTACAGCGCCCGCAACCTGCCGGCAGAATTGATCCTGGCTGACCTGGTGGCAGACTGTAGCGCGGTCAGCGACTGGTCGACTTATTCTTCCAGCCCGGTGGCGGTTGCGGATGCCTGCGCGATTCTCGCTGCCTGGGACACCCGGCATACCATCGACAGTACCGGCGGCCACATCTTCTACGAGTTCTGGCTGGAGGTGCGCAGCCTCGATGCCCTGTGGGCGGTGCCCTTCGATGCCGCCGACCCGGTCAATACCCCAAATACACTCAATACGGCGGATAGCACACTGATGGAGGCGGTTCGTCAGGGCCTGGCCGACGGTGTGCAGCGCTTGCTGGATAATGGCATAGCGCTGGATATTCCCTGGGGCGAGGTGCAGTTTGATGAGCGCAACGGCGTGCGTATCCCCATCCACGGTGGCAGCGGCAGCATGCTGCACAACGTGATCAGCTCGAGCCTGATTGATGGTGAGGGCTATGCCGATATTCGAGCCGGCAATAGCTATATGCAGGCAGTCAGCTGGGACCAGAGCGATTGTCCGGATGCCAATGCGGTGCTGACATACTCGCAGTCCTCAGACCCGACCTCAGCCCATTATGCCGACGCCACAGAGCTGTACTCACAATCCGGCTGGATTGATATGCCGTTTTGTGAGGCGGACCGGGATGCCCAGGAAATAGGGCGGGCAAGCATCGAAGAGTAGCCATTGATCAGGGCGGCAAAGTGGGTATAATTGCCGCCTTTCGGGGCGTAGCGCAGCCTGGTAGCGCACCACACTGGGGGTGTGGTGGTCGCAGGTTCAAATCCTGCCGTCCCGACCAAACAAATCAAAGGGTTAGTCATTTTTGGCTAGCCCTTTTTTGTTGGACGCTACGCGATTGTGCGTATTATGTGCGTCCTTACTCATTTAACAGATCCACATGCCGCGCCGTGTTCACTGGCGCCAGGTGGGCGTACTTCTCGGTGGTCTCGATCGACGAGTGCCGCAACAACTGCTTCACTTCGTAGATCGGCACACCGCGTTGTACCAGCCAACTGGCGAAGGTATGGCGCAGATCGTGAACCCGAAAGTTCTCTATCCCCGCCACCTTGCACGCCGCCCGAAAACTGCGTCGGATGTCGGTAATGTGATGCTCGCCACCAGAGTCTGCACCGGGAAAAAGCCAGGACGTTTGCAGCTCCTGTTTCTTGATCCAGTGCAGCCGATCCGTGATAGCCCGGAACGCCTCTTCGTTGAGCGGTACAACACCATATTCTCCGCTCTTCTGGTGTTCAGGATTCAAATGAATCGTTCGATTGCGAAAATCGATTCGGCTGATCTCCAGGCCCAGCATCTCCATCTTGCGCATCCCGGTATTGAGGCCGAGCGTGATGAAATCCCTCAAGGCCGGTTGGCGCGCCTGCTGATCAGCGGCCAGTAGCAGCCGATCTGCTTCTTCCGGCGTCAACCAGCGAACCACGCCCCTGGAGGCTTTGGGAAGGCGGCCAGGAATGGGGTTGTCGATCTCCCAGCCCCACTCATACTTTGCCTTCTTGAGCATTGCCGAAAAGGTGGCCAGTTCCCGGCGGATGGTCGGCTGACTGATGTGCTTGCCGCGAAACACCGTATTGGCGCGCATGGCTTTGTAATCGCTAATCAGTGCCGGGCTCAGTTCCGACAGGGGCATACCTTCAAAGAAGGTATTCAGGCGGAGAATGTTATTGAGACCCGCCGAGCCAGTGCCGCACTCGTCCAGATATCGTTCCACCAACTGGTCGTAGGAATACACCGGCCTTTGTTCCTGGCCCGGTAACCATCCTTTCCAGGCCGCCAACTCCCAATCGTTGGCCAGTAGTTCAGCCTGCTTTTTCAGTTCCTCCTTTTGTGGGACTTTACTAGATTGTCTAATTTCGACCCCGTTGGGGCCTTTGAATCGGACCCACCAGTACGGTGAGCCCTGACGGGGGTAGATTTTCGCCATAAATGGCCTCCTCTATTGAACCCGTCATCCTGTGCACCGTCATCGTAAACTTCGGCCTCTAATGAGGCAACGAATTCTCGGGCGGAGGAGGGCACTACTCGGGGTGTGCCTGGCAATGGATAGACGCGCTTGAGAAAGCCTTGCTTACACAGTCGCATCACGGAGCGTGTGGACAGCTCGTCATTCTCTGAGTGTCCTAGCGCCCGGGCAGCCTGCTTGTAGGTCCAGAGCAGGCAGTCTGGATTGTCATCGTCCATAGTGAATATCCTTTATTTACTATATTTATCAATATGTTAACGTCCTAAGTACTGAATGGTTATGGCTTCGCGTGCATGCCCGAGTTCGGCGGATATTGTGAGTCGGGCCTTCTTATCGAGCTCGCGCTGTTCTGGAAGGAGTGCCGTTCGCCCCCCATGGACCAGTAACTTGACCCGCTCTTCTTTCGTGTAGCCCTTGGGGTTTATCGGGCCACCTGCCGCTGGCGATTTCCAACCAGTCAGCTCCTCGTAGCGCGTTTGCGCATAGAGATGCCGCAAGCCATGGGTTTTACTGATTCCGGCCTTGGCAGTGCACCGTTCGAATCGACCCAATTGTTGGCAGTAATTGAGATGCGCCGGTATTAGAGACTCCTGGCCAGCGAGCTTGTGTGCTAAGTTGAGGGCGATTCGCTGCTCCTCGTTCCGAATGGTGATGGAGCGCGGTCGCCCACCCTTGGCCCAACTACCTGTAAGTGTGATGTGGTCTCCACAATCCGCGTCGACTGGAACGAGCTTTATCGCCTCCTCGCGACGCAGGCCGAAGGCGGCCTGAAGCTGCAGTGAAGTCCTTACGTACACGTCTTTGATGGCTTCCAGCTGGCTGATAGAGACGCGCATAGCTTTTGACTCAAGGCAGGAGAAGCGTCGTTTTTCCAGGCCGAGATCGCTATTGGTAGGCACAATGTTGGCTTTGCCTATCTTTCTAGCCAACCAACGCAAGTGGCTGAGTCGGTTTTTTATCGTTCCAACGCTTAGGTTTTCTTCGCGCCAGCGAGCGAACAAAGCCTGAATGTGTTTTGTACGTAAAGATCTCACCGTCATATTTCGGTAACCAAGCTGCTTGAGCTGTGACATCGCCATACACAGGATTTTTTTCCGGGAATACTGGGTGGCGTAGGAGCCATCGCGATTCCTGATCGCCAACTGCAGCGCCTGGTAAGCGAGTTTATCCACGGGCGATTCTCCGGCAGAAATAGCGTGGCTTGACCACTAGCTGGTCAATGGGCCGTAAAGATAGGTAAGTGTTAATGCCGATCTGTGCCTCTGTAGGCATAGAACCCGCAGTAGATGCGGAAAAGGCATAGCCCATTGGTGCGACAAGGCGCGTCCCAGGTTGCCGCTGTTGCAGCGTACCTGGGAGTAGGAGGGAGTTATCCCTGTCAGTTAATGGCAAGCCGCGATTTCGTGCGCGGTGAACGACTCGTTTTACAGCCCAAGTTCGGCCAGTTTCCTCCATATGACGGTGAGAGATGGGTAGGATCATGCAAGAACGCATACTCCTGACCCGGATCGAGCGATAGACGCCGCTCGATTTGCCATCCTCCTCCGCATATCCGCTGTATACAGCGGAATACGGATGCGCTTGAGTACTACTGAATACAGTACTCAGCGCGCCCCCGGCGCATTGCGTATTAACGCGTGGCGCAGGGTCAGGCCAATGGGATGGCAGGCCTGTTTTTTCTGGGTGAACTACCAAGAGCTCACCGTAGATTCTTTAGGACAGTGTGTGAAAAATTTCATGGTTCGTTAATCTATTTGGCTACTTTTATTCCGTCTCTACTAATACAACAGCCAAGGCGCCGCAAAACGGGGGAAAATCGACAGTTTTCTGAGGACATGAGATATGTGGGGCATATTGAATGGTGTTGCAGAGGCATAATTTCGCGCGCATGGTTATTTGCGACACAATTACCTGTACACCTGATTACCAGTTGGTTTGTGAGGATCACCCCGCCGTCACCCAACCATGTGACGCTGCCATATGTGCAGTGTTTTCTCGCAGGCCGCGTGGTTCGCGGCTCGGGCCATTGAGGCCCTCGTCGCGAATTTGGGGGTTTTACCCCCGTCACTACCGTTTTTCGGTAGTGACGGGGTGTGTCTCACGGCTCTTACGTGAACAATTGCAAAGGTCTTGGTGTAACCGATGTATTGTTGGGTATAAATAGGCTGCGAGTTAGTGCATATGCCTACTGCTATGTATTTCTCCGTGCATGCCCATGCGGATAGATGCACAGCAATACAAATTATTCGCTATCGTCCTGTCCTCGGGCGGGTTCATACTTACGATTATGTATTGGTAGAACGGGTGTTGTTTGTCAGTTTCCGTGGAGCCGTGTATCAATCTTGCCAATGCACTTACTCAAAGAGCTTGTTGATTAAATCTTGCAAAACAGCACAATTGAATTCCCAGGTCAGTCATAGAGAGTCTTGGCCATTTACACTATAAGTAGCGCTGAAGTTGAACTTGGTAGAAATACTGCGAGTGAAGTTGTATAGCCCTTAAGGTGTAGTAATTTCATTGGCATTACATGTATTTGAGCGTAGCAATTTAGAGGTTGATTTTGAATTTCCACTTACTTGAGAGAGGCGCCCACTTTCCAGATTCTGGCATGGATGAAGCATATTTACTTATTGATTACTGGAATGACTACTCCTTTGTGACAATGTTTTATCTAGCGGTTTTTGACTCTGAAGGAGTCATGCATGAGATTGGAAACGTCAAGATCGGCTTTGTTGATCAAGCTATCGAAACCAGCACCTATACGACGCTTAATGGCGGGTTTCAGCGGCTAGGGGGTAATTACTTTTCGTTAGGTGAATCGGTCGACTATTACTCCAACCTCATGAAGGTCGAGCCAGAACCGTTAAGAACTGATGTTCTCGTTGGATTGAGAGATGTTGTTTATAGCGATGACGCTCTGATTAGCGCGCGCGATCAGGAAGTATTCAGTACTTCGCTCTTAAGGACTGTAAGCGTGGCAGCTATTCAGAATCAGTTTTCACGGGTGTTGGGGGGTGGAGCGGTTCTAACAGATTATGAGTTTAGATATCGGCGTGACGCGGATAACCGATATTCAGGAATAACTCTGGACTTCGATGTGCAAGCAGGCTCAAAGCCTAGCACGAACATACACGTAATTATCGGGCGTAATGGCGTCGGCAAGACTACTGTATTGAATGACATGGTGCTCTCTGTAATTGATCAGGAGCATCCAGGGCCAGGCAGCTTTGAGAGCTGGATGGGAGCAGCATACACCCCCATCGGTGAGGGCTATTTTACTACGGTTGTATCTGCAGCCTTCAGTCCATTTGATCCGTTTTCTCCACCGGATGATCAACCTGATCCCGCTCTAGGTATTTGCTATCACTATATTGGTCTTAAACGCCGTGAAGAGGGAATAGAGGCTCCATTGCTTAAAAAATTCAGCGAGCTAACTATCGAGTTCGTCGACAGTCTTGATGCTGTCCTGGGGCATAATGCTTCACGACTGCGCTGGTTAGCTGCGATCGAGACGTTGGATTCTGACGAAAACTTTGCTGAGATGAGGCTTGAGCGCCTCGCAAATCTCGATGATCCCAAAGAACTACCTGAGATTGCTGAAAGATTCTTCACAAGAATGAGTTCGGGTCATGCCGCTGTTCTATTAACGGTTACCAAGTTGGTATCGCTTGTAGAAGAAAAAGCACTCGTCCTAATTGATGAGCCAGAAAGTCATCTGCATCCACCTCTACTGTCGGCATTTATTCGTGCGCTTAGCGAGCTGCTCCAAAATAGGAACGCCGTAGCTATTGTCGCTTCTCACTCTCCAGTGGTGCTCCAGGAAATTCCCAGATCCTGTGCTTCGATAATGATACGTGCTGGTTTGGAAGCAGGCGTACACAGGCCAGAACTAGAGACATTTGGGGAAAATGTAGGAACACTTACCCGCGAAGTCTTTGGGCTAGAGGTTGCAAAATCCGGTTTTTTACGGCTGCTTACAGAATCAGTTGAAACTGGGCACGGATTTGAAGATATTCTGAATGAGTACGGACAATCCTTAGGGTTCGAGGGTAGGGCGCTGTTGAGAGCGTTAGTGAATCAACGTGACCAGGTCGGGGAGGATGGATGAGGCAGGTTACTCGACCAGATATTCCTATCAAAGAGGCTTACGAGGCTTGCCGCGCTAGCGTTAACTCAGAGCAGTACAGGCAAAGGCTGGATGATGGTGAACCGGAAATTGTTACTGCTACAGCTGATTATATGTTAAGAGCTTCCGCAGCGTGTCTCCATACGTTCCAGCCATTGGAGTCAACAGACGACAGTACAGTCGTCTTGCGGGAACTAACCAAGCAGGACCTAGTTAAGCTTTATGATTACCACATGGTACGCCGCCAACCTGGAAGATCGTTGTATGAAAGGCTATCGATTCTATCGCAGAAGAAGTGCCCATTCTGCGGAGGAATTGGCCAGACTTTCACACTGGACCACTATCTTCCAAAGTCGGAGTACCCCCAGTTTTCTGTTTTTCCAGCAAATCTGGTTCCTTGCTGTCGCGACTGTAATTCTGAGAAAGGCGCTGCCGTAGCTACTTCTGCTGGTAGTCAAGTTCTTCATCCGTACTTTGACGCGAATCGCTTTTACACTGATGTCTGGGTAGTGGCGGTGATTCAACTGGGTGCGGATCCCATGGCTGAGTATGCAGTGCAGGCTCCAAATACATGGAGCGACGAAGATAAAGAGCGAGTAAAGGAACACTTCAACGAGTACAACTTGAGCCAGCGGTACGCTGTAGAGGCTGCATCTGAATTAGCTACAATTGTAGACCAGTGGGACGATATATACAGGCCTTTGACAGCAGGGCAAAGGCGGCAGCATTTTGCTTTGTTGAGCCGCAATGGGCATGCAAATGATTGGAAGCAGGCTTTGTACAGAGCGTTATCCCAAAACCCACTGGTATGTAGATGGGGATTGTGTCGTTGATGTTATCTCGATCGTTGAGAAGTCGAAGATCTTGTAGTGGTGTGTCTAATTGTGCGGCTAGGTGAATTTTGGCGGTGTTTGTACTGCACTCCAATCTGTCACTCCTGAAGACTGGGGGACGGGCTTTGGATAGAAGGATATTCATGATGCTCTGGGGCTCTAAAAAGATACTCTTACTTGATGAATAGGAGGCAGACCACGATCCTCGGATCGTTGGAGATTTCTAATCGCCTAGGATAGATATCAGCTTAGTAGAATAGATGAGTCAGGACTTCGATCTAAACTCAAATTCGCTTCTAATTGTGGTCTGCCTCCGATGCTTAGATAGTGCTGGAGTCTCAAAAATGCTCCGCCTGTTGACGTTGCATGACCACAGTGGATTTGCGCCAATCTCTGGATGAAGTGCTACTGCGAACTGGCACACACAATATGCATTATTCTGCGGTGCCCCCCCCTCCTTTATTATGAGACCAAAACCCAATATATAGTTCACTAGGGTAGAGGTGGCACACCATGTAGATAAAATATTTGCTAAGAGTAAATTTTTGTGATTATAATGATCACAAGCCGGACGTACCGTTCGGGTTGCTCTTTAAAGACTTATCTCTAGTAATGGATCTTGTTGAGGGTCTGATTCTTTTGAATCTGGCCGACTTCGAAAGGAGTCTGTGTTCCCCCTGCAGTCCTGACACGCATAGCACGCAGTACCTGCCCTACGGCGGGGCGACTGTGCAGACGGTTGGGCGACGGGGCAAAACATTTTGGTGGATTTGGGTATGTGGGTTTCCGCTGCGTCCTTTTCGATCCAATGCGCTTTGGGCGACGGTGCAGTAACGCATCGAACTGAACCCCAGAAAGGAGAGTGTAGCTATGTCTACGAAGTCTTTAGAGGAGTTGCTTTTTGTACTCACGGAAGTGAGGGCAGCTATGCACGACAATGCGGAACCCAGTGTTTGCGAAGCTTTGGACGAGGCAATTTGCATCGTTCATACAGGAATAGAGAATGGTGGTTTAACGACAGAAGATACTAATTGCCTATTGAGGTACTTGGGGAGCTTCTTTGAAAAACTACCAACGATAGTCTCTCTAATTAAACTCCTGTCAGGTTGACACAACATGCCCAAAATTCATATTGGACGATAAATATATGGAATTAGGTAATGTGATTGTGGAATGTCGGTCGATGCGCGAGTTATCCCAAGTGGATCTTGCCCGGAAGGCTGATGTTTCCGTATCACATCTATGCTTGATTGAAAAAGACGAGCGTTCTCCTAGCATCGGTATTATTCAGGCAATAGCGGATGCGATGGATGTTCCCTTGCCTCTACTTATGGCACTAGCAGCAGAGCCTGGGCAAATTTCTGAACTAACAGAGGAGCAGGTCACGACAATGACAGCTGCTTTGCGGGTGCTGATTAAACGTGGCGCTGAAACGCAATAACTACCGCGGAGAGCCAATCCGCTCACCGTCAAGGCTGGCTTATCTACTCAAGTTGAGAGAAGCGGACCTATTCAAACTGGCTCAAAAATCAGCGGATTTTTGGCGCCCTGGTAAGTTGCTAGCTAAGAAAAACAGTAGCGATTTGCGCGCCACGCATGATGCACTACCTGAATTGAAATCTGTTCACGAGCTGATTAAAGAGCGCATTCTTAAGGACTTCAATTACCCACCATATTTGCTAGGGGGTATCTCCGATCCTTGGAGCCCGCGTGGTTGCAAGCAGCATGCAAAAATTCACTGTGGAAAGCACACACTGATATCTGAAGATATCGAAAATTTTTTCCCCAGCACTACCAGTGCCGTCATTCACGATATTTGGGTTTATCAGTTTCACAGTAGTCAGGAAGTAGCAGACCTACTAACACAGCTCACCACTTACAATGATTTTCTCCCACAGGGGTGGAAAACCAGTAGTTACTTGGCAAATTTGGTTCTTGGCCAGCAGGAGTCCAGCCTTGTTAGTGAGTTGCACCGTGGTGGCTATGCCTACAGTCGCTTTGTTGATGACATAACCGTCTCGTCTATGCAGAAACTCGGGAAAAAGCATAAGTCGGATATCATCAGGCGAATCTACAGGATGCTTTTGAAAAAAGGCTACAGGCCTAAGCGGAAGAAGCACGAAATAGTATCGCGTAATAGTCCAATGTTAGTCACGGGCCTCACTGTCAACAAAAGCGACCCGAAATTATCCAAACTTGAACAGAATAAAATTCGCGCAGCATTGCACCAAGCTGAACTGGCGTTTAGGGTCTGCACTATGTCTCCGGCCCAGTATCAAAAGCATTGGGACGTTGTGAATGGGCGTGTATCGCATTTAACTGCATACCATCCTTCGATGGGGAAGAAGTTCAGGGTCCAGCTCACCCGTATTAGGCCGTCCGTCTATATGCAGCTATGCGAGGAATAGGGTGCACATTCTTCCGTATATATTGCAGGCTTTAACTAGATAGCCCCCAGCAATTTCCCGCTCAGCCTTATTTGAATGACAAGTTCGGCGTCACTTACGGTTTAAAAAGCACGAACAGTTTTTTCGAGACTGCGTTTTCAATCTTAAAGTAGCGAGACTTTATCCAGTCACGATTGAAGAATGCTACCAAGGAAAGTACTGAGCTTAGTGTCACGCCTCCGATCGCCCAGATCGGCTCTACAATGGCCCAGTTCTTTGTGACAATAGGATAGTACAAATAGGCCAGTAAAATGGGGATAGCGCAAATCGCTAACCTTATATACATTCGATATCTGTATGGGAAGTAGAGTTGATATACTTTCTCTACATCACCGACAAGCGCATTGGAACGATTTTCTGGAGAAGATAGCTCCCTAATTTGGATGTCAGCCAAAGTGTCAAAGTTTTCGTCGCTAGCAGCCCCGATTCTTACTATAGAGCGAATGTATTCAACTATAGCTTGATGATATTCAGCGCAGACTTCATATTGAGCAACCCTGGTTGAATCCGTTATTGAGCGCTTATGATAATTTTTGCCCAGAAAGTCTAGCCCAATCATCACAAAATCTTTCTCTTCTTTCCTAAAAGCAGGTAGTCGCTCTTCAATAAGCCTGAGAATTTGATGGCACACATCGTCATGTACTGGCTGAGTTTGGCTGTACTCCATCAAACACTTGAGAACTCCTAGCTGTTTATTCAAGGTGATGCCCGGCTCTTTTAACAGCTTGGCTAAAAGTTTTGAAGAATGGCCTGCATCTTTGAGCCTCATCATGGAGTCGATTGTGATCGCGCACGCCAGCTCATCGGAATCTCGAACTCCCAGGAGGGTTTGTTTCAGATCTTCGTATGCAATCAAAGTAGAGCTGCCCCTCTTGTCTCAGCTACTTTTATCTAAGTTCGCTTTTATAAAAGACACTGAATCACGTCCTCGCTGTGATACATAAATCGGCATATGGCTCTCATAGAGAGCAAGTATATCTACCTGTGCTGTGTGACTGAAGGCAGACAAATTCTTCACGTTTTCTGAGTCCTCCGCCCAGAGATATTTGGTTTCATTTAGTACATTATGCTTGCTGACTAATAAGATTATTAGAATTTTTTCAATGCTGGTTGATGAAGCTAGCTCTGAAAAAATACCCGATTCTTGAATGAGCATCTTCGCCGAAGTGAAGTAGAATCCGATTCTACTAGATGATCGGTAATCCGTATCAGATTGGAAGTTAACACTGGCTCCGGAGATTTCTCTCGCCGATATATGACCTCGTTCGCTATTGGGTAGCACAATCGCTTCCAGTGAATATTCTCTAACTATTTCTATCAATGAAGAACAAAAAAGAGGTTCTTCATAAAACTCGCTTCTATCAACTTGTGGGCTGGGTGATTCGACTCTTACTATCTGAGTCTTTTTACCGCCTATGAGCTCTACCTCGGTGGGTTGGCTAGAAAATTCCTTGTTTAATGAAAAATTCCTGTCAATAGTGTCCCAAAATAACCGGAACATCTCTTTTGAATTGCCCCAGTACTGCTTGGATAGCGGTGTTGCGCCCGTGTTGTCGATCGGCAGAAGCCTTTTTTTGATGTAAAAGTCAAAAATGCCATCTTTATCTATTAGCCCGGCAGAAAAAAACTTGGACCTCTCAAGTCGTTTTTCCACTATTACTGAAAACACACCAGCGACGGGCTGATTAGTTTTTCCCTTGATGAAGAGAAGAACATTTCGTAGAAACTCCCCGGTGTTCACGAGGTCCGCAATAACAATTGTTGATGCTCCAGACTTAATCTCATCAAACGGTAGGAGTACCGGGGAGCCAAAAAAGTCTATAATTCTAGTAACGTTGGCGTTGTGAAATACTTGTCGAACTTGCCTAAACATACCGTCTTCTCCGCTACCATCCAGCACTACAACATTTGTCGGGAAGTTTGTTTCTTTTATGCAACCTTCCATCTGCGAGTGGATATAAGACATTAGTGCTGTAGATGAGCCCGGCTCCTCAGGAGTTGTAAATAGACGCCCAGATAGGTGATACTCCTGGAAGGCGCTTTGTAGATTAGGTATGGATCTGTGGGAAGTCTGAATGACATTGTGTTCTGACATGCTTTTTTCGCAAGCATGTAGCTCGCCTCTCATTAGCTCGGGAACTATCCTTCGTCGGCGAAAGCGCAGTTTAAGGTTTTCGCCAGTTTCATTTAGTACTAAGAATGCGGAATTCTCTACGTAACTCTCTAACTCGCTGCGCCCGATGGAGTACCGATCCACCATGTCATCGATTGAACATCCGTCAACATCGGAAGCTTCGAAGAATAGATAGTCGAGTACTAAGCTCAGGCGTGTGGATGCTCCCAACCAAGTTACAGGGGTGCGATATATTAGGTCATCACCATTCAATGACAGTCCACTGAATCGAGCTATTACGTCTTCGACTCGATATCTCTTATCAAGCCATGTTAAGTCGATCATCGCGATCGAATCAATTTCGCCCTGAATAAGCTTTAGAAACTTTTCACCGTAGTATTCCATTGATAGTGCGATGTCCATCGGCGGCATTCTATGAAATACGGGTAAGATGTATGACTTTTTCTGTAGGAGTCTATCGAGGGGGGCCAAACGAAGCGACTCTTGGGGTATCACGCTATTCACAAGCATCATTGGATGCAAAATTATCACATGGCCCAAGTTTTCAAGATATGAAATATCTTGCGGGCGGCTAATTGCAGAAATATCTATGGCAATTAGTCGATTCGAATGATGAAAACTGTAATCATTTAGTTTAGTCTCAATCGCTCCAGCTTTTCGGTGTTCATTCTTAGCAAAATGTGCAATCCGGTTTGCCAATTTATCAACAATGGTCCGCTCAAGTTCATCATCCTTACGGAACGGAGAGTAGGGCATATGAATGATGCTGGTGTGCGTCCATTCGTTCATGATGTCGGCCCGTACGTCTGAGCTTCGATAGGGATTTCAATTATTACCTGCGTGCCAGGAAAAGCTGACTCTAGAGCATCTAGCTGCCGGGTCTCCACAATGAAATTTGATTCAAAATTTGACTCCAGCTGTTCAGCAATGGTTTCAATATTGCTCCAAAGATCTGGATTGATTGATCTTTCTGGTAAAGCGGAAATAGTAACTTCACTACTTTGAGATCTTATGCGCATTCGCCCGATGCTTTTAGCAATGAATCCTAGACTGAAGACAAGGCCATACCCTCTTCTGGCCAGACGCGTTTGCCCTTCCTGCGACTCGAAGCTTTCTTCACTTGGGCTTGATATCGTTTTAGTACTAAAGCCCGTCGTTGAGGCTAGAAGGATGAGCTTCTCGTCATCTGAAACGAAATCTGAATCAATTTGCTCGAATCTCCCATAACACTGGGGGGGCGGGAAGTTTCCGAAGTGGGTTCGTAGCTTCTTAGGAATTCCAATCCCGAAATCGTTTACTGAGATCGAGAGCCATCTGAAGACGCGATATTTGGTTCGCTCCTTCTGAGTTTCTAACGCCGCGTAAACAATGTCTATATCCGCCCTTGCATCGTCAAGTTCAACTAGTGGAAGCTTATTAATCTGTGCACAAGCAAAGCCTTGGGGCCTGTCTCGCGCTGGCGCGGAACTATGTTGATAAATGTTCTTTACCATTTCGAACATGATTTGATTGCTGGCGGCTCGGATTGATTGATGATCTAGATTGCTTCTCTCTAGCCGGTATCTTAAATTCTGGAATAAAATTGTGTTTAGCGTCTCTATTCTGGTTGAGAGTTCACGTTGTTCCGCTTCACTATCTATCAGAGGGCTCAAAGCCAGCATTCGAGATGAGTATAGGAAGTAACGGTCCTTTTTAACCGCGCGCAGATAATCTTCGATCTCTTCATAAATGAGCGGACTAGGAAGAACTGTAACTCCGAGCTCTCTAAGAGTTTCAACAAACCCCATGGATTTATAGAAAATTAGCTTTTTTACTAGGTCCTCTTTGTCTTTAGTAGCATCCAACTTGCCGGCGAGTGTCTTCGAAATCGTTTCAGAAGTGATTAGCTCAACTCTAATAGCCCTGCTATCTGAAGAACTCATAAGAGCGCCAATAAAGCATGTGATCAAATTTAGAGAATATGCGCTTAGCCAAGCGAACGGGTTTATGCTGATGCTTACCGCACCAGTCTCGCATGCGCGAGAGTAGTGCTTCGGGAGTTCTATTCTAACATCCTTCTCATTATTCAGTGGAATACGGAAAAAGGACATTATGCTAAGCTTCTAATAGCGGAGACGGTTTCTTGAGCGAAAATCGCGAAACAATTACAATACACGTACGCATACACAAATAGCATGGCCAATTTTCTCTGATTTACTAACTTAAGCTATCTGTTGAGGCTCGCTTGCCCGTAGCTATGACTGAAGGTTAGACCATGTTTGCTAGTGAGGCCAATACTCATCGGTTCTAGGCCAAAAGTTTAGGGCGCGCGGCGCATTAGCGAACTGGCAGCATGCTTTTGCGGTAGTGACGTTCGATGCCGCCGAAAATGGAAAGACGCCCTCACAATGTGTGTGTGGTTTTGGGCAAACCTGGTCAGACCCGTCAACTGAGGTTACTTTTGGCTATTAATTACAACAAAAGCAAAGAAATTGCGGGCAGACCGCGATTACCTGAATATTAGATTATCAGAGCGTTCGTTTGCGCTGTCTGCTCCGGCCGACTCCACGTCTCGCTCTAGTCCGTCTGCTACTTGACAGTTTTTTGTCATTCTAATAGCCAAGTGAAACCTAAATACGGGTAGTAGCTGAATCATTAATCCAGTTAAGAAATACGCTAGAGCTCTGAAGGGTTAGTTGCATGACCACTAAGTAGGAATAGTCGGAAAAGATCGTGTAAGACTCCCTAATCGGGATTATTTTATGTGTAAAACTCACTTGCAACATATCTTCGCGCATCTCTCTGGCCACCAGCAATTAGCAAGTAAAGATCCAGCACAGATGGGGGAATTTTCCGACGAGTTTCGACGGAATGTTTCTGAATCGTTTCTACGAGTTCCCGTTGCCTTTTTTCGAGAGATATTTCCTTTTTCTGTTCAGTCAACAAGTCCCAGGACTTGGCGGCCTTCATTGCAGCGGAGTCTGGTTTGATGCAGTCGTACCCTAGTGAGTTAAGATAGTGCAACAGAGAGGTTGCTTCCCTAAAAAAGGGGACTCCAAGCAGCTTCAGTTCTTTCTTGAGCAGGTTAAACGCCGTCCAAAAGTGTTCTATGTCGTCAATATGGTGTAGTTCTTTAGGAATCTTGGGTTTGGTCAGATTTTCCGACAGTTTCTCATTTGAATTAAGCTTTCTCGCTAACATAACTATTTGAAAAATTTTTGTTTGTTGGCGTATCCCTTTCAAGTGCTCCCAATGTTCTTCAATTACATCGCACGGGTTAAGTGCAACTACGTCCTGTAAGCGGAAATCACATAATGCCTTGCTTAATGAGCCATTATCGATCACCACTCTAACGGAGTCTGACTTGGCGTTCTGGCTGTATGCGATCAAATATGACAAGTGCTCAAGCAATTTTTCGGCATTATTGACGTCTACAACTACATATTGTCTGCGTCTCGATACTTCCTCTTCAAAAAGGTGGTTACTGAATTTGTCGACTTTGGCGACCAAATTATTGATATTAGATTTCATGCAACGGGCTCTTCGGATAAGTTATAGGCTGAACTTCTCTTTCTTGGTCCGCGAGTAGCATTTGTTATGATCGCAAACGTTTATGATTACAGTTCTTTCGAGATTTCTAAAGCTAAGAATGTGCGAATAATGTGCGGCGACATCTGGGCAGCCATGTCACTCGCTGGCACCTCTGGTCATTAATTGCACAGTAATGACGGATAAATTGTTGATTTATAAAGCCTAACTACCCAGTGCTGGCACTGGGGGTGTGGTGGTCGCAGGTTCAAATCCTGCCGTCTCGCAAGAGTGCTTTCGGTCGTTCGCATCTCGCAAAGCTGGGCAGGCTCTCCCTGCCCGTACCCCTGCATTCAAGTAGGGCTGAATGTGGGAAAGTGACAATATCATGCTGCCTCCCCGGCACACACAGCTGGCGTATCCTTGCCTAGAGAGCAGTGCGGCCTGGCATGGTTGTAGTGCTCTCGCCAGATACCGATCTCCTCTCTGGCGTCTTCCAGGTTGGCGAACCAATGCAGGTTCAAGCAGTAATCTCTATACTTGCCGCTCGGACTCTCGACGAATGCGTTCTGGGTGGGTTTTCCTGGCTGCTGTCTTTATCATCATCGGTTTCTGGGTGATTTTCTCGCTCCTTAAAGGTGGCGATCTCAAAAGGCTCTAGAGCCTAGGGACGTTCTTTTTGTCCCTCCCTGCGTTGTTCTCGTTCTATGCGTTCAATCACTTAGCGCGCCTTTTCAGGCTTCCGGATAAAAAGTCCTAAGTCGCCGCAAAAAACTTGCGGGGAAAGTCTCGGGGGGTGGCTCAATAGATGTGCGGCTGTTTATTTCGTGCGGCTCTAAGAAGTGCGGCGGATCCTGCAGCCTGGTAGCCAGTTTTGACTAGGCCATTTGTATTAGGCTGATAGTTGCATTGCACACTTCCCGATCTGTACTACGCTTCCAGGTAGATCCATCACAGATTCCACTGCTGTGATCGATCTGGGGTGTGAGCCTCGCGACGAAGACGCGATCCGAGCGGAGTCGGCGTGGCAACGCATTAACAGCTAGAGCTAGAAGGGAATCGATGGCCCTGCTTGAATACCTACGATTACTTGCGCCGATCACGGTTCCGATTACTGCGGTTGGGTCGTGCGTGGTGCCTAGCCAGACTCCAGCAGTGATCAAAGCCGGATGTCGACCGGCACGTCGCCGTCGAGCTTGCGATCATGCCTATCAGTACTCCAGTGCCTTCCACCTCGATATGGCGGCGCGGTGTGATGTTCTTCGTCCCCTTCCTCGTGTGCGCAGCGGATGAGGCCACTCATATGAAGCGAATTATTCTCAGAGGGCAGCAAAGATGACTTCAATGTTTCAGGATTTCTTTGCAGATGATCCAGAGTCTAACGACAAATCTATCGATTGGCATGTTCCATTTGCACCGCTAGGAAACGTGCAAGGACACAATGGGCTGATTCTTAGAGTTACTGAGCAGGATTTTGCCTTCAAACTAGGGCAGGACCACTTCGGTGTCAGAGCTAGCTCTTTGGGTGAGCAATGTTTCTTTCAGCACAAGGAGTTGCCAGGCAATGGCCAGTTCACGCGAATCCATGAGGTTCGAATTGTCGATGGCGTCTTCCCCGGTCTTGGCTTCTATGAACCTGATTCAGTAGGGCGCTGGAGTCGCCTTCGCAAGAAGATTTTGGCCATCGACAGCGTGGTTAAATTTTCATACGACGGGTCTGATTGGTATTTTGAGTGGGATCTGGATATTGGTAGCTATCCGCGCAGCGTCCAAAAGTTTAGTCAAGCATTCTTCGGCGCTATTGAGGTAAAAGCACCGATGCTTCTGAGGAATTGGATGGCGCCGGATTATACTTCTGTCCCAAAAGCCGTTCCCGCCCAATATGATGTACGGTCACTTTTTTCCTTCGAAGATGGCGAAGCTGAAATCGGTTTTGGCGGCAATGCTAATCAGTGGAAGGTGGTGTGGCGGCCCTCGAAGTTTCGCTTCGAAATAACCTCGAACTCGAAGAAGCGATTTCTATCGGCCCGTATTCTTTACGGGAGGTTTGTGTCCAATCAAATTGCCGTTGGTATCGCGAATCTGATCGACCCAAGCGAAGGGGGAAAGCGCCCGGTCTCAACCATTGAGGTAGATCTAGGCAAGTATAATACTTCAAGTGCTGTACAGACCTCTCTCCGTTTGGTCGGCCGCGACGCGCAAAGGCGCGAATGGAAGTCGGTAGAACTGAAACGGCTCGTTTCACCCAGTCTATTCCTTCAGCTTGTTAACCCACTGAGCCCACCTGGATCAGGGGTTCCATTTAAAGATCTTGCCTACCGTTATTTTTTGAGCACGTCGGGTCAGCTCGACTTTTGCTGGGGAAACCAGTCTACTGAAAAAAATGAATGGCTGTCACGGGTAAAGCTCCAGAAGGCTACTTTTGGAGTGTCCAGGACAGGTAGCGTCTGGCGCAGCTATGCGCTGGCTACAGTGGTGGATAAGCCTCATACCACTACGTATTTGCGCGGCCAGCTGACAGTTTCGCGACTTACCGAAGCTTCCCCCCTGGAAATTCAACTCCTTGGTGACGCCTTTGAGAAATTTTCCGCGCCGCTGGCGCTTCACAAGCAGTCCTTCTCAGTCTCCGGTGTAGACAGTGCCTTGCTGAAGTTCAGGAACACCTTTCTTTCACTGCGCCTTATCGACCAAGCGGGTGATCAGGCGAGTGATCAGAAAAACCAGAGTCAGTTCATCGGTGGTAGCGCGCCACGGTGGTCGCTCTATGCGCCGCTGAGCAATGCGCAGTTTGAAACGCTACGATCGGCTGATCTGATGTCGCTTAAATTCGGGTTTCGCGGCCTCTCACTGCTACAACGCAGTCGATCGAGTAGCCTGGTACGGACGTCGTGCAATGTTGAGCCGATTCTGATTGCAAATCTCCCACCCCAGCATATCGCAGAGCAGGCTTTCTTTGGCGACATCAAGCCAAATACATCCAAGGAAATTCTGGTTGTTAAAGTTTCACCGGACGGAACACGCAAGAAGAAATACAATAAACTCACTGATCTGGATCCTGATCACGGAAAGAAAAAAAGGCACGACGAGGATTTTAAGAAACAGAATTTCCTGGCCGAGGCGCGGCTTTCCGGAGAGTCCAGGATCGCTTTCTCGCTTGAGCGACATTACCATAGCAATTGTGAAGAGAACGGCGGCTACGTCGCTCTCGACTTTGGTCTGGGTACTCTGCTGAACTGGGGTGAATATGGAACTATCATTGCGCCTGCGGCGCTACCGGCTAATGCCGATATCGATTCCCAGCTAGAGGTCATTGGAATCGATAGTTCTGCAGGTGAGTTCGACTCTGAAGATCTTCTGCATGGAATCACCCAGAAGCTAAAGGCTCCCGGTCCAGCCCAGACCGCGATCGAGCTGCCCTATCGCCTGACGATCTCACCCTCTTATCAGACATCGAGTTCTGGATCAGAGAATTCGAGAGGTGGACAGCAGCAAAGTTGGCAGCAGTCGGAACCAGTGAAGGACAGAGACAGACAAGCGCTATGGCATACGACCTACGTTTCTAAAGGCCGACCTGCAGATTATCGAGCGCTCTGGTCGCCAGATTTTAATCCCGATTACTTCAATCCTGAATTATACGAAGATGAGCCCAAGCACAATCATTCCGCACCTTGGTCAAGTGATCCGGAAGTGCCGTTTCGGTCGTCAACTGATCGACGTGATCGTCATGAGTTGGTATCGCTGACGTCAGCATTTGGCCTACCGTCATTGCTTAAAATTAGTCCGTCTTCCGGTGATTCGGTTAAAAATAGGGCTGAACCAAGCGTGCGTTTGCCAGGCATAGCTAATGCCAGGCTGGATAGTGAAGAAGGTGTCTACATACCCGCGCCTTTTTCTAAGGCCGATATCACGCTCACGTCCTTGGGTGCGAATGCGTATCTTGAGGGCAACTGGGAACCACCTGCAGCGATAACCGGAAAATGGCCGGCGCTGAATGTTGAAAGGTTCCAGACGGAAACGGTCCTTGGGAACGATATAAAGACAGAGGTCTTGTACAAGGGCTTCTTGATGCCAATTGGCTTGCGGGCTTCTCTAATCAAGATAACGGAACGCCAGTTCAAGCCGGACGAAAAACATGGCGACGGTGCGGGTGTCGCGGTGTTGATCCAGCGGATGTATATACAGATTTCCAAGCCCGACAAAGCCTATCCGGCGCATGGTCAGCCATTCGCGGGTAGAGCATGGCCCTGTGACACTCTTACGATGTTGACCCGGCGTAGTCCAGCAATCAGCGATCCGACTTCTCCGCAGTGGGGTGATCGATTGGGTAAGGCGGGACAATTGAAGTTGGCCAAGGGCAGCGCATTCTTCCCCGTTCGTTATGACAGCGCAAACCCCGTTCTGTTTGAGTACAAGCTCAAGGGTGTGGATGGTGTGGTTCGTTCCCCGTTAATGTTTGTGGACAACACCGCAGCGCATCATCCCCTGTCTTGTGAGCAGGCAATGTCCTTCTATAACAACCTGAAACTAGGTTTTGCTACAACCAACAAGCCGGCAACACCCATCCAGCTGCGAGCTGCTCTATTCGGAAGTCAACGAGTTGACTACGCCGAACCCCTCAAGGCCGGGGATACCAGCTTTGAGACTAATCGCTGGATACTGGCATGCCAGCCTCGTGAAATTGATCAGGACGAACCCAAGTCAAACACGGCGTTCAGCATGGATGGAATTATGGAAGGGCTGGATCAACCGCCTTTCTATCCCAGGGTTGCTCGGGCCTACATCGTTGCGCAATCTATTTCTGCGCTTACCGGAAAACCGGGCACAGAGACAGGCGTTTCATTCGATGACACCTACCTGCGATATAAATTTGATTCGAAGCTCAATCCCGGCGAAATCTATCTAAAGATTGCAGAGAAGCCGCCAGCACTAGACGTAAGCAGCAATGGAGATGCTGCGGGTGGGCTCGCCAAACCAAACCTTCAGGTGGCAGCTCTCTCCAGGAAAACCGGCGTAGTAGGTGGTTCTCGTGGGGATGCGCTCTCAGAGCCTGATGCAATAAGCATGGTGGCAACAGCGCGGTCAGGCGACGTTTCGATCGATTCCTCCGGCTATGAAGACGCATTGAAAGGCACCTTCAATCCTCAGGAATTTTTTGGGGGAGAGCTGTTGGAAGCGAAGCTACTCGGCCTTATTCGATTGAAAGATATCATTCAGGCGGGGTCGATGCTGACCGACGCGCCTCGGCTAATTGAACAGGTTGAATCTGGAATCAGCGAGCAGATTGCCGCGAAGTTCGGAAGCAATGAGTATCGCGCCTTCGTTAACGAGATCGTCGAAGACCTCATCATCCCGATTGAAGAGGTTGTGTCGACGATAACTGGCAAGCTCAGCGAGTTGTTCAAGGACGAAAATGAAAAAGAGCAATTTGCAGACGAGCTCGATTTCGCAGTGCTCTATCCCGAGCTGGTTACGGCACTGCAGGATCTCTCCGAATCATTGAAGAAAGCTAGAAGCGAATTGAGTAGTACTAAACTCGAGAGGCTTTGGGAACAAGGCCAAGTAAAAACCGTCCTTTCAAAAACCCTTGGTGCATTCTCAAGTATTCTTAAGAGCGGCAAGAGGCTTCAGAAGGAGGTCGAGCGTATAGCCCAAGACCCTGTTCCTCCGCTCGTTGCCGACTTCATCGATGAATTGAAGCGCAAAATAGCGTTGATTCCCTCGTTGCTGAAAGTGATTCAGGCAGAGCTTGGGGAGATGATTCAGCAGCAAGTACAGCAGCTACGCCTTGACCTAGAACAGCGCGTAAAACATGCGATTCAATCTGCGGCAAAGGCGGGCTTCCATCGATTCGATTACATCAATGAGCTGTTCCACCAGTTGTTTGGAAGATCCTTGGTGGTGAAAGTGGATGACACCGTGGTTGTCAATAGCTTCGATCTTACCGACCCAAAGGGTCGGGATTTGCAGCATATGCAAAATTCACTTCTGTACCCGGTCCTTGGGGAACCAATTTACAAAGCTTATGTGGCGCTTCTGAGGATAGAGGAATCCAAGCAGCTCAAGCTCAAGGAGATTGGCGCAGCTATCGTGGAAACCTTCACTGCTTTTTCTGAGCTTGAAGCTTATAGAGAGCTCTATCAGAGGCTATCCAAGAATGCGGACGAATTCCTGGCGCGCATCTTTACCAAGGTATTACAGCTGCTTGCTACAGATCTGGATAAAGGCGCGGAGGAGATTTCAAAACACTTGAAAATTGTGGCAACTGAACTAAAGAATGTCGAAAGTATCGAGACGGCGAAAATAGAGCCACCCTTCGCAAGGCAAAAGCTTGAGCAGCTCCAAATTCAGTCCAGGCATTTGCACCAACAAGTTGCCGGATATCTCTTTGATATGGAACGGTTTCGACGAGACCTTAAGTGCATTTCGACTAACAAGCCAGATATCAAGTGGTCGCGTTATTTCACGCAGATGCAAGCTGCGAGAGCGAATTCTCTAACCAGTATACGAGGACTCATCACTCAACTGATAGAGAGCGCTCGGCTGCTTGAATCTTCAGATGTCTCGCTGACCGGTGGTGCTGAAGTGGCGAGGGAAGACGCACTCGCTGCAATACGGAAATACGTACGCGAACTGGCTCTGCTTTCCACCAGTCTGAGTTTTGCGTATGGACGGAAAAAAGGTGAAGTCATCGACTTCATCAACGGAAATATTACGAACTCTAAAATTATTCCGGATCGCATGAAGACCAGCATTAAAGAGGTGCTTATGCAAGCAGCGTCTCTACAACAAAAAGTCGACAGTGCAAGGAGCAATCTAAAGGCGGATTACCGGAGTGCAGAGGGGATCGTGGATGGCCTGATCAGCTACCAGCGAACCGTAGAGAAAAGACTCTTTGGCTATCTGCTTACGCTGAGGAAATCCACAGAGGACGTATTTTTTGAAGCACTGTATTCAGAGCTTGCTCCGCTGGGAAGTTTTCTCGCTGACATACTGATACAGGCTGATAGCAAAGCGCTTGAAGCTCATGATGCGATTCTGGGGCTTATTAATAAATCAGATAGTGCCGAAGAGATACTGCGCTTGGTGCTGAGGGATGTGTGGTTTGACGCCTTAACGGATGATGGTGATGGGTCGCTTTATAATGTGCTTGGAGATGAGAAAGCTGCATTAGTAGTCGCCAAAGGCAAGCTGGACGAGGGGAAGAAGGAAAAACTTCCTTCGGCCTACGAAACACTCGCTCACATTAAAAAACCCGCAGTGATAGCGCATGTAGATTTCATGCTGGAGCTAATAAGCACTCTGCTCGAGGGCGATCTATCTAAAGTCTTTGTCGATATCGATGAAATCAGCGAAAATTTGGAGCGCGCTCTGCTCGCTCTCATTCCTGCTAAAGCCAGCTACGGTTACGACTGGTCCACAGAGCTTGCTGCCTTCCCGTCTGGCGCTAGTGATGGAGAAGCACTCTTCCGTATGGCACCAGAGGAAACCGGGGATGATTTCAAAAAGCTCCGCAACAGCGGTATAAAAACCGAAGATAGTGTGGGTAATGAACTTAAGAACCTCACTATTTGTGCCGGTGGCAGCTATCACTTTTTGACCAAAGAAACAGAGTTTGATATCGAAGCTTTGCTGCAAGGTTTTATTGTGAATTTGTTCCCCGGTTTTGAGCTCGCTACGATAACCTTTGCGGGTGCTCGCTTTACCTCTGGTGCGAGTGAAGGTTCTGATTTTGATATCAAGATAGCCAAGGTCGAGATTGGCGAGAAGTTACAGTATCTCAAGCAGCTAGCAGATATGCTGGCGCCCTCGAATGGGCCCTACATTTTGCCGAGAATTACGCCTCCGGGAATAGAGGCAGGATTTAGGCTGAGCAAAAGTTCTATCCCATTCGGCTCCATGATGCTCTATGACCTAAAACTGGGAGTGAGTTGTGAGTTGCCCTTTGATGATCGTCCTGCACAGTTCCGATTCTATCTTTCCAGCCCCAGTAGGCCGTTTATCATTTCATCACCACCTTATGGAGGAGGGGGTTCGGTCCAGCTTATCTCTCAAGCGGGACGAATGGTCGACTTTATGGCGACCTTTGAGTTTGGAGCCTATGCGCGGATAAATTTCGGACCTTTGCGAGGCAGGGGTTCCGTTTCTACCGGTATCTACCTGAGAAAATCGAGCGCTCAGCAGGCTTACTTAAGGGGCTTTGTCCAAGCTTACGGTGAAGGATCGCTCGCTTGCTTCAGCGTCGCTGTTCACATTTATGTGTCTGTCCACATGCGCGGCTCCGACATGTGGGGCCAAGCCGGTTACAGCTTTAGTTTCAAGGTTGGTTTCATCAAGGTTCGATACGGTTTCACTGCGTCCTACACGATTCGTGGTAGCGGTTCTTCTGGCGGCGCGCAGCTTAAAGCTTTCCTTGAGTTAGCTGATGATGTTTCCGGCTTTGTCGAGCCTTGGTGGGTATTGTTGTGGCGAAAGGGTGCGAATAAAGATCTTGCTCTCGTCAGGGCCATCATTGATTCCTCGCTCGATGAAGACGTTCTGTTGGAGAAGCGCAGAGATTTAGTTGACCAGATTGTCAAAACAATTGGTCAGGAGGAAGAACGTATAGAACAGGCGCGTGTTGGAAGACTCGAGGAGGGTTATGCCTTTGGTTTGAACTTCGAGAGCCATCAGAACGGCTATAGAACCCTCTACGACCTGGAAGTGCTAGATTAATAGGGAACGCTATTCATGACTGTAAAGATTGATACAACTGTTTTGCCCATACCACACGGTGTTCGAGCGAACACGACAGAAAGATATGCGCGATTGAGTCTTGTTCTCCGACCTTTTGCAGGAGATTCGACGATGTATTCAAACTATCCCGTTGACCTTACTGATTGGCCGACATCGATCTCCCAACTCCTGGGCCAACTCACTATAAAGTATCAGGAAGACAAGCCGGGTATCCCGCTGGCAGACTGTCTTTTCCCTAGCCCCAAGTACCCCTTTGATGAACAGCCCTACCTTCAGGGCGCGCCTAGTACGGGTGACCAAAGATTTAGTTTCGCAGCATTGCAGAACAGGCTGACAGGTGACGGCAGTCGTCTGTACCAGAAGCTCGCGGAGAATGCTGGTGACTTTGCTTCAATCAGAAAAGCTTTGAACGACACGCAGAAGATTCAAACTTCCAAGACACTTTCAGCAGGCGTGCCCTTTTACGACCAGTTAGTGCAAGTCCACAAGACGAGCATTGTGGCGACTCTTGTAGAACGCATCCATGTTGCTAGGGCGTATCTTGATGCTATATCTTCGTTTGCAACCACTGAACTGAACAGAGCCCCAACAGATCTTGACGACGAGATGAACAGGCTCCTTGATATTGCTGTATCTGACAGGCGGCCAGCTGGGATGGACGATGACCTCACTGAAACGACCTCAGATCTGTCTCCGTCAGGCACTGATATCGCTATCCATCCTTTGTCACGGGCGGCGATTTTCTCTGAAGGTTCAGATGTTAGCGCTTTGGATACCTACAGGACGTCGACTGTCAAGGCGGTCGAGGATGTATACGTTTCAATCCAGTCACTAAATGATGCCTACCGAGACATGTATCACAAGTCGGTAGCTGCTGCAGACGCCACTTCCCCGGCGCAAAAACCTGAGAGCCAGGAAAGCTCGCGGTTGGCGGTGGAGCTAATACAACTTACCGCTAAAGAAATCGTTGAACGCTTCAATACCGCATTTTCAAAACTGGTTAATGAATTGTCGGCCAATGGGAGTGCAGGTAGTCAGGTATCTGCAGGATTGCAAGGGGCGGTGTCGGATTACTCGCAGGCTGCCCAGTCTGCGTCGAATGAGTTGGAGAAGGTTGCCGAGCAGCTCAGGGATGCAATGGCGATGACCAGGCTTGCTACCCGGCCCGATTATGACCTGCGATATCTACCCAGCGATGATAAGTCGAATGGCGAACACCCACAACCTGAGGATATTGACGCCCCGCTAAAGTGGCTTGAGACCTTGTACACCTACCCCCGCCTAGCTTGCTACCTGGGCTTTATTGTTGACGTAGATATTCCTATGAGCAAATTCGATCTTGATATCAAGCAAGGCTGGAATGGCTGGACGTGGGTTGAACGCGGCGGTCAGGCTGGGACGACGCCCAAGCTAAGAACCCGAACCAAGCTCGGTGCCCAGGATGAGTTTTTCCCAGTTTCCAAGTACACCGCAACTCACGGAGAGGGGTGCGAAGTCGTTGATGGTTTCCTGAATCTGTCACAGCAGATTCGATTGGACCCCGGTGATCGCACCAAGCTGCGTAATCGCTATGAGTTGATCTCGCTGGCAACGGACAAAGCTGTCGAGTCTTCCTGCAATAACGTGAGCAGTATTAATGCACGGAATGCCTTTGCCGAACGCGCGGAGGAATCTAGGGATTCGCAGGCATTGCTGCAGACTGAGGGCTTGGGGCTAATTGACTATGCCAGGCTCAGGAGGGCTAAAGATGAACAAGCCCAGGCCAAGATTGATGAGCAGAATGCCAAGAAACGTGAATTTGTGGATCTCTATTTGGAGTCTGTGGTCGATGGTTTTGAGGTAGATGCCTGTTTGGTAAAGAAGGACGAAAGCTTTTTGACGCGATCCCTGGTCCGGAGAGAGATGCGGTTTGACGCGAAAATCAGCGGTTTTGATTTTGATGCTGAGACAAAGGGGTGGGCGCGTGAGCTGGACCAGGGTCAGCTACGGGTTGCTTCCAGGCAAATAACCGATAGGAAAAAATCTGGTGAGGTAGCTAACCAAGAGGCCGCGGTTCGCGAAACGATGTTGAATTGGCGCAACGCAAGCCTTGCACTACCTGTTACGCCCCACGCCGCACGATTGCAAGAGAACGACCCCAGTATTTCTGTGGCTGTGTCACCGATGGCTGGTGACAACCCTGAAGATCGTCTGCTACCTCTCAGAAAAGGACGAAGCTATGGGATGTTTTTACGTCCAAAGCTGATGAATGGAAGATGCCTGCTCAGTTACGATCAGGCTTATTCGAAATACTATCAACTCGCATCGAGTAACAATGGGAACGCAAAGAAATTTCTTCAGCGTGTTGGCACGCCTGAACTCAAGGATGGGAGTGGCTTTCTCTTCCAGCGACATGAGCCCATAGCATCTCCTGAGGTTGTTCTGACTGAGGATTACTTAAATAACGGCCTTGACGATCACTATGGCGAGCAGATAGATCGCTTGGTAATTAGGCATGAACCAAGCAGTGATCCGGACTTGGATGATTCCAAAAGATTCCTGATAATACCGAGAGTATCGGAGGAATTCTCTGAGATGAGTGGAACATTCGACGATGACTTTCTAAAGAGACAGGGCGATTACCGATACGCCTACAAAACCCGACTTGGCCAGCTTCCCGGCGTAGGCGTTGGTGATGAACGCACAGAATCATACCTTCGGATCATGCCTAAAATCGATGATGACAAAATTTTTGAAAAATATTTTGCAGATCCCTGTGCGGAGTCATTGAACTGGCGTTTCTACTACCTGGATGGGAAATATATAAGCGGAAGCGCCGGTAGCCTCTCAGTTGCTGGCAAGCAGCGTAAGCCAGTGAAGCTGGTTATGCGGCGCGCAAAGAAGGATCAGGATGAGATTGTAATGTTATCGCATCGGGAGAAGGGCAAGCAGCATGAGCTAAAGGTTAGCCTCTTGCCCGGAAAGCAGGTAAAAGCCGAATTGTGGTTCTCCCCTGCCAGCTTGGAGAGCGTCGGCAAGCTTAGATCTGTTAGCGCTCTGGCCGAGTTTAGCAGTTTCGTTCAGAAGGCCAATTCCAGCTCGCGGAATATATCCTTGTACAACGAAGTGTTCGACAACTGGAAAAATGCCAGCAAGCAGATTGATACCTTGAAGCGTAAACCAATAAAGGGTATTTCTGAAAGACGAGTATTGGGCCTGCGTTCCATGGTTAAGACACCTCAGGATCAAGCTAAGATTCGCCAAAGTGTCCAAGGCAATCAGATCGCCGCAGTCAGACTGCCTTCAATGAGTGATGATCCGAGTACCTATAGTGAGCAGCTGTGGGCTGATGTCATTGATGCCAATAAAGGTAAGGCATACTCGGAGTGGGAGAGTCAGCCAAATGCTACCAGGGCCTATATCGCAGGTGAATTGGATTTCAGCCGTGACTCTACTGACACAGTAAGAATCCTGGGCAGCTGGGAGGAGTATGACTCGCAGACCTCTGTGGTGAGGGAGTTCGGAAAGGATAGGTTTATCTTTAATCGCACTGAGATCACGGGCCGTTTGCTATGTAATTTAGAGAATCTGGAATACATAGAGGGAAGTAGTACTCTGAAGTTAGAGAAGCTTGATTCAGGTGGGTTAAGAGTTCTATCGGTAGACCTTGGCGATACCAAGTCCCGCGATATACGTCTTTCGACAATCGCGAGCTCCCGCTATCGCAAGGGTTATCCTGAGTACCAGTCGGATAAGTCCCGATTTGATTCTGTGTGGCCGGATGCGTCACACGCTGGAATTGATCTGGAGCTGCCTGCAACGAATGCCCCCTCGCCAGTTACGGTGGAGCAGACGATACCGGTCTACGAAGTAGTTCACGGCGCGGGCTGGTCATTTGATGGGGGAAAGATTAGCAAAACCATAACGAATCGTGCGCATACGAGAATCTATCTTGGCAGCAGCTGGTTCAGTCAAGGCCGGGAAAAAGTAGCGATTGTGTTTGCACCCGACGGCGTATATGACCCATCGTACAAAGATCTAGTTACTCTGGGTGGGCGTGATCCAAAGTTTGACACAGACGGTATCCACCTTGCCCTGAATCCTTCCGAGTTGGAAGTGACTGGTTCTCCCCGTGATGTTCAGACCATCTCCGATGCAGGTTTTGACGCCTTGGCGGCAATTGGTGCTGGTATCGTTGTTGAGGAAGATTTGGCCGATCAGAGTGTTTCGGGCGATTCTTCGTCTAAACGTGCCAGGCTACTAACGCAGTTCCCGACTATTGATCAGGAAAGCGGCGAACTCTACTGCGACTTCTCTTTAAGTGACAACAAAAGCTACTTCCCGTTTGTGCATCTGAAGCTGGCACGCTATCTGCCTAGTGCCATACCTGGCCACAGAGTTTCGAATGTTGCTGCGAAGTACATAAAGGTTGCCCCCAGTCGGGAGATACTTATATCCCTAACGCAGGATCCACGTGATGCCAGCAAGGCGGATGTGATGGTGAAAGTCCTGGGTCAGGAAAATTATTCAGCTACTAGGAATGCGCTAACAGGTGACGAAGCAAAGCTTACCCAGTACCCTTCCATGACAGTCCAGGTATTTCGCGCCATGGATCGGGATCCCGAAGACCTGTTGGACGTAGATGTTGTTGCCTGGCCTCCAGCTCTAGGACCAGAGAATGAGCCGATGGAGCAACGTGATGTTAAACCTGTCAGTGGACGGTGGCAGTTCGATAAGTTCTCGCTCGATTGGAATGACTTGCGGATGGATCGCGTTAAGATCCTAGTTACTGAGCGAGAGCATTATGCCGCTGACGATGATAGCAAGGGGTTTGGATCGACCCGGGTTAGCAGGGTGACGTCTGCTGTCACAGTTGGGTTTAGTGATCTTGCGCACGATTTGATCCCATCGAAGTAAACGGCACTGTGATACTCCTACCTTGGAGCATTTGACCGATGAAAAAGGACGATTTAAAAGACGCAATTATTGCATCTGGTGACGAGCTGATGTCGGTATTGGATGACGAGCTCGGCGTGATGGCGCGAGATTTACTCCTGGTGCCCAAGGGACGTAGCCCAGGAAGCGAGTTGCCGTTCACATGGTCGACAGCCAGGGGGTATTACGATGATTACTGCTCTGGCGGAAATGACTGCCCCGACAGCGAGTTTCCTGCGGATTGCACACACTTTGTTAGCCATGGCCTTGATAAGACTGATGTTGTGTTGAATTCTCCAGAGGCAGATTGCCAGAGGAACCTGTGCATTCGAGTGGCTGAATTGGCCGCGGCGTTTCAGAGCGCGACGGTCAAGTAATACAATATGAATATAGTTCCAAGCTTTTCGGATACAAGGGAGGGTGACTATCGCTTCAATCTATGGCACCCGAATATTAAAGGCTTATTGGCCGAACGTGGCATTACTGGCAGTCGCGGAGCGATCTGTCTCTGGTGTATCAAGTTCGGTGCTATTTATTTACGCCGACTGAAACGAAAGCACCAGGGCTGCGGTGACCAACTCTATCTCGGCTCATTTGTCGAGCCTAAAATACATGCAACTTATAACAATCAGGGAGCGAAACTATGACCGCATCAGGAAAGCAGGGAATGAGCCCGATCACAAAAGCACTTTTTGGCATGCTGGTAGTGCTTATCGTGGGCGGAATCGCCAGCATAGTAGTCATTGGTAACGTTACATTCAAGGCAGACCTGTGGGCCGCGCTTTGGCCGCGCCTGCAATTGATGTTTGTTGTTGCCGTTGTGATTGAGCGAGCAGTAGAAACGTACCTCTACGCAACTGGACAAAATGGACCAGATCGATTTGTTGGTCCTCTTTCTTCCGATCAGGAGCAGCCGCCAGCCACTCGTGCTGCCGTTCTATGCGCATTGGTCTTGGGTGTACTGGTTTCGCTGGTTGGTGTTCGTATCCTCGAGGCGATAGTCACGGGAACAATGGGGACTTTTCACGCGTTCCTTTGGGCCGGCGTGGACGTGGTTATTTCTGCTGGTTTACTTGCAGGGGGATCAGCACTCATTCACGAGATCATGGAATTGCTACGAGGCAGTTTGAATGTAGGCTCGCGTGCTCTGGGCGGTGGTGGCTGGAAGCATCAAAAGTCTCTTCCTGCTACCTCGGCCGTTCCCTCCGATGAGAAGGACGCTGAATACCAGATTTCCATAAAGCGCACCGGAACTGATTCCGGGACCTTGAAGTTTAATGAAGGAGGAGTACTAGTCGATAGCACATGTTGGTGGGATCCAGACGTAAAAGTACTGGCCGGTACTTACACCCAGTGTTCCGCTACCCGGATGTCTACCAAAACGGATTCAGTCACAGGCCTCAAGCGCCCCGGTATTTTTCTTCCCACTGCAGTGGCACCGGATACTGGAAACAATACGATATTTATCCACGAGGGCAAGGACGCCAGTTGGTCGGACGGCTGTATCGTTCTGAACCGTGATGACATGATGCGGATGTGGAATGCTATTGAAAAAGATTCCCAGAATGTAACGGTTCAAATTGCGTGCTAGAAGGCTATCCAGTCAGTGGTTTTACTGCCGAAACCATTGCAACACTACAAACAGTGTTTAATCCAGTTCCTTGTCGTCTTCTGATTCGCGCCGGCCGGTAGCGCCGGCCAGCTCCAAAGCTCAGCGGCCGTCGAGACCATAAGCGGGTGCGGCGCGAGGGCCATTTGCTGATTATCCTGTCTTGATGCGGGTCTTCAGTTCACTTATCTTCATTAGTCTGACGAGATAAGTGAACTGTCCCTAGGATACGCCGGAGATAGTGACAGCTTACTTAATTCACGGAATAGATTTATGATCGAGCTTGATGACTGCTTGATGGATTCCATTTAAGCCTGCCAGCTACAGGGAATTATTCAGGCCATATACGGATCCCATTGACGTACACTTTGCATCATCGTAAATCTTAATCGGGGAAGCTATGCCGGATCACCAGGATTCACTCGAGGCGCTCAGTCAACAGATGCCCTTGCAGCAGAAGCTGATCGTGGCGCACGAATCGCTGCAGGAGACTTTCCCGTTTATCGCTCGCATCGCTATTGCTCTGTACGATTCGGAAACGGATACGCTTGGCACCTACTTGCACAGCAGCGGTGATGCCAATCCGCTTCACCACTACCGGGCACCCATGGCCGAAGCGCCCTCCCTGAAAGCCATCCTCGAGCAGGGTCTGCCCAGGGTCATCAATAACCAGGTGACGTTCGACGATGGCGAACACGAGCACACCCGGCGCATCGGGCGAGCGGGCTACGCCGCCAGTTATACGCTGCCCATGTTTAACGAAGGGGTCTTTATCGGCTTCATGTTTTTCAATGCCGATGAGCGGGATGTGTATACCGAAAAGGTCTTGCGACAGGTAGATCCTTACGCACACCTTATCAGCCTGATGATAATCAACGAGCTGTCCTCGATCTCCACGCTGAAAGCGGCGGTCGCTACTGCCGGCCGCATCACCCATGTGCGCGACCCCGAAACCGGCAGCCACCTCGACCGCATGTCCCGCTACAGTCGCCTGATTGCACGCTCGCTGGCTGAGCAGTACCAGCTGGACGACAGCTATATCGAGCATATCTTTATGTTCGCGCCCCTGCACGACATCGGAAAGATTGGGATTCCCGATCGCATCCTGCTCAAGCCAGGCCAGCTGGACGAGGACGAGCGCGCGATAATGCGCAACCACGCCCTGCTTGGCGAGGGCATCATCAAGGACCTGATCCGCAGTTTCGGACTGGACAACTTCCAACACAAGGACGTGCTGCGCAATATCGCTGCCTGTCACCATGAAGCTGTCAATGGGGGTGGTTACCCGCGGGGAATAAGCGGCAATGATATTCCCCTGGAGGCACGTATCGTGGCAGTGGCGGATGTGTTCGACGCCCTCACCAGCGAGCGTCCTTACAAAGAAGCCTGGGACAACCAGCGCGCTATCGACACCCTGCAGGAACTGGCAGGGGAAAACCTGGACCAGGACTGCGTGAACGCACTGGTCGCTCACCTGCCGGAAGTAGAGGCGATCCAGCAACAGTTCAGCGGGGACAGCTACGGCTAAGCGCTGTACGGGGACAGTTCACTTATCTCCATTAGTCTGGCGAGATAAGTGAACTGTTCCCGGATTTCATGATGCAAAAATTAATGATCCCCTTGTTTGGCTTGCTCCTGCTAATGGCTGCCTTGTTTCTTTTGCTCCAGGGAGCTGATGACACTAGAGATGAAATGGGCTCTTCAACGGTTCCTTCCGATGCGTCTCACTCAGGTGTGGCTCAATCAGGCGCCGCTCATAGACCGGCGCTGCGAGAGCACCGCGTAGAGCGAGTTGGGGCCGAAAGCCAAGTGCAACCAGACAGATTGGAGTTGGTCGAGCGTGAGCGAATATCCGTTGCTGGCTATTATGCTGAGAACATAGCAATGGCGAAGGCAGGCAGCGTGAGAAGCCAGGCGGTCGTCTCTCTTGCACTGGAAAAATGCGTTGTTTTTGGTTCTTATAATAGTTGGGAGGACTTTGAAGGTAGTATTCCCAGCCTTGCCGAAGAAAAGATTAATCGGTATTACAAGCTTAAGTGGACGGAGTGTGAGCCGATAATTGAGTCTGGAATGGCTATCGGTTTTGAGCAAAACCGGTGGGAGCGTCATGCAAAGCAATCAGGCTCAGCCGTATATGCGCTGGAGGATGTGTCGCTTGAGGGTGGGGGAGAGACTCCAAGCCAGCTGGAGATCAGTGGCGCTGTCATTGCCGCTATGGCTGAGGCTGAGAGCAACCCTTTGCTGCAGGAAAGCGTATATAGGTTTCTAAATGACTATTTTTCTGTGTATGAAACCCATAGATTCACAGAGCGTGAGGCGTATTCGGTCCTATATTGCCGCTCGAGATTAGACTGCAGCGAGGACAATGTAGAAGAGCATTTAGAACTAAACTACTCACTGCAGGAAGCCGCTGATATAAGGCAGTTGGCTGGCGAAATTAACTCTGCAATTCAAGCGGGTGATTGGGACTTTATCCGAGAGACCCTCATTACACGATAGGCTGTACGGGGACAGTTCACTTATCTCCATTAGTCTGGCGAGATAAGTGATTTGTCTCCGGAATTGTTAGCTGGGTTATGCTCTAAGTGTATGATTTATAAGGAATGTCGGGGAGCTGTCAGGATCGTGTCGGCTTGCTGACGTGGTTGGCTACCGGGTCAAAGTGGATAGTGGCGTCCACCTCAACACGGCGGGAAACAACATGATTGTCCGGAAATTAAGACTACAGCGGGGCTGGTCACAGGAGCAACTGGCCGAGATGACCGGGCTCAGTGCGCGCACCATTCAGCGCATCGAGCGCGGCCAGAAACCCAGTCTGGAATCTGCCCGGGCCATGGCCGCCGTGTTTGAGGTTGACTTATCTACCTTTGACTTGGGAGAACCTCAAATGAACGAAAAAGTAATTGTTACTGATGATGAACAGGCCGCCCTGGCCTATGTAAAACAACTCAAGGAGTTCTACACCCACGCTCTGCTCTATGTGATCTTTGGCGTGATCATCCTGTGGGACCGCGGCATCGACGACCCGGTGATTGTCTGGGGGCTGCTGGGCTGGACGGCGGGTATCATCGTGCACGGCCTGGTGGCGTTTGAGAAGATCAGCATCTTTGGTTTAGGCCCGACGTGGGAGCGGCGTATGGTGGAGAAACGCCTGGGGCGCAAGCTCTGAACTGACCCCATAAAACAGAACCGGTTGGATCAAGACTACGATATGAACTCAAATCCGTTCATAATCGTGGTCTGTCCCCGGTTTTCAGGAGTTGAACAATGGCCGTTTCCCATGATTTTGATTGTGAGCCCAGCAGGGTGTACGAGTTATTAACTGACCCCGAATTCCTGGTGGATAGATGCCTGGCCATGGGGGAGCTGAGCGCGGAGTGCGAGGTATCAGAAGAGGATGGAGTTACGACCATAGAGCTAGCCAGGGAGGTGAGTCGCGACTTGCCAAAGGTGCTGGCCAAAATATTTGATTCTGTTCAGATGATGGACATGACAGAGACATGGGAAGAGGACGGAGATGGCTATTCCGGCAGCTGGACCATGGAGGTGCGCGAACAACCCGTCACCATTAGCGCACGGTTTAAGCTGGTAGCCACAGCCGGCGGTTGTCGCTACACGGTAAACCACAGCGCCAAGGCTAAAATTTTGTTGGTAGGCAAGCAGGTAGAGAAATACATTCTCGGGCAGACCGCTGACGGCGCCAGGGATGAACTAGCGTATCTCGCCGAGCAGGTGTAGCTCTTATGGGGATATTGAAGTAAACCTATCCATCTTCGCAGGGTGGGTAGACATGATCTTTAGGGGGCCAGCCCTCGATCATGGTGCCGCTTCCGTCACCGCCTAACCAGTTATCCCAGTCATAACCGCCGCCGGCACGCGGGGTCAAGATGCCTGTGCTTCCACCCCGATCGCTGGTGAATATATAGTCGCCGGGTATGCTGGGGTGTTGTGTCAGGCGACCGGAATCAATTGGGGTGTATTTTTTCTTCCCATTGGGCTTGGTGCAAATATCAAACAGCGTGTACTTGCCATCAGTGATCGCAAGGTATTTGTCTGACTCATTCGGGTCGTTGTTGGTTATGGTGTGCCCACCAGAAGGCATACAGGCCGACAATGCAGCAATCATGATCACTGCGAGAATGCACCTGACAGGGCGGGTGAGTTTATTTGCGAGCTGCTGAAGATCAATCATGACGTGTACCTCGATAGCTGGAGGTGTTTCAGGATTGTGAAGCCTGGGCGTAGTCAATCATATTCAGGTGGGCTTCACCATTGTACAGACGAACTAGACCCTTCGTTTAGCTGGGGACTCTATGGGGACATAAGGAGAACCCTCCATATGTGAAATCAATCTAATCCCAAACTTCAGTATCACCTTGTGTGGGAGTACATTGGTCGGCCTGTTTGATGGACACAATAATCTGGAACCAGGAAATCACCAGGAGGCAGGTCATGCCTAATCAAAAACAGTCTCTGATAACAAAGCTCTGCGCAGCAATTGCACTCACCTCGATCCTTATCTCTTGTAACAACTATGCAGCCAGGCCCAGCGCCAAAACCCCTGAGCCTGATCCCCAGTGGAACCAGTACGCGATCAAATTTGTTTGCGGGAAACCCTTACCTGCTGACGGCATACTCAACCGGGGTCGATATTTCACCGCAATCAATATTCATAACCCTGAATTAGAAAGACCAGTTGACTTCTTTTTCAAGGTAGCCGTTGCCGAACCAGGCCTGGTGACAGGGGATATATCTGGCTTTCAGAACGTAGTCATCATCCAGGACGGCGCGCTTGAAATTGACTGTCCGACAATATTGAAGACTGCAGGTAGACCTCCGGTCGGCGGTTTTCTCAAGGGTTTCGTGGTTGTTATCAGCAAGGAAGAGCTGGATATTGTTGGCGTTTATACCGCCGGCCCCGAGCCCGCACAAGTTGATGAGGTCCATGCCCTCCACATGGAGCGCGTGCCGACGCGGCCCATTGATGATCCCCGGGAGCAGCTGCCAAAAGAAGAGGCCTGTATTGGCGAGGGTTGCTGTTGTAACTCCCCTCGCAGCGAGTCCAACCCAGCCCTGGGCAATTGGCCAGATTGCACGACGGGATTTACCTGTAAATCGATGCGGCCGGGCGGTGTTCTCCATCCATCAGGAACAGGCCGGATAGACGTGAATGTTTGCGTTCCCGACGGTGCAGGCCTTCTGCATGTACCGTTTATACGGTCCACAGAACCCTCATTCTGTAGAGTCGATGTTCCGTAGAGGAATTGGGGACAGTTCACTTATCTCCATTAGTCTAGCGAGCTAAGTACACTGCCCCCGTAGTCTCCGAGACTAATGGAGATAAGTGAACTGTCCCCATAGCGCCCCCATGATCGAGTTTTTTGCTGTGCGACTGCCGCCGTTTGCAGGCGACATCGGGGTCTATGGTCTATGCTCGTCTAAAACCAACGCCCATAGCGCACAGGAGTCTCGCGATACCCATGACTATTTCGAAAGCAGCAGATGGTCTCTACCATCCGACCAGTGAAGAAGAACTGATAGAACTCGTCAAGCTGGCAAAGAAGGAAGAGCTGATCATCCGGTGCCGGGGCTCGGCCCACAGCGTATCGCTGGCCATCTACACCGATCCGATCAAGGGTGTCGAAAATCGCGTCAACCAGGAAGAGCCGCCGATTACCGACAACATAAACTGCATGCTCGACCAATACCGGAATATCGAGGTGATCGATGAGGAGCAGCGTATTGTGCTGGTCGATGCCGGCATCAATCTTGGTATCGACCCGTTTGATCCCACGCATACATCGACCTGGGAAAACAGCCTGCTGCAACAATTGGCCAATGACTATGGCTGGACAGTGTCCAACCTCGGTGGCATCGATTTCCAGACCGTGGGTGGATTCATGGCCACCGGCTCATCGGGCGGCTCCATTACTCACTCCATTCACGACAACTTCTGGGGTATGCGGATAATTGATGGCAATGGAGAGGTTTACGAGGTCAAGATGGATGACCCGGACGACCCCGATCACGAAAAATTCTACGCCGCCGGTGTGTCCATGGGCCTGTTCGGTATGGTCTCCAAGATCTACCTCAAGTGTGTTCCGGTCTACAATATCCAGGGTCAAGAGGCCAGCACCAGGGCGGCGGACGCCTCCATGCAGGTGTTCACCGATGATCCCCACGACCCCCGTCCCTCGCTAGAGACCTTCCTGCGGGAGGTGGAGTACACGCGCTTGATGTGGTGGCCGCAGCAGGGCATAGACCAGGTGGTGACCTGGCAAGCCCAGCGCATCGAGCCTGTGCCGGGGTTCAGGCGCAGCCCCTACCAGGAATTTAGTAATTACCCCAATGTGGGTGAGCCTGTGTGTTCAATCTTCTACATAACCATGGGCAATCTTCCCGATCTCTCCAAGGTGAAAACTGAACTCGATTACAGTTTCCTGAAATTCAAGGAGGGGCTGACCGCCTTTCTGGAGAACACATTCATCGGCAAGCTGGGCGGGCCGCTGGCCAGCGCTATCTCGGCCCTGGCCAGACTCGTGCTGCATGGGTCTGTCGCCCTTGCCCGGCCCTACCTCATTAAACACCGCCCAACGGCCTTCGCCTGGTTTATTCGCACCTTCCAGGGCCTGGACTCGGACAAGTCCGGAATGAGTAAAGATACCCCGCAGAGCTTTCAGGACTGGGGCTGGAAGGGGCTGCCCATGGACAATTCAGCCAGTGACGACCTGATGCCCACGGAGTTTACGGAAATCTGGATACCGGTGACGCGCGCTCAGCAGGTGATGCAACTGCTAAAGGCGTATTTCGACCAGGCCACGGATATTCACGATGCCTACGAACGCACTGGCTATTACGCGATAGAACTCTACGGTTCCAAACCCAACCCATTCTGGATGAGCATGGCGTATTCAGATGGCGAGGACGAGTGGAAAGATGGTGTGATTCGCCTGGATATATTCTGGTTTGAATTCAACCAGGGTAACCCGGCTGAGATTTTCTTCCCGCGCTTCTGGAACATGTTGCGGGAGCACGATATTCCCAACCGCCTGCACTGGGGCAAGTATCACCCGGTTCTGGCGGATGGAGATCCCGACGGCTGGGTGGACTTTTACAAGGCTCAGTATCCGCATTGGGATGACTTCCTGGCCATGCGGGCGGAAAAGGATCCTGCCGGTATCTTTCTCAACGACTACTGGCGACGGCATCTCGGAATCGAGTGAGCGGGTAGACTTACTCAAGCCCGGCTTTGGCAAGTCCCACGGTGATGCAGGCCGCAAGTTCCGGGGTGGCGAAGAAATCCTCCGTGGCGGCGATTGCAACCTCCATGCTGAGGATGGGCAGCAGTTCCTTGGCGCGTGCCAGGCTTTTGGCGGCGTCGTCAAGTCGACCCAGTTGCCCTTCGATGTTGGTCTTGGAAATCCATGTCAGGAACCCGTCGGGGTTGCGCTCTATTGAGCGGTTGGCGTATTCCAGGGCGGTTTCAAGCTCGCCGCCGATTGTATAGGCCCAGGACAACCAATAGAGCCACATCGACATCTGGCTATCGCGCGGGCTGCACTGCTGGGATCTCTTGATGTACTGCACGGCTTGCTCGGTATCACCAAGCGTGAGGTAGGTAAGGCCGAGAATGCTGGTGGCGCCAGCAAAGCAGGGCGCTTTCTCCACTGCCTGCAGGGCCAGGTCAATGGCCCTGTCCTCATGTGACAGGTTGGAGTTGGTGTTGGCACATTCGGCCAGGATGCGCGGTTGATCCGGAGCCAGGGTTAATGCTTTCTCCAATGCCCGGGTGCAGCGGACCTTATCACTCTCGGGGTCTTCGGAAGCCCGGGTAACAATCATTACGCTGAGGGCGACTGCCAGCAGCGAGTAGGCTTGCGCAAATTTTGGATCCTTGTCGATCGCCTTCTGGGCACAGTCGACGGTTTCCTGCAGGTTTTGCTGGCTCTGCCGATAGTAGAAATCCTGGGCGTGTACATAGTGACCCCAGGCGTCGAGGTTCTCGGGTGTGTAGCGATCTATGCGCTGAATTTCCTTGCGCATGATCTCCCCACCCAAAATTGAGGCGATTTCCTGCGATACCTGATCCTGCATCTCAAATATGGATTCTTCGGCGCCATCGTATTTGTCCGCCCAGATCTGTGTGCCGGTGGCGGCTTCGACCAGCTGCGCGGTAACGCGCACCCGTGAGCCGATCTGCTGGGTACTGCCCTGAAGTATGTAGCGGACGCGCAATTCTTCGGCGATTGAACGTACATCCGGATCACGATTCCTGAAAGCCAGGACCGAGTTGTGGGAAATGATGAATATATCGGGTAGCTGTGACAGCAAGGTCACGACTTCATCGGTCATACCATCCGCCAGGTAATCGCGACTGCTATCACCAGACAGACTGGTGAAAGGCAACACGGCAATAGATGGCAGGCCCTTGTCCAGCATGGGTTCTGCCGGTACCGGGTCGGCAGGTGTCACGCTTTCGCGACGGTCCGCGCGAATGTCCGCGGCCCAGGCCAGTATCAACGCTGGCAGAAAGCCGAGCGCAATTACGGTCATGAACATTTTTTCTGACCATTCCGGCAGGCCAATCCGCGAGAAAGTAATATCCATGACCTGCAGGAGCAGCCAGCCTACAACGAGGTAGCTGCCGCCCACGCGGACGATGTATCTGTGCTTGTGTTGTTCGAACCGACTTGTCACGGTGCGCTTCCTTGCCCGTACACTGGAACCGGGTTTGTTATTGGCGTCCTGGCTGGGCACCTGCGGGCATTTTGACCAGTCGAAATCGGGAATGCAACCGGGCGAGTGGCCCCTCGGTATGGGGACAGTTCACTTATCTCCATTAGTCTAGTGCGACAGGTGCTGCAGCGAATGAAGTAGGGCGGCTGCCTGGCAACTCGACTGGATTTTTTGCGGATCAACGACTTAACTTGTAGGTACCCACACGGGAGGTCTATATGCCATATCTACCGATGCCGCTTTCAAGAAAAATGCTGCAATACACAATTCTCCTGGTATTGCTCATGATAGCTTTTCCAATTGTGAAGTCATTCCCGACTACCGCCAGTGATTCTTTGGTGGTTTCAGGCGTCTTTACCACCTACGCCAATGAAAAAAGTAAACATCTTGTTCGTATCAAGCAGGCAGATGGCAGCAAATTTGGTACTGACTATATAAGCACTCTCCTGCCGCCATTTGATAGTGGTAAGGGTGCACACGCCGGCAGCATACATGTTCTTGAAAGTAGCGAGGATGAAAGCCGGTTCCTGATAGGGGGTAACCTTGTTAAGTACAACGGTACACCTGTCGGTAGAATTGCCCTCCTCGATATGACAGGAAAACTAGACGCTAGCTTTGCTGCAGGCACTGGCTTTAACGCCACCGTTCAAGTCATCAAAAGAGATCCCTGGAATCCGGACAAATACTATGTCGGTGGGGAATTCACCGAATATGATGGCCTACCGGCCCCTGGGCTTGCCCGGATTAACAGCGACGGTTCTATGGATATGGACTTTGCCGGTGTAGGTGTGCAATTAGTCACCTACGATGACATTGACGAAGAGTTTATAAGCAATCCAGGCAGGGTAACCACGATTGCATTTCATAAGAGCATGGGGCTGGTTTGCTTTGGAGGGTCTTTTAATTATTTCAATGAATGGCCGCACAATAATATTGCTTGTATTAAAAAGGCCGGTCTATCCCCTATTGCTGAGGTCTTTGACGTAATTGATCCATTTGTAAATAGTCTCGGTTTTTTTGAACTACCTCCTGGTGCGGATGATTTCTCTGCAACCAGTGCCTATGTCGACGAGGTGGACAAGATTAAAATTGATGAAGCCAACGACAAAATCTACATCTCCGGTCAATTCAATACCTATGCCAACAGGGATGCCTCCGGGCAATTTACGCCTGCCGATGCAAAATCGACGGGTAATTTGTGCCGCCTGAATATCGACGGAACTTTTGATCAATCTTACCCTTACGAGGGAATCCTGGCTAAGCGAATGGATTTCTTATTTGATGAGCCGAATAATGCGGTCGTCATTGGTGCTGGTAAGTATGATGCGGATGGCAATGGCATTGGAGAAATGACGGCTTATGCCAGTCTGATCAAATTTGACCGTGACAGTAAGGCACTGTTGTCTGAGTTTGCCGTGACGGAAGATATACTCAACTCATCACCTGTTCCGTACTATGACGGAGGGGTTCATTCGAAGGAAATGCGCCATGGAACAGGCGAATGGAGTGACTATATCTACCTCTTACAAGGAAATGGTAAATCAGAGGCCAACGGTGATGGTTATTCAGATTACGGTTTATCGAAACAGCCACCTCTTATCCGCATAAACCTGCTTACTGGAGAAGTCGACCCTACGTTTCCATTTGGACCAATTGATGCCAAAGAAGCTGCGGCTTTCATTGTCTTGAAAGAGAGTGACTATGGTTTGTTTGATTGGTCAATTGATTTGATTTTTGAATATTTTGGTATCGATCCAGAGACATTCTTTGAATAAAACAAATATGCGATTGGTAGAGTCACGCCGTCAGGTACAAGATGCCGACAGCGTACATCGCAAACACGAGCACCATGGCCTTGAACCAGTTGGGCTTCAGTGCGGTTAACGCCATTAGCGTCGCGCCGATTGCTGCGACGATCACCGCCGGCAGTGCCGGGTTGTCAAACAGCCTTATGTTGACGTAGGGTCCGACGGCAAAATAGCCCAACATGGACAGGGCGGAGATTCGGCCCAGGGTCTGGCTGTGGTTGAGGAAGTCCAGTTCCTTATCACTGGCCACATCATAGTCTTCCACGGGTAGCGCCAGTTCAGAGGCCCCGTAGATGAACACGGCGCCGGCGACCAACACGAAAAAATCAAAGATGGTCCAGTCAGAATAATTCCGCAGCTCCCAGCCGACCCACCAGAGCTGCAGGATAAACACCATAATGCAGGCGGCCCACAGGGCAGTCGACCAGTGGAACTTGATTCGGTCCTGTGCGCGAACCAGGGCGGCTGCTTCATTCAAAAGCCGGGTAATGGCCAGGCCGAGAATGATTGAAATGGTAACAAACACGTACTCGTGTTGGGTCACTGGCAGAACTCTCCCTATTGCGGCGTCACTTAAATAACATAAAGCATAATCTGGCCGACGACCAGAGCGCGCGGTGCCTACCCGAAACTGATCGCCTCACCGAACTTGTCTGCAAAGGTCAGCTTCTCCACCGGCCTGCGCGAGATTGGCCCGTGGCCCTTAGCCTGGGGATAACCCAGCGGCACCAGCGCGCAGGTGTACCAGTCATCGGGGATATCCAGCAGTGCTTTAACAGCGTGCTCTTCTTCGCAGAGCAGGGTGGTGAGGGTGCAGCCGATGCCCTCATTGACGCAGGCCAGCATCAGGTTCTGGATGGCCGGGTAGACGGAGCCACCGCCGACCACTGAAGGCCGGCCGAGATCGGCATCGGTGATGGCCATAAGTTTGGGGTTGAAGCAGAACACCAGCAGCACCGGCGCTGCCGCCATGTGTTCACCCAGGTGGTCACCCGCGGCGAGCATGCGTTCCTGTTTGGCCAGTGCCTCCTCGGGCAGGCCTTCCAGTGCCTTGCGGTGACCCTGGGTGTATTTCGTCCACAGCGGGCCGTAGAGCTCAGCAATTCCCTGTCGCAGTTTGGGGTCGCGCACGGCGATCACTCGCCAGGGCTGCACGTTGCCACCACTGGGTGCCCAGGCGGCGGCTTGCAGTACGCGTTTCAGCACGTCCTCCGGTATTGGGTCCGGGCGCAGGCGGCGCACGGCGCGCAGTGTGCTCATGGCGTCGATCAGTGGCATGGAGGCGGGTGCTGTCATGGTATTCCCCATTTGTGACTGGTTATCACTCTGGTGGTGGAGTGGGGTGATGGAGTGTGGCGATGAGAGTGTAGCACCGTCATTCCCTGAGTTGAATGAATATACAGAATTGACAACTAAAATTAGAGTGATACTCTAAAAATGAATTTGCAGACCCGGCCAGGTTTACCTGAGCAACATGAACAAAGCGTCCGCCCCCAGCCTTACCCCGATACTCGTGCCAGCCGCCGGCAAGCTCGAGCGAACCCGGCAGCGCCTGCTGCAGGCGATTCGGGAAGAAGCACAGGCGAGTGGTAATTTCAGCGCTGAGCAGGTGGCGGCCCGGGCCGGAATCTCAACGGCTACCTTCTACAACCACTTCGCCACCAAGGATGAGGCCCTGCTGGCGGCTGGCGAAGGTCTATTGGGCGAAATGCTCGATATGGTCCGCGAGCAGTGCAGCATCGAGAAGCTGTTGGACCAGGGGTTGTATGACTTTGCCTATGCCTGGCTGGAGCGGGCGATACCCATTTTCAGCAATGATGCCTCTCTGTTGCGCCTGCTGGGCGCGGCTACGGAACGCTCCGATGATTTGAAGGCGCTAGCGCGGCGCCACCAGGAAAGTTTGCTGGAAGTGTACGCCCGCTTCATCGAACTGGGGCAGGCTGCCAGCGTGGTTCGCCCGGGCGACAAAGATGTTATCGCCAGGGTACTGCTGGTCACGGCGGAAAGCTGGAACCATCCGCTCATGCAACGGCTGGAACCCGGCAGCGCCTTCCACCATGAAATGTCACAAACGCTGGCCAGGATCCTGGCACCGTAGCCCCGGTGAGCCAGGGACAACGTTTGACTGAGGAGAACAAAGCCATGCCCGACGCACAGGCACTTCTACATTCAGCCGAGTCACTGAGCCAGGCGTTCAGGACGCGCTCCGATGAGTTTGAAGAGAACCGGCGCATACCCGCCGATGTTTCGGCATTACTGGCCGAGGCGGGCTTTTACCGGCTGGGCGTACCCGCGGCCGTCGGCGGCCTGGAGTGTTCGCCGGTGCTTGGCAACCAGCTAATTGAAACCCTGGCCCAGGGTGATGCCTCCTGCGCCTGGGTGGCGTTTATCGCCGCCACCTCGGGGACGGTGCTGGCATCTCTGCCAGAGTCAGCCGCGAACGATATTTTTACAGCGCCCGATACCATGATCACCGGCGTGTTTGCCCCCACGGGTAAGGCTGAGAAAGTCGAGGGAGGATTCAAGGTGTCTGGTCGCTGGCAGTGGGGCTCGGGCAGCCAGAATGCCGACTGGGTACTGGGCGGTTGCCAGCTGCTGGAGAACGGCGAGCCGATGCTGGATGACAAGGGTCACCCGCGCACGCACATGTTGCTTATGCCCGCCAGCGAACTTGAGTTTCACGACACCTGGCACACCTCCGGCTTGTGCGGCACCGGCAGCCTCGACTACTCCGTGGAGAATCTGTTTGTCCCAGAGAATCGGGTGGTCGGCTACCTTGAGCAGGGCGCGCCATCGACCCCGCTGTATGCTTTTCCCAGTTTTACCTTCCTGGCACTGGGTATTGCCGCCGTGTGCCTGGGTATGGCCCGTGCGGCTATCGATGAACTGGTAGAGCTGGCCGCCGCCAAACGGCGGGTGGGGGCCAGCAAGACCATTGCCGAACAGCCTGCCACCCAGGTGGCCCTGGCCCAGGCCGAGGCGCAATTGCGCAGTGCCCGGGCCTTCTATTTCCAGACCCTGGAAGCGGCCTGGGAGTCAGCCCAGGCCAACAATCAGGTGTCCATAGACGAGCGGCGCGACATGCGCCTGGCCACCACTCACGCGGTGAATGCCAGTGTCGCTGTGGTGGAGGCCATGTACAACCTGGGCGGTGGCAGCGCCGTGTATAAGAACTCGCGCCTGCAGCGCTATTTCCGCGATATACACGTCGCGAAATCGCACATCATGGTGGCACCGGCTACTCTTGAAACCATAGGGCGGCTGTTTTTCGGCCTGCCCACCAACTCTTCTCGGCTCTGAAGGCCACTGGCGAAAGGACAGCGCAATGCACGACTTCAACATAGAGGACGCCGCTTATTCCCGCTTCAGCTTTGAGCGCGACGGTCGGGTGCTGACGGCGGCCATTGCCTCGGAGCACCCGGTCAACGGTGTCGACGGCCCCATGCACGAGGAGTTTTCCCGGCTGTTCACCGACCTGCAGCGGGACTCAGGCAGCGACATCATTATCCTCACAGGCAAAGGCAGGGCGTTCTGCGCCGGTGGTGATTTCGACTGGTTCGATGAGCAGATAGAAGACCCGGCGAACTTCCGTGCCATCGCCTGGGACGCCAAGCGCATTGTGTCCAGTTTGCTGGAACTGGAGAAACCGATTATCTGCCGGCTCAATGGTGCTGCCGCCGGCCTTGGCGCCAGCATCGCCCTGCTGTGCGACATGGTGATTGCGGATGAGAAAGCGGTAATCGGTGACCCCCACGTGAAAGTGGGTCTGGTCGCTGGCGATGGCGGCGCATTGATCTGGCCGCAACTGGTGGGCTATGCCAAGGCCAGGGAACTGCTGATGACCGGCGATATGCTCACGGCAGCGGAGGCGAAAGAGCTGCGGTTGATCAACTACTGCGTACCGACCGAGGAGCTTGATGCCAAGGTGCAGGAGTTTGTCGACAAGTTACAGGCCAATCCACGCTGGGCCGTGCGCTGGACCAAGTCGGTGACCAATATTCCGCTGCGGGCCCTGGCCGCGCAAATCATGGATGCGGCGATTGGCTGGGAGGCGGTGTCGAACTTCCACAGCGACAGGAAAGAGGCGGTCGATGCCATGCGTGACAAGCGGCCACCCAAACTGACCGGAGAATAAGATGAGTCTTTCTACCTTTGCTCCGGAACCGGAACACATCACTGAACTTCGTCGCCAATTGCAGCGCTTCGTTGCCGACAAGGCGCCACGAGAAATGCGCCGGCAGTGGGACCGGGAGCACACCTGGCCGCGGGAGCTGTTCAAGGACATTGCCGATATGGGCCTCATTGGGCTGACCATACCCGAGGCCTATGGTGGTGCCGGGCAGGACCTGGTCGCGGCGGTGGCAGTGATCGAGGAGTTGTCACAGGCCGGCGCCTTCCTGTCCGGCCCCTACATCCATGCAGCCTTCTATGGCGGTATGAACCTGTCTGAGAACGGATCGGAAGAACAGAAACAGGCACTGCTGCCGAAAATTGCGAAGGGCGAAATACTGCTGTGTTATGGCCTGTCGGAACCCAATGTCGGCGGCGACCTCAGCAGCGTGGAAACCCACGCCCAGATGCACGGCGACGAGATTGTGATCAACGGCAGCAAGCGCTGGTGCACCGGTGCCGACTGGGCGGACTACATTTACTGCCTGGTGCGCAGTGGTGATGCCGAGGCGCGTCATGCCAACCTGTCACTGTTACTGATACCCACCGATACCCCCGGCATCAGCATGCAGGCCATCGAGCACAGCAACCTGCGCTACACCGCTTCCATGGATGTGTCTTTTGATAATGTGAAGCTGGGCCTGGATGCCATTGTCGGCGGCCCGGAACTGTGGAACCAGGGCTGGAAGCAGCTTTCCGGGCGCGCGCTGGACGTGGAGAAGATTGAGATTACGGCCTGCGCCTACGGCTTCGCTCGGGCGGCGGTGGAAGAGGCCTGGCGATACGCCCAGGAGCGCGAGCAGTTCGGCAAGCCCATAGCCAAGCACCAGGCCATCCGCCACAAACTGGTCACCGCGAAAACCAAACTGCAGGCGGCACGGCACATGCTTTATCACGGCGCCTGGCTGGCAGACCAGGGCCTGCCCTGCTCGGTGGAAACCTCCATGGCAAAGCTGTTCGTGGCCGATGTGGGCGTCGAGATTGGTATTGCCTGTCAGCAGGTGATGGGCGCCTACGCCCTGTCAGACGGCTTCGACATTGAGCGCAATGTGCGGGACCTGCTGGGTATGCCTATCGTGGGTGGCTCCTCTGATATGCAGAAGAACAACCTGGCGAGCATGTTGCGCCTGTAGATTGGGGACAGTTCACTTATCTAGATTAGTGAACTGTCCCCAATTCAGCTTACGTCGACTACGGGCTTGCCGAGGACGTCCATGCGCGGTGTGATGCCGAGTCCGGGAGCCGATGAGGACGCCATGCGTCCCTGCTTGCGCTGGGGAGCGCCCTCGGCGGTGCTCACCGTGACGTAGCTGTTGAAGTCGGTCGCGGTAAACAGGAACTCAGGCGGTGTGCTGTGCGCGAGATGGGCAATCGCGGCGGTGACAATATCCCCGCCCCAGCTGTCTTCGATGGTCATGGCAATGCCCAGTGACACGCAGAGATCACGGGCCAGCCTGGCACGTGTCAGCCCGCCAAACTTGCTGATCTTGATGTTGACGACATCCATCGCCTGATCGGCGTGGCCGCGGGCGAGCATCTCGACGCCGTCGACCACTTCATCCAGCACGAAGGGATGATTGGTGCGGCGACGCACCGAGAGGCACTCCTCATAGCTCAGGCAGGGTTGCTCGATATACACATCCACGTCTTTTACGCCGCGCACCACGCGGGCCGCCTCGTGCATCAGCCAGCCGGTGTTGGCATCGGCAATCAGTTTGTCGCCCGCTTGCATCAACTTCGAGACAGCGCGAATACGCTCGATGTCTGTGTCCGGGTCACCCCCTACCTTAAGCTGGAAGCGCCGATAGCCTTCCTCGCGATAAGTGGCCACCTTGGCCGCCATCGCGTCCGGGTCTTCCTGTGAGATGGCGCGGTACAAGACAAAGTCATCCCCGTAGCTGCCCCCCAGCAAGGTGCTTACCGGCTGGCCAGTCAGCTGTCCGAGGATATCCCAACAGGCCATGTCGATACCCGACTTCACATAGGCGTGACCCTTCAGGGCCGCATCCATGTGCTGGTTCAGGCAAGTCAGTTGCGTCGGGTCCAAACCGATTAGATGCGGCGCCAGTTCCCTCACGCCGGCCCTGACACCTTCCGCGTATGCCGGTAGATAGAAGGGACCCAGGGGGCATACTTCACCGTGGCCTATGAGCCCGCTGTCGGTCTCGACCTGAACCACGGTACTGTCGAAGATCGAAACCGATTTTCCGCCGGACCAGTTGTAGATACCTTCGTGCAGAGGCAAATCGACCTGGTAGCAGCTGATGCGTTTAATTTTCATGGGGCGATCCTGTAAGTGTCCAGCAAGAATACCAATGCGAAAGCGCGGGGGACAGGCCTCGATTTGCCCAGCTCCGGCCGAGACACGTATCATGCCAGAATAAAGTCGCAGCCAGCGGCTCAGGAGGTTTTTCTGCAATGAGACGCTTACTTATCGCTGTCGCCACCTGCTTGCTCAGTGTTACCACGCTGGCGGCCGAGAAAGACCTGGTGTGCACATTCGAGAGGCACCACATGTTTATTAACCGACCCGATACAGGCGCGCCCATTCAAACCGAGACGCGCATGATCCTTAGCGTTGAGCGCGGCGGTGAGTACGTGGTGCGGATCAACGGAATGCGTATGGAGCAGGTGAGGGTCGCCGATGGTGGCAACACAATCACCTTCGTTAAGCCGGGCGAGGTTCTGCATGATGCGGAAGGCTGGGATAAGCCCCGTGTCCCCGGCATGAACTATAGCGTCGGTATTGCTCCATCGACCTCAGACTCCGCCATCATGACCGGTATGAACAGCTCATTTGCCACGGTCAGCATCGCCGCCTGCAGCGAAGAGGAATAGAACTTCAGCTCAACATCATGACCAGGGTGCGCGCATCGAGGATCAGCGAAACTGACATCAACAGGCTGGCCCAGCACAACCAGACAAAATAAATACGATCGAAATAGCCACGCAGCTGATTGAACAGGGCGCGCCGCGGGGCAGGGCGCCACACGGCCCACAGCAGCGGCGGCCAAAACAGCAGGTGGACGCAGGTGCCGATCGCAGTTCTGCTCTGTTCGGGAAAGGTAATTTTGCCAACGAGCAGTCCCAGCAGGTTTAGCAGCAGCGCCAGCAGGATCCAGCGGGCACCGGGCTTTGTGTAGACGAAGAAAATACTGCACAGGAAAGATAGTCCCATCAACCTCATCCAGATTTGCACGGCCTCGGGATAGGTCGATGTTTCCGCCTGCAAGGCGCTGGCGGCTTCAGTAATTATTTCAAGCACGGTTGGTCATACTCATGGTCTCTGGCTACAGCCACTTTTCCAGGTGAAAAATGATCGCCGAAACCCAGAAGGCAGTATCACTTTCAATAAACACCAAGGAGCGGGCCAGGCCATCGGCTGCGATATCTGTATGCATGGGCCAAGTCTAGCCTGATATGGTGCCAGCGGCCACGGAGGTGCCGTTGCCAACTGCCTGAGCAGGTATCGCTTGTCGACAGAAATTCGGTCAAACTTGCCTACTGCTTTTCTCTGATGGATATCGCATGAAGACCTTAAACAGTTTGAGAGTACAGGCATCACTCATTGCGCTTGCGTTCCTGGCTGCCTGTAGTGGCGGGGAGGCGCCCCTGCCAATCGCGGCCGACGCCGATGAGTACGGCAGCACACCGGCCACCCAAATCACGGCGGATCTGAATCGGCAGGTTTTGTCGAAGCTTCCCTTTGCCGACCGGCAGGATTTTGAGGAGGCGCGGCGCGGACTGATCGCCAGTGTTGAGACACTAAAAATACCGGGTCGCGATGGCGCCCTGGCCTGGGATCAATCTGCCTACGAGTTTATCAGTGGCGAAGCGCCGGCCAGCGTAAATCCCAGTCTCTGGCGCCAGGCCCAACTCAACAATATTCACGGCCTGTTCAAGGTCACCGAGGGCATCTACCAGTTGCGCGGCTTTGATCTTGCCAATATGACCATCATCGAGGGGGAGAGCGGCTGGATCATTGTCGATCCACTGACGACTGAGGAAACGGCGTCTGCTGCCCTGAGGTTTGCCCAGCAGCAGCTCGGTGAAAAGCCGATCACGGCGATTCTATTCACCCACAGCCATGTTGATCATTTTGGTGGGGTGCTCGGTGTGGTATCCGCTGGGCAGCTGGCGCAGGGCAATTTGCGGGTGGTCGCCCCGGTTGGGTTTATCGATGAGTCGACTAGCGAGAACGTGCTGGCCGGGCCCACCATGATGCGTCGCGCGGCCTATATGTACGGACGCCCCCTGCCGATAACAGCACGGGGGCACGTGGATACAGGGCTGGGCAAGACGCCCGCAGACGGCACGGTGGGCATATTGAGCCCCACCGACATTATCGATCACAGTGGCCAGCAGCTCACCATCGACGGGGTGGACTTTGTCTTCCAGAACGTGTCCGGCTCCGAGGCGCCCGCTGAATTCACCTTCTACCTGCCGGCGCAGAAGGCATTTTGCGGCGCGGAACTACTGTCGCGAAATATGCACAACCTCTATACCCTGCGCGGGGCCAAGGTGCGCGACGCCCTGGCCTGGAGTGGCTTTATCGACGAATCGGCGAGCATGTTTGCAGAGGCAGAGATTTACTTTGCCAGTCACCACTGGCCGATCTGGGGCCAAGAGCAAATCGCTGATTTCCTCGAAGTGCAAAGTGACACCTATAAATACATCCACGACCAGACCCTGCGACTGGCCCACCAGGGCTATACCCCGCTTGAAATCATAGAAGAGTTACGCCTGCCGGATGCGCTGCAGCAGACGTTTTCCAACCGCGGTTATTACGGCACCGTGCGACATAATTCGCGTGCCGTCTACCAGGGCTATTTCGGCTGGTACGATGGCAACCCCGCCAACCTCAATCCGCTGCCGCCGGTGAAGGCGGGTAAGCGCTATGTCGCTGCCATGGGCGGTGCTGATAATGTGTTGCAGTTGGCCGAGGACGCCTTTGCGGAAGGTGATTACCGCTGGGTGGCCCAGCTGCTCAACCACCTGGTGTTTGCAGAGCCGGACAACCAGGCAGCCAGGGCCTTGCTGGCACGCAACTATGATCAGCTGGGTTACCAGGCCGAGTCGGGCCCCTGGCGCGATGTATATCTGACCGGCGCCTATGAGTTACGCCACGGCAATGACGCCGCCGGTAGAGACCTCAGTGCCGGCCGCGATATGGTCAAGCACTCGCCGCGATCGAATTTCTTTGACGCCATGGCCGCCCAGCTTAATGGCCCGGAGGCGGAGGGCATGGAGATGACGATTAATTTCACCTTTACCGACCTGGGTGAGACTCATGTACTGCGCCTGAAAAACTCCGTGCTACATCATCACCAGGGCGAGGCCGATCCGAATGCCAATACCACCCTCAATATCACCCATGACCTGTTCCTGGATATGGCCCTGGGCAGCGCCAGCCTCAAGGACATGATCGGTTCCGATCAGCTGTCGATTGACGGTAGTAAAATCGACCTGGCGCGATTCTTCGCGCTGCAGGAAAAGGCGCCAGGCAATTTTTCAATTGTCCTACCCTGAAAAGTGACAAAAACAATCCCGCAGTTGAAGAGGCCGGGTTTCCGACGGACGTCGAATACGCAGCGAGCGCAGCCGACAGGCCATCATTGAGGCCAACATGCTGGGCCGATTAATTCGGCAGTAGTTTCCGCTCGCCTATTTTTGCGCGCTGCTTCGTTTGCGTGGGCTAGCCGCTTTCGTCTTTGGCTTCGCTTTGGGCTTTGCTTTCGCTGTGGCCTTTGCTTTCGTTTTGGGCCTTGCCTTGGCCTTTGCTTTCGCCTTGGGTTTTGCTTTCGTTTTGGGCCTGGTCTTCGGCCCTGGCTTAATCAATCCAGCGGCGTCCTCCAGCTCTAGCAGTGACTGCTCCATATAGTCGATGAGACGCTGTGCCTGTGGCACCGAGCGGCGGCAGGCGGTGATGCCAAAATCAACGTTCTTGTCGTAGGTCACCAGGGTGATATTTAGCGCCATACCGTTCATGATAATTGACGCGGGGTAGGAGCCATCCATTCTGGCGCCGTTCCAGTACATGGGTTCCTGTATCCCGGGCACATTGGAGATGGTGGTATTGACCGCCGGAAAACGACTGGCAAGGCCCAGTGGCATCAGCACCATGGAGGGTGCTTGCATGACCATGCTGACCAGTTGGATCTCGGCCGCAGACATATCATCGAAAAAGGCCTTGCCGGCATTTACCGAGTCCTGGATCGCGACGAAACGCCGGGCCGGGTCCTTGATGTTGGTGGCCAGGTCGGCACTGATTGCCGCCACAGCATTACCCGAATCTATATCCCCCTGCGCGCGCACTGAGACCGGCACCAGGGCCTTGAGCGACTCCGTGGGCAGTTCGGCGTGTTTCTGCATATACATTCTCAGCGCCCCGGCACACATGGCCAGGACAGCATCATTGAAGGTGCCATCAAAGGCCTTGCCTACTGCGCGAATCCGGGCGAAGGGCCAGGACTGGGCGACAAAACGGCGCGCCCCTTCTATCGGCGTATTAATAGAACTGCGCGGTACATCGCGGAAGGGCAGTGCCAAGGAGCCGCCGCGACCCGCCCAGGCCAGGGTGAAACGTTTCAGCGCATCGAACACCTGGGCGCTGGTGTCGAGCCGCTGTTTGAGCTTTTCAGCAACATTGCGTATCTCCGCATCGCTCAAAGCGCGAGGATGACTTAGTTCCAGCCTGGCGCGGTAGCGTTCCCAGGCTGGCAGCGACATCGGCGAATCCGGCAGGCGATAGTCTGGGTCAGCGGAGAGCATACAGCGGGCCACGTGCATAGAGCGCGCCCCGTCCACCGCGGCGTGGTGGGTCTTGGAGTAGACCGCGAACTGGCGGTTCTGCAGACCCTCGATCAGGTGCATCTCCCATAGCGGGCGGCTGCGTTCCAGTAATGTGCCGTGCAGGCGCGAGACCAGGTTGAAAAGCTCCCTGTAACGGCCCGGCTTGGGCAGGGCAGAGTGGCGAATGTGGTAATCGATATCCAGTGCCGGATCGGGTTCCCAGTAGGCCGGTCCAGCCAGTCCCAGGCGCCCCGTTTTCAGGCGATCGCCGAAGGGCGGCAGGAAGGTATCCAGGTCGCGCAGGTTATCTTCCAGACCGCGCAGGAACTCCTGTTCATTCGCACCCTCGGGTAGGGTATACAGGCTCACGCCGGCGACGTGCATAGGGGTTTCCCTGGTCTCGGAGAGCAGGAAGGCGGTGTCCACAAAACTCAGTTTTTTCATAAATTTCGAAGGCGGTCTCGTGCCGCAATTAGCAGTGTTAATGAAGTTAAGCGATCCTGTTTGACCGCGCACATACAACTGAGTGTAGTGCAAATGCCATGCTCTGCCTGCCGGCCGCGCTGGACGATATACAGCTCAGGACCGAGCACTACAGTTTCGGCGACGTTAACAGCGCACTGGAGCGCCTCGTCAGTGGCGAGGCAAGATGTCGAATTGTGCTGAGTCGGTAAGGGCTCACAGCCCCGTGCTGGTCAGAATGATCTCGTCCGATCCTGCGGGCAATGTGAAGGCAGTGCCATCCTGGCCCACCGTGTAGTCCGCGAATATGTCTTCCGCACCGTTGAGGAATAAAGTCTCCTGCCCGGGGAAAATCACCGGCGGTACGATATGGTAGTAGAGCAGGTGGCCCACGCCGGCATCCCGGGCAGTTCGGCAGCCTCCACGAGCGTTATTTCCAGGCTGAATCTCTGGGCTAATAGTGCAGCTGATTAGCCGGCAATCGCCAGTTGTGTCAGGGCTGCAACCAGGGCGATGGCCAGCGCCACGACAATGCGTGGCCCACCGAGTATAAACCAGGGGGAGGCGGGAAAGGCGAAGGTCTTTTCCAGCGATTCCAGTTTCAACTGGTGATGCTCGCTGCCGGCGGTGGCAGGTAGCATATCCATCAGGTCGCGCCGACTGCGGTAACGGATCATGCCGGCCGCGCCCCAGTCATCGGCGTGGTCACAGGCAACGTTTTCGATATTGCCGCTGGCAGCATGGGCGACCATTACCGGGTGTCCCGCCTTGCGTAACAAGCTGCCGAGGAATATTTTCTGGTAGGCCGCCAGCTTTTTGCGGGACTCCTGGCTCGGCGACTTCAGGTGTAGCAGGTTGACCATGACGAAATCCTTGCCGTCGTCATTGAGGAAGAAATTGCGCACGCTCTCCCTCTGCGGGCCGGTCCAGGAGCCACGCTCGTCGAGCAGGCGCGTAATGGCCTCTACTTCCTGCGGGGTAATTTTCTTCTGAAAGCCGACATACCAGCACCAAAAAAGGATGTAGGCCAGGGCCGCCAGGCTCCAGATCACTATTGCTGTCATTTCAATTCTTCCTCGTCGATCAGTGCATGCTCGCCCCGATGCACTTTAACAGCTCCACTGATTGACCGGCATACTCACATAATGGCATTATATATGTCAATAAAACCCCTGCCACAGGCGGCCACCAGCAGTCGGGGTCGCAGGCATTGATTGGAGTCCGTTTAATGTCCTCAGCAGAACGTTTGCAGTTGATCGGTGGAACCGGTTCCCCCTACACCCGGAAAATGCTTGCCCTGCTGCGCTACCGGCATATTCCCTATGGCATCACCTGGGCCGAACCTGCCAGTACACTGGATGCCATGGGTATAGAGAAGCCCAGGCCGACCTTCCTGCCCACCTTCCTGTTCAAGGACGATGAGGACAAGGTGCAGGCCGTGTGCGACTCAACCCCCATTATTCGTCGTCTTGAGGGCATGTATCAGGGTCGATCGGTGCTGCCGACTGATCCGGCGCTGGCCTTTATCGATTACCTGATCGAGGACTTTGGCGACGAGTGGTGTACCAAGTATATGTTCCACTACCGCTGGTATCCCGCCGAGGATGCCGACAACGCCGGCACCGTGCTGCCGCTGACGATGGACCTGGGTTTGCCTGCTGATGTTCACGCCCAGGCCAAGGATGTTTTCTCCCAGCGCCAGATCGGCCGCCTCTACGTGGTGGGATCCAACGATACAACCGCCCCCGTGATCGACGCCAGTTACCGGCGCTTCCTCGCGGCGATGGAAACCCATCTGGCCGAGCAGCCCTTTATGCTTGGTCAGCGCCCTGGCGCAGGTGACTTTGCGCTCTACGGCCAATTGACCCAGCTGGTGGGTTTCGATCCCACGCCCCGGGCTATCACTCACGAGGTATCACCGCGTACCGTGGCCTGGGTAGACCGCATGGAGGATATGAGTGGCATCGAACCAGGCGACGGTGACTGGAATGGTGCAGACCAGATCCCCGCCAGCCTGACCGGCATTCTGCGAGAAATCGGCCGGGTCTACGTGCCCGCTTTGCTGGCCAATGCCGAGGCGGTGCAGGCCGGAGAAAAAACCTGGGAGGCAGAGATCGACGGCTGTCCCTGGACCCAGCAGACTTTTCCCTACCAGGCCAAGTGCCTGCGCTGGATAAATGAGCAATACCAGGGCCTGGCGAAGAGCGACCAACAGCGTGTGAATGAGCTGCTGGCCGGTACTGGCTGTGAGGCCTTATTAAGTACGGGAAACCACTAACGGCCTGATCAGGCGCCGGGAGCCACCTATGTCTTTGCAGTACATTCGAGCCAATGGTATCGACCTGGCCTATGACGAGTTCGGGGAGCCGGGACAGCCGGTTATCCTGTTGATCATGGGCCTGGGTACGCAGATGATTGCCTGGCCGGCAGTATTTTGCGAAGGCCTGGCGGCGCGGGGCTACCGGGTGATTCGTTTCGACAACCGGGATATTGGCTTGTCGCAAAAAATGGAAAGTGCAGCGGTACCCCACGTGCTGAGACTGCTGGCGCACTCGCGCCTGAGGCTTCCCCTGTCAGTGCCTTACACCCTGGAGGATATGGCCAAGGACGCGATTGGCTTGCTCGATGCGCTGGATATCAAGGCAGCACATGTCGTCGGTGCTTCCATGGGCGGCATGATCGCGCAACTGATGGCCGGCCATTACCCCTACCGGGTGCTGTCACTGACTTCCATTATGTCCACCAGTGGTTGCCGATCACTGCCCGGCGCCGATCCCAGGGTGTCCATGCACATGGTACGGCGACCGACCAATCCCGATGTCGAGGCGCTGGAGGATTACTCAATGCGCACCTGGCGCTTGATCGGCAGTCCAGCCTATCCGCCCAGCGACGAGGCGCTGCTGGAAAAAATCCGTGCCAGTTACCAGCGCTCCTACTATCCAGCGGGCTACCGGCGTCACATGGCGGCCATCATGGCCAGCGGTGATCGCGTGGCCTTGCTGAAGAAGGTGATTGCGCCCACCCTGGTGATTCACGGCAACGATGATCCGCTGGTGCCCGTGGCCGCCGGCATCGATACGGCACGCCATGTACGCGGCGCCAGGCTGGAAGTGATTGATGGTATGGGTCACGACCTGCCGCAGCCCCTGCTCGGGCATTTTGTTGAGCTGATAAGTTCCCACGCCACCGAGGCGCTGAGCGCCAATTAACCCTGCAGGACGGCGCTGGCAATATTACCGCTCTTTCTCTCTCCGCTAAACTGACAGCGACAGCAGAAAGTACGATCATGCGTCCTCTTCGGGGCGGTGAGCGTCCCGGTACTGCCGGTTATATCAATGTCGAACCCAATCGCGGCCACAGGAATTCGCTTTAGCAAGAGCACCATGCGGGAATTGCTCGAGCTGTCACTGCCCATGGTGGTGTCACAGGGCGCTTTCGCGGTCATGGTGTTTTGCGACCGTCTGTTTATGTCGCGCATTGATGCCGTGCATATGGCGGCGTCGCTTGGTGGCGGTGTGGCCTCCTTCTTCAGCATTTCCCTGTTTGTCGGCGTGCTGGTCTATGCCAATGCCCTGGTGGCCCAGTACTTCGGTGCCGGGGAACGGCACAAGTGTCCACAGGTGGTAACCCAGGGCCTGCTCATGGCCGCCCTGTGCCTGCCGCTGCTGGCGATCATCGCCCACTACGTGTCCCAACTCTTTGCCGGTATGGGGCACGATCCGCGACAGGTCGAACTGGAGAGCAGCTACTACTTCATCCTCATGTGGGGTGCCGGCTTCACCCTGGCCAAGGTCTGTATCGCGTCTTACTTTTCCGGCATCGGCCGCACCCGGGTAGTCATGGTGGCCGACACCCTGGGTATGGTGCTCAACGTGCCGCTGTCTTATGTGCTCATCTTTGGCAAGCTCGGTTTCCCCGAACTGGGAATAGATGGTGCCGCCCTGGGCACCGTCATCAGCAGCCTGTTCGCCCTGGTCTTGTTCTGTGCTTATTACTTCCAGCGCGAACACCGGCAGGAATTTTCAGTGATGGCCTCGTTTCGCTTCAACCGGGCGATTATGGGGCGCTATCTGCGGCTCGGCTTCCCCTCGGGCTTTGAGCTGTTTATGAACGTAGCCAGCTTTAACCTGTTCCTGCTGATGTTCCAGTCCTACGGCGTGGTCCAGGGTGCCTCGGCGGCCATTGTGTTCAACTGGGATATGTTGTCCTTCGTGCCCATGCTGGGATTGAATATTGGTGTAATCAGCCTGATCGGCCGATTCGTTGGCGCCAATGATATGGCCAGGGCCGATGAGGTTATTTCCGCGGGCTTCCTGCTGGCCCTGGGCTACGCCGGCGTATTGGCTGTGCTGTTTGTGGTATTCCGGGTGGAGTTGGTGACACTGTTTGCCGGCAGCGGCGCCGATGGCAATGACATCGTTCAACTCAGCAGCTTTATGATGGTCGGCCTGGCCTCCTACGTGATGGCGGATGCCGCGATCCTGATCTCTGGCGGCGTTCTGCGTGGTGCCGGCGACACTCGCTGGATGATGGTAACGTCCATCAGCCTGCACTGGCTGATGCTGCTGGCCCAGTATTTCATCATCATGGTCTACGACTGGAACGAACGCGTGTCCTGGCTGACCTTCGTGTTGATGATTCTTCTTATCGCCGTGGTCTACGTGGGACGTTTACGCGGTAATGTCTGGCGAGAACCGGAACGGCTGGCAAAGGTAATGGCGGAGTAGGGGGCTTGCTGCGCTTGGGTGCGCTTGGGTGCGCGGGTGGCTAGACCAGGTACTTGGGTGGAGAGTACTTGTCATCATTGCGGTCGTGAATATTGGCGCGCTCGTTCAGGCGGCCGTTTTGTTCCAGCAGTGCGAGTCTTTTACCACTGCGCCAGGCAAGCACCACCACCGGTGCTTCGAACACTGGTCGACGGATAAATTTTAGCTGCCAACCGATTTTCTCGACCTGTCTCAAGCCTGACACTTGCATGTCATTGAGATACTCGTCGAGATCAGTTGGTATTGGCGCAATGCCTGTCCTTCTACCGCTTTCCATAAAACAACCACTTAAAAGAGATACCGCTACCCTTTCATAAGCAGTTGGCCCTGCAATGTCGAAACTATAGGCCGATTTTGTGAAGTGGCTCACACTTTTGGCCCGAAATGGCCGCAGGCCTTGTTATATGCGGGCTGGCGGCCAATTGGCTCAGTAGCCGGGATGAACCGCCAGGCAGCCGCCATCGACGGTCAAATCGGACCCGGTGACGAAGCTGGCATCCTCGGAGGCCAGGTAAACCGCGGCCCCGGCAATATCCTCACCCTGGCCAATACGGTTCAGGGGGGAGATACCGGCCAGGTGCTGGAGAATTTCCGGAAACTCCTCCATAGCCCCATCAATGATGCCGGTGTGTATGGCCCCTGGAATGATGTTATTGCAGCGAATATTCAGCCCTTGCTGGCCGCAGTAGACGGCAATTGAGCGGCTCATCATGCGCACACCGCTCTTGGCGGCGGTATAGCCAACGTCGCTGGGCAGTGCGGCAAAGGCGGTGGTGGAGGCGATATTAATGAGCGAGCCTGAGCTGCCCCCCGGGTTGTGCTTCATCAGAGCAATCGCGCTCTGGCAGCCGAGCATGACACCGGACAGGTTGACCCCCAGTACACGCTGCCAGGTGTCCAGGTCCACCTCCTCAATAGATTTGCCGGTGACAATGCCGGCGTTATTCACCAGCACATCCAGCCGTCCGTAATCGGCCTTGACCGCATCCATCAGCTCGGTCCAGCCTTCCGGACTGGACACATCCTGTGCTTTGAAGCTGGCGCCGGCTGCGGCGGCAATGGTCTCGCCATCAGCGGTGTTCATGTCCGTACTGATGACCTTTGCACCTTCCGCGGCGAAGCGTTTCACCATGGCGGCGCCCATGCCGGAAGCGCCTCCGGTAATAATGGCTACCTTGTCCTGCAATCTACTCATCGGAACAACTCCTGGTCTTGTTGTGGCACGCTGAAACCGGGCACATCCTTGACCCGGACCCTGACCTCACCATTGGCGCCGTGCTGCATCAGGTCGAGAATCTCTATGGCCATCTCGTCGCTGGGCATCATGCCGAATTCCGGCGCTTTGAATTCATCCGGAACAATGGCGGTATCGACCACGCCGGGGCAGATGACATTGAGTCGCAAAGATGACTCCTCGTTGGCAGCCGCCACACTGCGCACCAGGCCGATCAGGCCATACTTGGTCATCGCATAGAGCGGATCCACCGGCAAGGCGCTGATGCCGGTAGTTGATGAGGTGATGGTGATGGCAGCGCCACCATCGCGCATGAGTGGGACAAGCAGCTTCAGGCCATGGAATACCCCACCCAGGTTAATACCGGCAATGCGTTGGTACTGGGCCGGGGATACGTCTTCAATGGCGAGAAATGGCTCACCCGTGGGCACGGTCATCACCCCGGCATTAAGATGTGCGAAGTCGGGGGTGCCCAGTTGTTCGCAGACGCTGTGTACTGCCGCGGTCATGGAGTCAAAGTCGGCGACATTGCATTCGATAAACAGTCCACCTGTCTCTGCCGCCAGCGCTGCGCCAGCACTGCAATCAATATCCAGCAAAGCCACCCGCGCGCCCTGGCTGGCGAGTCGCCTGGCCACCGCGGCGCCAATGCCCGAGGCGGCACCGGTGATGAGTGCAATCTTGTCCTGCATGTCCGGCTCCTGTGGGGGGTCCTTATTACGTGCCCGCTATTGGTGATGCAGGGCTGTCCTGTAATATACACAGTCCGGTACGCTCATGAAAAAGTAAAAATAGAAGAAGAGACAGCAGCTATGGATTTCTCTATTCCCACCGATGTAAGCAGTTTCCTCGAAGAGCTTGATCAGTTTATCGAGGACAAGATCAAGCCGCTGGAACAGCGTGACGACAACATCAGGTTCTTCGATCACCGCCGCGAAGATGCGCGCACCGACTGGGACCGCGACGGGCTGCCGAACGAGGAGTGGGAGGCATTGCTGCACCAGGCCAAGCAGCTGGCCATAGAGGCAGGCATCTTCAGTTATCCCTTCCCCAAAGAGCACGGGGGTCGCGATGGCACTAACCTGGGCATGGCGATTATTCGCGAGCACATGGCTGCCAAGGGCCTGGGTTTGCATAACGATTTACAAAATGAGCACTCGGTGGTGGGCAATAACATCGGCTTGTTGCTCATGCTGGAGTACGGCACCGAGGCACAAAAAGAAGAGTGGGTCGAAGGCCTCAAGAACGCGACCCGGGGTTTTGCCTTTGGTATCACGGAGCCCGACCACGGCTCGGATGCGACCTGGATGGAAACCATCGCGGTGCGCGACGGCGATCACTGGATTATCAATGGCGAGAAGACCTGGAACACCGGCGTGCACAAGGCCAGCCGCGATATGGTGATGGCGAGAACCTCGGGTGAGCCCGGCGATGGCAAGGGTATCACGGCATTTATGGTGCCCATGGATGCCCCGGGTGTGAAAGTCGAAGAATACCTGTGGACCTTCAACATGCCCTCCGATCACGCCCATGTCACCTTCAAGGATGTGCGGGTGGCCGACACGGAAATCTTCGGTGGCGAGGGCAGGGGGCTGGCGGTGGTGCAGCACTTCTTCAATGAGAACCGAATTCGCCAGGCCGCCTCCAGCCTCGGTGCGGCCCAGTACTGCGTTAGCGAGGCGGTCAGGCATGCCGGTGCGCGCAAACCCTTTGGCAAGCCCCTGGCCACCAACCAGGGTATCCAGTTTCCCCTGGTGGAGTTGCAAACCCGCTGTGAAATGTTACGCGCCCTGATTCACAAAACCGCCTGGTTGATGGACCGCGATGGCGCCTTTTCCTGCTCTGACAAAGTGTCGATGTGTAATTACCAGGCCAATCGCCTCTGCTGTGAGGCCGCCGACCAGGCCATGCAGGTGCACGGTGGCATGGGCTATTCCCGCTACAAGGCCTTTGAGCATATCTACCGTCACCACCGTCGCTATCGCATTACCGAGGGTGCCGATGAAATCCAGATGCGTCGCGTGGCCGGTTACATGTTTGGTTTCATGCAACAGCAGAAACCCAAGGGCGTAAGCTAGACCCAATGGCTGCCGAGTTTGAACAGGCCCTGGAACTGGTCCTGTCCCGTGAGGTGCCGGGCTTTAGTGGGCTTGCCAGCTGCGACAAGTTAACCGCCGGTGCCAGCCAGGAAACCTATAGGCTGGCCTGCGCCACCAGTACCGGCGAGTTGCTGCTGGCCCTGCGCCGTTCGGTGCCAACCCTGCAGGCCGACTCCTCGGTCGGAACTATTAGCCTGGAGACAGAAGCCCACTTGATGCAGCTGGCCGCCGCAGCGGGCATTCCCGAGCCGGAGATACTCTACCTGTTGCAGCCCGATGACGGTCTGGGCGCGGGCTTTCTCATGCAGTGGCTGGAGGGCGAAACCCTGGGTGGTCGCATCGTGCGTTCCGAGAAATTTGAATCACTGCGCCCGCAACTGGCCTTTCAATGCGGACAGGAATTGGCGCGTATACATGCGCTGGACTGGGAAGCCGCGGGTCTGGGTGAGGCACTGCCCAGTATTTCACCGCAGTCGCTGATCGAGGAGACCTGGGCCTATTACCGGGACCTGAATGTACCGGTACCGATGATCGATTACTGCTGGCGCTGGTTGCTGGATAACTTGCCGCAGGATTCCAGGCTGACCCTGGTGCACGGTGATTTTCGCAACGGTAATCTCATGCTGACGCCGGAGGGTATTGGCGCGGTGCTGGATTGGGAGCTGGCGCACCTGGGTGACCCGGTTCGCGACCTGGGTTGGTTGTGCGTCAATTCCTGGCGCTTTGGCGTGAGCGAATTGGCGGTGGGTGGTTTTGGCAAGGTCGAGGATTTGTTGGCGGGCTACCAATCTGTCGCCGGCATAGACGTGTCACGGCAAGCGCTGCATTTCTGGCAGGTTTTTGGTTCCTTCTGGTGGTCCATGGCTACACTGCGGATGGCGCAAAGCTGGCGCAGCGGTGAGACCCCCAGCCTGGAGCGGCCGGTGATTGGCCGGCGTTCCTCCGAGGCGCAAATGGACTGTGTGAACCTGCTGATCCCCGGTGATTTCGAGGCGGTAGTGGCAGGAACTGATTTCTCCGCTGGCACCCGCTTACCGATGCCGGCGGAGTTGCTGGAGAGTGTGCGCGGCTTCCTGCGGGAGGAGGTGGCCGACACGGCCGATCCCCATGCCGGTTTCATGGCGCGGGTGGCGGCTAATTCCCTGGGTATCGTGCAGCGCGAGTTGTTACACGGACCGGCGCTGGCAAACGCCGAGGCCGAGCGCTTGCGGGTAGTGCTGGGCATTGATGAGGAGCTCGATGGGCTGCGCTGGCAGCTGGTGAACGCCCTGCGCGATGGAATGGATCTGGATACGCCGGGACTGGCAGAGCACCTGCGCCAGACCGTGGCCGGCCAGCTCTGCATAGACCAGCCGCATTACTCAGCTCTTAATCAGGGACTGCAGTAACTAGCTCTGTGCAGCCTGCAGCAATTTTATCACCGCCGGTCGATCAGACAGTACCAGCAGCAGAGCCAGGTCGCCGGGTTCGATAAGATCCAGTGCCCGCTGGGCACCGACTATCGGGTTTTCGCAGAAGCTTATGTGCTCATCGCCTAAACCCTGCTTGACGCATTCATCGCGGATGATGGCACTGATCTCACCGCTTTCGCGGCCGCGCAGGTAATCCGGCAGTTCGGAAATAATCACATGGTCTGGCGACAGGTCAAAGGCGCCATCAGTCAGCCCGCGGATATCGTCATCGCTGCGATCACCGGCGTGGCCCAGCATCAGCAGGCGACGTTTGGCGGGCAGGTTTTTCATGGTCGCCGCCACCGCGGCAATACTGTGTGGGTTGTGGGCGAAGTCGACAAATAGCTGGGCGCCGTTGATGGTAAATTCATTGCAGCGGCCGGGGTTGTCCTGGGGGTCGCTGTGGAATTCAGTAAAGCCCTGGCGCACGCTGTCCATGGACAGGTCGAAGGCGATGCACAGGCACATAACAGCCAGCGCGTTGTGTACGTTATACAGGGCCGCACCACCCATGGTGATGGGGATGTCGGCGGCGGCCATAAGCGCGTAGGAATCGTTGCCGTCAAAATACCAGAGGCTGCCGTCTTCCAGCCAACCGCAGGGTGTGCTGCCTTGCAGCGCCGCGGTGATACAGGGATTGTCCTTGTCGAGGCTATACCAACTCACGGTTTTGCCATTCTGTGCAACTTCCGCGGCCAGCTTGTCGGCCTGGGCCACCAGACCGGAATCGTCGGCATTCAACACCAGCACGCCACCGGGTGCCAGGGTGCGAAATACCGAGAACTTGGCCTCGGTCAGGGCCGGAACGGTATTGATTCCGTATTGGCCGAGATGGTCGGCTGCGACATTGGTCACCAGTGCCGCCTGCGCCTTGCGCACTGCCAGGCCGCGCCGCAGGATGCCGCCACGGGCAACCTCCAGAAATGCGACTTCCGTGCGCGGATCACGCAGCAGCATGCGGGCGCCACCGGGTCCGGAGTAATCGCCTTCATCGAGAATGTCTTCGCCGACCCGCACGAAATCGGTAGAGCTAATGCCGGCGACCTTGCCGGCGGCGCGTGCCACGGCTGAGGCCAGGCGTACGCAGGTAGATTTACCGTTGGTGCCGGTGACCATGGCCACCGGGATGTTGTGCAGGCTGGTCCAGTCAAGCTGGTCAGGGGCGGGCAGTTCTTCGACCGACCAGACCCGGGAGCCACAGCCGTGGCCTATGGAGACCTCGTCATCATCAGAAATAAAGTCAACATGGCGCTCGTGGGCGGCCTGCTGCAGGGCAATAAGCTCTGGGCGCTCTTCGCTGCGCATGACGCCGGTAAGGTCCGCCAGCATCTGCTCCAGCGGCATGGCAGGCTGCTCCAGCAATTCGCAAACCGTGTAGTGCCAACTGGCCTGGACCACGAAGATCGCTGAATACAGCTGATCCATGGGCGCGGAAATGGCCAGGTTGAAGCCGTCTTCATGGGGGCGGGCGATATAATGCTGGTCCTGCCAGCCGACCGCATCGAGAATGTGGCGCGCCTGGCGCTCCCAGGCTGCCTGCACACGCTGCAGTGGAATATCGTGCACCTCCACCTCGGCGATAGCCCCGGGCTTGTCCCACAGCAGCCCCGGCCCGGTTAACCTGCGGCTGTCTACCAGCTCCAGTTGCTCGCTTTCCGGAAAGGGTATTTCCAGCGCTTCTTCCAGTTCATCAACAGTCGGTCGCATAGACGTCATCCCCTGATTAGTCGTCGCCTTCCTCTTCCCTGGCCAGGCGCACACCGCGTTCGTCGCTGATGACTTGCTGGCCTTCTTCCAGGAAAGTACCCAGGTTGTGCGCTGTCTCTGATTCCTCAGGTACCTCCGGCGCTGTCTCGTCTGCGTCGCGCTCGCCACCAAAATAGATGATTTGCTTCCAGCAGCGGGTGATATTGTCACCAAAGATCATTACCAGGTCGCCCTCGGTGCCGCGCTCCAGGGAGGCGTTGACGGCTTCTTCCTCGCTGGGGATGATCGTGATCTGTTCATCCTTGACGCCATTGGCGATCAGGCCTGCGCGCAGCAGTTGTGGCACTTCATCATCGCCGCGGCCGCGACGATTATCGTCGGCCTTGCAAATATACTGGTCGAAGTGACCGGCAAGAATTGCGGCTGATTCGGTGATGTCTTCATCGCGGCGGTCACCGGGCATGGACATCACGCCAATACGCTGTCCGTTTATCTCCATGCGATCGACCGTGTCGGCAACCACGCGGAAAGCAGCGGGGTTGTGCGCGTAATCGAGAATCACTTTATAGGGATGCTCGTTGTAAACGTTCATGCGTCCCGGCGCCTGGAAGAAGCTGGTGTCGAAGGTGCGCAGGCCGTGACGGATTTCCTCGAAGTCCTTGCCAAAGCAATAGGCCATGGTGGCGGCAAACATGGCGTTCTGCACATTGTGCAGAGCCTTGCCTTCCATGGTGGCGGGAATCAGGTGCGACCATATCAGCGGCAGGTGTGAGCCATTGTCGTAGAAGGTCACCATGTCACCGTTGATGCCGCGCTCCAGCACGCAGGCCATGCCGCCGGCGCGAATATGCTCGCGCACCAGGCCGTTGTCGGAGTTCATGGTGACGTAGCAAATGCGCTCGGCATCGCAGTAGTCAGCCATTTTCAGGCAGTTGATATCATCGGCGTTGAGCACCGCGACATCGGTGGCGGTCTCTACCACCACTCGCTTGATCTCGGCCAGTTGCTCCAGTGTGTCTATGCCCTTGATACCGAGGTGATCGGCGTCCACGTTAAGACAGGCTGCGACATTGCTTTTCTGGTAGCCCAGTCCGGCGCGCAGGATGCCGCCGCGGGCGGTTTCCATCACCGCGAAATCCACTGAAGGATCGCGCAGCACGATTTGGGCCGAGGCGGGTCCGGTCATATCGCCCTTGACCGAAATCTTGCCGTCTATCTGGATGCCGTCGGTGGAGGTCAGGCCCACGGTGTGGCCGCAGTCCTTGAGGATATGCCCCAGCATTCTCGAGGTGGTGGTCTTGCCGTTGGTGCCGGTAATGGCGGCGATCGGAATGCGCCCGGTTTCATTGGGACCAAACAACATGTCCATGACCTTGCCCGCTACATCGCGCGGTTCACCCTCACTTGGCGCCACGTGCATGCGGAAGCCGGGGGCGGCGTTGACCTCGACGATGGCACCGCCTATTTCCTTGTAGGAGCGAGTGATGTCGGCGGTTAGAAAATCCACGCCACCCACATCCAGGCCGACGGCGCGCACAGCACGTACGGCCATCTCGCGGTTGTCCGGGTGCACCACATCAGTCATGTCGATGGCAGTGCCGCCGGTGGACAGGTTGGCGGTGGATCGCAGGTAGAATATCTCGCCCTCATCGAGCACGCTGTTTTCGTCCTTGTCGGCTTCAGCCAGCAGGCGGTTGGCCTGCTTGTCCAGTTGCAGCTGGGTCAACACCTTCTCATGGCCGATACCACGGCGCGGGTCCTCGTTGACGATATCAATGAGTTCGCTGATGCTGCGCTTGCCGTCGCCGACCACATGGCCGGGTACCCGCTTGGCCACGGCTACCAGCTCCTTGTCGACCACCAGCATGCGATGGTCCATGCCTTCGATAAAGCTTTCTACCAGCACCGCGCGGCCGGTACCCTGCTCCAGGGCCTGGTTGAACGCGGTCTTGACCTGTTCGTCAGTGGTGAGATTAATTGAAACGCCCCGGCCGTGGTTGGCGTTGAGCGGCTTCACTACCACCGGGTAGCCAATGCGCTCCGCTGCGGCGGCAGCGCGACCCTCTGAATAGATCATGCGCTGCTGCGGTACCGGCAGCCCGAGATCGTTGAGCAATTTGTGTGTGTCTTCCTTGTCGCAGGCAATCTCCACGGCGATGTGCCGGGTTTCGCTGGTGATAGTGGCCTGGATGCGCTGCTGGTGTTTGCCGTGACCGAATTGCACCAGGCTGTACTGGTTCAGGCGCAGCCAGGGGATGCCGCGATCCTCCGCGACCTTGACCAGGGAGCCGGTGGAGGGGCCGAACTCGCGCTTCTGGGCGCGCAGCACGTAATCCTTCAATTCGTCCTGGAAGTCGAAGTCGTCCTCGAAACGGTATTCGATCTGCTCCTGCAGATCTTTTGGTAACAGGTGCAGCAATAGCTTCTGGGCCAACTGGCCGGCTTCCAGGCCGACTTCACGCTGGCGATAGGCGTAGACCATATTGTACTGGCCGGGCTCACCGGTGGAGCGGGTGCGGCCGAAGGTAACGTCTGAGCCGGCCATACACTGAATTTCCAGGGCCACGTGCTCCATGATGTGGCCCATCCAGGTGCCCTCGTCCTCGCGCAGTCGGCGCAGAAACCCACCTTCTTTTTGATAAGAGCAGCCGTGTTCCGCCAGCCCGGGCAGGGCTTCGATCAGCCCATCGATAAATGGCGCCCCCAGTTTAGCCGAGGGCCAGTCTTCCAGAACACCCAGGTCCAACACGTGCTTGATGAGCGGGAACCCGGCCCAGGTGTTGGGGCCGACATAGACATTGGTGCTGAGTATTTTCATGGCTATCTATTCCTGGGGCAGGGTGACTTCCCGCGACTGCATATCGTACTCGCAGCCCTCAGCCAATACATGCAGGCGCATGTCTACCAGGCTAAGTGGTGCGCCAGAATGGGCGCTGGAACGGGATGAATGGGAGAGGTCGCTGGCGTCGATAATGGTTACTACACCGCTGCCAATGACTTCGCCGACGTTATCACTGTTAATGAGAAAAGAAGTGTCCTCATCGATGCCAACACCGATCAGGAAGGGGTTATAGGACAGGGCGGTCATTAATCGCCCGAGCCGGTCGCGCTGGCTGAAATGCTGGTCGATGACGGCAAGATTGGTGAGTCCGATGCCGGGTGCCAGGTTGACGCCATCTTCCTTGGGTGAGGTGCCCGAGGCGCCGCCGGCAATCATGTGCTGAGACATCATGGCGGCACCGGCCGAGGTGCCGGCTATGGGCATGCCCTCGGCATTCAGTCGCCGCAGCCGCTGGCCTACCGGCGTGCCGCCGAGTATGCCGGACAGGCGCAGCTGATTGCCGCCGGTGACGAAAATACCGGTGGCGTTATCCATTTCATCCAGCAACACATCGTCGTCGCAGTCGGCGCGCTCGTTTATCTCTGTGAACAGGGCGCGCTCGGCGCCCAGGTCCAGGAACAGGTCGGCGTACATGGCCCCGGTATCGGGCAGCCTGGAAGCAGTTGGGATGATTACGATACGCGCTTTGTCGCCGCCGCAGATTTCGAGAAAGCGGCTGAGGATGCGAGGGTTATTGCCTTTTTCTTCGGCGCCCCCGATGGGCATCAGGTAACCGCGGCTAGCGCCGGGCTTCACTGGTGATGGACACATTAATGAGAATTCCTGTTTCTGAGTGTTTCAGTCTAGCCTATGCTGGCCCAGAGTCAGCCTCAAAGCTGCCTCGTTTGAGTTGCTGGCCATTTTTTATATGCCAGTGACCCAGGGCCATAAGGTGTTGTAGGTCGAGTTGTTCATTCAATACCAGCAGATCGGCATCCATGCCCTCGGCAATCCTGCCCTTGCTGTGCAGGCGCATGAGCGCCGCCACGTTACTGCTGCAGCTGGGCAGGGTATCTTCCAGGCCCAGGCCTTCTGCCTGCAGCAGGCGCAGTGTTTCCAGCAGGGTGTGGGAACTGCCAATATCCATGCTCTCCACTTCGCCGGCGCTATTGAAGCAGGGCAGGCAGCCGCCGCCATCGGAACTCATGGTCAGTTTCTCCGCCGGTAATTTGGCCCCGCGATAACGCAGTATGGCTTCCGCCGCGCTCCAGCCGGGTTCGTCGTCACTGGCGGGGAATGCGGTCAGGTCGACGCAGCAGCCCTGTTCCGCCACCAGCGAGCAGGCTTCTTCAAACAGCGGCTTGTTGCGATTGACATGGGTGGGGTGAAATACCCGGGCTGGCAGTTCTGATTCCGCCAGGGCACGGCGTACCAGGTCCAGGCCGCGCTCGCCGTCGCCCAGGTGCAAATGCAGAATGCCTGCCTTGCCCGTCATCAGGCCGGCGACCTGTGCCTCGCTGGCCAGGCGCAATATTTCATCCAGCGTCGGTTGGCTGGAGCGGTGATCACTGATGGCCAACTCGCCGATACCGATGACCGGGTCCAGGTTGACGATATCGCCGCGGGCGCTGCCGGTCAGTGTTGTCAGTGGCACATGGTAACCACCGCAAAAACACCAGGCAGAAAGACCTTCTTCACGCAGGCCGTAGGCCTGGGTTACCAGGGTCTGGGTATTACGGGTCAGGTCGTCGGTGCCGAGAACGCCGATCACCGAGGTGACACCGGCACGGGTAAACTGGCCTAAAAAAGGCGCTGGCACCCGGCTGGAGGGGCCGGATTCGCCGCCACCGCCGGTAATATGGGTATGGCCGTCGATCAATCCCGGCACCAGTGCAGCACCTTCCAGGTCGGTGGTTTCCACGCTCAAACCGGGGTCTAAAACAGGGCTGTCATCACCGATAAATACGATTTTCCCGGCACAGATCAGCAGCGTCTTCAGACCCAGTGGTTGCGGTGCGAAGACCTGTGCGTTGGTGAGCAGTTTAAACATGGCGCAAGTCTAGGGAAGTCGGGGCCGAAAGGCTACTTTTTCAGGCCCTCTGGGGTCAGGATTCCGTCATGTATTTGCGGTTTATACGCAGTGCCAGGTTGCTCAGGCCGATCAGCAGCAGACCCATGAATATCAGGGCCACCGGCCAGCCAGTGGAATCGAAAAAGTATTCCGCCGTGAAGTAGCCGAGATAGCCCATCATGGCCAGGGTGCTGGTAAACAGTAGCGTGCGGCTCTGGGCCACGGTACTGAGGTAAATCATGAAGGCACTCAGCCCCAGGTACAGTATGTGGGCCGGGGTGTCCTCTATCAGGTCGAAGCTCGCCCAGAGAAAGCTGGCACTGCCGACAAAATACCAGAAGGGAGTAATCCCGCGGTGGGCTGTCCTGTCGATGCCGTAGGTCAGCAGCATCAGCGACAGGCCGCAGATCATGACATTGAGTTCCTCGTCCAGGTCCAGCAGGTCGAAACCATTCCAGAACGTGAGGAGACCAAAGGCCAGCGCGAGAAACAGCAGCACGGAGCGCTGATAGCGGCTGAACACCAACAGCTCTTGTAGCATCAGGGTCGTGGTGGTCGCCAGTAAGGCGTGTTGCGGCTCGCCGCCGCTGCCGAGTTCGTCGAAGGCCACCAGGATACCGGTCGGCTGCAGCCAGGCGGCCATCAGGAAGAGTGGCGTGGCGCTGCGGGCGAAGCGGTCGTGGTCCAGCATAAGGATGGCCAGGACCAGGGCCACCAGACCGGTGCCGAGGGTGATGATGATACGCGCCGCGCTGTTCATGTCTTCCCAGAACATGCCGATGTAAACGACGATGCCAGCGAAAACAAAGATGGCGCCGACATAGGCAAGCAGGCGCCTGAGTATGCCGCCAGCGGGGGTATTGCTGTCGTCTGCGGTGTTAAGGGCAGCGTCGATCTCGCCGGCGGAGATGTTGTTGTGCCTCGCTAGCTCGACAATTTCAGCCAGCGCCAGATCCCTGTCGCTCATGACTGATCCCCGTCGCTCATGGCTGATCGTCATCCATAACCCAGGCGAGAAAACGCAGGTTGCCCTGGTACTGGTGGCCGTGGGTCGGAATTTTAATCGCCCGGCCGTCTTTCTTGATGATGCCGCGGTAACGGTAGCCGCCGTCGAAGAAAAAGAAGCCGCTGCGGCTACTGTAGTTGCCGTCAAAGCTGTAGCCGTCCGGGGCAATGCTCTTGTTGCTTAGCGTGTAGGTTTCTGCCTCGGGAACACTCAGCAACTGCCCGTCCTGTGGGTCGGCCGGGATGTCGATGCTGAGCTCATGGATGCTGCCGGAGCTGACATCAAAGTAGTAGATGCGGGGGGTGTTACGGTAATTCTGCTTGTCGCTGCTGTGAAAGGTGGCGCGTAGTTTTCCGTCCTGGATGTCCACCCGTACCGCGCCATGCACCAGGGCGTTGTAGTCATAGAAATCGGCGGTATAAATCATATCGTAGCGGGGATCGGGCACCGTCATTTTGGGGATGGCGGTGGCGATCCAGAACACCAGCACCAGCAGTAGTGGCAGGCTGATCCCCACTACCAGTGCGAAATTCTCCTGTACCCGCTTAAGCATCGACATGCTGCCTGTCCTCCTTCCTCATGAGCTCGCCAGGGTACTGCTCATAATGGCTGTTACCGGCCAGCAGGGCCATTATGCAATTGTTTGTAGTTAAATACCCGCTCCAGGACGCATCATGGCTTTACCCGCTGCTTCTCGCCCTGGCGGGGTAAGGAGTTCAGGTAGCAAGACCAGCCCCGGAAACCTGGGGCTGCGTATTTGACAGGAACCCGGGGAAACCCGAAGCTTGACGCCTCTTTCCCAGCGAAGGCAGTGACGCGCAAGCATGGACCAGGAACAAATTAGCGCCGCCGGCGACGAGCTCTACCAGGCCCTCGTCGGCCAGACCACACTCAGCCCTTTTACCGAGCGCTTCGCCGATATCAGCATCGAAGATGCCTACCGTATCTCCCTGCGCATGGTGGATCGCCGCGTGCAGGCCGGTGAGACCATTGTCGGTAAAAAAATCGGCGTGACCAGCAAGCCGGTGCAGGACATGCTCGGCGTATTCCAGCCGGACTTTGGTTTCCTCACCGACGGCATGGTCTTTGCCGATGGCGCTGATATTTCCATCGCCAGGCACCTGATTCAGCCACGGGCCGAGGGAGAGATCGCCTTCCGCCTCAAGTCCGACCTGGCCGGTCCCGGCGTAAACGAGCAGGATGTGCTCGATGCCACCGAGACCATCATGCCCTGTTTCGAGATCGTCGATTCCCGTATCCAGGACTGGAACATCAAGATAGAGGACACGGTCGCCGACAATGCCTCCTGTGGTGTTTATGTCTTGGGTGCCAACGAGGTCGACCCGCGTGACTACGATCTGCCCAATCTACACATGAAGATTTTCAAGAACGGCGAGCTTCACAGCGAGGGCCTCGGCTCTGCTGTGCAGGGCAATCCCTTGACCGCGGTTGCCTGGTTGGCGAACACCCTCGGTGAATTCGGTATTCCCTTCAAGGCGGGTGAGATTATCCTGTCGGGCTCGCTGGCACCGCTGATTCCGGTGGTCGCTGGTGACAAAATGTCCCTGGAGATAGCGGGCATCGGTGGGTGTTCTTGCCAGTTTGTTTAGAGATGGTTCGCAGCGAGCACGGTCAGCCCGGTTTATGACGCGCCGTGAATACGTCCATGTAGGCTCGAGCGCGCCATCCATGGCGCGCACGGTCATAAACCAGGCTGACCGCACTCGCTGCTATGCTCTGAAACATTCGACGAGCACTCGATAGAGGTGACGTCGCTGTAGGTGGCTTTCAGGACCGTGCACGCCAGGGATGGCGTGCTCGAGCCCCCAGGGATGGGTTCACGGCGAGTCGTGAAAGCCACCTACAGTGACGGCGCCGTTATACAAGGATTGACCAGAAGGAATCGCAATGAGCAACAAGGTTAAAGCGGCCATCATCGGCCCCGGCAACATCGGTACCGACCTGCTGGTGAAAGCCATGCGCAGCGAGGTGATAGAGCCGGTGTGGATGGTCGGCGTGGTAGCCGACTCGCCCGGATTGACGCGGGCGGCGGAACTGGGCCTGAAGACCACCGCCGAAGGCGTCGATGGCATGTTGCCCAGCATGAAAGACGATGGTGTGCAGATCTGCTTCGATGCCACCTCAGCCTATGTGCACGCCGAGAACTCACGCAAGGTGAACGAGCAGGGTGCGGTGATGATAGACCTGACGCCGGCGGCGATCGGGCCTTATTGTGTGCCACCGGTAAACCTGGACGAGGCGGTGGCGGCGCAGGCCATGAATGTGAACATGGTGACCTGCGGCGGCCAGGCGACAATACCGCTGGTGTATGCGGTGAGTCGCGTGCAGGCGGTCAGCTATGGTGAGATCGTGGCTACCGTGAGTTCCAAGTCAGCCGGCCCCGGCACGCGCAAGAATATCGATGAGTTCACTCGCACCACCGCCGATGGTATAGCCAGGGTAGGGGGTGCGGATGAAGGCAAGGCCATCATTGTGATCAACCCGGCGGAGCCACCGCTGATCATGCGCGACACCATTCACTGCCTGACCCGGGATACACCGGACGAGACCGCAATCACCGAGTCGGTGCAGCAGATGATCGCCGAGGTGCAGAAGTATGTGCCGGGCTACAAGCTGAAAAACGGGCCAGTGTTTGATGGCAAGCGGGTGTCGATTTACATGGAAGTAGAAGGCCTGGGCGATTTCCTGCCTCGCTATGCGGGCAACCTGGACATAATGACCGCCGCCGGCCTGCGCACCGCAGAAATGTATGCTGAACAGATACTGTCCGGCGATTTTGTTCCGTCGGCAGCCTGAGGGAGAACCGAGATGGATTTATCCGGCAAGAAAATTACTGTCCATGACATGTGCCTGCGCGATGGCATGCATCCCAAACGGCACCTGATCACGGTTGAGCAGATGGTCAGCGTGGCCAGGGCCATGGATGCGGCGGGGGTGCCGATGATTGAAGTTACCCACGGCGACGGCCTGGGTGGCAAAAGCGTCAATTATGGTTTCCCGGCGGCATCCGATGAGGAATACCTGACCGCGGTGTGCAAGGTGGTCTCCAACACCCGGGTTTCGGCTCTGCTGTTACCGGGTATCGGCACGGTCGATCACCTGAAAATGGCGGTGGATTGCGGCATTTCCACCATCCGGGTGGCCACCCATTGCACCGAGGCCGATGTATCCGAACAGCACATCAACATGGCGACGCAGATTGACGGTCTGGACACGGTCGGCTTCCTGATGATGGCGCATATGATCGAGCCCGAGGAACTGCTGCAGCAACTGTTGTTGATGGAGTCCTACGGCGCCAATTGCGTCTATATCACAGACTCGGCCGGTTACATGTTGCCCGATGATGTGTCGGCCCGGGTCGGCCTGGCCCGCAAGGAACTGAAGCCGGAAACAGAACTGGGCTTTCATGGTCACCACAATATGGCCATGGGTATTGCCAACTCCCTGGCTGCCGTGGAGGCCGGTGCCAACCGTATTGACGGTTCCATGGCAGGTCTCGGCGCCGGTGCCGGCAACACACCGCTGGAAGTGTTCGTGGCGGTGTGTGAACGCATGGGGATAGAGACTGGCGTCGACGTGTTCAAAGCCATGGATATAGCCGAGGACCTGATCGTGCCGATGATGGATCACATGGTGCGGGTGGATCGCGATGCGCTGACCCTTGGTTATGCCGGCGTCTACTCCTCCTTCCTGTTATTCGCCAAGCGCAGCGCGGAAAAATACAACTTGTCCTCCCGGGATATCCTGATGGAGCTGGGGCGGCGGCGTACGGTGGGAGGCCAGGAAGACATGATTGAAGACCTGGCGCTGGATATGGCGCGGGAACAGGGTACTATCTAGAACCCGGACCCCAGGTCCTCTCCAGGATTGCCTTTCATGCAGTACTCTATTAAGCCACTTGCCAGGCTCCTGGGCCTTTGCCTGACGCTGCTGTTGCTTGCGGCTTGCGCCTCCAATGAGGCCGTTATCACCAATAGCTGGATGGCCAAGGATATCAGGAGCAAGCAAGACCTGGAGGGTGTGCTGGTGCTGGCCATCTCCAAAAAAGCCGAAACCCGACAACGCTTTGAGCGTGCCTTCACTGACCGTTTGGTGCAGCGTGGTGTGCGCGCCGTGGCCAGCTATGAGCTCAATAATGCCAGCCAGATCAAGAAGGCTGATGTCGTGGCCATGGCGAAGTCAGATAACCTGGACACGGTCCTGGTCACCAGCTTTGCCGGTCGCGATCAGCAGGAGGTATTGCACCCGGGTCGCACCTATTACGGTGTGGCGCCGGTCTACAGCCCCACTGGCGGCTACTACGGTCGCGGTGGCGTCTATGGCGTGCCCTTTGAGGTGGCCCACGTGCCGGATTTCTACGCCCAACACATTTCTATTCACCTGGAAGCCAATCTCTATGAGGTAAGCACGGCCGAACACCTGTGGCAGGCGGCCTCGGGTATTACCGAAAGCCAGGACAACAGGGAAATGTTGGACAGCTTCATCGACGCCTTTGTCGAGCAGCTGCAGAAAGACCAGCTGGTGCGCTAGCCAGGGGCGCCGGCGCGGCTCTTGATGCCATAGGCCAGGCCCGCCAGGCCCGCGGCAATCACCAGGTAGACGACACTGCCCAGGGCCATGGCCTCCATGCTGACCCCGTCGTCAATCAGCCAGCCCATGAGTACCGGGGCGATCGCGCTGGCAAAGACCATGGCGGCGGTGGTCACCGATTTGATTGAACCCAGGTGCAAGGTGCCGTACATCTCGGCGAAGAAGGGCGAGCTGACCGTGGCATAACTGCCTACGGTAATACCCAGCAATACCATGAATGACACGGCGACCAGCAGGCTGTCGGCACTGGCCAGTATCAGCAGGCCAACTCCCATGGGTATGCCGACCAGGGGTACCAGGCGGATGGCGCCAAAGCGATCAACCAGCAAGCCCGTGACCAGCTTCATCAGCGAGGAGGTAATCGCATACAGGGTATAGAGACTACCCCAGACCACCAGCGACCAGCCCTTGGCCTCAACCAGGTGTACCTGGTGAAACATGAAGCCGGTGAACAGCATGGGCTGGGCCAGTAGTGCCGGCATGAACAGGTAGAACAAGGGATCGCGGATGACCTCGCCCCGGGTCCATTGATGCTGAACCTGGGCGCCTGTGCCCGCATCGGCCGATTGTTGGGCCAACATGCTCAGGTAGTCCTGGTGACGTTGCCGCTGATCCCCCAGCAGGTAGCGCACCAGCAGCGGTAGACCCAATACCAGGATAGCGGCCCACAGCCACCAGGCCTCACGCCAGCTGAACCACAGCAACATGGCCACCACAATAGACGGCAAGATAGCTTCCGAGGCGGAGTAGCCGATGCCGCTGAGGGCATTGGCCTTACCCTTGTGATGGTCGAGGTAGCGCACCATGGCGGTGGCGCCGGCCATGCTCATCAAGCCCTGGCCCAGGTGCCGCAGTACCAGGATTGCCAGGAACAGCATCAGTACGTTGGTGCTGGAGGCGAGCAGGCCACAACCGATACCCAGTCCGAGGATCACCAGGTATGAAAAGCGGCGCAGATCCATACGATCGACCAGGCTGCCGGACCACAGCAGAATGACGGCGCTGGCCAGTGTTGCCAGTGAGTAGACGGCGCCAAATTCACCGTGGCTCAAGCCAAGGTCGCCGCGAATTTCACCACTGAACAGGGCGATAAAATAGGTTTGCCCGAGACTGGAACTGAAGGTCATGGCGAAGCCAAACAGCAGCAGACGCCATTCAGTCTTGATCAGGGGGACGAAGGATTTCATGGTGGTCTGGGGAGTGTCCCGGTTCGGCGAGGGGCGATTCTAGCAGGGGTATTGGGCCTGGGTCACGTTTCCACAATGTCGCGCTTTTTTTTCCCAAAGGGAGTTGTTATATATGCCGCCATGCAGTCACATCTTTCCTATCGAGGCTATCGCGGCACGATTAATTTCAGTGACGAATTGCAGTGCTTCTTCGGCAAAATCGATGATATCGGCACCATGGTTTGCTATGACGGTGACAGCCGCACGTCACTGCAGGAAGCCTTTGAGAGCGCAGTCGACGCCTACCTGCTCGATTGCGCCCGTATGGGCCGTGAACCCGAAAGGCCCTTCCCGCGTTTAGCCTGACTCAGTCAGCTGCCCCGGCTTTGCCCAGGCGGCCTGCCAGGGCCATTCCCGCCAGCATGGCGATGACAAATATCACGGTGTTTGTGTCCAGGTAGTACAGCGCGGATAGCGCCGGTCCGGGACAATAACCGTAGATGCCCCAGCCCACACCAAAAATTGCCGCACCGGCCAGCAGTGGCGGGTCCAGGTGTTTGCGGCTGGGCAGGGTGAAAGCGTCGGCCAACAGCGGACGCTGGCGTTTCAGCACAAAATGAAAGGCGACCAGGGTGACGCAGACCGCGCCGCCCATGACAAAGATGAGATCCGGCACCCAGTTGCCAAACAGGTCGAGGAATCCCAGCACCTTGGCGGTATCAGTCATGCCCGATAGCGCCAGGCCGACGCCGAACAGAATCCCGCAGAGCAGGGCCAGTAATGCTTTCACAGGCTACCTCCCAGCACATGACGCAGCAGGTACACGGTGAGAATGCCGGTGGCCATGAAGACCAGGGTTGCCACCAGTGAACGCGTTGACAGGCGACCAATACCGCAGACGCCGTGGCCGCTGGTGCAGCCGCTACCCAGTTTGGTGCCAAATCCTACCAATAGACCGCCGCTCACTGCCCAGGGCCAGTCCAGCGCGGCAGGAGTCGGTGCTGGCGCACCGCTCAACTGGTGATAGAGGGCGGCTCCCAGCACCAGCCCACACAGGAACAACCAACGCCAGGCATTATCCGCCTGGCCGGAGACCGCGCCCCAGAGAATCCCGCTAATGCCGGCGATGCGGCCCAGGCAATACAGCAGTGCCACCGCGGCAGCGCCGATAAGCAGCCCACCGGTTAGTGGCGCCAGGTAGTTTTCCATCATGGACCCTCCCGCGTTATCAAGCCGTGTACAATATCAGGCACAATAATAATGCAGGGATAATTAGATGCAATTGAGCAAGCTGGGCCTGGTGCCGCAAATTCTTATCGGTGTTGCGCTCGGTGCGTTGGTGGGATCGCTATTACCGGGGCTGGCGCTAGAGTTGGGGCTGCTCGGTACCCTGTTCGTTGGCATGCTCAAGGCAGTGGCGCCCTTGCTGGTGTTGGTGCTGGTAATGTCGGCAATCGCCAACCGGCATGAGTCGGGCCAGGACGGCCGCAAGACTTTACTGACTCTGGTGTTATACCTGCTGGGCACCATTAGTGCGGCCTTTGTGGCGCTGGTGTTGAGCCAGCTGTTCCCACAGACCCTGGTATTGACTGACGTGGCCGAGGGTGCACCGCCAGTCGCTGTCAGTGGCGTGCTTGTCGATGTGCTGTTTAAACTGATCGACAACCCGGTCAATGCACTCCTGACCGGCAATTTTTTGGGCTGCCTGACCTGGGCTATTTTACTGGGCCTCAGTTTTCGCAAGGCCTCGGAAGGTTTCAGGGATAACCTGCAAACCCTGGCCAATGGTGTGGCCGATATTGTCCGCTATGTTATCCGACTGGCGCCGCTGGGCATTTTTGGCCTGGTCTGTTTCACGGTCGCCAACACCGGCCTGTCCGCCCTGGCCGGCTACGCCAGCCTGGCCTCCTTGCTGGTCGCCGCCATGCTGATTGTGGCGCTGCTGGTAAACCCGCTGATTGTTTTTCTGATCACCCGCAAAAACCCCTATCCGGTAGTCCTCGAATGTCTGGAGTCTTCGGGTATCACAGCCTTCTTCACTCGCAGTTCCGCGGCCAATATCCCGGTCAACCTGGCGCTGGCGGAGCGTCTCGATATCAGCGAAGAACTGTATTCAGTCACCATTCCGGTGGGGGCCACGGTCAACATGGCCGGCGCGGCCATTACCATATCAATACTCACACTGGCTGCCGCCAACACCCTGGGCATTGAGGTGTCTTTTGCCTCGGCACTGCTGCTGTGCGTGATTTCCGCCCTCTCCGCCTGTGGTGCCAGCGGCGTGCCTTCGGGCAGCCTCTTGCTGATACCGCTGGCCTGTTCCCTGTTTGGCATTCCGCTGGATGTGTCCATGCAGGTGGTGGCGGTGGGCTTTATTATCAGCGTGATACAGGACTCCGCCGAGACCGCGCTGAACTCAAGCACCGACGTGGTCTATACCTATGCGGTGGACCAGTTGGGTCGCGACTAGTGCTCAGCCACGGGCCTGCGCCAGCTGCGACTGGACTTCGGCCAGGCGCTTGCGTCCCAGCCGGTAGCGGGAGTACACGAGCGCTGCCAGCAGGCTAATACAGGCCAGTCCCGGGCCGTAAATCCAGCCCAGGCGGTTGAACATGGAGTCGCTGACATTGGCGATGTCGGTAATGCCGCCGAGGCCGGTGAAGTCGATGACCAGGCCGGCAAAGAAAGCGCCGAGGCCAAACATCACCTTCTGTATCAACATCATGCCGGAATTCAGAATGCCTTCCTGGCGCAAGCCATTGCTCAGTTCCAGCTCATCGGCGACATCCGGCAACATGGAGGCGGCGACATTGATGGCGGCTATGACAAAGGACTGGTTGATCACCAGCACCGCACACACCACTGCCAGTAATTCGTTGCTCCCCACCGGCGGGGTCAGTCCATACAAGTGTGCCAGTACCGCCAGCGGATGGGTGAAGGCCGACAGCAGCACAAAGGCCACCACAGCCCGGCGCTTGCCCAGCACCTCGGTGCCCTTCATCGCCAACCAGAAGGCGGGGAACAGGGACAGGAATATAGCCAGCATGAAGACGCCGGTTTGTTCGCTGCTGAAACCCCAGAAAAAGTTGTTCATATGCAATAGCAGGGTGTTGGCGAGGCCGACCACCAATACTGTCAGGAAGGTGCCGAGAAACATGATTCGCGCGGAAGGCAGTCGCAGCAGCCGGAAGATATCGATGAAGGCCTGCCACCAGGCTCGGGACTGCTGTGCTTCCGAGATTCGTGTCAGGTAGGGTATGCGGTCGCGGGTGCCAAACCAGCTTGCCGTCATGCCGACCAGGGCGAGCAGCGCCGCCACATAACCCACCTGGCGGTAGCCATCCGCAGTGCTGCCAGCAGCGGTGGCCAGTGGTATGACCAAGAACCAGGCGATTACCTGGATGGTCAGCCCACCGATGTAACCCATGATAGTGCGCCCGGTGGCGATGCTGGTGCGCTCGGTATAGTCATCAGACAGTTCCGCCCCCAGTGCCATATGCGGGACGGTAAACAGGGTCAGCAGGTTGCGCACCAGGATCGCGAAGCACAGGTACCAGGCGAACAGGGCGCCCTGGGACAGGTCTGGCGGTGGATTGAAAATGGCTAGCAGGGCGGCCAGGTAGGGCACTATGGCGAAGCCCATGAACGGATGCCGTCGCCCCAGCTTGCCGCGGCGCCAGTTATCCGAGATCTGCCCGATGATGGGATCGGAGATGCCGTCGGCAATCAATGCCAGCAGGGCGGCCAGGCCAGCCAGGCTCGCGGAAAGCCCCAGGAACTGGGCGTAGTAGAAGAACAGGAAGTAGTGAAAGCTGACGTCCTTGGACGCCCAGGCGAACTGGCCGAGGTTATAGCTGACTTTCTGCCAGCGGCTGAGTTTGGGCTTTGATGCCAAAGCGGGTGCCTGTTTGTTATTAGCTGAATAGGGCGGTTTGTCAGCAACATACGCAATGCGCATTGCCCTGACAAGCAGACCATTCTTGCGATACCTGCAGCCATTGACACAGGTTCTGCGGCTCACCACACTTGGCGCCTCAAACCAGCTGAATCCGGGAGCCACTATGGGCAACAGTACGCACAGTTATCGCAGGGATCCGCGCAACGACAATATCCAGATCAATATCAATGGCGAGCTTTTCCCGCGCGAGAAGGCGGTGGTCTCGGTGTTCGACAGTGGCTTCATCCTCGGCGATGGTATTTGGGAGGGTCTGCGCGCTCACCGTGGCAAGATTCCGTTCCTGGATCGACACATGAAGCGTTTGTGGGAAGGTGCCAAGGCGCTGGACCTGCATATGGACATCAGCCAGCAGCAGCTCAAGGACAGGCTCTATGAAACGCTGACGGCCAATGACATGGAAGAGGATGTGCATATCCGCCTGATGGTCAGTCGCGGTGTGAAATCCACGCCCTACCAGGACCCGGCCGTGACCATCGGTGGTCCGACTGTGGTGATCATTCCCGAGTACAAGACCCCGGACCCGGAACTGAACAATCGTGGCATCCGCCTGTACACGGTTTATGTGCGTCGCGGTTATCCCGACGTGCAGGATCCGCGTATAAACAGTCACTCCAAGCTCAATTGTATTTTCGGCTGCATCCAGGCCGGTAAGGCCGGCTACGACGAGGCGCTGATGCTGGACCCTCACGGTCACGTGGCAACCTGCAATTCAACGCACTTCTTTATCGTGCGGGAAGGGGAGGTATGGACCTCCAGCGGTGACTACTGCCTTGACGGCATTACCCGGCGCAACGTGGTCAACCTGTGCAAGGCCAATGACATCCCGGTGTTTGAGAAGAATTTTTCGCTGATGCAGGCCTACGGGGCGGAAGAGGCCTTTGTCACCGGCACCTTCGCCGGCCTGACCCCGGTGATCGACATTGACGGTCGTACCATAGGCGAGGGCCAGCTGGGCCCCATGGTGCAGCGGCTGCAAGGCCTGTACCTGCAAATGATTGAGGACGAGTGCAAGGGCTGAACATGAGCATTCGCATCGCCATGTGGTCTGGTCCGCGCAACATCTCCACCGCCATGATGCGCAGTTGGGAGAACCGCCCCGATTGCGTCACCGTGGATGAACCGTTTTATGCCTGCTACCTGCGCGAATCAGGCCTGGAGCATCCTTGCCGGGAAGATATTCTGTCTGCCCAGAGCAGCGAGCGCGGGGAGGTCGTGCGTCAGCTGAGTGAGCTCGAGCCACAAGCCCCCATCTTTTACCAGAAACACATGACCCATCACATGCCACGCGGGATGGATATGCACTGGTGCGCCGCGCTGCGTCACTGTTTCCTGATCCGCGATCCCGCCGAGGTTATCGCCTCCTATCTGCAGAAAATGCCAGCGGTGTCAGAGGATGCGATTGGCATCGCGCGCCAGTGGGAATTATTTGAGGAGATTGCCGCCATCACGGGTCGCGCGCCACTGGTGATTGATTCCAATGAAGTGTTGCGCCACCCGGGCGCGATATTGCAAAGCCTTTGTGAGCAGCTCGACGTGCCTTACCTGGAGGATGCCATGTTGAGTTGGCCGCCGGGCCGCCGCGACAGCGATGGTGTCTGGGCGCCACACTGGTACCAGAACGTGGAAACCTCCACTGGTTTTGCGAGCTACGCGGCCAAGCGAGTACAACTGCCGGAGGAGCATCGGCCTCTTGCTGATGCCATGCAAAAGTATTATCTGCGCCTGGCCGAACACCGCATCCAGGCCTAGGGCGAGGCCTGTTTATTTTCTGAGCGATAGACGCTGAAAGGGTTTACACTGTTTCCACTCGCCGCTGCTGGCGGCGTGCCTCAATAATCAAAAAAGCAAGGAGGCGGTATCGTGTCAATTCTCGTATTTCTCTATTCTATTATTTCCTACGCTGTGGGTATGGGTGGCCTGGTCTGGTTTATTTTTTACCAGGGTGATTTCCTGTTACCGGCCACGGTCAACAGCGGTGCCTCGGTCAGCGTCATGGATGGGCTGCTGGTCAATGTTGGTCTGTTGCTGTTGTGGGGTGTACAGCACTCGGTAATGGCAAGACCCGCCTTCAAGGCGAAACTGCTACGGGTGTTGCCGGAAGCGGCAGAGCGCTCCACTTATGTGCTGGCCTCGGGCCTGTGCCTGGTGGCCATCGCGCTCTACTGGCAGGGCAACAACGCGGTGGTGTGGCAGCTCGAAGGCATGGAAACGCCACTGCGCGTGCTGTCCATGCTGGGCTGGGGCATTACCGTCTGGGCCACCTTCCAGATCGACCACTTTGACCTATTCGGACTCAAAAAGCCTTTTTGTGCCCTGCGCGGCCAACCCTTTCACGACAAGCAGTTTGTGACCCCGTTTCTATACCGGTATATGCGTCACCCGATCCAGACCGGGGTGCTGCTGGGAATGTGGCTGCAGGCCCATATGAGTGTCGGGCAACTGCTGCTGAGCCTGGGTATGACCGTGTACGTGGCGATTGGCCTGTATTTCGAAGAGAAGGACCTGGTCGCCCATTTCGGCAACCGCTATCGGATGTATATGCAGCAGGTGCCGCGTTTGTTCCCGCGTCCTGGTAAACGCATCCGGCGCGACGAGACGATCTAGGCCAGGTGCACCACCACCCGGCGACTGCCGGCGTGGTGGGTGTGGGGTCAGGTCTTTGATTTATGGGTAGCGGGTTATTCCTCCGAATCATAAATCAAAGACCTGACCCTATACTCCACTGGCATCATTTTTTAGTGAAACACAGCCACGCAGACCCTGCCAGTTACGCGGCTAGGAGTCTGGGGTGGTGATCACCGCCCCCTCCGTGATTTGAGCGGCGTTTGTCACAGGTGTGGGGTCAGGTCTTTGATTTATGGGTAGCGGGTTATTCCTCCGAATCATAAATCAAAGACCTGACCCTATACTTTCGGGTCGGCCGTTCGAATCGGCCCAGGCGGGCCATTCATATAAAAATCATAGAGTTATTGCTGGGATGATCTGCCGCCTTTTTTGGGGCGCATTATGGGTCAGACGCGGTGGGTGGGCGTGAACGGCGGGGAGCAGCAGTGTTTATAGGTGTTCATTAACCGATTCTAACAATTTCGGGCAACTAACATGGTAGTAGTTTCGTGAGCGCTACCATCAAGACAGATTCAATGCTTGCCTGCCTCGTGAGCAACATCACCTTCCCATTGAGCAGCATCATGTATTGCTGAAGGTTTACCCTCTTGGCCTGTCAGGGCGGTAGCATATTTCTCCCTGAATACTGCCTCCATCTCCTCTAGTGGAACATCGAGGAATTCTCCACGGTCATGTAAATACTGCATATGTCGATTCCCGGCAGTGTCATACTCGTGATACAAGCTGTCTTGACACCCGTTGAATTCTAATGGTTTGAGCCCGAACTTCTCGCACAATTCAATATTAAAGGCCGGGGTAGCTTTAACCCATTGTCCGTCGAGGTACAGAGAAGTGTAACCGTGAAAATAGAAAATATCGGTGCCCATGGCGGCCCGCAAACGTTCGGTTGACAGATGGTTACGAACATCCGCAAAACCCAGGCGAGCGGGTATACCGGCGTATCGACACAGCGCAGCGAGAAGTATCGATTTGGACACGCACCAACCCTCTCCGGAGTTCAAGGTACAACTGGCGCGCAGCATGGCCGGGGCCAGGTCCAGCCCGTAGGGGTTGTAACGTATACTATCGCGCACCCAGTAATATAATCGTTGTGCATTCTCCACAGAACCGGCCTTGGGGTCGAGTAGGCCGTCGGCGCAATGCTTTATAGCTGGATCGGTACTGTTAACCGTCAGGCTCGGCTCTAGAAATTTGTCTAATTCCGAGGAGTGATTCATGACACGCACCGTAAAGCCTCGGCATCAATAGACATGGGTAGCTTTACCCAGCCACTGAGAATAGGTACCGGTATCCGTTTTCCATTCCCAAAATCCAATTTCATATGAGGAATTAGATCAACAAGTGCCTCGAAAGCCACTCTGGCCTCAAGTCGAGCGAGCGCTGAGCCCATACAAAAGTGAATCCCTTTACCCAGCGCTAGGTGATCTCTGTTTCGTCGGTGCAAATTAAATGTATCGGGTTCATCATAAGCGTGTGAATCAAGGTTCCCCGAAGAAAACAACAGCCAAAGTGTATCGCCTTCCTTAATAACTTTGTCCTTGAACTCAACTTCCCTAGTAGCGGTGCGAAATAGCCCCATCACTGGGCCGTCGTAGCGCAGCATTTCCTCAACAAATGCAGGGATCAAGGTTTTATCCTGTCGCAAGTCCTCCAGCACGTTGGAGTGATTCAGTAGGAAAACTGCTCCATTACTGATCAGATTGGTGGTCGTTTCATTTCCGGCAAGCCACAACAGCTTGCTCAGCCCTAAAATCTCTTCCGTACTTAGGTTTTCACCCTCTTCGGAAGCATCAATCATGGCAGTAATAAGGGTATTTTCTTGCGGATTTTCACGTGCCCGGGCAATAATTTCGCTCAGGGCATCGGTCATCTGTTTGCGAGAACCTAGCTGCTGCTGAATGGAATAACCTTCTCCTGCGCCAATTGCCAGTGAGTCGGACCACATGCGCAACCTATGGCGTTCCGACAATGGGATTCCCATCATTTGCGCGATGACATAGACCGGTAGCGGACTGGCAAAATCATCTACTAGATCGAGCGCCTCTCCGTTGCGAATTTTTTGGTGAATTTTGCCTACCAAGTTCGTGGCGATCTCCACCACCGCTGGCTTCATTTCGGCGATTCGCTTTGGTGTAAAGGCTTTGGAAAATAGTGAACGAACTCTTGTGTGTTCCGGCGGGTCATTTTGAATCATGGGTAGGAAGCCCATGCCGCCATTGTCATTTTCCGGTGCAGAATCACTACCTGCTGTTAGCCCCCCTCCTGGGCCGGCTGCTGACGAATAGGTATGCGGATCCTTGAGCATCTCAAGAATATCCGCATGCTTGGAGATGACCCAAAACCCATATTCTTGCGCATAGTAAACAGGGTCTAAGTCGCGAAGATTCTTCCAATAAGGCTGTGGTTTCGCTGCGTACTCTGCAGAGAGAAATGGAAATTCAATAGACATGGCATGTCTCCTCCGTAGTAGAACACCGGCCAACCAATAGTAAATGAGAATCTCAAATTGCTGGGTACTGTGCAGTTTTAGCGAACGGCGCGATTAGTTAGTAGTGAACATAACCTGCCCGTCCTTGAAAGCGATGCATGCGACTTTCTTAGTTCCACTTCCCACCCGCAGCGCGGTTCTGTAACCTTTTTTACCACCAACAGTGGCCTTACGGGTTTTTGAATATGCGCGTGCCTCGCCATATCTTTCCTCAGCCGCTTTTAAACAGGTGTCAACCGCAGCCTGCTTGGCCTTATCGACTTCCGATTCACCGTCGGCGATACTAGCGTTTGATAGGGATACAAAAATTATTGTGGCTAAAACTCTAAGGGATTTCATATGGTTACTCTCCTGAACGAAAAAACCTGAATTGAGAATCACACAACTAACCTCTCAAGCTCGCAGATACAGACAAATTGTTACGCCCAGCTCTAGCTTCCAGCTCGCATGGGACAATCGGCTAGAATGATTACAAAGCATATAATAACTATAGTTAAAATAATAGGGGTTAATAAACAGAATGCCAAAGAAACACGATAGCTCCGCCTGGGTTCGCGAGGCTCGACTCACCTCAATGATCCATGAAATGGCGCTCATGGCGGCAAGAATATTTAATCGGCGTGTAAAAGAGCTGGGCTTCACTCGCTCTCAGTGGGAAGTTCTATACCTGCTTCATGAGAATGACGGTCAGACTCAAACAGAAATTGCCATGGAACTTGTGATGGCTAAGCCACCGCTCGGGAAGTTGATCGATCGACTAGAAGAAGATGAATGGTTGGAGCGCCGTGAAGATCCTGACGATAAACGAGCAAAACGCGTATTTCTAACCCCAAAGTCCTTGCCTCTGCTCGAACCACTTGAACAGGTTGTTAGCGATATTGGTAACCTAGCGACGGAAGGGTTCAGCGATACCGACCGGCAGGTGTTTATTGAGATGCTTACCTCCGCCCATAAAAACTTGTCTAAGAATATGCAAGCTAGCTCAGAGGATTAGAGGGATATCTATGGTGCAGTACTTCACTGATATCCATGCACGGCCACTCCTTGTCATATACTTCAGCTCCCTCTAGCAAAAGTCAGCGAGGCACCTGCGGTTGGCTCTTGCGGCGAGCTTTGCCAAGCGACGACTTCTATATTCAGAATCTGCTTACCACTGCGAACAAGATAAGCGCGGGTATGCACCGCTATATCGCCGCGGGTGGGCCTCAGGAAATTAACATTGGCTGAAAGTAAGGGGCAATGCTCAGGACCCACAACTTTCAATGCTTGCAACGTACCGGTTAGCTCAAGTACGCCCGTCACGACACCACCATGCCATGCCTGTAATAGTGGATTACCTGTAAAATGCCCGGCCCAGGGTGTAAGGCATTCGACATCGGGCTCAGCGCTGAGCAGCTGTGTACCGTAATTGGCTGCATAGGGAGACTCATCGAGGAACTTTTCTAATTGTTGGCTCATTTCGAACTCACAACTCCGAACTTAAAAAACTTTTTCCCAGCTCAGGACCGGGGCTACCGATCTTGAAAATACCGAGGGCATTACACAGCATTTCACCCTCGTTCAGACTTCTGACAATAGCATTAACATAGGCAAACTCTCCCGCTTGCTGGTAACACCAAGCCTCAATGCTCACGTCCTCACCAATTGGTGCGGGATGAATATGGTCTATCCTGAGATTGATGGTGGCGATGGCCTGCGGTTGTTCAAGGCTGAGTAAGACAACAAATCCGCAGGCACTGTCGAGCGCTGCTGCTAATGCTCCCGGGTGTAGAGCACCATTCAATCTCGTAGTTGCGTGCTTTTCCTGAAAGGGAAGCTCCAGTACAACATGACCTTGCTCCGAGCTTATTAGCCGTAGCGACATGTCGCTGTGAGCGCCCACCCCGCTGCTGAACAGCTCATATATTTGATTTAACTGTTGTGCGTCCAATGCGATTAACCCTCCGCGTCAATCAATCGACTGGAGAAGTTTTTCGCGTCGACTAGAAGTGTGTATACCGCCGGCACAACAAACAATGTAAGAAAGGTCGAAGAAATCAGGCCACCGATGACGATGATTCCCATGGACGTGCGTAGCTCTGCCCCATCCGATGTAGCCAAGGCTATGGGAATCATGCCGAATATCGTTGAAAAAGCTGTCATCAGGATCGGACGTAGGCGCAGATGCGCCGCTTCAAGCATAGCTTCGTTTGCGGATAAACCGCGTGCTACCGCCTGGTTGGCATAATCCACCAGCAAAATACCGTTCTTCATTACCAGCCCCATCAAGGCGACCAGCGCGATCTGGGTGGTGACTGAGAGAGCAGAGTTAGTTAACGCCAGAAGGCTGAAGGCACCGGCAAAAGACAGCGGGGCGGTGAGCATGATGACAATCGGTTGTGTATAGCTGTTGAACTGGCTCGCCAGAATCATGTAGAGAGTTACCAGTGACAACATGAAAGCGAAAAGCATGGCCTCGGCAATTTCACTCACTTGCTCGGAAGTCCCTAGATAGCTCGCTTCATATCCAGCCGCTATATCCATACCATCGATGATTTCATCCATCTTATCCATAAGATCACCGCTCGCGTACCCCGGCGGCGCATTGCCGGATAGCTCAATTTTCCTGGCCCGGTTGTAGCGATCAATCTGGGCCGGACCACTGGTTACATTGACTTCAGCGACATTTCGAAAATCAATCAGTGCACCATCTGCGGCGCGTAATTGAATCAAGTCGAACTTGCTAATCTGGTCGCGGTAGTTTTCGGCATACCTGAGACGAATATCGAAGCGGTTGCCGAACTCTTCATAGCTCGACACATCTAACCCGCCCATCGCCGCACCAACTGAAGCGGCGATATCGCGAACTGAAATGCCTAAGTCGGCAGCACGGCCACGTTTAATGTTGACCTGAACCTCCGGTTTGCCGGTTTCGTAACTGGACTTGGTGTCTTTGAAAACACCTGATGCCTCCATCTGGCTGGTTATTGTGTCTGCATAGACCTTGAGTTGACCCAGGTCGGGACCGCTAAGAGCTATTGCCACATCCGCGCCAAAAAGGCCACTGCCAGACAGCCACGGCACCTCGGTTATAGCAATATGTTTGGCTTCCGGCACCGCCGCAATAATAACTTCGCGGGCCCTGTCCATGATCATCCTTTGGTGGGCAGTCCGCTGCTGTTTGGGTGACAAACCAAAGTAGAAGGATATTTCGTTCGCCTTCGCTTGAGCTCCAGAGCCAATAACCGTAAACACTAGATTTATGTCCTCCAGCTCTTGTACGGCGTTATTCACTCTGGCCGCCACTCCCTTGCTGGCAGTGACGCCTGTTCCAAGCGGGAGCTCAACGGTAGCCAGAAACTCACTTCTGTCGGTATTGGAAGTAAATGCCAACGGGACTTGTCCAGCAAAGTAAACACCGACTGCGACCGTCCCGCTCGCAACTAAAAGAACCAGCCATCGGGTACGCAAAGAGAGGCGAACCAACTTTACATAACTGCTTTCCAGTTGAACGTATGCACGGTCCAGTAGAGCGAAAAGGCCCCTGTGACCCTCGCTTTTTTTCAGCAAACGTGAACTCAACATGGGTGTTAGAGTAATCGAAACAAACAATGAAAGAGCCACTGCTACCGATACCGTCATACCATACTGGTAAAAGAACACACCAATCAGGCCACTGGTAAACGCGATAGGCAGGAACACCGCCATGACAGACAGCGTGGCTGCAATAACAGCAGTGGCGACTTTTTTGGTGCCAACAGAAGCCGCCTCCTTGAGTTCGCGTCCCGCCTCAACCTCACGGTGAATGGATTCCAGAACAACGATGGCATCATCGACCAGCAGGCCTACGCACAGGGATATGGCGATCAGGGACATCATGTTGATAGAGAAATCGAGCAAATAGAATGCAAAGAAAGTGGAGACAAGCGCCGTGGGAATTGCTGTAGCGACAATCAGGGTAGCGCGGATACTTAGCAGAAAACACAGCGTCACAATAACGACGAGAACAATGCCAAGTAGGATATCATAGGACACATCACGTACGGATGATTCTATAAAACGCGAACTGTCCCGCACCGCAGTAACTTCAATGTCAGATGGGATTTCGGCGGCGAGCCTGGCCAGTTCTTCTTTGATCGCACGCGCAATATCGACGGTATTGGTGCCTGACTGCTTTCTGATCTCCAAGCTCACTCCAGCTTTTCGGTTCAGCTCAGAGTAGCTGCGCTCATCCTCAAGACCATCATCAATTTCAGCCACGTCCTTCAGGCGCACAGTCGCTTTTCCATTGCGGGCAATAACGACGTCACCCATTTCGCGCAGAGTCTCAACTTCCCCCATAGTTTTGATAAGTAACTCTGTTTGCCCACCGCGAGAATCCAGCCTGCCGCCTGGAATGTCGGCATGTTCGCGTTGTATGGCAGAAACTACATCACTTGTTGTGATCCCGAACCCCCTCATCTGAGGTGCGTTCAACCAAATGCGCACCTCGCGCTCTCGACCACCCACCAACTTCACACCTCCCACGCCTGATAGTCGTTGGAGACGCTCCTTTATCACATCCTTGGCAAAAGCCGTGATCTCTCCGACAGGCCTCGGGCCGGAAACAATGACGGCGATTATTGGCTCAGATTCTGAATCCAGCATCGTCACGACCGGTTGCCTCACCGTATCGGGCAGATCCGGCATGATCTGGCTGATTTTGTCCCGGACTTCCTGGGCTTTAAAGTTGGGATCCTCCTCCATTTCGAATTCAATAATAATTTGCGAAAAGCCATCTGCACTAACCGAACGCAGGCTCTTTACGCCCGCGATGGAGATGAATTCCTCTTCTAACCTATCTGTGATCTCGGTCTCCATGGTACCTGGGGAGGCCCCATCCAGAATTGTTTCCACCGTCACGATGGGTACTTCGACATTGGGAAACAGATCAATGCTGATTCTGCCCATCGAAATAAAACCCAAACCCATGAGTGCTCCGACCATCATGACGGCCAACACCGGGCGGCGAATACAGAGGTCAGCTATCCACATAGGACTGGTCTAAGGTAGTCACAGCAGCGCCGTCTGAAACCAGATGGATACTCTTACCCACGATGATTCTGGTTCCAGATGTAATATGGTCCAGCAGTTCTAAGGTTCCGTCATTCAGTTCTCGAACTTTTACCTGGCGTTGTCTTGCGATGCCGTTCTCAACCACGAAAAGATAACGGGTGCTGCCCAATCCTTTGGTTGAATTGGGTGGCAACAGTATCCCCTGACGTGGTTTTAGAATGAGCTCTACTTCAATAAACAAGCCGGGTTTGATCTGGTAATCCGGGTTCAGAATGCCCAGGCGCACGTCGATCGTACGTGTCTTTGGGTCAATTCGGTCATTGATCAGAGCCACCTTAGAGTCGTATGTTTGATCCATGCTCGGGATGTGAACTCTACCGGGGGTACCCAGTTCAACGGATTGTAGATGGAGCTCAGGTACATACAGTAAAGCCACCATGGTATCTATATGCTGAATCTGGAGAACTGATCTTTCCGAGCGCATGATGGATGGAATATAGGTACCTTCGTCTACGTCTCTGCGCGTGATTACGCCGCGGTAAGGGGCCATAGTCGTCGAGTCATCCAGCTCTTTTTGAGCCTCCGCCAAGTTGGCTCTAGCAATACCGTGTCTTGCCGCAGTCACTTCTACTCGGGTGCGCCTGTCATCAAGTTGCTCGACAGAAAATGCATCCTTTTTTCTCAGCGCAATCGCATTATCCAGGTCGCGCTTGGCATCGGTAAACTCAGCTTCCGCAAGGCGCTCGGCGCTAGCGAGCCTGGACAGGTTAATTTCGAAGTCCTTCTGACGCATGCGAAAAAGAGGGTCACCCTTTTCAACTCGATCTCCGACTTGGACGTAGATTTCATCAATTCGACCGCCAACCAGAGGCGCGATTTGCGTGGTCTTAAGCGCGAGGATGGTCCCAGTGGCGAAAATTGACTCAGTATGTTCGCTCGGCTCCAGGAGGGCCGTGGAAACAGGAATCGACCTAGATATCCCCTCAGTAGGATTCAGGTCTTGTGTGACCTTGCCACGCTCGTCACAACCAGTGACAAAAAGGGCAATCAGAAGGGCGCTGTATGTCCGCATGGCGAATCGCATATTGCGTGTCTCATCACGTTCGGAGATAGACCAGATTTGACAGGGTATTAGTCTGCTTCTAATATAGTAACTATTAGTTATATTAACCGAGATAATCATATTGTCAACACAAAGCAATAACGTTAATCAAAACAAAGAGCATCACCAGCTGTTGGGCACGCTGATACATGAAATCAGCTTGATGAATGCGAAACTATTCAACCGCCGGATGAAGGAAGTAGGGCTTACTCGAACCCAGTGGCAGGTCCTGTATCTGCTTTACAGGAAAGGTCGGCTGTCACAAACGGCTATCGCCAATTCCCTGATACTGGCAAAACCCCCGCTGGGTAAAGTTGTTGATAAGCTGGAGGATGGTGGCTGGGTCCAGCGATGCACAGACGCCAATGATAAGCGCGCCAAGCTTGTCAGCTTGACGCCTAAAATTAAACCCATGCTCGGGTTACTCGAACACCTTGTTGAGGAAATAGGTGGTATCGCAACTATCGGGATGACGGGTGGAGAAAAGGCCACGCTCTTCAGACTGCTCAAGGTGGCACACACCAATCTTGCGGAGACAGAACAGTCGGTTTGAGTAAATATGACGTGATGCACGCACACCATCGCACTGGATCAACTGGGAAGGCGGCCACTTAATGTTGGGAAGGTCACCAGAAACGGAACTGTCAGAAACCCGGTGACAATTGTGCGGATACAATGATGAGTCTGGCTACGCAAGGATCAAGGGGTCAGGCTCCTTGACATTTCACCAGCAATAGCGCTCTGGTTTCTCGCCAGTTCGAAGTATAGAAGTATAGGGTCAGGTCTTTGATTTAAGAAGTATAGGGTCAGGTCTTTGATTTATGATTCGGAGGAATAACCCTCTGCCCATAAATCAAAGACCTGACCCCACACCCGCGACGAGACGGTCTAGGCCAGGTGCACCACCACCCGGCGACTGCCGGCGTGGTGGCGATGTTCCCACAGGTAGATGCCCTGCCAGGTGCCGAGCATTAGCTCGCCGCCCTGGAAGGGGATACTGAGCTGGGTGGCCGTCAGGGCAGACTTGATGTGGGCGGGCATGTCATCGGCACCCTCCAGGGTGTGGGTGTAGAGCGGGTCATTTTCCGGTACCAGCCGGTTGAGCCAGTTTTCCAGATCTATCCTGGCGCTGTCGTCATAGTTTTCCTGGATCAACAGGCTGGCCGAGGTGTGCTGTATAAACAGTGTGCACAAGCCCTCGCTCATGCCGCTACCACTTAGCACTTGCCTGACGCTGTCCGTAAATGAATAAAGACCCTGACCGCGGACATCAATGTGTAACTGTTCTATCACCGGCGTGAACGTTTCTTGCTTCTGGTAGTCTACTTGCTGACAACAATACCATTATCTACCCGACAACAGGATTCCCCCATGTACAAAACCCTATCATTGTCGCTGCTGCTGGCCTGCTGCATCAGCGCTGCGCCAGCCTGGTCCGCGTCTGCGATTTTTGCCGGCGGCTGTTTCTGGTGCATGGAATCTGCCTACCAGGAGGTGCCGGGTGTGACCGAGGTGGTATCCGGTTTCTCTGGCGGTACGCACCCCAATCCCACCTACCAGGGCGCCCATACCGGTCACTATGAGGTGGTGCAAGTGACCTACGATGCTCAACAAATCAGCTACCAGGACTTGCTTACCCTGTTCTGGGTCAACGTGGATCCTTTCGATGATGGTGGCCAGTTCTGTGATCGCGGTGAAAGCTATCGCACCGCTATCTTTGTCGCCGACGCCGGCGAGCGCGAATTGGCGGAAGCCACGCTGGCCGCAGTGCAACAGCAGTTTCCCGGGCAGGGCGTGGTAACGCCGATACTGGACCGCGCCGAATTTTTTCCGGTGGATGAAGGGCACCAGGATTACTACCTGAAGAATCCCCTGCGCTATAAGTACTATCGCTACGGCTGTGGTCGCGACAAACGTCTGGATGCAGTGTGGGAGGGAAGTCGCTTACGCGAGCAAGCCGATGCGCTGTCGACGGCGCACTAGGTCTGGATGGCTAACTCGGATTCCTTAACCGGCGCATCGCGGTTCACAATATCCTGGATCTGTTGCCCGAAGTGGTTGTTGCGCAACAGCTCCGCCAGTTCATCACCGGGCACTGGCTTGCTGAACAGGTAACCCTGGATAATGTCGACCTCGTTGTCGCGCAGAAACAGGAATTGCTCGTCCATGTCCACGCCCTCGGCGACCAGGCTGAGATTGAGGCTCTTGCCCATGGCGATGATGGCGCTTACCAGGCTGGCACTGTTGACGCTTTTGTCGAAATCAATGACGAAGCTGCGATCGATCTTAAGTTCATCCAGCGGGAACTTACTCAGGTAGCTCAGCGATGAGTAACCGGTACCGAAGTCATCCACGGATATGCTGACACCTAACTGCTTGAGGTCGTGCAGGGCCTCGATAGAGGCCTTGGCGTTGTTCATAATCACGCCTTCGGTCAGCTCTACTTCCAGGTAGGACGGCTCCAGCTTGGCGTTGTTAAGTATCTGCTGCACGTGCTTGGTGAAAGACGCATTAAACTGCAGACTGGACACGTTCACCGCGATCTTCGGCGTCTTCAACCCCTGCTCCTGGAAGAGCTTGCTCTGCCGCGCCGCCTCCTGCAGGGTCCAGCTGCCGATATCGACGATCAGGCCCATCTCTTCGGCAAGCGGAATAAAACGGATCGGTGGCACCATGCCATGCTTGGGGTGATTCCAGCGGATCAGGGCCTCGGCGCCACGTATTTCCCCGGTCATTGTGTCCACCTGGGGCTGGTAGTGCAGCACCAGTTCGTCGCGTTCAATCGCCTTGCGCAGCTCGGTTTCCAGCTTCAGGCGCCCGACACCGCTGCCCTTCATGGAGCTGGCATAGAAGCTGTACTTATTGCGGCCGGCCGCCTTGGCGTGATACATGGCCGTATCCGCCAGCTTCAGCAGCTCTTCAACGGTTTCGGCATCCTGTGGCGCCAGGGCAATACCCACGCTGGGCGTAATCACCAGTTCGTGGCCCTCGATAATCATCGGTGCCTGTAGTGACTCCAGCAGACGCTCGGCAATGTCGCCGGCGGTATCCGGCGTATCTATATTGTTTAACACCACTGTGAATTCGTCGCCGCCAAGCCGGGAGACGCCAATTTTCGCCTCGCTGTCCACGTACTTGGCCAGCAGGTCACTGTTACGCACACAGGCTGACAGGCGGGTGGCTACTTCCCGCAGGAGCATATCGCCGGCGCTGTGGCCGAGTGAGTCATTGATCCGCTTGAAGTTGTCCAGGTCCAGGAACAGCAGGGCGATAATTTGCCCCTCCCGCTTGGCCATACGCAGCAGCATATCCAGCTGTTCGGTAAATAGCTGGCGATTGGGCAGTGAAGTGAGGCCGTCATAGTAAGCCAGCTGGCGCAAACGGTTCTTGGTCTGGGTAACCTGCTTGACGGCTTCGTTGAGTTCCTCGTTGCGCTTCGATAGCTGCGCGGTTCTCTCTTCCACCTTCATGCTCAGCAGGTGGTGGTCAGTGTCCATCTTCGATTTGTACTTGTTCAGCTCGCCCATGACATTATTCAACATGGAGGTGATTTCACGAATTTCACCAGAACCCCGGGCCTTGATCTTGCTGTCCAGTCGCCCGCTGGAAATTTCCGACGCCATGTCGGCGAGGCTGGCCAGCGGTGCGGTGATGCTGCGGGTGATAAGCAGGGTGAGAGTGATGACGCCCAGCAGGAAGGCGCCCACATAAATGGCGACCTGCTCGGCGTAGGGGCGCAGTGATTTCACCATCTCCTCGCGACTGATCCCCAGGTGGTAATAGCCGACCAGGAACTGGCTATCAACCGCGCGCGTCTCGGTGATGCGCTCGGCAAGCTGTCTCCGGCTGAGGCCTTTTTCCAGCGGGTTAATCGGGGAAAAAACCGGGAGGGTCACATCGATGAACTGGGCCTTGCCGGGTGTAAACGGGTGGTCAATGCGGCCGATGTCCAGTTCGCCGTAACCCTCACGCAGGTAGAAATAATCCGTGTAGGCATAGCTCATTAATTCGGCGCTATGGCGAGAGGCCAGCGGCTCTCCAACGGAATCGAACACCGCCACGTAGTTGACATCCAGGGTGTTGAAGAAGGGCTCGATCAGTTGTTCGAGGACCTCTTCGTCGCGGTAGTAAAAAGCAAATTGATGCTGCGCGCCTTCCCGTGATTGCCACTGGGCGCGGTCGATGATTTCCCCGAGCCGCTCCTCATAGGCCTGGTAAATCGAATAGCCACCAACACCTATCGCTGCGAAAACGGCCAGCGAAATGACGTAAGCGTTTATCCTTCCGGCGATCGTCAGTCGGTTATTCATCATCCCTGACCGAAAAAGGTCGTTGTAAGCCCGATGATGGCAGAAAACGCAATGAAATTCTAAAAAAAGTCATAAACTTGCGGGCAAAAAACTAGCAGTAACAAGTATTTAGCGCATCAGGCGCCGGTCTCCAGACTATAGATCTGTTGCAGGATACGCCGCCACTCGCGATAACGCTCATCCAGGCTGCCATTGAGATTGACCACGCTGCCCTCCAGGACCAGCGAAGTCGGCGCGATTTCGTTATCAAAACCCTCGGCCAGTACCTGCAATTCCTGCCGCTGGATTTTCTCCCACTTGAAGTTGTTATAGACCTGCTTGAGAGCCTGGTAGCTGCCGCTGCGCGGCTTGTCGCGAGTTGCCAGGCGCGCTTCCCAGGCTTCCCGGAAGCTCAGTTGCTCGCGCAGGAACTGCCGCCACAGGTCGTAGACCGGGGTCATTTCTGTATACAGCTCTGCGTATTGCTCGTCCGTGGTATCGATAAACAGGTATTCCTGTTCGCGAATACGCCCGATGCGCGCCATCATCGGATCCTCCCGGGCCGGCAGGCGTCGCAGTTGGAAGAGGCCGTCCTGATTGAGTTCCAGGTATTCGGCGAAGGCCTCCGGCGCCAGCGATGCCGCGTGGCGCACCGCGGCGATGCGATGAATGTTGCGCAGTTCTGAATCGTCCAGTTGCTGGCGATAGTTGAGCAGGTCATTGGCAAGCTGGTTATAGAGGTCCTGGAAGGGTCGTCGCAGCCGCCGCTCGGTCTTCAGGTAGGCGGTTTCTTCCGCGACCACTGTGTAGACGCGATCAAACCAGAGCCGGTCGCGGCTGTCCCGGGCCTGTATTTGCAGGCTGAGCGTGGCGCCATTGGACTCGAGAATGCGACCGGTCAGCAGCACTTCGTAGCCGGGATCAAGTTCTGGCAGTACCCGCACCGCCCCCCACTGGTTGCTGTCCACCAGGGTGCGCCGCAGGGCGTAGGGCAGGTAGCGCGCTTCAGCCTCGCGAATCTCGGGAAATATGCCCAGCTTGCGATTGCTGGCACTGTCGGCTGCCAGACCCGGGTCCAGTACAGCAATGCCTATCTCCATTGCCTCATCGGCGCTGGGTCCGCTGCTACTGATCTGCAGCTCAACACTATTGCCAACACTACCGGTCGCCGCGTTCTGGCGTTGTTCCGGCTGCAGCACGATGGTCTGCTCCAGGGTGGTCCAACGGGGTGGCGGCTTTGCTGCGGCGGATTCTGCTGCGGTGGGTTCTGCCGCGGTGGACTCTGAACCGGTTGCTGGTTCAGGTTCTGCAGCAATTGCCGGCAGTGTGTGACTGAACAGGGCGCCCAGGCTCAGCAGTAGCAAGGATTCAGGCAGGCGTAGCGACATGGCTCAGGGAGACTCTGATTGGCAGACGTTGCCACGGCTGAGGGTGTATTCACAGCTGTAGTCATCGGGTAATGGATCGAAGCGATAGTAGTAACGGTCAAGGGTAAACGGCTGCGAGCTCTTGCTGTCGACCTGGGTCGCTATATGCAAGCGCTCGCCGTCCAGCGACATGGTGACCCGGTGCACAATGTCCAGGCCGTCTGGCAATTGCATGCGAAACACCAACTGGTGCCCAGCCCAACCGCAGATTTCGGCCCCGAGTTCGGCAACCACGATTTCCGGCTCGCCCTCAGTGAACACGCAGCTGAGCGCAAAATCGTTTTCCCGCTGTATCTCAATGTCCTGATCTGACTGTTTGATTTCCAGTACCTGGGAGCTGGTGATCAGGTCGGCCAGGCGCGCCACATCGAGGAGGGAGCGAAAGCCCCTGGGATTGGTGTTGACTGCGTAGGCCGGATTGTTCTGGCCACGCCTGTCCATATTGGCGCGGCGCTCAGCGGCACGCTGCCACTCGCGGTAGAGCCGCTGCAATTTGTCATCCACATTGTCGCTGCGCGAGTAGTCCATTTCCCAGTGCCCCGCAAAATCGGTGCTTCTGGCCTGGGTGGGCTCGGCGGGAGCCGCGATGGGGGAGGGTAAGGGTGCCTGGCTGCCCGCGCAGGCGGCCAATAAGCCCAGCCCCAGGATGGCGGATAGTCTGTGCATGGATACATCATATTCTAGTGGCGGGCCGCATTGTTACAAAGTCAGGAATTGTAAGCAATGCCGTCACATCCGCCGGCGGACTCTGCTAGAATTCCCGCCTTTCTGGTAACGCGTTATAACAGGGCCCGAATATGAGTCTTGCCGACAAGGTATTAGCGGTTAACAACGACCTTCCCATTCGCAGTGAGCAGCCGGTTCACAGTGGCAAAGTGCGATCCGTGTACTGGCTGAGCGCAGCCGACAGTGCGCGCCTGATAGCCGCGCGTGGCTATGACGTGGCGGCCGATGCGCCGCTGGCGATCATGGTGATCTCCGATCGCATTTCGGCCTTTGAATGTATCTGGCACGGTGAAGGTGGCATGAACGGCGTACCCGGCAAGGGTGCGGCGCTGAATGCAATTTCCAATCACTGGTTTCGCTGTTTCAGGGAGCAGGGCCTGGCCGACTCGCATATCCTCGAGGTCCCGCACCCACTGGTGTGGATTGTGCAGAAAGCGCAGCCGGTGATGATAGAGGCGATCGCCAGGCAGTACATCACCGGTTCCATGTGGCGTGCTTATGAACGTGGCGAGCGCGATATTTGTGGGGTGGCGCTGCCAGAGGGTTTGCAGAAAGACCAAAAACTGCCGGAACTCCTGATCACGCCCTCTACCAAGGGCATACTGACTGACATCCCCGGGGTGCCTGAGCTGGATGATGTCAATGTGAGTCGCAGCGATATCGAGAATAATTACCGCGCCTTCGCCTTTCGCGAGCCGGCAGACATCGATACCTATGAGCGCCTGCTAAGCGAGGGCTTCGGCTTGATCAGTGACGCGCTGGCTGCCATTGGCCAGATCTTTGTCGACACCAAATTCGAGTTCGGCTACGTCACCGATGCCAGCGGCGCTGACAAACTGATTTACATGGATGAAGTGGGGACTCCGGATTCCTCGCGCATCTGGGACGCCGACGCATACCGCGAAGGCCGCGTGGTTGAAAACTCCAAGGAACAGTTTCGGCAGTTGCTGCTGGGGCACTTTCCAGACCCGGACATTCTCACCAACAAAAACCGCATGGATGAGCGGCCGGCGCTGGCGCAGCAGGGCTTGCCAGAGGAGCTCCTGATGCAGACCTCGGCCACCTACCTGGACATTGCGCGCAAGATCACCGGTGAGGCCCTGACACTCAGCGACAATCCCAAGGCGGAAATCATCGACATTCTGGCCGGTGAATTCGGTCTTATTGAATAGGCGAACTCTCCTGAACAATCAATTCTTTACCGGTGCCAGCTGGCGTTCAATTGGCGCCATCTGGTTCCTGGCCAGCGCCTTCGCCGCCTTCGCCTCCGGGGTCGGTGTCACCGAGCGCCCGGAAGTCGCCGGCGGTCCAGTGCTGACCATGCTCTATTACAGTCTCAGCCTGTTTGTGATCGGCGGCGTCGACCTGGGTACGCCGGTGGGTGGGCCTGCCTGGGCGCGAGTGCTGTTGTGGATGTCCTATTTTGGCGCGCCAATGTTGGCTGCCTGGACACTGATCGAAGCCTTTTTACGCAGCTTTTCACCGCAGAGCTGGCAACTGCGTCGGCTCAAGAATCATATTATTGTGGTCAGTTCTTCTGAGCTGAGCCTGACCTACCTGCGGATGTTGCGTGAGCAAGATCCCCGCGTGCAAGTCGTGGTCGTCTGTAAAAACTGCGACCAGAGCACCACCGATGAAATTCGCGAGTCTTTCAATGCGTCGGTAGTGGTCGGCGATATCACGCATCGCTTCTTCCTCGAGCAACTGCGGCCGCATCGTGCCCAGCGTATCCTGCTGCTGGGCAATGACAGCCTGCGCAGCTTCGAGGCGGCCAGCCGCATACTGGAACTGGTACCCGAGGTGGGAGAGCGCCTGATTGTCCACTGTGGCCGCCTGCGCTTCATGCGTGCCATGGCGCAAACGCGTGTCGCCCAGGAGTGCCAGATCTTTAATTCCTACCACCTGGCCGCCGCCGGCCTGGTGCAGAGCCACCTGATGAAGCACTTCCGTGAAACCAAGCCCAAGGATGCCGTCATCCTGGCGGGCTTCGGTCGTTTCGGCCAGACCATCGTCGAACAGTTGCAGGAAAATGCGCTGGACGAGATGGACACGGTGGTGATCATCGATAATGACGCCCATCGACGTGTGTTGGTCGCCGACGAGCAGATGAAATTCGTCGGCAATTACCGACGCGAGCTGTTTGAGGGTGATATTTCTCATCCGGATGTCTGGGATCGGGTGCGCGCCACGGTCAACCTCGACAGTGACGATACGGTGGTGATACTGGGCACGGGTTCGGAGGAGGAAAACCTGCGCACAGCGCTGTGGATTCGCAATCGTTCCCCCCGTGCCAAGATCATTGCCCGCTGCAGCAAGGAGTCATTGTTTGCTGCCGAGGTGGGTCAGCAGCACGACATCGTCACCATCAGCATCACTGAACTGGTGGAACAAAATATTCCCAGGGACTGGATAGCTCTGGATTAGTTGCCGCGCCGGCGGCACACTGGGCTCTGCGCCGCTACAACCATACCAATAAAATAAGGCACCCCATGGTCGATTTCGTCAATATCATTGATACCATTAACAGCGTGGTCTGGGGCCCGGTCATGCTCGTCCTGATCCTCGGCACCGGGCTATACCTGAGCATTGGCCTGCGCTTCATGACCATTCGCCGTATTCCTGCGGCTTTCGGCCTGTTGTTTCGTGGCATTCATGGCCGGGGCGAAGGCGAGATCTCGCCTTTCGGCGCGCTGATGACGGCCCTGTCGGCAACCATTGGCACCGGCAACCTGGCCGGTGTGGCCACCGCGATTGCCATTGGCGGACCCGGTGCGCTGTTCTGGATGTGGCTGGCGGCCCTGGTGGGCATTGCCACCAAGTACGCCGAAGCCGTGCTGGCGGTGCACTATCGTGAACACGATGCGGAGGGGCGCTACAAGGGCGGCCCCATGTATTACATCAAGAATGGACTCAAGCAGCACTGGCATTGGCTGGGCTTCCTGTTCGCCATTTTTGGCGGCCTCGCCGGTTTTGGTATCGCCAATACGGTGCAGTCCAACTCGGTAGCCCAGGTGCTGCACACGTCCTTTGCCATTCCCCAACTCGCCACCGGCCTGGTGCTGGCGGCCCTGGTGGCGGCTGTTATTCTCGGCGGTATTCGCCGTATTGCCCATGTCACCAGTGTGCTGGTGCCCTTCATGGCGATAGCCTACCTGTTGTCCGGGCTGGCACTTATCCTCATGAATATCAGCGAGCTGCCTGCGGCGGCAGTATTAATCATAGACAGCGCCTTCAATGGACACTCGGCTGCCGGTGGTTTTGCCGGTGCCACCATGCTGGTGGCCTTGCGGATGGGGGTGGCCCGGGGCATATTCTCCAACGAGGCCGGGCTGGGTAGTGCACCTATCGCCCACGCCGCCGCGCAAACCAATGACCCGGTACGGCAGGGCACCATCGCCATGTTGGGAACGTTTATCGATACCCTGGTGATTTGCACTATTACCGGCTTCGCTATTGTCATGATGGGGGTTATGGATTCCGGTGAAACCGGCGCCAACCTGACCCGGCTGGCTTTCGAGCGCGGCCTGCCCGGTGGCGAGTGGGTGGTCACCTTCGGCCTGTGCCTGTTTGCATTTACCACCATGATTGGCTGGAGTTACTACGGTGAGCGTTGCGTGGTCTTCCTGTTCGGTGAACGCGGTGTGCTGCCCTTCAGGCTGGCCTGGGTCTGCGCCATACCCCTGGGTACCGTGGGTGAACTGGACCTGGTCTGGAAAATAGCCGACATTCTCAATGCCTGTATGGCATTCCCCAACCTGGCTGCCCTGCTCCTGCTGGCACCGGTGGTATTTCGTCTGACCCGGGAATACCTGGATGACCCGCAGCGCAGCGGTTGATTGAGCATTTTGGCCAGTTAAGCGCACCGGCGTGTTGATTGTGCCCGGCTTTCCCCCCAAAGTGCCAAGCAGCGCACACTTTGACAGGCTGTCGATATTCCGGCAGATGGGCTTTTGGGCCCAAATTTGGTACTCTAGCCACCCATAGACGCCTCTTTTGGAGCACGTAATTATGGGTATGGCCGTTTTAGTATTTGGTCTCTTGGTGGGTATTTTCCACTTTCAGGGTGACGCCCCGGATGTCGCCCAGCGCGACGCGCTGGCTGCAACACCTGAGCAACCCGCCAGCTACCTTGAAAATCCTGCACTGCAGCCTGCGACCGAAACCGCAGATGCTGACGTTCCGGCTGTGGAAAACCAGGCCGCTGAAGCTGTACTGGCAGACAACTCACAGACGCTGACCGCGACGATAGCGTCCAATAATCCCTATGCCGCACTCGCTGCAGCCCGCAACAACCAGGAGTTATCCCAGTTAGTTGCCGATATTGTGGCGGCTAATCCCGACCGTGCCGGGACCGTTGTCACCATCGCATTGGCACAGATGTACGGCAGCGGCACCCTCGGTGACATTGCCACCCTGGCAGCGACCGCCACCAAGGCCGCACCCGAGCATGCACCGGCTATTGCCGGCGCCATAGCCCGGTCCATTCGCGACCAGAGCGACCCGGCGCTGGCCGCGGCGATTGCGACGGTCATTGCCCTGGTTCCCGAACAGACCCGTGAAGTGGGACTGGTGGTGGGCGCTGTGATAGGCGCCGACGTTGACGCTCTCGGCATGGTGGCCCAGACGGTGGCCATTGCCACGGGAGAAGAGACCTTTAGCAGTCTTTCAGAGGCGTCTGGCGTTTCCATGTCCACCCTGATGAAGAAAAGCGCCGGCCTCGGCGTGAAGGTACCCTTCGATGTTCCAGCCTACGCGGCCCAATTAGCACCCAGTGCCTCAATGGTGGCCGGTAGTGTTGACAGTGCAGCCACCGCCGGGGACATGTAAGCGACCTTGAGCACCCCCGAACCGCGTACAGCCGCGACCGTCATCCTGGTTCGCGATAGCGACGCTGGCCCCGAAGTTCTACTGCTGAAACGTAACAAGGCCCTGCTGTTTGCCGGCGGTGTCTGGGTGTTTCCCGGTGGCGCACTGGACCCTGAAGACTGGACCGCCGCTGCCGACGATGAAGAGCGAGCGGCGCGCGTTGCCGCGGCCCGCGAAGCCGGGGAAGAGGCAGGCCTGCTGGTCGACCCCGACACCATGGTACAGCTCAGCCACTGGACCACGCCGGTGGCCGAACCCAAACGCTTCTATACCTGGTTTTTCCTGGCCCTGGCCCCGGCCCAGACGAGTATTGAGATTGACGGCAGCGAGATCCATGATTACCAGTGGATCGGTATTGCCGAGGCCGTGCGCCTGCACGAGGCGGGAGAGTTGGGCCTGTATCCACCGACCATTATGACCCTGCGCGCATTGCTGGGTTACCTCAGTGCCGAAGACGCCATGATCGGCATCGCCGCCCGCCAGCCCTACCAGGTGTTTCCCGTGTTTGCCCAGACCCGGGACCCGGTGCAGGTATTGTTCGCCGGTGATAGCGGCTACGAGAGTGGGGAGGCCGATGAGCCGGGTCCACGCCACCGCGCCCAGCTTATCGACAAGAGCTGGCATTACATCTTTGAAAACCAGGCCGACGGCCAGTCAAGGCTGGATAGTTGATCCCCGCTGCGGCGGTTTAATCGTCCTGGCACGCCAGGCCGAACGTCTTAGCTTCAGGCCTGTTTCCGCGCCAGCGCCCCCGCTGGTTGAACTAGCGCTGCTGTTGGCTGAGATGATGCCGGTGAGGAAGGTGGAGGAGAAATCCAGGCCGGACAAGTCCTGGTTGAGCTCAATAATCGCCGGCTGACTGTCCAGCACCGGCCAGGCACCGCAGGCTTCACCGGCATCGCAGATAAAAAAGTCATTGTCGGCATCGCTGCCGCCAACAATCTGGTAGCGACCGTTGGGAATGTTATTAAAGCTGAAGTCGTATTGGCCCTCCACGACGTTGGCGCTGATTTCGTCAAAGACTTCACCGGTATCCGCGTTTAGCAGCAAGATGTAATGCAAGCCGGCGTTACCGGTTGAGACTGCGTTGGGATCCGGTTGCTGCAGGATAATTTGCACCGTGCTATCGCCGCCATTACTGCTGATCTGCAGTGAGGAGAGGTGACTGCCTATCGCCAGCACACTGCGCTGCACGCTGATGTTGTAGCTGCCGAGACCGGCGGCGTCCACGTTGGCGGCGCTGACGCTGACCCAGCTATCGGCGGCTACAATGCTGTCAATCAGCAGCTCGCCGGTGCCGCCATTGGACAGGGTTAGCTGCAGGGTGTCGGCGAAGGCCCCGAAATTCATGGTGGAGGTGCTGGTGGTGATACTGGGCTGTTCACTGATGCTGCCGCCGGAAGCCAGGCTCTGGGCTACCAGTACCGCCTTGTTGGCGTTAATCAGGCCATAGCCATAAGTATTGTCCCGGCCGGGGCTGCCGAGATCGTCGCTCAGCAGTCCCTGTTGCAGCAGCGATTCGAAGTCATCACTGCCCAGGTCCGGGTAAACTGACTTCATCAATGCGGCAACCCCCGCCACATGTGGCGCGGCCATGGAGGTGCCGGCCTGCAGGCTATAGCTGGCCCGGATCGGGAACACGCTGTCGTCGGCGGATGTGCTCAGTATCAGGTCGGCGTAACCATCGCCATTAACATCGCCACTAAAGCCATCGCCGCCCGGTGCCGCGACATCGATGCGACTGCCGAAATTGGAGTAGCTGGCGCGGCCCTTGTTGATATTGACGGCGCTGACCGAGATCACATCATCATAGGAAGCCGGGTAGGCAAACTGCGACGTTGATTCGTTACCGGCCGCCGCCACTACGATGATGCCGAGGCTGGCCACCTGCGAGTAGAGCGCCTGGCCGCTGCTGCTGTAGCCGCCGCCAGCGAGACTGAGGTTGATGATATCGGCGGCCTGGCTCGGCAGGGTACCGGAATCGTTGCCCAGGCCGGCGGCATAACGCACAGCCTGCATCACATCATAGGTGGTGCCACCGCCCACACCCAGCGCGCGTAAGGGCATTACCCGGGCGTTCCAGGCCACCCCTGCAACCCCGCGGCCAACACTACTGGCTCCCGGCGCATTGTTGGTGGCGGCAGCAATAGTGCCGCTGACATGGGTGCCATGAAAACTGCTGGGGGTGGAACCCTCCGAGTCGCCCGGATCTTCCGGGTTGTTGTCGATGCCATTGCCGTCGCCCGCAATTGAGGGGCTCGCAATAAAGTCATAGCCCGCCACCAGTTGCCCGGCCAGGTCCGGGTGATCCAGGCGCACGCCGGTATCGACCACGGCCACCAGCACGTCGTCACCCAGGCTGTTTTCCCAGGCGGCCGGCAGGTTGATCATTTCGTAATGCCAGCTTTGCTGGCTGTAAAAGGCATCATTGGGAGTGGCTGTGGCCTGCACATAATAGTTGAGGTCAGCGGAGCTCACTTCCTCTCGCCGGCGCAGGCGCTTCATGGCTCGCAGCGTGCGCAGCTTGCGCTGCTGCAGTCGCTTGTCCTGGCCTTGCTCCAACTGCAACAGGTTGGCCCGGCGCAGGCCCCCGCGTACGCGCATCCCGGTCATGCGGGCACGCTTGGCCATGCTGTCTACCCCGGGGTGGGCACGAAAGCGGGCGATGATGTCGCCGGGCACAAAATCGTCACTGAGTCGCAGCAGTTCTACCTGGGCCGGCAGCTCGCCAATGCCCAGGGTGAGCTGGTAATTGGACGCACCTTCAAAGGCTTCCACGGCAATGAAGTACTCGCCATCAGCGGGTACGGTAATCTGTTCAAACTCTGACAAACCCAGCGAGGCATTCAGCAGATTGCCGACGGCATCGTACAGGTACAAGTCCAGGTCGTTGAGCAGTGGGTCGTCGGCCATGATCATTGTGATGCGCTGGCTCGCCAGCAAATCGACGTGGTAGTAATCGGCGCTATCGCCAAACAGGAAGTTGCCGCCTTCTTCTCCCTCGCCCGCCAGGTTGACATAGCCCCCCAGTACCACCGGGTTGCTCAGGTCCTGGGCCTTTTCAATGGTGCTGTTATCCGTGTACAAGGCAAAGGGATCGTTGACGTCGCTGTCGACGCGGGTGGCGTTGGTGACGGTAATGCTACCGCTGATAGTAAATGGGCCTGAGCTCTCGCCGGGCTGGCCCACCACTTCCAGGCTCAGGCTGCGCAGGGTTGTCGCGCTGGCGCTGGCGCGCACCGCCTCCGAGAGCTCGTCAACCGCGGCAATATCCCGCAGGTAGGCGTTGGCGTTGATGAGCCGGTTCCACTGCAGTGTGTCCTCGTAATCCACGGCCCCGGAACTATCCAGGTCAGGCACCATGGATTGTGAAATCAGTCTCAGTTGCTCTATGACCTCGCTATCACTGAGCGCATCCAGGTTTAGTTCCAGGTAGCGATATGCCGCTTCCGTGAGCGGACTTACTGTAGCGCGGCGCAGTTGGGTGCCGCTGAGGATGGCATGCCACTGACCAGTGACGCTGGCGGGATCTGCGTCGAGCAGGAGATCGGTGTTGGCGTCCCGGTCGAAACCGCCGCTGGCGGTAACCAGGTACAGCTCTTCATCCTGGTACAGGTCCTGGTCGACCGATACGTTGCCCAGGAATAACAGCTGTACCAGGTCGTCACTGGCGTCCCAGTTTTCGGCCCCGAAAAAGTCGCGGATAAACCCAATGCCGGGCGTATCCAGCACCTGGATGACCTGGGCGGGATCGCGCAGGGGCGCTACCGTCAGAGACGCCTCTGTGACGGGTCCACCTAGCTGCAAATGCAGGCAGCCTGCCAGCAACAGGCCGCTCAGTAGCACCAGTAGAGGTTTTATTGGGCGCAAGAATGACATCATGGTTCTGTCATAACCTAAAGCGACGACGCTGTCACTCCTGAAGTCTCATAATGTGATCTTGAAGCCTTTCAGCTTCAGGGCGCGAATCCTGCTTTTTACCCATATTTCAGACCGCGAGCTTTTCCAGCAACATCGCCTGCACCGAACGCTCTTCCTGGCCGGAACGAGGTCGATTCAGTGTGTAGTGGCCGTCAGTGTGCAGCCGCCAGCTCTGGCAATTATCGCTGAAGTGCAACTCCAGCTCTTTCTTGAGTCGGGAGGCCAGCTTTTCATCGAGTATGGGGAAAGCGATTTCCACCCGGTTCAGCAGGTTGCGCTCCATCCAGTCGGCACTGGAGCAGTACAACTGGTTTTCCGCATTCTGGAAAAAGAATACCCGCGAGTGCTCAAGGAAACGGCCCACTACCGAGATCACCCGGATATTGTCGGAAATTCCAGCGACCCCGGGGCGCAGGCAGCACATGCCGCGTACCACCAGGTCAATTTTAACACCGGCCTGTGACGCCCGGTACAGAGCCTTGATGACCTTGCTCTCGGTGAGACCGTTGATCTTGGCCATGATGTGCGCTTTCTTGCCCGCCTTGGCGGCCTCAATTTCCTGGTCGATATTGGCAATGATCTGCTTGTGCAGGGTGAATGGCGCATGCAGCAGTTGCTTCAGTCGCATGGCCTTGCCCATGCCGGTCAGCTGCTGGAACACCCTGGCGACATCATTGCAGACATCGTCATTGGCGGTGAGCAAGCTGTAATCGGTATAGATCCGCGCGTTGCGCGGGTGATAGTTGCCAGTGCTGAGGTGTGCATAGCGCTGTAGCTTGCGACCCTCCTTGCGAATGATCAGCATCGCCTTGGCGTGAGTCTTGTGGCCGACGACGCCGTAAAGCACCAGTGCACCCGCTTCCTGCAGGGTGTTGGCGAAGTTGAGGTTCTCTTCCTCGTCGAAACGCGCCCGCAATTCAATGACCACGGTCACTTCCTTGCCCATCCGTGCCGCCTCTGCCAGCAATTCCACCAGCTCTGATGACTCGCCGGTGCGGTACAGGGTTTGCTTGATAGCCACTACCTGGGGATCGCGGGCTGCCTGCCGCAGCAGGTCAACCACCGGCGCGAAACTCTGGTAGGGGTGCAGCAGTAACTGGTCTTCCCTGGACAGGGTTTCGAAAATCGTGGTTTCGTCCTTGAGTACCTTGGGCAAGCCCGGGGTGAAACCGGGAAAGCAAAGATCATTGCGTTCCAACTGGTCGATCAAGGACATCAGGCGTTGCAGGTTGACCGGGCCGTTCACCCGGAACAATTCATCCTCAGTCAGTGAGAAGCGTTGCAGCAGGAAGTTGCACAGGTGTTCCGGGCAGCCGCTGGAAATTTCCAGCTTGACCGCCGCGCCGAAACGACGCGAGTGCAATTCACCGCGCAGGGCTAGCGCAATATCGTCAACCTCGGCTGTGTTCACTTCCAGGTCGGCGTTGCGAATGACCCTAAACTGGTGGCATTCCTTGACCGTCATACCCTGGAACAGTTCGTCGACGTGGGCCTTGATGATAGAGGAGAGCAGCACAAAGTTTTCGCCGCCATCGCAGAGCGCGTCAGGCATGCGCACCACCCGGGGCAGTGAGCGGGGTGCTGGCACTACCGCCATACCGCTTTCGCGACCGAAAGCGTCTTTGCCTTCCAGCGAGAGGATAAAATTCAGGCTCTTGTTAACCAGGCGCGGGAACGGGTGGGCAGGGTCCAGGCCCAGCGGACTGATCAGCGGCATTACCTCGCTGCGGAAATAACGGCGCACCCAGCTGGTCTGCTCTTCGGTCCAGTCTCTCTCATGTAGAAAACACACCCCCTGTTCTTTCAGGCGGGGCAAGAGTATGTCGTTGAGGATTTCATACTGGCGCTGATAGGCTTCGTGGCATTGCAGGTTGATCTGGCGTAATACCTCGTGGGCGGGCAGGCCGTCCTTGCCCGGGATCTCCCGATCCAGCTCAAATTGGCGGCGCAGTCCGGCCACGCGAATCTCATAGAACTCATCCATGTTGGAACTGAAGATCAGCAAAAAACGCAGCCGTTCGATCAGGGGTATCGATTCGTTCAGCGACTGTGCCAGTACTCTCAGATTGAACTGCAAATGGCTGATGTTGTCGTTGATGTAGAGTACGGGATCGCTCAGGCTCGGCAGCTCTGCCGGTGCCTCCCAATTCGACTGATCCTCAACCAGTTCATCCGGTGCTACCTCGGCATGTGCCTGGCCATCACTGGTTAATGTTTCCATCTCTCGTACCACGTCTAGCAAACAGGGACCTACCAGTGTAGCAATTGGAGGGATCGAAGTAATGATCTCGATCATTATCTAAAAGCACAGCTTTGTTAAGATAGTGCTTATGAAATATGGGCTTTCATGTGAAGTTTTTCGCATAAATTTCGGGGTGGTCTTGCTACAATGCCGTCCGCATAAACACGCGAACTTTTAAACTATCAAACTAGGGGAAAGTATTATGAAGAAAGCAGTATTAGCACTGGCGATTTCGACACTGGCCACGCCGGCCCTGGCGCTGGATCCTATCGGTGACGAGTCTGGCTGGAGTGGTTTCATCAACCTGGGTGGCGGTTTCGGTAGTATCGAAACCAACTTCCTGTCAGAGGTTGCCGGCTTTGACCTGGGCAACGACAGGATCGACGATGCAGGCAGCCCCGATGATGAAGATATCGGCTTGCCCGCAGGCGGCTTCAAAGTGGCTTATACCTTCGATAGCAAAAAGACCCAGGTGCTGCTGGGCAACACCGTGCTGGAGCCGCTGGCCGCGGAGTTGGCGGTACAACTGGCCGTGCGTCACGACTTTGACAAGATAGGTAATGTACAGCTGGCCGGTATAAGCACCGCTGGCGCCAGCACCAAGCAGTGGTCCGACCCCTACCAGGTCGGTGTGAAACGTGGCGATACTGATTCTGATTCCGGCGGTGTGCGCCTGACCTGGGACAATATGTTCGGCAGCAATTTTGAAGTCGACGCTATCTTTCGCGATCGCAATATCGATGATGAAGACAGTGGTATTGCCCTGGGCCTGACCAGGGCGGAGCGCGATTTGCTGGACCGTCAGGGCGATGTTACGCGCGTGGAAGCGGGTTATACCTTTAGCCTTGAAGGCGGCAAGCATGAATTGCGTCCGCGCCTTGCTTACCTCGATTACGACCTGGACGGCGACGCCATGTCCCAGGATGGCTTTGAGGTAGGTATCGGCTACACCTACACCAGCAGTAAAGTAAAGTGGATCAACAACCTGTCCTACGCCAGCCTGGATGGTGATAAAACCAATCCAGTGTTCGGCGATTCCAATGATGCGGATCGCTACGCAGTCTCAAGCCGCCTGATGTTTCCCGGCGCCTTCGGCTGGAAGAAGTGGGTTCCCACCGTTGGGGCAGTCTATGCCGATGAAGACAGTGATGTTGACTTCAACGACACCAGCATCTGGCTTGTCAGCGCCTCACTGTACCGTCGTTTTTGATTTGACCTGAGGCTTTAACAGCTTGTAAAAAGGGCCCCTTCGGGGCCCTTTTTTATTGCAGGATTCTTTATGTCATTTCCCACCTGGGATGCGCCAACCCGTTTATTCCACTGGCTGTTGTTGCTGGCGCTGTTAATGAGCTGGCTCAGCCACGAGTTCGAATGGATCAAGGTGCATTTATGGAGCGGATACACGGTGTTGGTACTGGTGTGTTTCCGCATAGCCTGGGGCTTTTTCGGCAGCAGGCACTCGCGCTTTGCCAGTTTCCTGCGCAAACCTGCCGCGGTCTGGCGCTACTGGCGCGGCGTGGAACAGGCGGGGCCGGGCCACAATCCTGCGGGTGGTTGGGCGGTGCTGTTGATGCTGCTGTTGATTTTGCTGCAGGCGCTAAGCGGCTTGTTCAATAGTGATGGGCTGATGTTTGATGGCCCGCTCTATCACGCCCTGGATAGTCGCTGGACCGATAAGCTGGGTGAATTGCACGCCCAGCTGTTCTGGTGGGTGATTCTCGGGCTGATTGGGCTGCACCTGCTGGCAGTGAGCTGGTACCAGTGGGTGCGAGGGCAGGCGTTGATACAGGCCATGTTCACCGGCGGTGAAGAGGGCAGCGATGCCCCGGTCTCTAACTGGCGGGCCGCGCTGCTGTTGTTGATCTGCATTGCCGCACTGGCACTGGCTGTTTACCTGGCGCCAGAGCCGGAACTCTATTGGTAGCCGGCCCGGCGCCTGGCTGTCGGCGCTAGTTCAGGTAGTCCTTGGACTTGTAGTCATCGTGGCAGCTCTTGCAGGTGCCGCCTGTTATCTGGAACTGCTTGAGTATTGCCTTTTTGTCGCCGCTGCGCGATGCCTCGGCCAGCGCCAGGGCCTCGCGCTTCAAGTCTGCCATTTTGGCTTCGAAGTCAGCGGTGTTTTCCCAGATGCCTGGCCTGGCGCGGGTGCGGCCGCCCTCACTGCCCGGCGGGAAGCCGCGCATGAAATCCAGCTCCGCGACCAGCGACAGGTCTGTCGCATAGCCTTTGAAGGCCTCGTCATCCCAGGGCATTTCGCCCTTGATCATCGAGCTCATTGGCCCGAAGTTGGCGCCCAGCAGGGCAAACAGCGATTGCCTGTAGGACAGCAGGAAGGCGCTGGGGTCCAGGTGTGACAGGGCCAGGGGTGCAGTCGTCAAACCGGCGAGCAGGGCCACAAGGGCAAATTTCTTCTTCATGAACATTTCCTTCTAATTATTCGACCAAACTATTAAACCTTGTACGACTATGGGCCACGGATTGGATTGATTGGCCATCATGGTCACAGGCGATACAGTACTATAGCTGCGAGATTAGCACAGCAAGCGGACAAGTTATGACGGCAGAAAATTCCTGGGATCACAGCGTGGATGTGTTGGTGGTCGGCTCCGGCAATGGCGGCATGACCACGGCCCTGTGCGCCTACGAGATGGGAACCAGGGATGTGTTGGTCATCGACAAGTCTGATTTGATCGGTGGTACCAGCGCTATTTCCGGTGGCGGTGTCTGGATACCTAACAACCGTTATGCCCTGGCGGCTGGTGCCGATGATGATCGGGCCAGGGCCAAGGCCTACCTGATGGGCTGCCTGCCGCTGGATCGGGTGCCGGAAGAAATGATCGACAGCTACCTGGACAACGGCCCGAAGATGATCGACTTCCTGCACCAGCGCACCCGGGTACGCTATGTCACCCTGGAACATTATCCTGATTACTACCAGGAGTGTGAGGGTGCCACACCCGGTCATCGTTCCATGGAGCCGGAACCGATCAATGCCGATGAACTGGCCGACAAGGAATACCTGGTTCTAAGGCGCAGCCATCACATGATGCACCTGTTCAATCGCGTTCCCTTCACCCAGGTGGAAGCGGCGCTGCTGATGGCGCAGTTACCCGGCTGGTGGAAGCTGGCATTGAAGCTGGTATTCAAGTACATCCTCGATATTCCCTGGCGCCTGTTCGGTGACAAATACGCCCGGCGCCTAACCACGGGTGCGGCGGGCGTGGCGCGCCTGCGCGCCTCCATGCAGGACCGGGGCATGCCCCTGTGGCTGCACACCGCAATGCAGCAGTTGCTGACCGACGACGCTGGCCGGGTTATTGGCGCCGAGGTCACGCGCAATGGAGAAACCCTGCGCATACAGGCACGCAAGGCGGTGGTGCTGGCGGCAGGTGGATTTGAGCACAACCAGGCCATGCGTGAGCAGTATTTACCCAGTCCCACCAACGAAAGCTGGAGCGGCGGTACTCTAGACAATACCGGTGATGCCATCCGGGAGGGAAAGCGCCTGGGGGCAAAGCTGAGCCAGATGGATGGCGCCTGGTGGTGCAATACGATTTCGGTGCCCGGTGAGCCATCGCCGCGCATGAGCATCATGGAGAAGTCCTACCCGGGTTCCATTGTGGTCAACCCGGCCGGGGAGCGCTTCAGCAACGAGTCGCAAAATTACATGGCCTACCAGTTGGACACCTTTGCCAGGCACTCGGATGAGAATCCCTGCGTACCCTCCTGGCAAATATTTGATGCACATTTTCGCGCCACCTACATGGTCGGCCCGCTCTATAACAGCAAGTTCCGCCCGGACTGGGCCCTACCGGCGAGTTTTGAGGAGGAGGGCTTCTTTGCCAGAGCGGATAGCCTGCGCGAGTTGGCCGCCAAAATTGAAGTGGACGCGGACGGGCTGGAACGCACGGTTGAGAAATTCAATGGCTATGCCGCGACGGGCAAGGACCTGGATTTGCAGCGCGGTGATTCACTGTACGACCGCTATTACGCTGATCCGCGCGTGCAGCCCAACCCCTGCCTGGGGCCCATCAAGCAAGGGCCTTTCTATGCCATGAAGGTAGATCCCGGTGATTTCGGCACCCAGGGCGGCATGGTCACCAGCCCCAATGCCGAGGTAGTGCGCGAAGACGGGAGTACGATTGCGGGACTGTATGCCATCGGCAATTGCAGCACGGCGGTCCTGCCAACCTACCCGGGGCCTGGTTCAACCCTGGGGCCGGCCATGACCTTCGCCTACCAGGCCGCAAAGCACATTACCGGCTTTACAGAGTAGCCAGGCACCAGTGAATGCCGCGGCGCTCCACCGTGCCGGCGCGCTGTAGTTCCTGCAGTGCGGTCAACACCTGGTCACCCTGGTAAATAGTATTTTGCTCCGGCAGGTAGAGCCCGAGGAAGTTGCGGATCTGGCCGCCACTGGCGCCACGCCTGAACATGGTCTTCATGGCCATGACGATAAACGATTGCAGCATTTCGCCGGCGGCTTCGCTTACGCAGTTGATACGTGATTGCATGATTCTTCTCCCTGTTACGATGGGTCCAGACTATTCCTGTGCTGGCTGATACGGGATGGCCGCGGGCGCCACGGGCATGACCGGCTGCGCCTTTCACGCCTGGATCTTGATCTCTGTTAGTATTTCGGCGCAGAAACCTGGAATAAAAAGCTGGCGACCATGAACGAGCATTTAACAGAAGCAGGCCTGCACCAACTGATCGATGAGCGGCCGGTGGGTGGAGCCCAGGTTCTGTTGCTGCTTGTGTGTTTCCTGCTGCAAACCGTTGACGGCTTTGACGTGCTGGCCATGGCCTTTGCCGCGCCGCCGCTGGCAGATGACTGGGCCTTGTCGCCGGACCGGCTTGGCATCGTGTTCAGCTCCGGCGTACTGGGCATGACCCTGGGTGCCATGTTCCTGTCGCCCTTGACTGACCGTCTGGGTCGTCGTGTGGTGATTGTCTGGGCGGTCCTCATTATGGGCCTGGCCATGCTGGCGACGGCCTGGTCACCGTCCCTGTGGCCCATGGTGGCCCTGCGTTTACTGACCGGCTTGATGATCGGCGCCATCATGGCCAGCCTGACAGCGCTGGTGAGCGAATTCTTTCCCGACCGCCAGCGCAATATGGCGGTGGGTATTCTGCTGGCCGGCTATCCACTGGGTGCCACTCTTGGGGGTTTCCTGGCGGCCGCGCTGATTCCCGACTATGGCTGGCAGGGTGTGTTTGTTGCCGGGGGTATTCTCACCCTGGCCATGCTGCCCTTGATCCTGCTGTTCATGCCCGAGTCCCTGCACTTCCTGCTGGTGCGGCGTCCGGCCAATGCCCTGGGCCGGGTCAACAAGGTGCTGGCACGCATGCAATTGGCTACCGTGAAAGAGCTGCCGGACGCTGGAGCGGAGCCTGAAGCGGCCAGTGTCAGCTCACTGCTGAGTGCCTCGCGCCGTAAGCAAACCTTGCAGCTGTGGTCTTCCTTCTTCCTCTGCTTCGGTACGCTGTATTTCCTGCTCAGCTGGATACCCAAGTTACTGGTCGATTCCGGGCTGCCCCTGGCGCAGGCTATTTACGCGGGCATTGCCTTTAATCTCGGCGGGGCGGTGGGCAATATTGGCATGGGTTGGGCTTCGACCCGCTTCGGCCTGCAGAAAACCATTCTGGTTTTTCACTTCATCGCCGCCCTGGGCATGATCCTGTTTGCCTTCCTGCCACTGGGCCTTGCGGCGCTGTTATTACTGACCGCGGTTATTGGTTTGTTCCAGCAGGGTGGTTTTGTTGGCTTTTATATGACGGCGGCGCGACTGTATCCGGCCGAGGTGCGCGCAACCGGTGTCGGCTGGGGCATAGGCCTGGGTCGCTTTGGTGCGGTGATCGCACCCTATGTGGCCGGCCTGCTGATCGCGGCGGGCTGGGGTATCCCCATCCTGTTTACGGTGTTCGCGCTGCCGCTGTTGGCAGGCGGCCTGATTACCTACTCGATCCGCTCAAAGGATCTACCCAGGTAGAAACCCAGCGCCGCCCATATTGCCGCGATGGCGGCGCCAACAACGGCTACCGTGGCCAGTCCCAGACCCAAGCCCTGGGTCAGTGCGGTGAAAGCCCAGGCGTTGAGTGTGTCGCCACCCCGATAAACCACGATATCGATCACCGGCTTGGCTTTGAAACGGGTTTCACGGTCGACCGCCGTAAACAGCATTTCCCGGGCGGGGCGGGTCACCGCGTAATTACCGGCTCGGCGCACAATCTGTAAACCCACAACCACCGCCACCGCAGGCGCGGCTGCCACTACCAGCATGCCGCCACTGATCAGCAGGGGTACCGAGGCCAGGGTGACGCCCAGCCCAAAGCGGGTCGCCATGCGACCGGTGATAAACAGCGCCGTGACAATCGTGAGTGTGTTGACCGCCAGGTCCATGGCGGCCCAAATCTGGGTGCGCTCGGCGCGGCTGTAATCGGCCAGCAGGTTCTTCAACTCGAAATATATGAAGGAACTGATCGAGGTGTAGAACAGGATGAACAAGCCGATAGACAGCAAATAGGGGCTGCGCACAAATTCAGCGAAACCGGCCAATGGATTGCCGCCGATATATTCCATCTTGTCGGTGTCGGGCTGCAGCGTGTCATTGTGCAGGTCTGAAAACTTCAGGCGTTGCAGCGTTGCGATTATCGGCAGGGTGGCTACCAGTAACAGTGTCGCCACCAGCATCAGGTTGTCGGTGCCGATACTGTCGACAAAGAAGGTGGGAATGGAAGGCCCGACCAGGGCGCCGGTGCTGGCGCCGGCGCCGATGAAACCAAACAGCCGCAGCGACTGCGCCTTGGTAAACAGGTCCGACATGAAGCTCCAGAACACCGAGACATGGAACAGGCTGAAAACACTGATCCATACATAGAAGGCCTTGTCGATCAGCACCCGGTCGGCAACGGCCTGGGTGCCCAGGTAAAAGGCCAGGAAGGACAGGGCGAAAAAGGCGTAGACCGAGGTCACCAGGTTGCGAAATTTGACGCTGGTGACCGCGCCACCGTAGATTGAAACGGCCACGGCGGAAATAAAAAAGTTCAGGGTCCACAGCCAGCTGACTTCAGCATCGGTCCAGTCCGAGGCCATGGCGTCACGTACCGGGCGCAGGATGTAATAGGCGGCCATCAACACGAAGACGAAGCCGAAGGAGACCAGGGTGGCGCGAACCTCGTTCGCTTCCAGGTTTACTGCTTTGCGCAACAGTTGCTTAAGTTGCATCGGGCTGGTTCTCCGGTTGAGCGTCGATAAAGGCTTGCTGTTCATTACAGGCCTGCCACACCGCGTATACCTTCGCTTGGCGGCTGGCCAGGTCGTAGTTGAAGCGCAGAGCGTTGTAGACCATGGGCACCAGCAGTAGGTCGGCCATGGTGAGCTGCTCACCACAGCAATAGGGGGCAGCGGAAATTTCCGACTCCAGTGTGGAAAAGCCACGGTCCAGCCAGTGATACATCCACTGATTGAGCTGCTCCTGGTCAGCGTCGTACTCCGCCTTCAGGTAATTGAGTACGCCCATATTATTCAGGGGATGAATCTCGCAGGCGACCGTGTTGGCCATGGACAGTACCCGGGCGCGTTCAAAATTGTCCGTCGGCAGCAAGGCGGGCTCGGGGTATTCGGCATCCAGCCACTGGATGATCGCGGTGGATTGGGTCAGGCAGCGACCATCATCCAGCTCCAGGGTGGGTACCAGGCCGGCTGCATTGCGATCCAGGTAGTCGGGCGCCTTGTGTTCCTGTTTGAGCAGGTTTACCGGCACGGTCTGGTAGTCCAGGCCCTTGAGATTGAGTGCGATACGCACCCGGTAGGCGGCCGAGGAGCGCCAGTAACTGTAGAGTTTCATGGGCCGATCTCCCCGGCTGATTGTTATTGTCTGTGCTTGTTACGCTAATGTCAGCGCGGCGGATGATATTGCTTGATGACCTGGTCAATCTTGCCAAAGATTGTTTCGCCGGCGCCATCTTTCATTTCGATTTCTATGCGATCACCGAATGACATGAACGGCGTGCTGGGTGAGCCATCGGCGATGGTTTCCAGGCAGCGCAATTCAGCCAGGCAGCAGGAACCGTCGGGGCTGCCCTGGTTGGCGACGGTGCCCGAGCCAATGACAGTACCCGCTATCAAGCCCCGGGACTTGGCCGCGTGGGCGATCAGGTCGCCGAAATCAAAGGTCATATCGACCCCGGCATTAGGCGAGCCGATCTTGTTGCCATTGAGCGTGGCGTGCAGGGGCAGGTGAACCTTGGCACCGTCCCAGGCATCGCCCAGTTCGTCCAGTGTCACCGCAACCGGGGTAAACGCGGTTTGCGGCTTGGACTGGTAGAAACCAAATTGCTTGGCCAGTTCCCCCGGTATCAGGTTGCGCAGGGACACATCGTTGCACAGCGCCACCAGCTTGATGTGATCGCGGGCCTGCTCGGAACTGACGCCGGCCGGTGTGTCATCGGTGTAGACGGTTACCTCGGCTTCGAAGTCGATGCCCCAGTCCTCGCTTTCAACCTCGACATCATCACAGGGGCCGATGAAAGCATCGGAAGCACCCATGTACATCAAGGGGTCGGTCCAGAATGACTCCGGCAATTCAGCACCGCGAGCCTTGCGCACCAGTTCCACGTGGGTCACATAGGCGCTGCCGTCGGCCCAGTGATAACTGCGGGGCAGGGGTGCGGCCACGACACCGGGATCGAAGTCGAATGCATCGTCCAGTTCGCCGGCTTGCAGGGCTTCGAAGCGCGCCAGCAGGGCTGCTTCACAGTCGCTCCAGTTTTCCAGGGCCTGTTGCAGGGTGGGGGCAATGTCCTCTGCGCTGGCGGCGCGGGATAAGTCCCGGCTCACAACAACGAGGCGGCCGTCGCGGCCTGACTTGAGGCTGGCTAATTTCATGACTGTGTCCTTTTTATGCGGCGTTGAAGTTTTTGCGAATGCCGTCCCAGCAGCGAGTATAGTCGCGTTGGCGCAATTCGGTTTGCATGGCCCAGGGTGTGGGCGTAATCAGGTAGCGCGACTCGAGCATGAAGGCCATGGTGTCGGTGTAGCGGTCCGGCTTCAGTTCGGCAGTGCTGGCTTTTTCGAAGACCGCGGCTTCCGGGCCGTGCGCGCTCATGCTGTTGTGCAGGCTGGAGCCGCCGGGCACGAAACCGGCCTCCTTGGCATCGTACGTACCCTCAATCAAGCCCATGAACTCGCTCATGACGTTGCGGTGGTACCAGGGTGGACGGAAGGTGTCTTCTGCAACCATCCAGCGGGGTGGGAAGATCACGAAATCGATGTTGGCCACGCCTTCCGTATCGGAGGGCGAAGACAGTACCGTATAGATGCTCGGGTCCGGATGGTCGTAGCTGACCGAGCCCATGACGTTGAAGCGGGACAATTGGTATTTGTAAGCTGCGGAATTGCCGGTCCAGGCCACCACGTCCAGTGGTGAGTGGGAGATGGGCGCGGTGAACAACTGGCCGGAGAACTTGCAGAGCAATTCGAACTCACCGTCCAGCTCTTCATAGGCCGCCACCGGGTACAGGAAATCCCGGTCATTGGCATAGCCGTTGGCGCCCACCGGGCCGCGCTCCGGCAGCATCAGCGGCGCACCGTAGTTCTCGCAGAGGTAACCGCGGGCGCTGTCGTCGAGCAGGTCCACGGCGAATTTCATTCCACGCGGTATCACCGCAATCTCACCTACTGCCAGCTCCAGTTGCCCGCATTCGGTGCGCAGGCGCAGTGCACCCAGTTGGGGGATGAACAGCAGTTCACCATCGGCACAATAGAAGTAGCGCTGCTGCATTGAGCGATTGCAGGCGTACAGGTGGATGCCCATGCCCTGTTGGGCCAGGGCGTCGCCATTGACAGCAATGGTGGTGATGCCATCAATGAAATCGGTAGCGGCCTCCGGCAGCGGCAGCGGATCCCAGCGTTGTACGTTGGGATCAGCCGGGAAGGCCTGTAGCGGCGCGGTGCTCATGTCGGGCTGCTGGTAGGCGGTGAACTCACCCTGTACCACCGAGGGTCGAATTCGATAGAACCAGCTGCGCCGGTTCTGCGCCCGTGGCGCGGTAAACGCGGTCGAATTGAACTGCTCGGCATAGAGGCCGTAGGCGACTTGCTGGGGGCTGAAACGACCCACCGGCAGGGCGCCAGCCAGCGCTTCGGTCTCGTGTTCGTTGCCAAAACCGGTCAGGTAATTCATGCTTGAATCCAGATAGTTACATGTGAAACTAATTGTCTGGCAAGCAGGCTTCGATGTCAATTGCTAGAATGATAAGAAGCCATCCGGGAATGTAGTTAATGGAAGCTCAGAAGCCCTTTGTGCGAGCCGATGTGGTTAAGAATACGGCCCTGATGATGGGCTGGATCGCCTTGATCGCGACGGGCTTGCGGGTCCTCATTGCCCAGGAGCTTCATCCATTTGGGATCACCATGGGTACGGTCTGTGCCCTGCTGTTGTTTGCCGTGCACCGGCAGGTTCGCCAGGGTGCACCTGCGGACACCGCGGCGGTGGCGGTGCTGGCCATCGTCATCATCGTCTATGCCACCCTCAGCTGGTCTTCTCACGGCTTCCGCGGCTCGGTTATCTTCGCCGCACCGATGGTGCCGCTATTGGCCAGTATGATGCTGGGCAAGCGGGCAGCCCGACTGACCACGGTGCTCATGGCGGCCTTCCTGCTGTTTATCCTGAGCCAACACCTGATGGGTAACTTGCGGCCGGATGAGAATTTCCCGGAAGAGATCCGTTATTCCATGCGTGCCATCATCATGTTGCTGTGCCTGGTGGGGATGAACTGGATTGCCAGCTACTACGCCATCATTGAGCATGCGGGGGAGTTGCCGGTAGCGACCGACAACTATAGCCATGATCCGCTGACCGGCCTGCTCAAACCCTCGCTGATCGAGGAGGCGGTGGAGCGCGAGTTTGCCAGGGCCAGGCGCGAGCAGAGCGTTTTCAGCTTTGCATTGGTGGAAATCGACGACTACGCCGGGCTGGTCTCCGAACATGGTGCCCAGGGTGCAGATAATTGCCTGCTCGGTGTGGCGGATGCCCTGCGCTATTGTATGCGTCGCTCCTCCGATGACCTGGGCTGTTACAATGATCACCAGCTTTGCATTTTGCTCAGTGGCACCGGCACCAGCGCCGCCGCCGTGGGAGAGAAGTTTCGCGCCATGATCGAAACCCTGGATATTCCCCTGGATCCCGAGCGCACTATTCGGCTCACTGTGAGTATTGGTGTTTGTACCGCACCGGCCCGCGGCCTGGCCAGTGCCGCCGCTATTATCGAGGGTGCGCAACAGGCCCTGCGCCGGGCCCAGGCTGAAGGCGGCAACCGGAGCCAGCTGGAGGAATTGTCGGCTGCAAACGAACCCGACGCGGTTGCATGACGGCTTTCCTGCTGTTGGCCCTGAGTTTGTTTAATGGCAGCAGCCTCAGCGGCTGGCTGATCCAGGGAGAGGCCCAATGGTCTGTGCAGGACGGGGAAATTGTCGCCCTGGGTGACGGAGATGGTTTCCTGGCCACCGAGGCCCTCTACGCTGACTTTCATCTGCGGGCGGAATTCTGGGTCGACGCCAGTACCAACTCCGGTATATTCATCCGTTGTCAGGATCGCCTGCGTATACACCCGGAAACCTGCTACGAGTTGAACATCTGGGATGAGCATCCGCAGCAGCAAGCACGCACCGGCGCGATTGTGTTTCGGGCCATGCCGCCGCTGACACATGTCAACACGGTAGGGCGGTGGAACCAGTATGATGTGCTGGCGCAGGGCTCCCACATCGAGGTCAGGGTCAATGGAGAGCTGACCGCGAAGCTGGACGATGCCAAACCCGACGCGGGATTCATTGCTTTACAGCACTGGCAGTCCGGTCAAGTACGATTCAGAAATCTAACCCTGATGCCCCTGGAGAAATAACAGGCTATGCGCACGATTGTCACTATCGTTTTTCTACTGCTGCTGGTCGCAGCCGGCTATTGGCTGACCCTGGACCAGGAACAAGCCGGGCAGCAGCGTGGCCCCAGGGTCACCGCGGTAACTGCCTGGGTGCTTGAGCAGCAACCTTTCCAGAGTCGGGTCAATGCGCTCGGTACCCTGCGCGCCTGGGAGTCTGTGGTCATTACCTCCAGTGTCTCCGAGACGGTGGCAGCACTGTACTTTGAAGACGGCGAAACGGTGGAGAAGGGCAAGCTACTCGTCACACTGCAGCAGGAGGAAGAACAGGCCAGCCTGCGCGAGCAGCAGGAATTCCTGCGGGAACAGGACCGTGAAGTGGCGCGACTGGAGAACCTCGCCCGCAGTAACCAGGTTGCCCAGACCGAACTGGACCAACGCCGTACCATGGCGGCGATCGCCCGCAATCGCATTGAGCGGGAGAAGGCATTGATCGAAGATCGCAATATCACCGCACCTTTTGCCGGCATACTGGGTCTGCGCCAGGTCAGTGCCGGTGCCCTGGTCGCCCCGGGCCAGGTTATTACCACCCTGGACGACACCTCCCGCATGCGCCTGGATTTCACCGTGCCGGCGCGTTTCCTGCGTTTTCTCGAACCTGGCCAGGTGCTGGAGGCCGGCACCGCCGCCTATCCCCAGTCCTTCAATGGTGAGCTGGCGGCGGTCGACAGTCGAGTCGACCCTGTCAATCGCTCGATCACGGCCCGCGCCAGTTTTGACAATGCAGAGGGTTTACTCAAGCCGGGCCTGCTGATGCAGGTGGTGGTGCTTGGAGATATGCGCGAGACCCTGCTGATCCCCGAGGAGAGCCTGCTATCCAGAGGCGGGCAGCACTTTGTCTGGCTGGTCGAGGAACAGATGGCCCGGCGAGTGGAGGTGGAGATTGGTGATCGTCGCCCCGGCTGGGTTGAAATCACGGCGGGATTGAACGCGGGTAACCAGATTGTCCGCGATGGCGTGTCGCGCCTGCGCGGACAGTCGGCCGGCGTCAAGGTGTTGGATCGCTGACATGTGGATTTCTGACGTATCGGTAAAGCGGCCGGTGATGGCCACGGTCTTCAGTGCCTTACTGGTGGCCTTCGGGGTCATCGCCTTTGATCGCCTGCCGCTGCGCGAATACCCGGACATTGAACCCGCAGTGGTCAGCGTCAATACCAATTACTCCGGTGCCTCGGCGGCGGTGGTTGAGAACAAGATTACCGAGATCATCGAGGATCGCATTGCCGGGGTTGAAGGCATCAAGAGTATTTCCTCGACCAGCCAGGATGGTCGCTCCCGCATTCGCATCGAATTTAACCTCGGCCGCGATATCGACAACGCGGCCAATGATGTTCGCGACCGGGTATCGCGCACTGTTAATAACCTGCCGGAGGAAGCCGATCCGCCAGAGGTACTGAAGGCCGGTGATGACGATACGGTGATCTACTGGGTGCACCTGGTGGCGCCGGCCATGAATGCGCTGGAGTTGACGGACTATGTGCGCCGTTACCTGGAGGATCGCTTTTCCGCTGTCGAGGGCGTATCCCGGGTGCGGGTGACCGGCCAGCAGGTTTATTCCATGCGTATCTGGATCGACCGGGATGCGCTGGTGGCGCGGCGCCTGACGGTGTCTGACGTGGAAGAGGCTATTCGCCGCCAGAATATTGAATTGCCCGCCGGCACGCTGCAATCCGTGGAACGTGATTTCGTTATTCGTGTCGAGCGCGCCTATCAAAGCGCCGAGGATTTTCAAAAACTGGTGTTACGCCGCGGCGACGATGGCTACCTGGTGCGTCTCTCCGATGTGGCCAGGGTTGAGTTGGGCAGTGCCGAGCGGCGCAGCCTGTTTCGCGGTAACGGTAAATCCATGGTCGGTATGGGTATCGTCAAGCAGAGCACCGCGAATGCCCTGACCGTGGCGCGGGCGGTCAATGCCGAGATCGATCGCGTTAACGCCCAGTTGCCCGAGGGTATGGAGCTGATCAAGAGCTACGACAAATCGCTGTTTGTGGAAGCCGCGGTGAAAGAGGTGTACCGGACCCTGATTATTGCCGCGGCCCTGGTGGTGCTGGTTATCTTCCTGTTCCTGGGTGACCCGCGCAGTGTGCTGGTGCCCGCGGCAACGGTACCTATCTCCCTGATCTCGACCTTCATCATGCTCTACGCGCTGGGCTACAGTATTAACCTGCTGACCTTGCTGGCCCTGGTCCTGTCCATTGGTCTGGTGGTAGATGATTGCATCGTGGTGCTGGAAAACATTCATCGGCGCCTGGCCCGGGGTGAGAGCCCGCTGGTGGCTGCCTACAAGGGTTCGCGCCAGGTGGGTTTCGCTGTCATCGCCACGACCCTGGTGCTGGTGGCGGTGTTTGTTCCCATCACCCTGCTGGAAGGCAATATTGGCCGCCTGTTCAGCGAGTTCGCGGTCACCATGGCGGTGGCAGTGTGTTTCTCGACCCTGGTGGCGCTGACCCTGGCGCCGGTTATCTGTTCGCGTTTGCTGCGGCCGGACACCGTGCACAACCGCCTCGCCGATGCGGTCGACGTGATTACCCGGTCGCTGGAGAACCGCTATCGCAAGATCCTTGGCGCAGTGATCAGGGCGCCGGCAGTGACCATTACCGTACTATTGCTGAGCATCGCGGCCAGCGCCTGGCTGTTTCAGCAGGTGCCGCAGGAGTATGCGCCGCAGGAAGATCGCGGCATTATGTTTATGGCGGTATCCACGCCGGAAGGCTCCTCCTTTGATTACACCGTGCGTCAGCTGCTACTGGTGGAAGAGAAATTGATGCCTTTGGTGGAGGCCGGGGAAATCAAGCGCCTGTTGATCCGGGCCCCGTCTTTCAGTTCCGGAGAGGCCTTTAATGGTGCTTTCGCCATCCTGGTGCTGTCACCCTGGGACAGTGGGCGTCGCGATACCTTTACCATACTCAATGATGCACGTGCACGGGTAGCCGATGTGCCCGGGGCGCGAATATTCCTGCGTGTACCGCGCTCGCTGGGCGGTGGTTCCAACCAGCCGGTGGACTTTGTGCTGGGAGGCAATAGCTATGAGGACCTGGCGGACTGGCAGCAGCAATTGCTGCAGGCGGTTGAAGAAAACCCCAATTTCGTCGGCCCCGACACTGACCTCAAGCCGACCAAGCCGCAGCTACGAATCGCCATTGATCGCGACCGTGCCGGTGATCTCGGCGTCAACCTGTTCGATATCAGCCGCACCCTGGAAACCTTGATGGGCTCGCGCAAGGTCACCACCTTTATTCTCGGTGGCAAGGAGTACGATGTCATTGTCGAGGGTGCGCGCGAGGCCCAGCGCACACTGACCGACCTGCAGGATATTTATGTGCGCTCGGCGGCGACAGCCGAATTGATCCCCTTATCAAACCTGGTGCACCTGCGCGAGCAGGCGGATGCCGGCCAGTTGCACCGTTACAATCGGGTGCGCGCTGTCACCCTGTCTTCGGCGATCAGCGATGACTACTCACTGGGTGAGGCGCTGGATTGGCTTGAGGACTGGGTGCGCACAGAGTTGCCCAGCGAGGCGAGTTTCGACTTCAAGGGTGAATCGCTGGAATACAAGACGGCGGGGCGCTCGGTATTGTTTACCTTTGCCCTGGCCCTGCTGGTCGTATTCCTGGTGATGGCGGCACAGTTCGAATCTTTCGTGCACCCCTTCATTATCCTGTTGGCGGTGCCGCTGGCGCTGATCGGGGGTCTCGGCGGTTTGCTACTGTTCGGACAGAGCCTGAATATCTTCAGCCAGGTTGGCCTGATCATGCTGGTTGGCCTGGCCACCAAGAACGGTATCCTGATTGTCGAGTTCATCAACCAGTTGCGGGACGCCGGACGCGATTTTGAAGATGCGATCATCAATGGTGCGGCCTTCCGCCTGCGACCGATTATGATGACCAGTGTTACCACGGTGTTTGGGGCGATCCCGCTGGTGGTCTCGGCGGGCCCCGGCAGTGAAACACGCACGGTCATCGGCATCGTGGTGATGTGTGGTGTGGCCACTGCCAGTGTGATTACCCTGTTTGCGATTCCAGTGGCCTACAAGCTGCTGGCCCGTAACACCCAGGCCCCCGGTACCGTGGCCCGGGAATTGGAGCAGGAGTTGTCCTCCAGCTAGGATCCCGGCAGCAGTCGCGCCACGCGGGTAAGCCGGGCGCGTATGCGGCGACCGACTCGCAGCCAGCGTTCCTGTGCGTGAAAGCTGTGCAAAACCGACAGCGCGCCCACCACGTAACAAACCGCCGCTATGATGAGGACGATGCGCTGGTAGAACTCGCTTCCAGCGCCTTCGCTAAAGCTGCTGGTGCTGGATCCAATAAGTATCAGCACGGTGCTGAAGGCGCTGCCGTAAAGTGGTGCGATGGCCTTATCCGAGAACAGTCCGCGACCGAACAACAGCGCCAGTGCAAAGAAACCTGCCAGCAGGAACGGATAGCTGGGGTTGATCTCCAGCAGTTGGAAAAATATCACCGCGACCAGACCGCCACCCAGGTTGGCAGCGATCAGGGCCTTGCCGCCTGCAGCACCCGTGGAGAAGTCCGGTTTCTGGGACAACATGGCAATCATGATCAGCGGTAGCACCGCACCGGAGAGGTTGAACACCAGGCAGAGCACGGCGATTGGCAGAACAACCGCGGTACTGAGCCAGGCGGACGCGGCTATGGCCTGTGGTTCCTTGTCGCTGCTGAGAGTAGCCGCCACCGCCGTGCCACCCGGAAACAGCGTGTGGGCGACCTGGGTGCAGACCAGGGCCACCAGTGCAGAGGTGAAAAAGCCGGTACTCACGCTCAGCGCCAACCAGGGTTTGGGCCCACCTATTAGCGGTAGCAGCAGGATGGCCATGGTGCAGAGCAGCACGACAAAGGTGGAAGCGCCGCTGGCAGCCATATAAAAGTTCAGGTAGATCGCACTACAGAACAACAGCAGGAATACCAGCGGGTAATGGTAGAGATAAACCGTCGCAAACAGCCCAGTGCCGAAAATAAGCACGATGGCCAGCAATATCGACAGCGAGGCCTTCAGGCTGGGGCGCGGCCCGCGATTACCGAGAAAGGCGGCGGTGAGCACCGGGGCGATGGAGGAAAGCATCCAGCCAATACCGAAGGCCAGCGCCAGGCACAGCGTAATGCCGGTGGCGTAGCGCAGGATGCAATCGCGATCCGCCCCGGTCACTGTGCGCTCAGTAGGCGAAGGACATGATGCTGATGAAACGCATCCACAGCCAGGCCAGGGAATTGGTGATCCAGTTGCCACTGGTATAGACCATTACGTCGGCCTGGCCGCCGGCGCGCAACAGGCCGCGGGCGCTGCTGGTGTCATCGAAACGGATGATGACCGGAAAACGCTGGGAGTCTCGCAACCAGCCCTTCTGACTGCTGACAGACTGCAGGCTGCCGGTATTAGCGGCGTTCTGCCAGTCTACAGCGAAACCCTGGCTGACGACTTCGCCGGAAAAGACGCGCCCCGGTGCCATGTCCAGCACGATGTCCACCGGGTCGCCCGGTTTCACATTGCCGAGACTGTTTTCGCGCATATAGGCTTCGATCCAGACAGTCTCTGAAGAAACAAAGGTCATAATGGCCTGCCCCGCTGTGGCATAGTTGCCCGAGGCAATCGAGACGCTGGTGACACCACCGTTGCTGGGAGCGCGAATTGTGGCCCGCTCAAGGTCCAGTCGCGCGTCTTGCAGCGTGGCGAGTGCATTGCGTAACTTGGGATTGTCTGCACCCTGGTCGCCCAGTTTCTGCTGGGCGCGCTGCAGTTTGGACCTGGCGCTCTCGACATCAGCTGCGGATTTTAGGACCTCTGCGCGGGCCTTGTCGCCGTCAGAGACAGACATTACCCCGCGTTTTTCCAGTTCAAGAACCCGCTTGGCTTCCGCATTCACATAGCCTTGCTGGGTAATGGCCTGGGAGAGTTCAGCCTCGGCCACGGCCAGGTTCTCAACGCCTGCACCGACATCCTGTCCCGCCTGCTCCAGCGCGGCCTCGGACTGTTCGACGGCAAGTTTGTAATCGGCGGGGTCGATTTGCAGCAGGACGTCGTCCTTGGTAACCCGGGTGTTAACCCCGACGTTCACCGCCACGACCTCCCCGGACACCCTGGGTACGATGGGGATGATGTTGCCGGTGACCCGCGCCTGGCTGGTATAGGGCGTGTAGCGGTCGGCGATGAGATACCAGGTCAACATAAACGCGCACAGGCCCAGCACCGCCAGGGTCAGGCGCTGGATGCTGGTGTTGTCTTCAGCGGCTGGCGTGGGTTCTGCCTCTTGCTCCGTTGTCGCCGGACTACTTTCTTCAGTCAACCTGCAACTCCTCGGGCAGTTTCTCGGGCTCGTCCATATACAGCCAGAGAGTGAACAGGTCGTAACCCAGTGCCAGTACCACCGCGCCCACGAACAGGCCGACAATGCCGGAGAGCAGGAAGCCGCCGATGGCGCCGAGGAAAATGACTGCCATGGGCTGGCTGCTGCCGCGGCCTAGTAGCAGTGGCTTCAGCACGTTGTCGGACAGGCTCACAACGACCATCCAGATGCCGTAGATTACTGTGACGCCGGTACTCGACACCGAGGCCACGTAGAAAATCGAGGGGACCAATATCAGGCCGGTTGGTAATTGCACGGTTGCCATAATCAGCACCAGCAGGGTCCACAATCCAGCGCCGGGAACCCCGGCTGCCATGAAGGCGATACCCGCCATGATGGCCTGGATAAAGGCGACACCGAGTACGCCCTGGGCAACACTGCGTACCGTGGAGGAGGCTATAGCGGCAAACTTTTCACCTTGAGGGCCGGCCAGTCGCCGCCCCAGCAAGCGGGCGAAATCCCCTCCGCCCTCACTGTAGGCCAGGAAGAATCCCGAGATAATCACCGCCACGGCAAACTGCAGGATGCCGAGTCCCGCCCCGGTGGCGGTCTTGATCAGCCACTGGGCCGCGCTCTTGAGCTGTTCAGAGAATTTATCCAGTGCATCTTCCAGGCTGGTGTTGGCGAGGTGCCAGGCGGCGTAGACTTTTTCCCCGACAACCGGCCAGCCCTTGACCCGTTCTGGCGGTGCGGGCACTTTCAGGGTGCCGTCTTCGAGCTCGTTAGCGTATTCCCTGGCGGTACTGATCAAGGTGCCGGAGAGCATAAAAGTCGGGGTCATCATTGCCACCAGGATACTGGCGGTGAATACCGCCGAGGCGATTCCCGGCCCCTTTTTCAGCTTGGCCTTGAACCAGGTGTAGGCTGGAAACAGGGCGGCGGCGATGATCAATGCCCAGACAATCGTGGAAACAAACGGGCGCAGGATCTCAAAGCACCAGACCAGGAGTCCCAGGGCCAGGCCGAGGCGAATAACCACCTCCATCGCTCGTATGGTGTCGTCCTTGCGCTGGGCCAGGGGCACTGTTTCGTTTTCCATCACTTATCTCCTCGGAGTTTGGGGTTACTAATAATAGCCGCTTACTTAAGGGCAGGATAGAAAACTAATTCGGTCGCCGGCTCAGTACGCCTCGAGACCATAGCCATAGGGGAGCAGGGCGCGCTCGTCATCCTGGGCAAGTGGCAAGTCCGCCAGGTCGGCAGGCCAGGCATAGGGCGACTTGCCCACTGGCTTGAACCCATCCACAGCGAACAGGAAATCAGCGACGCCGGCGCCTTCAGAGCCGGGCAGCCAGGCCGCGATAAAGGCATCGCTGGCATCCAGTTCCGGTTTGATCGCCAGCACCCTGCCGGAGATCAAAATGACAACCAGCTTTTTTCCGAGTTGCTTGCAGCCACGAATCAATTGCCTGTGCGCATCGCTGATCGCCAGTTGATCGGTATCGCCCTTGCCCTCGGCATAGGGCTGTTCGCCGACCACAAGCACGGCGGTCTCAGCGCTCATGCCCGGGTAGCAGCCCCGCTCGGCATGCTCCACACCGGGGGCAACGGCCCTTATGCCCTCGAGAATCGTGGTGGCGCCACGATAGTTGTGAGTCTGGCCCTGCCAGCGGATAGTCCAGCCGCCGCTCTGCAGTCCACTATTGTTGGCATGGCTGCCGACCACGGCGATTTTCGCGGCCGGATCAAGTGGCAGAACCTGCTTGTCGCTCTTCAGTAACACCAGCGATTCACGCACGGCCTGGCGCGCCACCGCCCGGTGTTCGCCAGCACCTACTGATGCTGCAAATTCCTGTTTGGCAAAGGGGTCGGCAAACAGGCCGAGTTCAAATTTCAGTCGCAGGATTCTTGTGACAGCGTCATCAATGCGGCTGGTGGCAACGGTCTGATCGAGGATGGATGCCTTGAGGTCCCTCATGAACTCCTCGTGATTACCCGGCTGCATGGCTATATCGACGCCGGCGTTGATCACGCTGTGCGCCGGGCCAAAGCGCAGTCCGCCGTTCCAGTCGCTTACCACCAGCCCCTCAAAGCCCAGTTCGCCCTTTAGCACCCCGTTTACCAGCGGGCCGTTCTGGTGCATGTTGACACCATTCACGGAATTAAAGCCCACCATGATCGAGGCGACGCCTTCATCGACGGCGGTAGTGTAGGGCGGCAGATACCTCTCCCGCATGAGCTGGTCGCTCATTATCGCGTCACCGCCTTCCACGCCACCCTCGGTGGCACCGTCGCCGATGTAGTGTTTGGCAGTGGCGGCGATCGTATTCCTGGCGGCAAGACTGGCCCCCTGGTGGCCCCGCACCGATGCCCGTGTCGCCGCGATAGTCAATTCCCGGTCTTCCGAGAAACCCTCATACACACGACCCCAGTGCTCGTGTTGCGGCATGGCGATGCAGGGTGAGAAGGTCCAGTTAAACCCGGTGCCCGCGACTTCCAGTGCGGTGATCTCAGCCGCGCGTTGCACCAGGTCCATGTTGCGGGTGGCGGCCATGCCGATGTTGTGCGGGAATATGACGGCGCCATCGAAGGTGTTTTGGCCGTGCACCGCGTCGACCCCGATCAGCAGCGGTATGCCAAGGCGCGTGTTGATGGCCTGCCGCTGGAAGTTGTCGAAAACCGCCATCCACTCCAGCGCCGTGTCACCCGGGGCCGGTCCATCGGTGTGGATAATAGACCCTATGCGCTCGCGGGCCACGATCTCCGGCGACACGCCGTTGTGCCAGACTGACTGCGTCATCTGGCCGATCTTTTCGTCCAGCGTCATCTCAGCCAGCAGGGCGCTGACCATGGCCTCATAGCTGTGGTATTCACAGAGGTCGAATTGCTGCGTACCCCACTTGCAGATCACCCGGGGGCGAGTATCGACAGTGCTCAGCGGCGCACAGCCGATACCAAGGGCGCTGAACAGTAAGAGCAGGGAAACTGCGTATTGCTTCATGGCGGGCGTGCGATTATTGCTGGTATTCGTGTTTTACCCAGTCGACCTCCATCACCCATTCGCCCTCCATGGGTGAGTCGTTAATCTTGGCGTAGTTGAGGATCGCGAACATCGGCTCCGGGAAGCTGGCTGCCTGGCCGGCGTTGCGATAGACCTCGACGCCGTCAAGCCGATAAACCAGGTCCTCACCCAGCCACTCCACCGAGTACTCGTGGTAGTCATCCAGACTGGCGTCGATCACCAGCATCATGGATTTCCAGTCGCCACCGTCGCAATGCCCCAGGTTTTTTATCATGCGTGCCACATAGTGGTCGGCACCACCTTCGCCATTGTGCTCGAAGATGTCGATTTCCCCGGAGCCTGTCATGGGCCAGCATACGTTCTCGTCCGGCTCCTGCACCGGCGGTTCGTTGTTTTGCGCACCCAGCAACCACCAGGCGGGGAACATGCCGCTTTCACCGTTACCCAGCGTCCTCAATCTGGCGGTCCATTTTCCCTGCGTGTATTCCTGACGGTTTTTTGAGGCGATGCGACCGGCCACATATTGCGTATCCGGGTGCTGTTTGCCGTGCTTGTCCATATTGTCGCAGGCTTGTTTTTCGCCAATGTTGACGACCCTGAGTTTCAATGTCCCATCGCTGACTTCACGGGTATTGTGTGCACCGTCGCGTACATAGCACTGGTCTTCATTGTTGACCCAGAGTAGCTGGTCTTGCCAGTTGTCCTCATTGAAGGAGTCGAAGTCATCCTGAAAGTCGACTACCCAGTCCTGACTCTTGCTCTCACTCTCACTCTTGCTCCCAATCTTGCTCTTGATATCGCCTGTGCCGGGATCTTCAACTGTGTCAGCACATGAGACCAACAACAAGCCGAGCACAACAATAAGGCTTCTCAACATTTCTATTCTCCCGGTTAAAGCAGGCAGTTGCATGCTTAATGATTTATAGCAGCGCGATGGCAGCGCGCAGGGTCTTGCTTAACTCGGCGTCGGCCTGTGCTGCATAGCGGATAATAGCGTCTTGCATGCGCGGGTCCCAGAATTTGCCGAGATGTTCGGCGACCTTGGCGGCCACCACGGCTTCATCGTCGGTGTAACGCATATTGTCGGTGATCTGTTCACCCATGCGCACCAGCTTGTCGGCGTTGATGGTCATTCCGGCAGCTCTGCCTGTCCGCGACCGGCCTTGAGCAAGTCCTGCTGCTGACGGTCGAAGCGCTTGAACATGGCTTGCCAGTCGCTGGGTTCTGACACCGGGTAGGCCTGCACCGCGGTGACCTTGTATTCCGGGCAGTTAGTGGCCCAGTCGGAGTTGTCGGTGGTCACCACATTGGCGCCGGACTCGGGGTGGTGGAAGGTGGTATAGAGAACGCCGGCTTGCACACGCTCGGTAACGTCGGCGCGCAGCACCGTTTCGCCCGCACGGCTCTTTATGCCTACCCAGCTGCCATGCTTGATGCCACGGGTCTCGGCGTCGCTGGGATGGATCTCCACCAGGTCTTCCCGGTGAAATTCCTGGTTGTGGGTGCGTCGGGTCTGGGCGCCGACGTTGTACTGGGACAGAATGCGGCCGGTGGTCAACAACAGGGGGTAGCGGCTGTTGCTGCGCTCGTCGGTAGCGACATAGGGCGTGGGCGCGAAGAAGCCCTTGCCACGCACAAACTCATCCACGTGCATGGTGGTCGTGCCCTCGGGGTGTTCGTCGTTGCAAGGCCACTGGATAGAACCGAGCTGGTCCAGCTTGTCATAGCTGAGTCCCTTGAAGGTGGGCGTCAGGCGGGCAATCTCATCGGCTATCTCAGAGGGGTGGGCGTAGTGCATCTTGTAGCCCATGGCCTCGGACAGCGCTGCGGTTACTTCCCATTCCCCCATGCCGCATAGCGGCTCCATGACCTTGCGTACCCGGGAGACACGCCGCTCGGCATTGGTGAAGGTGCCGTCTTTCTCCAGGAAGGAGCAGCCCGGTAGAAATACATGGGCATACTTGGCGGTTTCATTGAGAAACAGGTCCTGCACGATAATGCATTCCATGGCGGACAGGGCTGCCTGCACATGCTGGGTGTCGGGGTCGCTCTGGGCAATATCCTCACCCTGGATGTAACAGCCCTTGAAGTCGCCGTCGACGGCGGCATCGAACATATTGGGTATGCGATAGCCGGGGTCGGGATCAATCGTAATCTGCCATTCCTGCTCGAACATCTGTCGCGGTTCTTCCAGTGAGAGATGACGGTATCCTGGCAACTCGTGGGGGAAGCTGCCCATATCGCAGCTTCCCTGCACATTGTTCTGGCCGCGCATGGGGTTTACGCCGACGCCCTCGCGACCGAGGTTGCCGGTGAGCATGGCCAGGTTGGCAATACCCATGACCATGGTGGAGCCCTGGCTGTGCTCGGTGACCCCCAGGCCGTAGTAAATCGCCGCGTTCGGTGCTGAGGCGTAGAGTCGGGCGGCGGCCCGCAGTTCTTCCGCCGGTACACCGGTTTCGGACTCCAGGGCTTCCGGTGAGTTGCGTTCCTCACTGATGAATGTGCGCCAGACCTGGTAGGCCTCCGGTTCGCAGCGCTCGGCTATGAAGTCCTGCTGTTCCAGGCCCTCACTGATGATGGTGTGTGCCAGCGCATTGACCACCGCAACATTGGTGCCCGGTTTCAATTGCAGGTGATGGTCAGCATGCACGTGGGGTGACTGCACCAGGTCAATGGCCCGTGGATCCACCACAATCAGCCCGGCGCCCTGGCGCAGGCGCCGTTTCATCTGCGAGCCAAACACCGGGTGTGCCTCGGTGGGGTTGGAGCCGATCACCATGATGACATCGGAGTGCATCACCGAGTCGAAGGCCTGGGTGCCGGCTGATTCACCGAGGGTGGTCTTGAGTCCATAACCGGTGGGGGAGTGGCAGACCCGGGCGCAGGTGTCGACGTTGTTATTGCCCATGGCGGCGCGCACAAATTTTTGCACCAGGTAGACTTCCTCGTTGCTGCAGCGCGAGGAGGTAATGCCACCAATGGACTTGCGGCCGTATTGTTGCTGGATGCTCTTGAGCCTTGTCGCGGCAAACGCGATAGCGTCATCCCAGCTAACCTCTCGCCAGGCGTCCGCAATAGAGTCACGGATCATCGGCGTGGTAATGCGATCCGGGTGGGTGGCATAACCGAAGGCGAAGCGGCCCTTGACGCAGGCGTGGCCATGGTTGGCGTGACCGTTGCGGTCGGGGACCATGCGCAGCACCTGGTCGCCACGGGATTCAACACGGAAGGAGCAACCCACGCCGCAGTAGGCGCAGGTCGTGATTGTGGCGGAATCCGGTTGCCCCTGTTCAATCACGGTTTTTTCCAGGAGTGTGGCGGTCGGGCAGGCCTTGACGCAGGCGCCACAGGACACACACTCGGAATCGATAAAGTCATCGGCCTGGCTGGCGACTATGAGGGAATCAAAGCCGCGTCCGTCGATGGTCAGTGCGAAGGTACCCTGTTGTTCTTCGCAGGCGCGCACGCAGCGCGAACACACAATGCATTTGCTGGGGTCGAACTGGAAGTAGGGCGCGCTGGTGTCGGTGGGCAGCTCACTGTGGTTGCTGCCGTCAAAGCCGTAACGGACTTGCTCAAGGCCGACAAGGTCGGCCATATCCTGCAACTCACAGTTACCGTTAGCCGGGCAGGGCGCACAATCCAGGGGGTGGTCGGAGATATAAAGCTCCATCACATTGTGGCGCAGTTGCTGCAGCCGCTCTGATTGGGTGTGTACCACCATGTCCGCGACTACCTCGGTGGTACAGGACGCGGGGTAGCCCGGGCGCCCTTCAATCTCGACCAGGCACAGACGGCATGAACCAAAGGCGGCCAGGTCTTCAGTGGCGCAGAGCTTTGGAATCTGTGTGCCGGCCAGCGCGGCGGCGCGCATGACCGAGGTGCCCACGGCCACGTCAATAGCCTGGCCGTCAATCGTCACGGTCACCAGTTCAGTCCCCGGCGAGGCCGGAGTGCCCAGGTCTTGTTCTGCACCGACGCGGTAATAGTTTTCCATCACAACTCCTCCGGCCAGTGTTGCATGATGCTCAGCACCGGCAGCGGTGTCATGCCACCCATGGCGCAGAGTGAACCTTCCATCATGGTCTGGCACAGGTCCTTGAGCAGGATGCGATTATTATCGGCATCCTCACCGCCGCGTATTTTGTCGATGACTTCCAGGCCGCGCACTGAACCGATGCGGCAGGGTGTGCACTTGCCACAGGATTCCACCGTGCAAAACTCCATGGCGAAGCGGGCCATATGGCCGAGATCCGCGCTGTCGTCGAACACCACGATGCCACCGTGACCGACCATGGCATCGATCTCCTTGAAGGCCTCGTAATCCAGTGCGGTATCGAATTTTTCCGGCGGGATATAGGGCCCCAGCGGGCCACCTGCCTGCACCGCCTTGATCGGTCGCCCGGAGCGAGTGCCGCCACCGTAATCTTCCAATACTTCCCGCAGGCTTATACCGAAGGGAATTTCCACCAGCCCCGGGCGCGCACAGTTGCCGGCCAATTGCACTGTTAAGGTGCCGGTGGAACGGCCCACGCCGAAGTCGCGGTAGTGGCTGGCCCCCTGGTCGAGAATAATCGGCACACTGGCCAGGCTGATGACATTGTTGATCACCGTGGGCTGGCCGAAAAAGCCGCTGATGGCGGGCAGCGGTGGTTTGTAGCGCACCAGTCCGCGCTTGCCTTCAAGACTTTCCAGCATCGAGGTTTCTTCGCCGCAAATATAGGCGCCGGCGGCCTTGCGCACTTCCAGTTGGAAGTCGCCCAGGTAGCCGGCATCGCCGGCGATGTTGATCGCGGTTTGCAGGGTGTTAAATGCCTGGGGATACTCGGCCCGGCAATAGATATAGCCCAGGCCGGCACCGACTGCCAGGCCGGCAATGACCATGCCCTCGATCAATACGAAGGGATCACTCTCCATAATCATGCGATCGACGAAGGTGCCCGAATCGCCCTCGTCGGCATTGCAGATGATGTACTTCTGCCCGCGATAATCCGGGAGCGCGCTGTCAGTGTCGGCCTCTGCATCCAATACGGTTTGCCACTTGATGCCGGTGGGGAAGGCGGCGCCGCCGCGACCGCGCAAGCCGGATTCGGTAACAATCTGGACAATGTCCGCAGGCTTCAGCTCGCGGGCCGTGGCCAGGCCGCGAAATCCACCCTGGGCGCAGTAATCCTCAATCGACAGAGGATCGATAATGCCTACCCGTGCCGCGGTCAGGCGCTGCTGATCTTTCAGGTAAGGCAATTCCTCCACCAGCCCCAGGCAGTCGGGGTGTGAGGCGTCGGGAACGCCGTCCTTGAACAAGTCTGCAATCTGCGTGTCGTTAACGGGTCCAAAACCAATGCGGCCCTGGGCGGTTTCAATTTCCAGTAGCGGTTCCAGCCAGTACAGGCCGCGCGAGCCGTTGCGTACCAGTTCGACGTCCTGTCCCAGCTCCGCAACCGCCTGCGCCACATCATCTGCGCCCAGTGACCTGGCGGTGGAATCGGCGGGGACAAAGACACGGCTATTCATGAGTCAATCAAGTCGTCGAAGCTGTCGGGATTGACCCGGCTGTAGAGTTTGTCGCCCACCATCACCGAGGGCGAGCAGACGCAGTTACCGAGGCAGTAGACCGGTTCCAGGCTGACCTCGCCGTCCGCAGTTGTCTGGTGGTAATCGATGCCCAGTTTCTGTTTTGCGTGTTGTTCCAGCGCTACCCCGCCGGCGGCCTGGCAGGACTCTGCCCGACACAGGTAGACCACCTTGTTGCCGGGTGGTTCGGTGCGAATGAGATGGTAGAAGGAAATGACCCCGTGCACCTCGGCCCGGGACAGGTTCAGGGCGCGGGCAATATGCGGTACTGCGCCGGGCGCGACATAGCCGAATTCATCCTGGATGGCGTGCAGTACCGGCAGCAGGGCGCCGGGGCGATCTGCCATACTGGTGGCAATTTCTGAAATTCTGTCCATCATGTATTCATTCTAGAACATCTACCCAGAAGAAGACGAACTATGTCCTTTACACTGAAGATTCTCCTCGGGCTTTTGCTGGGTGTGCTTACCGGCCTGTTCCTGGGAGAACTTGCGTCCCCGTTTTCGGTGGTCGGGGATATCTTTATCGGCCTGCTGCAGATGACGGTGCTGCCTTATATTGTGGTCTCCCTGGTTGGTAACCTTGGCGGCATCTCCTGGTCAGAGAGCCGCGGCTTGCTGGTCGCTGCGATGTGGGCACTGGGTGTGTTGTTATTATTAGGCGTGATCACATTGGTCACGGTACCGCTGGCCTTCCCCGACCGCGAGTCGGCTTCGTTTTTCAGCAGCAGCCTGGTGGAGTCGCCGCCGGTATTCGACCTGATCGCACTCTACATTCCGGCCAACCCCTTCGGTTCCATGGCCAACAATGTAGTGCCCGCCACGGTATTGTTCAGTATTCTGCTGGGCATCGGGCTCAGTGGCATCAAGGGCAACCAGGGCTTGTTGCAATCGCTGGACGTGCTTGCCGACGGCCTCAACCGGATCAACAAGATCGTGATTCGCCTGACACCGCCGGGTGCTTACGCCATCGCCGCCGGCGTCGCCGGCACTATCGCGATTGATGAAATCAGCAAGCTGCAGGCCTATCTCATCACCTATACCGTGGTCTGCCTGATCCTGACCTTCATGGTGCTGCCACTGCTGGTCACGGCCCTGACCCCGTTTCGCTACCGCGACCTGATCTCCATTCCCCGGGACACCCTGGTGACTATTTTTGCGACCGGCAAGATCATCGTCGTGTTGCCACAGCTGATTGAAAACCTGCGCGACTTGTTTCGCCGCTACGATCTGGAAGATGATGACAGCACGGCCGGCATACGCATTTTACTGCCCCTGGCTTATCCATTTCCCAACCTGGGCACCTACGCCATCCTCATGTTCGTGCCGTTCTCGGCCTGGTACCTGGGTCGTGGCCTGGAGTTTTCCGAGCAATTGATGTTCCAGGCCAGTGCCCTGATGAGCAGCTTTGTCGCGCCTATTATCGGCATACCTTTCCTGCTGGACCTGCTGCAGATACCCGCTGACATGATGGAGCTCTTTGTCATGTCGACCGTGTACACGGACCGCATTCGCGTGGTGTTGGGCGCCATGCATTTGTTGACCCTGACCATTATTGCGGTGTCCATCAAACGCGGCGTATTCCACATTGACCTGCGGCGCCTGCTGCAAGTTTCCATGGCATCCCTGGCGGCGGTGGTGGTGTCGCTATTGCTGCTACGCGGCTACCTGGACTATGCCATGGCTGAGAGTTATCGCGGCGACCAGGACCTGATTGCAATATCCTGGCGGGACCAACCGGCGAGTGCCAGGGTCTGGTACGACAGTTTGCCGCCGGAGGAGTTGGCCGTTGCCAGCCGCGGACGCCTGCAAATTATTGAGCAGCGCGAGACCCTCCGCGTTGGCTACCTCGACGACTCGCTGCCTTTCGCCTACCGCAATGACAGCGGTGAAGTGATCGGCTTCGATGTGGAGATGGCCCACCACCTGGCCAATGACCTGGGCGTGGCACTGGAACTGGTCAGGGTTGAGCGCTCCGGTATCACGGATTTGTTCGCCAGCGGGCAAATCGATATTGTCATGTCCGGCATCGGTATGACGGCGGGTCGAATTCGCCAGTGGCAGTTCGGGGCCTCACCCATGGATTTAACCCTGGGCTTCCTGGTGGTTGACCACCGGCGCCGGGAGTTCCAGTCCTATGAAGCGGTCACGCAGATTGATGATCTGCAACTGGGCATTATCCAGTCGGACCCCGCATTTTTGAGGCAGACACAGCAGCAATTCCCCAATGCCGAGTTGCAGCATATTGACTCGCCGCGCCGCTTCCTGCGCGGCCAGCTACCGGAGCTTGATGCCGTGGTCTACTCGGCGGAAGGTGGCGCCGCCTGGACCCTGATTTACCCGGGCTACGCGATTACCGTACCGCACCCCTTGCGCTTCAAGGTACCGCTGGGCTACCCGCTGCCGCCGGCTGATGCGGCCTGGTCCAACTTCCTGTCCGAGTGGGTCATGCTCAAGCAAAAAGACGGCACCATCGATGCGCTGTTCAATCACTGGATACGCGGCGGCGGGGCGAGCTCCAGTGAGCCGCGCTGGTCGATTATCAGGGACGTTTTAAACTGGGTGGAGTGAATTCGCGGATACCGGGCCTCAGGTATGTTTGAGAAATCACTTTAGCAGTAAAATCGACGTATTGACTGCTAACCTCTTGAAATATCAGGTAAATACTATGACTGATAACCCGTCTACCCAACACCTGACCCGGCAGGAACTGGAAGCCCACTGGATGCCCTACACCGGCAACCGCCAGTTCAAGGACGACCCGCGCATGATTGTGGGCGCCGAGGGCGCCTATTACATTGATGACCGGGGGCGGCGCATTTTTGATGGCCTCTCAGGCCTGTGGTGCAGTGGCGCCGGACACAACCGACCCGAGATCACCGAGGCTGTGCACCAGCAGCTGCAGACCCTGGATTATTCGCCAGGATTCCAGTTCGGGCACCCGCTGTCCTTCCAGCTCGCCAACAAGCTCAAGGCGCTGACGCCGGAGGGGCTGGACTACGTGTTCTTCACCGGCTCCGGTTCGGAGTCGGCGGATACCTCCCTGAAAATGGCACGGGCCTACTGGCGCCTCAAGGGCCAGCCTGCCAAGACCAAATTGATCGGCCGTGCCAAGGGTTATCACGGGGTCAACTTCGGCGGCATTTCTGTGGGCGGCATCGGTGCCAACCGCAAGTTGTTTGGCACAGCGGTCGACGCCGACCACCTGGCCCATACCATCTTGCCAGAGAATGTGTTCACCCGGGGGCAGCCACAAACCGGCGCGCAACTGGCGGAAGAAATGCTGGAGCTGATTGCCCTGCACGATGCCTCCAATATCGCCGCGCTCATTGTTGAACCCATGGCCGGTTCCGGCGGGGTGATTCCGCCACCGGTGGGTTACCTGCAACGCCTGCGGGAGATCTGCGACGCGAACGATATCCTGCTGATATTCGACGAGGTGATTACCGCCTTTGGTCGCTGTGGTGGCATGACCGGCGCCGATGTCTTCGGTGTAACACCGGACATCATGAATGTCGCCAAGCAGGTGACCAATGGCGCCGTGCCGCTGGGTGCCGTTATCGCCAAAGCGGACATCTATGACACCTTTATGGCCCAGGGTGGTCCCGACTATATGCTGGAGTTTCCCCACGGTTATACCTATTCGGCTCACCCCGTGGCCTGTGCGGCCGGCCTGGCGGCGCTGGAGATACTGGAGCAGGAGCAGCTGCCGGCGCGGGTCGCCGGGTTGGCCCCGTATTTTGAAGAGCAGGTGCACGGCCTCAAGGGCATGCCTGCGGTTAGCGATATCCGTAATTATGGCTTCGCCGCGGCCCTGACCCTGGAAGCCTATCCCGGCGAGCCCTTGCGACGTCCCTACGAGATTGCCATGCGCCTGTGGCAGAAGGGCTTCTACCTGCGCTACGGCGGCGATACCTTGCAGTTTGGACTGCCCTTCATCACGGAGAAGTCCGAGATCGATAGCCTGATTGAAGCTGTTGCCGATAGCCTGCGGGAAAACGCCTGATCGACCTGGGTTTTACCCGCCCGGGCTTTCTTTAGCCTCGTCGTCCAGTCCAAAGAACGGCTTGATCGCATCCACTTCCCACATGGTGTCCTTGTAGCCCAGTGTGATCATTTCCTGGATGAAGGGTTGCGCAAATAGCAGGTAGCTGGCTGCCGTGGCGCCGCCACCGCTGGTGGTCGCGCCGGTGCTGCGCAGGAAGAAGCGCAGGCTTTTAGGCAGGTAGCGCACCTTGCGCCCGGCGATTTTATCGACTTGTTTTGACGGTGAAATCACCAGGCTCTCTACCGGTCGCACCTGCACGCCATGTTCCTCGCGCAACTCCTCTGGAATCAGTGACACCAGCCGGTTAATACGCTCCAGGTGCTCAATGTCACCTTCCAGTGTGTCGACGAAGGCGCTGTTGAACAAATGTCCCAGCACCTGTGCGATCGACGGTGAGTGTTTGGTCGCGCGCTTGTTCTGCGCATGGGGATCGCGATTGCCGCTGACGCCGACGATGAACAGGCGGTCAGCACCCAGGTGCAGGGCGGGGCTGATGGGCGCCAACTGGCGCAGGGCGCCATCGCCAAAGTACTCGTGCTCAATGCGGGTGGTGGGAAACAGTGCCGGGATGGCTGAGGATGCCATCAGGTGATCTTCACTCAACAGGGTGCGACGACCGATGCGACGGTGCCGTTCCCAGCTTTCCATCTCCGGCTTACCCTGGAAGAAGCAGACCGACTTGCCGGAACTGTAACCCATGGCGGTAACGCTAACCGCCTCCAGGTCACCCCGGGCAATGGCCCGATCGATTTTTTTGAAACGCACGGTGCGACGAACCAATTCTCGCAGGGGTGCATTATCCAGCAGGGCAATGGGTCGATCGCGGCCGACACCCTGGTTAAACAGGGAATAACCAAAGCGCCCGAAACCTTTTGCCACTTCCCACCAGCCGTAGCGGTAGATGTCGGCGGGCTCCAGCGACTCCCAGACAGCGCACAGCTCAGTCACAGCCTCGGCGAAAGTGCCCTCGTGGGAAGCCAGTTTGACAGCATTGATGGCCCCGGCGGAGGTGCCGCAGATGATCGGGAAGGGATTGTGCGCGTGTTCCGGCAGGATTTCCGCCAGGGCTTTTAACACGCCAACCTGGTACGCGGCGCGGGCACCGCCGCCTGATAGTATTAATGCGTTCTTCAAAGGACTCCCGTTCGAGTCGAGCCGTAGTGCCCCCATTGTCCACCAACTGACCGTCTTTGGCAGCAAGCTTTGCAAAATTTGCCTTGGCAGCGGTTGCCAGCTTGCCGCACACTTCGCAGTGAAGGGTAAAGTGACGGGTAAACAGGTGGTCGACATGAATGCCAGCAACGAGATCGGCGCTGAAGAAATCAGCATGTTCCGGGATATGGCCGGACGCTTTATCGAGGCGGAAATTGCTCCACACTACGAGCAGTGGGAACGAGACGAAATTATTCCCCGCGAGGTCTGGAACAAGTTGGGCGAGGGCGGCTTCCTCTGTGCCGATATTCCCGAGGCCTACGGTGGCCCCGGCGGCAATTTTGAGCTGTGCTCGGTCATCAACGAGGAATTCAGCCGGCGCGGCTATGTGTCTGTTGGCGGCGGCATGGCGGTGCACTCGGACATCGTCGCCCACTACGTACTCAACCACGGCAGCGAGGCACAGAAACAAAACTACCTGCGCAAGATGGTGAGCGGCGAGTGTGTGGGAGCGATCGCCATGACTGAGCCCGGTGCCGGCAGCGACTTGCAGGGTGTGCGCACCACTGCTAAACGCGACGGCGATGACTGGATCATCAACGGCTCCAAGACCTTCATCACCAATGGCCAGCACTGCGACGTGGTCATTACCGTGGCCCGCACCGATCCCGATGCGCCGGGCTCGCGCGGACTATCCCTGTTCCTGGTGGATACCAATAGCCCCGGCTTCAGTCGCGGTCGCAACCTGGAAAAACTGGGTATGCACGCCGCCGATACCTCGGAGCTGTTCTATGAAGATGTGCGGCTGCCGGCAGACGCCCTGCTGGGTGAACTCAACAAGGGCTTTATTGCCCTGATGACAGAGCTGCCGCGGGAGCGCCTGTCACTGGCCATCGGTGCCGTCGCCGTTATGCAGGGTGTGCTGGAATGGACCGTGGATTACGTCAAGGAGCGCCAGGCTTTTGGTGCGCCCCTGTCCAAATTGCAAAACACGCGATTCAAGCTGGCTGAGATGCAAACCGAGTACCGGCTCAACCGGGCCTTTATCAATGAGTGCATAGACAGTTTCAAGCGGGGTGAACTGGATGCGGCGACGGCTTCCATGGCCAAATTCTCCAGCACCGAGGCCCAGTGCCGGGTGGTAGATGGCTGCCTGCAAATGTTTGGCGGTTACGGTTACATGATGGAGTATCCCATCGCCCGCGCTTATGCCGATTCACGTATTCAGCGTATCTATGGTGGAACCTCGGAAATTATGCGCGAGCTGATCGCCCGCGCGCTTCTGGATAGCTAGGATTAGCGCTCACTGGCCAGGCGCTGCACCATTTTCAGGCGTAGAAACTCCGGCAGGAATTTGTCGATGAGCGCCCAGAGGCGGGCGGGGGTGCCAACCACATGGCCGACCCGGCGGCCATGCGCAGCCTTGTCGATGGCCGCGGCGATATCCTCCGGTGTCAGGCCTATTTCCCTCTCGCCAGTGGCAGCCGCATTCACGGCGTGGGCCATGGGCGTGTCCACCAGGTCGGGTTTCACACAGGTGACTCGGATATCGTGCCTGGCCCATTCGATGTGCAGGGCCTGGGTGATTCCGTTGACGTAGAATTTACTGGCGCTGTAGACGGCCAGGTTAGGGACGCCGTGAATACTCGAGGCGGAACACAGGTTGACCATGCAGGCACCCGGGGTGGCCTTGAGATAAGGGAAGCCGGCCTGGGCCACATGGGTGAAACCCTTGACGTTAACATCGATCATCAGGTCATGGGCCTGCTCGCTGATAGCGTCAAAGGCGCCCGCGGTCAGCACGCCGGCGTTGTTGACCAGGATATCGCACTGGCCATTGCTGCGATGGCTAAAGTCAGCCAGCGCAGTCTCAATCGACTCGCGCGAGGTCACGTCACAGATACCCGAGCAGGCATTGGGGAAGTCGCCGCTGGCGATGGCCTCGTCGAGGCCGGCCTGGTTGATGTCGTAAAGACCGACCAGGTAGCCCTTGGCAGCGAAACGACGGGCGGTTGCCAGACCGATGCCCCCAGCGGCACCGGTTATGAATATCGATTTCATAGGCCTTACTCCTGATGTGTGCATGAATGATAGTCGTTATATTCGTCACAATTCGAGAGTTTTCACTGGGTTGCGGCATGCTTTGTCGTGGATAATCGACAGCTTACAGACCCGTGGACGTGATTTGATGAGCAGTGAGGGGAGGCCGGTGTCAGTCAGCCACAGCAAATACCTGTTGCTGCTGTGTATTGCTGCGCAGCTGGTATTGCTGGTGCTCCTGTATGGCCAGACCGCGGGCTTCGACTATGTCTACTTTGATGACAGCCACTATGTGTTGTCGAACTCGCATGTTCGCAGCGGCCTCAGTGTAGCCAATGTTCAGTGGGCGTTTAGCAGTCTCTACATGAGCAACTGGCATCCGCTCACCTGGATCTCACACATGCTCGATACTACCTTCTTTGGCGTCGATCCTGGCTGGGCGCATCTGCATAATGCGGCGCTGCACGGCGTCGTCAGCCTATTGCTGTTTGCCTACCTGCTGCGCCTGCTGGGAGACTGGTGGAAGTCGCTGTTGCTGTCGCTGATATTCCTGGTGCATCCACTGCACGTGGAGTCCGTGGCCTGGATTGCCGAGCGCAAGGACGTGTTGTCAGCGGTGTTTTTCCTCACCGGCCTGATTCTTTACGACAGTTATCGACAGAAACCATCCTGGTCGACCGCGGCGGGCGTGATGCTGAGCTATTGCCTGGCGGTCATGGCAAAACCGATGGCAGTAACATTTCCGGCGGTGCTGCTGGTGCTGGACCTGTTTCACTACCGGGCTGGCCTCTTCGGCTATGCGGGCCCAATGCTTTCCTTGCGTTCGCCCTGGCTTGTGCGCGTGTTGGAGAAGTTGCCGCTGTTCGCTGTTGCGGCGCTGATCAGTGTCCTGGCCATCGTGGCGCAGCGCGATGGCGGTGCCCTGGTCAACACTGAAGTAGCGCCGATAGCGGTGCGACTGGCTAACGCTGCGTACAGCTATGCCACCTACCTGCGGCAAATGTTTGTACCCCTGGGTCTGGCGGCCTTTTATCCACTGGATATTCCCAGGGCGCCGTCTCAACTGCTGCTGCCAGCGCTGCTGCTGTTGGCCTGGATTACAGCGTCTTTCGCCCTGGTGAAAAAATACCCGCTGTTGCTGGCTGGCTTGGGCTGGTACCTGGTCATGTTGTTACCGGTGATCGGGCTCATCCAGGTGGGCACCCAGTTGCACGCCGACCGCTATATGTATTTACCCTCAATTGGCGTGCTGCTGGCGCTGGCTTGCCTGATACCTGCGCGGGAGAGTAAATACTTTCGTGTGTCTGTGTTGGTGGCCCCCTTGTTTATCCTCTACCTGGCGTTCATTTGTTATTGGCAGGTGGCCTACTGGGAAAATCGCCACACCTTGTTTACCCGCGTGCTGACCGCGGTGGGGCCCAACTGGCGCGCCCATGTATCGCTGGCGGCTGACTATACACGGCGCGGCATGTTCGATGATGCTGCGGTTCATGCGCAGGCGGCGCTGGAGATGCGACCGGACCTGGCCGAGTCTTACCAGTCGCTGGGCGATATAGAGATGCGGCGCGGCGAATACGCGGCGGCGGTGGAGCACTATTCAATGGCACTGCAGTCCGCACCGCCGACGGGAGGGCTGCTGAACAACCTGGCCATGGCGCTGCAGGAGCAGGGTCAATTTGCAGCTGCCCGCGAGGCCTTGCTCATGGCGCTGTCGCTGGAACCAAACTCGGTCCACATTCAGGCGAACCTGGAGCTACTGGATGCGAGAGAGGAGCTGCCGTAGTCATGTACCAGGAGCTCATCAAGTACGGTATTGCCGGTGGCCTGGCCTTCGCCTGCGACTTTTCGGTGTTGTACGTGCTTACCGAGTTTTTCGGCATGCACTACCTTATTTCGAATGGTTTTGGTTACTTCTGCGGACTTGCCGTGGCCTATGCTCTCAACTCTGAGTGGGTTTTTTCACACAGGCGCTTCAAGAACCGTGCGCTGGAGTTCACGCTGTTTACACTGATTGTGCTGGTCGGCCTCGGGCTTAGTGAGCTGCTGATGGCGCTGCTGGTGGAAGCCTGGGCGATCAACTACCTGCATGCCAAGATTGTCTCCAGCTTTTTCGTGATGTTCTTCAATTACCTCAGCAAGAAGTTCCTGCTATTCTCGCCGGCTCTTGATAGCAGGCCATCCTGACATGGAATTTCGTTGTCACAACTGTGGGTCGGTGCAAGCGCAGCATCTGTTTACCGCGCCGGCCTTCGATCCTGAGCCCGCGCAAAGCTACCCGGTTCTGCGCTGTGCCAGCTGTCAGCTGGTGAATACCGACCTGGGTGGTGCCAGCATCGGTGCCGCCGACTATAACCCGGATTATTACGGTTCCTCTTCCAGCAAGTTTTCAGTGTGGATAGAAGCCATCCTGGGAAAGGCGGCGCGGCGGCGTGCCCGTGAAATCCTTGCCCTGTGGCGCGGCTCCAGGCCTGGCCAACAGCAGCCCTCGGTACTTGATATCGGCTGCGGTCGAGCGGTCTTGCTCAGGGCCTTCCAGGCGGAGGGGGCGGCTGTGCTCGGACTGGAGCGCACAGAGTTTCCCATGGATGAGGAATTGGCGAGCATCGTTCGCGTGGGCGAGATTGGTGGTGAGGAATTCCGGGAGCGATGCTTCGATATTGTTATCCTGTGGCATGTGCTGGAGCACATGGAAGCGCATGAAGACCTGCTGGCCGAGATCACCGGGCACCTGCAAGCCGATGGCCTGTTGGTGCTCGCGGTTCCCAATTTTGGTGGTTTACAGCAGCGCCTGTTCGGCAAGTACTGGTTCCACCTGGATTTGCCCCGGCACCTCGTGCACATCGATGCGCAGTGGTTGCGTGAGCAACTCACTCGCCGGGGCTATACCATTGAGCGGGAAAGTCATCTGGATATCATTCAGAATGTTTATGGTTTCATTCAAAGCGGCATGAACGCCTTGTTTCCAGCCAGGCCGAATGCCTTCTACCGGCTCTTGAAGCACCGGCGACAGTCGACCCCGGCCAGTTTGCTGCCACTATTGGGCTGGTCTTGCCTGGCGCTGCTACTGGCACCCTTTGCCCTGTTGGATGCCCTGTTGGGTAGTTGCTTGCGCCGCGGTGCTACCGTCAAGGTCTATGCCAGAAGAGATGGGAAAAATGATCAGTAACAAAAATCTTTGCGTGGTCATGCCGGCTTACAACGCGGCGGATACACTGGAAAAAACCTATCGCGAGCTGCCCTTCGACATCGTCGACAGTGTGATCCTGGTGGATGATGCCAGTGCCGACAACACCGCCGAACTGGCCGCAAAGCTGGGGATCGACCATGTCGTGGTGCACGACAAAAACCTCGGCTATGGCGGCAACCAGAAAACCTGTTATCGCGAGGCGCTGGCCCTGGGCGCGGATATCGTGGTCATGGTGCATCCCGACTACCAGTACACGCCCAAACTGATTCGTGCCATGGCCGCCCTGATTGCCGACGGGGTGTTTGACTGTGTGCTCGGCTCAAGAATCCTGGGCGTGGGTGCGGTCAGGGGCGGCATGCCGCGTCACAAGTACCTGGCGAATCGTGCGCTTACCTTCTTCCAGAACCTCCTGGTGGGCTACAAGCTCTCTGAATACCACACCGGCTTCAGGGCCTTCTCGAAAGAGATACTGGAGTCCTTACCGCTGGCGGAGAATTCCAATGACTTCATTTTTGATAACCAGATGCTATTGCAGGTTATTGCGCAGGGTTATGCGATTGGTGAAGTAACCTGCCCGACGCGCTATGCCGCCGATGCCTCGTCTATCTCCGGCCTGCCGGCCATTCGCTATGGCCTGGGGGTTGTGCTGCAAAGTGTCATCTATCGCCTCAGCCGCCTGGGGCTGGTCAAAAGCGTCTATCACTGAGCCGCGTTAACACCGCCGCGCTAACGCCGAATGCCGAGCTTGCGGCCCAGTTGTTCGGTCACGGGTTGCGTTTGTCCGAGTTCCAGTTCCTGTTGGAAGCGCGCCATTTGTTCTTCACTGAATTCGGTGCTGCGCCGGGTACTCATGTCGATGTACATACCCAGGTTTTCATTGGTGGCCGCCAGATAGCCTTGCTCGCCGTGGTACAGGCAGTGCATGAAATGCAGGCGCTTGTGGTCATAGTCCACCAGTTGCGTGGTAAAGCGCATGGGGTCGCCCTCCATCAGCTCGCCGATGAAGTCGATATTGGCAGCCAGGCTGAAGGTGGATTTGCCGATGGCCTGCTTGTGTGCCACACCAATCCCCAGGTAGTCGTAGAAGCTGTCGGTCGCCACCTGGTCGAAGGCCACCAGGTAATAACCCATGTTCATATGGCCGTTGTAGTCGATCCAGGTGGGCTGGACAGTGGCGTTGACGCTAAACAGGGAAGTGCTGCTCATGGTGATTTCCTATCGTTTCGTACATGATAACCGGTACACCGCAGGGGCGTGAATTGCGCTAGAATGACGCCGCAAATTTCTGAGGAATCTCCATGACAGACCAAGCTTCTACCAGCCCCCAGGGCGGTTCCCGGCCGCTGGACGGCATTCGCGTTGTCGAGCTGGGCCAACTCCTGGCCGGCCCCTTCACAGGCACTATCCTGGCCTATTTTGGCGCCGAGGTTATCAAGGTCGAGAGCCCGGGCGAGGGCGACCCCGTCCGTGGCTGGCGCATCGTCGAGAATGGCACCGCCCATTGGTACCGAAGCCTGGGCCGCAACAAGAAGAGTGTCACCCTGGACCTGAAGACCGAGAAAGGCCGCGAACTGGTCAAGGAACTGCTGAAGACAGCCGACGTGGTGGTGGAGAACTTTCGCCCCGGTGTCATCGAGAAGTGGGGCCTGGGCCCGGAGGATCTCAAGCCCTTCAACCCCGGGCTGATCTACGCGCGCATATCCGGTTACGGCCAGACCGGCCCTTATTCCTCCAAGCCCGGTTACGCCTCGGTCACCGAGGGCGTGAGTGGCTTTCGCTACGTGAACGGTTTTCCCGGCGAGCCGCCGGTGCGGCCCAACCTCAGTATCGGCGACACCATTTCTGGCATTCATGCCGCCCTCGGCGTCTGCCTGTCACTGTTGCAGCGGGCCAATGCGCCCGACCAGGGCCAGGTGGTGGATGTGGCCCTGTACGAGTCCATGTTCAACCTGATGGAAGGCGTGGTGCCCGAGTTTTCCGGGGCCGGCGTGATCCGCGAGGCCTCCGGGACGACCGTCACCGGTATCGTGCCCACCAATACCTTTACCTGTGCCGACGGCAAGTTTGTGGTTATTGGCGGTAATGGTGATTCCATCTACAAGCGCCTGATGATCGCCGCCGGCCACCCGGAGATGGCGGAAGACCCGGCAATGGCCAACAACGAGGGCCGGGTGGTACATGAGGCCAAAATCGACAAGGCGCTGGCAGACTGGTGTGCCTCCATCCCGGCCCAGGAAGTCATTGATATCCTCGAAGCGGAGCGGGTGCCGGTAGGCCTGATCTACAACGTGGAAGACCAGCTTAACGATCCCCACTTCCAGGCGCGTGGCATGTTTGAAGAAGTGGATATCGATGGCAAGCCGCTGAAGATTCCCGCCATTATGCCCAAGCTGTCGGGTACCCCAGGACGTACCGATTGGCCGGGCGGCCCGGTGGGTGAGCACAACGAGGAAATCCTCAAGGGTGTGCTGAACCTCAGCGACGAGGACATGGCCAGCCTGAAAGCTGACGGAATCTGCTAGCCCTTACCCAGCATGGTGCGCGCCACCAGGTCGCGCATAATCTCGCTGGTACCACCGTAGATGCGCTGGATGCGGGCATCGGTATAGAAGCGTGAGATCGGGTATTCCACGGTATAGCCATAGCCGCCGAACAGTTGCAGGCAGTCGTCAACCACCTTGCACTGCATCTCGCAGGAGGCGAGCTTGAGGATGGCGGCTTCTTCTGCCGTCATTTCCCCGGCAGCGTACATGTCGGCGCATTTCTCATAGTAGGCGCGATTGATGGCGATCTCGGTTTTAACATCGGCCAGTTTGAAGCGCGTGTTCTGGAAGCCGCCAATGGTGCTGCCGAAAGCCTTGCGCTCCTTTACGTACTCCACGGTAATATCCAGCGCGCCCTCAGCCGAGGCGACCGCCTGGGCGGCGATGCCAAGACGTTCCCGCGGTAACTCCGTCATCATGATGACGAAGCCCTTGTTCTCCTCACCCAGCAGGGCGTTGGCGGGCAGGCGCACATCAGAAAAGAAGAGCTCGGCGGTATCACTGCTGTGCTGGCCGATCTTTTCAATTTTCTTGCCCCGGGCGAAGCCCTCCAGGCTGCTGTCCACCAGGAACAGCGAGGTACCCTTGGCGCCCTTGCCGGGGTCGGTAATGGCCGCCACGATCACCACATCGGCGTGAATGCCGTTGGTGATGAAAATCTTGGAGCCATTCAATATCCAGTCATCGCCGTCGCGCACGGCATTGGTGCGAATGCCCTGCACATCAGAGCCGGCGCCGGGTTCGGTCATGGCCAGTGCGCCCACGGCGTCACCGCTGACCATTTTCGGCAGCCACTGCTGCTTCTGTTCTTCGCTGCCGAAATTGTTGATGTAGGGGGCGACGATATTGGAGTGGATGCCATAGCCCGAGGCGAAGCCACCGAAGCCCAGGTAGGAGAGCTCTTCGATCATGGCCAGGGTGACGTGGGCGGTAGTGCCCGCACCACCGTATTCTTCCGGCACATCCGGGCATAGCAGGCCGGCGGCTCCCAGTGTGTTCCAGAGTTCACGGGGTACGATGTGGTCTTCTTCCCACTGCTCAAAGTGGGGACTGATTTCGGTTTCGAAGGCACGTCGGGCCATATCCCGAAACAGGGTCATTTCTTCTGAGTGCATGGCGTCGCCAGACATGGTGCTACCTCGGTATTAGTGCTGAAACGGTCGGCAATTGTGATGGAAATGCGGGGTCGAAACAATGGTCCTCTGTGGCCACCGAACACAGGGTATTGCCTCCCCGCCAGACTCTGGTATGTTGGCTGCCCTGATTAAAAAAACGACCCGCAGCGGAGAATGTAATCATGCTTGAATTCACCCAGTTTTATATCAATGGCGCCTGGGTAGACCCCAGCTCCCCCAATAGCTTTGATGTTATTAACCCGGCCAATGAAGAGGTTTGCGCCCATATTGCCCTGGGTAATGAAACCGACGTGGACCGGGCTGTGGCCGCGGCCAAGGAAGCCTTCACGACCTTTGGCTGGAGCAGTCGCGAAGAGCGCATGGATATTCTTGAAGCTGTGATTGCCGCTTACCAGAATCACTACGCGGAAGTGGCCGAGGCGATTTCCATGGAAATGGGTGCGCCCAGCAAGCTCGCCTCTGATGCCCAGGCCGCCTCCGGTATTGGCCACCTGATGCAGGCCCTGGAAGTGCTCAAGAATTTCAAGTTTGAAGAAGACCTGGGACCGCACCGGGTGATCAAGGAGCCGATTGGCGTCTGTGGCATGATCACGCCCTGGAACTGGCCCATGAACCAGATTACCTGCAAGGTTGGACCGGCCCTGGCCGTGGGCTGCACCATGGTGCTCAAGCCCAGTGAAGTGGCGCCGCTGTCAGCCTATGTGTTCACCAAGATTATGGATGAGGCCGGCGTGCCTGCCGGCGTCTACAACATGGTTAACGGCGACGGCCCCGGCGTGGGAACTGCGCTGTCGAAGCACCCGGATGTGGACATGATGTCCTTTACCGGTTCTACCCGTGCCGGCACGCTGGTGGCCCAGAACGCGGCTCCCACCGTCAAGCGCGTGACCCAGGAGCTGGGCGGCAAGAGCCCCAATATTGTGTTGGATGACGCTGACCTGGAATCAGCCGTGGCGCGTGGTGTTATGCACATGTACCACAACACCGGCCAGAGCTGTAACGCGCCCAGCCGTATGCTGGTGCCGCGGGACAAGCTGGCAGAAGCCGAAGCGATTGCCGCGAAAGTCACCGAGTCGGTGGTAGTGGGTGATCCCACGGCGGAAGGCACTACCATGGGACCGGTGGTCTCCGAGGTGCAGTTCAACAAGATCCAGGGCCTGCTGGAGAAAGGCGTGGAAGAGGGCGCCAAGCTGGTTGTTGGTGGTCCTGGCCGTCCAGAGGGCCTGGACAAGGGCTACTTCATCAAGCCGACCGTATTTTCCGGGGCGAACAATGATATGACCATCGCCCGCGAGGAGATCTTTGGCCCCGTGCTCACCATGATTCCCTATGACACGGAAGAAGAAGCCATCGCCATCGCCAACGATACCGAGTACGGCCTGGCCGGCTACGTACAAAGCGGCGACCTTGAGCACGCCCGCGCTGTGGCGGCGAAGATCCGCGCCGGTAACGTGCAGATCAACGGCGCCAACCCCGGTATGGACGTGCCCTTCGGTGGCTTCAAGATGTCGGGCAACGGTCGCGAGTGGGGCGAGCACGGTTTCACCGACTACCTCGAGATCAAGGCCGTGGGCGGTTACTCCGCCGCTTAGGGCGTGGCTTCCTACGTTCTCGCACTGGACCAGGGCACGACGGGTTCCACCGTCGCCCTGGTCGATCATCGCGGCCAGTTACGGGCCGCGGTTAACCACGAGTTTCCGCAGATATACCCCAAACCCGGCTGGGTAGAGCACCGACCCGAGGATATCTGGGCCTCGGTGGTAAAGGGGATTCGCGCAATTCTGCGCAAGAACATCTGTACCCCTGGCGATATTGTCGCCATCGGCATTACCAACCAGCGCGAAACCACGGCGCTGTGGGACCGTCGCAGCGGTGAGGCACTGCACAATGCCATTGTCTGGCAATGCCGACGCACCACTGATTTCTGCGAGTCCCTGAAATCCCGTGGCCTGGAAGCCAGCATCAAGCGCAAGACCGGGCTGGTACTGGACCCGTATTTTTCCGGCAGCAAATTTCGCTGGTTGCTGCACAATGCGCCCCGCGCCAAAGCCCTGCTCAAGAAAGGGCAGGTGGCCGGCGGCACCATGGATTCCTACCTGGTCTGGAAGCTGACCGCCGGTGAGCACCACGTCACCGATGTCAGCAATGCCTCGCGCACCTCCCTGATGAGTTTGCGCAGCGCCCGCTGGGACAATGAACTGCTGGATATCTTCGGCGTGAGCAAAGACATCCTGCCCGACATTGTGCCCAGCAGTGGGGTTATGGGCCATACTCGCGGCGTGCCCGGATTGCCCGATGGCATACCCATCAGCGGAATGGCCGGGGACCAGCAATCGGCCCTGTTCGGACAGGCCTGTTTCAACCCGGGAGATGCCAAGTGCACCTTCGGCACCGGCTCGTTCATCCTCATGAATACCGGTGACAAGCCGGTTACATCAAAAGCCGGCCTGTTAACCACCGTGGCCTGGCAATTGGCCGGGGAGAAAAAGCCCACCTATGCGCTGGAAGGCGGAGCCTTTGTCTGCGGCGCCGCCGTGCAGTGGCTGCGCGACGAAATGCAGTTCATCAAGACCTCACCGGAAGTGGAGAAACTGGCCAACAGCGTTGAGGATCATGGCGGGGTCGAATTTGTACCGGCGCTGGCCGGCCTCGGTGCGCCCTGGTGGGAACCCGAGGCCCGCGGCACGATCACCGGCCTGACCCGGGGCTCCCAGAGAGGCCATATTGCCCGCGCCACGCTGGACGCCATGGCTGCCCAGAACGTCGACATCCTGGTGGCCATGGAAAAAGACCTGAAAAAGCGCATGCGACCGCTGCGAGTCGATGGCGGCGCTGCCCAGAACGATACCTTGATGCAAATACAGGCCAATCTACTGGGTCGTAAGCTGATTCGCCCGCGATTGATAGAGACCACCGTGGCCGGCGCCAGTTACCTGGCCGGACTGGGTGTAGGCCTGTGGGACAGCAAACAGGATATCAAGGCGATTTGGCAGGTTGAGCGTGATTTTGCGGTGGGGATGTCGGCCGGTGCGCGGAAGACCCGGCTGGCCAAATGGCATGCTGCCATAAAAAAAACCCTGGCCCGCTAAACATCGACGAGCCAGGGGTCACTCAGGGCTTACCCCAGGGGGAGGTAAGCTTTAAATTCCCAGGCAACGGCCAACAGGCCAACCGCCAGAGAGGTCCACAGGTATTTCTTCTCAACAATGTCCTTGTTGGAGTATTCGGCCTTGATCATATCGGTGACCAGCAGGACATTGGGATTGTGATAGGCGAACATGAAGAAGAGGGAGCCGCAGTAATTAGTCAGCGCCAGGGTGGTGTCTCCACCGGCTGCAGCGATAGAACCCAGCAGCAGGGCAAACACGGCGAATACCGCCATCGAAATTCGTAGACCGGGAATGTGTGCGTCGCTGAACGGCATAGTCTTCTCTCGTCTTCGTTTCTGTTTTTGGTTTCTTTCTAAACTCCAACGCTATTGATACTAGCTATTTTCTTTTCCGATACCTCATGCAAGCGCTCAAACTGCGAACCACTTCAAATTATTTCTCCTGATGGTCAAAAAACAGCCTGTCAGCGCAAGATAAGTGCACTGCTTGGAGGCAGGTAATCCGGGGGTTTGCGGGAAAAGTGTGAGGTGGTTCGCAGTTTTTGGTGGGCACGCTGGTTCAGGTTCTGGATCTGGTCCGGCCAGGTGTTGCGAAGCCGCGAGATTGGCTGCCGGCTAGTCGATCATGATCGATGAATTCAATTACATGGGTCGCAAGTTAGCGCTGTGTTTGACGCGCCATTCGGCGAGGAAAAAGCCGGCGGCGATTAGCGCATAAATCGATAAGACGACGATAAACAGATGCGTAAACGCAGGTAGGGGGCCAACATCCCTGGTGTGACTGGTCGTGATTGTCATAACTGCTGCGGTTGCCAGATTACCGAATGCAATGAGTCCAATCGCTGTAAAGATCAGCCATGAGTGCAGCGAGCGAAGTTTCTCAAAACCTTGCCTGCCGGCGTCATCCAGATCTTCAGGCGCCATTAGCGAACTGCGGCCCACCATCCACGGGCCTTTAGCAACCAGCGCAGCCGTCACGCCGAGTATTAACAGGCTCGACAGGTTTAAGCTTTGCGGTAAAAGGAAAAACATAGCCAGTATGGCTAGCAACCAGCATGTTACCAGTCCGATCCAGGCGGCTTGAGGGACCTTGAGTTTGATCTCTACGCCGGTTGGCAATGGTGTTTGCTGTTTTGTATTGATGGCGTGAACCGCAAACAGTAACCAGGATAAGAACAGCCACGGAAAGTACAGCGGGCCAATGATGACCTGAAATGCCTGGGTGGTAAAACTGGCAAATGCGCTCGCCGCCAGGTACACCAGTGCAATCATGGACGGCAGGATTATGGCGAGAGAGCGAACACTCATGCCTTTACCCTGTTCAGGTTTGTGCTGCCTGAAATGGGGGTGGAAGAGGATGAGTAGTGGTGGTAAAAGTAAGAGCACCAAAGCTGCAATAAAGCTCACTAAGTTTTCCATTTTTCCAATACCTCCTTTCATGCTACGCGCACGCAGATTCAAAGACGTCACATAAATATAGTTCATTGTTCCAGATTAGGGAGAGTTGGAGTTCGATCTGCCGTTGTGATCTTCAGTTCGCCTGGTTTCGGTGACTAATGGAGATTGGTGAACTGTCTGTTTGCTGACTGTTTCAACTCCTTTGTGCTCATGTTGGTCGGTCCGCCATTGATGAGATTCCCGGCTTCGTCTATTTTTCTAATTGGGAGCATGAAGTGTGTTCATGCTGCTTTTCCGCACATGTTGTGTGGAGCCTATTGCGTGGGGTGAGTCGATGAAAACGAGAGACGGCCTAGAATACCGTTATCTTCAGTTTCCGGAGAATCTTAGCGAGGCAGAAAAACTCGATGTTTTAGAGCGTGCCCGCTATGAAGCATTCTCGAAAGGTGGGCTGGTGGGGAAGTCAACGCTATTTGATGTGCTGGTAAGCGTGTCAGCCATCTCAATCACGGTAGCGCTCTCGGCTGGAATATTGCTATCTGGATATATCAGCGATGAGAATTACTTGCTGAGACCGTTGCTAGTGGCAGTAGTGCTAGGATTGGCCCTCTATTGGTCTTCACTAATAAAGCAGGTTCATAGAGCGAAGATCCTTAATCCTATTATCTGTGAGCTACTTGCCGAACAGCATTCGCAGAAGGGCTGACAGGCCAATGAATCAAAATCAAAAGGCAGTTTTTTGGAGCATGGTTAGTTGTTTTTATGTATCTGCCACGCTGAGCCTTTACCCGCAAGGGGCCTTCGAGAATCTTGATAATGCTATGTTATTTTTCTGGCTCGCGATTTACATGCTCTGTACTTTCATAATGTACATATTTGTCAGGGTGAACCCCAAGCGAATCGACGACTGGATCTCCAGGATCTCAGGTAAACGCTAATAACATCCTTACATCAGGGGTACCGGGCCAAGAGTGGGTGCCAGTATCTTACGAAACCTGTTGCTGCTTAGTTTCTGCGTAGTTCTATGACAACGAGAGCGCCCGCACAAAGAATGGCCACAATGTGCAGGATGTTAACTTCCCCCGCTGCTCTGTATAGCTCTACCATTTGGGCCACGTATACCAGGCAGAGAGTAATACTCAGTAACAGAGGCAGTTTGCGCGGCTTGCCGTTGCTTGTCTTCTCAGTCAATTTATCAGCGCCTTTTTTGCCTGTTCTTGTAAATCATTGCTGTAAATATAGCAGCAACAACCAATACGCTGACGATTGCAGTTTTAACCAGGGCGTAAACAGGGACGCCTTCAGCGTATGCAGCACCAAGTCCGGCAGAGATACAAACCATATAGATTAGGGATATTTTTGTGTATTCCGACATTGTCTTGCCTCCCAGTAGTACCAGAAATCGTGGGCTCGAGAGCCCACGATATTATTCATTACTGTGGGTTAATAAGGCTGTTGGAGCCTCTCTTGCGCCCACCGCCTCCGCCGAGGTAGTTTGCCAGACCAAAAGTGGCCATACCGAGCCCTACTCCCGATAGAATGTGCCCCGTAACTGTCGTCGCTGCACCACCGACACCGACGTGTGAAGCCAGTGCTATCGCAAAGCCAATTGCCGGCAATACGCCTCCATTGACTAGCTCCAGGTCGCCGTCTGCTATGTCGGAGATGCCTGCGGTTGTTGCGAGAGAAACGCTTTGACTACTATTCCATGTACTCATTACTAATACTCCAGGTTTAAATCCGCTTTCGCGGCTTTCACGCTCCATTGCGCGAAACTTTTGCGCGGCCATCTGGCCGCAATTCGATGACATGGTCGGCCAGGGCGATGGTTTCTGGTCGGTGTGCGACTAATATGCGGGTAATGCTCATGGCCGCGATGTGTTGGTTTATGCGCTGCTCGGTCTGGATATCTAGATGACTGGTGGCCTCATCGAGAAACAGCAGAACAGGTCGACGATAAAATGCGCGGGCCAGCATGATGCGCTGCACCTGGCCGCCGCTGAGAGATGAGCCCATGTCGCCGACCGGGCTGTTGTACTGCATGGGCAACTTCATGATGTCATCGTGAATACAGGCTTGTTGCGCGCAACGGGCGATATCTTCCAAGTGTAGACGATGATCAAAGCAGGCGATGTTGTCAGCAACAGAGCCGCTGAGTAGTTGATCGTCTTGCATAACAGCAGCGATTAACGCGCGATAACCAGGCGTGTGCGACAGCGGTATGTCGTTCAAGAGAATCTCGCCATCGCTGGTTCGCAGCAGGCCCATCAGGCATTTAAGCAGGGTGGACTTGCCGCAGCCACTGGGCCCCGTGATAGCCACCGTCTGGCCGCTGTCGATTGTAAAGTCCAGGCTGCTAAATACAGGTGCGCCCTCATTGCTATAGCGAAAGCCTATGCCGGAGGCGCGCAACTGGTAGCTGGCTTCCTGTTCGCCTGGCGCGGCAACACAGTTGGCCGGTTCGATGGCGGTGAAGGCGATATCGCTGATGCGCTGCAAGTGCACACCCAGCATCTTGATTTCGATGATCTGGGTGATCAGGCTGTCCATGGAGTCCACAAAGCGACGTTTATAGCTCATGAATGCGAAGAACATGCCCAGCGAGATTACATTGCCCATCACTGCCGTGGCGGCGAAATACACAACCAGGATGTTCTCCGCACCGAACAGTAATGCGCCGGCAGCTTCAAAGCTTATGCCAAGGCGCGCGATGCGTATGTCGCTGTTCATTGTATCAGCAAGCCGATTTTGCCAATGCCCCTGGCGCTCGGCTTCGCGTTGAAACAACTTGATGGTCTGTATGGCGCGCACCGATTCGATGAAGCTGGTTTCTACCTGGGCACGCTGCACGATATTCTCTTCCGTCTCTCGACGCAGGGCTGGGAACATAGCAATACGAAGCAGCAGATAGATGAGCAATATCGATAGCACAATCAGGGTTAGTCTGGTGTCATACAGGAACATGGCCGTCAGCATCAGTACCGCCATCAGACCGTCTATAACAGCGCTTACCAGGCCTGTGCTAAGAATGTGTTTGACGGATTCGATCGATCCAAACCGCGATAGCACATCGCCTAAATGGCGACGTTGAAAGTAATCCAGCGGCAGCCGCAGTAAATGTTGGAACAGGTTGGTGGCCAATTGCATATGCAGGCGCGTAGACAGGTTTAGAATAATTGAGGAGCGCAGGACCTGGGTGCCCACTTCCAGGATCAAGAGCAGACTGAAGCCTGTCGCCAGAGCGGCCAGCAGTCCGTGGTCATTGCGCAGTACCACGTCGTCGACCACGGTTTGCACATAGAAGGGCGCTGCGACGGCAAAAAGTTGCAGCAGCAAAGACATCAGAAGCACCTGGGCCAGGCTGCGCTTGAGCCCGGTAATGCGAGTCCATAGATGCGCCAGCTTCATCGGGCGCCTTCGTTGCTCCGGTTCGAAAGCCGCTGAGGGTGTTAGCTCGAGCGCGATGCCGGTGTAGTGTTCCGAGAATTCCTGGACCGATAGCTTCCTGGCGCCCCGGGCGGGATCGTGAACAACTGCGTGCCGGCGCCGCACCGCTTTCAGTACCACGAAATGATTCATGTCCCAATGCAACACGCAGGGCAGTTGTAGCTGACCGATTGCATTCAGGTCGGCCTTAATGGCTCGGGCGGATAATTGCAGGCTACCCGCCATATCGATCAGTTGCTTCAGATTGACGCCCTGGCCGGAATCGGGAAAACGCTGGCGCAGTTGCGAGAGGTCAATGTGCAGCCCGTGAAACCCCGCCACCATCGCCAGGCATGCCATGCCGCATTCGCTGGCTTCAGTTTGCCGCAGCAAGGGTAGGCGTCGAGACCAGTTGAAATTTAGTAGTGAGGAAGCATTTTCGGCGTGGCTGGCGCTGCTCATGACAGTCGACCGCGCAGGCTGTGGATGGGTTCCAGCAACCATTGCAGCAAGCTGCGTTGCTCAAGCTTGATGTCTGCGCTTAATGTCATTCCGGCTTTGAGAGGGAATGACTTACCGTAGGCGATGATGCTGCTTGTGTCCGGTTTAGCGGTCACCCGGTAGACCGGCTCGGCAAAATTGAACGGTACATGAAGCGTTTCACCGGGTAGTGAAGCGTTGCTGGCGACAGCCAGTAGCTGTGCCCGCTGCAAGCCGAATTTCTGGTAGGGAAAAGCGTCATAGCGTATCAACACTTCTTGCCCCGCTTGTAGAAAACCTGCGGCGCGTACTGGAATCAGCAGATGTGCAATCAAACCTGAATTGACGGGTAGTAGCGATAGCAGTGGCTGGTTGAAGCGTGCCCGCTGTCCGGCTTGCAGGCTGAGATTACTGACGTACCCATCGATTGTCGCCATCACCACATAGGCGCGCTGACCGCGCAGGCGGGCGATATCCTGGCTCAGGGCACTCAGCTTCAGACGTAGCTGATCAATGGCGTTGGCGCTTTCTTCGGGCAGGCGGTCGAAACGGGACTGTAGTTGCTGGATGACGGCCAGTTGCTGGGCCCGGTCGACCAGCAGCGCCTGGCGCTCCCGATCCAGGCGCAAAAGTTGTTCCAGCAGACTTTCCTGTTCGGTGGCCGTGATATGTCCATGCTGCACCAGCTGTTGGTTGCGCTGTTGGCGCTGTCGTGCAAGGTCAATGCGCTGCTGTTGGGTGGTCAGTTGCGCTTCAATACCTGCCAGTTCACTGGCGGCTGTCTGGAGGCGTTGTTCCAATTCGCCCAGACGCGATTGTTGCAAGCTGTCTTCGCGCTTCAACTGGCGTTGTAATGCGCGCTGTTGTGCCTGGTACTCCTCTAGTAGAAGTGTCTCCATGTGTTCGCCGCCGGTCAGTACCCGGTCGCCATTGATAATGGCCAGCGGTTGTCCGGTAATCACCGGGTCCCCGTTCTTTACCAATAATTGCGCCAGCTTACCCTCGGTTTGTGGGTAAATGCGTACCACCCCGGCTGCTGGCTCCAGCCAGCCGGATACGGTCTCCCTACGGGAGTAGTGCGATTGGGTCAGAAACAAGGCCAGTAGACCTACCCAAAGCAGCAAGCCAAGGCACAGAAGTGTGTGTGGCAGGCGAGGTAGTAGCATCACGTGACCGTGCAGGCGATCACAGTAGGCGTCCATTGCCTGTTGGCGAAACAATCCCATAGCGCTTCCCTGCGCGAGTGGTGACGTCAGGGAAGTATAGAGAACTTTAGCGCTTCAGGAAGCTGCTGGCAGGGAGCTTGCGCAGATAGGGTGAAACTTAAATTCCACCCATCAACTTGAACTTGATCTCCATGCGCAATGCGGTGTCAGAGCAAGATTTCGTAAATTGGGGTCAGAGTAAGATTTTGGAGCAAGGGCGGTAATTGACTGCTTTTTCTTCAGAGAAAAGTTACTCCGACCCCATTAATTCAGAATGCGCGTTTATGTTGGAAACTAGTACTTTCGTTTAGTTTACAAAACACTGTTGTGAGTTAAGCTGGATTTAGATTTCCGAGATTTTATCAAGGAAGATTCGATAACGATTACCGGTGGGGTAGGCAGACCATAAGTCACCCACGGCAGATAATGGAGCGCTCTCGGCATGAAATTCGGAATACTGACCAGTATAAGTGCGGCCTGCCTGCACATTTTATTGTTATCAACACCGGCTGCCAGCGAGGAATTTGTTTGGCGATCTGTTAACGAAGACCGATCTGGATGCGTGCCGGTATCTACTGATTTGAACGCTGACGAGGTCTGTCAGTTCTTTGGCTTTTTCAACCACAACCCCTCTTACCAGCAATGTAACGTGGAAGGTGGTGGGCGTCGGACTATATATCGCTGCGAAAAGTGCCGTCCGGACCTCGATCCTATTGTAATCAATGGAAGAACTCGTTGTCGTGCGAGTTGTGATGGAGCGCTGGATCTGGCTGGCCCGGAAGCCTGCCCCGCCGAAATCGAAGACCAGAATGATAAGACCGGTTGCCCGGGTTCCACGGTGGGTTACCCGATAGACCATGCCAATGGAAACAAGAGACTGACTGAAGTCGACTTTGAGGGCACGGGGCCATTCCCGTTGCGCTTTGAGCGTTCCTACAACTCGAAGGCCAATCGCCAGCAAAGGCTGGTGAATCTCAGGGTGCAATGGGGGTTTGATCTAACTGGCAAGTTTCACGCGCCTGAGATCAACCCCAATCCTTACCAAGACCAGATAATCAATACTAGCGATAAGGTTGCAGGAAATAATTTGCCGCTCGATAAATTGGCACTTGAGGGAAAATACAACCAGCTTTTTGAGTCAAGCCTGCGCCGCAAAGGCGTTCCCCAGTGGCGCCATAATTACGAGAAGCGCCTGCTCCAGTATCCATGGCCGCTACGGGGTCAGCAAGCGGCGATGCTGGTGCAGCCCGATGGCCATGATATCCGGTTCTTCCGTTACGATGATACCGAACCCTATCGGCCCGGAAATAGTGCCCATGGCTCGGTTGAGGTGCTCTCGGTGCTCGCCGGCGACAGCTTCGATGGACTGCGCCTGTTCCGTGCTGATGGCCATGTGGAGGAATATGCTAGGCCCGGTGGGCGCTTGCTGAAGATCACCAACCCGCAAGGCCATTCACAATCACTGACCTATGCCCCAGATAAATTCGCCATGTTAGAGCGGGTAGATGACGACTTTGGTAACCGCCTGAGCTTCAGCTACGACATTGAGCAACGGCTCGTAAACATGACCGCCTCCCGCAATACCGATCCAGGCGGGCAAGAGGACTACCAGCCATACTACTCCGTCGATTACAGCCACGTTGGCACAGGCTGGATGTTCAGTTCAGCCAGCTACCCTGGCGCTATAAGTCCCCGCACCTATCTTTACGAGGATTTACTGTTCCCGACCGCGCTCACAGGTGTTATTGACGAGAATGGCGATCGCGCCCTCACCTACACCTACCGTGAGACCGGGCTGGCCGAGACAACACAGCGCGGCACCACGGGTAACAAGTTTTCCCTGACCTACGAACCTGTACAGCGAACAGTGACCAATCCACTGGGAAAGGACACGGTATATCGCTATGAGCGGGAAGACACTCGCGAGCGAATAGCCGGTATCGACGGGGTACCAACCGAAAGCTGCCAGGCTACAAACCAGAACATCGTCTATGACGATTTTGGCTTCAAGGATAGCAGCACTGGCGCGCGCGGATTTGTCACGTCTTACGACTTCAACAGCCGGGGACTGGCGACACGCCGTACCGAGGCAGCGGGTACGTCGGCCGAGCGCACGACCACCACGGTTTGGCACCCGGACTATGCGCTGAAGACCCGCATTGAAGACGAACTGCTGCTGACGGTGCTGGACTATGGCAACGACGGCCTGCTGGACAGTCGCACCGAGACCGACAAGAGCAGTTTCAGTGCCGGCAGTCGCAACTGGACTTATACCTACTACACCACGGGTCCCGCCACTGGCCTGGTGCAATCCGCTGATGGCCCACGCACCGATGTGGCCGATGTCACCACCTACGAGTACAACGCCCGTGGCCTGGTCAGCCGCATCACCAATGCCCTGGGTCAAATTACCGAGATCACCGACTATGACGGCTGGGGCAAACCCACCCGGATTGTCGATGCCAATGGTGTGGTGACGACCCTCACCTATACGCCGCGCGGCTGGCTGGACGCTGTCACTGTCGATGACCAGGCGACTACTACTTTTGATTATGACAGCGTGGGCCAGTTGATCGGCACCACTTTGCCCAATGGGGTCAGCAGCAGCTATACCTACAATGACGCCGGCCAACTCACCGGCATTGGCAATAGCCTGGGCGAGGCGGTGGCCTTCGTCCTGGATGCGGCAGGCAATATCACTGGTACCAATATCCTCGCCGGTAACGGCAGCATTGTGTTCCAGCAACAACAGGTATTTGATGAACTCAGCCGTCTGCGCAATGAATTGGGTAACAATGGGCAGGACTACGGCCACGACTACGACCTGAGCGACAACCGGCAGCTAAGCAACGATGCGCTCAGCAATAACACGAACCGGGTCTTTGACCCGCTGGATCGCCTGGCCAGTGTTACCGATGCGCTGAATGGTATCACCCAGTTTGGCTATGACGTTCACGACAACATCGTATCGGTGATCGACCCGGAAGGGATTGCCACCACGTACTCCTACGACGGTTTCGACAACCTCCGCGATGAGACGAGTCCCAATACCGGCCTGACACGGTTTGAGTATGATGCCGCCGAGAACCGCATCAGCCAGACCGATGCACGCGGCGTGCTGAGCCTCTATGACTACGACGCCCTGAATCGGCTGACCAACCTGCGCTACCCCGGTGATCCCGCCCTGGATGTGATCTACAGCTATGACGGGACTGCGGGTGGCAATATTGGCGTCGGCCGCCTGACCGGCATTCAGGACAGTGCTGGCGCGGCCAGCTATAGCTACAACCGTCTGGGACACATGACGGGCAAGACCGAGACCCTGGATGGGCTCAGTTACTTCTGGCAGATGGAATACGACCTGGCGGGCTTGCTCAGTCGCCTGACCTATCCCAGTGGCCGGGTGTTGCGTATGGAGCGCGACAGCGAAGGCCGGGTCAGCGCCGTATATACCCAGGCAGACAGCACCGCACCGGAACAGGCTATCGCCACGAATCTCAGCTATCAGCCATTCGGCCCGGTGGCAGGCTACAGCCACGGCAACGCCCTGCAAACCACCCTGGCCTATGACCTGGATTACCGCATAGACAGGATTAGCACCGATGGCGCCGGGGTGATCTACGACCGCGCCTACAGTCATGATGTCACCGACAATATCAACGCGATTCTCAATGGCGTGGATGCCAGTGCTGACCAGTCTTTTTCTTATGATGGGCTGTACCGGCTGGAGAGCGCGACCGGAAGCTACGGGAGTGTTGATTATCAGCTTGACGGCACGGGTAACCGCCTCAGTCGAACCCAGGTGGACGGCGCGGATACCACGCTAGACAGTTACAGCTACGAGGCTTCCAGTCAGAGGCTGTTGTCCGTTGAGTCCCTGCTCAACGGCGCGCCTGCTTCCAGCCGTGGTTGGGGCTACGACCCCAATGGCAACCCCCTCACTATGACCAGCGCCGATGGCCGTGAGCTGGAAACCGTTTATGGTGCCCATAACCGGCCTGTATCGGTCAGCGCCGGGGGGCAACTGCTGGCCAGTTACCGCTTCGATGGCCTCGGACAACGTCGCATCAAGACCTTGGCAGATAACCAGGTGACGCATTTCCACTATGCGCCCAATGGGCAATTACTGGTCGAGACCGACGGTAGCGGGGCGGTTATCCGTGAGTATATTTACGCCGACGGTATGCACCTGGCCATGGTAACCGGTGGCGGCAGTAGTGAAGTGCCGGCCGAGCAGGTACTCGACAGCGAGGACGCCAGCATTGAGGCGGATGCGGGTTGGAACAACTCCACGGCAGTGGCGGGCTTTATTGGTGCCAATTATCGGGTGCATGCAGCCGATGGTCCCGCCGAGGGCGGCATTGTTGTTGATAACGGGGATGCCAGCTTTAGCACCACCGGCACCTGGCAATCCTCCACCGCCATCGCCGGTTATACCGGCAGCAACTACCAGCACCACTACGCCAACGGGGTTTCCCCGGAGGCAGTTGTGCTGGATAACGTCGATGCGACCGTGACCGGTACCTGGTCGAGTTCCACCAGCGTGGCGGGCTTCGAGGGCGGTGATTACCTGGCCGCGGCGGCGGGCACTGGCGCTGGCACAGTCACCTGGGAGACCACTGTAGTCCCTGACAGCTACCAGGTGTTTGCGCGCTGGACCTCGCATCCCAACCGGGCCAGCAATGCGCAGTACACCATTAACGGAATCGATGCCCAGGGCCAGCCCCAGGCCAGCACGGTTACCGTGAACCAGCAAGCCGGCGGTGGCCAGGATCAGCTGCTGGGCACCTTCAGCTTTGCCGATACGGCATCCGTCACCCTGAGTGATGCCGCCGACGGTTATGTGATTGGCGATGCTATTCGTCTGGAAGCTGTGGATGCCGCCCCCAATACGGCGACCTGGGCGCTGACGGCCGATGCCACAGCCGAGTATTTCCTGGACCTGCGCTGGACGGCGCATCCCAACCGGGCCAGTGATGCGGCCTATACCATCAAGCGTGTGGGTGAAGCCGAACTGACGGTGGTGGTTAATCAAACCCAGGGGATGGCGCAATGGAACTCGGTGGCTACCCTGAACCTGGCTGCGGGCGAGACAGTGACTGTGAGCCTGTCTGATCAAGCCAACGGTTACGTGATTGCCGATGCGGTGCGCCTGATCCGCACGGATGAGAGCACCAATGTGCTGAGTTGGCCGCTGGACATTGCCGTGGCGGGGGATTACACGGTGGAAGCCCTGTGGACCTCCCATCCCAACCGGGCCAGTGATGCGGCCTATGTCATCGAGACTGCCACGGGCGACGCGCGTGTCACGGTCAACCAGCAGGCAGCTGGCGGCAGCTGGCAGCCCCTGGGCACCTTTGCCCTGGATGGACTGAGCAGTGTTCGTATCGATGATGAGGCCAATGGTTACGTGGTGGCCGATGGGATTCGTATCCGGTGGGCAGACACAGCGGCCAATCAAGCCCGACTCGCAAGTGCAGGCAGCCAGCTTGTGTACTTCCACAACGATCACCTGGGAACACCGCAGTTGATCACCGACCAAAATCAACAAGTTGTCTGGCAAGGCGACTACCTGCCATTCGGGGAAGTCGAACAAGCCGTCTCAACCATCGACAACCCCATCCGCTTCCCTGGGCAGTACTATGACCAGGAGACAGGACTTCATTACAACTACTTTAGGGATTATGATCCGAGTTTGGGGTGGTATGTACAGTCCGACCCGATAGGTCTTACTGGGGGATTGAATACCTATGGGTACTCTTATCAAAACCCGATAAGGTTTACCGACCCATTCGGCCTTGAAGTTTTCGTTGGTCAGCACCCGGCATTCGTTAATTCAAGCTCCAACCCATTCCAACATGCTGCCATCGTCCTTAGACCTGATAACCCCGCAGATTTTGCAAATCATCCACTCTTTCAGCATTCTCAAGGAAGAGAGGCAACTCTTGGTGGGCAAGCTTTTGGCCCGGGCAGTGGTTTGTTCGGGCGTTTAACCGGTGCTCCTAACTACCCAGGTGATGCTCCATCAAATCTGAACGATTTGACGCAAGTCTGTGCAGCTGATGGTCGTTCGGATTCAGATTTAATTCGGGATCTGATAAAAGCGGCAGAGAGTTATGGTGACAATGCGCTCTATGATCCCTTCCCAGATCCATTTGGGTTCACCTACAATAGCAACAGCTATGTGTCAGGGGTACTCGAAGCGGCAGGCGTTACACCGCCAGCGCTTCCAGGAATCAGGCCCGGCTATGGTAGGCCACTGCCTTTATCACCGTAAGGAGCAAACATGGATTGGACTCTAGTAAGAATTGCGCCGCTGTTTCTCACCCTTTTCTTGATCGTGTGGACATTCTTGGTCTCTCCACACTCTCAGTACGGTGATAACTGGGCAATATACCCTGCGGTTCTCGTATTACCGGCAGCTCTTATTTGGCACATATATCTCGTATTTACTGGGCAGCCACGATCTGCGCTGGTGATGTATGCTTTGATCCATCTTGGTACTTTACTCGTGATCTGGCTTTATTGCCTGATGAAGATATCGAAAGACTCTCTCTAGCCAGTTGATGTGGCGCTCGATGTCATTCACTTGTTCGTATAGCTTCGGAGTGAGGAGCAAGTTCTATTAAACACTTCAAGCATAAATGAAAGCATATCGATGTGGTCAGAGCCTTTTTAGCCCATTAGACAGATTTTCTTGATGATTCGGCGCCCACTTCTATCGCCAACAAGCACCTTACTGCTCATCTACTCCAGCACCGTGGGCAGCCGATACCGGATTTAGTGGGCAACTTAGTCCAGCAGGCCGGGCAATTTAGTCCGGTCCACGCATGTCTGCGGTGTCGAGCTTTTTCATCGCCGGGGGTTACGGGGACAGTTCACTTATCTCCATTAGTCTGGCGAGATAACTGTCACTGTAGTTAGCGGTCAGGGTAAGATTTTGGAGCAAGGTTGGTAATTGACCGCTTTTTCTTCAGAGCAAAGTTACTCCGACCCCATTAACCCTTTTATCCCCACTGGACGAGCAGCAAGATATATATTCGCAAAAGCTGGCGGTATAGCTGGTTTTCAGGGATATGGGGCACTAAGTACGCCCCGACGTATCGCGGACTGTAGGATTACGGGGACAGTTCACTTATCTCCATTAGTCTAGCGAGATAATTGAGCTGTAACTGGAATACCAGAATTGGTGTCGTGCCGACAGAAGTTTTGAACAAGTATAGAGCCAGGTCTTTGATTTATGATTCGGAGGAATAACCCGCTACCCATAAATCAAAGACCTGACCCCACACCTTCCCTAATCGTGGTCTGTGCCCAATTTCCCCTACTTTTCTATGTGACCCCCATCACTCTTTGTTGCAGACGCTCGGACTGCAATAGCTTGCTAGTGTTAGCATTTGGGCTTCAGTGATAATGCCAATGATGGGCCGCAGGACAACAAGACGCTACGCCAGGATGGAGTAGGAAGTGAGCATAATAATGGACGCTGTGCGCGGAAGCAGTTGATCGTCGTGGAATATTTACTCTACGGCACTGGCTTTTATATTTTCCTGGTGGTCGCACTGCGGGTCCACCGTTTTCTGCTTATCCTGTCGTTTCGCCTGCGCACCCCCCAGGTGTCGGCGGTAGAGATGGAGGCGGTTCCCAGGGAGATGCTTTCCGCATTGGCTCCCGGGGCTGCGGAGTTGCGGCAGTTGGGCTTCGAGCTCCGTCATTTCATGACGGTCACCGATATGAATGCCGGCATCCAGAGCCCCGCGCATGCCAGTGTCTACTATCATCGCGAGTTTGATTGCTACGCCGATTTAACTGCCTCGCTGACGCCCGATCAGGCCTTTCCCTACCGGGTGAACTTCTACACCTTTTATCAGGATGGTGTGCTGTTTCTGACCATGAATAGCGAGGCCTACGCGGTGGTGGAGGGCAGTCCCTCACTAACTGCCCAGGACGCTTTCGCCCTCACCATGTCTGAGCAACTCGCCACCCACCGCGAGGGCGTGTCGAGTCACGAGGCGGCTGAGGAGCGCGTGTCGCACACCGCGCCGATGTCACCGCAGCAGTTTATTGCGGCGCTGAACAATAACTACGCCGCTTACATCCGTTTCCTCAGTGACAAGGAACTGGCGCGGCCGGAGGGCGAGTATTCTCGCTTAAGTCCTCGTGCCGCCCTCGACCTGGCCCTCAAATCGATGCAGGGGGAGAAACGACTCAAGGCCATGCAGGTGGCCGCGACGAAACAAGACCCCGTCAAACGGTTGGTGCCCGATGACGCGCAGATGATCACACTGGAGGTAGATGCGTTCCGGCGCCACGACCAGATCCGCGACAACTCCCGGCTCAATCGCTCTACCAAGGCACTGTTACTGCTCGCCACGATCCTGTTGTTTGGTGCGGTCTTTGGCATCACCTGGTCTTTGCAGTCACTGCTGATTCTCATTGGCGTGGTGCTGTTTCATGAAATGGGCCATATCCTTGCCATGTATCTGTGCGGCTACCGCGACCTGCAAATTCTGTTTATCCCATTCTTCGGCGCAGCGGCCCTGGGCAAGGCCGACAACCCGAGAGCCTGGCAGAAAGCCTTCGTTAGCTTGATGGGTCCCGTGCCGGGCATATTGCTGGGCGGCGCGCTGCTGTGGCAGGGGGACTGGGTGGATGTTGAGTGGGTGGGCGAGTTGGCGCTGATCCTACTGGTTGTTAACTTCCTTAACCTGCTGCCCATCATGCCCCTAGACGGGGGCCAGTTGCTGAACACAGTTTTGTTCAATCACCATCCGCGCTGGCAGTTCGGATTTTTTGTTTGCAGCGTGGGCATGCTGGCGCTGTGGGCGCTGTTCGACAAGGGCCCCTTGCTAACCATCTTCGCACTCATGATGGTATTCCAGGTGCCGGTGCAGTATCGGCACATGAAAGTCAGCTTGCGCTTGCTGGGTGAAGGCCTACCGGGCAGGCGGGATGAGCCACACCGTCGGGTCTTTCGCGCGCTTCACGCCAACATAAAAGAAGGCCGTGCCTTCGCCCTTCTATACCCCCAGGCTCGTCAATTGGTAGAGCGCCTTGCGCAGATCAAGCCGAGCTGGCGCGAGGTTACGGGCTCGCTGGCCATCTATCTGTTTGTCTTGTTGTTCCCGTTCGCCTACCTGGGTGGGCTGGCCTATCAGGCAATGTCGCCTTATACCGTCGAGACAGACTGGGAGTCAGAGATTGCCGCGGCCGCGGACCTGCCCGCAGCGCTTAGCGAATATTCAGCAGCCGGCTACGATTACATGAGCGCCGGCGACGTTGCGCAGTCACTGGACTACCTGGATCGCGGCAGGGAGCAGGCCGAGGATGCGCAGTATTTGGGTGAGGAGTACGCACAGTTGCTGGAGGCTATGACCGCGCTATATCCGGCTGGTGAGCGAGATGCGGCACCGCTGCATCAGCGCCTGATTGAGGTGCGCAGTCGGCTGGATGGGGAGAGCTCGGCTGCGGCCGCGGCAGCACATCACAGCTACGCCCAGTACTTGCGCTGGAATGAGCAGGACCTGTTGGTATCGCAGCGTCACAACGCAGAGGCGCTGCGGATACAGCGGGGACTGGGTGATAGTTTGAGCCTCTACGAGAGTCTGGTGCTTGCCGCCTATCTCGGCGAAGCACTTGGGGAAATCGATCAGGCAGAAGCAGCCTTGCGTGAGGCTTCACAGGTGAAGGTGGCGAAGGAGGAAGATTGGGGTACGCAACTAACGGTCCAAATCGAGTTGGCGGATTTCTATGTGCGCCAGAATCGCCTCGCCGAGGCCTCTGTGGTACTGCAATACATTCTCGATAATCTGGTTCCCGAAGAGGGCAGCCGCACTGACATCGATACAAAGGCGGCCTGGGTGTTGCTGTTGCGCGGTGATGCGGACGCGGCCAGGGCTCGCTTTGACGCGATCTATGGGGCGAATCGCGAGAATACCGAGTTTATGGGTTCGGTTGATCAATACCTGTTCTACGAAGACGGCTCTGAATACAAACACAGCCTGCAAATAGCGGTCAGCTACTGGTCGCAGGGCAACTTGGCACAGGCGCAGGCGGTGCTGGCGCAGGCCGAGGCTGCAGGCGAGGGTGAGTTCATGCTGCACCTGGACGAGTATGTTAGCGGTCTGCGCGGGCTTCGAGCGGAAACCGCATCCGGAATCGAGTACCGCAGCTACGACATGATCTTGGCGATGGCAACGGAGCTTAGAGAATAAGGGACAGGGGACAGGGGACAGGGGACAGGGGACAGGGGACAGGGGACAGGGGACAGGGGACAGACTACCAATATTTGATTGCTGGCGTTGGATAGGTCTGGGATTACGGGGATTACGTGGACAGTTCACTTATCTCCATTTGTCTAGCGTGATAAGTGATATTGATATTGGGGTCAGAGTAAGGTTCCAGAGTTAATAAATCAGGCAAGCGAGTAAATAGAAATGGATAGAAATGAAGCTATAGCGGCCACGAAGAACGGCGCCATTGCTGCGACGATTTCGGGGGTGCTTACGCTGCTTGTTACAGCCTTCGCGATATATTCAAGCGCAGACGGCGACCTTGCCTTCTTCAATGACTCGACAAGTTTCATAGACGTGGCGTTTTTACTTGTCTGTGCACTCGGTGTTTATCGAAAGTCCAGGGCAGCAGCTATTGTGGTTTTCGTCTATTTCATTATTTCGAAAATCATCATGGGAGTGTCGATGGGCCGCGTACCTGGGTTGGCCGTCAGCTTGATATTTCTTTATTTCTTTGGCAAAGCCATTCAGGGCAGCTTTGTGTATCACCGGTTGGAAAAAGCGGAGAACCCGAATTACAAGGCTCCGTCTCGCTGGTACGCATTTATCGGAATTCCAGTCGGTATCATTCTGATTGCCCTATTGTCTCTTGGGATGCTGTCCATGACAGGCGCCGTCCCTTCGACGCAAGTACTGGCAGGAGACAAGATACCCCAGAACCAGCTAGAAACCCTTTTGACAGAAGGCATTATCGACGAGGGAGAAGAAATCGAGTATTTCTATTCAGCCGGCATGACATCAATAATGGAGGATGGAAACCTGCTCACTAACCGCCGTGTTATTTCCTATTTCATAAATCAGGAAAGCGAACTGGAAATCTACGAACTGCTTCTTCCACAAATTCGAAATATCGAACTGGTGCAGGAAGGAAGCTTTCTGAATGACACCATTTACCAGGTCAATGCTTACCAAGAGGATGCCTGGCTACAAATTAACCTCTCCACAGAAGACCAGGGCGATGTTCGCTTTTTCGAAGCTCTCCAAAAAATGATTGATAATCCCAGGTAGGAGTACGGGGACAGTTCACTTATCTCCATTAGTCTGGCGAGATATGAAATATTGGGGTCAGAGTAAGATTTTGGAGCAAATGTGGTAATTGACCGCTTTTTCTTCAGAGAAAAGTTACTCCGACCCCATTAACCCTCCGTTTTCTGCCGATCGCGGTCTGCTATGCTAAAGGGCTGAAACTGACCCACAGCGGACATTCTGACTTTCGTGCTTTAGCGTTTTCTAATGAAGAATATGAACAAATGAGACCGGCGCAAAATACTTGTTTGGCCGCTGTAGCAACAATTGCAGTCCTATTGGCCTTTAATTGCCGAGCCGCTGAACTCGATCTGCAAAGCAATCTCGAGACAATTTTAAATGAAGAAGGCCTTTCTGGTGTCGCTTGGTCATTAGTCGGCGAAAATGGCGAGGTGAGTCTCGGTGCGATTGGCATGCGGGACAACCGGTTCCAAACCAGGTTTACAATTGACACTCGATTTCATGTTGGCTCATTGACAAAAAGTCTGTTGGCAATAGGCGTACTTAGACTAGCGACAGAAGGGATGGTTGAACTTGACGCACCGGCTTCAAGATATCTACCTAACATATCCTTCGACAATCCATGGAATGCGGTCGCCGACGTCACGGTTCGGCATCTTCTCGATCACACGTCGGGGCTGGACGACGCGCGTCTGTGGCAAATGTTCAGTGAGCGGGCAAAACCGGAAGCTGCGCTCATTGCGGCATTCCCTGACCAGGAAGCTCAGCTGCGCCTCCGGTCGCGGCCGGGCGCTCGGTTTTCTTATTCCAATATGGGCTACACACTAGTCGGGATGATTATCGAATCTGTCGTTGGCGGTCGTTATGAGACTTACCTTGACGAACGGATTCTTGCTCCACTTGTGATGAACGACAGCACCTTTGGATATACGACGCAGGAGGGTGAAAGCGCCGATCTGATGCTCGCGTGGGGGCATGTTGATGACGGTTCGCGGTATGCCGCAAGCCCGATGTTCCTGAGACCCGCCGGCCAGTTCACAAGCACCGCGGGCGATCTCGCTCGATTCGCACAGTTTCTGCTGAATGACGGAGTAATTGGCGATCAACAATTCATAAACAAAGAGCTGATGCGCTCTCGTGGCCAGCCTTCGGGGACGGAGGCAGCGAATAGCGGCCTTGTTGCGGGGTACGCTCTCGGTTTGGGACGTCGCGATCGACATGGGGTGATTGCTTTTTGCCACGGTGGCAATATCGGAGGGTTCGTCGCAATGCTCTGTGTTTTCCCGGACGAAAACAAAGCCTTCACATACAGTGTTAACACGGATAGTGAGACCGCAGACTATGGCCGCATCGATAGCCTGTTGATTGGTGCACTTGGAGTTGCCGAAGCATCGCCCCCGCGGACCGTCGAACCAGCGCTCGATATTGCAAGGTGGCATGGTCGATATATTCTGAGTCCGAATCGCTTCCAGGCATTCGAGTATCTCGACAATATGTTTGGTGCCATAAAGATATCTGCAGATGGCAGTTTTCTCACAATGACATCGTTGCAACAGAGCCCTCGCCGATTGCGGCCGGCAGGAGGTCGAATATATTCAGCCAACGATCGCGAAACCTCATCCCATGTTTTTCTTCAAGGCAAAGACGGTGAGTATCTGATTAGTGATGGATTTAAGACATATGAGAAAGTTTCGACCGCATATCTCGTCTCGCACTGGACTAGTGTTCTCCTGGGATTGGGTGGGATCATCTGGATATTCTTATCTGGCGTTGTATCGATCGTCCGCTACCGCACCGGTATGTTGAGCCGACCAGAGGCCCCAGCATTCGTCGCGTTGGTTCTGCTGTTCGTCCCCATTCCATTCTTTCTGACTCAGTCGTTCATGGCTCTTGGCGATCTTACTCTTGCAAGCGTATTGCTCGCGGCCGTCACGTTGCTGCTACCTATCGGAATGCTATTGACGATTATTCGGGCCAAGATGATGTGGAGCGAGTCACGCATGAATATGATCCATGGGTTAGCTGCAGTCTTTGTATTGCAGTGGTGTGCGGTACTCATTGCAGTAAGAATGTTGCCCCTGAGGCTTTGGATTTGAGACGGAGATGCTGTCTGCTATTGGCCGATTCCTGCCTGCCGCGTTGTTGGAAAAAATGGGGAAAAAATGGGGTCAGAGTAAGTTTCTCTGGGCCGTGTTTTCCTAGCTATTCTCTGCTTCCTTCAAATACTGATCGAGCGGCACCAGCAGGTTCTGCGCACTACTCAATTCTCCGGAGAGTTGTTGTGCAGCGACGATCATCTCAGTCGTTAGACCGCGAGTGGCTGCAATATTCCGCCTGGCGCTGTTTTGTGGCGATTGATCCTGGGTGGCTGACACCAGGAGCAGCGCCACGCCAGCGATCTTGTTTTCTTTCACGCCCTGACCGCGCACATACAGCATGCCCAGATTGCCGATGGCCAGAGCATCGCCCTGCACCGAAGCTTTGCGATACCACTCATTCGCCTTTGCGAAATCAACCTTGGTGCCACGACCATTTTCGTAGAGCACCCCTAGATTGAATTGGGCGCCCGCAACCCCTTGCAAGGCGGATTTGCGATACCAAAAAACCGCTTTGCTCTCATCTTTGCCCACTCCAATCCCTCTTTCATACATCAAGGCGACATTGAATTGGGATTCGGCGTGGCCTTCCTTGGCGGCTGCGAGAAGTTCTTTGTAGGCGAGTGGCATGTCGTTGGCTTGAAAAGCAGCGACCCCAGCCTCGAAATGGGCAATTGCTTTGGGGTTTTGATTGGCCTGAGCCTGGGTCACCGCGGTCAATGTCATGGCGGCAAGGATGCATGCACTGAGCGCGAGGATTGGCAATCCGAATGGTTTGATTGGTACCGTCAATGTAAGTCACCGTAGTGGGTGGAATCTACCAAAGAATACATGCCAGCACCGCCGATTCACACCTCGAATCATCAAATACGCAGTACGGACCAAGCTGAGTAAATGCTGTTCATCAATGAAGTGTCAGTGTAGCTGAGATCCCCGGAACTCATTCATAATCGCGGTCTGTCCCGATTTTCCCCTTTTCCAAATCAAACAGACGATTGGCAGCTCTTAAAGGTGGACGCTTTAGTGTGGCCGAGGGAAGCTCCCCGAACAGTTTGCGATACTCGCCAGAGAAGCGTCCTAATTCATTGAAACCCCAGCTGCCGACTACTTCAGTGACACAATGAGACGCGGCGGGGCGAGACCTCAGGTCCCGATGAACCTGTTGCATGCGACAACAGTTGAGATAGCGCCTGGGCGTGATGCCCAGGTAGCGCTTGAATGCCAGTTCCAGGTTGCGTTGCCCAACATCAATTTGCGCTGCGAACTCCGGAACTGTTATTCGCTCTCGAAGTAACTCCGCTGCATTGCATGCCTTGCGGAGTATGTCTCGCAATGCAGCCTGGCGAACCGTTGCCTGATCACCCAGGAAGATGCCAAGCTCAGCGATATCGTCCAGAAAATCTGCTTCAATGGCTTTCACTGCATTTTGATGAAACGACCCTGGGCTAATTGCAGCGGCCTTGGTAACCCTGTCGATGCGATTGAGAAACCGTCTGCCCAGATCGGGCTCAACCTGTATATGCTGGACACCGGACTTGAGTAATTTGTCTACTGCGCTATCACCAAAGGTGGTTCTGAGGTAAGGCGTGGGCAACACCATGGCAACGTAGAGAGTATCGGCCGGCATAATGAAATCGACCTGTTTGCCCGGCAACCCGACTGCCAGACGGTGACTCCAGACGTTACAGCCGCACCAGTCCACCGTACTTTCGGTAGCTACGGGCGCCGCGAATAGAACGTAATCTCCGGAAAGAGCACCACGGCAGGCGGTAAGCCGGTTCCAGCGGTCGCGATATATCATTGCATTGTCGAATTCGGCAGTTTGAGTACGCGTCTGGAACGCACCCTGGCCGACCTGTTTCAGTTGCACATCCAGGACAGCTGCGCTGGCACGTTCTTCCACAGCTTGCGTCCGAATGTCCTTGGTTACCACGCCAGTCATCAGTTCAGCTTCCCAGATAGCCCTTTTTGCAGGATAAAGACTTGCTCCCTATTTACATTATAGGACAGCTTCCCGGATTAGTGATGGGATCGTGTTGTCTCAAGTTGTTCGAATTTCGCATACTAGTTTGACGTGAGGCGGTTAACAATTGCGGCGTTGATTGCATCCGGACTGGAAGATCCGCTTCAACGTGATTCCGGTGATCCCATCGCTGCAGAGCAAACCGTTCTTTTAAAAAAATGGGGTCAGGTCTTGCAATGTGAATCGCTTAAGCTGATTCACATTGCAAGACCTGACCCCTACCCACGATTGGAGCAAACATGAATTTTAAAGTTGGTAGAGCCACAGGGTGGACCATCGCGGCGCTGGCATTACTGCCCGGTACCGCCCTTGCCGGCGGCGCGTATATCTACGAAATGAGCAGTGCCTCGGAAGTGGGCTACGGCGGTGCCGGCATGGTGGCGCGGGCCAACGACGCCGGTACCGTGTTTTCGAATCCGGCGGGCATGACCCGCTTTGACAAGCCGGAGATGATGGCCGGCCCAGTCGGTGTGTATATAGACGCGAGTTTCAGCAAGAACGAAAACAACACGGCAAGTGGTAAAGCCAGCGGCCTGAACAAGCGCATTGTGCCCGCGGGCAACTTTGGCTATATCCGCCCCCTGTCTGACCGGCTGAGTGCCGGTGTCAGTGTGCAGAACTACTTTGGCCTGGCGCTTGACTGGAGCGATGACTGGGTCGGGCGCGGCAGTTCCGTGAATCTCACGCTGCTGGCCCCCCAGGTACAACCCACCCTTGCCTACAAGGTCAATGACTGGTTGTCGGTGGGCGCCGGCGCTGCGCTTACCCTGGGCTATATGTATGACAAGTCCCGTGTCGAAGCCGTCATACCCGATGGCAAGGAGGGCAAGTTCCGCCTGTCTGACGCCGACTTTGCGGTGCAGGGCAACTTCGGGATCATGCTGCAACCCTGGGAACATACCCGTATCGGTCTTCGCTATCTCACCGAGACCGACCTGGACTTTGAAGATTCGCCGGATATTTCCGGGGTGGACGACTTGCCGGATATCGACCCGGATGCTGATTATGTCTCACCCGGAGCAAACATCGACCTTGGCATGAAGATGCCCCAGAGCATTAGCGCCGCTGTTCACCACCAGTGGAATGATGAGCTGGCTATTCTCGGCAGCGTCGGCTGGGATGAATGGTCAAAATTTGGTTATGTGGATGCCGGACTGGACGTGAAAGGCGGGGGTGGGGTCAAGACCGAGTTGAATGCCGATTTCCGCGACGTGTGGCACGGCGGTGTGGGGGTCGAGTACCAGTGGAAGCCGCGCTGGGAGCTTACGGCCGGTTTCTCCTATGACTCTTCCATGATGTCCAGCCGCACCCGCCCGATCTTCATACCGCTGGGTAATATGTACCGCTATGCCGTCGGTTTTAAACACCGGCGCAGTGATACGCTGACCCTGGGTGCTGGCTTTAGCTTTTTGTGGGAGGGCAACCTGCCGGTCGACGACTCCGTTGGTGTAAGCGGTAAATACAACGACGTTTACCTGACCTTCCTGTCTTTTTACGCCAGTTGGCACTAAATCCGGGGGTAGGCTTTCGAATTTTGCATACTAGTTTGACGTAAGGCGTTTAATAATCGCGGTGTTGATTGCATCGGGGCTTGAGGTTCGTAATTGAGGGAGTTGAATTACGAGTACAAGCTTACTATTTGCATGTTAGCGCATGACAAGTTCCCAGGGCTGCCGTGTGCTAATCAGGCCAGGTGATCATGAAGCTAGTATTGTTAGGACCAGGACGATGGGGACCAGGAGGATGAGGAGCAGGGCCAGGTCAATTTTACCGCTGCTGCTGTGCGGGCTTTGTTCCCCGCGCGTTGAAGCAATCAAAAACTTGTTCTCTTTGCGTTATATCAAAGTCGAAAATATTTATTTCTGTAGAGTTGTTTAATCGGTAAGTAGTTGGTAGGTGATCGGCAGGTAAACGGAGAAGTAATTATGAAAGCAAGCATTTATAAAACGCTGCTGGCAATTGGAGCGGCTGTGCTGGTGATAGTCGGCACCACCACGGGGGCTCTTGCAGCCAACAAAAAACCCAACATCCTCGTCATTTGGGGCGATGATATCGGTAATGACAACGTCAGCGCCTATCACCGGGGCATGATGGGCGGCAGTACGCCAAACATCGATCGCATCGCCAACGAAGGCGCCCTGATGACCGATGCGTATGCCCAGCAATCCTGCACCGCCGGGCGTGCCAACTTCATGTTGGGCCAGAACCCGTTTCGCACGGGGCTGCTGACCATCGGCATGCCCGGAGCGAAGCACGGTGTGCGCAAGATCGATCCCACCATCGCCGAGTTGCTGAAGCCGTACGGCTATATGACCGGTCAGTTTGGCAAGAACCACCTCGGTGACCGCAACGAATACCTGCCGACCGTGCACGGTTTCGACGAGTTCTACGGCAACCTCTACCACCTGAACGCCGAAGAAGAGCCGGAGAATCCGGACTACCCCAAAACAAACTTTGATGGTAAGGGGAGCTTTAGAGCGACGTATGGCCCGCGTGGTGTTATGGACTGCGTTGCCACCGACAAATTTGACAAGACAGACCAACCCCGCTGGGGCGTGGTGGGTAAGCAGAAGTGTAAAGATACCGGCCCGCTGACGATCGAGCGCATGAAGAACATTGAGGAGGATCTGCTGGGTCGCTCTCTCGACTTCATGGAGCGAGCCGTCAAGGCGGACAAGCCTTTCTTCCTGTGGCATGTATCGACGCGGAACCACGTCTGGATTCATCTGAATGAGAAGTACAAGGACAAGACCGGCTTCGGCATCTTTGCCGACGGCATGACCGAGCTCGACGATGTGACGGGCGCATTGCTCGACAAACTCGACGATTTGGGCGTCGCTGACAACACTATTGTTATCTTTTCTACGGATAACGGCGCTGAAAAGTTCACCTGGCCGCAGGGCGGCAATCACGCATTCAAAGGCGAAAAAGGCCTGACCTCCGAAGGTGGCTTCCGCGTACCCCAGGTGGTGCGCTGGCCCGGCAAGATCAAGCCGGGCACCATCATCAATGACGTGTTCTCGCATGGGGACTGGATGCCGACCTTGCTGGCAGCAGCCAACGGCGGCAAAGACACCAATATTCAAGCGCGGTTGAAGAAAGGTGGCGTCAAGGCAGACGGCAAGACCTTCAAGGCGCATCTGGATGGCTTCAATCAACTGGACCTGCTAACCGGCAAGGGGCCAGGGAAACGCAAGAGCCTGTTCTACTTTGACGGCGGTGGGGGCCTTAATGCAGTCAGGCTGGACCACGAAGGTCATGCCTGGAAGATCACTTTCGTAGAGATGTCCGGTGACCTGCCAACCGCATGGACGAAGACTCCCAGTTGGCCGATCATCACCGATCTAAGACAGGATCCTTATGAAATATTTCCCCGGCCCGCGTCGATAATGAGCGGCAAGTGGTGGGCGATGCGCATGTTCCTCATGGTACCGGCGTCGGAGCATGTCGGAAGTTACCTCGGGAGCCTGAAAGAGTTTCCTCCGGCGCGTGGCTCCAGCTTGAGCCTCGGCACGATCATGAACCAGATTCAGTACGCTCATCCGGGCCAGTAACTACAAGGAAATCGGTTGAGGTATCACAGGGACAAGCTCGCGCTTGTCCCTTTTTTTTGCGGATTGATATTGGGGTCAGAGTAAGTTTTTCTGGAATTCCAATGTCAGAGTCGACGGGAGCTTAAATCCCACCCATCAACATGTACTTGATCTCCAGGTAGTCATCCATGCCGTACTTGGAGCCTTCTCTGCCAGAGCCGGACTCCTTGACGCCGCCAAAGGGGGCCATCTCGTTGGAAATGATGCCCTCGTTGATGCCGACAATGCCGTAGTCCAGTGCTTCGGCAACGCGCCAGACGCGGCCGATGTCGCGGGTGTAGAAATACGAGGCCAGACCGAATTCCGTGTCGTTGGCCATGTCGATGACTTCCTCTTCACCGGAGAAGCGAATCACCGGTGCCACCGGGCCGAAGATCTCGTTACGAAACACCGCCATCTCCGAGGTGACGTCGGTGAGGATGGTGGGCTGGTAGTAGCAGCCGCCAAATTCGTGGGGGCCGCCGCCCAGGGCCACAGTGGCGCCCTGGCCGATGGAGGTTTGTACCAGCTCATCAACATCGTTCACGGCCTTAACGTTAACCAGCGGCCCGCTGGTGACGCCCTCGTCCATACCATTGCCCACCACCAGTTCCTGGGTGGCCTTGATCAACTTCTCGACGAACTCGTCATAGACGCCGTCCTGCACGAACATGCGGTTGGAGCAGACGCAGGTCTGGCCGGAATTGCGGTACTTGGAAATGATGGCGCCAGTGACGGCGGCATCGATATCGGCATCATCAAAGACGATGAAGGGCGCGTTGCCGCCGAGTTCCATTGAGGTCTTCTTCATGGTGGCGGCACATTGCTCTTCCAGCATCTTGCCGACGGGTGTGGAGCCGGTAAAGGTGAGCTTGCGCACAATGGGGTTGCCGGTGAGTTCGGCACCGATGGCACTGCTGGCACCACAGACCACATTAAAAACGCCAGCCGGTACACCGGCGCGCTCGGCCAGCACCGCCATGGCAAAGGCGGACAAGGGGGTTTCTGTTGCCGGCTTGATCACGATCGAGCAGCCTGCGGCCAGGGCCGGTGCCGCCTTGCGCGCAATCATGGCATTGGGGAAATTCCAGGGGGTGATCGCCGCGACCACACCAACTGGCTGTTTAATGCACACCACGCGCTTGTCGGGGGAGGGGGCGGGAATCACATCGCCATCGACGCGCTTGGCCTGCTCGCCAAACCACTCGACAAAGGCGGCGCCGTAAGCGACTTCACCGCGGGATTCGGCCAGCACCTTGCCTTGTTCCGCGGTCATGATGATGGCCAGGTCTTCCTGATTGTCCATCATCAGGTCGAACCACTGGCGCAAGATGTTGGCGCGGGCCTTGGCCGGCAATGCTTTCCAGCCTTGCATGGCGGCCTCGGCGGCTTCGATGGCGCGGCGGGTCTCGGCCGTGCCGACCTTTGCAATATCTACAATAAGTTCGCCGTTCGCGGGGTTGGTCACCGCCACGGTAGCGCCGTCGTCGGCGTCTACCCATTGGCCGTTGATATAGGCCTGGTGTTGCAACAGGCTGGGGTCGCTGAGCTGCAGGGTCATGTTGCTATCCTCATTGGCGTGTTCAGGCGCGCAGTGCCAGCAGTGGATCGGCGTCCACAGTTGGCTGCGCGATGGCATCAAAAAACAGGGTAAACAATTCAGAATGGGAAGAAATCCCCAGTTTCTGGTAGATGTTTTTCCGGTGCACCTGTTCGGTCTGGGTGCTTATGTCCAGCTCTCGCGCCACCGACTTCGACGGGTAGCCGCGCAGGATCAATCGCACCACGTCGCGTTCACGCGGGGTCAGGGTGCTGGAGCCAAACAGGCTCATGACCTGTTGCATGTGGGCGTGCATATCCAGCGGCGCGACCGGCGTGTCGATCTGGGCATCGGGCCAGTGCTGCTGGCGAATAAGCGTGTCTACCAGGCTGGTCAAGCCGGCCAGCTTGGCCTTCTCGGCGTCGCTGAAGGTTGGCAATTGTTCGGTGCGCTCCAGCGACAGGGCGACGGGGGTGCCGTTACCGGATTCCACCAGGAACGCGACCTGGTCGATGCAGCCATTGGTGGAGTAGTACAACTCGTAATACTCGGAATCCGTGAAGCCCTCCGGGGCGATCTCGCTGATATGGAAATAGCCGCGACGCCCGGCATGGGACTCGATATAGAGCGGGCTCAACAGGTACAGGCCGTTGCGGTAGGGGCCGTCGAAGGGCAGGCGGTCGGAGGCGTCGAGCTCGTCGTGCAGAACCAGCAGCTTGGCATCGTCCGGATAGGCCATTAACACGGCGCTGTTGAAATCAACCACGGCGCGGACAAAGGCCAGCAGGGCATGGCCGAAATCAGCGCTACCCAGCGCGGCAATCGCGGCCGTTAGCAGGCGGGTTTGTTGGGTAGATAGCTCGACAGACATAGCGCCGCGATTCTATCACGCGGCGCTGGCTTTGCGGCGACTCCTGATCAGGCGATGTTTGCGCAGCAGTCCGCGCAACTGGTCATAACTCAGCCCCAGGGCCTTGGCGGTCTTGCCCTGGTGTTGCTGCTGTTGCTCCAGTGCGTCGCGCAGTAGCTGTTTTTCAAAGTTGGCCACCGCCGGGGCGAAGCGGGTTGGGGTTGTTGGTCGGCTTGTTGGCTGGGTCGTCGGCCCGGTTGTTGGAGCGCCGGGATCGTCGGCAGTCACGGGCGGTTCCCAGTCGCCAAAGGGAGACTCGAAGGGGTTCAGCACCACCTCGGCGACCACGGTGTCGGGGTCGTTCCAGCGCGCCAGCGAGCGCTCCACCGCGTTTTTCAGCTCGCGCACGTTGCCGGGCCAGGGGTGTTGCAGCAGCTGGCGGGCGGCATTGTCGGTGAAGCCATTAAACATCTCCCAACCCAGTTCGCTGCACATTTGCACGGCGAAGTGATGGGCCAGTTCCGGTACATCGCTGAGCCGATGGCGCAGCGGCGGCAGGTGGACCACGTCAAAGCTGAGCCGGTCGAGCAAATCCTCCCGAAACTCGCCGGCGGCGGCCATTTTGCGCAGGTCGGCATTGGTGGCGGCAATCACCCGCACATCAACCTGAATGGTGGTCTGGCCGCCGAGTCGCTCGAACTCCCCATATTCCACCAGCCGCAGCAGTTTTTCCTGCAGGCGCATCGACATGGTACCCAGTTCGTCGAGGAACAGGGTGCCGCCGTCGGCGCGCTCGAAGCGGCCCTGGTGGGTGCGAGTAGCGCCGGTAAAGGCGCCGGGCTCGTGGCCGAACAGTTCTGATTCCAGCAAGGCTTCGGCAATGGCGGCGCAGTTGACCTTGAGCAGGGCACCCTCCCAGCGCGGGGACAAATAGTGCAGGCGCTCGGCTACCAGTTCCTTGCCGGTACCGCGTTCACCCACAACCAGTACCGGCCGGTTGATGGGGGCCAGCCGGGACACCTGTTCCAGGGCCTGGGTCAGGCTGATCGAGTTGCCTATCATTCGTTCTTGTTCGCGCATAGGTTAAATATACCAAATAGATAGGCTAAATAAACCTGTTAATAGGTGAAAATAGCCTAATAATACTGTGGGTGTAATGTGAAAATAACATAATAGTGTTTAAAAACAATGACTTAAAAAGTTGGCACGAATCCTGATATATATTTAGGCAAACGGTTCACAGAAACCATTTAACGGGTTGCACAAGGTAGGAGAAGGGAAAGTGACAAGCATTGAAGAACGAGTATTGATCTACACCGCGCTGGCGGTTATCTGCTCGGTAGTGGGCGTGTTTGCGGGCCTGATGGCAGGTGGGCTGACATTCATACAAATCGCGGCGGTAATAGAGGCCCTGTTCTGGTTCGGCATGCCGAAGCCGGGCGCCTCGCAGCACCGCCAGCATCGAATTCTGTTTAATAGTTAAGTTAATCGAACGCAAGGGAGCATGAACATGGGTATTTTTTCCCGTATGACGGACATCATCAACTCAAACATCACAGCCATTCTGGACCAGGCGGAAGATCCACAGAAAATGATTCGCCTGATCATCCAGGAGATGGAAGATACCCTGGTAGAGGTGCGCAGCTCCTCGGCGCGGGTGTTGGCGGAGCGCAAGGCGGCAGATCGGCGCCGGGCGCGGGTCCAGGAAGACATCGATAGCTGGGAAGCCAAGGCCAAGCTTGCGATCAGCAAGGGCCGCGAGGACCTGGCCCGCGCGGCACTGCAGGAAAAGCAGATAATCAGTGAAGAGTTGCAAACGGTTGAAAACGAGCTGGCCGCGACGGATGATCACATTGCGCAGTTGAATGAAGAGATTGGCCAGTTGCAGCATAAGCTGCTGGATGCCAAGGCCAAGCAAAAAACCATTACCATGCGTAGCAAGACGGTGGAGTCTCGCATTAAGGTCAAGCGCCAGATGCACCGCGAAGCCCTGGACGATGCGTTTTCCAAGTTCGACAAGTTCGAGCGCCGTATGGATAACCTGGAGAGCCAGCTCGAATCCATGGATCTCGGTCGTGAGGTGACAGATCTTGCCAGCGAAATCGAAAGCCTGGTGGAGAATGAAGAGGTCAACGAGGAACTGGCGCGCCTGAAGGCAGAAATGGGCGAGTCCGAAGCCAAGAGCAACCCAGCGAGCGCCCAGTAGGGCGCGCAGCTGGACCAATCGCATCGATTAAGGAAAACCTGAATGCAATTTTTTGAGTTTATGTTCGTACCAACCATTCTGTTCCTGGTGGTGGTCGTGCCGATCTGGCTGAGCATGCACTACTCGTCAGTGAAACGATCGTCGCGGGGATTGAAGAAAGAGGACCGTGAGACCGTTGACCATATGCTGGAGACCGTCGACAAGCTGACGGAACGCATAGCCACCCTGGAGACCTTGCTGGATTCCGATCACCCGGATTGGCGCCAGCAGCAGGCTCGGCAGCGGCAGGCTGACATTAATCAAGACAGGAGTCAGTAAAATGGGACGCAGACATCGCAGGAGCCGTCGTCATAGTGGCGGCTATCGCAGGAAGCACCGTGAGTACCGTCGCCGCAAGGCCAGCGGATGGGGCATGGGCCTTTACCGCAACACCCGCGACGGCAAGATAGCCGGCGTGTGTGCCGGCCTGGCCGACCACTGGGAAGTGGATCACTGGGTAGTGCGACTCATGGCTATCATCATATTTTTGTTCACCGGCACCCTGGCATTCTGGGCGTATATCGCGGGCTGGATCATGCTCGCGCCGCGTCGCAGAACTGACGACTACCAGCGCTGGGAAGACCCTGTGGAGGAGGAGGCGGACGAGGATATCGAGATGGAATACGACGAACGCCAGCACGACTACCGTCCGCGCAAGATGTTTCGCTACGGCGAGAGCCCGAGTGTGCGCTTGCAACGGGCCAGGGAGCGTCTCGACGCCGCACTGCGACGGGTAGAAGACATGGAAACCTACGTCACCTCCCGCCAGTACAGCCTTAACGAGGAGTTTTCCAAGCTCTAGAACCCGAATTCAACGCAGGTCCAGCGTTTACCCCCGAAGCAGCATTCCCCTGTGGCTTCGAATCACTGCCCCCGGCCCTAACCGACCGGGGGCTTTTTTTTGGGGTCGGAGGTGACTGGGGTCGGAGGTGAATGGGGTCGGAGGTGACTGGGGTCGGAGGTGAATGGGGTCGGAGGTGAATGGGGTCGGAGGTGAATGGGGTCGGAGGTGAATGGGGTCGGAGGTGACTGGGGTCGGAGGTGAATGGGGTCGGAGGTGAGATAGCCCGGCGGGACCCCGGGGGAGATAAGTGGTAAGCTGCGAATATTGGTAAAACATACTCAAGGTTCAAATTTTATGCAGCAGTTGACCGGCCTGGACGCGTCCTTTCTCTACCTCGAAACGGCCAATGCCCCCATGCACATCTCGGGGCTGGCGATTTATGACCCGTCCACCGCGCCGGGCGGCAAGGTGCGCTTCAAGCAGATCATCGAGAACACCACCAATCGCATCAAGCGCCTGCCCACCCTGTGTAAAACACTGGTGACGGTACCGCTGAACCTGGACCACCCCTACTGGGTGTCCGAGGCCAGCTTTGATCCTGAGTTTCACATTCGCCACATCGCCTTGCCCAAGCCGGGTGACTGGCGTCAATTGTGCATCCTGATCTCGCGCATTCACGCGCGCCCCCTCGATCGCCGGCGCCCCCTGTGGGAGCTGTATGTCATCGAGGGCCTGGACAATATTGAACACCTGCCCAAGGGCAGCTTCGCCATCTTCACCAAGATGCACCATGCCGCGGTTGACGGCGCCTCCGGCACCGAGATCACTGCTGCCATGCACGACCTGACAGCGGACGAGCATCGCAATGAAGAGCCCTATGTGGTGCAGGTAGACGGCCAGCCCAGCACCGCTGAGTTGTTGATCCGTGCCCAGATAAATACGGTCAAGCAGCCTTTCCGCTTCGTCTCCGTGGCGCGCAATACGGTACCGGGCTTTGCCCAGGCCTATCAGCGCCTGCGCAAGGGTGAATTGCACAGGGTCCACGACATTCCGCGTACCCGCTTTAACCACACGGTATCGCCGCACCGCGTATTCAATGCCGTGCACTTCCCACTGGAGCAGATCAAGCGCATCAAGAACGCGATTCCGGGCGCCACCGTGAATGATGTCGCCATCACCATCTGTGGGGGTGCATTGCGCAAGTACCTTGAAGATAAGAGCGAGCTTCCGGAAGAGAGCCTCGCGGCCATGGCGCCGATCAACGTGCGCGACCCATCGGAAAAAGGCACCGGCGGCAATATTGTCTCCACCATGACGGTGCAGGTGCGCAGTGATATTGATGATGCTGTCGAGCGCCTGCGCGCGGTGCACGAGGGAACGCTGGAGTCAAAGCAACTGGCCAACGCGGTGGGTGCCAAGAGCATGACCGACTACACCCAGTTCATTCCCAGCACCTTAACGGCACAGGCGGCGCGCCTGGCCAGTCGCTGGGGCCTGATGAACCGCCTGTCACCCATGTACAACTGTGTGATTACCAATGTGCCGGGTCCGCAGGTGCCCCTGTTCAACACCGGCGCGAAGATGGTGGCCAACTACGGCACCGGTCCTATTCTCGACGGCTGTGGCTTGTTTCACGCCATCACCAGTTACTGCGGCGACTTTGCGATCTCGGCCACGTCCTGTCGCTTGATGATGCCGGATCCGGATTTCTACCGGCAGTGCCTGCTCGACAGTTTTGCCGAGCTGCAGACCGGTACCGAAAAAATTCACGCACAGGCCGCGCGCAAATCAAGCAAAGCCAAAACCAAAACCAAAACCAAAACCCGGGCCAAAACAGCGCCCAGAAGAAAAACCGCTGCCCGCAAAAAGTCCCCCGGTAGAAAGACCGCCTGAGAAGGGACTGGCAATAATAAATTATAAAAAGACCAGGATGAGCTGAAATGGAAGCCACGTTCGATCAACATCTCGTACCGCCACCGTCCTTCGGCCTGGCGCTAACCGAGGCCCACCGGGCGTTCGCTGAATTCACCAGCCTGATTTATACCCGGCGCTGGCTGGAGCGCATGCCCAAAGGGGATGGTCACGGTGTGGTCGTGTTGCCGGGTTTCCTCGGTGACGATGGTTACAACGCACCCCTGCGGAAATACCTCGACAAGCTTGGTTACCAGAGTGTGGGTTGGGAGCAGGGTCGTAACCTGGGTCCGCGCGAGGGCATTTTGGAAAGTGCGGTTGAACACATCGCAGCACTGGCTGACCGCACCGGTGGCAAGGTGTCCCTGATCGGCCACAGCCTGGGCGGAATTTACGCCCGCGAACTGGCCAAGGAAATCCCCGACCAGGTACGCCAGGTAATTACCCTGGGCAGTCCCTTTGGCGAGGGTCGCGATACCGGCTCCTATCCGCGGCGCCTGTTTTCGGCGCTCAACCCGGATGAAGAAATCACCATAGAACAGCATCTGCTCACCCAGCCGCCGCCCCTGCCCACGACTGCGGTCTACTCAAAGGCCGACGGGGTGGTGAACTGGCTAACCTGTTTCCAGCACGGTCGCCACAAACAAGCCCAGAACATACAGGTCTGGGGCAGCCACTGCGGGCTTACAATAAATCCAATGGTCTGGTTCCTGTTGGCGGAGCGCTTGGCCCAGGCTGAAGATGGCTGGAAGAAATTCCAGAGCAGTAGCTGGCGGCGCCTGTTTTATCCGCGTATTGCCTAGGTTCCTGTCGCAGACTTAGCGGCGTTCCGCTTGTCTTCATACATGATCAGGTCGGCGCGACTCAGCATGTTGGCAATACTGTCCATCTCGGCCCCGGTGGTTTCTGCAAAGCCGTAACTGAACTGTAGTTCAAAGCCCAGGGCATCCGACTCCTGGTGTACCTGCAAGCGTTGCTGCAGCCGATCGACAACCAGCTGCGCGTCGACCAGTGTGGTGTTCGACATGAGCGCCACGAATTCGTCGCCGCCCAATCGGCCGAGTATGTCGGACTCGCGAAATACACTTTCCATTTCACTGGCAAAAAAGGTCAGCGCCGCGTCACCGGCGTCGTGGCCCAGCTGCTCGTTAATTTTCTTGAAGTTGTCGATATCGAAATAGGCCACGACTGAGCTCATTCCCGTGCGCTTGCCGATGTTGAGATTCTTCTGTGCCAGGCACATGAAGCCGCGGCGGCTGGCCAGTCCGGTAAGCTCATCGAGTATGGCCATGTGCACGGCGGCCAATTCATTCTCCACCATGCTGGCAAGGTCTTGCAGGGCTTTAATATCGCTGTCGTCCAGCTCGCGTGCTACCCGGTCGATAATACACAGGGTGCCGACCCGGCTGCCGTCCAGCGCCTGCAGCGGACAGCCGGCGTAGAAGCGGATATGTGGCGCCTCGGTTACCAGCGGGTTATCAGCGAAACGCTCATCGGCGGACGCGTCGGGAACAATGAAGACCTCGTCGCTGAGGATGGCATGGCCGCAAAAGGAGATATCCCGCGATGTTTCCCCGGCGTCCAGCCCACAGGATGACTTGATCCACTGGCGGTTGCTGTCGACCAGGCTGACCAGCGCAATAGGTACGTCAAACAACTTTTGGGCAATCCGCGTGATGCGGTCGAAGCGTTCCTCTGCGGCGGTATCCAGAATTTTCAATTGCAGCAGCGCGTCCAGGCGCTGTGCCTCACCGGCTGGGGTTGCGGGTTCCATCATGACTGCGCGACCGCTCTTTTTTGTTGGCTTGTCTACCTATCGGCAGCTCGGCGGGAACCTTGAATCTACTTAACGTAAAAGGGGATGTTGGCGTGGGCGGCGTGGTTGTTGTCGTCATAGACAAAGGCGAAGAGGCGATAGGCGCCACTCTGGGCCGGAGCAGTGAGGCTGATCACCGCCTGGCCGGGGTCGGCGATGAGGCCTTCGATCACCGGTGGAATCGTCTCCTGGTCACCGCCGACTTCCGTCGCGGTGCTCTCGTGTCGCAATTCCCAGCGGTAGCGCAGCCGGTCGCCATCATCGTCGATGACCTCGATAGCGGCCTCATAGTCTTCCCCGGCTGCCAGGATCACATTATTGATGGCGGTATTGTTGTCGAGGCTGGGCGGCTTAACCCTGGGAGCACGGTTATCAGGCCAGCGGCCGTTCCAGATGTAATGCATGACATCCACCGCCTCGGTGCTCTCGCCGCTGTCCAGGAACATGCCGTACCAGGTGCTGGTGCGCTCCTGCTTCTGGCCCCACAGGAACACGTAGTTACCGATGGCCTGGTCGCCATAGGGCTCGAGTACCTTTTCGTAACTCCTGGCATAACTGGCGGCCTTGTCGGAGCTGGTCTGCTCAATCGGTGCCCCCCAGCTGGTCTTCGCCACTTCCCAGTGGCCAATGGCGCCCCACTCGGTCACGAAGTAGGGCGCGGTGAAATTCGCTTTGGCGATGTGTTTGGGCAGATTTACCAGGTCGCCGTAGATCTGGAAGCTGAGAAAATCCAGGTCAGGCGCATAGCGTTCGACATCCGCCAGTGTCTCTTCCTCGAAGCCGGACAGTGTCGTGGTCGCGGGGTGATTGGGGTCCAGCTCGTGGATCATCCTGGCGATGTCATTCACCGCGGCGAAGACCCGGGGGTTTTTATAGTCGTAGTTCAGCTCATTGCCGATGATCCAGGTCAGCAGTGCGGGATGGTCCTTGTACTTGAGTACGTGCGCCCGGGCCCGCTCGAATTGTGCTGCCACTGCCTCGGGGTCGTCGTAATCGAGGCCGAAGCGTTCGGGCGCAATCTCCAGGCACAGCGAGACGCTTAGCCCCAGTGCGTGGGCCCGGTCCAGCAGTTTCCCGGCCTGCTCCGGACCGCGATCAACCGACCAGGTACGCAGCGAGTTGCCACCGTTTGCTGCCAGAGCGTCCAGGTGTAAGGGGTCTATACCCGCGCCTTTTATCCGGTAGGTGAGGCCGCCACGCAACAAGCGGTACCTGCCGTCGTGTTCGACCACCTGTACCTTGATTGGCTGCATGCCGTCAGCTGCACCTGTGTCAGTCGCGCCGGGATCACTCACACCGCACCCCGCAAGCAGCACTAACACCAGGGCCTTGGTAAGCCATTGCAAGATGGAATCCCCTGTTATTGTGCTGCAAGTATTCACAGGGCATCGGGCAGGGGCAAGCGAGATTCGATTAAGCGGATTACTGCAGCGACGAGGCGGCTGCAGTCTTTGACGCCAGCGTGATTCTTTAATGCACGTTACATGCGGTTGTAATTGCCCAGCGCCTGGGAGTGAAAGGCGATGTGGTCACCCATGAAGCTGGCGATGAAGAAATAGCTGTGGTCATAACCGGGCTGCATGCGAATGGTGGCGCGGTAATCTACCGCTTCGCAGGCCTGCTCCAACAAGCTGGTTTGTAGCTGTTCCTCGAGAAAGTCGTCGTCCAGGCCCTGGTCGACCATCATTGGTAGCTGGCGCCCACCCTGGCGCACCAGTTCACAGCAATCGTGTTCCGCCCACGAGGCCTTGTCGTCACCCAGGTAGTGGCTGAAGGCCTTTTGCCCCCAGGGCACGGTGCTGGGAGACACAATCGGGGAGAAGGCTGACACCGAACGAAAGCGGTCGGGATTTTTCAGGGCGATGGTGAGGGCGCCATGGCCGCCCATGGAGTGGCCAAAGATGGAGACGTTCTTGCTGTCGACCGCAAAGTTCTTCTGCACCAGCGCAGGCAATTCATCGACGATATAGTCATACATGCGGTAGTTGGCGGACCAGGGTTCTTGCGTGGCATTGATGTAGAAGCCGGCGCCTTTGCCAAAGTCCCAGGCCTCGTCCGGATCATCCGGTACCCGCTCGCCGCGCGGGCTGGTATCGGGAGCGACGATTGCTATACCGTGCTCAGCGGCGTAGCGCTGGGCGCCGGCCTTGGTGACAAAGTTCTCGTCGGTACAGGTCAGGCCAGATAGCCAGTACAGCAGTGGGACCTTGCGCTCGCTAATCTGAGGCGGCAGGTAAATAGAAAAGTGCATGTCGCAGTCGAGCACGTCGGAGTGGTGCCGGTAGCGTTCCTGCGAACCCCAACAACAGCGGTTTGCCGCGACCTTCTCCAGAGCGGCCACGACTAAAACTCCACCACGCTGCGGATACTCTCCCCAGCGTGCATCAGATCAAAGGCATTATTGATATCGTCCAGTGGCATGGTGTGGGTAATGAGATCGTCGATATTGATCTTGCCCTCCATATACCAGTCGACAATAGTGGGCACATCGGTACGACCGCGGGCGCCACCGAAGGCCAGTCCGTGCCAGCTGCGCCCGGTGACCAACTGGAAGGGGCGGGTGGCGATTTCCTGGCCGGCACCGGCCACGCCAATAATATAGGACTCGCCCCAGCCCTTGTGGCAGCACTCCAGGGCCTGGCGCATAACCTCGACGTTGCCGATGCACTCGAAGCTGTAATCGGCGCCGCCACCGGTAAGGTCGAGAATCGCGCCCACGACATCGTCGACCTCCTTGGGATTGATAAAGTCGGTCATGCCAAACTTTTTGGCCAGCTCAACCTTGGCCGGGTTCAGGTCCACGCCGATGATCTTGCCGGCCCCGACCATGCGCGCACCCTGGATAACGTTCAGTCCAATGCCACCCAGCCCAAACACCACCACGTTGGCGCCGGGCTCCACCCTGGCCTTATAGACCACGGCACCGACCCCGGTGGTCACACCGCAGCCGATGTAACAAATCTTGTCGAAGGGCGCATCCTCGCGCACCTTGGCCAGGGCGATCTCCGGTAACACGGTGAAGTTGGAAAACGTGGAGCAGCCCATGTAGTGCAGCAGGGGTTTGCCGTCCAGGGAGAAGCGGCTGGTGCCATCCGGCATCACGCCCTGGCCCTGGGTTTCCCTTACCGCCTGGCACAGGTTTGTTTTCGGGTGCAGGCAGAAGTTGCATTCCCGGCACTCCGGGGTATACAGCGGAATCACGTGGTCACCGGGCTTCACCGAGGTCACACCGGCGCCTACCTCGCGCACAATGCCGGCACCTTCATGGCCGAGAATGGCGGGAAAGGCTCCCTCCGGGTCGTCGCCGGACAGGGTAAAGGCGTCGGTGTGGCAAATGCCCGTGGCCATAATTTCGACCAGCACTTCACCGGCTTGCGGGCCGTCCAGGTCCACCTCGGCAATCTCAAGGGGCTGGCCTGCTCCGAAAGCGACAGCGGCGCGTGTTTTCATGGGGATCTCCTTGTACCAATGGCGACAATTGCCCAGCTCGCTAAAGATAGACGGGCTGACCCTATATTTCCATTGGAATAAGCAGGAATGGCCGCAGCCACCTGAATATTGCTCAAAACAGTGTGAATTGATCACCTGTTTGTGGCGGCACCGTGAATTGGCGCGGGTCCAGGCTGGCCTGGTAGTCCTCACGACCGTGGCGCAGCCCCAGTCGCTTGCAGGCGATGGCAAAGCGCTGCGCGATGAGGTCGGCGAAGGCGCCGGTGCCGCGCATGCGATGACCAAAGCGGCTGTCGTTGTCTTTGCCGCCGCGGGATTGCTGGATCAGGCTGATGACGTGCTCGGCCCGCAGCGGGTAGTGCTGGTGCAGCCATTCGTGGAACAGCTCCCGGATCTCCAGCGGCAGTCGCAACAGAATATAACTGGCACTGGCAGCCCCGGCGCCGGCCGCCTGCTCGAGTATGGTTTCTATCTCGCTGTCATTCAGTGCCGGTATCACCGGTGCCAGTAACAGGTTGGCAGGTATGCCGGCTTTCGCCAATTGCTCAATGGTTTGCAGCCGCACTTCACCAGCGGGTGTGCGCGGCTCCATGGCGCGCTTGAGGTCGCGGTCCAGGGTGGTGACACTGATAGCCACGCTGCAGAGATTGTCAGCGGCCATCTCGGCGAGAATGTCGATATCGCGGGTCACGAGATTTCCCTTGGTGATAATCGAGAACGGATGGCGGAAGCGCTGCAGCACTTCCAGCAGCTGCCGGGTGATACGGAACTGCTTCTCCATCGGCTGGTAGGGATCGGTATTGGCGCCGAGGGTAATCGCCGAAACCCGATAGCCGGGTTCGCGCAATTCCTGCTCCAGTAGCGCCGCCGCATTGTGCTTGTAGCTGAGGCGGGTTTCGAAATCCAGCCCGGGTGACAGGTCCAGCCAGGCGTGGCTGGGGCGGGCGTAGCAATAGACACAGCCGTGCTCGCAACCCCGGTAGGGATTGATGGACTGCTCGAAGGGAATGTCCGGCGACTGGTTACGCGCGATGATGGTTTTGGCGCTCTCACGGCTGTACTCCGTGCCGGGGGCCGGGCCTGCATACTCGGGCTCAGTCTCCACTTGCCTGGCCAGGTAGCGGCTGCCCCGGTTGCTCAGCGCTCCACGGCCTTTAATGGCGCTGCTAATGGCGCTGCTAATGGCGCTGCTTTTGATATCAGTGCTCTGTCTCGCCGCGGCACTCTGTTTCGCCGCAGCGCTCTGATTGAGAGCCCCGCGCCACTTGTGCAGAATTTCACCAGTACTGGACATGCATACAGTATAGTGCTGCGCTACAGCCATGGCCAGCAATTCTTGGCATAATCATCGAAACTTGATGCGGGACAGGGTAGCCCCTGGTGCGTCTGTCATAATCCCCATAAAAATACTGAGGCTGCCATGGGCGAAGATGTGATGAAGAGTGTGTACTCTCCGGCGGAGTTCCGGGAGTTCAGCATTCGACTGGAGAAGCAATTGGCCCAGTTGCGCGAACTGCTTGCGCAGGATTCCTTCAGTCGCTGGGAACCCAGTATTGGCGCCGAGCTGGAAGTGTACCTGGTCGACAACGAATACCGCCCGGCCACCATTAACGAACAACTGCTGCAGATGGCCAACAATCCGCAGTTAACGCCGGAGCTCAATCAGTACAACCTCGAATTCAACCTCAGCCCGGTGTCGGCGGTAGGCTCGCCTTTCCTGGCAGTGGAAAAGGAGCTGCGCGACTTTCTCGGTTCCTTGCAGGGCCATGCCCAGAGTATTGATGCCAATGTGATCCCAATCGGCATCCTGCCGACCTTGCACGAAGAGCACTTGCACCAGAGCTATATGACCGACCGGCCCCGTTACCACGCTTTGACCAATGGCCTGTGTGGAATACGCGGCAAGGAATTCCATATTGATATCTCCGGCGCCGATCACCTGTCACTGCACGGCGAGGGCGTCACCGTGGAAGGGGCCAATACCTCCTTCCAGGTTCACTTGCGGGTACCCGCCAATGAGTTTGCCCGCAGCTTTAACTCTGCACAGTTGACCACGCCGCTGGTGCTGGCGCTCGCTGCAAACTCGCCCTTGATTGCCGGTATGCGCCTGTGGCAGGAATCGCGTATTGCCCTGTTCAAGCAGAGCATCGACTTTCGCGAACAGACCAACGCCGACTGGCGCCATCCAGCTCGGGTCAACTTTGGTCACGGCTGGGTCCGCAACTCGGCCTGGGAACTGTTCGCCGAGAATGTGGCCCTGTACCAACCGATTATTCCGGCCCTGAGCGATGAAGCGGATCTCGGTGATCCCCCACTGTTGCCTGAGCTGTGCCTGCACCATGGCACCGTCTGGCCCTGGAACCGGGCCGTGTATGGCCCGCAGAGCGGTGGTCACCTGCGCATCGAGTTTCGTGCCTTGCCGGCGGGCCCCACGGTTATCGACATGTTGGCCAATGCCGCGCTGTCGATTGGCTGGGCGGTTGGCCTGGGAGATTCTATCGACCACTATGTGGCGCGGTTGCCCTTCAATTTTGCCGAGTACAATTTCTACCGTGCGGCCCAGCACGGCATGGATGCAAAGCTATTGTGGCCGCGCAAGAATGTCGGCGGCCTGGAGGAGCGCCCCATCGTTGAATTGATCGAAGAGTTCCTGCCGCGGGCCCGGGTCGGCCTGGACCACCTTGGCGTTGACCGGGCCGACAGCGATCGTTTGATGAACGTGATCGAAGAGCGCTTTGAAACCCGCCACACTGGCGCCAACTGGCAGTTACAAACGTTTGAACGTTACCGCAAGGAGAGCGATGTGGAGCAGGCTTGTAGCCGTATGCTGGCTGATTATGTAGACAATGTGATGGCGGGTTCACCGGTGGCAAACTGGTGTTAACCGTCTATCAAAACCCATCGCGTGAGGAGGTTCCGGCCAGGGTCACCGAGTTTTTGCAGAGCCTGCCCGGTCCGGTCGCCATCCATGTGCCCGGCAAGGATTCCACCCGCACCCGGGTCCTGGTAACACTCACCCACGGTAACGAGCCCTCGGGACTGGAGGCGGTACACGCCTGGCTGCGGATGGAGGAGCGGCTGGAACCGGCCGTTAACATCGTGGTGATCTTCGCCGGTGTGGAAGCGGCCTTGATAGAGCCGCTTTGTTTTCATCGGCAACTGCCCGGCCAGCGCGACCTCAACCGCTGTTTCAATCCGCCTTACACCGACCAGCAAGGGCAACTGGCCCAGCATGTCTTGCAATACATTCGTGATTTGCAACCGGAAGCGGTGGTCGATGTGCACAACACCTCCGGCTCCAGCTCCGCCTTTGCCGTCACCGTCGGCGATTCGCCCGAGCAGCGCTCGCTGGTAGGCCTGTTTGTCGATCGCTCGATTATTACCGACCTGCGGCTGGGCTCGCTGATGGAGCAGGATGTCGGCTGCCCGGTGGTGACGATTGAAGCTGGTGGCAGCCAGGATGAAGGCTCGGAGCTGGTCGCTCGCGATGGCCTGTCCAACTATATTACGGCGGACGATGTGTTTACCGCCGCCGATCACGTGGCCCTGTTCCGGCATCCGCTGCGGCTGGAGTTGAAACCCCATTCCCGCATCGATTACGCGGAACGGCCGCTGCACGATCGCGATATCACCATGCGCCACGACATCGAGAAATTTAATTTCGCGCCCATCAGCCGCCTGGAGATTCTTGGCTGGCTGGATGAGGACGGTCTCGAACACCTGCATATCGGTAGTGATTACCATCCCCATGAGGTCAGTGAATTCTTCCGGGTAGAGGAGGGCAGGCTGTTTGCCAATGAGCATATGCGCCTGTTCATGGCGACTACCCGTCCGGACATAGCCGCCTCCGACTGCCTGTTCTATTTTGTCTGCGACTGAGCGGACCTGACACCGGTATGCAACAGCGCCTTGAGGAGTTCGGTGGCAGCGGCGAGCCGATAGTCTTTGCCCATGCCAACGGCTACCCGGTCGGCAGTTACCGCCAATTCATTGCCGAGCTAACCAGGCATTGCAAGGTCACCGGCTTTCACCACCGGCCCATATGGAGTCCGGAGGTGCCGCCGACGCGGCTTAACTGGAAACGCTTCGCCGAGGATCTGCGCGAAACACTGGCGGCCACCCAGAGCGAACCGGTGTGGATGATGGGTCACTCCATGGGTGCCGTGGTTGCCGCCCAGGCGGCGGAAATGCAGCCAGAACTGTTTCGTGGCCTGATCCTGATCGACCCGGTGTTCGTGCTCAGGCGGCATATTGCCGCGAAGGCATTGATGCCGCAGAGCAAGGTCGACCAGATGCCGATGATTCGCAAAACCCTCACCCGCCCCAATCGCTTTGAAAACCCCCAGGTGGCGTTTGATTTTCATCGCAGCAAGCGCGCCTTTGCGAATTTTACCGACGAGGTATTGTGGGATTACATCCGCGCCGGCACCAAGGCTACTGACGAGGGCGAGCTGCAGCTGGCTTATGCCCGGGAATGGGAGGCGGCCGCCTATCGCTCCACCCCCCTGGTCTGGAATACCCTCAAAAACATCCGCCTGCCGGTTCTGGGCCTGCGCGGAGAGACTTCGAATACCCTCAGCCCCAAGGCATTCGCCCGCTGGCGCAAGCTGCAGCCCCAGGCGGACCTGCGCGAGTGTGAGGGTGGCCACCTGCTGCCACTGGAGTTGCCGCAGGCCACGGCGGCAGAAGTACTCGATTTTCTGCAGCAGCAGGAGTCTGGCTAATGTTGCACCGCATTTGGCTGGGTTTTTTCCTGCTGGCTTTTGTCTCGGGTTTCTATCAATGGCTGGGCCTGGGTGATGCGGCCGTGTTCCAGCGTATGGTGGCGGCCCTGTTCGAGATGGCCTCGCTTACAGTTGAACTGGCGCTGGGCCTGATCGGCCTCATGGCCCTGTGGCTGGGTATTATGGCCCTGGGTGAGGCCAGCGGCCTGGTGCACAAGCTGGGGCTGTTACTGTCGCCACTGTTTACCCGGCTGATGCCAGGGGTGCCGCGGGGGCATCCGGCCATTTCCTCCATGACCCTGAACCTGTCGGCCAATGTGCTGGGCCTGGATAATGCCGCCACACCGCTGGGTATTCGCGCCATGCAGGACCTGCAGACCCTGAATCCAACACCGGATACCGCGACCAATGCGCAGATCCTGTTCCTGGTACTGAATACCTCCTCGGTCACCCTGTTTCCGGTCACCATCTTGCTGTACCGGGCACAGTTGGGGGCCAGCGACCCGGCCTCGGTGTTTATCCCCATCCTCATTGCCACCAGTTGCTCCACCATTGCCGGTTTACTGGTGACCGCCTGGGTGCAGCGGCTCAAACTGCGCGATACCGTGGTATTGCTGTGGCTGGCCTCAGCCATCGCCTTGTTACTGGCCCTGATTGGCTGGTTCTCCAGCCTCAGTGCCGAGGCCCTGCAGCAGCAATCCAGCCTGGTCAGCAATTTAATGATCCTGGGCCTGATCATGTTGTTCCTGGTGGTTGCCCACCGGCGCCGGGTCAATGTCTACGAAACCTTTGTCGAGGGCGCGAAAGGCGGCTTTACCACGGCCATAGAGATCATCCCCTTCCTGTTGGCCATGCTGGTGGCGATCGGTGTGTTTCGGGCCAGCGGCGCCCTGGATATCCTGCTGGATGGGCTGCGCGGCCTGCTGGCACTGACCGGTGCCGACCTGCGCTGGGTCGACGCCATGCCCACCGCCCTGATGAAGCCACTGTCAGGCAGTGGCTCGCGGGCGATGATGATCGAGACCATGAACCAATACGGCGTGGACTCCTTCCAGGGGAGGCTCGCCGCCACCCTGCAGGGCTCTACTGAAACTACGTTTTATGTATTGGCCGTGTATTTTGGCGCTGCCGGGATACGCCATACACGCCATGCGGTGCCCTGTGGGCTGGCCGCAGACGGGGCTGGAATTACCGCGGCGATACTCGTAAGTTATTGGTTTTATGCAAGTTAGTGCATAATATTCGGGTTTTTGCCCGGAATTGCCAAACCGGTCACAGATAGTAGGTGCAAAATGTGTAGTAATGGCCTACATTGGAAGCACCTCCATCACTAGAATATGGGCACAGCATGGATTACGGCCAATTTTGCCCGGTCGCCAAAGCAGCAGAGGTCCTCGGCGAGAAGTGGACTATTCTGATCCTGCGCGAGTTGCTTTACGGCACCAGCCGCTTCAGTGAATTCCAGCGCGCCATCTCCGGCATTTCTCCCACCATGCTCAACAAGCGGCTCAAGGAACTGGAAGCCCAGGGCCTGGTGACCAAGCAGGATCACGAGTACGCGTTAACCCCTGGCGGCTGGGAACTCGGCCCGCTGGTAAGACAATACGCGATCTGGGGCATGCGCTGGGCCCGCAGTGATCTGTCGGAGGCTGAACTGGACGTGGAACTACTGATGTGGGACATTCGCCGCCGCATCAAAGCCGAGTTTCTGCCACCGGATGGCTGCCTTATACATATCCATGTTCGCGATCTCGACAAGCAGGCTGACTGGTGGTTGCCCGTCGCCGAGCAGGAAGTCACCCTGGAAAAGGAGGCGCCGGAGGGCGAGGAAGACCTGCTGATCGAGGGTGACCTGGAAACCCTGACTCGCTTGTGGCTGGGCGACACCACCCTGCACCAGGCCCTGGCCCAGCGACGCCTGACACTGAAAGGTCGCCCGATTCTGATTCGTGCCATCGAACAGTGGCTGCCGCTGGCCAGTTACGCCAATGTCAGGCCGGCGTCAGCTGACTGAAACTGGCAAAAGACTCCGCCAGGCTTGTGCTCTCGATACCGCTGACCCGGGGCCGCACCGCGATCAGGTGGGTCAGGCCCAGCGCCTGCCGGTAATCGTGCAGGCGCTGTTGAACTTCTGCCGCGCTCCCCAACAGACACCAGTCATCGACGGCCGGTGCCGGACCATCGCGCAGGGGTGCTGCCGGCAGGGCGGCGAGCTTATCCCGCACTAACTGGCAGCTTTTGGCATCCTCCGATACAAACACGGTACGCATGATAGCCACGGTGTCAGGTGCTGTGTGTTGATGTTCGGCCAGCGCCTCGGCGTGGCGTCGGTAGTTGTCGCGCAATTCCGCCAGGCTTTCCATGGGAGAGGCCAGGTAGGGCAGTCCCAGCCGGCCCACCTGGGCGATTGCCTTGGGACCAAATGCCGCCACCCACAGGGGCGGGTGGGGTTGTTGCAGGGGTAATGGCGCCAGGGTTTGTGCGTGTTCTGCCCCGCCCACTGTCTCGCCGCGCCAGGCGGCCAGCATGGCCTCCAGGTTCTTGCTGAAGCGCTCGCGCTTGTCCGAATTGGTGACGCCGAAGGCCTCCAGCATGCCGGGCTGGTAGCCGCGGCCCAGGCCCAGTATCAAACGGCCGCCGCAGAGGTGATCGAGGCTGGCCACCTGCTCAGCGGCGAGCAGCGCATTGCGAATTGGCAGCAGGTAGGAGCTGGTACCCAGTAGCAGGGTCGAGGTGCGCGCGGCAATGGCCGCCAGCAATAACATGGGATCTGGTATCGGGGCGCTGCCGGAGAAATGGTTCTCCGGCAGGAAAAAGGAGGAATAGCCCCACTGTTCGGCCAGCTCCGCCTGCTCGCAGAGGGTATTGGCATCGAAGGTTTTCTGCATTCGCCAGGGCGTGAGCCCGAGTTGCAAATCACTGCTCACAAATCTTGCCTGCCTGCTCTGCCTCGATCTGCCCCTGGTCCACCAGCGAGCGTATGGCATCGACCAGGGATTCCTCAATGGGCCTGAATGCCAGGCCCAGTTCGGCCCGCGCCTTGCTGCTGTCCATCTTGATCCAGTTGGTGGCGTAAACCATGGCCTCGTGAGTGACCGGGATGTCCAGTGGCTTGTTGCGCCGCCGGTTAACCCAGTCCAGTAGTCGACCCATGCCCAGCATCATGGAGCCCGGAATGGGGACCTTGCGAATATGGCGGCCGGTCAGTTGTTTGAGTATGTCCACCAGCCGGGTCCAGGTAATAAAGTGACCGCCTAGGGTATAGCGACCGGGGGTTAGTTCGCGCTGCAGTAGCTGCAGGTGGGCCTCGGCGATATCGCGCACATCCACCCACTGATTGCCGCTGGGTAACACCGGAACGGCATTGATCAGGTAGGTTTTCAGACCCTGGTGCGGTTCCGTCAGTGCCGGGTCCTCGGGCCCGATGACGCTGGCGGGGTAGGTGATATGTATCGGTGCCCCGGCATCCTGTAATTCGCGCACGTAGATTTCGCTTTCGACCTTGGAGCGTCCATAGGCATTGGTGGCGGCACCCGGTGGTGAGTATTCATTCAGAAAGGCGGCATCGGGGTCGTACAGGGCGGTGACGCTGGAGACGTGGATGATGCGCTTGCAGCCGCGCTCAACCGCGCCGCCAATCACCAGTTTGGTACCACCGACGTTGGTGTTCATCACCAACTCGGCATCCTTCTTGTCCACCGACACCATGGCTGCGGTATGCACCACCGCATCGCAGCCCTTAAGCGCTTTGGCCACCGCCTCGGGGTCGGTCACATCGCCCAGAACGTAATCGGTGATATCACTGCCATAGAGGCGCCGCAGCTTGTCTTTGCTGCGCACCAGCAGGCGTACCTGGTGGCCCGCAGCCATCAGGGCCTGGGCGCTGTGATAGCCGATGAAGCCGGTACCCCCGGTGATCAAGACATGCATGGAATGACTCCTGTGCTGCGCGCTATCTGCGTAACGTTTATGCGTACCGTATATATGTAACGTTTCTGCGTAACTATGTCACAGAGTGGCCGGCGGCGATTGACCTTACTGCGTGATGGGCAGACTATAGCCGCAAGTGAATAAATACGAAACGGCAATCCAATGATCACGCATCGTTGCACCACACAGCAGATGTACCCAGGCAGCAGCCCGGACCTGAACGGTTCGTGCCCGACTGTCTTTGTGTGCACCTGGGTGCAACTAGTCACGACGGCGTGATTTGAGGAAGCTTATAACAACGTAGAACAACACAACGTATTGCAAAAAGGCCTCCGAGAATCCAAAGCTCGGAGGCCTTTTTTTATTCCCCTTTAAAAAAAATAACTCTCCGACCCCTGGATTCCCGGCCCTAAAAAGGTGGGTACCGTGAAACGGTCATTGAGAGTAAACATTGTCGCCATTTACCTGATGGGATTTTTCCATAGCTTTATGGTGGTCATTCCCGTGTTCGTGCCTTTGCTGCAGGGCTACGGCCTGAGCATGGCCCAGGTATTGCAGACCCAGGCGCTGTTCGCATTGACTGTGGCCTTGCTGGAGGTTCCCTCGGGTTACATCGCTGACCTGTGGGGCCGCCGCCGGGCGATCCTGGTCGGGTCACTGTTGAACGCGGTCGGCTTTTTCTCACTGCTGTGGGCGGATGACTTCGGTGACTTCCTGCTCTACGAGTTTATTCTTGGACTCGGTATCAGCCTGATCTCCGGCGCCGACCTGGCCCTGCTGTACGACACCGAGACCACCCTTGCCGAACGCGGCGAGGGCGGTGGTGCCGGCGCCAGCAAGTCACTGAGTCGACTGATATCAGTAGAGGCGGGTGCCTCCGGCGTGGCCGGCATTGTCGCCAGCCTGCTGCTAATCCACAGCAACATGGAACTGTTGATACTGGTGCAGGCGGTGGCCGGCTTCATGCCCCTGCTACTGGGTTTCCTGTTAGTGGAGGCACCGCGGCCACGGCTGCACCTGGGTCACGCGGGTAACGCGCGCGCCATCATCAATTTGCTGGTATTCGGCAAGCCGGTGGTGCTGTGGACGACCCTGGCCATTGCCGCATTTGGTTTGCTGGCAGTTTACGTGTTCTGGATCTACCAGAAATACTGGGAGATGCAGGGTATTCCGGTGACCTGGTTCGGCTATATCTGGGCCGCGTTTGCCCTCACCGTCAGTGTCAGCGCCCGCTATGCGGGAGCGCTGGAAGCGCGGCTGGGCTGGCGTCGCCTGTTGTGGATAGCCGCGGCCTTGCCGTTGCTGGGACTGCTGGGTATGGCCCTGGCCTCGGGTTGGGTGGGTGTGTTGTTCGGCTTTGCCGTGCAGCTCAGCCGGGGTCTCAGCCTGACCCTGTTCTACGATGCGCTGAACCGCCGCGTGCCCGGTGACTTTCGCGCCACCGTAAACTCACTGGTGAGCCTGGGTGTGCGTGGCCTGTTCATCCTGACCGGGCCGCTGCTGGGCTGGTCCCTGGACCAGTACGGCATTACCAGCACACTGCTGACACTACTGTGCGTGTTTGCACCGGTATTCCTGCTGGTTATTGCTGGCCTGGGCCGGCGCATACAGGTCGAGGCAGCTGAGCCGGCGGCGCAGCCGGCAAATTAATTCTACCCGGCCCCCGGTGGCCGGGCTTTTTTTTCGGCGTATACTGGGCAATACCTGTTCTTCACGCGAGCTGGCAATGCAAAAAAGGGCTTCTACTCTCGCTACCCTGATCCTGCCCATCTCCAGGGCCTTGCGGCTGGCGGGTGCCGAACCCATGGAGTTGCTGGAGCAGGCCGGGATCGACCCGGCCATGGTCATTAATGCCGACCGCCGCGTCCCCATTCCCACCATGCAAGACTTCTGGGGCCTGGCCCTGGAGGCGACCGGCGACGAGGCCTTTGGCCTGCTGGCGGCCGCCCAATTGCAGCCTGCCACCCTGCAGGGCCTGGGTCTGGCCATGCTCACCAGCGATACGGTGTACGACGCGCTGCAGCGGTTGGAGCGTTTTTCCCGGGTATTGAGCACCGGGCTGACCATGCAAATGGTCGAGCGCGACGAATACGTTGATCTCGAATTGTTTGCCGATGAGATTGATTTTGGCCACGACATACATTGGGCCAGTTACGATTTTGCCATGGGTGTGGTGGTGGAATTGTGTCGGCTGACCCTGGGCGATTATGTCAGCCCGATCCACATGGAATGCCAGCGGCCAACGCCACAGGACCCTGATCGCTTCGCCTCGCTGGTCGGATCACAGCTGAAATTCAACGCCCAACACAATCGCATCGTGTTTGTGAAAGCCGATATCGTTGACCGCCTGATTACCGCCAACCCCGACCTGGCGCGGGTCAATGACGAGCAGACCGAAACCTACCTGGCCAGTTACCTCGATGTCACCGCCAGTCGCGAGGTAGTCGGCAAGATTATCGAGCACCTGCCAGACGGTCCACCCAGTCAGAAAGAAATTGCCGGGGCCATGAATGTCAGTAATCGCACCCTGCAACGCAAGCTCAAGGACGAAGGCACCAGCTTCATCGATTTGCTGCAGGATGCCCGCCTGGGTCTGGCTAAAAAATACCTGTCCCAGCCGCAACGCTCGATCGTGGAGATTGCTTACCTGCTGGGCTTCTCCGAACCCAGCACCTTTTCCCGGGCCTTCAAACGCTGGACCGGGCAGGCACCGATCGACTACCGCGAAAGCCATATCGCTGCGGCCCCGGTCGAGCACCAATAACTTGATCTATGTCGGGGTCACGGTACCGGCAGGCGCGGGTGTTTCTGCTATGATCCAGACAAAACAACAACACAGGATTGTCGCATGTCACTGGTATTGATAATTGCTGACCGCGAGGACGAACGCCAGGTAGCTATTTCCCGTGGCCTGGAGCTCGCCAGCAAGATGGGCTGGGGCGCCCAGGTAGCCGCCTTTGCCTACGAATCGCTGAGCGCCATGGGCGTCAAGGAAACCAGCAAGCGGGAGCTGATCCGCAAAAAATTGCTGGCCCGGCGCAAGACGGAAGTCGAGGCCCAGGTTAATCGCCTGAAGCCCTCGGGCTTGCGTGTGGCGGTGACCGTGGTCTGGCAGAAATCTGTGCACCTGTGGATTGACCAACAGTGTGCCCGCAAAGAGTATGCGGCGGTGATCAAGACCGGTCATCGCACTGAGTCCTTTGTCTATACGCCCACCGATTGGCACTTGCTGCGCGAGTGCCCGGCCCCGGTCATTATTGCTGCCGAGAAAAAGTGGCGCGCGACCAAGCCCATTGTCGCGGCGGTGGATTTGACCTCCAATTCCCGCATCAAACGGCAATTGAATGATGCGGTAATCTCCACCGCCAAACGTTACGCGGAGGCACTGGGCTGTGGTGTGTATGTGCTGCACGCCTTGCACATTCCCGCGGTGCTGACCGAGCTGGACCTGGTGGATGAGTACAGCCACACACAAAAGCTGAAGGATGAATTACAGCCGCGGCTGATCAAGCTGGCCAGTAATCATGGTATTTCCATGAAGAACATCAAGTTGAAACAGGGGCCGGTTGAAAAAGTCATTACCAGTGAAGCGGCGCGTCTGAAAGCGCAGCTGGTGGTGATGGGCACCGTGGGCCGTAGTGGTATCAAGGCGCGATTGATGGGCAATACCGCAGAGCGCGTACTGACTTCCCTGCGCACCGATGTGCTGACGCTCAAGCCCTGGGCTTAATCAACCCTCACCAGGGGTAGTTCCAGCACGAAGCGCACGCCGCTGCCGTCAGCCAGGTTTTCGGCCCTGGCGCTACCCCCATGAAAATCCACGATCAGTTTGACGATGTGCAGGCCCAGGCCCAGGTGTACGCGCTCGCTCTTGTCGCGCACCGACACCATGGAGTCGAACAACTGCTGCTGCATGGCCGCGGGCAGTAAGGGCCCCTCGTTGCTGACACTGAGCTCGACCCGGTCCGGCGCCGCAGACTTGAGTTGTAAGGTAATCTTCCCGCCCGCCGGGGCAAAACTGGCGGCATTGTCCATCAGCTTGTCCAGCATCTGTGCCAACAACTCGGGGACCCCGTGCATGGGCTGGCTGTCCAGCTCACAGAGCAGCGTCAGCTGCTGTTCGGTGTAAAGGCCCTGGTAAGCGGCGAACAGGTCGCGACACAGTAATACCAGGTCAAAATCCTCGGCCTGGTTATTGTGCACACTTTCTTCCAGCCGGGTCGCCTCACTCATGGCGGTGAGAATATTGGCCAATCGGCCCAGGCCCTCGCGAGCGCGCTGAACATACACCTCACTATCTGCTTCCTTGCCGGCTTCGAGATTGTCCAGTGAGGACTGGATGACGGCGATGGGGGTGCGCAGTTCGTGGGAGAGCTTGCGCGACAAGGTGCGCAGGTAATCCGTGTAATCGCGCAGTCGTGACAACAGCTCGGCATACTGGCGCGACATTTCACCGATTTCATCGCGGCTGCGGCTGACCGGGAAGTCATCGTTGAGGCTGCCGTCGGGATTAATCACCCGGGCGCTGGCTTTGGACAGGCGGCGGATACGCCAGGACAACAAGCTCGCGTAGCCGAGCAGGCCCAGGGCGGCGATGAGCAGTGCAGTCAGGCTGTAATAGAGCAGGCGGGAAAAGGCCCGGTCGGTCAGGCTCAGGTATTGCTCGCTGTTTTGCCGGGCCAGGACGACCGCAAGCACCTCGCCCTTATTGCTAATAGGCGCGGCGGCGGTGAGCAACTTGAAGCCGGTGGAATCCGGAGCGGCATACCAGCCGGCGCTGGCGCTGCCGGCCAGCGCTGTATCCAGTTCGGCGGCGGCGGACTGGCCAAAGCGTGTCGCCTCGGCTGCAGCCGGCATTGCTGTGCCGTTGAGAATGGCGCGGTAAAAGGCGCGCAACAGCCAGTGGGATTGCTGTGCAGGTTTAGCGGCGCCTGCCTGGGCCAGGTCAAGTTGTTGATCTTCGGTGCGGGCGAGTATCCAGCGCTGACGGTCGACAATTTGCAGCTCCAGGCCCTGGTCGCCAAAGGGCGCCAGGGCCTGCTGCAAGTTCGGCGGCGGATAGATCAGTCGCGGTGGCAGGCGTCTCTTGCGCGGGGAATAATTTCCCACGGAACTGGCCACGCCGGTGCTGGCCACGCCGCTATCCTGTACCAGGTAGAAGCCCAGGCGCTGGTCGAGCAGGGCCAGTGGCAACTCCAGTTCAATGGTGAAGCCTTCGAGGCTGTCCTGCCAGAAACCGCGAATGCGCGGTTCGTAGCGCATGGCGCCACTCTTCTGTTCAATACGCGCCTGCACGCTGCCAGGTGCGGCGGTGGCGATGACATAGTTGATGCCGCGACCGCTGCGCAATACCAGTCGGTCGCCGCTGGCGCGGCGATTCTGGCGCGGGTCGTGGTAAACCACTTCGCTGTCCTGCACGGTAAACAGCAGGTAGAGCATGGAGCCATGGCTGCGGGCGGTGTAGCTGACCGGGCCGAAGCTGGTTTGTGCGCTGCGCTCCCAGCCATCGGCGTAACCGTCGATAATAAGCGGCGCGCTGGCCGCACTGGCATACAGTTGCTGTTCGGGCTCGGCGGCTTCCTGGCGACGAGCGGGATCGGGATCGGTAAAAAGTAGTCCGGGTTTGTCCGCCAAGACGGTTGCCACGGCGCGGGCGGTGGCGAGCAGCGCCTGCTCCTGGCCCGATTGCAGGGCCGCTTCCATTTCCCGCACATACTGGCAGCCGGCCCAGGGCAGGGAGATCAGCAACAGGCTGACCAGTAGCAGTTGGCGACGCAGGCTCATCGGCTGTTGTGTCCGGTCAACTCGCCTTCCAGCGATAACCCATACCGTAGGCGGTTTCGATGGCCTCGAAGGCGGCATCGACATGCTGGAACTTTTTGCGAATGCGCTTTACGTGGGAGGTGATGGTGTTGTCATCGAGCACCACGTTAGCGGCATCCATCAATTGCTGGCGATTCTTGACGTGCCCCGGGTGCAGGGCCAGGGCGTGGACAATCCAGAATTCAGTCACGGTCACGTCGATAGGCTGTTCGTCCCAGTTGACACTCATGCGCTCCAGGTTGATGGCCAGTTGGCCGCGCTCGATAACGTCCTCTTCCTGCACTGGCTGGCGCAGGGCGTCGACCCGGCGCAGCAGGGCGTGGATGCGGGCCAGCATTTGTGCCTGGCTGATGTCCTTGGTGAGGTAGTCATCGGCACCCAGGCGCAGACCAGAGATGACATCGAGCTCCGTGTCGCGGGCGGTCAGGAATACGATCGGCAGCTCCGGAGCGCGGGCCCGGAGGTCGCGGCACAACTCAAAGCCACCCTCGACTTCATCATCCAGGCCCACATCAATAATGGCCAGATCTGGCAAGCGCTGCTCAAAGGCCTCCCAGGCAACCGTGCGATTGGGGTGGCAGGATACGGCAAAGCCCTGGCGCTGTAGCGCGTCGCGGTAGTTGGCCGCGATGCTGGGCTCGTCCTCGACGATGGCTATGTGTCGGGGCATAGGTGTGCGTTCCTCAGTTCGTGCTAGCGATACTTCCAAAAAAGTGTATAGACCACAAGCGCTCGCCACAATTCATCATAATTGCTCAGCAGCTTGCCACCTCCGACCCCATTTACCTCCGACCCCCTGTGCTGCAATGGCGCTAACAGCTACAGGGAGAGAATCATGTTGTTACGTTTGCTGGGTACGGCACTGTTTGCCGGTTTTCTGGTCTTTATCGGTGCACTGCTGCCGGCGGCACTGGCGATGGCGGCTGCGATGCCGCAAGAAGAACCCGGGGCGGGCGAGTTAATGCTCAGCAGCGGGCAGGGCCTGGCGCGGCGGGCACTGCAGCTTGATGCCAGCGTGCATTTTCAGCTCAGTGGCCTGGTGGCCCATGTCCAGCTGGAACAGACCTTCCGCAATGACAGCGCCGACTGGGTGGAAGGGGAGTATATGTTTCCCCTGCCGGACAATGCCGCGGTCAACCGGCTGCGGCTGGTGGTTGGCGAGCGCGTCATTATTGGTGAGATAAAGGAAAAGCAGGCAGCCCGCAAGATATACCAGGCCGCCCAGCGCAGCGGCCGCAAGGCCAGCCTCGTGGAGCAGCGCCGGCCCAATATGTTCAGTAACAAGGTGGCCAATATAGGACCGGGTGAGACGGTCACCGTGGCCTTGAGCTACATCCAGCGTATCAGCTACCGGGATGGTCAATTCAGCCTGCGCTTCCCGATGACGATTACCCCGCGCTATTCGCCCCTGGGCAGCAGCGATGCAGACCAGGTATGGCAGTTTCTGCATCCGCAGCCGGCGACCCCGGCTGAACCGGTGCAATCCATTCGCATTACCGCCGAACTGGACATGGGGCTGCCGCTGGCCAGCATTGATGCGCCTTATCATTCGCTGGCCCTGACGCGCCAGCGCCAGACCTACCGGTTGGCACTGGCCGAGGGTACGGTGCCCATGCACCGGGATTTTGTGCTGCAGTGGCGCCCGCAAAGTGGCAGTGAACCCCAGGCCGCGGTGTTTCATGAGCGGGTCGGCGCCGAGGAGTATGCGCTGCTGATGGTATTGCCTCCCGCGGCTGATGCAGATGCAAGCGAGCCGCTGCCGCGGGAACTGATTTTCGTGATCGATACCTCGGGCTCCATGGGTGGTAGCTCTATCAGCCAGGCCAGGGCCAGCCTCGATTTCGCGCTGCAGCAGCTGCGCCCCGTAGACAGCTTCAATGTTATTGCCTTCAACAACAGCGCCTCGGCCCTGTTCGCCGCTGCCGAGGACGCCAACGCCCACAACCTGGCCCGCGCCCGGGAATTCGTGCGCCACCTGGCAGCCGGCGGTGGCACCGAAATGCTCAGCGCCCTCCAGCTAGCGCTCCCCGCACCTCCGACCCCACTGGGGTCAGACCCCAGTGGGGTCAGACCCCAAAAGGGTCATATGTCGGATGTGGCCACGCGGGTGCGGCAGGTGGTGTTTATTACCGATGGGGCGGTTGGCAACGAGACACAGCTGTTTCAGGAGATTCAGCGCCGTCTGGGCAAGAGCAGGCTGTTTACCGTGGGCATTGGCTCGGCCCCCAATAGCTGGTTTATGCGCAAGGCCGCCGAGGCCGGTGGCGGCGACTTTACCTTTATCGGCGATGTGCTGGAGGTGCAGCAGCAAATGCAGCAGCTGTTCGACCGGCTCAGCCAGACCCTGTTGGCGGACTTCCAGGTGGACTGGCCGACCACGGTAGAAACATACCCGGCGCAAATCCCCGACCTCTACCCGGGTCAGCCATTGGTCATCTCCGCTCGCAGTGACGCCAGCTTGCTGGACAGCCCGGTCACCATAAGTGGCCGCAGTGCCGGCAAGCCCTGGCGGCGCACACTGGCCATAAGCAGTCCGAGTGCGGCCGATGCGCGCGGCCATGAAGGTGTTTCAACTATCTGGGCACGGGCGAAGATCGCCAGCCTGCTCGACCAGAAAGCCCTGGGCGCTAATGCAGACATAACTCGGGCCGCGGTCTTGCCGCTGGCGCTGCAGCACCAGCTGGTCAGCCCCTACACCAGCTTTGTGGCGGTGGAGCAACGGCCCTCGCGGCCCGCCGCCAGCGCACTCGGCAAACAGGCAGTTCCCAACTTGCGGCCCAAAGGCCAGAGCCCGCAGGTCTATGCCTATCCGCGCACGGCGAGCCCGGCGCGGCTGCAACTTCTCTATGGTCTGATACTACTGGTGACGGCATGCGTATTTTATCGTTTTCACTACTGGTCCTGGCGATGAGCCAACTGGGCGGGGCCGCCTGGATTCATCTCAAGGCGGAAATGGCCCAGGTGTTGATCGCCAGGGCCTGGGCTAAAGACGGTCCAGCCAGGCCCTGGCCCTGGGCCGATACCTGGCCGGTGGCGCGACTACAGGTGCCGGAGCGGGATGTGGATCTCTACGTGCTGGCCGGCGATACCGGCAATTCGCTGGCCTTTGGCCCCGGCCACCTGAGTACCTCGGCCGGGCCCGGCGAGGAGGGTGTCTCGGTCATCAGTGGACACCGCGATACCCACTTCGCCTTCCTGCAATTACTCGAGCAAGGTGATCAGTTGTGGCTCACCGACAAGTCTGGTCAGCGCTACGAATATACGGTGTCCCTCACCCGCATCAGCGATATTCGACAGGGTCCATTGCAGGCTGCGGGTGAGGGCCTGGTGCTGGTCACCTGTTATCCCTTCGATGCAATTCGCGCCGGCGGTCCGCTGCGTTTTCTGGTGCTTGCCCAGCCCGTGTAAATTTGTGACTGGGGTCACTGAATCATTCTCGGCCGCTGGTAAACCCCCGCGCCCAATCCATACTGGCTCCATCCCAGGTGCGCTGCTGATAGGGGATGCGCGCATTTGTCGGGGAGTGAGCATGGCTGCCAGGGCTGCATATTCCTGGTCAGGTCGGCGCTGGAGCGGAGATAAGCCGCTGGGGGTGAGAGCTGTCACCGCCCCTGAGCTGATCTGTCGAGGATGCTGTTATGCGTCCTGGCGGCCATCTTTTTTCACGTCATAATTTGCCCGAATTAATCTGCTTATTGCCGCTTTTCAGCCCCGGCAATGTCTTCTTGTTGGCCTGTAATAACACTCAAGCACAGGGTCAACCAAGGAGATACCCATGACAGCGAAGACGAAAACCACTACCTGTATTTCTCGTATTGCACTGAGCGGCCTGCTGGCGCTAGTGACCATTCACCCGGCCCACGCCGACGACAGGTGGCTTCCCGCCAAGAAGGGCATGACCTTTCTGGGTGTGACTGCCGCCGGCGTGGCGTTGGGTGGACCAGTGGGCCTTGTTGGCGGCGCGCTGGTGGCCACCTGGATGGACGGGACCATTGATACCGCTGCCCAGGCAGAGGATTCCCTGGACCAGCTGACACTGGCCCGGGCGGATCTGGAGCAAAGTCAAAGCCGCCTGGCGCAGGCCAGTGCCGATCTGGAAGAGGTTCGCTCCGCCAACCTGCAGTATGCGCAACTGGTGCTGGACCAATTGGAGCTGGAAATGCTGTTCAAGACCAACGCCACCGAGTTAACGCCGACCGGCCAGCAGCGCCTGGCGCGACTGGCGGAATTTCTGGCGGCCAACCCGGCGATCGCGATTCGTCTGGACGGCTATGCCGACCCGCGCGGTGAAGAAACCTACAACGAGCAGCTGTCGCTGGGTCGGGTGAGTCATGTGGCCCGGACCCTGGCGGAATACGGCGTGGACGCGCAGCGTATTGAGAGCTTCAGTCACGGCGCCAGTCAATCCAGCGCGGGGCAGGGCGACTACGATGCCTATGCGCTGGAGCGTGCGGTAAAGATCAACCTGAGCCAGCCGCCGGTGCGAGGCCTGGCGTCCACCGATTAACCCACCTGCGGGGCGGTCGGATTTAAAATCCGGCTGCCCCGCCAACCACCTGGTCCTCCCCCGGGGTGATCCAGCAGCACAGTTCACTGCGTAGTATTAACTGTATTGGCTGGATCGATACGCAACCCCGATAGCGCCCTTTCCCCAGGGCGCACGTTCTGCCCGGCTCGGTTTGAGTTCGGGCTTTTTTTTGCCTGTTTTGCCCTCGGTGCCTCTCCCACAGCAATTGAAAACTGTCGCCTGCGGCCATGACCTTGGCGCGCCCGGCAATCCTGATTTAGCGCTGATCTCCCTAACATACGCACAAACAAACAGGAAAACCGACGCAGTGAAAACGATAGATCTGGACCAGGACAGGATAACGGTGGAGTTCACCGAGTTTGAAATTGCCGCCCTGTCAGCGCTGGTAGAGCGCGGACAGCTCGGGATCGAGGTAGATGCCAGTGATACCAGCGGGATCCGCTATGTCATCACTGAAACCGCAACCGAATTTAGAAGCCTGATGGGTCATTTTGAACTGATGGTTTGAACAGGAGTTAACGTGGGGAGAGACGCTATGCATGAATTGGTATTGAGAATCAAAAAACCTGAACTGTGTTACGTGTTTGCAGAGAACGCCATCAAGCGCGGTCACGAACCCCTGGCCATTGAAGCCTACCGCCGGGCGGTGGACCTGAAGGCCGAAGAACACGACGGTGTCAGCGACGCTGAACTGCTCGCACTGAAGTCTTTCTACGCCTATGAAGAGGCACTGTCCCATGGCCAGAAAAAGCGCAAGCGCGCCACCGGTACCTGGCAGATGGTGAACAAGATCGGCATCTTGCCGACCCTGGGCAAGCGGGTGGACAGCAAAGGCAACGATGAGGTGCTGGCAATCCTGAAGTCATTGAAGATGGAAGATTATGCCTTCAATGCTGTGGCCAGGGCCTGCCAGGAAACCCTCAACAAGGCAGCCTGAGCCGCAAAGAACATCCAGAAATCCCTACCCTTGCCCGGTTGATGTTTCACCGGGCTTTTTTATTCTATAAGGCGATGCGGGTCAGGCCCACCAGGCTGACTGCCAGTAGTCCACAGCCGATGATCCGGAAAAACACCGCGGTATTGGCGCGCAGTGTGTAGTCGTGAAAACGCAGCCCCAGCACATGGCCGATCGTGGCACAGGGCAATAGCCACAGGTGTTCTCGCCACTGCATGTCGACCCCCGCCGCCATAAACGCGGCCAGCTTGACCAGTACCAGGATGAACCACAGCGCGAACAGAGTATCGCGCAGCTGCTCCCTGGGCACCCGGCTTGCCGCCACCGGTACCACCAGCGGTGCGGCGATCAGCGAGGTGCCACTGACGTAGCCTCCCAGCGCCATCAACAGGGTATCGAGATACTTGTTCTTGCTCCGAATCGGCCGGTCGAGGATGTAGCTGATGGAGTAGACAGTGACAATAATGAAAATAAAGCCGCTGATTAACTCCCCCGGCAGGGTAATCACACCCATCACTCCAATCGCCTTGGGAATCGCCATCACCAGCAGCGCCCATTTCAGAAACGGCCAGTTAACCGTGGTGGCGCTGTGCTCCGAGCGGTGACTCTGCCATACCGTCAGCGAGGAAAATATCATCAGGTGCAGGCCAATAATGGGCAGGAATACCAGCGGCTGGTCGAGGATCAGCAGCAGAAAGGGCAGGGTCAGCACCGCGCCGCCAAATCCCAGGCCCGAGCGCACGAAGCCGCCCCACACGAATAGCAGGGCGATCAGCGCATATTGCCAGAAATGGAGTTCGCTCAGGCGGTCAGCGCCGCAAGCATAGCCCGCTCAACTTCCAGGACACCGGCCATGGCCGGGTGGGCCATGACCCGGGCCCGGTAGGCGGCGACTTTGGGAAATTCCTGGGCGTCGATTTCGTAGCCGCCGTAGGCCGCATTCACAGTCGGCGATATCAGCGCCACATCGGCTATATAGAGGTCATCGCCGAACAGGAAGCCGCTGTCGGGTACCTGGCTCTCGACATAGGCCAGGGTGACGGGCGCCAGTTCCTCGGCCACCTGTTTGAGACGCGCCTCGTCGGGGCCACTGTCGTCGCCAAACAGCTTCTTGGCGATGCGTTCGAAGAAGAAGGCCGTGCACATCTCGACAAATTTGGTGTCGGCGTACTCCTCGTACCAGCGCGCCCGGGCCCGCAGTTCCGGTGTGTCGGGCTGCATGCGCACCGCTGGATACTTCTCCTCCAGGTACTCGCAGATAATGCTGGAATCGCTGACCCGCAGCTCCCCGTCCATGAAGCCAGGTATCTTGCCAATTGGACTGGCTAGCCTGAACTCCGCGTCATCGCTGCCGGGCATGACCGGCTCGTGCTCAAAATCGAGCCCCTTGGCGGCTGCCACTACCAGCACCTTGCGTACAAAGGGGGAAACATTAGCCCCATAAATTTTCATATCGAGAACTCCCTGGTATTACAGATAAAGGTCGACCAGTATCCAGCCGCTGCTGATCAGGTATACGCCCAGCGTGGCGAACATGCCGGCCGGGCGACACTGGAATGGGCCAATTTCGGTGAGGCCGACATAGTGCAGCAGGCGGCCAAGCACCAGGGTGGCGCCGAGGGCGTGCAACCAGGTGTCCGAGGCGCCGACCAGCTCCATTACCAGCAGCAGTGCCACCGCCAGGGGTACCGATTCGATAAAATTACCCTGGCCGCGAACACGGCGCTGCATTTCCGGGTCACCACCATCGCCAATATTGATTTCGTTCTTGACCCGATACAGGCCAACCCGCAGGGTCATCACAATCCAGATCAGGCCCAGCAGGGCAACATATAGCGGGGTAATCGATAGTAGTGAGATCGAGGGCATTTCCATGGCGAACTCCTTGCGCTTGCGGGGGTGCATAAGTTTTGTTATGAAACGGAATATACGCGGATTAAGCTTTTTATCAATCCGTGTAGACTGCACACTTCATCGTTAGATATGCACAGAAGGACAGCACAGCATGAGCAGCGCATTTTGGGACACACTCATCCAGGGAGCCCTGGTTTTCGACGGCCGCGGGATGGCACCACAGAGCATTGATATCGCGGTAAAGGACGGCAAGATCGCCGCCAAGGGATCGCCCCTGGCCCCGGAGCTGGCGCGCGAGGTGGTTGACGGTAGCGGCCAGTGGCTGCTGCCTGGACTGCTAGACATCCACACCCACCTGGACCTGGAAGTCGATCTCGACCCGGGCCTGCCGGAGGCGGTGCGCCACGGCACCACCACCGTGCTGGTGGGTAACTGCTCGCTGGGTACCTGTTTCGGCAAGCAGCGCGAGGCCAGCCAGGATCCCATCGTTGACTGCTTTACCCGGGTTGAGAACATTCCCAAGAAAGTGCTCTCCAAGTGTGTCGAGGCGGTTACCTGGGACAATACCGGCGACTATATGGATCACTTTGCCAGCGTGCCGCTGGGGCCCAATGTGGCCGCCTTCGTGCCTCATTCCATGTTGCGGGTTGAGGTCATGGGCTTGCAGGCTTCGGTCAGTCGCGCCCCCACCGAGGCCGAACTGGACAAGATGTGCGAGCTGCTGGATACCGCACTCGACCAGGGCTACATGGGCCTGTCGACGGATGGTTTGCCCTTCCATTACCTGTCCAACGACCCCAACACCGACAAACGCATTCCCACCCAGTTCGCCTCCTTCAAGGAGATGAAGCGGCTGCTGCGGGTGGTGCGGGAGAAAGACCGGGTCTGGCAGACCACGCCGATTATCGAAAAGCGCATCAAGGCCTTCCAGTATTTCGCACTGACCAGCGGTCGCCTGTTTGGCAAGACCCTCAAGACCTCCGCCCTGGCAGCCATCGACTTTGCCCAGATGAGTGGCGCCGGCAACCCCTTCCTGGCCTTTGCCAGGTTGATGAATTCGAAGTTGTTCAAGGGCAATATCCACTTTCAGGCACTGGGCACCAACTTTCGCGTCTGGAGCGACGGCATTGTCAGCCCCCTGTTCGAGGAAATGCCCTCTACCTGCAAGTTGATTGCCAGGGAATATGACGACGTGGAAGGGCGCCTGGCGCTGCTTAACAGCCCGGCCTGGGTCGAGGAGTTCCGCGCCGACTGGCACCACGGTCGCGGTGGTTTCAACTGGGCGACCATCAAGGCCCGGCTCGGCGCTCCCGACAGCCTGGTGATTCGTGACTTCGACAAGATGGTGTTTGACGGCGCACCGATCGCCGACTGGGACGGCGAGAGCTTCGAACAGGTATTCGAGCGGCTAGCGCGCTTCCAGGCCGGCGCCGCCGCCGAGGCCCGCAGCGATGCGGAAGCCGAGGCCTTCAGCGCCTTCCCCAGCCCCATTGGTGACGATGCGGAGTTCATGCTGCACATGATGCGCCGCTACGACAAAGGCTTTCGCTTCTATGTGGATCAGGGCAATGTCGGCAACGTGCGGACCCTGGACCTGCTGCTGGACGAGAGCACGATGCCGGGATTCAACGACTCCGGCGCACACATCACCAATATGGCGTTTTTCGACGGCAACCTGGGCTCTCTGAAGCGCGCCCAGGAACAGGGCCTGCCCACGGTCGCGCGTATGGTGCAGCGTCTCACCACGGAGCCGGCCGCGTTCTTTGGCCTGGATGTGGGGACGCTGGAGATAGGCGCCCAGGCGGATATGGTGCTGATCGACCCGGAAGCACTGGCAGGCTACGAATGTGACCCCAATCGGCAGTTGCTGCATCGGGAGCTGTTTGACCACGCACAGATGGTCAATCGCTCGGATGGCGTGGTCAGCCGGGTGCTGATCAAGGGCCAGACGGCCTGGGCCGGCACCGAGTTTGGTGAAGAACTGGGCACAGAAACCCTGGGGCGGGCCCTGCGCGCGGCTTAAACTGAGCCCGCGTCTGCACTATACTGTTCGCTATGGTTTTGCAGTTTTATCATTGGATGATTCTCGGTGCACTGTTCTGGGTGGCCGACCTGCTGAAACTCGGCCGCTTGACTACCTCCATGGTGTTTGCGGCCGTGGTGCAGGCAATCATCACCTATCTGAATCCCGGTCTATGGTGGATGTGGCAGCTGTGGAGTTTCATTATGATGACCGCCATTGGCGCCATCATCTATATGAAGCGCAATCCCAGGGAGGACGCCAATGCCGAGGCCTCGCGCAAACTGTCGGAGGGGGCACTGGCCGAGAGTCTGGTCGGCACCACGGTGCTGTTGATGGACCCCTTGTACCCGGGCACCAGCAAGCTGGAAGTGGGTGGGCGTTTCTGGAAGGTCAGTGCCAACCGCGATTTTCCCGGTAATTGCCTGGTGGAAGTGGTGGGCCATCGCGGTAATACCCTGGAGATCACCAGCTCCGATGTCCCCAGCTATGGCGACAAGCCGACCCGTACCGAGAATATCGCCCTGGAGTTGTACGAGCGCGATGACAAGGTCGAGCGCGAATACGGTACGCCCAACTTCGGTTACTGGAACGCTTTCCAGGACGGCTTGCTTGAGCATCGCAAACTGGCGCTGGTCTATGCCTACCACGTGCTCTGCGGTCTCAAGGGCATGAACCTGGAAGAGGCCCAGGCCAAACTCAATACCTACACCCTGGCCCTGTACGATACTAACCGACCGGGCAAGTTCCTTACCTTCAAGAAGCAGATGTATTCGCAGCCGCGTATGTACAGCTTCCTCTATATGGACGGCGAGTGGCCGGGCAGCGACATGAACAAGTTCGAGGCGGAAATTAATAGCCTGATTGCCGCCCTGCATACACCCTGGGCAGAACATTTTCGCGGCGAGGTGGAAATACCCATGGCCCTGCGTGCGGTGATGATGATCCGCAAGCAGCAGGTTGCGGCAGCGACTTAAATTATTATTTAGTCGCTCTCTACCCCGCGCTGAGGGCTCTTTACCCGACGCTGAAGGCTCTCTACCCGCTGAGGGCTCATGCCAGCCGCGTTACCGTGACGTCTATGTAGCCATCATTATTGGCGTACATGCGCTTCAGGTCATTGGCGAAGGGGCAAAATTCGTCACTGTGCCCCGGCGTAAAGGTTGTGCTGCTGTTAGCAATCTCAAACAGTTCCTGCTCGCTGTCGCCGATTGCGCCGATGAGGGAGAACCAGTCTGCATCCGGCAGGCGCCGGAACGGCTCCATGGAACGCACCGCAATATCCTTGATCCAGCCCACCTCGGGATGATCCCGGTCCCAGCCGCTGGCGTCGCAGTCGATGCCGCCGTCCTTCCACTGCTGGTTGGCGCGGGCCTTGAAGCGGTATTTCTGTCCCTTTTCCAGCAGTAGCCCGGTGCGGTTATAAAACTGGTGCGCATAGACCGGCACCGTGCGTGACTCACCCACCTTCAGAGGCCGCAGCGAACGCATGCCGACCTGGATGTGGTGGCCCAGGTTGTTGAAGGTGTTGCGGGTGTTATCCGGGTAGAGGATCTCGTGCTTCACCGCCTTGAGACTGGCGGGGCGGTAGTCATCATCCCCGTAAATACGCTCCGCGACCGTGTGGTGAATCTGTGGCCGTTTTGCGGACACTTTGTCGTTGACCAGCACCGCTGCACGGCGGTCATAGAGCAGGAATTCTGACAGTGGCCAGATACGGGATTGTTCGTGGCTGATGCCGAAGGTATTCGGTTCCACGATCAGGTCGTCCAGTTCCAGTTGTACATCCTTGTCGCTGGCGTTGATCTGCGCAAACTTCACCTGGGAGGGCGCCAGGGTTACCAGCCCGGTTTTGCGACGGGCCAGTTCGTCCAGCATATAGCGCAGGGCATTGTCCGACAGGCCGTCGCGGCGCAGGCCGCCGCCGACATCGGAGTGGGCACCGGCGAACCAGACCTCGGTCACGCGCTCCTCGGCGTTCATCAGGGTAGGCTGAAATGCGCGGCGTTTGTCATCGAGACTGATCAGGTGCAGCGCCTGCTTGATGTTCGGGCTGATGAAGCGATCCTCGAAGATGACATCGGAAGCGGGGCGACGCTCGGTATGCAAATCGGGCATACCGATGGAGGCGACCGTATCAAACACGCCGAGCATGGCAATTCGCTTGCCCTTGAGACCATCGGTCTTGCTGAGCACCGAGCAGAAGCGGCGGGCAATGGCGGCGCCGCGGCTGAAGCCGAAGACAAAAATCTTGTCGCCGGATTGGTAATGCTGGCGCAGGTCTTTGAGGCCGTCGTCGATAATGCGCCCGACATCGGTCAGCGCCAGGCCGGCATTAAAGATCCGTTTCAGCTTGTTGCCGTAGGTGCCAACCCCGGAGTAGTAGAGGCTCAGCTGCGGCAATTGGTGGGCATTGCCATCCTTGAGATCGCCGCCCAGTAGTAAATGTAGTTTCAGGATATTGCTGATGCTGCTGTCTTCAAGGCCGCCGCTGCGAGTTTCAGACTGGCTGGCGTCGCCGGGCTCGTTACAGGTGCCGTCAAAGCAAAAAATCAGGTTCTTGGCCATGTTCGTTCCCCCTGTATCTAGTTAAGACCACTTTCCCCGGTACGGCAAACATCCTCATTGACCCCAGAACTGTGCACCACTTCGCAACTTTGGACGCGCGGTCTAAAGACTATTGGAGTACCCGCCGAAACCGAAACTAAGGAAAGTTCGCCTGTAAAACGGCCACTTTGTACAAAAACCAAACAAAAGCTGGTGTTTCATTATGGCGGGGACAGACAAGCAAGTGGCGGCAGCGGCGATGTCGGCACAAGGGGTTCAGGTTCAATATGACGGACATGGCTAATTACACCTATCTAAAGTACCAGGGGCACCTAGTGGTGAACCTGTCAGGGCGTCAGTATCTGCTGGATACCGGCTCACCGTTCAGTGTGGGTACCGAGCCCATCAGCATCGCGGGCATGGAGTTCCTGGTCCAGGACAGTTACCTGGACCTGACGCCGGCGTCCCTGGTGGAAAACATCGGCCTGCCGCTGGAGGGCCTGATCGGCGCTGACATCATCAAGGCCTTTACGGTGTCGGTATTTCCGGCCGAACGGGTGATTCAGTTCAATCACCTGCCTGCCGCCGGTGAACTGCTGGTGCCGATCAAGCAATTTACCAGCGTGCCGATCCTGCCGATTGGCGTGCAGGGCAAGGTGCTGCAAGTGTTCCTGGACACCGGCTCGCCGCTGTCCTACCTGCCGCTGGAATTGCTGGCGGGACTGGAGCCCAGAGGATTGCGGGATGTGTATTACCCGCTGCTGGGCAACTTCACGACCCAGGAGTACCTGGTCGATACGAATATTGGCGGCGAGCGCTGCCCCCTGCATTTCGGAGCACTACCACAGGCCCTGGAGGCCTTGACCGTTGCCGGCTCGGTGCAGGGAATACTCGGCACTGAAATTCTCAAGCATTTTGGCCTGAGCCTGTCCTTGCAGCAAGGCGTGTTGATGCTGGAAAAACGAGCGGGCTTGCGCCTGGTTCAAAACGAAGAGGCCAGCTCATGATGAGTGGCGCACAGGGTTATGCAAATGGCGGAGGTAAACATGTCGAGTAAGCCAGATATCAACGACTATGGGCGCATGGCAAATTTCATGTATCAAATGCATCACGGTCACATCGTCGTCACGGTTGAAGGCCGTCCTTACCTGCTCGATACCGGGTCTCCGTTTAGCGTGGGCTACGAGCCTATCAACATCGGCGGTCGCAGCTTCGAAGTACAGCAAAGTTATATGGGCGTGACCTGTGGCTACCTGATGGAGAATATCGGTGTGCCGATCGAGGGGATGATCGGTGCCGATATCATGCAGGAATTCACCGTCTGTATGTATGCATCAGAGCGTATGATTCAGTTCACTCACCTGCCACCGGTAGGGGATATTGTGATTCCCCTGCAGGACTTTATGGGCGTGCCCATCTTCTGCGTGCAGGTTGCCGGTCAGGTACGGCGGATGTTTTTCGACACCGGCGCGCCGATGTCCTATCTCTTGCCCCAGTGCCTGGCGGACAAGGAGGCCGAGGGTCGCCACGAGGACTTCTACCCCCTGGTGGGTAATTTTATGACCAGTGTCTACGCCCTGGATGTGAACATTGGTGGCAGCAGTCGCAAGCTGCGCTTCGGCGAGCTGCCGCATGAACTGGAAGCCCTGCTGGAAGCCGGCGCTGTACAGGGCATCATTGGCACCGAGATGCTCAAGCACTTCGGTATCTGCCTGAGCCTCAAGGAAGGCGTTATGCGCCTGGAGACACCTTACAGCGATCAGCTGGGGCTGCGGGTAGCCAGTTAGTCTTCAGGGTGAGCAACTCGCATTGGCCACGCCTGGCGGCGTCCAGCCATCGCCATCGACGTCGATAAATACCGGGTTGGTAAAGGCATAGGCCAAGACCCCGTCCTCACCGAGGTTGCTGTCGGTCAGCTCGGCCAGAGTTGTGTTACTGCTCTGTTGGATGTCCTCGGGTACGATCGGAAACAGTGGCGGCGATACCCCGTCACTGCCATGAATTATCGCCACCAGCCAACTATCTTCAGTAACCCCCGGCAAGCTCAACTCCACGCTGACCTCGCGGCGACTGGCGCCAGCAATGGCCGGATCCACTACCACGATTGTCTCGCTCCAGTTGGGATCACTGGCGGTTACCGTGATGTCGGCGCAGACTCCGTAGCGAGCCACAGCACCCGGTGCCGAGCTGCGTTCGGGTTGATTGTTGATGTAGAAATCCACCGCGTCCACCGCCGCCCAGTCGGCGCTCTGGATGTTAACGGTAACCGTTACCTCACCGCCGCTGTCCAGGTCCATCTCCAGCGTATCGTCGATTCCCAGTCCGGCGGTTTGCGTATTGCCGCCAAAGCTGCCGCTGGCGACCAGCGTCACGAAGGGCGCATTGGTGCCAATGTTTTTACCCGCGGCCACGGTCGCCGCCAGCGTTTCCGCCTGGTCGGACAACAGGCCCGGATCGGTGACTGAGCTGGCAATCTGGTTGCGGGTGGCCAGGTAGGTGGTACGGCGTGAATGGGTGTCGGAATCCGCCACCCCGGTGCGGACAATGCCCTGGTTGATCAGGTTGAACCAGTCACCGGCGTTCTGGCCGAGAAACTCCTCCTCAATGCCAGCACGGCCATTAGTGCCTATCCACACCTCCAGTGCCTGGAAGCCCGCGTCGAAGGCATTGCCAAGGTTCGGATCCATGCGTCGCTGGGTCACATCCACCTGGGACTGGGGTGGCACCAGGCCGGTGTCAATCGCCAGGCCGTCGGCGCCAAAGTGCGAGGCGATGTGGTTGATCTGGGTGATGTTGGCCAGCGGATCGGCCAACGCGGCCGTGAAGATTTCGGCGGGGGAGAGCACGTAGCTGGCGTATTCGGGGAAGTCTTCCCCGGGCGCCGCTTCGCGCCCCCAGTCGATACTGCCACCGCCTATTTTGCTGCTATCAACGGTGACCGGCCAGCTGTTGATGTGGCCGTAATCGAAGGGGGTGATCTCGCCGGAAACGGCACTGCCAATCAAATCCTGCACATCCATGCTGCTCAGGGTGTCGCTGAAATCCACCCGTATGCCGTGGTCCGAGGGGGTGAAGAAGTCCATACCTTCGGCCAGGTAGGTGGCAACGCGCTCGGCCCGGGTCACTTCAGCATCGGGACTGTCGATGGAATGCACGTGGAAGTCGCCGTAGACATAGCCCGGGGTCGACAACACCTGGGCCAGTTCCGCCTGGACTGTGGTGGTTTGCCCGGGCGTAATGCTGATGTCTTGCTTGAAAGCGGAATAGCGTGGCCCCAATGAGACCACCACCTGGTAGTCGCCGGGCTCCAGGGTAAGGCGCGAACTCTGTCCTGAGCGATCGATAAACTCGACTGCGCTAATGCCATAAGGCAGGGTGTCAGAGCCATCGCCGAAGACCCCGGTCAGGGACGCCAGTACCCGGTTGTACAGCGGCGGGCTGGGATCAAAACCCACCACCTGTAGCTTCGCCGGAACCGGCCCGGCCACACCAACCAGCGGTTTGCCAGTGACACTGACCTCCAGGAAACCGGGTTGCGGCAAATCAAAGTCCAGGCTGGTCGCCACGCCTGTATTGATGACCGCCACGGCGGGTTCGTCGCTGGCAAACTCGTAACCCTCGGCATTGGCCTGAACCTGGTAATCTCCCGGTGGCAGGGTCAGGCTGTAGGCGCCGTCGGCGTCGGTGCGGGTATGTCCGGCCATGAACAGGATGGGCGGGTCGAGCAAGTCGTTCTCGGTGATGAATATGGCCACGCTGGCATCCGCCACCGGCTCGCCGGCGCTGGACACCACGCCGTTGAGGCTGCCAGTCTCAATGCCATTGATCTGGTTGCGGATGTCGGCAATGCTGCTGGCGCTGCCGTCACCGACCGCGAAGTAGCGGCGCAAACTCAGTTCGCCATCAGCGGGTACCTCAAAATTGGGACCGGCCGCGCCGGTGACCAGGCGCAACACGGTCTCCCCCAGTACCAGTACATTAACGCCGGAGGTGGACAGGCTGGTGGAGCCGGGCACCTCATGAATCAAGCCATAGGACACACCAGTCGCTCCGTCATGGCCACTGTAGGCCAGGTAGTTGCACTGGTCACAGAGGCCAGCTGTGCAAGCGACCTCGGTCTCCAGCGGGCAGCCCGGCGTCAACAGCGGTTCGCCAAATCCCAGTTGCGGCTGAAAGGCTTCCACCTCGCCGGAACCGTTCAGGTATTCCACCCAATAGATAGGCAGCGCTTCTGCTGAAGTGTTGAGAAGGCGCGTATCCATGGTTACCCAGGACTCATCCGCGGCGAGGCTGTAGCAGGTTTCAATTTCCAGTGGCAGGTCGCGATCATCGGCGCTGTCGGGATAGGCAAAACCCAGCCCGCGAATCACGGAGCTGGCATTGACGAAATCGAGCAGGTCATCCGGTCCGCTGGCACAGACCTGTGCTGGCGCACCGTCACTGCCGTCATTGACCACAGTGACCTCGGTGAAGTTGGGGGTGTTCTCAATGTTCACCCCGGTGACAAACTCTTCCATGTGATCCGGGGTGTAGCTGCCGTCCGGCTGCAGGCGACCGACATCGATGATATTGCCGCCGTAGGTGCCTATACCGAACCAGTTGCGCCCCGGTTGCTGGATGATTACGCGCAGCAGTTCATTTTCCATGACCAGGTCGCCGACGACGCCTCGCGCCAGCGGTCCGCTCAGCAAATCCCCTTCACCGCTGACGACGCGGGCCGAGGCAGTGGCTGCCGGTGGCGGGCCGGGCTCCTGCGGCTGGAAATCGTCATTGGAATCGCTGCAGCCGGCGAGCACACAGCAAGCGAGTAAAAGGCCCAGCGGCCAGTGCGTGGTTAATGTTTTCATTACTTCAGCGTAGAGCAGGGGCTGGGGTGACGCCAGTTGGATGTTAGACTGCAACCATGCAAGCTATCGACAAGCAACACTGGGCCTGGCTACTGACGGGCATCTGCCTGGTCGCACTCGCCTGGACCGGCAGCCTCGACGCCATTTCCGCAGGCTATGTTAACGACTCCCTGCTCGATGCGGGCATCATCTACGCGACTGCCCGCGGCATCAATGCCCTGGTCTCAGCCCTGCAGGGCACCGAGCTGGATATGTGGCTGGTGACCTTCAGCATTGGCGAATTGCTGGACCCTATTAACGATATGATCGAGCGCTTTTCCGGTGTGATGACCGTGGCGTTGGCCTCGCTGGTGATCCAGCAGTTACTGCTGGTCATGGTATCCGATGTCAGTGTCTCGGTAGCCCTGACCCTGTTGGCTGTGGCCACGGTGATCGCTTTCATGGTGGGCAGGCTTGCTGGCTACCAGCTGCTGCTGAAAACCTTCCTGGTCGTGGCCTTGCTGCGCTTCTCGCTGGCGCTGGTGCTGATCGCCAACCTGTGGGTGGACCAGGTATTCCTGGCCGATAGCAGCAGTGCCGAGCATGCCGTGATGCAGGACTTCCAGGGCGACCTGGAGCAGGTCGACCAGACCGTGCGTGGCGAGGAGGGCGAGCGCTCGCAATTGCCCGGCCAGTTTGAATCACTGCAAGAGAAATTCGATGCCTTTGTTGCCAACACGCTGAGCCTGCTTGGAGCGATGCTGCTCAAGGCCGTGTTGATACCGTTGCTGTTCTTGTACGCGGTCCTGCGGCTGGGGCGGCTCTTGTTGAGTCTGACCAAACCTTTGGCCTAAACGTCAGTTTAGTTTCACTCTTGCGATCAAGCGCTACACTAGAGCTTAGGGCTATAGGTACTCTGTTATGAATCAGCACCAATTTGACGCGTTCATGATCCGGTCCAGGGACCTGTGGGAGACCATGGAGACATACCGGCTCGCTTATCTCGATGAGAGCGACCGGTCAACCAAGCGCGCTGAGAAACTCAAGTATCTGACTTTGGGAATGGGTATCGCTACTGGCATTGTGTCGGGAGCAGTGTTTATGGACGTAGACACATCCGAATATATTGTCGGCGTTCTTGGTACTTTTACCGGCACACTGGCCGTGGCCGACAAGCTTTTTGGTTGGGAGCAGCGTTCAACGGAGACCTGGGAGCGGTACCAGTCGCTGGAGAACCTACAGAAGGATTTATTTCACTACGCCCTGGATATTAACAGCGGCACCGATGCAGAGAGTGCCGGGCTTTTTCTGCAACAGCTGCGCGATAAATCTGTCGACGATACCCGCTTGCGCATCACCGACCTGGACGAATGGAAAAGCCGGGCTAATGAGGCTCTGCTCAAACATCGAATTAACCAGATCAGCTTTGATGAGGCGCTTCCTGGCGGGCCAGTGCCAGCGCCGGCGCCAGAACCGGATGAATTTATTTTGGAAGATACGGCAGATATCGTGGCAGTGGCGAGGGGCGGCGCATGATGAAAATAGAGATGCCACTGACGGTTAAGCAGAACGTGATACGCAGCGTCGACGGCCGAATCAAGTACAAGAAATTCAGTGATGCCGGCCGTGAACACTACCACCTGGGTGTCTGGCTGGATGGCGAAGAACGGGTGCTGGACGAGATTAATTTCGTCGAGTACGAACTTCACCCCAGCTTCAGCAATCGCGTACGCACATCAAAAAATCGCAAAAACAGCTTCTCCGTCACCTTCTGGACCTGGGGTATGTTTGATATTGAAGTGCGTGTCCACTATTTCTCTGGAGAGGTCGAGACCTTTACTCACACTCTGGAATACTCACTGCCCGCCGATGACGGACACACTTACGTGGCGGTTTAGATGAGTCAGCGGTGTAGAAGAGCGGCCTGATTCGCTACACTGGCGTCTTTTCAGGCCCAGACAGGAATGCCCGTGGCAAACTCTCTTCAGGATCAATTGCTCAAAGCCGGCTTAACCGACAAGAAAAAGCTCAAACAAGCCGACAAGGAAAAGCGCAAGCAGAAGAACGTGCAGCGACGCAGTAAGGACGAGGCTGTTGATGAAATCAAGGCTGAAGCCCAGCGCAGCCTGGCCGGGAAAGCCGAGCGCAGCCGCGAACTGGCCCAGCAACAAAACGCGGCGGCGGAGAAGAAGGCCATCGCCGCCCAGATCCGTCAGCTGATCGAACTCAACCGAGAGTCACGCCAGGGCGCCGACATCCCCTATAACTTCAGCGACGGCAAGCAGATCAAGAAGCTGTTCGTAACAGCGCAAATGCAAGACCACCTGGTTAACGGCCGCCTGGCGATCGTGCGCCTGGGGGAGGCCTATGAAGTAGTGCCCGGGCCAGTCGCCGACAAGATCAGCCAGCGCGACGCCGACTGCATTGTGCTGCGCAACCAGGCAGGCGCCTCAGAGGAAGACGAGGACGACCCCTACGCTGACTACAAGATTCCCGATGACTTGATGTGGTGATACACCTCAGGCCACCGGCTTGATATTGGCATTGAGGCGGAAGAAGTTGTCCGGGTCGTAGCGCGCCTTGAGCTTCTGCAGGCGTCTGCGGTTGTTCGATAAGTTGACCAGTATTTGCTTTTCGCCCTGTTCCATCAGGTTGCTATAGAAGCCCATGGTGTGCGGCTCCAGTCGCGCCCAGTGGGTACGAATAGCGTCGCGGTAAGCGGGATATTTTGATTTATCCTTGAAACCGGCGGCAATGCCGACATTGAACAGCGCGCCGCGGTGGCTAAAGGCAGTGGCCTCTTCATCGACCCGGGCGACAGCACCGCGCAGGTGTTGGAAGAAAACTACCAGCCCCGGCATTTGCGGGAAGTTCTCGCTAATGGCCTCGATCACCCCGTCGCTGAGTCCCGCCACATAACCTGACTTGATGTAGTGCGCGTCCCGCGCATCGGGGTTGGCCGTGCGTTGCATATCGATATAGGGCTTGGGTCCAAAGCCACCCATCAGGGGCTTGGGAAAGGCCGCCAGCGGCGCCAGAACTTCGGCGCCGGTTATATGGTCGCCGCTGTAACAGGCTTCCACGCCGATGAGCGGGCCGTGCTCGGGGTGGGTGAACAGGAACGGCGACAGGCACAGTTCATCCGGAGCGTCGTGCGCGAACACACCCAGGTATTGAAACAAGGCAGCGCGTCGCTCCCAGGGGAAAACAATACTGCCGCCGTAAATAATCGGGTCGAAATCGTGCAGCTGATACTCGAAGCGGGTGGCCACCCCGAAATTGCCGCCGCCGCCGCGAATTGCCCAGAACAGGTCCGTCTCCTGTCGCGCCGAGCACGTGCGTACCTGGCCATCGGCCATGACGATCTCAGCCGACAGCAGGTTATCAATGGTGAGTCCGTGCTTGCGGCTCAAGCGACCGAGACCGCCACCCAGGGTAAGGCCGCCGGCGCCGGTATCAGAATCGGTCCCTACCACCGTAATCAAATTGTGCTCCAGGCAGGCCAGGTCAACATGGCCGAGGCGAGCGCCACCGCCGACCATGGCAGTCTTTTTCCTCGTATCCACGCTGACATCGTGCATTGGGCCGAGGTCGATCATCAGTCCGTTTTCCGCCACCGAGCGGCCGGCGAAACTGTGCCCGCCGCAGCGCACCGAGGTCAGCAGATTGTGTTCCCGGGCAAAATTCACGGCGCTGGCGACATCGGCGGTGGAGGCGCACTGGGCAATGATGGCCGGGCGTTTGTCGATCATCGCGTTCCACAGTGAACGGGCCGAATCGTAACTGGGGCTCTGGGCTTGCAGGACGGTACCTGTCAGGGAGGAGGCCAGTCCCTGCACCGCGGCTTTGGACAGCGCCACCTCGCTACCGGACAAGGTGGCAGCGCTAACCCCGCTGAGATCCGGGGTCATAGCGGCCATGACCGCACGACCGGTGGAAGAGGCGGCGATACCGCCGGCCAGCGCACCTTTGAGCAATTGACGACGTTTCATGGGAAGACCTGTTAGTTATTTTTGTGGTCTAACTATAGATCATCCTGCTCAACATCGTCGCCCGTAGTGCGAAGACAACGGCACGCCGGCCTTCATTGTGATTGTCGCGCGCGCCGATGGCGGTCGCTTCTTCTGCGAATAGTTCCAGTGTGGCAATAACAGGTCTCCTTAGCCTTTGGTCTTCTTGCCCAGCAGGTAAAAACAATTCTTCCGTTTGCTGTCCAGTTCATCGAGAAATTGTTTGACCGAGCGCTGGTCCAGGGTTTGGAGATAGGCATCGTTGCAAGCCGGCACGCCAATTTTACTGGCCAGTGCCAGTTGCTGTTACCTGAAGTTGTCATCGGCGCAAAGCTAGTAGACGAGCTTGTGGTCGTAATTCAGAAGCACAATCTCGTAGGCGCCTTTCTCATTTTTCTTGCGGTCGCTCCTGATAGCATCAACGACGTTGACCAGGAACAACCTGTTGTCAAAGGACGCTGCATAGCGCTGGCCCTTTCTAAGGTTGACCAGGTTGGTGATGGCGCCGCTGGCTTTGGCGACGATCTCGAGATCAATGTTCTCGTCAATGTTGCCGACGTTGGTCAGCTCGATTATGTAACTCAAGTTTGCATCAGCATTGCTGACAAGTTCCTTTTTTGTCCCCCGCAGTATCAGTCCACTCTCCATTTCCCCGACGAAGCCGATGGCGGCTTGAACAGCTGTCAGTTCTGTAAGGCGCGCGCTCAAATCCTTCCTGAGCTGCTCTCCATCGACCAGCTTCTGCTGTAGTTCCTGCAAACTCTCGTTGAGATTACTGCTCTTGAGTTGCAGCCCCGCGAGCCGCGACGTTGTCTGCCTGAGCTCTGCATCCACGATCATCTTTTGCGACGTCACTCTCTGAATCTCGGCCCGCGACTGGTCGCTGGGCAAGCCCGGCCTCCTACCCAGTGCCGCAATTTGGGATTCCACGGCAGACTTCGTTTCCTCCAATTGATCAAGCAGCGTGCGTTGAGTACTCAATTCCCTGTTCAGAGTCTCCAGTGCACTTCGCAGGTCCGCCACCTGTCGCTGCCTGGTAGCTTGCTCCTCTTCAAGACTATTGATGGCTGAGTCCAGTTGCTCTCTCACCTGCGTTTTGTCCTCGATATCGTCGTCGAGGTTCTCAAGCCGCATCTTCAAGGTGTCGCGCTGGTTGAAGCTCTGGGAGAGATCGCTTTGCCATACCAGCACACCGAGGCCTCCAAGGGCGGTCAGCGATGAGGTCAGCGCGGCTACCGCAGCGAAGCCTGCCCATCGTTTGGCGCGGTTCATGCCTTGAAGTTCGCGCAGTAGCCGCTTGCTCTCCACGGCACTGTGGAGCTCCTCGTAGGAGCTGAACTTGTGATCTTCGAAAGTTTGCTGAACGTCTGTGAGTACTGCTTTGTCGTCTTTCACGGGCCATCTCGCTGGGCTGAAGGCATTGGATGATCATATAGCCCCAGCAAATGCCCGCAATCATGCAAACGGACTAAACCAAAGATTAGGTGGCGCTCTGGGCCACGACATTGTCGGTTCCGGCAATGCCCACAGAGGTGCGTCCAATTTACTCTTATCCCCAGTTTGGCAGAAGTCCCGCCAGGGGCTCAGGAGGTAAGGTATGACCGAACACGATCCGATTATTGTCGGCCCCGAGAGCAGCTACACGGGGCGCTATGCCATAGAGGCCGAGCCCGGCCGCCTGGCCGCCCATAACGCTGCCAGTTGGTCAGTGATTGATGCCATGATTAATGCTTACGGCCCCCGGGACTTCTGGGACCTGGCCGTGGCCGTGCGCGGTCACCGCCACGAGGGCAAGTTCACCGGACGCCCGCAAAACTTCGTTGCCTATTGCATTCGCTCGGGATGGCTCAGGAAAGTGGGCTAGACAAGAGTGGGCTAGTCAAAAGTGGGCTAGTCAAAAGTGGGCCAGCTCAAAATGGACTAGACTGAAGCTCATGAGTAAACAAAAGACAGCACTGATCAGCGGTGCCTCCTCCGGAATTGGTGAGGCGCTAACTGCACACTTTGCCCGCGGTGGCTACGACCTGGTGCTGGTGGCCCGCTCGGCAGACAAGCTGGAAGCGCTGGCCAACCAGTTGGTCGCCAATCACGGCGTTGAAGTGTGGGTGGAGCCGACCGACCTGGCCAAACGTGGCGCCGCCAAAAAGCTCGCCGCTAGCCTGGCCCAACAAGACATCGAAATTGATGTGCTGGTTAATAACGCCGGAGTCCTGGAGCACGGCAACTTTGTCGAGATTGATCCCAGCCTGCATCAGCGCATGATCGACCTGAATATCTCCGGGCTGACCAGTATGCTCGACCACTTCCTGCCGGCAATGGTCGAGCGGGGCAGTGGCAAGGTATTAAACGTGGCCTCAATCGCATCCTTCCAGCCGCTGCCCAGTGTCGCCACCTACGCCGCCAGCAAGGCCTTTGTGCTGTCACTGACCGAATCCCTGTCGGAAGAACTCAAGCACAGTGGCGTGACCATCACTGCACTGTGTCCGGGCGTTACCGCCACCAATATGCTCAGCACCGCCACCGAGAGTAGCGAGGGACTGACCAAGCTGCCGGACTTTATGATTGGTGATGTGGAGGACGTGGCCGCCCAGGGTTACAAGGCCTGCATGAAAGGCGACGTAATCTGCGTCCCGGGCACCATCAATCTGGTCGGCACCATCGCCGGCCGCAGCACCCCGAAGTGGTTGTTACGGCGCATTACCGGGCTAGCCGGGCGCTACACGGCGGGCGGCTGAAGGTTCTCCAGCCACCCGGTTAGTCAATTCCCGGTTTACCCTCAGCGAATACGCGCTTATCCTGCCGGCTTAACAAAGCCTGCAACGCCATATCGTAGTCCATGCTCTCCCCGGACCAGCGGCTCTGACGCGTTTCCGCTGACCGCAGCCCGGTGGAAACGTTTGCCAGGGGCTGCAATCCCCGCAAACTGCCCATCTGTGGGGCCTTGGCAAACAGTGGTCTAACCACTGGCAATATCTCCTCCCCGCACCGGTTGGTGAATTCCAATGTATCGTTGTCCTTGGTATTGATGCTGAACTCCCCATGATGCAGCGCCCGGTGATGGAAGCGACACAGCGTGACCAGGTTATCGAGGCTGGTTTCTCCGCCATCGGCCCAGTGCTTGATATGATGAGCGTCCACGTAGCGCGAACACTGACAGCCGGGGAATCGGCAGCCTTCGTCCCGAATATCCAGGGCGCGCCTGATATGCGGCGGCACGATGCGCGAGCGGCGCCCGATGTTCAGCACCTTGCCATCCCCGTCTTCCAGCACGGTAACCAGGCTGGCGTCACAGGACAGGCGCCTGGCGGTATTCGGGTGTAGCCACTGATCCTGTTCCAGCCGACAGTGTTTCTGTGTGCTATTGCGTTGCAGGGTCTCAATATCCACATGCAACATCACCTGGGTGCGCTCACTGCCCTTGAGGGCGGCAATACCGTTGGCGGCGGAGGCCAGGTAGTGCTCGGCCATGGCGGTCAGCGCGTCGGCACGGCGCTGGCCGAAGGTGGAGATAGGAGCGCTGGTTTCCAAAGACGTTTCCGCGGAAACGTTAGATACACCTGTAGCATCCAACTCCTCTCGCTCCGCGTCCATGACGGCATTGAGCGCGTTGACCAATTGATTGCCGGCCTCGGCGGGCAGTCGCGCTTTTATTACCACCATGCCGTCATCATCGTGATAGCAGACGACCTTGCGCGCCTCCTGCTGAATTTCCTCCTGGCTTTTGCTCTGCAGGCGCTGGGCCCGGCGGTGCAGGCGAATCAGTCGTTCGACATGGCTGGCGGTACCGTGCTCGGCAATGTACAGGTAGTAGTCCTCAGTGGCATCGGTGGCGGCCCGGGTGAGTGCCCGCACCATGGAGTAGCTGATCTCGCCCCGCTCAAAGGCGGCATTAATTAACGGCAATTTATCCAGGCAGCGAGCAACTCGCACTTTCTCGCGCGCAGCGCCAGCTTCGATTCCGCATTTCCAGCCCAGCCAGTGAGCACAGGATTTAATGCCGGCTCCCTGCCAGCCACCGAGCCGGTCGAACTCGGCGACCAGCTTCAGGAAGCGGTAATTCGCGGCGTTGATATGGCCGGCCAGGTGGGTGATTTCATTAGCCAACATGTCCGTGTTTTCAAAGCGAGTTTTTGGGAGGGACCGGGGTAGGGCGGAGGTCATGGGCGGCTCCTTTATCTGTACATATATACAGTATAAAGATACTCTCACTGCATGTGAGAATCAATCCCTAAGTCGTTGTAAATAAAAAAGAAATGATCACTTTATGTAGTTTCGAGCCGGTGTATTGGGACTATTTCAATAGACGCTTGGGAATCGCCTCCGGCTCAGGCACAATGCCCGCATGACTAACTCCAAAACAGACCTCGACGAGACCCGCATTCCCGTTCTAATCGGTGGCGGCCAACTCACTGACAAGCGCGACCCGGAAGACGCCGCTACGCCCATTGAACTGATGGTGGAAGCGGCGCAAAAGGCCGCGGCCGACGCCGGCCCGGGCGACAAATTATTGCAGGCTATCGACACCCTGGTGGCAGTGGGGCTGGCGGTGGATGACCCGGTTAGCGACAGCGGTGCGGCGGGCATGTTTCGCAATGTGCCACTAAGTGTCAGCAACAGGCTGGGCATCGACCCGGCCCGGCGCTGGTACACGGTCACCGGCGGTAACACGCCGCAACTGCTGGTTAATAAATTCGCTGAGCGGATCGCCCAGGGCGAGTGCTCGGCGGTATTACTAACCGGGGCTGAAGCCCTGCACACCATGATCGGGCGCTTCAAGCGTGGCTTGCCCATGGATGCCTGGCAGGAAGACCCCGGCGGCGAACCCGAGATGCTGGGTGTCAGTCGGCCCCCGGCCACGCCCCACGAGCGGGCCTATGGTATCCAGGAACCGGCGACGGTCTACCCGCTGTTTGAAAATGCCCTGCGCGGCAAGTACGGGCTGACCCTGGCACAGCACCAGGAAAAACTGGGCGAGCTGTTTCACGGTTTCAACCGGGTTGCGGCGGAGAATCCACTGTCCTGGTTTCCGACACCGCGCTCGGCCGAAGAAATCGCCACGGTCAGCGCCGAAAATCGCTATGTGGGTTTCCCTTACACCAAGTACCTGAACTCGGTTATTCAGGTGAACCAGGGTGCCGCGGTGATCATGACCTCCCGGGCCAGGGCGCGAGAGCTGGGCGTGGCGGAGGACCGGCTGGTCTACCTGCACGGCTGTGGTGACGCCAATGACATCTGGAATATCAGCGAACGCGCCGACTTCAGTTCGTCGCCGGCGATTCGCACGATTGGCAGCAAGGCACTGGCCATGGCGGGTAAAACCATTGCCGACATGGACTATTTCGATCTTTACAGCTGTTTCCCCTCTGCTGTGCAGATCGCCTGCGACGAACTGGGTATCGCCTATGACGACCCCCGGGGGCTGACTGTGACCGGCGGGCTGCCATACTTCGGCGGGGCGGGTAATGACTATGTGATGCACTCCATCGCCACCATGATGGACAAACTGCGCGCCAGGCCCGGCAGCTACGGTCTGCTCAACAGCAATGGCTGGTATGTGACCAAGCATGCCATCGGTATTTATTCCACCGCGCCTATAACCGAGCCGTGGCAGCGGGAAGATCCCCAGGATTACCAGGAAGCGATCCTGGACCAGGCACAGCCCGGGTTTACTGAAACCCCGGAAGGCCCTGCCACTATCGAAACCTACACCGTGTTACATGGCCGCAAGGGCGTGGAGAGGGCCCTGGTTATCGGGCGCCTCGAAGACGGCACTCGTTTTATCGCGGATACGCCGGATGATGCCAACACCCTGCAAGCGATGATGGACCAGGATGTGCTGGGCCTGGCGGGGCAAGTGAGCAGTGAGTCCGGCCGCAATCGTTTTGTGCCGGACTTCCGCTAATAGCCCTAGCGCAGGGTCAGGTAAGGGTTGGCTTGCCCGGTATCAAACACGCTGGCATATTTAAGCAAGGCTAGCCTGGAGCCGCTCACTTTGATCAGCCCGGCGTCGATGGCGTCTTCATAGCCAAGTTCCCTGGCGAAGGTTTTATTGAGCGTCGCCCGCTCCATGCTTAGTGTGGCGTCGCTGTCACCGAGTAAGCCCTCGTGAATCTCGAGAATGCTGTTACGAATTTCCAGGGTGTACTGCTCGCCAGTGTCGTGGATATCAAAGGCGATCTTCAGCTGCATGTCCTCGATTTCCTCGGCGTCCACGTAGAAGCGCAGGTTGTTGAACAACTCCCTGGCCGTCAGTTGCCCGGGCCTGAAGGAGCCTTCCCGCAGCGCCTGCACCACTTGTGCGGGTTGAATCTTTCCCTCCAGTTCCAGCGCACTGCTTAAGTAGAAGCCGCGCCAATTGGTATTGGCGGTGGCATAGCCGATAGCGCGCAGGGCGGCGGCTTTCAAATGCCTGGCCGGCATGTCCTCCCGGTCGACCCTGACCAGCAAGGTGGCCAGCTCACTGGCCCATTGATAATCCTCATCGAAAAACGCGGCTTCGGCGGCGGTGAACAGGGCATCGCGGCCACCCATCAAGGCTATATAGCGGCGCGCCTGCTCTTGTCGCGGTATCGGGTCCAGCTCGGCGGGGTCACCGTTCCACCAGCTGATGTAGGCGACATAGTACTCGCGCACATTGTGCTTGAAGGTGCCGTACATCTCCCTGGTCCAGGGGTCCACATCCATGAACTCAGGCAGGGCAATGGTGTTGGCCAGCTCATCGGGGGTATAGCCCTTGTTGATGTAGCGAATGGATTGGTCGTGGGTGAACTGGATGACATCGCGATACAGGGTCAGCACTTGCTGGGTCGTCTCGCTGCCGACCACCGGCTGGCCGTGGCTGGGCACGAGATAGTCAATGTCATAGGCGCGCATCCTGTCCAGCGCATCTATCCACTTTTGTGCGTCACGGGGCTTGGTGCCGCGCAGTGAATGCAGGTTGGGATAAGTCGGGCCTTGTATCTCGTCGCCGGTGAGCATGATCTTCTGGTCGGGCAGGTACACCGCCATGTGGCTGGCCGATTCGCCGCCGGTTTGGAAAATGCGCAGCTTGATGCCCGCTATCGTCATCTCCTGGGTGTCGGTGACGAACACGTTAGGGGCGATGTAGCCGGATTCACCGCCGCGCAATTGATAACCGCAGCAGGAAATATGGTAGTCACGACCTTCCTGTTCCGGGTCCAGCAATTGCCCGTACATATACATGGCGCGCATGCCCATGATGGGTGCCGTGGCCTGGTTCTCATCGGCCAGTTCGCGCAGGAAATTGTGCGCGGCAATGATCTTCACCTCGCCACTGGCGACATCGGGCTGATCAACAAACACTTCCGCGCCGCGGATATGATCGGCGTGATGGTGGGTGTAGATGATGGCTTTGACCGGCTTGTCGCTGATCTCCCGGAAGGCGTCATTGGCCACCCTGGCATGGTCAGGGGCCGCCGAGGTGTCGACAATGATAAGGCCCTCATCGCCCTCAATCATAATGACGTTGCCAAAACCCTTGTTGGGGGTGTTGTAGTCCCACACCGGGTGCTCGCCAATCTGGATCAGTTCTTCTTCCAGGTATTTGGCGTGTTCGACCAGGTAGTCAGGCGCAGAGAACTCGACCTGGTAGGGGTTTTCGCCAGGCTCTTCGTTGCAGCCAGCAAGCCAGCTGGTAGAAATCGCAATAGCAAGGACGTAGAAAGCTTGGCGCAACATAGTGATTACCTTTGAATAGCGGGACATTGCTATTGTCGCATCCACAATAGATTGGGCGTATTATTTTTCGATCTGAATGAGGTGCTTGCAGGGGATGAACAGTCATGGCTGGTGGGAAATACTCTTTATTTGTCTGGGTGCCACTGGCGCTCGCGGTCGCTGCCTGCGATTTCCAGGATGTCTCCAACTCGGAGACCGCTGAAATGACAGCACCGACCAAGAACAAGGTGCCGGTGCAGCGCCTGAAGCTGGATGCCACAATGCAGGCGTTGGTCGATGTAGCCCTCACCGATTTGGCCTCGCGCCTGAAACAAGAGCAAAGCGACGCCGGGAACATAGTGGTGTTGCGGGCGGAGCGGGTGACCTGGCGCTCGGGTGCGCTGGGTTGTCCCAAGCCGGATCGAGTCTACAAGATGGCGCTGGTACCAGGTGTGCTGATTCAGTTGCGAGTCGGGGCTTCCAGCTACGAGTACCACAGCACACCAGCGGGCCCACCGTTCCTCTGCGAACCCCCGGGCCGGATCGAGACGCCTGCACCGGGCCGCACCTCACTGGATCCAACCTAAAAGCACTGTAGGCAAGGAATATGGATTTGCCAGAAACGATGGGAAAAAATTGAACAGGGCTGGAAGGGCCCTTATCGCGGGGCCAGGGGTCAAGCCTCAGCTGCTCGGGCGACCTGCTGCTGACGCCCCGGAAGCCATAGAAACGGCCCTGAACTCCCGGGGCGTCATCCCGGTCCAGCGCTTGAAGGCTTTGCGAAAGGCCGCGGCGTCGTGGTAACCCAGTGACGCGGCCACTGTATCGACGGTTTGATTGGGTTCCTGCAGGTAGCCCCGGGCCAGTTCGTGCAGGAATTGCTCCCGTATCTGCCGGTAGCCGGAGCCCTCAGCCTCCAGCCGCCGTGCCAGGGTGCGCTTGGACACAAACAGATTCCTGGCCACTTCAGTCTCACTAATGGATTCAATTGGTCGCAGTAGCATCAGGGTTCGCACCCGGTCAGCCATGGAGCTTTGCGAGCGGGGCGTTTTTGCCAGCAGGCTGTTGCACAATTGCTGGGTGAGTTGGTAGGACGCATTATCCCCGGTGGTATTCGCCGTGGCGGCGAGTGCAATAGGCAGGCGATAGCTTGTGCGGGCGGCACTAAAGCTGAAGGGCGCGTGCAAATAGTCCTGATAGACAGCCGCATGGGCCGGGGCGGCATGGGAAAACTCGATATCGGCTTCCCCCGCAGTGCGCCCCAGCACGGCCTCTACGAAGGACTGCAATACCATGGCAAAGCACTCGCCAATGGTAATTTGCGCGAACAGATCTTCTTCCAGTGGCATCCGAAATCGCAATTCGCAGAGAATGTGCTCTTGCGTCAGCGCCAGGTCTATCGCCACCCAGGGCATGCGCAGCGGCAGGTAGTCGCGCAGGGCATTGAGCGCACTCAACAAGTCGGGGCTGCTCAATGCCAGGTAACCCATGGGGCCGTGGGTGGAGGGCTGTAACTGCTCGCCCAGGCGCAAACCGAAATCTGCGGCGCCCAGCAACTGGCGCCCGTTTTTCATAATCTGCAATTGCTGTGTGCCACTTATATAGGTGTCGTCGCCGGGCATGAGGATGCTCTCGGGTAAACCGGTCTGGTACAGCAGCTTGCCCAGGTCGCGCTCCTGCAGCTGCGCCACCCGGGCGATGATGCGGGAGTAGGTACTGGGGAGTGGGTATTCGGCGTCGCTGTGGGCCATCGGCTTAACCTTCGAGACAGTCATGGAAACAGTACGTCAAGATAATGGCAAATAATAACCCCGCAGAGGCAAAAAATAACCCCTTTTGCTGGCGATTCCACGCTACAGTAGCGCCACGTTAATTATAACCGAGGGTACAGCTATGCCTGCGATCACCTTGATCGAGCACGATGGCACCAGCCACACGATTGATGCCGAGACCGGCAAGTCGATTATGTTGAATGCGGTAGACAATGCGGTACCAGGCATTGATGCCGACTGCGGCGGTGCCTGCGCCTGTGGTACCTGCCACTGCTTTGTCGATGCCGATTGGCGCGCCGCCACCGGTGAGGTCGATATACTTGAAGAAGCCATGCTCGGTATGCGCCCGGATCGCGCCGAGAATTCGCGCCTGAGTTGCCAGATCGACGTGTCAGAGGACATGGACGGCCTGGTGGTTCGCCTTCCCGAATACCAGATGTGAGTGAGGATGCCAGTATGAATGTAGCCGCAGAGTTGCCAGACCCCAGCGCCATCGCACTTGATGATATCGACGTGAGTGATTCGCGCTTGTACCAGCAGGACGCCTGGCGTCCTTACTTCGAACGCTTGCGCAATGAGGACCCGGTGCACTACCAGGCCGAGAGTCCGTTCGGGCCGTTCTGGTCCATTACCCGCTTTGAAGACATTGTGGCCGTGGACAGCAATTTCCAGGATTTTTCCTCCGAGCCCACTATCGTGATTGGTGATCTCAGCGAAGAGTTACCGGTTACCCAGTTCATCTCCATGGACCCACCCAAGCACGACCTGCAGCGCCGGGCGGTGCAGGGCGTGGTTGCGCCGAAGAACCTGAAGGAGATGGAGACCCTGATTCGCGGCCGGGTCTGCGAAATACTCGACAATCTGCCTGTAGGCGAAACCTTCAACTGGGTCGATGAAGTCTCCATCAACCTGACCACGCAAATGTTGGCCACCCTGTTCGATTTTCCCTTTGAGGAACGCACCAAACTGACCTACTGGTCGGACCTGGCCGCGGGCTCCCCGGAAATTGCCGGTGGAGATGTTGATCCCGAAGAGCGCCTCGCCGGTCTGCACGATTGCGTGGAAACCTTTACCCGCATCTGGCACGAGCGCAAGGACGACGGCGTGGAAAGCATGGACCTGATACGCATGCTGCAGCGCGACCCCAACACCTGCAATATGGTTGATGACCCGATGGAGTACCTGGGCAACCTGGTGTTGCTGATTGTGGGTGGCAATGACACGACGCGTAATTCCGCCACCGCTGGCGTACTGGCCCTGAACCAGAACCCCGGAGAGTATGACAAGCTGCGCGCCAACCCTGACTTGATTCCCTCCATGGTCTCGGAAGTGATTCGCTGGCAAACCCCGCTCATGCACATGCGCCGCACCGCCAACAAGGATGTGGAATTCAAGGGCAAGCAGATTCGTAAGGGCGACAAGGTGGTGATGTGGTATTTGTCTGGCAACCGCGATGACAGTGCTATCGATAATGCCGATCAATTCATTATTGATCGGGACAACCCGCGCCATCACATCTCCTTCGGCTTTGGCGTGCACCGTTGCATGGGTAACCGGCTGGCGGAAATGCAGCTGCGCATCCTCTGGGAAGAAATCACCGCGCGCTTCAGTAACGTGGAAGTCGTCGGCGAACCCGAGCGGGTGCTGTCTAACTTCGTACGCGGCTACAGCAAGCTGCCGGTGCGGGTGCATCCGCTCTCATGAATACCACCCAGACAGACCAACAAGCACTAGCCAGTGCGCAGGCGCGCATGGGCGAGTTCGCCTGGCCGACCGTGATACTGGGAGTCACCGTCATGGTCGCCTACCTGGCGACTGTATTGGCAGTCGCCCAGGCCTGGCTGCCACTGTGGGCCGGCACCCTGCTGGTTATGCTGCTTACCTATATGGCTTACACCGTGGTGCACGAAGCAGTGCACGGTTCTATCAATGGTCGTCATCAAAACCTGCGCTGGGTTAACGAGTGGCTCGGTTACGGCGCGGCCTGGATTATGATGATTCCATTGACGGCACACCGGCATGAGCACCTGGCGCATCACCGTCATACCAATGATCCAGACGCCGACCCGGATTATGCGGTGGCGAACCTGACCCGCACTCCCTGGCAGCCGCTGCTTGCCGTGAGCCGGATTACACTGGGACAGTACCGCTACTACTTCGCCAATCGTTGGGGCAAAGGAAAAGGATCTCAGGATCGCGCCTTCTGCCTGGAACTGCTCGCCAGCATTGGCCTGCGCCTCGCGTTTATGGCCCAGGGCTTTTGGCTGGAAGGGTTTATGCTGTTTATCGTGGGTGGACTCGGCGGCATCCTCATCACCATGTACCTGTTTGCCTACCTGGTACATCACCCGCACCAGGACCAGGGCCGTTACGTGGACACCTCGACCTTTGAAGTACAAGGCGGGTTGGGCAAGGTGATTACTACCCTGTGGCTGTACCAGAACTACCACTCCATTCATCACCTGTTCCCCAGGGTACCTTTCTATCGCTACCGGGAAGTGTTCGATGAGATCAGGCCGGTGATGGAGAGCAAGCACGCACCGATTGAGCGACTGTTCTGGCCTGTTAGCGCTGACGCGGGTCCTGCGTAAGTTCCGAAAGCAACGCGGCCTCAGCCTCACTGAGCTCTCGGTTCTGGCCTGGCGCCAGGTCAGCATCCAGCGTTAGCGAGCCCACCGCAAAACGGTGGATGCTGAGCACTTTATTGTCGAAGTGACCAAACATACGTTTGATCTGGTGATAACGGCCTTCAACCAGACCCACCTCGGCTTCAAACTCACCCAGAATGGTGAGTTGGGCAGGGAGGGTGGTGATGTCTTCGTAGGCGAAATACATGCCACGCTGGAATGCGTCCACATAGTCCTGGGTCAGTGATTGTTCCACACGCACCCGGTAGCGCTTGAGCAACTTTGATCCGGGCAACGAGAGTTGTCGCGACCACTGCCCGTCATTGGTCAACAACACCAGCCCGGTGGAGTTGAAATCCAGCCGCCCGACAATATGCAGTTGGTCCTTCCAGGTCTGGTCCAGCAAATCGATAACCGTGCCGTGCTTGTCATCAGTCGTGGCGCTGACCACGCCCGCAGGTTTATTCAGCATGAGGTAGCGGGCGGTGCCGGCCTGGGTGGTCTGGCCATCACAGCGCACGTCGCTGAATTGGTTGATCACCTGGCTGATATCCGTGGCGATAGCGCCGTCGACTTCAACCCGGCCCTGGGCCAGCAACAGTCGCACGTCGCTGCGCTTGATCGCAAGGTGGGAGCTGAGGTGGCGGTCCAGGCGGGGCATGGTTACTCCCGGTTGAGCAGGTGAACTGCGGGCATCCGGTCAAATGCGAGGTGGGTATTGATACTTAAGGTGCTGGAATCATTCAGTCTTGCGCCACCGGCATCACGCTCTCCGCAAACGCCTCCAGCCGATCCAGGCCCTCTGGACCCATGAAGAAGAAGGCGGGGACCATGATGCGTCCTACACCGAGTTCTTTCATCTGTTCGATGCCGGCAACGGGGTCGGCTAGCTGTGCAGCGAACATGGCGTTGATCTCGATGCTGTCGGGGTCTCTACCGGCGTCTTCGGCGCCGTTGCGTACCCTGGTGATTAATGCACCCAGGCGTTCGGCGTCGCCTTCGCCGGGGAAATAACCATCGGCGATTTTTACCGCCCTGCGAATGGCGGCATCGCTATCACCGCCGACCAGAATGGGTATATTCCCGTTCACGGGGCGCGGACTGCAGGTGACGGGTTCGAAATCGACGAACTCACCATGGAATTCTGCATGCGGGCCGGCCCACAGGGCGCGCATGGCTTCTATGTATTCATCATTGCGCGCGCCTCGTCGTGCCCAGTCGACACCGAGGGCATCAAACTCTTCTTTCATCCAGCCAACGCCCAGGCCCAGTTCCACCCGGCCACCGGATAAGGCATCCAGCGTGGCCAGTTCCTTGGCCAGTATCAGCGGGTTGCGCTGGGGTACGATGAGAATGCAGGTGCCCAGTCGCATGGTGGGCGCTGCGGCGGCGGCAAAGGCCAGCCAGATGAGCGGGTCGGGTACCGGTGTGTCGGGTTCGGCGGGAATCTTGCCGTCGGGAGTGTAGGGGTATTTGGAGACGATGGAATCGGGCATGACCACGTGTTCGCCGCCCCAGAGGGACTCAAATCCAGCGGCCTCGGCGCGCCGGCAGATCTCCAGAGCCGAGTTACCATCAATTGCTACGCTGCTTGCAAAGGCCAGTCCTACTTTCATTATTCACTCTCCTTTTTTGTCTTTTCACTCGTTGCTCAGTGTAGCCAGCCTACCTACCTGTGCGGACATCTTGCCGAAGCTTCGGGAAACAATAACATTAAAAAGATTTTCACCATGAAATATTTCCAGTTCCTAAGCCTCATCGCGCTGTCTGCTTCCTCCCTGCTGTCCCATGCTGGCAACTCCCTGACTTCTGAAGTGGAGATTGTGGACAACGGCGGCGGATCATTCCTGGCCTCAGGTTCATTGGCATCCGCCAGGTTCTCTGACAACGACATCGAAGATATGGGTTGCAGGCTTCTGGGCGTGGCTGGAGCAGTCAATCAGGTTCAGTGCGGAGCAGTAGACAGCGCGGGAACGAGCGTTTGCTGTACCTCGACGGATCCATTTATCATTGAGGCTGTGCAGGCTATTTACGCTTTTTCGTGGCTCTGTATTGAGATGACGTCGGGTAGCTGCGACCGCCTGTTTGTTTCCACCCGATCTTTGCACATACCGGACTTGAAATTGCAGAAGAAGAGCAAAAAATCGAAGAAAAAATAATGATTAAAAGCAGGCTGGCGCCGTCGATACCGACGCCGGCCCTGTGACCCTGGCTCAGTCTGTCTGGGTTAACCAGGGTCCTGCCTGTTAGTCATCGTCCTTTTTGGATTTCTTGGATTTTTTGGATTTGTCATTGCTCTTCAGCCCACCGGGCAGGTAGAAGGATTGCGTGGAGAACCCAATCTGGGTGCAGGTACCGTTGTTCTCCTCCCCAAATTCGGGATCACTCTCCCCATTCCAGCCGAACTGCAGGTAGGAAAAATCAGAGCCGCCACGGATGGCATCCAGCAGGTCGGTATTGGTGGTGTAGCAGATCACGTAGTTCTCATCCACGTCCCCGGCCTGGCAGAAGCCGAAGCTGAAAGTACCATCGTCGCCGTTATCGAAGCTGCGGATTCCACAGCCGATAAACTCGGTGTCGTTCTTCGAGTAGCGTGTGGTCACCTGGTCGCCAAAGGCGAAATTATTGTCCAGATCGATGACCAGATTAGAGGGCTGGGCCAGCCCGCCCAGTACGGTGGTGGCCGACAAGGCCAGGAAAAAAGCGACAACATAGGAAATTATTTTCATTTTCTGATCCTCATTTTTGTTGGTTTTTGACTACATCCGGGCATCCATTTGCCCGTTGTTCATGGCCCCGACCAGGTAACTCAGGGCCTTGCTCCTGTCGCCAGGATTTAGTTTGGCGATCTGCCGTTGCAGGCTCGTCATGTTCTGTGGGCTGATTTGGCCCTGTTGTACATAGAGATCAATGGTATCCCTGGTCGCGAGCAGGCGGTCCAGCGACTCTTCCTCGTTCATCGTGCGGGTGGCTGCTAGCCCCTCGTTGCCCGGTCGCTGCAGCGCCGCCAGTGCGGATTCCAGTTCCTCGCGAACCGTGAAACGGATCGCTTCGAGGGTTTCATCACTCGTCATTAAGAAAGTGGGCGTTCCCTGCAATTCATTGGTGCTGCCGACGTCAGAAGATTGTCTGGGCTGGGGCGGGGCCGCGGCGGCACGTGAAGAGAGGCGTTGCACCTCGTCCTGGAGGCCCGTCATTTCCACCGTCAACAATCCGATGGCAAGAATTTGAACAGCTGCCAGGGCCACTAGTAATCGCATCATTGAGTGGATTTCCCTTTTTCCCGCCCTGATATGAATTGCATTCTCTTCAGTAAAAATAGCACAGGATTCGGTAAGTGCTAGAAATACCCAGTGCAAGCTAAAAACTCGTGGTGTCAGTGTTTGTCGGCCTTGCGGCTTTCAACAAAGTGGGCAGGCTCCAGGGGAAGATGCCTGGGTTTGATCAAGAATAGATCAGGTATGATTCCGCTTATGAATCTACGCATCCTCATTCCACTCCTGCCCCTGCTGATTACAGCCTGCAGCGAGCCCCCTATGGATGTTGCCCCGGGGGAGTGTGTCAACGCACTGACCGGGGAAGAAGCGTCACAGGGCTGGCGCTTGTTGTTCGACGGTGAGTCGCTGGAGCACTGGCGCAGCCACGGCCAGGCAGAGGTGGGTGCGGGTTGGGGTATTCAATCTGGCTGTTTGGCCTGGCAGGAACTGGATGCGGATTTGATCACTCGCGAGCAGTTTGCCGACTTTGAGTTGAAGCTGGACTGGCGTATCAGTGAGGGTGGCAATAGCGGCATCTTTATCCGCGCAGAGGAGTCGGAGCAGGGCATCCCCGCAACGGGCATGGAGATGCAGGTGCTGGACAATGTCGGTCACTGGGACCGGCACTGGGATTCGCATCGGGCCGGGGCCTACTACGATATGATCGCGCCGGCCTTTGATACCACGGTGCCCGTGGGCCAGTGGAACGCGGTGCATATCATCGCTCATGGGCCGCAGGTAGAGTTCTGGCTCAACGACCGACTGACGGCGCGCTTTGAGCAGATGAGCCCGGAGTGGGAGGCGCTGCTGGCCGAGAGCAAGTTCGCCGGGCGGCCGCGCTACGGGCGCCTGCTGGAAGGCCATATTGCCCTGCAGGACCACTGGAATCGGGTCCTGTATCGCAATATCCGCATTCGGGTGATCGACTAGCGCGCATATTTGGGGCGACTGGTTTAGATTAAGCGACCAGAAACCGGATCAAATCACGATAACTATCCGACAAGTCCGCGATAATCCGCACAGGCCACTGGAGATTACTCAATGTCGCAATGCCCTTATACCAATCTGCTGGATCCCGACCTGTATGGAGCGGGTAACCATCTACCGAAACTGCAGGAACTGCGCGAGCAGGCGGATGCACCCATCATCAAGATAGAAGACCCGCTGTCTGGCGTGCCTTACTGGGCAGTGCTGGAACGGCAGCATGTCGATTATATCGCCAAGCACCCGGCTATCTTCTCCAGTGAAAAGCGCCTTACCGTGCCCACCGAGTACGATGACGAGACCATTGCCATGCAGGCGATGATGCTGGTCAACATGGATCCGCCCAAGCACGGCAAATTCCGGCGCATTGCCCGCAATGCCTTCACGCCCAAAGCGGTGGAGAGCTATCGCGAGACCTTCAAGCAATACGCCAGGGAGATTATCGATAGCGTGGCGTCCAGGGGCCACTGTGAATTCATTACCGAGGTGGCGGCGGAGTTGCCGCTGATGGCAATCCTCGATCTCTGCGGCGTACCCAGGGAGGACCGCTCCAAATTTTTTACCTGGACCAACCAGATGATGTTCCAGGAAGACGCGGAAATCGGTGGTGAAGACCCGGAAGCCCAGGCCCAGGCGGCGGCGGCCGAGATCTATATGTATGCCGGTGAACTGGCCAAGAAGCACGCCGAGACTCCGCTGACCAATATCGTCGGTGCGCTGCTCGATGGTGAAGTGGAAGATGAAAAACTCACTGAGGACGAGTTTCAGCTGTTCTTCTTGATGCTGATTGCCGCCGGTAACGAGAGCACCCGTTCGGTTACTGCCCACGGCATGCGCCTGTTGATGGAGCACCCGGATCAATTGCAGATGCTGATCGACGATCCGTCCCTGATCCCGGGCGCCTGCGAGGAAATGCTGCGTTACAATCCGGCCTTTGTCGCCATGCGCCGCACCGTGATGAAAGATACTGAGGTGGCCGGTGTGCCAATGAAGGAAGGTGACAAGGTGTTATTGCACTGGCACCTGATCAACCAGGACGACGCGATATTTGACGAGCCCATGCAATTCGATATCACCCGCGCCCAACGTATGCCGGATTTGTCACGGGAGCACCGCGCCTTCGGTGTCGGTGTGCACTTCTGCCTGGGAGCGCATCTGGCGCGGCTTGAGTTACAGATCATGTTTGAAGAGCTGCTGCCACGCCTGCGCAATCCGCAGTTCACCGAACCGGTAAAATACGTGCGCGACTACTTTGTAAACGGTATCAAGGAAATGAACATCAGCTTTGAGCCGGAGGCGGCCTAGCCAAGCTGTATAAGGAACCCTTATAAAAGGAAGTGCTATGTCGATTACCGATGCATTCAAATTGGATAACCAGGTCGCGGTAGTCACCGGCGGCGGCAAAGGCATCGGGCGGGGGATTGCCCTGTGCCTGGCGGAAGCCGGTGCCGATGTGGCGGTGGCCTCGCGCAACATTGATGATTTGAAAGCGGTGGTGGCGGAAATAGAAGCGCGCGGTCGCAAGGGGCTGGCGGTGCCTACCGATGTCACTTCCGCGCAACAGATCGAATCCCTGGGTGAGCAGGTCACGGCCTTCCTGGGTACGCCCACAATCTGGGTGAATAACGCCGGCGGCTTGCCGGATGCCACCCCGCGTTACCTGACCCGTACCCCGGAAGATCGCTGGGATGCCCAGATCGATCTCAACCTGAAATCGGTGTGGGCGGGCTCGGTCGCAGCTGCCAGGCTGATGGAGGAAGCGGGTGGGGTGATCGTTAATATCTCCTCGCGCACGGCCTTTGGGCCGCAGAAGAAGAACGGCCCCTATGCGGCCTCCAAGGCGGCTACCAACAGCCTCACTGAAACTCTGGCGGCCGAGTTGGCGCCGAAGATTCGGGTCAACGCCATTGCGCCGGGGCCGGTGCCGACACAGAACTTTTTTGAATCCACCGGGCTGGAAGAAGAACAGCTGCCCGAGCTGGGCAAGAACCTGGGTGTGCCGCTACAGCGCCTCGGCACAGTAGAGGATATTGGCGCCGCCGTGGTGTTCATGGCCTCACCGGCGGCGAGCTGGATTACCGGCCAGTGTTTGTACGTGGCCGGGGGTAGCTGAACAATAAGAGCCTGCTGTTCGCTGGGGACATAACCGAAGTCCGCCCTGTCAGTAATCAGGCGCTCGGGTTTAGAACTTCACCGCGCAACAGCCCTTCCACTGTGCTCACCAGCACCTTGTTGGGGAAGGGTTTTTGCAGGAAGCTATAATCGCTTTGCCCCAGGTCCTTGATTAACTCGTCACTGTCGATGTAGCCGGAGACAACCAGCACTGGCTTCCAGCCCTGGGCGCGAAACTGCTTGATGGCGCGCGAGGGTTCACCATCGGGGAGCATGGCGTCGGTAACAAGAATTTCAAAGTCATTCCCGGCAATAGCCGCCAGCGCGTCAGCGACATTCTCCACCGACTGCAGCTCGAAGTTGGCCAGGCGCAACACCTCGCTATACATGTCGCGCACAAGCGGGTCGTCCTCCACCAGCAGTACAGTGCGTGCATGTTCATTTGCTGTAGCTTCGCTGCTTGCAAGGCTGTTGGCGACTTCTGCCAGCGCTCCCGTTTTTGCGGCTTCCCCGGTGATAGCCGGCAGGGTCAACTGCACCCGGGTACCATCATCAGGTATTGAGTCCAGTGACACGGAGCCGCCAACTTCCTCGGTTGCCTTGCGCACCATAGCCAGCCCCAGGCCGGTGCCATGCTGTCGGGTGGTGAAGAAGGGGCTCAGGGCCTTGTCGCGGGTTTCAGCATCCATGCCTTCGCCAGTATCGCTGACACTGATAAACACCTGGTCGCCTTCCACAGAACAAGCGATTTCAATATGGCCGCCCTCGGGCATGGCATCGCGGGCATTGAGGCACAGGTTTAACAAGATCTGCTCCAACTCGCCGCTGGGCAGTGGCACCAGTGGGGTAGGGGATAACAAGGCACTCACCTGAATGGTTTCCGGCAGCAGGCGTTTGAGGTTGGGCAGCAATGCTTCTATGGATTGCCGTGGGTTGGCAGGCTGACCTGGCTCGAGGCCCTGGCGCGACAGGGAAAGTAATTGTTTGGTTGTGGCCACGGCGCCGTTAGCGGCCTGTTTCATATTGGCCAGCAGCTCCTGGCGCTGGTCCGGAGTCTGGGCGGTCTCCAGTGCGTCTATGCCTGCGACCAGCACCGCCAGCGAGTTATTGAAATCGTGGGCCACACCACCAGCCAGCTTGCCAATGCTTTCCAGTCGCTGGGATTGCAGCATGGCGCGTTCGGCAGCGGCATTTTCGGTCACAGCAGCCGCTTCGCGCTCCCAGGCCCCGGCGATTTCCCGGTTGATGCGGGTCAGCGCGTAGGCGGTTCCGAAGCAAACGACAATAACGAGGGAGCCGCTGCGCGCCCAGTCCAGGGCGCTCATATGTATGTACCATTCGCTACCTATCCAGCCCTGCAGGTTAGCCATTCCCGCCAGTGGGTAGGCGACTGCGATTACCGAGGCGCCCAGCCAACCGCGGTCCAGGAGGCCGGCGGTGATCATCAACCAGCTGATTGTGAGCACGCCAACGCCCATATTGGGTCCAAACTGGATCATGGCGAACAGCCCGATCACGCCAAAGGAGAGCACGATTGTCCAGGCACCCAGCGTGGGGCTTTCTCCCGCAAACAGCCACAGCACAAGGCAGCCGGCTGAGAGTGCCAGGAATTCCATGGTGAATGCGGTTAGGAGATTCCCCTGCAGGAAGTTGGGAACCAGGAAGGGCAGGAACAAGATCACGCCAAGGGTGAATATGCGCCGGCCAGAGAGTACGGCCGCTGCCTGGCGCTGATGCCTGAATTCCTGCAGGACTTGTTCGTAACTGTGTGTTTCTGAATTGATGGGTATTACCTGTTTAGCGTGATGCCCCTAGCAAAGCGCGTACTGTATCGGTCAGCTGTGCATTGGGAAAGGGCTTTTGCAGGAAGCTGTAGTCACCCTGGCCCAGGTCTTTCACCAGCTCTTCGCTGTCGATATAGCCTGAGCAAACCAGAACCGGTTTCCAGTCGCCGTCGCGGAAACGATTAATGGCCCGCGATGGCTCACCGTCGGGTAGCATGGCGTCGGTGACCAGGATATCGAAGTCCTTGCTGTCGATGGCAGCCAGGGCATCTGCCACGCATTCCGCCGTCTCTACCTCGTAATCCGCCTGGCGCAGTACCTCGGCGTACATTTCACGCACCATGGCGTTGTCTTCGACCAATAACACGGTGGCAGGACGGTCCAGGCCGATCTCAGTGTCACCGCCAGGCGTCGCTGTCGAGGTGTCAGGCTCTGTGGGCGCGGTCTGGATAGCAGGCATCGAAAGGGTAATGGTAGTGCCAACTCCGGCCACGGAGTCGATCTCCACGCTGCCACCGACCGAGTTCACCGTCTCCTTGACCATGGACAGGCCCAGGCCTGTGCCTGCACGTTTTGTGGTGAAAAATGCGCCATCGGCCTGTTGCAGCACAGACTCATCCATGCCGACCCCGGCATCGGTAACCGTTACCATAACCTGCTCATCCAGCTCGCGGCAGGCAATTTCTATCCAGCCTCCATCGGGCATCGCGTCGCGCGCGTTCAGGCACAGATTCAACACCACCTGCTCCAGGGCGCCACTGGACAATTCTATTTTTGCCGTGTCCTGCAGGTCGGAGCGAATCTCAATCGTTTCTGGAAACAGCCGCCCCAGGTTGGGTAGCAGGGCGCCGAGGGCGTCCCGTGGGATTGCGGGTTGCCCCGGCTCCAGGCCCTGGCGTGACAGGGACAGCAATTGTTTGGTGGTGGCCACCGCCCCACGGGCAGCCTGTTCCATATTGTCCAGCAGGGCCTTGCGCGTAGACTCATCTTCTGCGTTTTTAAGCGCTTCGATGCCGGCTACCAGAACCGCCAGGGAATTATTGAAATCGTGGGCCACACCGCCAGCCAGCTTGCCGATGCTTTCCAGTCGCTGGGACTGCAGCAGGGAGCGCTCGGCCTCGGCCCGCTCCTCCACCGCGACCGACTCGCGCAGCCAGGCGTCGACCAGTTCTTCGTTAATCGCGTTTATTGTCTTCACCACGGCAATGGAGATGATGCCGACGGTAGCGCTGGTGCGCAGCCATTGCGGCCCGTCAAACTGGGTGTGCCATGTGTAGGTCCAGCCTTGTACGTCGCTGAAGCCGACGGCAGCGGTGGCAGCGACGATCAGCGCTACCCCCAGCATACCCCGCCCTTGCAAGCTGGTAATGGCGATCAGCCAGGCCAGGCTCATAAAGCCGACGCCCAGATTGGGACCGAACTGAACCAGGGCAAACAGGCAGGCCAGGCCAAAGGAGATGACGATAGCGGCGACGCCGACTTCCGGCTTGTCTGCACGGGATAACCACACACCCAGGGTGCCACCCAACAAGGCCAGGAATTCAAGATTGAATGCCAGTGTTGGATTGGCGCTGAGCCAGGTGGGTACCAGGAACAACAGGAACAGGAACAGGCCCACGGCATAGAGATACTTGACCGAGCGCACGGCGATAGTCTGCCGGTGCTTGAGAATCTGCTCAACCAGCTCCTGGGATGCCTGCAATTTTTCCTTGGTGGGATCGTCCATGTTGATCAGTTCTGATAGTTGTCTCGCAGGTATTCCACTATATCGACCGATTCGAACAAAGCTGCACCGCTATTGGGGTCAACCAGGTAGGGGATACTCATTTTTCCTGTCTCCTGCATCAGGGCAATGCGGTTGGGCAGCGCGCTGTCGGGCTCTATATTGAGTGCCTCACGCAGTTTTGGCGGCAACCATTCTCCCGCCTCGCTGCGGCCACAACTGCGCAGGATGTAGGGAATTTCCAGTTGGCACAGCAATTCGCGCACCGGGCGGGCGAAGGGGCTGGCCTCAAAGCTGTAGAGCTCCAGCGCTTGTGCCGGCGGCCTTGATTTGAGCTTGTGCATGCCACGGCTCAGGCGGGTGGCGCTGGCGAGGCTCGAGCTGAGTTTCTGCAGGGCGCCAACACGCCATTTAAGTGGAGCCGTGCCGCCACCGTATTCTCGATACAGGTAGACGATGATATCCATGCTCTCGTACATCTCGGCGCCGGTGTTGGGGTCGATCAGGTAGGGGAACTGGGTCTTGCCGCCCCGGGCCAGCAATTCCTGGCGATAGCGCTCGCCACCCTTGGGGCAGGGGTAAATCTCGGCGTCCAGGTCCAGTTCGGTCAGCACCTCGCGCACAATGCGGCAGAAAGGACAGTTTTCGATATCGTAGATCTTCAAAAGCTGTGCAGGTTTCATGGTATCGCTGCGCGCGCGAATGCCCTGCCAGCCGCGAACAGAGGAGGCCAGGGTGGAGGTGAACAGGTTATTGCGCATGGTCTATCCTTACTAGTGTTGCACTGAGCCGGCGGCTTTCAGTATAGCGTGATCCCTGTATAATGCGCCGCCCCCACCACCTTAGAGAACATCATGTCTGAAGACACCGCTGTCGGCAGTTTTGCAGAGCTGGGCTTGCCCGCGCCTCTCATGCAGGCCCTCGACGAGGTCGGCTACGAGACGCCATCGGCGATCCAGGCCCAGACCATCCCGCACCTGTTGGAAGGCAAGGACCTGCTGGGCCAGGCCCAGACGGGTACCGGCAAGACCGCGGCCTTTGCGCTGCCCCTGCTGGCGCGACTGGATCTCAAGCAGAAAGACCCACAGGTACTGGTGTTGGCGCCCACCCGGGAGCTGGCGATACAGGTGGCGGAAGCCTTCCAGCGCTATGCGGCGCATATCCCGGGTTTTCATGTCTTACCCATTTACGGTGGCCAGGATTACTCCGGCCAATTGCGCGGCCTCAAGCGCGGCGCTCACGTGGTGGTGGGCACACCGGGCCGGGTCATGGATCACATGCGCAAGGGCTCGCTGAAGTTGGGCGGGCTCAAGTGCCTGGTACTGGATGAAGCCGACGAGATGTTACGCATGGGCTTTATCGATGACGTGGAGTGGATCCTGGAGCAGACACCAGAGCAGCGCCAGCTGGTGTTGTTCTCAGCCACCATGCCCCAGGCTATAAAGCGCATTACCAAGCGCTACCTGAAAGAACCAGAAGAAGTCATCATCAAGGTCAAGCAAACCACGGCGGAAACCATTCGCCAGCGGGTGTGGATGGTCAGTGGCCTGCACAAGCTGGATGCCTTGACCCGGATTCTGGAGGTCGAGGAGTTTGACGGCATCATCGTCTTCGTGCGCACCAAGAACTCCACCGTGGAACTGGCGCAGAAGCTTGCGGCGCGGGGTTATGCCACTTCACCTCTGAATGGCGATATTCCCCAGCAGCAGCGGGAAAAAACCGTTAACGCCCTGAAGAAGGGCCAGCTCGATATCCTGGTGGCTACCGATGTTGCCGCCCGCGGCCTCGACGTGGAACGTATCTCCCATGTTATCAACTACGATATTCCCTATGACGTGGAGGCCTATGTGCACCGTATTGGCCGTACCGGTCGGGCCGGGCGCAGTGGGGATGCCATCCTGTTTGCCTCCAACCGCGAGCGGCGCTTGCTGCGGGCGATTGAGAAATCGACTGGCAAGGACATCGATAAAATGGAGCTGCCGACAGCCGCGGCAGTCACCGATACCCGGGTTAAGCGCTTCAAGGGCAAGATCAGCGCCGCACTGGATACCCAGGAGCTGGATCAGTGCCGGGTGTTGGTGGAGGAGTACCAGCACGAGTATGGCGTGCCAGTGATTGAAGTGGCCGCCGCCCTGGTGGCCATGGCGCAGGAAAAGCAGCCGCTGTTCATGAAAGAACGGCCGCAATCGGCCAGGCCCGACAGGGGAGAGAGAGGCGAGAAAGGTGGGAAAGGCGAGAGAGCGCCGCGGGCACGCGAGGAGCGTCCAGAGCGCGGTGAACGACGCCCGCCCTCAGAGAAGCGTGAGAGCGATGCCCCCGGCCCCGACCGCGGCATGCAGCGCTACCGGGTAGAAGTGGGTCACTCTCACAAGGTCAAGCCTGGCAATATTGTCGGTGCCATCGCCAACGAGGCAGAAATCGACGCGGAGCACATCGGTCGTATCGAAATCTACGAGAATTACAGCACGGTGGATATGCCCGAGGGCATGCCCAAAGAAGTGTTCAACCACCTCAAAGGGGTTTGGGTCGCCGGCCAGCGCCTGCAGATATCACTGCCGGGCAAGCCGTCCAAGGGTAAGCCAAAGAAATCAAAGCCCAAGGGTAAGCCAAACGGCAAACCCAAGCGCAAGCCCAAGAGCTGATTAGCCGGCGGGTAGCTGGCTCATGTACTGCTGCATGTCGAAGTAATCACGCCAGGCGCTGATTTTGCCCTCGCGCAGTTCAAAGGTTCCCATCACCCGCAACTGAACCGTGGCATCGCCGATCTGGAAGCTGTCGGTGCGTTCGTTGAGGACGATGCCGTCTGCGTTTTCTGCCTGGTTATGCACAGCGAACTCAATACTTTCCGGTGCGGCGGTGAACATTTCGATAATGGCGCGGATTTGATCCTTACCAACATTGGGCGGATCCATGGGGATATTGTGGTAGACCGCGTCGTCGGTGAAGAAGTCCATGATCTTATCGATGTCCCTGTGCTGCCAGACGTCGCAGAAGGCGCTGATAATGTCGGAGTTGCTCATCTGAAGTTTCCTTGCTTAAGCAGGTGAAGGTCGCAGTCTAAACCTTTGGGGGCGAAGCTGTCTGCCCCTCGGGCTCAACGATTCTGGTAGCGGTTCAAGTCAAACAGGCCTGCCTCCTGCGGCTGCGATTTCTTGTAGCTTGAAAAAAATTCATCGCTGAGTTTCCAGAACCAGGGCGCGGTGCGGCGTACGCCGTAGCGCTCCACCAGCCGGGTATAGTCATCCGGATTAGCCATGGCCTTGATGGCCTGGGAGAAGCCTTCCAGCTGTGCTTCCGTTATCTGGAAGAACATATTGGGGTAGGCACCGATAAAGCCGTCGACCACAGTCAGCGTGTCCTCCGTCGGAAGCATGCGTTTCTGTTCATCAAATATCTGCGCGTTGTTACTGTGGCCTCGGTTGTGCAGCAAGCTGTAATTGCGACTGCGCCCGCTTTTTTCCAGCACCTGCACAAAGGCCACTTCCGGCAGGTAGCTGAAGAAGGCGCCCTGCGTTTGCATCAACCGGCCCAAGTGCTGCGTATCGATCTGGTAGCGGTGATTTCTGGAACCGGTGATGTGCTTCTCAAGCATGCCCATCAGCTCGCGCTTGGGATTGTCGGTCTTGTAGTTGATGTCGCTATCGCGCTGGTAGCGGGCGGTGGCCGGCGAGGCGATAAACTCCTTCACATGTTGCTCGGCGCCGCGATACCAGTAGTCACGCAACTTTGCGCGTTGGTCTTTGGGAAGAAACAGCAGGAAGTTCTGTTCGCCTTCCATGCGCAGGAAGTCCATATACAGGCGGCTCTCCAGCTGGTGGCCGACATTACCGTACACGTCAAAGCCCGCCACCAGCAGGTAGTGAATGCGCTCCAGCAGGGAGTAGTCGATAAACCACATGGTTTTGGGCTGCTGGCCGACCAGACCTTTTACTACCGAGGCACTATCGCCGTGACGGAACACCGTCAGGGAGGCGTTCGGGTTGCGCTCCGGGCCGCCGTTCCAGACTAGATCCAGGTTCACATCCAGTACACCCTGGTCTACGGTCTCGGCGATCTTTTTAGCTTCCGCCGCCAGGTACTTCTTTTGCGCATCGCCGTACTGGCCCCATTGCAGCAGGGTGACCACCAGGCCGCCCTTGGGGCGTGGGATGCGCAAGTCGCCGCTGACCTGGGCCAGGAATTTGGCTTGCTGGTCCGGGTCCAGGTTATTGGGCTTCATGAAGGCCACCCAGAAGTGGTCATCAATCACGTTGAGGGCGACCTGGCCGCGGCACACGGGGCCCTTGATGAAGCCCATGATGGTGAAGTGAGCCTCGTCCAGCATGAACTTGTAACGGGTGTCGACAGGCAGTTGCTCGAAGGTGACGAAGGGGTTGGCATCCTTGCGGGCCTTATAGGCGGGCAGGGCGTTCACCGTATAGTCTTTGTCGAGAAACAGTTGCTGCCAACGCTGTTGGCGCGCCGGGTTTAGGACGTAAGGCATGTGGCGCTTGTCGAGGATGGTGGTCTGGCGCAGCTGTAGGCGGTAATAAAATTCCTTCACGCCCGGGTCATCATAGGGCCGGCGGCTGGCGATGATGTCGATGGGTTGGCCGGGCGCGGTGCGAGAGCGCACCAGCTTGTACCAGCCAGATTGCTGATCCAAATGGTCGAAATACAAGTTGCCGATAAACAGGTGTTCGTAGATATAGCGGCTCATTAATTGTTGTTTCAAGCCGGGGCCGTTAAAGAAGGCTTCCCACTGGGCCACGTACTTCAATTCCGCGGCAGGTCGGGGCGCAACTTTGACACCCTCGGCGCCGCCGTTAAGCCAGCTGGCCAGGGTCGCCATTTGGTCCGGGTTCACCCCGGGAAAACCAAAGGGCATCCCCTGGTAGGGCCGGTTTTGGTTATACAGGCCATACTGATTGGGTTTGGGGCAGCTCTGTTTTCGGTTCAGGCTGAAATCAAATTTGTCTGGCAGTACTCCTTCTGTGGGTAGTGGATACTTCTCCTTCAGGGCCAGCATTTTGTAGAGCACGCTCTGGGATATGTGCTTGCGTTCCAGCACCGGGTAGAAGCCCTTGGCGCGCCATTCCGGCTCGGTCAGCGCATCTTCATAGAGGCGTGTCATGTTGGCGGTGAGCAGGCGGGAGCCGTCGTAGACCTTGTCCTTACTGGCGCCGCGGTTGAGGCCAATCCAGTCGTCCATCTTCAGCTGGCAGGGCGCGTCGTAACAGCCGTGACAGACCATGCAGCGCTGCTCGATAATCGGCTTAACGTCCGGCGGGTAGTCTTCTACCGCAGAGTGTTGGGTTTCGGCCTGGACCTGGACCGAGGTGGCCAGGACGCTAATAATCGTCAAGAGAAATAATCGCATGGTCTGCTACTGTATAGGCCGGGAAGGAGGGTCTCAAGGTGAAAAGCCGAACCAGTCTGGTCTTGTCCAGCTTGCTCATCGCGCTGCTACTGGCCGCTGGCTGGCGCTATCTGTTTGGGTATCCAGCGCCACCGGTGGATCCCGCCTGGGAGCTGAGCCCGGTCGATGAGATTCCCCCTGGCGCGGTGACGGTGCGTTACAGCGGCACCGCCACGCTGCTATTTGACGACGGTGAGACCCAGTGGATGACCGACGGCTGGTTTAGCCGGCCGGGCCCGCTGCAGACGGTATTGGGTGAGATTGAGCCCGATCTGGAGGCAATAGCTTACGGGCTTGATGCGATGGCGGTCGATTCCCTGGCGGCAGTCATCCCCATGCATTCGCATTATGACCATGCCATGGACAGCCCCGAGGTCGCACGGCGTAGCGGTGCGATGGTGATGGGCTCAGAGGCCACGGCCAATATCGCCCGCGGCTGGGGTTTGCCGGAGGCGCAGATCCGGGTGGTGCAAGACGGTGAGTCGGTGCAACTGGGAGCATTTAGCATCACCTTTATTGAATCCAGGCATTTTCAGTTTCCCGACCCGAAGATGATCGAGACCATGCTGACGGACTCTGAGATTCCGGCACCGCTGGTGCCACCGGTGTCGGCCTTCGCTTACAAGCTGGGCAAGGCTTATATGCTGCATGTGGCGCACCCCAAGGGCAGCTGGCTGATCGTGGGCAGCGCCGGTTTCATTCCGGGCCAGTTGCAGGGCATGGATGTGGATGTGCTGTTCCTCGGCACCGGTGGTATCGGTTCCCAAACCGCGGCCTACCGCGACCAGTACTGGGCCGAAACCGTGGGCCGGGTCTCACCCGCGCGCATTATTCCTATTCACTGGGATGCACTCACCGGCCCACTGGCAGGGCCAATGACCGGTGAAGTGCGTATCGGCAGTTTCCTGGCGGCGGGCAGCAAGGATGCGCTGGCCTTTCTCAAGGCCAGGCAGGCCGACCAGCCCGGTGTACCCCTGCAGACCCTGCCGCGATTCAAGCCGGTGGTTTTGTTTCCCTGATCTAGCGCCCAAACCGAAACTGGAAGCCCAGCGAGAACACATCACTGCTACTGCTCTCTAGGTCGTAATGGGTCCAGTCACCGTTCACTGACAAATTGTTCGTGAAAGAGTAGCTGAGCCCCAGGCTGAGATAGGGGTTGGTTTCCTCCGGCGAGGCCTGGCTGACATTATTGATTTCGGCCTCGCCGTCCCAGAAGAAGGCCCCGGCGCGTCCAAATAAGGCGACCTTGTTGCCCAGCGGATAGCTTGCTTGCAGGCCCAGGGTGTACCCATCGGCACTGAGTTTGGCCTTGCTCGATGCGCCATTGAAGTTGACGCTTTGCTCGAAGTCGCCAAAGTCGTGATAGCCGGCTTCCAGCGCCAGGTAGCGATTGACCCACCAGCCGCCGACAATGCGGTAGGCGGTGACGTCGTCGTCTATCTCCAGCCCATCAAAATCGTCATCAAGGCTGGCCGTGCCAACACTGGCGCCGGCATAGAAGCCTTCGCCGGCTTCCACCTGGAAGGGTGTCATCATTCGTATCAGGATCAGGGTCATCACACAGATTTTCAATGTATTCACAGGTATCTCCTCATGGGTTGTTGTGAGTGAACGGGACGCACTCTAGGGGTATTTCCGTTAAACTTGCTGAAGACTCGATGAAGAATGATGAAGTTTTTCTTAAGCAATAAATAATTCATATAAAACAATGGGATAGGGATTATTCCTCGATGAAAATTCAAGTATGAACGAGAGCGTTTCCAGAGCTGAAAATACCCTCTACCAGGTCCTGGACCTGGAAGTAGACCTCGCCCGGCAGACAGTAAGGCGGGATGGCGAGGCGATAGTGCTGCCGGAGCTCTCCTTTCGGCTGCTGGCGGCATTGATTCGCAACGTACCCGAGACCATTGGCAAGGATGAACTGGTGCGCGAGGTCTGGGGTGAGGTGGTGGTCAGCGATGAAACCCTGTCCCAGCGGGTGCGCTTGTTGCGCCAGGCCCTGGGTGAAGACGCGCAGGACCCGCGCTACCTGAGTTCCGTGCGCGGGCGCGGTTACCGATTGATTTGTGCGGTTAAACCCATCGCCAGCACCGAAATAGTCGGCTCACCACGCGGGCGCTGGCCTGTGCTGCTCGCCGTGGTCCTGGCGCTGGCGGTTGCGGCCCTCTGGTCGATGCTGGGGGGCAAGCAGGAGGCTCTACCCGAGCCGAGCATAGACTCAATTGCCGTGTTGCCCTTTGCCGACCTCAGCCCCGGCCGGGACCATGCATATTTTGCCGATGGTATGCAGGAGGAACTGCTGACGCGACTGGCCGGGCTGGACAATCTGCAGGTGGCCTCGCGTACATCGGTCGAACAGTACCGGGGCACCGAGATGGCCCTGCCAGAGATCGCCCGGCAACTGGGGGTGGGTGCGGTGATAGAGAGCAGCATTCGCATCGCGGAAAATCGAGTGCGTATTACTGTGCAGCTTATTGACGCGCAAAGTGATCGGCACCTGTGGGCGGAGGTGTATGACCGAGAACTCTCGGTGCAGAATATTTTTTCTATTCAGCAAGAGGTGGCTGAACGTATCGGCCAGGCCCTGGCGCTGGAATATGAAGCGATCAAGAGGCCGGCTGGTGCGCAGCTGCCGACGATCAGTATTGATGCCTACGATGCCTACCTGATAGGCCGTTACCACACCTTTGCGCAAACACCGGAAGATCTCGCGCGCGCCATAACATTTCTGGAACAAGCGGTGGCGATCGATCCGGAGTTCGCCGAGGCCTGGGCCACGCTGGGCTGGGCCTACAGTTTTGTCGGAACACTCTATGGTGAGCAACCGCCACGGGAGGTTTATCCAAAAGCGAAGGAGGCGGTGACCCGGGCGCTGTCAATTGATAATCAGCTGGCCAACGCGCGCACACTGTATGCCGACATCCTGGCCTGGTACGACTGGGATTTTGCCGCGGCGGAGCGGGAGTACCTGAAAACCATGGCACTGGATCCGAACAATGTGCTGGGTTATGTGCTGTTTTTATCAATTCAGCTGCGGCACGAGGAGGCGATCGCACTTATCGAACAGCGGATTGCGGCCAACCCGGATGATGCCTATGCCCACATCAATGCCGCCTGGACTTTTATGCGTACCCGCCAGTATGAGCGGGCCATCCTGGAGGCGAGTCTGGCGCCGGAGCACACCGATGCCGGTCCAGTGTTGGGCTTCGCGTATCTGGCGCTGGGAGAGCATGACAAGGCGGTCCAGGTATTCGAAACCAGTCTGCGCTTGCAGGGCGGCCGGCCACGATTTATGGCAAACCTGGCGATCGCCTATTTTGTGGTCGGGCGTGAAGGCGAGGCGCAGCAGTTGCTGGACGAAGTCCTCGCAGTCGCCGCCAGGCAATATGTGTCGCCGGACTTGATCGCCGATGTGTACTTCGCCGCAGGAGACGCAGGGAAGGGCTTCGCCGCCCTGGAACAAGCAGTCGAGGCTCGCTCCCGGGGCATGATTTTCCTGCAAACCAACTCATCGCTGGATGAATATCGACAGGACCCAAGATACCTGGCCTTGATAGAGGCGGTGGGATTTTGACCGGCACTGGGCTAGCCCATTGCAGCAGTTGGTCCAGGCAGTAATGCACACCGACCTTCCCATTGGCGAGGTGCTGGCTGAGCTTAAAGCAGCGCTGGGCCGCGCCGATAGTGTGGTATTGGAGGCGCCGCCCGGGGCCGGCAAAACCACGGTGGTACCGCTGGCGCTGTTGGACAGTGACTGGCTGGGCAGCCGGAAAATTCTCATGCTGGAGCCGCGGCGCATGGCGGCGCGGGCGGCGGCCGAGCGCATGGCTTCCACCCTCGGGGAAAAGGCGGGGGAGACGGTGGGTTACCGGGTGCGCCTGGACAGTAAAATTTCCAAAGCTACCCGGATTGAGGTTATTACCGAGGGTATTCTGACCCGCATGCTGCAGACCGATCCCGCTTTAGCGGGCGTGGCTTGCCTTATATTTGACGAGTTTCACGAGCGCTCCCTGGACAGCGACCTGGGCCTGGCCCTGGCACTGCAGGGGCGGGAATTGTTTCGCGAGGGCGATCCGCTGAAACTGTTGGTGATGTCGGCGACGCTTGATGGGGCGGGTATTGCAGAACTGCTGGGCGGGGCGCCGCTGGTGTCTTCCCAGGGCAAGCAGTTTCCGGTGTCGGTGCACTATGGCGCTGCCTGGAAGCCCAGGGAGAATACGGTTGAGCGGGTGCTGGCCTGCCTGCGTGAGATTGTCAGCAAACCAGAAACCGGCTCGGTGTTGGTATTCCTGCCGGGGCAGGGAGAAATCCGGCGCGTGGCGCAGCAACTGCCTTCCTTTGAAAACGTGATCGTTGCACCACTGTATGGCGGCTTGTCACTGGCCCAACAGCAACAGGCTATTGCGCCGGCGGAAGATGGGCAGCGCAAGATCGTGCTCGCCACCAATATTGCCGAGACCTCCCTGACCATTGATGGCATCACGACGGTGGTGGATTCCGGCCTGGCGCGGGAGCCGCGCTTCGACCCGGCCACGGGTATGACCCGCCTGCAAACCCGGCGCATTGCCCAGGACAGTGCGACTCAACGCATGGGCCGGGCCGGGCGTTTGCAAGCAGGATATTGCTACCGGCTGTGGAGCGAGGAACAGCAAACACAGCTGGCGCCGCGCTCCACCCCGGAAATCCTGCAAGCTGACCTGGCCCCACTGGCTTTGCAATTATTGGCCTGGGGGGTGGCAGATCCCGCGGAATTGCGCTGGCTGGACCTGCCACCGGCAGGTCCCTGGTCCCAGGCATTACAGCTGCTGCGGGAATTTGGGGCGCTGCCGGCGGCCGGAAGCTGGGCTTTAAGCGAAGTCGGTACCCAGATGGCGCAGCTGCCCTTGCATCCGCGCCTGGCCCATATGCTGGTGTTGGCTTGTCGTTGGGGCATGGTGGATATCGGCTGTGATGTGGCGGCGCTGTTGTCAGAGCGCGATCCATTTTCCCAGCGGGGCGCGGATATTGGCTATAGGCTGCTGGCACTGGAGGGCGAGGTGGCAATGCCAAAGACTGAGCTGGGTTGGTTGCATCGGGTCAAGCTACAGTCAAAGCAATACCGGCGTTTGTGCAAGTTCCTGCCCCATACCACGGGCGGGGGTTATCACATCGGCCAGTTGCTGGCGGCGGCCTACCCGGACCGGATTGCGCGGCGACGTCAGGCCAGGGGCCATAGCTATTTATTGGCCAATGGTCGCAGCGCGGCGCTGGATCCTGCCGATGCCTTGTGTAGTGAGGAGTGGCTGGCGGTGGCCGAGGTTGGTGGTCGAGCGGGCCAGGCGGAAGACCGAATTTATTCAGCGGCAGCCTTGGACGTAGCGCTGTTTGAACAGCAACTGGCGGAGCGGGTGGAAAGCCGGGAGCGGGTCGAGTGGGATGATCGTAATGAACGCTTTGTGGCGGAACGCCAGCGACGTATCGGTGCCATAGTGTTGTCCCGCGAACCGCTGGCAGATATCTCAGCGGAAGCTCGCCAACAGGCGCTGCTGGAGCTGGTGCGTGAGCGCGGCCTGGACTTGTTGCCCTGGACCGATGAGTTGCGCCAGTGGCAGGCGCGGGTGTCGTTATTGCATACGGAACTGGGCGAGCCCTGGCCGGATGTCTCGGATACGGCCTTGTTGGGAGGCCTGGAGACCTGGTTGGCGCCTTACCTGGCGACGGTTAATAAGCTGGGTGATTTTGCCCGGCTTGATCTGCAGGGCATGCTGGCGGCACTGCTGCCCTGGCCGCTGCCGCGCGAGCTGGATGAATTGGCGCCGCAGCGAATCGGCGTGCCCTCGGGTGCCCAACACAGAATTGACTATTGCCAGTCACCACCCGTGCTGTCGGTGAAACTGCAGGAAATGTTTGGCTGCGAGGCGACGCCGACGGTGGCGCGGGGTAAAGTAGCGCTGCTGATTCATCTGCTGTCACCGGCACGGCGACCCCTGCAGGTCACCCAGGACCTGGCCAGTTTCTGGCGCGGTGCCTATAAAGAGGTGAGAAAAGAAATGCAGGGGCGCTATCCGAAGCATCCCTGGCCGGAGGATCCACTGCAGGCGTTGGCAACCGCCAAGACCAAGCGACGATTGCAACAACAGAAACCGGAACAGGATTGAGACTAGATGGCTAAAACGTATTTTCTGGTAGCGCTGCTATTTAGCGGCGCTAGTTTTACCGCACAAGCTGCTGAGCAGCTGCCGGATCCGTTGGCCGCCGGTTGGAAGGGCGAGTCGGTCTGCGAAAAACTGCACGAGGATGAAAAGTTGAGAGTTCTGCGCTGTACCTTTCCACCCGGGGTAGGGCACGAGCGCCACTTTCATCCGCGCCATGTAGGCTATGTGCTTGAGGGTGGCACCATGCAGATTACTGATGCCAGCGGCACCCGTGTACGGCAGATTCCCAGTGGTAGCAAATTTGCCAATGACGGCATCCCCTGGCACGAAGCCCTCAACGTGGGCGAAACCACGTCGACCTACCTGATGATCGAGCCGAAGTAGGCGCCGGCGCTAACTTAGTTGGTCTGTTCGCTGTCCGGCCTGCCCGGGCGACCTTCGCCACCGCGGCGTCCACCGCCGCGCGCCTCGCGATTGGCGCGATGCTGATCAATTTTGGCGCGCTGCTCATCGTTTAATACACCGCGCATATCCTCACGGCTGCCGCCGTTTTCGCGGATTTCGCGCATCTGGCTCATCTGTTCATCGCTAAGGCCCAGGTGTTGTTGCATGCGCTGCATGCGTTGTTGCGGGTCACCGCGCATACCGCCCTGACCTTTGCGACCTTCCTCACCACTCATCTGCGCCAGCGCCAAAGAGGTACCGGCGACCAGCGCCAGACCCAGCCCGTAAACCATTAATTGCTTCTTCATTTCCCTACTCCAATGTTGTGACTGGCGTCTATTGAAGCAAACCCAACCGTAAATGTGGGCTAAGAATTGTAAAGCTCTCACCTCCGACCCCATTGGGGTCGGAGGTGAATGGGGTCGGAGGTGAATGGGGTCGGAGGTGAATGGGGTCGGAGGTGAATGGGGTCGGAGG